>NZ_JBBOYD010000001.1:1302500-2502500 GCF_038007965.1 Niallia sp. FSL W8-0635 | reverse complement strand
GAGATGATAGCTGAAAATAAATGGGATGAGTTATTAAACAAAGTTCCTGTAAAGAAAGGCGATTTCTTCTTTGTACCAAGTGGAACGATTCACGCAATTGGAGAAGGCATCATTATTCTTGAAACCCAACAAAATTCCGATACAACTTATCGTGTATATGATTATGATCGTAAAGATAGTGAAGGGAATACAAGGGAGCTACATATTGAGCAATCAATCAATGTTACGACTGTTCCTCATCAATTAGCAGCGACTTCTCCATCTGTTGAAAAGCAAGGAAATATGGAGATTACGAATTTTGTTTCATGCGACTATTTTACAGTGGAAAAATGGGCGTTAGATGGAAACGAAACAAGAGAGCAAGATCAAGCCTTCTTATTATGCAGTGTAATTGAGGGAGATGGTTCTCTTAAAAAGGATGGGAAAGATTTTGCTTTCAAAAAAGGCGATCATTTCTTGTTGCCAAATAAATTCGGTACCTTTGAATTAAATGGAAAAGCAGAACTTATTGTTTCTTATATCTAATAGAAAGACAAATTTGTATAAGAAAAGTGTCCAAAAAATTTTGGACACTTTTCTTATACAAAATAATTTTCCATTACATTTACATAGGAATGCGAATTGGTTTTCTTTTTTCAAATGTATAATAAGCATTGAAACCTGCTTCTTTTGCTATATTAATAGCTTGTGTAAAACCTACTCCAACATCTTCTTTTTTATGGGAATCTGATCCAATCGTTAGTAGCTCCCCACCCAATTCACGATAAAGCTTTAAAACCTCTATAGAAGGCAAGGATTCATTTAGACTTGTACGCCAACCAGAAGTGTTGATTTCTAATCCAATTCCTCTATTAATTGCTATCTGTAAGATGGAAGTTATGATATCTTGATAGTCTGGAAAGTGATAAATTCCTCTTGTAGTATGCGCATATCTTTTCATTAAATCAAAATGTGCAAGTACGTCAATATCTGCATAGGAAACTAATGCATGCATCTCTTTAAAATAATCGAGATAAATATCTCTTTCTGGGTGTGCATGCATGTATTTTCTAAGGGTAAAGCCAGAAAGATTATGAACAGAGCCAAGTATGTAGTCAAATGGAATGGAGGATAATGCCGCTTTATACTGTTCTCGCATTAAATGTGGCTCGCATAATTCAACCCCTACCTTTATAACAAGTTGATTTTCATATGTAGTCTGGCATTTTTGGATATCTGAAAGGTACTCTTTCCAAATCATATGACCATAAGTTGGTGCTTCTGGATTAACGGAAAAATGCTCTGTAAAACAAATCTCCTTTATCCCTTTATTTAGTGCTTCTTGGCAAATTTCCATCATTACCGCTTTCGAATCAAATGAATGATTGGAATGGTGATGATAATCAATATAATACATAGGAATCTCCTTTATGTAGATCATTTTTGATGGAACGCATCTATTCTATTTTACCTGATTGGTATGTGAAATTATATGCTTTTTCTAACTGGAATGAAAGTAAAAAAAGGAAGGCTTTGTGAATTAAGTGAAAAAGAATTCAGAAAATTAACGTTTTAAACTTACTAAACAGGTAGGAATAATATATAATAAATAATTATAAATGGTAATTAGGGGGAACGGAAATGACAAAGGTGAACACGATTAAATGGAAGGATGAACATATCGTACTTTCTATTGATTATCCTAAAGAAACCTATGATGAATATAAGACTGTGATTATATGTCATGGATTAATTGGTAGTAGAGTAGGAGTAGACAGATTATTTGTTAAAACAAGTAATCTACTTACGGAAAAAGGTTACTTGGTGATTCGTTTTGATTATAAAGGGTGTGGAGAATCTAGTGGTGAATATGGTAGTAATCGGTTGTCTGATTTAATCGAACAAACAGAAGCAATCATAAAATTTGCGTATAATGAGCTTCCGATAAAAGAACTTATTTTATTGGGACATAGTCTTGGTGGAGCTGTCGCATTATTAACAGCCATTAATGACATGCGAGTTAGCCGTCTAATTCAATGGGCTGCTGTCGGAAATCCAGCATTTGATATTAAACGAATATTTGGAGAGGAGAGGCTGAGGGAATTAGCAGAAAAAGAAGTGGTTGATTTTAATGGTTATTCCTTTTATCAAACATATTTTGAATCATTATCAGAATATCATCCGTTAGAAACCTGCAACTCTTTTTCTGGAGACGTCCTATTAGCACATGGTTCTGCAGATCAGGATATCCCCTATCACTATATGAATGATTACAAAAATAAGTATTTACAACGTGAAATGGGGACGGTTGAAGGATTACTTATTGAAAATGGCAAACATACTTTTTCATCCGCTAGTCAGTTTAATGAATTAATAAATGGGACAATTCAATGGTTAGAAAGGAATTAAGTAAAAAATACGCAAATAGAAGCTAATGCTTTCATTTGCGTATTTTTTTAAGTGTTAATAATTATTTTACTTATAATTTACTTATTATAGTGGAAATATTTAAGTGAATGACTTATTATTAAAGAGAAGAATGGAACTTTGGGGGATCATATGGCACAAGAGCAAAGATTAGTAGACATTGTCAGTTACTTAAATAAGCATCAAAAAATAACAGTGGATGAAATTTGTACGCTGTTTCACGTGTCACGGGATACAGCTAGGCGAGATTTAGTGAAGCTAGAAGAAGAGCAGGCGATTATTCGAACAAGAGGCGGTGCGTTATTACCGAAAATTCATCGGAAAGTTGATAATTACCATAATCGATTAAAAGCTGTTTCAGAAGAAAAAAAAGCGATTGGTAAACTAGCTGCATCTTTTGTTCGGGAGAATGATCATATTATTTTGGATGCCTCTACCACTGTTCAAGCAATGGGAAATTTTATTAATCAAGAATGTACTATTATTACAAACTCTATTAATTTGGCTGATATTCTATCTGATAAACAATTGCCAAAAATTCACTTATTAGGTGGAGTAATGCAGAAAGAACATCGCTATTTATATGGTAACTCTGTTATTCAACGATTGGATAAATATTATGTAGACAAAGTTTTTATTGGGATTGTTGGAATTTCCGAAAAAGGACTAACAATCGTAGATGAAGAAGATGGGGCAGTAAAAAAGAAAATGATGCAACAAGCAAAACAAGTGATTGTAGTAGGAGATAATAGCAAAATTGGCATTACCGATTTTTATCAATTTGCTGAGCTTTCCGATATTGATCTCTTTATTACAGATAAAGAACCAGAAGAATCGTTTATTCAATTATTAAATGAAAATAATGTGGAATTAATAGTGGCAAATAGAAAGGATGGAGAAGAATGATTACATGTATCGTGACGGATTTAGATGGCACTCTTTTAAACCATGAAAGTAAAATCAGCCCAGAAAACCTCGAAAGTTTGAAAATAGCACAAGAAAGAGGGATAGAAGTTATTATAGCAACTGGCCGAAACTATCCAGATGTGATGGAAATTTTTAAAGATACTGGTTTAAAGACATGGGTAATTGCAGCGAACGGAGCAACGATTCATGATCCAGCGGGTAATCGTTTTGATCATCTACCTATGGATAAACCAAAAGCGATGAGGCTTCTCCAATGGTTAGAAGAAAGAGATTACTATTATGAGATATTCAGTGACGATTATTTGTATTCCCCACAACGAGGAAGACAATTAATTGAAATAGAGCTTGACCGACTGTGTACAGCTAATCCTGATATTAGTAGAGCAGAACTAGAGAAGCATGCAGTTATTCAATTTTCGCAAACTGGATTTTCCTTTATAGACAGCTATAAGGAAATAGAAAATCCAGCTATTCATGTATATAATATATTGGCATTTTCCTTTGATAAACAGAAGTTAGACGCGGGCTGGGAAACTTTCAGAAACGATCAGTCCATCACACTCGTTACATCTGGTACGTATAATTTTGAATTTGAACATAAAGATGCTTCGAAAGGCAATGCACTCGTAAAATTAGCCAATCATTTAGGGATTGCATTAAAAGATATAGTAGCAATGGGTGACAGTATGAATGATCTGTCGATGCTAGAAAAAGTAGGATATCCAGTTGCTATGGGAAATGCAAGAGAAGATGTGAAAAATGCTTCGATTGAAATTGCAGAAACGAATGATCAGCATGGTGTGGCAAATACAATCAAACGACTTGTTTTGTCTTCGATTGCTGTATAAAAGCCCTTGAAAAGAAGAAGGTAGAAGTCCTTCTTCTTTTTTATGTTCTTTTTTAGAAAAAAAGCATGAAATACGCTTCCTTATAAATCGTTTATCACTTGAATAGTCCCTATTTGTAGTGGATAGATACTATTTTTTTTAGGAATAATGAGATATAATAAGTACGTAGTGAAAAAATATAGTATCTGCTACTAATAGTAGATGATATTATTTTATTATAATGGTTTTAATAATCGACTGTTTTTTGGTTAAAGGATTATGTCTTTATAAAAATCTTACATATAGTGAAAGTTCACATACATTAAATTAAGTTATTTTGTACATAAAGGAGAAAGAAAAATGTATGCATTTACGAGTAGATTTGCAAATGTAGTATTAAAAACGTTTGGGAGAACAAAGGTAATAAATAAAGATAAATTACCTAAGGATACTGGATATGTCGTTTCCTGTTCGCATATTGGATGGGTTGACGTGGTGGCTCTGGGTACATCATTACTACCAAATGAGATTCATTTTATGGCTAAGAAAGAGTTATTTGCTAAACCACAAGCAGCTAAATTTCTCCATAGTATTAATGCCTTTCCTGTAGATAGAGAAAATCCTGGTCCAAGCAGTATTAAAACGCCAGTTAAACTGCTAAAGGAAAAGAAGATAGTTGGAATTTTTCCAAGTGGCACAAGATCTTCAGAGGATGTGCCTTTGAAAAAAGGTGCTGCTACTATTGCTAATTTGGCAAGAGTTCCACTTGTACCAGCGGCTTATAGCGGACCAACGGATTTAAAAGGACTATTGAGTGGTAAGAAAATTCATGTCATTTTTGGTGATCCCATATCCTTGAAAAATGAGGATGGCACAAAGAAAGATCCTTCTGATATAACAAGAGAATTGAGTGAAGTCATGGCAGAATTACAAAATGAATTAGATAAAAGAGGCGAAAAGAAATGATGAATCTACAGATAGTGAAGGATATACTCAGTCGGTATCCTCTGCCTCTAGTAGATGAAATATTAGAGTTAAAAGAAGGGAAAATGGCTGTAGGTGTTAAGCAAATTAATAAGGAAGATACATTTGCAACTGGTCAAAATCCAAAAAATCCAATTATGCCAGGCGTTCTTATCATTGAAGCGATTGCACAAGTTACAGCAGTAGCTATTCATAGTGAACAAAAGCATAATAATAAATTCGCCCTTTTAACTGGTATAAATCATTCAAGGATAAGAAAGCCTGTTTTTCCTGGTGATGAGCTATGTATGGAAGTCATGGTAGAAAAGGTGAAAAGTAGCTTTGCGAAAGCAAAGGGAAAAGCTACTGTGGCTGGAGAATTGATATGTGAAGCGGAATTTCTTTTTTCATTTCAGTAAATATATTATAAAGTAATAGGAAAAAAGGTCACTACATTTTGGGAAATCTCTCTTATGTAGTGACCTTTTAATATAAAAATACCTATATATCCAATATAATAATTTAACTCCTATAATATAATTTTACGCATCCAATAAAATAATAAAACTTCTAAATCCTTCATTAACATAATTACAATTCCCTATCAAATATTTCATAGATTACAAGACTATTTTTTAGTAGAAAGGCATATACCTGTATAGAGAAAGGGGATGTACCTATTATGCAAACCTCCAAAACACGTACATTAATCCAATATTTGAATACAACAATATTAGGAATCATCCTAATGTTTATCCTTATTGGGGGAATAACAACCTCTATTTTTTCCTTCAAATTAACTTCTGATAATGTTGCAAGTATTTTAAAGTCAGTGAATACAACAGAAATTTACACCGAGATTTTTCATAGTGAGAATCATCTTTTTCCAAAATCAGATGGGAAAGGACTTTCACTTGGGAATATTCTGTTTCAAATTGCAACCAATATTCGGTTAGATGACACGCGAACACTGTTAGGAAGAGAATTACCTGCTTTAACTTTTTTTCATACCGAAATAGTTGTCGCAGAAGAAGGGACAAGCCTTGCAACTCTACCATTTGAATCGACACCATCGGAAGAACTAATGAAAAATCCAAAAGAAGTGGACGAGGAAAAAGTAGAGAAAGAAGAAAAACCACCAGAGAATAAGGCGCCAGTAGCAGAGCCTAAGAATAAAACAGTATTGCTTTATAATACGCATAATTTAGAAGCTTATTTACCACTTTTGAAAAATGCTAATGAAAACGAAGCAGTTAGTTCCGATGAAAGGGCAAATGTGGTTGGATTGAGCAGTAAATTGTCTAGTCTATTAAAAGATGAAGGAATTGGAGTTCAATTAGATAAAACAAATATTAATCAAAAATTATTAGACAGAGGTTGGAGTTTTGCATCTTCCTATGCGATGTCCAAAGATGTGGTTGCAGCTGCAGTCAGTGAAAATAAACATTTAAATTATTTAATCGATATTCATCGTGACTCCGCAAGAAAGGAGACAACGACTGCTACTATAGATGGCAAGAGCTATGCAAAATTGTTATTTATTATCGGTGATGCCAATAAAGGCTATGAAAAGAATCAGGAATTTGCAGAAAAACTTCATGCAGAATTAAAAAAGAAATATCCAGGAATATCTAGAGGCGTATTTTTAAAAGGAAAGGATCAAGGAAATGGAGTATATAACCAAAACTTCTCCGATCGTGCAATTCTGTTAGAAGTAGGTGGAATAGACAATACACAAGCAGAATTAAATCGAAGCATTGAAGCATTTGCGGATATTTTCAGCAAGGTATACTGGGAAGAGAATGATGCAACGCAGCAATAATAATATTGAAAAAGATGGACCTCCACTTAAATAGGTGGTCCATCTTTTTTTATAAATTCAATCATTCATGTTATTCAGTAAATATTGTTTGTACCTTCTGAGTGCCGCTTCACTTGTTAAATGAAATTGGTGCATTATCTTCTCATCACTTGCGCCTGATGCTAGTGTCTCTAAAATAGCTGTATTTCGAAAATTCACTGCTGAAATTTTTCGTAAGCCTGCTCTTCTTACTTCATCTTTAATCATTTCTTGAATTGCACGAACAGATAATGCTTTTGGTTTTTGACGATCATAATCATATTGGAAGGAATAGGAAATATTATTGAAAGCTATAAAAACAGGATCATTGGAATAATATTTTGGGCGAAATGCTTCAGGGATAGTAAAATAGTAATCTCGTAATTTTGTCATTATATCTTGAGGAATAGGAAGGATTAACGGAGCTTCCTCTCTGCTAAGGGTAAGCTCTCCTTGTGCTAGGTTTACATCCTTCATCTTGATGCTATGTACATCGATAGGTGTTAGGCCAAAGGTTTTTAATAAAGACACGATTGTCCAATTTCTTGTCAGCAGGTAGTTCCTAGCTGATTTTTTGGTAATCTCTATATCTTTTATAAGTAAGTATTTCAGTAATTTATTATATTCTTTGCTTGTAATAAAATCTTTTGTAGTTAGGGAACGCAGTGGGGCAGCTTCAGCTAGTTTATGAATTTCATGTGCACAAACACATTGATGGTAAATCATCAAACGGCTTAATACAGATGCAAGACGGCGAATTGTAGCTTGTGACAATTGTTTATCCTTTAAATAATGAAAGTATGCGCGAATGTCATCAGCTCGTAATGCTTTTATGGTTTCGAATGTAGTATTTTCTTTGTATATATCGAGCCAGCTAAAGAATTTCTTTAAGTCAGATTCGTACTGTTTTAATGTAAGTTTGCTTCGTCCAGACTGGTTTAAATTCTCCATATAATCAAGTGCATAATCAGGCAAGGTAATCATTTGTTATGTTCCATCCTTCTTATGAATTTTTTTCAAACTATTCGAAATGCAATAACCTCTCTTCTTATTTTGACATAGGTTAAAGAAGGAGAGAGAAAGGGGATTTTTAAATTGATAAGAATTAAAGTTGGTGAGTCTGTATACCAATATGATACTAAATTGGAGCACTATTTTTCAAAAATTAAGCATAATATTATTGGAAATAATTTAACCTTTTCTACACCTTACGGAAACCAAAAGCTGCTATATGCGGATTGGACAGCAAGTGGCAGATTATATAAGACTATTGAAGAAAAGATGACAGATAAATTAGGTCCATATGTTGCTAATACCCATACTGAATCAAATATAACAGGGACATATATGACAAAAGCATATAAAGAAGCAAAGCAAATCATCAAAAAACATGTTCATGCAGATGATAATGACATTATATTATTTGATGGTTTTGGCATGACAGGAGTGGTCAATAAATTACAAAGAATAATAGGCTTAAAGAATACTTGTTATAAGAAGGAGAAAATTGCTGTAGTTTTTGTCACTCATATGGAGCATCATTCGAATTATTTATCCTGGCTTGAGACGAATGCAGATGTCATTATGATAAAGCCGAATAAAAATGGAGATGTAAATATAGAACATTTAGAATCCTTGCTAGAACAATATAAGGACATCCCGTTAAAAATAGGGGCATTTACAGCGTGTTCTAATGTTACTGGTAGAAAAACAAATTACCATGAGCTTGCGAAAATGATGCACCAGCATAAAGGTTATTGCTTTGTTGATTTTGCCGCATCAGCACCTTATGCAGCCATAAATATGCATCCTGATAATAAAGAGGAACGATTGGATGCTGTTTATTTCTCTCCACATAAATTTTTAGGTGGTCCAGGGACTAGTGGAGTATTAGTAATGGCGAAAGATCTCATTTATTCGAGTGTACCAGATCACCCAGGGGGAGGAACGGTAGATTTCACGAATGAGTGGGGAGATATTCTATATAAAAAGGATGACGAAGAAAGAGAAGACGGAGGAACACCAGGATTTCTTCAGGCGATTAAAACTGCACTATGTATTCAATTAAAAGAAGAAATGGGGATAGAAAGAATAGAGCAAAGGGAGAAGGAATTAGTACATCTAGCAATGACGGAACTGAAAAAATTAAAAAAGGTTCGGATATTAGAAGAGGAAAACGACGATAGATTAGGAATTATTTCGATTACTTGTGAAGATATCCATTATGACTTAGTCGTGCAACTACTTAATGACCGCTTTGGTATACAAGTAAGAGGGGGATGTTCGTGCGCTGGACCATATGGACATTATTTACTTCCAATTACGAAGGATCAATCCAAAGAACTGAGCAAGGAAATACAAGAGGGAGATTTTTCGCATAAGCCAGGCTGGGTTCGAATTTCCCTACATCCTACGATGAGCAATGAGGACGTTTATTTTATTGTAGGTGCTATTAAAAAGATTTTACTTTATCAGGAGGAATGGAAAAGAGATTATGTAACAAAACCGTCAAGTTGTGAGTATCATTCATTAAGAAAAGAAAAAATGGGTTTGGAAGATTTATTTTCGCTATAAATGAAATCTTCTAATTGGAATAGATTGGAAGCTCCCTAATCTGAAGGGAGTTTTTAGCTTGAACTTAATTAATTAGAAAATTCACAGAATATATATTGACTTCCAATCTTTTCTTTAATAGAATATGATTGATTAATCAATCAATAAAAAGGAGGGCGATTTACATGGCAAAACCACGATCACAAGAGAAGAAAGAAGATATATATAAAGCGGCTATAAGTTTATTCTCGCAAAACGGCTTTAGTAAAACGACGATTAAAGACATTGCTGTTGAAGCTGGGGTAAGCTTTGGAACGGTTTTTACGTATTATGAGAATAAGGAATCATTGTTTACGGAATGTGTAAAAAGACCACTTCAGGTATTCAAAAATGATATTAATGACACCAAAGCAGAGCTTTCTGAATTAACAGAAGAAAAATTAAAAGGAATGATTCGTAATCATCTAAATCTATTTATGGAGATGGAAAAAGAGCTCCGCATCATACAATATGTGATTGGACAGCCAGATAGGTTTACAGAGATTGATGCATTAGATGAGTTTGTTGAATTTTTCCTATGTTACATTCATGAAATTGTCCAAATAGGAATGGAAAAAGGATTTTTACCGAAAAGTAACCCGAGGGAAGTTGGCTATGGATATCTAGCCTTTATGATGGGAGCACGTTTAACCTATTCCGATCAGGCTAACGCCATGTTTACTAAGGCTTTTACGAATCAAGCGTACCGCCTATTTGGAATGGAAGGAGAATATAGTGATGAACACATTTAACCAATTACATGCTTCCCTTCGTATCCGCATGTACTTACAATTCGTGACCGCCCTTTCTTCTAGTGCCATTATTCCCTATATAGCGGTTTATTTTAGTTCACTAATTGGTAATACGATTACGGGAGTACTTGTTATTTTTGTTATACTATCTGGCATTATCGGAGGCTTTATTGGCGGTTATTTAGCGGATAAAGTCGGTAGAAGAAAAATGATGATAATGGCGGAATTAGGTGTAGGAATCACCTATCTTTTTATTGCCATTGTTAATTCCCCATGGATCAATCTTCCTTATATTAGTGCTGGATTATTTATGATTAATTTGTTATTTAACGGCATGTTTTTCCCTGCTTCCACAGCAATGATTCATGACTTAGTAAAGATGGAACAACGGAAATTTGTCTTTACCGCCATGTATTGGCTTGGAAATTTGGCAACAGCACTTGGAACAATTACAGGGGCTTTTTTCTTCTTAGACTATCATTTTTTTTTCTTCTTGCTAGTTGGCACTGTTTCTCTCTTATCTAGTCTCGTAACCTATTTATTTATTAAAGAATCTCTTGTAAAAAGAAAGAATTCTGTGAAAAATGTAGTATCATCGTCCATTTGGTCAAGTTATTATCATGTATTAAAGGATCGAATTTATATGATTTACTTGCTTTCTTGTTTACTTATCTTTTCGTTTGAAAGTCATTTAACCAATTACATTGCCATTCACTTAAGGGATACGATGGAAGAATCCTCTCTTTTAGGATTAATCACTTTAAACGGGGTAAATATGGTAGGAATTCTTCATGCGGAAAATACACTACTCGTTGTTTTTTGTGTGGGAATTGTTTCTTGGATGATGAAAAAGCTATCTGACTACAAACAGTATTTTATCGGTATGTGCTTATTTGTATTTAGTTATTGCATTCTATCTTATGTTTCTTCGCCAGTATGGCTTATTATTATGATGTTGTTTATTTCTATTGGTGAACTTATGTATGTACCAATTAATCAAAGCCTTCTTGCTGATTTAGTAAATGAAAATCACCGAAGTTCTTATCTGGCGGTTAATGGACTAATAGGTCAAGGGCAGATGATTTTAGCAGGCCTTGCGATTACAATTAGCACCAAGCTGTCTGTCATTACGATGAGTTTAGGTTTCTTCCTATTTGGAGCAATTGGCTTATTATTAATGGGATATGTAGTTAAAATGCGAACTACCGCCACGAAGCATCTGAATGTAACACATACTGTTTAAAGAGTGTTGGTTTGTCAAACACACTTTGAAATAAGGGAAAATTCTGTATTTAATAAAAATGCTTATTATAAGGACTATTTATGCTATAATTATTTTAATTACATATAAGCAAACCACAAGGGGAGCGTAATGCTGAGAGTGATCAATAGATCTGACCCTTCGAACCTGTTAGTTAATTCTAACGTAGGAATGTGGGAAGAGTTCATATAGTAAGCTATATAATTCATTTCGCGTGTTAGTTCTCCTTTTGGTCTGCAGAAAAAAGGAGATTTTTTTATGAAAAATATGAAATTAGTTGTCATGATTGAAGTGGCAATTATGGCTGCAATAGCACTTATTTTAGATTTATTGCCATCCATTCCCGTTTTTAACACATCGATTTCTTTTGCAATGGTCCCTATTTTTATCGTAGCTTTTCGCTGGGGCTTTAAAGCTAGCACAATCGCAGGTTTCTTATGGGGCGTTTTACAAATTGTGGTCGGTGATCTACAGGCATTAAGCTTTTGGCAGGTTATTTTAGAATACTTATTCGCATTTGCATGTATTGGATTTGCAGGGTTATTTGCTTCATCCATTCAAAATGCTTTAAAAAAGAAACAAAAAGGATTAGCGACCAGCTTAATTATTTTGGCTGTTATAGTAGGTGGCTTTACTCGCTATATTTGGCATTTTATCGCAGGAGTAACGATTTGGGCGAGCTATGCACCAGAAGGAATGTCACCATTTATCAATTCCTTGATTGTAAACGGTGGTTCTTACTTAGGAGCAACAATCTTGTGTGCAATCGTACTTGTTCTTTTAATAATTTCCGCTCCACGTATTGTTCTTGATAGACCAGCAACTGGAGCTTCTAAAAGTTAAAAAGCTAATCCTTAAAAATAAAAAAATGGGCGTTCCTTTTGGAGCGCCTTTTGCTTTGGTGTGGTATAATATCCCAAAAAATAATAGTAGCTTTTAGTGTCTATTGAAATAGGGAACTACTTTTATTAATTCTTCGATTCTATGATTCCATAGATATTATAAAAGGAAAGAAGGGTAACACAGTATGATTACGTTAAAAAATGGGCTGGAAATTCAAATACGTTCCTATAAAGAGGCTGACTTTTCATCGATTCACGCCTTAAATGAACAAGAAAACTGGAGCAATCTAGTGGAGAAAAAAGAGGATACAAAAGCCGCTTGGAATCATTCGAACATCGCTTATGTTGCAACGGTTGATGATAAAATAATAGGCTATATTAGGGGAATCACCGATCAATCGATAACAATATATATTTGCGAATTACTAATTGATCAAGAATACAGGGGAATTGGTGTTGGGCAGGAGCTTCTATACTTTGTACATAGCTTATATCCAATAACTAGAGTAGAAATGCTTGCTTCTAGCACCTCTCAAGCCTATTATGAAAACAAAGGTTTTCGTCCTTTTTATGGATTTAGAAATACGTTTGCTGAATGGGATAGATGAATTTGCTTCATATAGATTTTGATAATAGGTAAAGAGATCCATCTGTTGGATGGCTCTTTTTTTGTCGAATTATATGTTAATATGAAACTAGGGATACATTACGTCTATTATTCTAGTAGCTACACTTCATATGAACTACTTCAAGGAGGAACAAATGACAGAAATAAATTATTCATTTCAGAAAAAACCAACAAATAGAAAAGTAATTGTTGGTTTCATTATAGCAGTATTAGTAGTGGTTATATCCACGATTATGCTTATTCTATATCCATTTGGTAATAACGAGAAAGTGAATTACTTTCAAGGAGAAGGTCCTGTTTTACTAAATGGAGAACAAATAGGAAATGCCATTTTTGACAAAGATACTGTGTATTTGCCACTAAGCATTTGGCAGGAAAAAATAGATGAAAGCATTACGTATGATACGAACAGTAATTCTGTTATTGTTACGACAAAAGACAAAGTCATTCAATTTCCAACTGATTCTGTATCCTATTATGTAAATGATAAAAATACGGATCTTTCCTTTCATCCATTGAAAGATGAGGACGGTACAATTTATGTAGCGCTGGATCCATTAGCACAGTTTTACCCGATTAAATATACCATTTTAGAAGAAGAGCAAGTTGTGCTGATAGAAGAAAATGGACAAGAGAGAGCAGATGGAATATTTACTTCTAAAAAAGTCAGGCAGGATTTCACAAGATTGCGGTCAGCTGAAACATTATCTTCTCCTTATATAGAAGAGTTAACTCCAGGTGAGCATGTAACGATTGAAAAAGAAGTAGAAGATTATTATTTTGTAAGAAAAGAAAATGGAATCGCAGGTTTTGTAAAAAAGAAATATGTGGAAAAAGGCAAAATAGAGGTTGTTCAAGTTGCGTTAGAACAGAAGGAGCCTAAGTTAAATAAAATCGATGGACCTATCCAATTAACGTGGGAAGCAGTATATTCAAGAAATCCAGATACTTCAAGCATTCCAAAAATGAACGGAGTAAATGTTGTTTCACCAACTTGGTTTAAACTATCAGGAAATGATGGGAATGTAACAAATTTAGGGTCAACTGCATACGTGGATTGGGCGCATAAACAGGGTTATCAAGTATGGGGGTTATTCTCCAATGATTTTGATCCGGATAAAACACATGAAGTATTAAAGGATTATCAAAAAAGACAAACCGTTATTAGGCAGCTTCTAGTATATAGTGAAATGTACAAGTTAGATGGTATTAATATCGATATTGAGAATGTTCGCGAAGAAGATGGAAAATATGTAACGCAATTTGTGAGAGAAGCAACTCCATATTTACATGAGGCGGGAATTACTGTTTCAATGGATATTACATTTATAGCTGGTGGGAATTATTCAGCATTCTTACAACGGGATCATCTAGCAGAAATCGTCGATTATTTAGTCGTAATGGCATATGATGAGCATTGGGCGACAAGTCCGATTGCTGGAAGTGTGGCAAGTTTTCCTTGGGTGGAAGCTAATTTAGAAACATTACTTGATGTTGTTCCAAATGATAAGCTCGTTTTAGGCGTACCATTGTATGCGCGATTATGGGAAGAGAAAGAAAATGGGGAAATTTCTTCTAAGTCCCTTTCCATGGCAAGTGTCGAGGAATGGTTAAAAGAGCATAAAGTTACGCCAACATATGATGAAGTAAGCGGTCAAAACTACGGGGAATATTTTGATAAAGAAACAAAATCAATATATAAAATTTGGCTAGAGGATGAATTATCCTTGGCAAAAAGAGCTGAATTAGTAGAACGGTATAGCTTAGCTGGTCTTGCAAGCTGGTCGCGTACCTTTGCTAATGAAACAGCATGGTCCGCATTATCGTTAGAGAAGAAGGAACAATAGCATAAAAAAACACTTTCGAATGGGAAAGTGTTTTTTTATGCCTACTTATATTTTAAATAATTTTACTAAAGATTGTAGTTCCTCAGCTAATTGTGCGAGCGCTAAAGAAGAAGAGGAAATTTCCTCCATAGATGCTAGCTGTTGTTGTGTTGCAGCGGAAATATTCTGGGTTCTATTGGCTGCTTCAATCGCTACATCACTTACTTCAAAGATGGAATTATTAATTTGATCTGTACCCTCTGTGAAAGTAATTAAGGCATTGGAGATCTCTTCAATTTGTTTTACCACATCATTAACGGCCACTTCAATTTTTTGAAAAGAGTTTCCAGCTATTTGTACAATATCTAATTCCTGATTGAACTTCTTCGGAAGCTTTTTTCATTGTATCAATAGTAGTTTCTGTATCTTTTTGAATGATATGGATAAGCTTTGCGATATTTTCTGTTGAGGAAGTTGATTCTTCTGCAAGTTTTCTTACCTCATCTGCGACAACCGCAAATCCTTTTCCATGTTCACCAGCTCTTGCTGCTTCAATCGCAGCATTTAATGCCAATAGGTTTGTTTGAGCAGATATATTTGTAATGACATCCGTAATTTGACCGATTTCTGTTGAACGTTCATTTAAATTGCTTATTGCTTCTGAAAGACTATTTACGTTTAAATAAATAGAGTTCATTTGTTTATATACCTGCTTTATCGCATCATTTCCTTCTGTTGACATGTCAGAAGCACGCTTAACATTCACAGACATTTTTTCTGTATGGGCAGCTATTACTTTTGTTTGCTCCGAAAGAGAAGTAATGATTTGGTTGCTTTCGTTCACAGTAGCTACTTGTGTTTCTGAGCCAGTTGCAAGCTCTTGGATTGTCAAACTAATATGCTCACTCGCACTGCTATTTTGTTCTGCACTTGCACTAAGCTCTTCTGATGCAGAGGCAACCTGCTGGGAAGAATCTTGAACGGTACTAAATACAGACTGGAGCTTTTCTGTCATGTGATTAAAAGAAGAAGTAAGTTCTCCTATTTCATCTTTTGATTGATAGGTTCCTTTTACAGTAAAATCTCCTTCTTCTGCTTTAGATAATAAGTTTTGTATTTCTTTTACTGGTTTTGTAATCAAACGACTAATATATAAGCTAATCCCTAATAATAGAATAAATGAAACAGCTAGAAGAGAGTAAACAAAAATAGTAACTGTTTGTAATCTTTGTTCGTTTGCTTTGTATTTGTTTTCAGCCGAAGTGGTTTTTACACTTTGAAGTTCTTTAAGAATATCATTTACCTTTGTACGATGTTCTTCAATATCACTAATAAAGAGTGTATATGCTTCTTCGTTTTTATTTTCTAATGCAAGAGCTAAAACGTTACTTCTTGCATTATTTAATTCTTGCATTTCTGCTTTATAATTATTGATAAGTTCTTGTTCTGCTGTTGTTAAACTGCCATTTTCAATTTCCGAAAATAATTGGTCCATATCATTCCAAACGGTATTCAATTGCTCTTTTAGTTCATTATTTTTTGCTTGATCTGTAGTAAGTAATAGTTCTAACGTATAGGAATCACTTGCTCTATTATTTACTCTTATTTGAATCAAGTTTGTGATAGAAACGAGGCTTCTTGTATACATATCTTCTGTATTTTGAGCCATAATTTTAATGTAATTTAAACCTGTAAAACCGATGCTACCTAATGCAATTATGCTTATTAGCGATAGATAAATTTTTCAGAAGTTTCAAACAGATTTCTCCTTTATAATAGAATAATATTTATACTTATATATCGGGTCGCAAAGGAGAAAATTAATTGTTAAAAATTGGTTGATTCGTTGAAAAAACTCTTCTATCTCTCTACTTTAATCTACTCAAAAAAATGAAAAGAAAATGGAAAAGTTAAAAATACAAAGTTTACAAAAAGGAAGTTCGTTATGAATCAATCTAGCATGAATTTAACTAATTATTTATTAAAAAACCTTACTGATTTATTCGAAAAAAATAAGGATAATGAAAAAGCTATTCCAATGGAAAAATATTTAAAAAATCATTTTTCCTTTTTAGGCATTAAAACACCGGAAAGAAGAGCGCTCATGAAACAGTTCTTTGCTGAAACGGGTCTATTAAAATTAGATTTTCAGCATGCTTTTGTTGAAGGTTTATGGGAAAAGGAGGAGCGTGAATATCAATATGCAGCATTAGATTATATTAACAAATCATTGAAACTAGTAACAAAAGATGATGTGTATTTATTTGAAAAGCTGATTACTTCCAAATCATGGTGGGATACGGTGGATAGTCTTGCTCCGAATGCTGTAGGACAAATTGCTAAAGAGTATCCAGAAGTAAAAGAGGAAGTGATTGAGAACTGGGCGACTGGCAATCATTTATGGTTGCGTCGTGCTTCGATCTTATTCCAACTTAAGTATAAAGGGATGACGGAAGAAGATCGGTTATATCGAAATATCGTCCAAAATGCAACCAGTAGGGAATTTTTTATACAAAAGGCGATTGGATGGGCTTTAAGGGAATATTCGAAAACAAATGCTGAATCGGTTAAACAGTTCATACACGCACATGAACTATCAAGCTTGAGTGTACGTGAAGGCAGTAAATATATTTAAATTTAGGCATTATTGTTTTAGACAATAGCAAAATTTGCTATTGTAAAGGGAAGAAATCTTATTGTTTTTTCTTTCTTTTTTTGGGGAAACGTATAAAAAAATGATTGGAAAAGGAGCGAGTAGGATGGCTATTAATAATCCAAGTCGAGAAGAAATTGGTGCTATTTTAAAGAAGGCAAAGAGAATTGCAGTAGTAGGTTTAAGTGATAACCCATCACGAACCTCTTATATGGTGTCAGAAGCAATGAAAAATGCAGGTTTTGAAATCATTCCTGTTAATCCAACAGTAGATGAAGTGTTCGGCGTTAAAGCAGTTAAAAAATTAACAGACATTGAAGGGCATGTTGATATTGTCAATGTGTTTAGAAGATCTGAGTATTTGCCTGAGGTTGCAGAAGAGTTTGAAAAAATAGATGCAGATATTTTTTGGGCACAATTAGGACTAGTACATGAAGAAACGTTTAATCATTTAAAGGATAAAGGGTACACGGTAATCATGGATCGTTGTATTAAAGTAGAGCACGCAATGACTAAATAGGATGTTTTGATAAAATTAATGGGAGTAAGCAGAATGATTTGTAATCTAATCATTCTGCTTTTTTCATTTCAACATGCAAAGAATACCTCTTACCATCCTGTAATTTGATAGGATAAAACGCTGTCAATAGCTAAAAATGCCAACTGTTTTTATAAACTTATTCGTTTTTATAAAGAATCTGTGTTAACATAATATAGATAAAAAGGGGGAATCCTCTTAAAAAAAATCCTTTTGCTTTTGTGGTGATTGGTATAAGATTGGTTTTGCCGGGAAAAAATCGAAAGATAAAATGGAAAAATGAACGTGAAAAATGAGATTATGTGCTACAATACGATATAAGAACAATCGTTCTGTTTTATTAAATTAGTATCAACAACTGTTTATAAAATTCAATAAATTTGAAAGGAAAAAGAAGGTTGGAAGGTAAGCCTTCTTTTAAACTCGTCTAATAAAGAAAAGTAGTTCACCTATAAAAATTTCTTGATTTTAGAGGAGAATTCGTTTTTTAGACGAATACATAAACAATTGTTCGACATGATACATAGAAAGATAATATGTCGGATTTGTAGAAGTGAAAGGGGTATGTCAGTGGCAAAGAATCAGCAAGCATTCGAATATAATGATGATGCCATTCAAGTATTAGAAGGATTAGAAGCTGTTAGGAAACGTCCCGGGATGTATATTGGGAGTACAGATTCTAGAGGTTTGCATCATCTAGTATATGAAATTGTAGATAACGCAGTCGATGAAGCACTGGCTGGATTTGGAGATACTATCCTTGTAAAAATCCATCGTGACAATTCCATAAGTGTCAAGGATAGAGGACGTGGAATGCCAACTGGAATGCATAAGATTGGAAAGCCGACTCCTGAAGTTATCTTTACCATTCTTCATGCTGGAGGAAAATTTGGACAAGGTGGCTACAAAACAAGTGGTGGACTGCATGGTGTAGGTGCTTCTGTAGTTAACGCGTTATCAGAATGGGTTGTTGTAAAAATTAAGCGTGATGGCTTTGTTTACGAACAACGTTTTGAAAACGGCGGTAAACCTGTCACAACGTTAGAAAAAATCGGAAAAACAAATCAAACTGGAACAACGATACACTTTAAGCCAGACCCAACGATTTTTTCAACGACTACGTATAATTATGAAACGCTTTGTGAGCGATTAAGAGAATCTGCCTTTTTATTAAAAGGATTGCGCATTGAAATTATGGATGAGAGAAATAATGAGCAAAGTGTTTTCCATTATGAAAATGGGATTGAAGCTTTTGTTGAATACTTAAACGAAGAGAAGGATTCCCTACATCCAGTAGTTAGTCTAGAGGGAGAGAGCAATGGAATTGAAGTAGAATATGCCTTTCAATTCAACGATGGATATTCAGAAAATGTCCTCTCATTTGTTAATAATGTCCGCACAAAAGATGGCGGTACTCATGAAGCTGGCGCGAAAACAGCAATGACTCGTATGTTCAATGAATATGCGCGTAAAGTCAGTCTCTTAAAAGAAAAAGATAAAAACTTAGATGGTTCAGATATACGGGAAGGCCTGTCTGCGATAGTCTCTGTTCGAGTACCGGAAGACTTATTGCAATTCGAGGGACAAACTAAGGGTAAATTAGGTACGAGTGAAGCACGGTCAGCTGTTGATGCAGTTGTATCGGAGCATTTAGCTTATTTCTTCGAGGAAAATCCTGAAGTTAGTTCCCTTTTAATAAAAAAATCAATTAAAGCAGCTCAAGCAAGAGAAGCTGCTCGAAAAGCGAGAGAAGAAGCAAGAAGCGGCAAAAAGCGTAAACGAGGTGAAGCTGTTCTTTCTGGTAAACTTACACCTGCTCAGTCGAAAAATCCTCAGAAAAACGAACTTTATTTAGTGGAAGGGGATTCAGCTGGAGGATCTGCAAAACAAGGAAGAGACCGACGTTTCCAAGCAGTATTGCCTCTTCGTGGGAAAGTTATTAATACAGAAAAAGCAAAGCTTGCAGATATCTTTAAAAATGAAGAGATAAATACGATTATTCATGCAATCGGTGCAGGTGTTGGAGCGGACTTTAAGGTAGAAGATACTAATTATGATAAAGTCATTATCATGACGGATGCTGATACAGATGGAGCTCATATTCAAGTACTGTTACTAACATTTTTCTACCGTTATATGAAACCACTTGTAGAGGCTGGTAAAGTATATATTGCCCTACCGCCTTTATACAAAGTAAGCAAAGGTACTGGAAAAAAAGAAGTCATCGAATACTCATGGAGTGATGATGACCTGCAAGATGCGATTAAGAAAATCGGTAAAGGCTATATCCTGCAACGATATAAAGGTCTAGGCGAGATGAATGCAGATCAATTATGGGAAACAACAATGAATCCAGAAACGAGAACATTAATCCGTGTAAAAATTGATGACCTTGCACGTGCAGAACGTCGTGTAACAACATTAATGGGAGATAAAGTAGAACCTCGCAGAAAATGGATCGAATCAAATGTTGCGTTCGGATTAGAAGAAGAAGGTAATATTCTAGAAAATGAAAATATAACGGTCGCAGAGGAGGGAAGTCAATCATGAGTTCATTAGAACATTATCGTGATTTACCCTTAGAAGATGTTATCGGTGACCGTTTTGGAAGGTATAGTAAATACATCATTCAAGAGCGTGCACTTCCTGATGCAAGGGATGGATTAAAGCCTGTACAGCGCCGTATCCTTTATGCCATGCATGTAGAAGGTAATACACATGATAAACATTTTCGAAAATCAGCTAAAACAGTCGGTAACGTAATTGGTAATTATCATCCACATGGAGATTCTTCTGTCTATGACGCCATGGTACGGATGAGTCAGGAATGGAAGGTTCGAAATGTCTTAATTGAAATGCACGGAAATAACGGAAGCATTGACGGAGATCCACCAGCTGCAATGCGTTATACAGAGGCAAGACTGTCTGCTATTTCTGCTGAATTATTACGTGACATTGAAAAAAGAACGGTTGATTTCATTCCAAACTTTGATGATACATCCAACGAACCAACCGTTCTGCCAGCAAAATTCCCGAACCTTCTAGTGAATGGTTCAACTGGTATCTCAGCTGGATACGCAACAGATATTCCTCCCCATCATTTAGGGGAAGTGATCGATGGAGTTATTGAGCGAATGGATTCGCCAAATTGTACGGTTGAAGACATTATGAAGCATATTAAAGGCCCAGATTTCCCAACAGGCGGTATTATTCAAGGGGTAGAAGGCATTAAAAAAGCCTATGAAACCGGTAAAGGGAAAATAATTGTTCGCGGGAAAACGGAAATTGAAACATTACGAGGCGGCAAACAGCAAATCGTTATTACAGAAGTTCCATATGAGTTAAATAAGAGTAATCTCGTTAAAAAAATTGACGAATTGCGATTAGATCGAAAAGTAGAAGGAATTGCTGAAGTAAGAGATGAAACAGATCGTACAGGGTTACGTATTGTTATTGAGCTGAAGAAAGAAGTAGATGCAAACGGAATCTTAAATTTCTTATTTAAAAATACCGATTTACAGATAACATATAGCTTTAATATGGTTGCGATTCATAATAAGCGTCCGAAACTAATGGGGATTATTGCTTTACTTGATGCGTATATTGAACATCAAAAAGAGACGATCAAACGCCGAACTGAGTTTGATCTAGAAAAAGCAAAGGATCGACAGCATATTGTAGACGGTTTAATAAAAGCACTTTCGATATTGGATGAAGTAATCGCAACAATTCGTGCTTCCAAAGATAAACGAGATGCGAAAAATAACTTAATTGCTGCTTATCAATTTACAGAACCACAAGCAGAAGCAATCGTTTCGTTACAGTTATATCGCTTAACAAATACAGATATAACCGCTCTTCAAGCAGAGGCTGCAGAGTTAGCTGAAAAAATTGAAGAATGGACGGCAATTCTTGCAAGTGAGAAGAAATTGCTTTCGGTTATCAAAAAAGAACTAAAAGACGTTAAAAAACGTTTTATTAGTGAAAGACGTACATTGATTCAAGATGAAATTGAAGAAATCAAAATTAATCTTGAAGTATTAGTGGCAAGTGAAGATGTTATTGTAACAGTAACAAAAGATGGCTATATAAAACGTACTAGTCAACGTTCTTACGCAGCTAGCAATGGTCAAGATTTCGGAATGAAGGATACAGATAGGATACTTGCTAAAATCGATGTGAACACTACCGAAGTAGTATTATTATTCACGGATAAAGGAAACTATTTATATTTACCTGTCCATGAATTACCGGATATACGTTGGAAGGATTTAGGACAGCATATTTCTAATATTATTCCAATTGATCGAGATGAATCAATTATTAAAGCTATGCCAATTAAGGACTTCGAACAATCTCAATATCTCGTTTTCTTTACGAAAAATGGAATGGCCAAGAAAACAGAATTGATTAATTATAAAGCACAGCGTTACTCGAAACCATTAGTTGCAATTAATCTTAAAGGTGATGATAAAGTAGTTGATGTTCACCTAACAAATGGAAAGCAAGAAGTGTTAATCGCAACTCATATTGGTTATTCCTTACGATTCCATGAAGAAGAAATCAATATAGTTGGTGCTCGTGCCGCTGGTGTCAAAGGCATAAATTTAAAAGATAATGATTATGTCGTAGCCGGAAAAGTAATTGCGAATCCGCAAGAAGAAGCCGTTGTTATCATTACACAGCGTGGCTCTATCAAGAAAATGAAGCTTTCTGAATTTGAATTTTCTGGAAGAGCAAAACGAGGTTTAATTATGCTTCGCGAATTAAAAGCGAATCCTCATCGTGTTGTTGGAATGACTGTAGTCGAATCAAAAGATACAGTATATATTCAGACCGAAAAAGGAGAGATTGAATCTGTGAAAGTTGCAGACCTCCGCTTTAATGATCGCTATTCAAATGGTTCCTTTGTTATCGATGAAACAGAGGCAGGTAAGATTGTAGAATTGTGGGAAGAAAAAGTCGCCCATGAAGAAGCGTAAATAGTATTAGTTTGAAGAGATTCCCAATTTGCAAAGTGATTTTTGCGATTGGGAATCTTTTTTTGTTGAGCGTATTTGCTTTGATGTGGTGAACGCTAGTATAGGAGAGCCGTTGCGATAATGATATATAGGAAGTGAATGAACCCCACTTTTGGTAAGAAGACAAGGCTCCCCACCAAAAGCCACTATACTTATACATCATCTAAATAATATATATCTCCGATTATTTAAATTTTCTTTTCCTTACTTACATGATTTTTCCAAAAAAGGGCATGCTACAATTATTATGATGTTAGGAGGTTTTAGCATGAGAAGGGAATTACTTGTTGCTTTAAGTGCTTTCTTTTTAATGACTTTAACTGCTATTACTGGTGTATATGCAATGGAGAAGGATGAGAAAACAAACAAATTAATCTTGGAACAAAAAACGGATATAACAAATGATGGGCAAGAAGAGATGATTCATTTAAAGGGAGATGCTTCCGATCAACCTGAAAATAGTAATTTCTTTAAGGAATTGTTTCTTGATGTTTCTACTCAAAAAGATAAGACTGCTACTTTAGCAGTTGAAGGCGGATTTGATCCTAAATTACATATTATGGATATAAATGATGATCACCAAAAAGAATTACTGCTCACTGTTTCCGCTAATGAAAGAGGCTCTGAGAAGAACTTTTACTTCTTTCAACTGCAAGGAAATAAATTAGTAGAATTGTTAAAACCAGAGTTAGCATCGGTAGAAAGCCAGTTTAAGGATGCGTATAAAGCAGAATTAAAAATTAATAAAGAAAAAATGTATATTTTTGATTTATATGATCGTAGACAGCATTATGAAAAGCTTGGACTTTATCATAAAGGAAGATTAAATGAACCAACAGAATTAATCCTATCGCCATTTACTGACTTAAAAGTAACAAGATTAAGTAATCAAACCGCCTTAAAGGGAAAACAACGGATAAGTGGATTGGCTGCTGTTGATACGATTGGTTACTTAGAAACTTGGTGGACTTGGGATAAGCAAGACTGGGTGCTGAAAAAAGTAAAAGTGAAGGAAATTAGCTATAAAGGAAGCTGATAGATAGTAAAAAAAGAAAGTGATCCTTCATTTTAAGGGAAAATAAGTAGTATAATGAAAGTACTTATTTTTTTAGAAGGGATCGAAATCATGTCATTACTTTTCTTATGTTTAAGTGCTGTACTTGGAGGATGGGTGTTTCAAGTGTGCCAACTTCCCCTTTCTTGGCTACTTGGCCCCATGTTCGGTACAATTCTGTATGTTCGACTTGCCAAAAATTCTCCGAAATTACCGTTCTCTTTTCGAGATATCGGGCTCCTTGTCATTGGATACCTCATCGGAAAACAATTTACAAAACAGACTTTAGTGGAAATGGGAAGCCACTTGCCATCCATGCTCTTAATGACTGTTATTATGATTGCTTTTAGTTTAATTCTTGCATTTATCACTTCGAAATTAACACACAGTAATTTAAAGTCAACTGTTGCAGGTAGCATTCCAGGTGGTCTATCTCAAATGATTGCGATTAGCTCTGAAATTAAAGGCATTGATCTTACTGTTGTAACGGTTATTCAAATAAGCCGTATCTTATCTGTCATTATTCTCGTTCCACTCCTTGTTTATAGTCCGATTTTATATGGAAATCAAGCAACAGCAACGGTAACCTCTACTGCTGGAAGTGCAAGTTATCATTGGATGATTTTTCTGTTCCTCTTCTGTTGCTATCTTATCGCAAGCTTAGTGAAAAAGTGGAAGTTCCCAGCACCATTTATGATTGGTCCGATGCTCCTTATTGCGACAATATCAATTGCTGGGTTGGATGTGCCAGCAATTCCAACCACTTTAACATGTGTTGCGCAAACGTTAATCGGCATTCATCTTGGATTGCAAATTAAATTTGGAAATATCGAAAATAAGGCGAAGTTTTTAAGTGTTGTAACGGTAACTTCCACTTTACTCGTTCTTTTTTCATTATTACTTGGTTATATTTTAATTAGCCTAGATAGTGATATCTCCTTATTAACTGCATTTATTGGGTTAGCACCTGGCGGAATGGCGGAAATGGCAGTGCTAGGACAATCTGTTCATGCTAACTTGCCGATAATTACAACCTATCAGTTATTTCGCTTATTATTTATCTTGTTTTGTGTGCCAATTATTATGAAATGGGGATTTCAACGCATGGAAAAACGATTAGAGGAACGAAAAGGTTAGTTTGATTATGCTTTTTTCATTATGGTCATATTATTATTTCATTTGGAGCGAAGGGGAATGGAGATAAGAAAAGCAACTTCAAATGGTATTTTTTTATAAATATAGATTGCAATACATCTTTTCTTTTTCCTCTAACTAATTCAAACTGTGCAATGATATTATTTTAAAAGAATAAGACGAATCCATTTAATTGGTATAAAATAGGATAGAAACAAGTAGCTTGAATATGGGGGGATTAAGTGCCGGTTTTAATTTGCTTTGGAGATAGTATTACTGCTGGAGTAGAAAATAGAAACGAAGCCGTTTTGACAGCTAAGCTGGCAGATAAAATCAATCACTACGAAATAATCAATGCAGGAGTAAATGGTCATAATACCGTGGATGCTTTAAATAGAATACAAGTAGATGTAATCAATAAGAAACCTGATTTGGTAACAGTTTTATTTGGCGCTAATGATGCGGCCTTTCATAAGATGATTCCATTATCTCTTTTTCAAAATAATATAAGCAGAATTGTTCAATTAATTGGTCCAGAAAAGACCATTCTTATTACTCCTGCTCCTGTTGATGAGACGGTGCAGTTTGCTAGAACAAATGAGGTTTTAGCTAGTTATGCAAATGCGGTTAAAGAAGTTGCAATGGAGACAGGAGCACACTTTATTGATTTTTATTCTGAAATGCTTTCTTTGGAAGATTATCAAAAGAAATTAATAGGCATACATAATGATGGTCTCCATTTCGGAGAAGAAGGCTATGATATTTTAGTAGATTTGATTGTAAAAAAAATACAGGGAATTTGGTAGGTGGATATATGGCATATAAAGGTTCCTCAGTATATGATAATGAGCAATTTTTTGAAAATTATCGAGCAAGAAGAAATAGAGAGACAAGTCCTAATAATAGCATAGAACGGCCGATTTTATATGAATTAGTAGGGGAAATCAAAGGGAAGTCTATCCTTGATTTAGGATGCGGCGATGCAAATTTCGGTGTCGAGCTATTAGAAAAAGGTGCAGGAAGCTATGTTGGTGTGGAAGGTTCTAAGAGAATGTTTGAGGAAGCTTCCCGACATTTAAATGGAACAACTGCTTCTGTTTATCATTCCACATTGGAGGATTGGATCTTTACTAATAAGGAAATGGATTTGGTTGTTTCGAGATTAGTATTTCACTATATAAAAGATTTACATGTGATTTTTCAAGGAGTATATCAGACTTTAAAGGATAATGGAACATTCATTTTTAGTGTCCAACACCCACTGTCGCTCTCATCTTTTGATAGTGCCTCTCCATCAGGAAAAAGAACGAATTGGATAGTAGATAATTATTTTTCAATGGGGGAAAGGACGGAGCCTTGGATTGGCGAAGAAGTAGTTAAATATCACCGGACAATAGAGGAGTATTTTCGGCTGTTAAAGGAAGTTGGCTTTAAAGTAACAGATTTACGGGAAGGAATGCCAAAACAAGAGAACTTTCAGCAGAAAGCAGATTGGGAAAGACGGATGAGAATTCCACTTTTCTTGATTTTATCCTGTGAAAAATAAACAGAAAGAAAGGATGTTCGAAATGGAAAAGGAATTAAGACTGTATTTTATTAGACATGGAGAAACACAATATAATATTGAGAAAAGGATGCAAGGGTTTTGTGACTCTCCATTAACGGAAAATGGGATCCAGCAAGCGAAATCTGTTGGCGCTGGTTTAGTAGATATTCCCTTTGTAGCTGCTTATGCGAGTGATAGTCAGAGAGTTTTAGATACTGCAAAATTCGCTTTGGGTACTCGAAATATCCAATTAGCAAAAGATATACGGTTAAAGGAAATGAATTTTGGAATGTTTGAAGCGATGCTACAGGCTGACATCATTGCGGAGCACGGAGATATTCTTGATAGACTCTTTACCTTTAAAGATGTGGAAAGTAAAGTGCAAGATGGAGAATCTTTTACTGAATTATTAAATCGAACAAACGCTGCTGTTGCTGATATTATAGCCGCTCACAAAGATACTGGCGGAAATATTGCAGTCTTTTCTCATGGTGTTACGATTGGCTTTTTGATGAAATCTCTTTTAAATAGTGAAGGATTCCCTCACCATGATAATTGCTGTGTATCCGTTATTCTTGTAAAAGATGGTCAAATAATGGTAGAAAAAGTAGCAGATGCGTCTTTCCGAGATAGTGGAAAATTAGCTTTAAGCATAGAGAACGAATAAGAAGTGAGTAATTATATGAGCTCCTATCTCTTTAAAATGTTTCAATGGAATAAACAAGTTGAAGAGATAGGTAAGCCTACTTTTTTGAAAAATATCCAAAGTGTCATGGAAAAGTCTTCACCGTTAAGGAAATGAAAGTTGGTCAATAGAAGTTTTTTCGTAATGTTTTGTGATTTTGTCAGCGAAAACAAAAGGTTTTCTATCCATTTTTATCATAGGGGGAATGGGAAATGGCTAAATGCTGCTTTATATGTGAGGAAGAGCAATATGGAATATAAATGGATAGGGAGCGACAAGCATTTTGTGGATGAAATTAATATTCTTCAGCTGAAAAATAATCTAGTATTAGGCAGATTCGGAGGGAATTCTTCTGTAGGTCAATATAAAAATGAAGACGGTTGCTTAATCTGGATAAATGAACAAGATGATTGGGAACTAGCGATCCTTTTAGATGCACATGACACTGCACAAAGCGCAGAACTAGTGATAAAAAGCTTGGATCAAAAAAAAGAGGAGATAAAAACAATTCTGCAATTACCGCTAAATAAAGTATTCCCACAAATTACTTCCTTTTTCTTAAACCATTTCGCCAGCAAGGAGTTTCTAGAGCAATGTAAAAGAATTCAAGGAAAAACTGCATGTTTAATCGTTGTTCGAAAAGGAAACTATTTATGGTGGTTATCGATTGGGGACTGTATACTCGCATTAAATCATCCAGAGCTTTCAAGATTAGGAGAATATCAGCAAAATCATCGAAGCTTTTATGAATGGATTGGGCAAAATAGTACCTTCCATCAAGAAGTTCCCTCCTATAATCTAGGTGTGAAAGAATTAAGAAAGGGAAAAACACATATCTTCCTCACCACAGATGGACTAATCGAATGCCCTAATACGGATTATCATCGCATGGAATCTATATTTCGTGGATTTGAAACATTATCTAATCAAGAGAGCGTCTATTATTTGTTAAAGGATATAAAAAATAAAAATGTTCGTGATAGCACAACTATTATTTCTTGGTTTGTACGAAATAAAAAAGAAGCGACAACTCCAAGTAATTTTTAGTAAAGAGATAGGAACGTTAATCCTTTCTATAATCCGAGTTAGAAGAAAAATACATCTTATTTCTATAAATAAGGTGTATTTTATTTTAATTATGTTATACTTATTAAGGTTTATGATTAATTAGTATAACATAATTAAAAAGGAGCGGATTATATGACAATATCAGTTGCAATTAATGGCTTTGGGAGAATCGGAAGAATGGTGCTTAGGAATGCTATTAATGATCAAAATATACATATTACTGCTATTAATGCCAGTTATCCTTCTGAAACGATAGCACATTTAATAAAGTATGACACAATTCATGGAAAATTTCCTGGTAAAGTGGTCGCTAAGGATCATTCGATTCTGATAGATGGTCAAGAGATTCTATTAGTGAATAATCGGAATCCAGAAAAATTACCATGGCGTGAACTTGATATAGATATCGTGGTAGAGGCCACTGGAAAATTTAATCATAGAGATAAAGCGGCATTACATGTAAGAGCCGGCGCGAAAAAAGTGGTGCTTACCGCTCCTGGTGTAAATGCTGATGCAACCATCGTAATGGGAGTGAATGATGATAGTTTAAATATAGATAAACATCATATTATTTCGAATGCATCATGTACAACCAATTGTTTAGGACCTGTTGCTAAGGTTATAGATGAACATTTTACGATAAAGAATGGATTAATGACAACGATTCATTCCTTTACAAATGATCAAAACAATATTGATAATCCACATAATGATTTACGCCGAGCAAGATCTTGTGGGCAAAATATAATTCCCACATCGACAGGTGCTGCTAAGGCTTTGAAACAAATTCTTCCACACTTAGAAGGAAAGCTTCATGGAATGGCGTTAAGAGTGCCAACACAGAATGTATCTTTAGTAGATTTAGTCGTCGATTTAGAAAAAAATGTAACGAGAGAAACTGTTAATCAAGCATTTGAGAAGGCATCACGAGGAAAACTGAAAGGAATTCTTGCTATTACGGAGGAACCTTTAGTTTCTGTTGATTTTAATACAACGACCCAATCAGCTACCATTGATGCTTTATCGACAATGGTTATCGGACAAAATAAAGTGAAAATACTGGCATGGTATGACAATGAATGGGGCTATTCTAATCGAGTTGTAGATTTGGTTAAGCTTGTAGGCAGCAAGATGCGAGTAAAAATGGATAGTCAAGCTGTGTAAGAGAAAGCTAGCTTAATAGATAAAGGGATAGATGGAGACAGGTAATTTACCTGAATGCATCTATCTTTTTTTATATTTTTTCATGATAATTCTTCCTCATAAATGGAAATATCACGCATATTTATATGTAGGAATGAAAGGAGGATAGTGTTCAAAAATGGATTAGAGGAGGAATGGAAATGAAAATAAAACAAATTAAATCAGAAGCAAGGCATGCTTTAAAAGGATATTGGGGAAAAGGTGTCTTATTAAGCCTTATTTATTTCCTTATTAGTTTGGTTCTGACGACACTAATTAATATTCTCTTTAGTGGTGGAATACATAATTGGCTATATCAGCAATCATCTTCTGCTGGGGCTGATTTGGTTAATTTTATCATCAATCTCCTGTTTATTCCGTTGACTATAGGAATTCTTTGGTTTTATTTAAGCCTTGTACGTTCTGAAAGTCCACAAGTTTCGCAAGTTTTTAGAATATATACAGATGCTGCACTATCTGTGAAGCTTATCGGCACAAATATTATGATTGGCATTTTTACATTTCTATGGTCTTTATTGTTACTTATTCCTGGGATAATGAAAGGGTTAGCTTATTCGCAAACGATGTTTTTACTAAAGGATAATCCAGAGTATGGAATCTTTGAAGCAATTACTGAAAGTAGAAGAAGAATGGATGGATACAAGTGGAAGTACTTTTTGCTAAATCTAAGCTTTATTGGCTGGGGACTTCTATGTATCCTTTCCATTGGAATTGGCTTTCTGTGGTTAGTTCCTTATGTTTATACTTCCAATGCTACTTTTTACCAAAATCATATTGCGGAAAAAGAGGTAATAGAACTTTAAAGTGTCTTTCCCTTCAATGGCAGTGGAGCTTCGTAAATCAATTTTTTGGAATGGGACTATGTTAAGTAGTCCTAATTTTCTTATATAGAAGTTTATCTTTTTGGGAAAAATTAGACTTTTTTAAAAAAGATAGAAACTTTTTCCTATCTTTATTCGTAAATACTTGTAATTAGAGAGGGAGGATTTGGGTATGTCTCTTTTACGTGTAGAGATAGAAAAAGCTGGCTATGAGAAAAAGAAAGAAATCATTCAGGACATTCATTTCGCAATTGAAAAAGGAGAGTTGGTTGGCTTAATAGGGCCAAACGGAGCTGGGAAAAGTACAACGATTAAAAGTTTGCTTGGTTTAATGGAATATTTAGATGGAGAAATTTCGTACAACGATGATATCACTTATTCTTATTTACCAGAAAGGCCCATTTTTTATGATGAATTAACTTTATGGGAACATCTTGATTTTGTTGCTGCAGTGGAAGGTTTAGAAGAAAAAGCTTATAAAGAAAAGGCAAATATGTTATTAGATAAGTACAAGCTATTGGAACATGCACATGAAAACCCTACGAAATATTCAAAAGGAATGCAGCAAAAAGCGATGCTCGTTCTTGCGATGATAACAAATCCCTTATTATATATTATCGATGAACCATTTATGGGCCTTGATCCAAATGCGATGAAGCTATTCCTAGAATCGATTGAAATGGAACAAGAGCGTGGGGCGGGAATCCTCATGTCGACACATGTATTAGATACTGCAGAAAAGATATGTGATCGATTTCTTATGATTCATGATGGACAGCTTGTTGCAAAAGGAACGCTAGAGGATATACGAAGACAGTGTCATTTGCCTGATGGCTCCTTGTATGATTGTTTTCATATGTTAGCTGAAGGTTCTAAAAATGAAAAGTAGGCAGCTATTTAATCATCGTGTAATAAGAAATTGGAAGTTTCAAAGTCAGGTTTTTCGTTCTGTGACAGATTGGACGGTAGTCTTATATATTCTTATTCCTGCCCTTATTTTTTGTATAGCCATTTATCTTTCATGGTGGAAGGAATTGCCTGTATGGCTTGATAACATACCTTTTATCATACCGTTTTTTGTACTTTACCTTTTATCATGGTCTGGAAATATACGTACCTTTATTGTGGAAGCGGACAAAGTATTTTTGGTTAAGAATCAGGATTTGTTAAGAGGATTAAAAAGAAGGGCTTATCTTTATTCTTTTCTTCAACAAATTCTTGTCCTATGTGCAGGGATTGGTTGTCTTCTGCCTTTTCTGCTCCATTATTATTTGTTAAGCTGGCAGGAGATTATCGTCTTATTTGTCTACTTTAGTTCATTACAAGCGTGTCTGCTATTTCTGAAATATCAAATCCGAAAAATTGTTTCTACTTTTCAAAAAAGTGTCATTTTGCTTTTCTCGTTTCTAGTATTTAATTGGTTTAGTCAATGGATATATAGTATAGTAGTTAATGGTTATCATTTTCCAGTATATGCTATTTCTATTGTGATACTTATTTTATCGATTATCTTAAGTTTGAAAGCGATAAGTAAGATAGGTTCTCTTGACATGCATATTGCAATGGAGCAAGAACGAAAAACGAATCTTACGCAATTTATCTTTATGGCTGCACCGCAACTAGAAAAGCCAGTGGTAATAAGAAGAAAGAAGCCTTTACTTTTCCGGAATTCTCAACGGATTTTTAAAAAACGTACTCCGATTAATGCTTTGATTGAATTATTCATGAAAATTGTGGTTCGAAATTCAAGTTATTTATATGGCTATTTTATGTTGATTAATAGTACAACATGGGCAATTATTCTCCTTCCGCCCATGTGGCTAAAAATAACTATATTTATTGCTTTTTGCTTTATGATGTATGGATGGCTTATTTCACTTTGGAATAAAGTCTGTCAGTATCATCCATTAATGAACAAATATATGGATCGTGATTTTTATTTTATCGCAAGGAAAAGAGGCGTTTGGATAATGCTAGTTCTAGCATTATGCGTCATTATCTTATTTTACACTGTAGTTTGGCTGTTAAAGGCAATGATCGGCCTTGTCTAAAAATATGGGAGGCGTAATATGGAACAACAATGGTTACAATGGGCAAAGCAGCTTCAATCGATTGCTCAAGCAGGCTTAACGTATTCAAAAGATATATATGATTTGGAAAGATTTGAATCCATTCGAAATATTAGTGTGGACATTATGTCAGAATTTACAAAAGTCGATACAACCATCATTCGTGAGCTTTTTGCGAATGAAACTGGTTATGCTACTCCAAAAGTGGATATTCGAGCGGTCGTTTTTAAGGATGAGAAAATTTTAATGGTAAAAGAAAAAACGGATCAGTCCTGGGCGCTACCAGGAGGATGGGGAGATATTGGTTTAACACCAGCAGAAGTCGCAATAAAAGAGGTCCAAGAGGAATCTGGTTTTGATGTAGAAGCCGTTAAATTAATTGGGGTATTGGATAAGAAATGTCATCCTCATCCACCATCTCCATATCATGTATATAAAATGTTTATTCAATGCGAGATTATAGGGGGAGAGGCAAAAGAAGGGATCGAAACTAGCTCTGTCGATTTTTTTGCGGAAAATGAACTTCCGTCTCTTTCCATACCAAGGAACACAGAATCACAAATTCTATTAGCTTTTAAGCATTTACATAATCCAGAGGAGCCTGCTTACTTTGATTAAGCCCATCTATAATGGACATTTTTTTAAGGAAATCAATTAGTTGATTTGTAATTTTGAAATAATTAAAATGGAAAGGGAAATGAAATAAATTTTGAGGATGGTTAGTTATGAAGGAAAAAGAAATACAAAAATTTCGTCAACCAGACTATGAGATTGATCCTATGTTTATCAATCGTTGGTCTCCCCGTTCGTTTTTAGAAAAAGAAGTGCCAGAAGAAGTGTTAATGCGTGTTTTCGAAGCAGCTCGCTGGGCGCCTTCTGCCAATAATTCGCAGCCATGGCGATTTATCGTTGCTCGTACTCAAGCAGAACGCGAACTATTCCATTCTTTTATTTTTGAAAGAAATTTAGAATGGTGTAAAAATGCTCCTGTGTTAGCAGTGCTTATTTCAGATAAGCAAAATCGGATGGATGGTTTTGATAGTGGGACTGCATGGGGATTCTTATCGTTGCAGGCAATCAAAGAAGGATTGAAAACTCATGCTATTGGTGGATTTGATAAGGAAAAAGCACGAGAAGTGTTAAATATTCCAGAAGAATTTAATGTTCAAGTAGCAATTGCCATTGGATATCAAGGAGAAAAGGAAGCATTACCAGAAGATTTTCAAGCACGTGAACTGCCTTCCAATCGTCGTCCGTTAAGTGAGTCGGTTTTTGTGGGGAAATTTAAATAATAAATATTATGCTAACCGTATATTGTGATGAAAGGATATAGAAGCAAATTAAACTTTCATTATAATTTCCTTCTTTCTCTAATTAGTACTGAGCAAATAGCCATATTTATGGAGGAGATATTTATGAATATTCATTTGGCAAGAAGTAATGATTTAGAAGCAATATCTGAGTGTGTAAATACAGCTTACAGCATGTATATATCGAGATTAGGCAAAAAACCAGCTTCTATGGTAACGAATTATTCAGAACTTATTGCAAATGGAGTTGTTCATGTAGTATTAGAGAAGGAGGAGTTAAAAGGTCTAATCGTGCTTATTCCGAAGACAAACTATTTGTTATTAAAAAATTTAGCGGTTCATCCGAGATTTCAAGGACAAGGAATTGGACGTAAATTAATAGAATTTGCAATCGAGTATGCTGAGACAAGAAATTTAGAGGAAGTTCGCTTATATACAAATGAGTTAATGAGCGAAAATCTTGAATATTACCCTAAGATTGGGTTTGTTGAAACAGATCGCCGGACGGAAGATGGATTCAATCGTGTATATATGACGAAGAAATTATAAATTTAAAACTATAAAGAGCGGTTTAATAAAGCTACTTCCGAATGCTTAGACATAAAGTATTGGAATAAAAAATGTGTATGTGAAATGTAAATTATTAAACGAAACCTCTACTAGTATTAATAGAGGTTTTTAAGTTGTTTAGTAACTGTTAAAAGCTTTTAGTACCAAAAATTGTTTTTGATTTAATTAAACCTATTTGGTACTAAGGTATCAGTTGACAAAAGGAGATTTATATTAGATGATTGACTAAGTCATCTATTTTTCAGAAACGAAATAAATTGAATTGGAACTTATACACTAAACATAATCTTCCATATAAGAATTGAATTTTTTTTTATTGGGACGATAATTATAGGTAATAAAAAATTCATAGTTGTTTTAAATCACAGGGAATAGTTGACTAAGTCATCTAAGTAAGGAGAAAGACGAATGAATTTTAACAATATGGTAGACACAAAATGGAAACTTATTTTATTTATTATTACAACGTTTGTTCTTATTGTTGTAATTGCGATTTTTGGATTGTTAATCTATATTAATCACTATAAAAATCCAGATGATCAGAAACTTGCTGACGCAGGTATATTGGAAAAGACGATAAAGGTAGGAGATGTAACATTTAATTATGCTGAAGGTCCTGATAATGGACCACCACTACTTTTATTACATGCACAGACATTAGATTGGTACACGTATAGTAAAGTACTTCCTGAATTATCTACAAAATTTCATCTATTCGCAGTTGATTATCCAGGACATGGGAAAACAAAGGTACCTGCTGATTATAAATTTTCTGCTAATGAGATAGGTGCTGATCTAGCAAATTTTATTGAAAATGTGATTCAGGAACCAGCTTTTGTGACAGGTAATTCATCAGGTGGGTTATTAACAACATGGTTGGCAGCTAACAAACCAGAATTGGTAAGAGCTATTGTTTTGGAAGATCCGCCTTTATTTTCTTCAGAATATCCAGAAATAAAAAGAACTGTTGCAGATAAACTATTTACATCTAGTTATAATGCAGTTAATGAAGGCGATAGTAATTATTTGAATTATTGGATGAAAAATAGTAAAGAATTCTTCGACAAATACACGGGGCCCTTTTCCCAACAAATAGTTGAATTTGTTGTAACTAGTTATAAAGATGCGAATCCAGGACAACCAGTGTCCATCCCTTTTCTTCCGGCATCCGTCCAAGAAATGATAAGGGGAATGGATTACTATAATCCAAACTTTGGGGCTTCATTTCACGTAGGAACATGGAATGAAGGATTTGATCATGCGGAAGCACTGCAAAAAATAAAATGCCCTACCCTTTTAATTCATGCTAATTTTGATATTACGGAAAACGGAATTCTTGATGGAGCTATGTCACAAGAGCAGGCAGACCGTGCAGTTTCATTAGTAAAGGATATTCAATATGTAAGAGTTGACGCTGCACATGTTACAAACCTAGAAGTTCCAGATCAGTTCGTTCAAATAGTGGAAGATTTCTTTTTAGACAATTAATCGTTAATGTAGCCCCTTACTATGTTTTAAGTGAGGGGTTTATGGTATAGATAAACATTAGAGAATAGAATAATTTTCAAGGCTGAAAGAGCAGCTAACTAAGCTTGAAAAAATAGTAGTTGAATAAAGTCGATTTTATTAGGAAAATGGAACTGAAGAAAAGAAAATGAAGGAGGGCATAGCAAAGCTAATTGCTATGTTATAAACAGAAATTATGGATTATAAAAAAATTATTCAGGCATTTGGGATATTAAACCGAACATTTTTAAGCTATTCAACAAAATCATTATCTGGTGAAGATCTTTCTTATTCTGATAGTATCTTTCTGTTTAATATTGGAGTGAAAGAGGGAATTATTCAGAAGGAATTATCCAATGTTTTAGCGATTGATAAAGCAGCAATAGCAAGATCAGTGAAAAATATGCAAAAAAAAGGATTTGTAAGAGTCGTTCCTTCTTCCTTAGATAAAAGAGAGAAGGAGTTATATCTAACAGCATCAGGAGAAAGACTTTTTCAATCGTTACAAAAAATAAATAAGTTATGGATTGATTACACATTAGATGGACTAAATCACGAAGAAGTGGAAACATTTTGCAAAGTACTAGATAAAATCAGTAATAGGGCAAGAGATTTTTCTTATGATGAAAACATGGGAAAACAAAAGAAAGAGATGAACCTTTAAAAAATTTTTTAACCTAAATGGGCAAAAAATAATAATGAAAGGTTCTATTACGATAATCTTATAATTATTATTGCTAAAAAGAGGGATGCCTTACATTTAAGACATTCCTCCACCTAACTAGGAAACCTATTTCAGCAAAGAGATTTTTCAATCAAGACTTATCTGGAACTTTTCTAATAAATCTTTAAGAGCTGGTCGCTCATTTCCATCTCGACCAACTACATGGGTTGCGGTGATTAAGGAGTTGAGCACTGCTTCTTCTGTTGCCTCACCAACGGCTCTGAAAGCCAAATCAATATCCTCTTCATGGATTGTCGAAACGGGAACGCTAAAAGCGGGTTTTTCGTGTGGGATTTTTGTTGCTGTTGAAAAACCAATGACGATTTCACCGCTACCAGTTGTAATGATGGACCCAGTACGGGAAAGGCCAGAAACGGCTCGCTTAATAATTCGGCTTAATTGTCTCTCTGACACCGGAAGATCTGTTGCAACAATAATAATGACAGAACCTTGATCTTTATCTTTTTTTGCTTGAAGAAGATGCTCTTTTAACTCTTGTCCGATTGGATTCCCGGCTATTGTTAAATCACTTAATATCCCGAAATTAGTAAGGGCGAACACACCGATTGTATATGTTCCATGCTCCAACGTCATTTGTCGTGAGGACGTCCCAATTCCCCCTTTTAATGAATAGCAAAGCATCCCTCTTCCCGCACCAACTGAGCCTTCTTCAAATTCGAGAGACGCATTAGCGATTGCCTCGAAAACATGTTCTTTTGTAATGTTTCGTGCTCGTACATCATTTAAAAACATATCATTACATTCACACACAATTGGGTTGACGGTGCCAGTTGATCTGCCAATTTCCTCGTTTTGTTCGAGCATATATTCAATTAATGCATCAGCTGCAGTTCCAATGCTTAATGTGTTTGTTAAAAGGATAGGCGTTTCGATTGTCCCTAATTCATTGATTTGAATGGTGCCCATCGTTTTGCCAAAACCATTAATTACATGGCTTGCAGCGATTACTTTTTCTTTAAAAACATTTCCTTGATGTGGCAGAATGGCCGTAACGCCTGTTTGGATATCACCATTATTCAATGTAACATGACCAACAGTAACGCCCTCGACATCCGTAATCGCATTTTTACTGCCTGTTTCTAATCTACCGATTGTTATTCCGTAATCTCGCAGTCTTTTTTGTGTTTTCATCCATTAGCCCGCCTTCCTTTTATATACTTTTTATTTTTTCAAAAAATTAGAAGTTTTTCAAGTTTATTATTTGCTTTAGCTCCTCTTAATGGGATTATTCGCTATAATGATGAAGGAAAAGCTTATCTTTATAGGAATCAAGCAAAAAACAGGGAGGGGAAGAATGGACAATAAACAGTGGGAAATAGGTATTTTTCTATTTAATGATGTAGAGGTGCTAGACTTCGCAGGTCCATTTGAAGTATTTTCTGTCACGACAAGAGAAGATGGAACGAAACCATTTTCTGTGCATACCATTTCAGAAAACGGGCAAATGATCTATGCGAGAAATGGCTTAAAGGTACACACTGATTATAGCTTTGATACGATGCTATCCTTTGATATTTTAATCATTCCAGGGGGTCTTGGGGCAAGAGAGAGCGAAATAAAGAAGGAAAGCGTCATCCATTGGATATCACAGCAAATGGAAGAGGTGCAATTTATTACTTCTGTTTGTACTGGTGCATTATTGCTAGCAAAAGCAGGTTTATTAGATGGGAAGAAAGCTACAACACACTGGGCAAGCCTAGACAGATTAGAAAAGGAGTATCCCGAAGTGAATGTAGTAAAAAATGTTAAGTTTGTGGATGAAGGAAATGTTATTACTTCAGGGGGGATTTCTGCAGGAATTAATATGTCTTTTCATCTTGGAAAGCGTTTAGTAGGAGCTAAATTGATGAAAGAAACTGCGAAGCGAATGGAATATGATATACCACTTTAATACAGAGAAACAGTACAGATTGAAATTGCTGCTTTTATGCAGCAATTTTTTTATATAGCAATACATAAACATGATTGTTAAATAAGTTAGGAACATATGTTCTTAGTGCGGGAAAAATGAACAATACGGAATAAAAAAGAAGAAAAATGAATAATAAGATTGACAATGCTTAATGAAACGGAATAATATAAATTTATATCTTAATGTGAAAGGGAAGAGTATGTTAGCGGAGGAAAGAAGAAAAAGAATTTTAGAACTTATAGAAAGAGATGGCAAAGTAATAGCCAAAGATTTAGCAAGTCAATTTGAGATGTCTCTTGATTCGATAAGAAGAGACTTAACGATTATGGAAGAACAAGGCTTGCTTCAAAAAACATATGGTGGTGCTATTCTTCATGGACCAACCCCTAAAGTACGAACAATGCCACAGAAAGAATCAATCAGATATGGAGTAGGGGCTCCACATGAAAATGCTATATCAAAATTAGCAGCTTCTTTTATAAAAAAAAATGATACTGTTTTTCTTGGAGGAGCAGGTATTCATTATGGAATGATAAAGTATTTGCCAAAGGATATCCCTTATACAATCGTCACAAATTCCTTAAAGATTGCTGAACATATTAGAACACAAGAAAATATAAGTGCTTATCTAATCGGAGGAAAATTAAGGGAGGTTTCATCTGGTAGTATGATAGATTGTCTTGCTATGGAAATGATGCGTAAATTCTCTTTAGATATTTGTTTTTTAACAGGAGGAGGCATTAATGAAAAGGGAATTAGTACTTCTACTCCCGAAGCTGCAGCATTTGCTCAGACCGTTTCCAGTGTTGCACATAAAGTAGTATGCCTTGCTCCCCATGAAAAGATAGGGCTTGAAATGTTTATGCAATCTATACCAATGGAGGATATAGATATCCTGATCACAGATTTAGGGGCTCCGGAAAAAATAATTCAAGAGATAAAAAAGAAAAGAACGCAAATTATTTTTGCGGATTTACATTGATTAGAATGAGAGGAATAGGAGATTCATAATGAGATGGATGAACATAGAAGGACCTTCAAAGCTAGAAGGTTCCTTAACCGTACCAGGTTCGAAAAATAGCTCGCTCGCAATTCTTGCAGCAGCATGCTTAGCTAGTGAACCCGTAATTTTAAAGAATATCCCAAACATCGCAGATTTTGGTGTGCTTCGTCAAATTGGCGAGGAAATTGGATGTGTGATGTATCGAGACAGTACAGGGGACGTTCATATTGATCCTACTAAAATAAATAATACAATCATAGAACCTGAAAAGTCTGGTAAATTCAGAACAGCTTATTACTTTATTGGAGCATTACTCGCTAAATTTGGAAAAGTATCACTCGGCTATCCAGGCGGGGATGATTTTGTAAGTAGACCAATTGACCAACATATCAAGGCTTTAGAAAAATTAGGGGCAACATTCACCTTTTTCAAAGATTATTATGAAGTAGAGGCTTCTAAATTAAAAGGTGCGACCATCTATTTTGATACGATCACATCAGGCGCAACAATTAATAGTATGCTAGCAGCGGTATTAGCTGAAGGGGAAACGATTTTATTAAATGCGGCAAGAGATCCAGAAGTAACAGATACTGCGTTATTTTTAAATCAAATGGGTGCAAAAATCATCGGTGCAGGTACAGATACAATCAAAATTAAAGGTGTTAAGCAATTAAATGGCTGTACCTACAGCGTTATTCCTGACCGCCTTATTGCAGGAGCATTTCTGATTTCTTCTGGGATTACAGGAGGCACGATTACTGTAAAAGATATTATTCCAGAACATCTTACCTCCTGCATTATGAAATTGAAAGAGATTGGTGTAGGTATTGAAATAAAAGAAAATAATGTTACATCTTTTTTAGATGGTAGAATTAAAGCGACAAGAGTAAGAACTGCTATGTTTCCAGGGTTTCCGACGGATTTGCAGCAGCCTTTAACCGTATTATTAACACAAGCGAGTGGGAAAAGTGCGCTTCGGGAAACGGTTTATCCGAATCGATTTAATCATGTATATCAGTTGAATAAAATGGGAGCGAGCATTGAGGTAGCAAATGGAGTTGCTCATATAAAAGGAAAATCGTCACTGCACGGTGCATTAGTCCATGCTTCTGATGTCAGAGCTGGAATTTGTCTTATGCTTGCAGGGGTTATTGCGGAAGGAAAGACAGTAATTACTGGAATGGAACATATAGAACGTGGATATGATAATGCGGTAGCAGCATTTAATAGCCTAGGAGCAAATATTACTTTGCATCATTCTGACGAGATTACGAATGATATTTTGATAGAAGAACTAAAAAAAATTAATTAGTAAAGCGAAATTGTCTAATCGGACTATTTTTTATATAATGATAGATAAATAATAATAACACTTGCTGATTGGAAAAACCAAAGGCGTCTTTTTATAGGACTCTTTTGGTTTTTTTGTTAGTTTATTACTTTTATATCGGAGGAAAACAATGACTTTTAGCTATGTGTCCCATTTAGAATGTCCAAAATGTCAGGCAATATTAGAGGTTACAAAAATTCAACAGCTTTGTGAATGTGGATCTCCCTTACTAGTACGCTATGATTTACAGAAAGCTAAGAAACATGTTTCAAAGGAGAAAATAGAAAGGCGCGCAAAAAGTTTATGGCGCTATCATGAACTTCTACCAGTAACAGCAGAAGAAAATGTCGTTTCCTTAGGAGAAGGGTGCACACCATTAGAAAAAATGCCAAGATTAGGTGAGCATTATCAGCTTGCTAATTTATACATAAAGGATGAGGGAATCATTCCAACCGGTTCCTTTAAAACAAGAGGAGCAAGTGTTGGAATTTCAAAAGCGAAAGAGCTTGGGGTAGAACAGCTTGCAATGCCTACAAATGGTAATGCGGGTGCAGCTTGGGCACTTTATGCTGCTAAGGCGAATATCAAAGCAACTATTGTCATGCCTGTCGATGCTCCTGCTATTACAAGAAAAGAAGTTTATATAGCCGGTGGAGATTTGCATTTAGTAGAGGGACTAATAAGTGATGCGGGCAAAATAGTTGGCCAATTAGTTGCTCAAAAAGGAGTTTATGATGCTTCTACTTTGAAAGAACCATACCGAATCGAAGGAAAGAAGACGATGGGATATGAGATTGTGGAGCAATTTAATTGGAAGGTTCCCGATGTGATCTTATATCCAACAGGTGGTGGCGTTGGTATTATCGGTATATATAAAGCGTTAAAAGAAATGCAAGAACTCGGTTGGATAGCAGACAACAAGCTTCCTAGATTAGTCGCAGTACAAGCAGAAGGATGTTCTCCTATTGTAGAAGCTTGGAAAAAAGGGGAAACAGAGTCTACGTTTTATGAGAATTCGCAGACCTGTGCTTTCGGTATAAATGTACCTAAAGCATTAGGCGATTTTCTAGTATTGGAAAGTTTGTATAAGTCTAATGGATGCGCTGTTGCTGTTTCAGAAGACGAATTACTCGCTGCCCAAAAGTTAGTCGCAGAGCTAGAAGGGAACTTTATTTGTCCAGAAGGAGCAGCAACCTTTGCAGCTGCTGAAAAGTTAAGAAAAGAAGGCTGGATTAAAGAAGAAGAGGTTGTCGTTTGTTTAAATACAGGCGCAGGAATAAAATATCCAGAAACGGTGGAACTTTCAAATATTCCAACTTTACAGCCAGGTGAAAGCATTAAAAATTAATCGTTTGTTAATAGTATAAGGATTAATAGTAGAAAATTAAATTAGTTAAATTCAATAAAACCGCCAATTTATCGGCGGTTTTATCTATTCTAACCTATTATTTTGGTAATTTATTAAATAAGCATCGTAAAAATAGTGAAACCTTTCTATAAAAAAATCGTATGATAGATGAAAAGTACAAAAAGGAGGAATAGAGAGGGCGTTAAAAAGAGCATCAAATTGTTATATTTGGAATATTTATCAAATAAACCTTTAATATTCCAAAAAAATCGCTATAATGAAATGGACAGCAAATAAGATCGGCTGTTGTTTACATAAAGGAGGATATGAATTGAAAATTTCAGAAATTAAGTATGAAGCAAGACAATCGTTAAAAGGGGAATGGGGAAAAGTAGTAGGACTTACTTTCCTATATTTTATTTTAAGTACGGTAATAAATTTCTCGATTGAGGTTTACGCTAGTGGAGGAATCGTAAATTGGTTTAATCAAGATTACACACCACCACTGGCAACCATATTAAATGCCATTATTAGTGTTATTTTAATCCCATTAACTGTTGCTATTAGTTGGTTTTATCTAGATATCGTTAGAGAAAAAAGTCCTGAAATTCCGCAGGTTTTTACGATATACACGGATGCAAAATTAGCTCTAAAAGCAATTGGTACTACTATCATGGTCGGTATATTTACATTCTTATGGTCTTTATTATTATTAATTCCGGGAATTATCAAAGGGCTAGCATATTCACAGACATTTATGATTTTAAAGGATCATCCAGAATTATCGGTATTTGAAGCAATTACAGAAAGCAGAAGAAGAATGGATGGCTACAAATGGAAATTCTTCTTGTTAAACGTAAGCTTTATTGGTTGGGCTTTTTTATGTCTATTATCATTAGGGATTGGATTCTTATGGTTAACGCCATATTACTATACTGCTAATGCTACTTTTTATCATAACTTAATCTCAGATAAAGAAACACTTTAAATTTCAGTGGATAGTTTATAGAGATACCCAGAAAGCAGATGCTAAATCAGTTTTCTGGGTTTTTTATTGTTATGTAAACTAGAAGAGAGAGAATAAGTGTAGAAATTGAAATGTCCAGCATCTGAATAGCCTTATAGATTAACGAATAATAGTATTTATATAGTATTGGGAAAATGGAAAAGAAATCTGATTATAAACTTGGAGTAAATTTCAGATGGCTATAAACGCAATGAAATGTATAAGTTTATGAATAAGCTCACGGCTAATATAAGGATCGATTGTCATTAAATATTTAATCAACTAAATAAATGGATTTAGTATATGAAAAATAGTGAAGAATTGGATTAAAGCTGAGTGATTAAATAAGACTATATTTAAGATAAATTTTTTTATTTTGTCTCACTATCTAGAGTATACTTTGATTTGAGACGTAGTTTTCTTTTATTTTAATTACTGTGTATAATATATATTATGTTCGGGGCGTTATGATAAATATAAGAATATAGTAAATACTACATTCTCTCTACTCTATTCTTATACTGTTTATCTTTAATATCATGTAAATCGATAAATTTTGTACTGTATTCTAAGATATCATTCATATACAGTTGATTTGATTTTGCAAATTGCTTCGCATCTTCTAGTAATTGTTTGTCATAAGTTGTTTTGTATTGAACGCGATCCTTAGGTCTGGATTCTTTTGAGAATTGAATCGTTTTATTTGCTAGTAAATTTCTAAGACCATTTTCAATTAAATAATTAATATGCGTATCATTTTCTTCAGCCATTTGATTTAATTCATTGATGATTTCCTTGCTAATATTTGTTCTAAATTTAACCCTTGATTGATCCGTTTCTTGAATTAATTTACCGTTTACTAATCTCCACAATTTTAAATCCTCCTATGAATGGATAATAATCATTCAAATCATATATTATTATATAATAATATGTATTATTAAGCAGTTCTAGTTTTGTTATAACATGTAAAAAAGATATAATGCCGATTATTCCAGTTGGGAACAAATGTTCTTGCACCGTATAATCGGTATTATTTTAGCTAACGTGCTTTCGATTTCTTTCATTCCTATACGGAAATGACTCATTTATATTGCTTGCTTCTGTGTAGGGAAACCTTACCGATATCCCTCTTTTCATCTAATAATTAGTATGACGATAGAGAAAAGTAAACCTCTCTAAAGCTGTTTCCCAGTTTATAATTCGCTGATTTTCGAGTGCATAAAGTAATTCATGAAATACTGGTTGTAGCCCATAAAATTTACTTACTCTTTGTAAGATGGCTTCTGCTTTTTCATAAGATTGATAGCAGGATAATACATTCTTTGTGAAGTCTGGACCGTATGACCAATAAATACCCGCAAAATCAAAAGCGGGGTCTCCTATTTGTGCATCGGTAAAATCAATAATGCCACTAATCCTCTCCCTTTGTTCATTATAAATAATGTTAGAGGTCGTTAAGTCTCCATGGATGATGACTTTGTTAGCAGAAATGGCTTCATAACTCTCTAGAAATTTTATAAATACATGAGAAATCTGTTCTCGCTGTTTAATCTTTAAAAAAGGAAACACTTGCTCTTCTACTTTTTTGTATAAGGACCCCCAATAAGAATGGCTATGAAGGATTGTTAGCTTTCTCCTGTTTAACTCTTCTATTTCGATACTATGTAATTTGGTTAGAAAATCACCAAGCAATCGTGCGTTCTCAAGATTTCGTGTAATGACATTAGGAGGATATACAGATAAAGATTTTCCTTCAATCAGTGGATATTTGACCCCTTTCACCTTGTCACCTTCATGCATATACTCATATTCAGGTATTAGCAACAGAGGATTTCTCTCTTTTACTGCTGTTAAAATTTCCCCTTCTGTTTTTACTTTAGCTGCCACTTCTTCAGATTTAGGAAACCTAAAGACTAATTTATTATTAATAATTAATAGATCGTTATCCCATCCGCTATTATTTGCTGTTACTTCCTCCATTGCTAAATAGGGAAAATAACTTTTAACATATGCAAGCAATTCCTTTTCTTTCATTCCCTTTAGCCTCTCTTACGTTATTAAATCAAGGATTTCCGTAACCATACTGTCCCCTTCTAAATGATAGTAAAAAGAAAGATCAATAGAACTGTTCAAAAGAAAGAAGTAAAAGTAATCTCCCTTAAGCCTTCTTCCTTTCCTTACAACTAAACAGAATTTCTTATTACTTATATGCCTCTACCCCTAATAATTCATCCAAGCCAACAATTTCAAATCCTTGTTGCTGAACAGCTTCAATGATTTTAGGTAATGCTTTTGCTGTTTCCGTTTTTTCCGAATCGGAATGCATTAAAATTATATCGCCGTTACGTAAATGATCTAAAACATTTTTGATTATATTATTCGCATCCTTTTGTGACCAATCCAGTGTATCGATTGACCAAATAATCACCGAGTAGCCTTTATCTTTGGCATTTTCGATTAAGCTTTCATTTGTTTCCCCGTACGGTGGTCTAATCATTGCCGGCTCTTTAGCAATAATCTTTTGAATAGCAAGCCCAGCTTTAGTTATTTCATCTACTTGTTCTGCGTTGCTTAAAGTAGTCAAATCAACATGATGATAGCTATGGCTCATTACTAAATTTCCGTTTTCATAGGCGTTCTTTACAACTTGTGGGTACTTTTCTGCTTCACTGCCAATAAAGAAAAAATTTCCTTTCACGTTATAGTCATGTAATATTTCTATAATTTGTGGTGTAACGATTTCGTCAGGACCATCATCAAAGGTTAAAGAAATCTTCTTTTCATTTCGTCCATTTATATATAAATTAGGCTGATTCTCTTTGAATTTCACGATTTCACTCCTCCAGTTTTGCATCACTCGCCATTGCTTGTTTGTAAGCTGATTAGAGTTTCCTTTTATATCTAATACATAATCAGCTTCTTCGAGTCTAGCTTCATTATAAACTGATACATGGTCCACTTTTTCGGTTTCATTTAGGATGATAAACTTGAGCTGAATATCTTTTGTAAGGGTATAAACAATTATTTGTTCTCCCTCTCCTGCTCTAATTTCTGTTGGTTCCCCTAATTCTTTTTTTAAATCAGATAAGGAGATTGCATTTAATTGCTGTTTATAAGAACGAATATCGTAAATATCACCTTTTGCAGTAAATCCAAACACGGTATCCTTTTCCTCATAGACAGCATAATAGCCATTTCCTACCTGGTCTGTTTTAACCGGCTCTTCCCATTGCTTTTCTACTTCTTCCATCGTATTGGAAAAGACGTTAAAGGGACTTGTATCTGTCATCCCTTTTTTTGCCACTTCTACTAGGTCAGCTAAATAGTCAGAAAGTATATCCATCTTTTTTTGTTCCTGATTTGTTTCACTCTGCTTAAGATTTTCTGTTTCTTTTGGTTGCTGAGAACTACATGCAACACTGATAAACATCTGAAATAATACAATCAAATAGACCAAAAGCTTTGTCTTCAGATTTGGTCACCTTCCCTCCTGATTTTACCCTTGCTACTATTTACTGTAAGGGCAATTGTATTCGTTTGCAATAACAAATTAGCATCACTAGTGTATGTATTATATGTTTTCATCTGATTTCATCTGATTTTAATAAATGTTCCTTATAATAATGGACTCATGTATTCTTACCAAAAAAGTAGGTGTTTTATAAAAATGAATATGGAAACATTATTACAATTAAATACGATTTTTATCAGTATCATTATTGAAGCATTACCTTTTATATTGATTGGGGTTCTTATTTCTGGAATCATTCAAATCTTTGTTTCAGAAGAATTTATCGCAAAAATTATGCCAAAGAATCCGATTCTGGCGATTATATTTGCTTCTTTCGTTGGAAGTATTATCCCAGCATGCGAATGTGGTATTATTCCCATTACTAGACGACTAATCTTGAAAGGTGTACCACTTCCAGCAAGTATTGCCTTTATGCTAACTGGCCCGATTATTAACCCAGTAGTTATCTTCTCCACATATGTTGCTTTCGGAAATAGCTGGAGAATGGTTATCCTTCGGTCTGTGGTGGCGCTTATTTGTTCGATACTTATAGGACTTGCTCTGCAAAAAACAGTGAAACAATCTCCTTTAAAGAATCAAGTAGTAGAACATACACATTATCATTCTTTTAAAGGACGAATCGAAGCGATGTTTAAACATTCGATAGACGAATTTTTCTCTGTTGGAAAATACTTAGTTATTGGGTCCTTTATTGCTGCCGCTGTGCAAACATTTGTAAAGACATCTACCCTTGTATCAATCGGTCATGGGCAGGCATCCTCTCACTTAGTTATGATGGGACTTGCCTATATCTTAAGTCTTTGCTCCCAAGCAGATGCCTTTGTAGCAGCGAGCTTTAGAAACAGCTTCTCTGAAGGCTCTATATTGGCTTTCCTTGTATTTGGTCCAATGTTAGATATTAAGAATACATTGATGCTTTTAAGCACGTTTAAAGCTAAGTTTGTTATCTTACTAACAAGCCTAATTACGATTATTGTGTTTCTTGTAACCATTTTTCTATAAAGAGGTGAAAAATTATGCTTCGGATATTTGTGTTAATTGGCTTTACTTATTTATTTTTACATTTACATGCAACTGGCGATATTTCGAAATATATTAACATGAAATATTCGTATATTTCGGAATCAGCCATTTATATATTTGTCCTCTTTACGATTATATGTGTCTATAACTATGTGAAAAAGGATAAACATAGCCATGATTCATGTGACCATTGTGGACGTGATCATTCTCATGAAGAAAATAGCTGGTGGAAACGTGGTTTAACGATTGGAACATTGATTCTTCCAATCCTAACTGGTCTAATGCTTCCAGTAGCAACCCTTGACTCCAATATAGTGGAGAAAAAAGGCTTGTATTTCCCTGCCTATGATGAAGGGGATGAGTATAGTCAGCATCAATTCTTACAGCCGAATACAAGCAGCTATTATGGAAAAGAAGGATATGCAGAAGTAATGGATAAGGGGCTAGATAAAATTAAGAATTTAAATAAAATTACTTTGGGAGAAGATAATTTTTTAAATGATTTAGAAACGATTTATAATTATCCAGGACAATTTATGGATCGAGAAATAACCATTACTGGTTTTTCGTATAATGAAGAGGATTTAATGAATAATCAGCTTTTCTTGCTGCGATTTGGCATTATCCATTGTATCGCGGATGCTGGGGTGTTTGGGATGCTTCTGGATATACCAGACGATATGAAAAAAGATAATGATCAGTGGTTACAAGTAACAGGAAAACTTGAAACAATTTATTATCAACCGTTTAAGAAAACTATTCCGATTCTTAAAGTTACAGATTGGAAATCAATAAATGAGCCAAATGATCCTTATGTATATCGACAATATTAAAGAAGAGGGAATGTTAGCTTTTGCATAGCATTCCCTCTTTTTTATATATATTTTTCCATTCGGATATCGTCCCACATTCTATCCTGGTAATAGGTGAATTGTTTATTTTTTCCTATTTCTCGGTATCCTAGCTTGTTATATAATTTTTGAGCACCTTTATTAAATTCGAATACGCCTAATTCAATTCTTTTTAAGCCCTGTTTTTTTATCTGTTCTTCTAAATATTTAAGCGAAGTGGAGCCTACTCCTTTCCCTCTTGCCAGTTCCTCCCCAATTGTGATGGCAATCCATGCAGTCCCTTTTTCTTTTTTATACAAATGGACTGGATCAACGGTATAATTCATTTCACCTACCAGTACATTATCTAAATATATTTCGTACATATGATACTTAAGTAATCGTTTTTTTATTTCCTCTGTCGTTATTAATACATAGCTTTCTATATCCTGTTTATTTCGACAAGGATGGATTAATGGTATTAGCTTTGGGTCATTCTCCCATTTATTTAAACATAAAATCAGCTTATCTGTTGGTTCTCCTATTTTTTTAAAGGAAATTTTCATGTATGGCTCCCTCACCTTTATATATTCTTCTCTTATTATATAGGAAGACATGGGAAGTTGGTTCGTAATCTTTTTCATTAGATCTGAAAACTTGTCCCAATCTTTCTATTTTGTTTTTCGTTCTAATTTATTTCGGAAATCATATTTATTTTACTATGAGAAAAATTCGATTAAGGAGTGAAAATAACAGATGGTAACTATTCACTTTTTTGAAAATAGCACGAATGTATTAACCCAGTTACGGCAAGAAATACCGAATGTGGATCAGGAAATAAAAATTAAAGGACGCAAAGGGAAGATTCTTACGGTTACACAAGTAAAAGAAGATGTTTATCAAGCAAATGTAGAGTTTGAAAAGATAGTAAAAAAAGCGGCACTTGCAGTAGACCCTAAAAAAAGAAGACGCTAGAAAATGTATGTAGAGATGCTTTTAGTGGTCTCTCTTTTTTTGTCTAGAAAACCTATAGCCTTTATTTTTCCTACCTCTCTCGTTATTGTTGTATACATATTTCACAAAGAAAAAACAAACGCTAATTAGTAATCTATGTAAAAAAGGAGAATAAATCATGCTTAGGAATAAAGTTAGTCGTGTTGCCTTAATTGGTACTGGATTTGTAGGATCAAGCTATGCTTTCGCGTTAATGAATCAAGGGATTGTTGATGAGTTATTGTTAATTGATCTTAATAAAGATAAAGCATATGGGGATGTTATGGATTTAAATCATGGGAAGGTCTTTGCCCCTAACCCAATAAATATAAAATATGGTGAGTATAAAGATTGTGCAGAGGTGGACCTAGTTGTAATTTGTGCAGGAGCGAATCAGAAGCCTGGGGAAACACGGCTTGATTTAGTTGAAAAAAATTTAAAAATATTTAAATCGATTGTGGAACAAGTTATGTCAAGTGGATTTCATGGGATTTTCTTAGTTGCAACAAATCCAGTAGATATTTTGACATATGCGACTTGGCGATATAGTGGCCTTCCCAAAAATCAAGTTATTGGTTCTGGTACCATTTTAGATACAGGGCGTTTTCGTTTTTTACTGGGTGATTATTTTAAAGTGGCTCCAACTAGCGTTCATGCTTATATTATTGGGGAACATGGGGATAGTGAGCTACCCGCATATAGTTCAGCAGATGTTGCAGGTATTCCTGTTTATAAGCTAATGAAAAGATCACCTGATTATAAAATGGAGGACTTAGACGAAATATTTGTTAATGTACGAGATGCTGCCTATAAAATCATTGAAGGAAAAGGAGCGACTTATTACGGTATTGCTATGGGACTGGTGCGAATAACAAAAGCTATTTTAAGCAATGAGAATAGTGTGTTAACCGTTTCGGCATATTTAGATGGTCAGTATGGAGAGAAAGATGTTTATATCGGTGTCCCTGCTGTCATTAATAGAGAAGGAATACGCGAGGTCGTGGAATTGGAGCTAGCTGAGGATGAGCAAGAAAAATTTCATCAAAGTGCAATGATTTTAAAAGGGATCCTAAACCCACATTTTAACGAATAGCATTTTTTTATCATTTCAGAAGGTGTTTTTTCCTCCATTAACTAACTAGAGCCCACACCCAAACATTCTAGTTTACATACTTTATATGGTAAGTAAATTAGGAAAGGTGTGACAGAATGGATTGGAAGAAATACCTTCTTATAGCAGCTGCTACTTTCTTGATTCTATTTTCCGGGATTGTTACTGTTTTGCTTTTTTATACTAATAGTGTGGAGGCGGACAAGGAACCAAGTAATTCAGTCAATTCACAAGGTAATGCTACAACGGAAAGCGGCCAAGGAAATGTCAATATTTCTGTAACAAACAATATTCAAAATATTGTGAGTGGTGAATCCAAAGCAACGATTGATAATAAGGTAACTACTGATTTAGAGGACAAGGATGCATCCATTGATAATAAAATTGAAAATAAGGCAGAAAATGAAGCATCCGTTACTATTAATAACGCCATTGAGAACCTATTAAAAGGACAGGTAAATGGTACGACAAATAATACGATTACCAATAATATTCTCTCCAATAACAAAGCAGAATTAGCAAATAAAATATTAAATGATTTAGATATAACGGCTGATGTGAATGTCACAAATGAACTAAATACCAATGGAAAACAAGAAAGCCCCAACAATGATAACGGGAATACAAACGGTAACGGGGATAATAACAATGAAGATAGTGATGGAAATAACGGGGATAATAACGGAAATACCGAAGATAATGGTGAAACTTCCTATATATGGGGAATTGATTCAGCAAGTGAAACAACAGAGGATTTCTATGCTTGTGTGAGAGACAATTTTGGTGATCCGAAGGTTGTGGCTCGCTATTTAGGTACAAATGATGGTGTTTCACATGGTTTGACAGCCGATCAAGTGGAGTTAATTCACTCCAATGAAGCAGATATACTTCTTATCTATAACGGATTTACAGATGCAACTGGCTATGATAATGGTGTTAGTGAAGCGAAAAAAGCAATTGCATTAGCTAATGATCTTCGTGCTCCTGATGGTGTTGCGATTTTTGCTGACATAGAGCCAAACTATCCAGTCGACGCAGCTTTTATAGAGGGTTGGTATGATGAAGTTAGCAAATCCTCTTATGAACCTGCTATTTATGGTATTTTTGATTCAGGAGAGGCACTAACAAATGCTTTTAATGAAGCAGCAGATAATAAGGGAGAAATAAAGGAAAACACTTATCTATGGTCTGCTTCTCCAAACATCGGAATTACTACCGAAGAGGATGCCCCAGAATATAAAGTGGATGCTCCAGAAGGTTCCCTTGCCTATGGATGGCAATATGGTATTGATGATGAGACTTGTAATATAGATACGAATCTGTTTGATAGTAAACTAACAGATGTATTATGGAAACATTAATAAGCCTACATCTTACTAACGATTCATCGGAAAGTAAGATGTTTTTTTGTTAAAAGTAGCCTAAAAACATTTTGTTTTGTTAATTGGGCTACTTATTTTACTAAATGAGTAAACGAGTTTTTTGACGGCTAAAGAAAGAACGTGGAAGGAACTTAAAATAAATGCTTAATGCATCATTCCAATATTTATAAGAACCTTCTAGATTAAGTAAAATTGCCTTTTTTTTCTGCAGGATACAATGGATTTATCGTTTAACTTATCGCTATAATATCAGGAAAAGGAGGTTATAATCGATTCCCTCTCCATCCACCGTTAATTTCCAGTCGGAATCGCATAAAGTCAGAAATCAACCTTGCCGTTTTCCCTTCTTCATTTCTTACTCTACGTTTAGCTTCGACACAATGAAGTAATCTTTCGTCACAATATCGGCACGAACCGTATGCTTCTACACACTGATCATGTTTTTTGCAACAGGAATCAACATAATTAATTGGCGCGCCAGGACCACTGCAACCTGGTCCGCAATAGCGATAACCACCTGGAAGACATATTCTAATTGGATTTTTTTTCTTTCTTTTCCTTTGCATGGTTTGATTCTCCCTTCCCTTTTAGACTATGAAGCTTGTATAAAATGGCTTGGGGAATCTAACCTATCCATAAGAAATAAAGATTAGTTGAACCTATTATCACATAAAAAAATAAAGGCTTGTCCAAAAGAGAAGACCCTTTTTGGACAAGCCTTTATATTAGCTTCGTTTTTTGAAAATCGTGGAAATAATTTCGTCGGTTGACATATCGCTTTTAATTTTAAATGATCCAAGCTTTAAGTATTCTGCTACGCCTTTTTTATCTACTTTTAGTGAGAATTCCAAGGCAGTTTCTTTAATGATCTTTTCATCATGTAAAATGCTTCCTACATCATAGCTTGTCATACCGCTTGAAACAGTAACAGTGACGGTTTTAACTTCCTCTTTTTTCTCTTCTTCTTGTTTGTCATCTTTCTTTTCTTCAGAAGTATTGGATTCAGATGCTTGTTTTTGCTCTTCTTCCTTTTTTTTCGCTTCTTCAGAAGTCTGCACAACATAACCGCTGCTTGTTAAAATTTCCTTCATTTCTTCTACAGTTGGCGTGTTGGCTACATCACTTTCCACTTTTTCTACCTTTTCGACATTATTCTCTTCAGCTTTTACGGAATCATCCTTTGTAGAAAAATAGACGATCCCACTAACAGAAGTTGCTAATAATAATCCTGCTGCGAAACTTGTGATTATTGTCGGTTTCATTGTAAAACACTTCTCCTTTCCTCTTTTACAAGTAAGTAAGGAGCTAACATTTCTTCTACTTCAGCTTGAGTAAGCTTTTTTTGAGCTGCAATACTTTCCACTGAATACTTACGTCTATGCAAGTCAAGTACTTCTCTTAAAACCGTACGGTCCTTAGAAGCCAGTTGAACGCCTGATTCTTTTTCCATTATTTCTATGTCCAACTCAAGATTACGTATTTGTTTTTGCAACTGTGCTATTTCTTCCATCACAGAAAGGTGAATTACATCTATTTCACGTTGCTCTGATTTCGACGTTTGTTTTGCTTTAATAACGGAAGTAATGAGCAAAATGGCTGCTGCAATAAACAAAATGGCTAGAGTCCATTCCATTTTAATGATCCTCCCTCTTTCAAAATCTACTTTCCTAAGAATCTATTATACATTCTTTTTGATTATTTTTCGATGATATTCTACAAAATCCTTCAATAGTTAGACAAGTTGGGATAATTTTGCAACTTTTAATAGATGAATATAGTTGCAGGTAACCTAGAGAACAGTAGGTTTATTGTGCCAAAATAATCATTTTTCATAAGAAATTTTTGTTGTTAGTAAATTATGCCTATAAACAAAAAAAGATTCATAAGCATCTGCTTTTGAATCATCCTTCATTTGAATGCGTAATTTGGTAGCCATTTTTACCTTGCTTTTTCATATGATACATAATTTTATCTGCTTTTTGCATTAATGTTTCTATATCATTTCCATGATTCGGATAGATACTTATACCGATACTACATGTAATAGAGTGAAGGATATTATCCATCTGAAGGGGGTGGTTAAAAATGGAGATTAACCTCTTTGCATAATTTTGTAATTCCTGTTCTGAATCCATGCCTTTTACTAGAAGAATAAACTCATCTCCACCTAAACGACATAGAAAATCATGCTCTCTAACGGAACCTTTCATTCTTGCAGCAATAAGCTTTAGTGCCCGATCCCCATATTTGTGGCCTAATGTATCATTTATTTGTTTAAAATCATCAAGATCGATAAATAGCAAGGCGAATGAAGTGCTTTGTTCCTTTTCCTCGATTAATTTTGAAATGGTTTTATATAGATACCGTCGATTGGGTAGTTCTGTTAGTGTGTCATATAAAGCTTGGCGTTTTATAATCGTTTCATATGCCTTTCTTTCCGAAATATCTCTTGCAATCGTCGAAAGGAAATGAACGTTTTGATTATTAGCTTTATGATTGACAATGGTTTGTGAAACAGGAATTTGTTTGCCACGCGAATTGGAAAGAATGTTTTCTCCCTTCCAAATGCTTTTTTCAGCAGAAAGCTCAGCATCATTTAATTCAACAAATTTATTTGTCCATAGCTGTGCATTAACGGAATGTAAATCTTCTACTCCCTCAGGAATGCCTAGAAAGTTTCTAGCTGAAGGGTTTAAATAGGTGGTATTTCCATAACTATCAGCTGTTGCAATAAAATCTGGAGAAGCTTCAATGATATCTAGTAATTGTTGCTGACGATCTTGATTTTTCTTCCATAAGGTGATATCTCGATTAATTCCTCGATAACCAATTGTTTTATTTTGTTTATCTAATATTGGCTTAGCATTTGTTTCTATAAATATATCATGCCCATTAAGGTGTATCATCGTGAAATCAAGATTATGTAAGGGTTTATTGTTCTCTATAGCACTCGAAACAATTGCTTCAAGTGTTTCGATTTCTTCAGCTTTAATTAAAGAAAATATCGATTTCCCTAATATTTCGTTTGGGGAATATCCTAATATCTCTTCTACAATTGAATTGGAATAGGTGAATTCTAATTGTTCATTTATTTGCCAAATCCAATCACTTACATGCTCCACTAGCAAACGAAAAAAATCATTAGATGGTGTATCATTATCGTTCCTACCACTCATAGTTAAGTCTCCTACTAAAAATTAATTATAGGCAAATGGGTTTTTTCTGTATTTTCTATTTATTACTATTATATCATTATAAGTCTATTTATAAAAGAATACTTTGAAATCAAGAGAATTACGTGCTATTTAATTTTGTTCATCAAAGAATACGAATTCCACAATCGATATTGAAAAAAGTTTCTAAATAAGTGGTACAGGCTTGCTCTCTTGAATACGTTTAATATAGATGTTTATATTAGGAGGATCGTTGATGGATAGTATTTTATATTATATCGCCTTAGGTTTATCATTGGCAGCACCGATTGGCCCTGTGAATGCTGCTGTTATAAACAGAGGACTTCGATATGGGTTTCGTCATGCTTGGGTTCTATCGCTAGGATCTCTATTGGGTGACGTCTTCTTTATCATTCTCGTATACTTTGGAGTGGCAAAATTAGCTAATATCCCTATTGTTCAAACCTTTCTATGGCTATTTGGTGCATTTGTCCTTATTTACACAGGAATAGAAGGGGTCATGACGAAAACAAGTACAATCTCAAGAAGTAGCAAAGATAATAACTCTATGTTTCGTTCGTTTATGACTGGATTACTCATGAGCATCATGAATCCCTTATCGATTATTTTCTGGTTAGGTATATATGGTTCCATTTTAGCTACAACTATACATGATTTAAGTACAAGCACCTTATTATTGTACACAGGTTGCATGCTGTTTGGTGTTGCCATATGGGATCTTACCGTATCTGTTTTATCGAGTTTCTTTCGAACGGTTGTCTCTGAACAACTAATTACCTTCATCAGCAAGCTATCAGGACTGATATTGCTTTTATTCGGTGGTTATTTTGGGATTCGTGGAATTCAGTTCTTTTTATAAAGAATCTATATTTGAAAAGATGCCTATAAAGAAGGATTCCCTTTCCTTTTCTTTTTGGGTTCGAAGAAAATTCCGATAGGCGTTCTTTTTCAGAAAATTTTTGATTTTACTAGACCTTGCAATTGTTCCATCACGTGATCGGATACAAGACCACCGTGATAACACACGATTTGTTTAATTGGATACGTAAGGAGCTTTTCCAGTGATTGTATCGCAAGTTCCATATCAGGAGTATGTACGGAATTAGGAAGTTGAAGCTTTCCATTTACAGCGGTTAATGCGTCACCAGCAACTAAAGTTCCCGATGTTATATGAAATAGGCATATATGTCCAGGTGTATGTCCAGGTGTATGGATAATCTCTAGTCCACCATTCATTTCTAATAGTTGCCCATCTTCTAGTGGATTTGAAACCTGCGCCTTTGGTGGGTGAAGATAAATAAATTTAAGATGATCGGGTAATGATTCCCATTTATCTTCCGAGAATTTAGCAGGATTTGCTTTTAATAAAGGCAATTCGCCTTCTATATATGGTATATCCTCTTTATGTGCATAAATGGTTAAATGCTGTGTACATGCTGTTAATATTTCTGGTAAGCTCCCAATATGATCAATATCTTGATGTGTTAACAAGATGCCAGTTAAATCTTCCAATGATTTATTTGCTTTAGCCATAACTAAATTTATGTCTTCCATATAACCAGGCATTCCTGTATCTATTAATAAAGTTTGTTTTTCATCCCATATAAGGGTTGGGTGAATGACAAAGGAATCTTTTGCAATCGTCAACATCTCTATTCCTTTTAACTCTGCCATATTATTGTTCCCCATCTCTGAATGTATTTTTTATAAGTATAGCGGTTTCGTTTTAAATAGTAAAACATAAATTAACAGGAAGAAGTTGTTTTTTGTGAAAGGGAGTATTCAGAAGATTATAAAGGAGAAAACCGCTCTTTCCTATCGAAAAGGGCGGTTTTACTTTGTTTATTTCATTAGTTTACAAATATTGTTTGTGAACTCTACAGGATCTTCAATGGATAAACCTTCAATTAGCAATGCTTGGTTATAAAGAAGGTTTGTATAAAGAGCTACTTTATCCTTATCACTATCAAATGCTTCTTTTAATGCGTGGAAAATTTCATGATTTTTGTTTATTTCTAAGACTTTATCTGCTTTGATATTTTGATTATCTGGCATCATGCTTAAGACTTTTTCCATTTCGATTGAAACTTCTCCTTCAGCAGTTAAGCAAACAGGATGTGATTTTAAACGAGTGGATACTTTTACGCCTTTCACTTTTTCGGAAAGGATGTCCTTCATATAATCAAATAACGCTTTGTTTTCCTCTGTTGCTTCTTTTTCCTCTTTTTCTTCCTCTTGGTTAAGACCTAAATCACCACTTGATACAGACTTAAATTCTTTTTCTTTATAATTGGCAATCATTTTAATTGCGAATTCATCAATGTCATCTGTTAAATATAGGATTTCATAGCCTTTATCCGCAACTAATTCTGTTTGTGGAAGCTTGTCAATGCGTTCAATCGAATCACCAGAGGCATAATAAATGAATTTTTGATCTTCTGGCATTCTTTCTACGTATTCATCTAAGGATACTAATTTTTTCTCTTTAGATGAATAGAATAATAGTAAATCCTGTAGCATGTCCTTATTCATTCCAAAGTCATTATAGACTCCGAATTTAATTTGTCTTCCAAATGATTCATAGAAGGATTCGTATTTTTCTCTTTCGTCCTTAAGAAGGCTAAGAAGCTGACTTTTTATTTTCTTTGTTAAATTCTTTTCGATCCGCTTTAATTGGCGGTCATGCTGCAGCATTTCTCTTGAAATATTAAGGGATAAATCCTCTGAATCGACCATACCTTTTACAAAGCTAAAGTAATCTGGCAGCAAGTCTCCACATTTCTCCATAATTAAAACGCCATTTGAATAAAGCTCTAAACCTTTTTCATATTCCTTGGAATAATAATCAAACGGTGTTTTTTCCGGAATATAAAGAATCGCATTATAACGAATAGCACCATCTACACTAACATGGATATGCTTTAATGGTTTATCATAGCCATAGCGTTTTTCTTCATAGAAATTTTGATAATCTTCATCTGTTAATTCATTTTTATTCTTTCTCCAGATAGGAACCATGCTATTAAGGATTTGCTCTTCTGCAACTTCCTCGTATTCGTTTTCTGTTCCTTCTTTTAATTTGCTTGAAGTCACTTCCATTTTAATTGGATAACGGATAAAATCGGAGTATTTTTTAATAATTGATTTTAATCGATATTCTTCTAAAAATTCATCATACTGATCTTCTTCTGTGTTTTCTTTTATTGTAAGAATAATATCTGTACCGACTGTCTCTTTGTCTGTTTCTTCAATAGTGTAGCCATCTGCACCTTTTGAAATCCATTTATAAGCGGTATCACTATTTAATGATTTTGTGATCACGGTTACTTCATCCGCTACCATAAATGCAGCATAGAACCCAACTCCGAACTGCCCAATAATGTCATGTCCATCCTTTGCTTCATTTTCCATTTTAAAAGCAAGAGAACCGCTTTTAGCGATTGTACCTAAATTTGTTTCTACCTCTTCTTTTGTCATCCCAATTCCAGTATCAGAAATGGTTAAAGTTCTGTTTTCTTTATCTGCGAATATTTTAATAAAATAATTGTCTTTTTCAAAATTAATGGTGTCATCTGTTAGCGCTTTATAATAGATTTTATCAATCGCATCACTAGCATTTGAGATTAACTCACGTAAGAATACTTCCCTTTGAGAATAGATAGAGTTAATCATCATCTCTAATAATCGTTTCGATTCTGCTTTAAATTCTTTTGTTTCGATCATAATTCTACATCCTTTCTCTTCATTCTTATGTAATAATAGTAGCACTTAATCGCAATGAGTGCTAATCTATTAATTTAATATCATATTTTATTAGGTATGTCAATTATTAGGATATTTTGAGTGTTGGAATGGTTTGGAGTGTGAAATGCATAATTTTTGGTTACATTAATGCGGTAATCGGTGTTAATTGCTCTAACAAGTTGTTAAAACATAAAAAAGGAGACACAAATTCTTATAAGAAATGTGTCTCCAATTAGCCTGTTTTTAACTCCCTACTCTCATCACTTAATATGGATCCGCTTCATGGCTTTTCTTGACTGCATCTTCGGTAGCTTGATTCGCATCGATTGTACCTTCACCATATTTTGATATACCTGCTTCACGCCCTGGAACATTTTCCTTAGCCATTTCTTTCATTTCTTTCATTTTTGCTTGGATGCCTTCCTTCACACGAATCCCGTATTCTTCATCTGCTTGTGTAAAGTGTTCAATCATTGCATCTTGAATTTTTTTATCACAGATTGCCAGTGCTTCAGAAAGGTTTTTTATTAATTCATCGCGCTCCCAATCTTCAAAGCTACGGTATGTGTGGCCAGCTTGACCATAGTTATTAGGGCGGTCTATTGGTGCACTCATTGCCGCTGCATTATACGTCGGTTGGTGAGGTGCGCGCTCTTCTTTACTTGCTTCTTTAAAGCCTCCTAGCATGGATGGCTCATAGTTAATATGTGGATTGTCACCTGACTCTTTCGGGTCACGTACATCCATTTGCCCACGATGTTGATTTGTGCGAACAGGAGCTTTTGGTGCATTTACAGGGACTTTCAGATAATTTGCGCCAACACGATAGCGTTGTGTATCTGAGTAAGAGAAGGTGCGACCTTGCAACATTTTATCGTCAGAAAAATCCATTCCATCTACAAGTACACCAGTACCAAAGGCAGCTTGCTCAATTTCGGCATGGAAATCTACCGGATTACGATCAAGGACCATGCGCCCAACAGGCAACCAAGGGAACTTATCTTCTGGCCAAAGCTTCGTGTCATCAAGAGGATCAAAGTCGAGCTCTGGATGATAATCATCTTCCATGATTTGCACATAAAGCTCCCATTCTGGGTAATCACCGCGCTCTATCGCTTCATATAAATCTTGTGTTGCATGTCCTACGTTCTTCGCTTGAATAGATTCTGCCTCTTCTTGTGTTAAATTTCGAATACCTTGTTTTGGTTCCCAATGATATTTTACTAACACTGCCTCGCCCTTTTCATTAACCCATTTATACGTGTTTACACCAGAACCCTGCATATGGCGATATGTAGCTGGTATTCCCCAAGGAGAGAATAGGAAGGTAATCATATGTGTAGCCTCAGGTGTACGGGAAACAAAATCAAACATTCGCTGAGGATTTGGTACATTTGAAGCCGGATCCGCTTTAAATGCATGAATCATATCAGGAAATTTCATTGCATCACGAATAAAGAATATTTTAAGATTATTCCCAACTAGATCCCAGTTTCCGTCTTCCGTATACATTTTTACAGCGAAACCACGAGGATCTCGCGCTGTCTCAGGAGAATCCTTAGCTCCAGCCACAGTGGAGAAGCGAACCATTAATGGTGTTTTCTTCCCTGCTCCTGAAAATACTTTTGCTCGAGTATATTTTTCTACTGGTTCATTTCCTGCTTTTCCGTAAGTTTCAAAGTAACCGAAGGCTCCGGAACCACGTGCATGTACTACACGTTCTGGCACTTCTTCCCGATCGAAATGAGAGATTTTCTCAATGAAGTGGTAATTCTCAAGGGTAGCCGGTCCGCGATTGCCAATTGTGCGGATGTTTTGATTGTCTGGCACAGGATGCCCTTGGCGTGTTGTTAACGTTTCCCGATCCTGGTCTCGTTCCTTATTATTATTATTCATATCGTTATTCTCGCTCAAACAAATAACCTCCTAGTAATTAGTCATTATTGGTTTATCCAATATATGTTATTAATTCTTTTTACGTACTAAAGTAGTGTTACCAGATAAAGGATGGATATGCATAGGAAAATACAAAAAAACCACATTAGTGAATGTGGTTCCTTAAAGGAGGAGAGACATGCCAGGAGCATCTTGTTCTCTTTCGACGAATCCTAATTTTTTGTAAAAGGGATGCTTTCCTTTTGCCGAGAATAATTGAATCGATTGAATGCCTGATTGTTGGCATTTATATACGAGCTTCTCAATTATTTGCTTTCCTAATCCGTTACCCTGCTCGTCTGGGTGAACCATAACATCACAGATTAATGACTGGTATACACCATCTGAAATCATGCGACCAAAGGCGATAAGTTTTTGATCGTGATAGATGGAAATAGAATACCAGCTATTTTTAGCCGCTTCATACAATTGTTCTCGTGTATAATTCCCTTTTTTGTTTTTTAATAAGCCACTGTCCTCATGTAATTGGGCAAACTGTGAGAAGGCTGGTAGCTCTTCGGTAATAAAATAATTCATGCTTCTTTTTCCCCTTTAATATCCGTATCTTCATAATAATATTTATACAACAATATGAATTAATATTCAATTGTTTTTTAGAAAAAAGCATATCTTTTTTTGAGATATGCTTTAAAGGTTTCTTATGATGTTTTTTGCTCCTTTTTTCCTTTACAAATGATCCAGATGAAATATGCCATCATAATTACCATTAAAATAATAGAAGATATAATGGACTTCATTTCTTCTGAAATAGAAAGAGGTCTTGCTATAAGGTCTGGTAGATAAATAAGAACTGGGACAAAAACTACCCATGATTTACTCCACCATGCGAACCAGCATAAATACACAAATGGAATAATAAAAAAGAGTATTTGATTGGCTAAAGTATCCATCATATATACCGGTCCAAAATTATTTCCATAAAGCATCAACACAAAAAATAGTCCTGTGACTAGTAACTGGAAAGGAATTACTAAGCCGATTGTTTTTTTATTGGATATATTTCTAGCGGCAATGTAACGGAATAGTACAATGTACATTCCAAGCATGAAAAAACAGATGATTATGGAACCTATCCCAACTAATAGAGATATTTGGTTTTCACCTAGAATAATTTTTCCAATTAGGGTATAAGCAATTAAACTAATAAATACATGTGGTAAAAGCTTTCCCCATTCCTTTAAATCTGTCTGCATTTCTCTTGCTAAACTCTCCATATACTCTTTAGGAGATTCTCCTGTTACATCCGATATATTCTTCCCATTTGCTTCTGCTTCCTGTAAATGATCGGACAATTCTTCGACTATTTCTTTTATTTCTTTCTCTTTCTTCCCAGACGATAGTAGATAAAGATGCAAATTCTCAATGAATAATTCTGCTTCCTTCGATAATTTCACTTATTTCTCCTCCTCTACATCTTTTAATAAACAATGCACACTTGTTGCAAGTTCTGTCCACGTGTCAGCAAACTCATCCAATACTTTATGTCCTTTATCTGTAAGGGAATAATATTTACGTTTTGGACCAGATGGAGATGCTTTTGTTTCAACGCTAACAAGTTCTTCCTTTTTCATCCGTAGTAGTACGGGATAGATACTCCCCTCACTAATCATCGTAAATCCATATGCTTGTAATTTTTCAATCATTTCATAGCCATAAATCTCTCCTTTTGAAATAATTGCGAGTAAGCAGCCTTCCAAAATTCCCTTTAACATCTGACTTTTTGACATCGGAATATATCCTTTCTTCCCTACTATCATGTTTTGCAAGATAGTATCTATATTGTATAACAAGATTCCTTCTTTTATATTTATTTTAGCATACACTATTTTGCATTACAAGATAGCTTGGTGAATTTAGGCTCATCTTTTTCGATTTTCCCTTCATAGTGGACTTCCACTCCTTCATACAGTAAGGAGAAGGAGGTGAAGGAGTGAAAAAAGTTATTAAAATTATCTTAATTCCCTTTCTATTTCTAATTACTGCTTGCTCTACTGATCCAGTTCAAGAGGATCTGCTTCAATACGTTAATGAGGATATGACAACAGCCTTTGAATTAGAGGCTAAAGCAGTGTCCGCGTATGATTCTGTATCTGGACTCAATTATACGGATGATTGGACGATGTATGATACAATCCAAACACAAGTAATTCCGAATTATAATGAATTTATTAAAGAATTAAATATGGTAAAAGTAGAAACAGACGAGGTAAGAGAAATCCATGAAATATATATAAAGGGCGCTGATATCCAGTATAATGCGTTTGTAAAAATACTTACAGCGTTAGAAACACAAGATATTACCCTTGTTGAAGAAGCGAATGCCATGCTGGAGGAAGCTCGCACGCTCATACGTCAATATATAAATGAATTAGATAAGCTTGCAAAAGAGCATGAGGTGGAATGGGATGACACCCCTGTCAGTGAATCCATTTAGCATGTTCTCTTCATAAAAAATCCCGACAAGGTAAACAATGACGGTTTACTTTGTCGGGATTTAACAAGCTAGTAAATAATATTAAACAGATTTCTTCTTTGCGCCATTTTTATTTAGTTGATTATAGAAAAGAATTCCACTCAATAGTAATAAAACTCCGAAGCTAAATGTTTTAATATCTGCTGTTCCTGCAATAATTACCCAAACAGAGTAGATTGTTGCAAGGAATCCAATAACAAAGTCCACTCTTCTTTCCTTCAGTGAGTGATATGTTTCACCCGTTATAACTAATTTCAATTGGAAGATGGTTGAAATTAAATATGGAACCAGATAGCTCAGTGTTGCAATATAAATAATAAAATCAAATGCTTGCGATATGCTTTTTGAAACCGTTGAGAAAATGAATAATTGTCCTAAAACATTTGTAACGATTAAAGAAAATGTAGGAATTCCTTTTTTGTTTTCTTTTAAGAAAGCAGGAATGAAAATGCCTTGTTTTGCAGCGGCATAAGGTACTTCTGCACTTAACATAATCCAACCAATTGTAGAGCCGAACAAACTAATTAACCCAATAGCTGCGAGGATTTTTCCTGCGATGGGACCAAGTACAGCTTCTATTGCATCAATTAAAGGCTTTTGGGAAGCAACTAGTTGATCCTGTGTTAAAATGCCCATTACAAGGGTGCTGATTCCAATATAGATAGCTAAAGCAATTAAAAGACCAAAAATGGTTGCTTTTTTGACATCAGATTGCTTCTTCGCTCTAGAAGCAAAAACAACTGCTGATTCCACACCGATAAACGCCCATAATGTTGTAATGGCAGCACTATTGATTTGCCCAAATAATCCAACTGAATTGCCAGCTGCATTTATTTTTGGTTCTGCAAATGGAAGAATATTGCTTGATTCAAAGGCAAATAATGCAATGATGATAAATAGCATAAAACCAATTACCTTTGAAGCTGTGGCAACAACATTTAATTTACCGGCATTTTCCAATCCATTTAAAATAATGTAATGTGTTCCCCATAATAAAATGGTGCAGACAAGGAAAGTTAACGCATTTCCCACATATAGGGTGAAAGAACCAATATGCAATAAAACGGCTTGACTTGTCAAAATCGGGAAAAAGGTTGATAAATAACCAGCAAAAGTAGTAATAATGGCAACATTCCCAGCTAGGTTACCAATCCAATACCCCCATGTAGACATAAAGCCAGAAAGAGTAGATTTTTTTGAGCCAGGTTTAAATAATTCCTTCGCATAAATTTGTGGACCACCCGTTAAATCGGGCTTTCGAATAGCTAAATTCCCAAACACTAAAGCTGTTACTAGTACTCCGAACCCCGTTAATAGCCATGCTAAGATAACCCCAGCAGGGCTTGCTACTTCCGACAATGATCGAGGGAGCATAAAGATTCCCGAACCTACCATATTTCCTACAACTAAGGATATTAATATCCCTAATCCTAATGTTCCTTTTGAATTCATTTTTTTCTCCTTTAGGAAGTATTTGCTCACGTATGACATAGGAGATTTACTTAGAAGCCTTATATCTGTATACATCTAAATGTATTTTTATTATTTCCAAGGCATAAAAAAAACACACCTCTAAATGGTGTGAAGGTAGAAAACACCTTCAGATAAAAAGGATAGTTCACCATAGTAAGATCCTATGACAGTCCTGCACCTATTTGAATGCAGTCCCAGCTACTATTATCAGAGAATAATAGCGCTTCGGCGACTTTTCCTTTCAAAAGAATTCCAAAAGCTCTCTGGCTCTCCCTCTTTTTACTATTAAAAATCGCGACCTCTACCTCATCTTGAGCTGATAAGGATTTGTGAATATGAATTTATATGTATTAGGTTATTAGATATGTGTATTGATGTCAATGGAAAAACAAATAGAGGGAACTATCGATAAATTCACAATTATCGTAAATGCTTGTATGATGCTTTGTTAGAAAATACGATTACCAAACATTGCTATATTTAGTAGGAGTTCTTATGTAAATAGAGGAATTATATAAAATCAAGCTCTGTTACATAAACAGAGCTTGGGTTATAAAAATTATAATGTTGTAATAATCGGTTTATCTTTTGTAATGATAACTGTATGCTCGTATTGTGCGACAAAGCTTTTTTCTTTAGTTGAGAATGTCCAGCCATCGTTTTTTTCGTATACTTCCTCTGAACCTGTAGAAATAAATGGTTCAAACGCGATAACCATTCCATCTCGAAGAAGGTCCGTATCCCACGAGTCAAAATAATTTAGGATATGATCTGGTTTTTCATGCAAGGAAGTCCCTATTCCGTGACCTGTTAAATTTTTAATTACTGTAAATCCATGCTTTTTAGCTGTGTTATAAACAAATTTACCGATTCGATTCTTCTTCGCTCCAGGCTTAAAGCATTTAAGTCCTTCTTCAAATGCTTCTTGCGCCACTTCACAAAGCTTAATTAGTTTCGGATCACCATTTCCGACAACGAATGATTTACCAGTGTCAGCGAAATAACCATTTTTACTAGCTGATACATCAATATTTACTAAATCTCCCTCTTGAATGACACGGTCTCCGGGAATGCCGTGGGCTACCTCATCATTTACGGAAATACAAGTATATCCTGGAAAATCGTACATATCTTGTGGAGCTGAAACGGCACCATGTTCAGCAAAAAGCTTGCCAGCTAAATCATCTAGTTCTTTCGTTGTTACTCCTGGTACTGTTTTTTTAATTAATTCCTCTCTGATAATACTTACAATTTTACCAATTTCCTTAAGACCATTAATGTCTTGTTCATTCTTTACAATCATGTTAATTCTCCTTGTTCATCTATATCAATTCTCGAATCTTTTTCGCGTATATTATTATATGCTAATATGAGCGGTAAGTAAAAGGAATTAATCTATTAGGAGTTTTTTGTACTTTATGTAATAAGCAAATGAACAAGTACGAGCAGCCAGCACTACTCGTACTTGTTCTATTTAGCCTTTAAATTCGCCATTGTTTTTAGAAGCTTTTTCTTTCTTAGCTTTCTCTTTATGAATTTTATTTGCAGCAGCACTTCCCATTTCGTGTGCAAATTCTTCATTTAAGACAGCAGAATCAAATCCTTTTTTATTCTTTTGTTGTGGATCGGTTTTTTTGTTTTTCTTTGCCATTTATATCCCTCCTTTTTTCCTCTTTATTATGAAGAAAGAAAAGGGGAAATATGCGTTTATTTCTAATCGAATACTTGATACTTCTCATGAATTAATTCAACCGATTTTTCGATAAATTCTCTTAGGATTTCTTCCTTAATATCAGCAAGCTTATTAATATATACACAGCCTACTCCTGTCTTGTGTTTGCCGATTTGTTCTAAATAAAAGGTTCTTGTTTCTTCCTCTGTCGTTAAATAGAGGCTAATTCTTGCTTTTCTGGGAGAGAATCCAACAATAGGAGCATCTCCCTCGTGGCCTGAATCATATCTGTAGTGGTAAGAACCAAAGCCAATGATACTTGTACCCCACATCTTTGGTGCTAAACTAGTAACTTCAGAAAAAAGGTCTATTAGTTTATAGGCATCCTCTTTTTTTGCTGTACTTGGTAAGGAAGTTTCAATAAATTCAACGACATCCTGATCTGTTTCTTTTGTTTTTAATTGATACATGAAAAGTCTCCTTTTTTCTTCATTATAACCCCTCATCAAAATATAATTAATAAGTTTTTTAACTTTTTAAATAAATTCACATAAGATCTATCCAGCTATCATAGCATGTACAAGAAAGGATGTGTAAAGAGACGGATGTTCAGTGTAACCATTTTACTAAGCTATATTTTATTAGGGTTTACATTGGCTGCACCAATTGGTCCAGTAAACTCTGCGAGAATTGATAAAGGGATAAAAAATGGTTTTTGGCATGCTTGGATTGTGGGGTTTGGTTCCATGCTTGCCGATGGTATTTTTATGATAATGGTATATATCGGAATGGTTCATTTTCTTGAGATAGGTATCGTGCAAATATTCCTTTGGCTGTTTGGCGGATTTGTATTAATCTATACGGGAATTGAAAGTGTTATAGGGGCTCAAAATCTCAAGCTTGATTCCCTTAGAGGGAAAGATTCTCTATTTAAATGTTTCTTAACAGGATTTATTATGTCTATTACAAGTCCTTTATCCATTCTCTTTTGGTTGGGCATATATGGATCTATTTTAGCTAAAACCGCACAAGAAAATGGGACTAGTTCCTTATTGGTTTATAGTAGTATGATTTTTCTAGGGCTTACGCTATGGGATCTGATTGTTGCAGCCTTAACAAATGGATTTAGGCGTTTTCTAACGCTTGGAACGTTGAGAGGAATTTCTGTTGTTTCTGGTCTATCTTTAGTTTTATTTGGTGCCTATTTTGGCTATCAAGGGATTATGAAATTATTCTTTTCTTCGTAGTAATATAATTTAGGCTTTAGCCGAGAACCCTTGTGACTTCAGTCGTGGGTTGTTGACTCGCTTATAGTGAATAATATCAGTAATTCACATTAATTGATTTAAAAAAGGATGACGATTTTACGCAAATACGCAAAAAAGACGCTAGCCATTGCAGCGTCTTTTTTGGTATTAGTTTGACCTCTTTTAATCACCTAATCCCCAAACAGAAACGCTTTGAGCATTTACAGGGAAATCTCCGAAACCATCTTCCCCAATTTTCACTCGATCTTTTCGTGTATTCGTAAAATCAATCCACTCTTCTCCTTTTCGCGCTTCACCAACAAACATTTTTTTGATTCCCTCTTCCTTATTGGAAATGACGACAGCACAACCAGATCGTTCTATTTCTTGTTCTCCATGACGTACCCAGCCGATTACATGTGGATCATCGAAATAATCATCTTGCTTACCATATGCTTTTTTCTTTCGTACATATAGTAATGGATCAATGGCAGCCTTTTTTCCTTCAATCGGATGTTCTCCGCCAATCCCATAGTAATCGCCATAGAAGATGGTTGGATAGCCGTCCTTTCGAAGCAATATTAAGCTATATGCTATCTGCTTAAACCAATCTTCAACCCAAGATTCAAGTGATTCATCTGGTTGGGTATCATGATTATCGACAAAGGTAACACAATTAAGAGGATTATCTTTTACTAATGTTCCGTCAAAAATCGTTGAAAGGTCAAAATTACTGCCTTCTACAGAAGCGGTATGCAATTTATAGTGAAGAGGGACATCAAATAAATCGATTGTATAGTCTGTTTGCTGTAAAAACTCCTGACATTCGCTAATATCCGCTTTCCAAAATTCTCCTATAAAATAAAAATCTTCTTTTTCTTTTAATAAGGATTGAGCGAATTTTTTTATAAAGGAATGATTAATATGTTTGATTGCATCTAATCGATAACCATCACAATTTAGCGTCTTGTAAAGCCATTTACCCCATGAAATCATTTCATTTTGAACGAGTTCATTATTATAATCAATATTGGCAAACATCAGATAATCATAATTCCCAAATTCATCATCTACGTTTGAGTTCCACATTTTATTTTCGCCAAGTATTCTGAAGATACCAGCTTTCTTGGCTTTGTTATCATAATCGGTTCCATTAAAATGCTGAAAGTTCCATTTGAAAGAGGAATATGTATCTCCTCTTCCTGGGAAGGTAAACTTTGTCCATGCTTCTATGTCATGTGGTTCGGATATTTCTTCTTCTCTATTTTCAGGATTCACTTCAATGGCTTTAATTGTCTCTTTTTCATCTGCTGCTGCTTTATGATTCATCACTACATCCACATAAACTTGGATTCCCACATTATGACACGCTTCTATTGCATCAAGCAATTCCTGTTTGGTGCCATATTTAGTCCGGATTGTACCCTTTTGATCAAATTCTCCTAAATCATAGACATCATAAACGCCATAGCCATTGTCATCTTTGGAAGCTGCTTTTGTAACTGGTGGAATCCAAAAGGCGTCAATACCCGCTTCCTTTAATTCTCCTGCTTGTTCTTTCAAACGATTCCAATGTTGTCCATCAGCAACTAAATGCCATTCAAAAAACTGCATCATTGTTTTATTTTTCATTTATCCATTCTCCTACTCCAATAAAATGTAGCTTATCTCTTACTAAGAAATATTAGCTAAGCTTTCTTATGAAGTAATTCTACCCATAATGATGGATTTTCAAGCCTGCTTGCGAAATAGCGAAGATGGATTGGCGTTTTTTAACAAAATTGCTGAATTGGTTTTACTTAAAAATTAATATTAATAATGAAATTGTGCAATTAATTTTTTTAAATGGTCAGCTGTTTCAAAAAGGCTTAACGCTGAAGCATGAACTTCTTCAAATGATGCTAGCTGTTCTTCAGAAGATACAGAAATTTCTTCCGATAATGCTGCATTTTGTTTACTAAATTGAATAAGCGCTTCAAAAGTACGGGCAAGTGTTTTAATATGGCTATAAACTTCTTCAGAAGAAACGGTTACTTTCTCGATAATCGGTTCGGTTTCATTCATACTATTAGAAATGGCGTGGAATTTCTTTTTTACCGATGACATAACAGATAATCCACTTTCAACTTGAGTGTGTACGGTATTCATCATATCTATAGTAGAATGTGTATCATTCTGAATCCCTTTTACTAAGTACTCGATCTCAGTTGCAGAATGATGCGTTGTTTCTGCTAATTTTCTAATTTCATCCGCTACTACAGAAAAACCTTTCCCGCTTTCTCCTGCTCTAGCGGCTTCGATTGCTGCATTTAATGCTAATAGATTTGTTTGGTTCGCAATAGTACTTATTAATTGAGTAATAGCCTCCACTTCTTTTGAACGCTTATTTAGTGCATCTATTTGTTTATCTGATTTAACAACAGAATCGACAATTAATTGCATTTGCGATTCTGCTTGATTGAGAGCTAGTTCGCCTTCTTTCGCTTTCTCCATTGTCATTGCACCTAACTTTGACATATACAGAGAATTTTCTCTAATTACTCCTGTTCTTTCTGTAATCTCATTTAATTTTGTCGTGTTCGTTTCAATCTGTTGTTTTTGATTTTCAGCACGTGAAGCTATTTCTTGTGTTACTGAAACTAAATCTTCTACTACCTTTGTTGAAGAAAAAGAGCTAGCGGTAAGGTTTTCGCTAGATGCAGCAACTTGTGTTATGCTTTTTTCCATATGTTTGATTAAATGCTTTAAATTTTCTTGCATTTGCTGAAAGGATTTTGATAAATGACCGATTTCATCTGTCCTCTTAACTTCTATTTCTTGTGTTAAATCTCCCTTTCCAACAAGAGCTGCTTTTTCTTTCATTTTATTTAATGGTTTAATGATTGATTGTATATTGAAATAAATAAGAATAGATCCGATGAATAGGAAAACAAAAATAGCTAGGAATGATGCTCTTAATATAGAAGAAGAAGCATCGGATACTTCTTTTGAATACATGGATCCAGCAATCTTCCATCCAGTAATCTTATTTGTAAGATAAGTAAGTTTTTTCTCTTTATTATCTAGACTGTATGTAAAAGTACCTTTCTCTTTTTGTTTCATCTGTTGAATATAGTTTTCTGTACCTATGTCGCCGATTTTTTCCGTTGGATGTGCCATATAAGCATTTTTCTCGTCAATAAGAAAAGCATATCCTTCTTTCCCTATTGTGATATTACTCACAATGGTTTGAATAGCACTAAGTTTAATTTTTAAGCCGACTACCTTATCTCCATCTTCTGTACTCCCAGCAATCGTGACGACCATTTCATTTGTACTTGCAGAAATATATGGATTGGATATGTAAATTTCATCCGGATTTTCTTCCGCTTCGATAAACCATTCACTTGCTGTCGGATCGTAATTATCTGCCATCTTTCCTTCTGGTTTCTGTAGATATTGTCCTTGTTTTGTAGCAAAAAATATGCTGTCAATATCATCATGAAAATATTGATAATTTTCAAGTATAGCATTAATAGTTTCATCTGATAGAGGATTATTTATATTACTCCAATCTTTGCGAAGCTTGTCGACTTGCTTCATCTTCGTTGATATTTCTGTTGTGATATTATCATCTAGCTGTTGAATCTGTTGTAATGCATTGTCCATTATTTCTTGTTCTAGTTGACTTTTTGAATTGAAATAAGAAAATACACCAATGAATATAGTTGGAATAAATAATAGAACAAAAAAGCTTAGGTATAATCTTTTTTTAATTGTCATGCTGTTCTTTAATAGTACTAGTTTTTTTCTCATTTTCGATTAATGGCTCCTTTACAAATGAAAATAGGACTTATTCATTATAAAGGAAACTTTTCTATCTATTTAGGAAATAGGAGATTTGTCATAAATATGCCTTAATTCAACTAAAATGACCTTACTTTCGTCATGTTAAGCGATGAGAAAGTAAGGCCAATGTCCAATTGATTATTGTTTGTTTTTTAAAAACTCTTCTTTTATTGTTGCTAATAGCTCTTTATTCGTTAAGATTTCTAAGCCTGTTAACGCCATTGATTTTGCCCCTAACATCATGGCATCTCTTCCTTGATCGGACATGGCAGCTTCTCTAAACTCATGTGTATGACAAGCATATGCTTCGTTACAGATTTTTACATATGGATGGATGGATGGAACAACTTGGCTTACATTTCCCATGTCAAGAGAACCGGAACCGTCTCTTTGCTCGTGAATATCCACTTCCTCTACACCTAATAAAACGAGTTGATTTGTAAACACATTAGATAATGCTTTATTTGTAATCATGTCATCATAGGAAAATTCATAAAAGCTAGATTTAACGGTAGCTCCAGTTTGGAGAGCTGCTCCTTCTGCACATTTTTTTACTTTTTCTACTAATATATTTACATCTTCTCTTTTTCCAGCTCTTACATAGAACTGTGCTACTGCATAATCAGGAACGATATTGGCAGCTTTGCCACCCTCTGTGATGACACCATGAATGCGAGCGTCTGGTTTTATATGCTGTCTTAAAGCATTAATACTATTAAAAGTATGTAAGACAGCGTCTAGTGCATTAATCCCTAAATGTGGGCTTGCCGCAGCATGGGCAGATTTTCCAAAGAACTCAAACTGAATGGCATCCATCGCAAGGGAATCTCCACTCTTCATATAGTTATCTAAAGGATGGACCATCATGGCTACATCCAATTCTTCGAAAAGTCCAGCTTCCGCCATTGTTACTTTCCCGCCTTTTGTTTCTTCGGCAGGTGTACCGTACACAATAACCTTTCCGCCTGTTTCTGCTAAAACCTTACTAAGACCAATTCCTGCCGCAATTCCCATTGTTCCGATTAAATTATGGCCGCAAGCATGTCCTAATTCTGGCAAAGCATCGTATTCAGCCATATATCCAATAACGGGACCTTCTTTTCCACTATCGTATGTTGCTTTAAACGCAGTTGGTAAATCACATATCCCTATTTCTACATGGAAATCATGCTCTTTTAATGTATCTGTCAATATTTTGCATGCTTTAAATTCTTCATGTCCTAGTTCAGGATTTTCGCCAATATAAATACTAATATTTTTAAATTTAGTTTCATTTTCATTAATTGCATCTAAGATGATTTGTTTCATAATTTTCGCACCTTTCTCTATTTATACATTACTAGTTTACCAATTTTCTATAAAAAAGCTACTAAAAAATGCGTAAAAATAATTATCTGGGTATATTTATACATTTAAATGGAATCTTTTTATGCCATTTTAATAGTATAAATGCCAATAGATAAAGGGCTAGATACCTTCTGTTACTTAGGTATCTAGCCCTTTATTAATTATCTACTTTATATTTTTTCCATAAAAAATTTCATTTATTTCTTGAGTTAGCTTTTCTGTAATGAAAATGCGATCTTGCGGTGTTAATTTATCTTCTTTATAACCAAATAAATAATTATTTAAATCAAATTGTTTTAGCTTACATTTGGTATGAAAGATATTTTCTTGATAGATATTGGCATCTATCATATCGAATTGCGCTTTCACATCGTCTGGAATATAGTTTTGGATAGAGTTTATATCATGATCTATAAAAAGCTTATGTCCATGAATATCTCGAGTAAAGCCTCTTACTCGATAATCCATAATCATAATATCTGTATCGAAAGAATAGATTAAATAATTTAATGCCTTCAAGGGAGAGATTTCTCCACATGTTGAAACATCGATATCGGCACGAAAGGTACTGATTCCTTCGTCTGGATGATACTCAGGATATGTATGAACGGTAATATGGCTTTTGTCGAGATGCATGACAACAGAACCTGGAAATCCTCCTGGAAGCGGTCCTGGTGATTCTTCAAATACTTCTTTTGGCGCAGCTTCTGAAACTGGTCCTTCTGAAACGAGTAAGGTAACGCTCGCTCCTTGTGGTTCATAATCCTGCTTAGCTATATTTAAAACATGTGCTCCGATGATATCTGAGACATTTTTTAATATTTTCGTTAAACGATCTGCATTGTATTGTTCGTCGATATATTGTAAATAGGCTTCTCGTTCATTTCTCGTCCGTGTATAGCAAATATCGTACATATTAAAGCTTAGTGACTTTGTTAAATTATTAAACCCATGTAACTCTATTCGCTGCTGAGGTGTTAAACTCATGTTTATCCCCCTCTTTCTAACAAGTAAGTATTGTTATGTTACCCGAACAGATTGTAGATTAACCAAAAAATCACTAATCTCTTATATTCCTTTCTACCGGAATTAGCACGAGATTAGTGATTTCATTATCTTTAAAACATACTTAAGTCGTATTTATTTGCAAGGATTTCTAATAGCTTTAATCCTGCTACACTATTTCCTTTATCATCTAAGGCGGGGCCCGAAATACCAATTCCAAAGCGATTAGGCACCGAACCTAATATTCCCCCAGCGACCCCGCTTTTTGCAGGGATTCCAACTCGTACGGCAAATTCTCCTGATGCATTATACATGCCGCATGTGACCATAAATGTTTTGCAAATGCGTGCCACTTGGGCAGGCATTAATTGCTTATTTGTCATTGGTTCCTTGCCGTCTAATGCAAACACGATACCAATTCGCGCCAAATCTAAACAATTCACTTCAATGGAGCATTGTTTCGTGTATAAGTCCAATAGTTCTTCTACATCCTCATTAATAATGCCATGTTGTTTCATAAAAAAACAAAGTGCTCTATTTAAATGAGATGTTTCAAATTCTGATTTAGCTACCTCAGCTGAATAACTTATATGTTCATTTCCAGATAGAATTTTTACAAAATCAATAATTTTTTGGAATCGCTCTTCAACCGAATTCCCTGTAATCATATGAGTAACAGCCAGTGCACCAGCATTTATCATTGGATTTAACGGTTTGGAAGGATTGCTCATTTCTAGTTTAACGATAGAATTAAACGGATCACCAGTAGGCTCATATCCTACTTTACTGAAAACGTATTCTTCCCCTGATTCAATTAATGCTAATGCTAAAGTTATTACTTTAGAGATACTTTGTAAGGTGATTTTTTCCTGAATACATCCAGCAGAATAGCAACTGCCATCTGGATGATAAATTGCAACTGATAAATCATCTGGATTAGCTTTACTTAGGGCGGGGATATAATCAGCAACTTTTCCCTTACTTGTATACTGCTTCGCTTCCAAAAGAATGCTTTCTAATTCTTCATTTGATTGACAAGGCATTTTATCACCAACTTCATATAATATTTTTTAATCCTTTTCAAAACAGCTTAGTTTAAGCCTACTCTATAAGTAAAGTATACCGCTAGAAAGGACAGAAGAAAAATTAGACCTTTTACAAAAATTTGTTAAAGATATAATTTTTCCAATTCATCAGGAGGCAGTGGCTTGCTGTAATAATAGCCTTGAACAATTTCACATTCATGATTCTGTAGAAATTCAACTTGTTCTTTTGTTTCCACTCCTTCAGCAATGACGACAAAATTCATATTATGTCCCATATCAATAATTACTTTTGCTAACGAGCCTTTATGTTTTGGATGATTAATATCATCGATAAAACTTTTATCTATTTTAATTGTATCAATGGGTAATGATTTTAAATAGCTTAAAGAGGAATATCCTTTACCGAAATCATCAATAGATATTTGAAAGCCAAGCTTTTTAATATTTTCTAATTCGATTTTAGCTTTTTCGATATTTTGCATAATGTTTTCTGTAATTTCTAGCTCAATATTCGCTGTGTTTATTTGTAGCCTTTGAACTTCATTCTGAAGAAAAGGTAAGAAATCAATGTATTGAAATTGACGAGCCGAAATATTTATAGCAAGCTTTATGTTTTTTTTACCGTTCGCTTTCCATTGCTTCTTTTGCATGAAAGCTTGTGTAATTACCCATTCTCCAATAGAAAGCATTAAATTTGTTTCTTCAGCAATAGGTATAAATTCATCTGGAGATAAATAGCCATATACTGGGTGTTTCCAGCGTAAAAGCGCCTCGACTCCATATATACTACCTGTCGTAATATCAATTTGTGGTTGATAGTATAGCTCTAGTTCTTTATTAGAGATTGCTTTTCGCAGTGCCATCTCTAGCTCCATTTTTCTCGCTCCATTTTCTGCAATAAAGGAGGAATAAAATTGGAAATTATTTTTTCCTAGGTCTTTCGCAACATACATGGCGGCATCAGCGTTTTTAATTAATGATTCTTGGTCATCTCCATCTGTTGGATACATGCTAATACCAATACTTGGTGTTACAAAGAATTCATCTTGCTTTACAACAAAGGGAACGGAAAATTGGTTTATAATTTTTTTTGCAACATCTTCTATCTCTTTTCTTTCTTTATTCTCTAAGAGAATTAGAAATTCATCTCCACCTAATCGTGCTACAAAATCAGTTTCTTTTATTGCTGATTTAAGTCTATAGGCAACTTTTTTTAAAATGATATCCCCTGTACCATGTCCTTTTGTGTCATTAATCCGTTTAAATTGATCTAAATCTAGAAATAATACAGCCATTGATTGCACTTCATCACAGTTTAATAAACGATCGTTTAAATAGCTTAAACAACTATTGCGGTTCGGCAATTCTGTTAATACATCTGTGAATGCCAATTCTTTAATTTTTATTTCTGTTTGCTTTCGTGACGTAATATCTCTTCCTAGAATTAATACAGCATCCTGCCCACCAAAAAGAATTCGCATACAATTGATTTCTAGTAATAGCTTTTCCCCATTTACTTTACTGAAACCAATTTCCATCTCGATTACTTGTTTCTTTTGTTCTATTCCTTTATTAAATGCTTGAACAATATATTGAAAAGTTTCTTCGGGAAAAAGATCATTAACAGAAAGTCCGACTAAAGTACTGTGGTCTCTTTCAAATATTTTTATACCGGCTTTATTAATATAATGTAATTTATAGTCCATAACTACCGCAATAATATCTGGTGACATATCGACTAGCTTACTAAATTTATCTTCATTTTCTTTACTATCTGTTATATCAATCAATACACTTGTAAATTCTTTCATTTCTCCAGTTGTTTTATCAAAGATGGCGATTCCTCTATCTTTAATCCAACGAATTTTTCCATTGGGTTTAATGATGCGATAATTACTAACAACTATATCTTGTTTGGTAAGAAGGTTCGCTCTCTCCACTAAAATCTCTTTGTCCTCTGGATGAATAACCTCTTTCCATAGATTATGGTTGTTGTAAAAATCCTCAACCGAATATCCGTAAATCGTCTCAATCCCAGCAGTAATCATTAATTTATTTGTTTTTAAATCATGAAACCAAATAGCTATATCTAATGTTTCAAAAATCGATTGCAATTTTTTACTGCTTTGGGCATATTCTCCAAGTACATAGGTGATTTTCTCTATTAATTGATAAAAAACATATAGTAACCCACTCGTAATGATCAGCTGTAACAGAATAAATAATCCTTTATTGATATCTGTAACAAAGACATTAAGAATCACAGAGAACAGAACAAAAAAGCCAATCGCTACAATCCATTTTGTTTCACTGTGTTTATAATCCATATAAGAACTCCTTACTTGTCTGATAAATAATAGTTATAAAATGAATGGTATGTATAAAAATCGCTCCTAAATAAGTATTTTGACAAAACACCTATTTTTAATACCCGAGGTTGCATGCTACGAAACTTCATGTCAACTAGTCCTTGCATGTACAATTAGAATACACTTATATTGATTTGTTTATAAGTGAAAAAGTTTTCGATGGGAAATTAGTTTTTAATGGGAATGGATGTGGCATTTAATTGTTAATAATAATAGCAGTTTCCGTAAAGTTTGTTGCGCGGATCTACAATAATAATAGTCCTTATAATGAAGAATGGTTATAAAGTAAGAACATAGACAAGCATTCCTACTTTATAACCATTTCCGTGATTGAATTCTAATTGAGATTCGGTGTTTCAACTTGTACACGAGGAGTATTCCAGGTGTCAAACCATTTCTTGGTTGCTGTTATGATGATAATTATCCCTAAGATTAGCATAATAATGGAAAGAACCGCATTTAACACATTATAGCCAGCTGCCTCTGGATTTAAATAGACATTTTTGACCATCCAATATCCTGCATAATTTACTGTTACAAATAAATAAGCCATCGGGATAAGGCAAGTGAGCATATATCTTCGTTTATCAGCCATTTTTAAAATGACAGTTGCTCCAATAATAAGACCGATAGTCGCCATAAGCTGATTAGACACACCAAACAGTGCCCAAACAGAACTGATGTCACCGGAGAATAAAAGGTATCCCCACATTAAGCATGCTAGTGCACTGGCAAAAATAGAACCTGGTAGCCAATCCACTCTCTTTAGCGGTTTGTAAAATTCGCCTAGAAAATCTTGTATTAAATAGCGTGCTGTTCTTGTACCAGCGTCAATTGCCGTTAAAATAAAGACGGCTTCAAACATGATGACAAATTGAAAGAAATAGGATGCAAGATGAGAGAACCAAGAGATTTCGGTGAATATATAGGACATACCGACAGCTAAAGTAACGGCTCCTCCTGTTCTTCCCTCTAAATCAATGCCAATTTCACGACTTAATTCTGGCAAGTTTGATACACTCATTCCTAGCGTTTGGAAAACCTCTGGAGTTGAATTTATCGCGAAATAATCTCCAGGATGTAGAGCAGTAGCAGCAATAAGTGCCATAATTCCAACTAAACATTCAACAAGCATGGCTCCAAAACCAACAACTTTAATATCACTCCATTTATCGAGCATTTTTGGAGTAGTACCAGATCCGACAAATGCATGGAAGCCTGAAATAGCACCACAGGCAATCGTAATGGAAATAAACGGCCATACTGGACCTGCAATTACTGGTCCCCCTCCATTTACGAATTCTGTGAACGCTGGAAATTCAATGGCGGGATTAATAATAAAGACACCAATAATAAGGGCAATAAACACACCTATTTTCATAAAACTACTTAAATAATCTCTAGGTGCCAACAGCAGCCATACAGGAAGTGCCGCTGCAAAAAATGCATAGATTGGAAGAATAATAGCAAGTGTTTTTGTATCAAGTGTTAGCCAATCACCAATTACTGTTTCCTGAATGATTGGTCCAACAAACACACCAATCATTAATAGAATGAATCCAATTGTTGTACATAATTTCAAATTTCCTGTTTTCTTATAAAATATCCCTACTCCCATTGCAATAGGAATGGTTATCCCAACTGAGAATGTTCCCCATGGATTTCTTTCCAAAGCGTGCAATACTACCATGGATAGACCGGCCATTGTAATCGTAATAATAAACAGCATCGCAAGTCCTGTACAAAAACCAGCAACAGGTCCAAGCTCCTCTTTCGCTACTTCGGATAAAGATTTCCCTTTTTTTCTCATACTAGCAAATAATACAACTGCGTCATGGACCGCACCACCGATAACTGCACCGATCAAAAGCCAAATTAGCCCAGGCAAATAGCCGAATTGTGCTGCAAGAATGGGTCCTACGAGTGGTCCTGCAGCAGCTATGGCTGCGAAATGATGACCAAATGTTACCCACTTATTTGTCGGCACATAATCTTTCCCATCATTTAATTCATGGGCAGGAGTTTTTTCTTTATCGTTTAGCTTTAATACTTTTACAGTCATAAAGGTACCATACAGACGATAAGCAATCATCAAGATACATGCAGACGCTACCACTATTGTAACCGCATTCATTTCTATCTACCTCCTTTAATGCTTTTATTATAAAAAATGAAAAGGAAGATAAAGCATTTTCATGATAAAATGCAGGGAAATACACTTGAGATGCAAAAAATAACGGATAAAATACATTGATTTTATCCGTTATTTTTTAATTCCTAGAAAACTACTTAGTTAAAAGCCAAATAACTGTTTGATTTCCTTTGTAAAATTTCTACTCAATGGCACCTTTTCGCCGTTATTCATACATAATAAATACGTAGAATTAAACCATGGCTCTATTTCGCAAATTTTCTCTTTATTTACTAAATAAGAACGATGGACTTTCATAATCGGACTGTTTATCAGCTTTTGTTCTAATTGACTTAGTGTGAAGGTAACAGTCAATTCCTCTTCATCGGTAACAAGTAATGTTTTTCCATTTTGTGCACTAATATAAATGATATTGTCTATATCGATGATTTTAATTTTTTCGTTCGTTGAAATGGCGAGCTTATTTTTATGTATCGGAGATTTAGTTAGCTTTTTTTCTTGCTCTTTGTTACTCTTTCTCTCCCTCATCTTTACTAGTTTGATAATCGTTTGATTAATTCGTTCTTCTTCAAATGGTTTGAGAAGATAATCAAGTGCATTGACATTAAATGCTTGCAAAGCATATTCATCATAGGCTGTTGCAAAGACAATTTCAGGGGTATTTCCCTTTTGTTTTAATCGTTCGGCTAAGCTCATACCGTTCTCTTCCCCAAGCTCAATATCTAAAAATATCACATCAATTTCAAGATCATCAATTAATTGTAAGGCAGTTTCTAGACAATCACATTCTCCCATTATCTCTATCTTATTACTTCTTTTTAATAGATAGCATAATTCATCTCTTGCTAATGGTTCGTCTTCTACAATTAATGCTTTAATCATCTGCTCCCCTCCAGATTGATGGTTCTTTAAATGGTATTTTGATCATGACCTTTGTGCCTCTATTCCACTCACTTTCAATAGTAAATCTCCCATTATCACCATAAATTTTTTTTATTCTTTCTTGTATATTCCAAAGCGCAGTTCCGGTACCAGTGTTAGATGCAATTGTTTTTTGCCCAATCATATAAAGCGTATCCTCACTCATCCCTTTGCCGTCATCTTCTGCAATCAGCACCATTCTATCTTTTTCTTTATAAGCACATATCGTAATATTGCCAACTGTTCCTTTTGAAAAGGCGTGACGTATCGCATTTTCTACTAAAGGCTGTAGGGTAAAAGGGGGAATAAGCACTTTTTTTAATTCAGGATCAATGGACGATTTCAAGATGAATTTATCTGGAAATCTTGCTTCTTCTAATGCTAAAAAAGCATGCACATGTTCTAATTCCTGTGTTAAAGGGATTAACATATTTTTCGAGCCTTGAATGTTGCTGCGAAAATAACTACTCAATTTTCGAATCATTTCCCGTGCTTTCTCTCCATCTGTACGAATTAGTGCTGAAATAGTATTCATACTGTTAAAAAGAAAATGGGGATGAACCTGTGCTTGCAATGCTTTAATCTCAGCATCTTTTAGTAGCCTTTGCTGAAGCTCTGCCTCTGCCAATTCCAGCTGTAAAGAAAATAATTTACTTAAACCTTCTGCCATTGTGTATTCTACTAACTGAATGTTTTTTGGGTTAGCAAAATAAAGCTTTAAGGAACCGACTATTTTATTATTTGCTTTTAGAGGCAATAAAATAGCAGCATGCAGTGGGCAATCTTCATTATTGCATTGGATATCCTCTTTATTTTTGGCTATTAATATATGTCCTTCTTTTAATACTTTTTCTGTAAGTTTTGTAGAGGTTTTATCAAGAGGAATATGATGATCTCTCCCTAGACCTTCATGTGCTAAAACAATGGATCTATTTGTAATAGATACTGCATCTGCATTAGTTGCTTTAAGCATAATTTTAGCAACCTGTTTACTTGACTCAGGGTTTAGGCCTTGCCTAAAATAGGCTAATGTGGATTGTGCGATATTTAAAGCAATATTTGTCTGGACTGCTTTCGTTTTTTCCTCTTCTAATAGGATGTTTTGAATGATATAAATAAAAATCAACATCCCAAATCCATTAATGATAATCATCGGAAAGGCGATAATTTTGACTAGTTCAAATGCAAGATTTAATGGAGATGCGATTAGAAGGATGAATACCATTTGAATAATTTCCATCGTTATTCCGATAATTACAGCCTTGCTGGCCGAATCTTGCTGGATCGAATACTTCCTGCCAAGAAAACCGGTAACTACACCTGCCATGATGGTAGATAATCCACAGGCGAGCGCGGTGAATCCGCCTAGCGTTAAGCGGTGTAGACCAGCTATTAATCCCACCCCTAGACCTACTATAGGACCGCCAATCATGCCACCAATTGCAACACCCATGATTCGCGTATTTGCAATTGCGCTTGAAACATCCAGTTCATGCTGCCATGTATGTGTACTGATGCTTCCTTGTAAAATTTCTACCCCAGTATAGTTGCTGATAATTCCGAATAAACCAAAGATAAGAATTAAATAGAGCTTATCCTGCCATTGTGATTCTTTATGGATAATCGAGCGGAAAATCTTGATTCTCGATAATAAGAAGGCAAAAATAACTAAAATACCGACTCGTTCAATCATTAGTGGAAGTAGCTGTACCAATGTATTCCCCACCCTCCTATTTTACTCAACCATATTATAGTAAATTACAAGATTTATAGAAAGCCTTTTCAATTAGTTTGTGGCTAATTTCCTATTTTGTGATTCGCTTCCTTTGTATGATATGATTAACCAATAGGATTTGAAAGGTTGGTTGAATGAATGGCTGGAAAAAAATATTATGTTGTATGGAATGGGAGAAAACCAGGGATTTATCGCACTTGGGCTGAATGCGAAAAACAGACAAAAGGTTTTAAAGGAGCCGCTTTTAAATCTTTTCCAACTTTAGAGGAAGCAGAAAAAGCCTTTAATCAAGGTGGAAATTTTGGTCAAACAGCTTCGAAAGGGTCTTCCTCTAAAAAACAGTCTAGCACTACATTTGAAGCAATTGATGAAAATAGCATTTCTGTAGATGCTGCATGCAGTGGAAATCCTGGATTGATGGAATATCGTGGAGTACATACGAAAACCGGAGAAGTCATCTTCCATTATGGACCGGTATTTGGAACGAATAATATTGGTGAATTTTTAGGAATTGTACACGCACTTAACCTTCTGCAAAAAGAAGGAAAGAATACCACTATATACAGTGACAGTATGACAGCTCTAGCTTGGGTACGGAATAAAAAAGCAAACACAACCCTTGTGAGAGATAAACGTACAGAGGAATTATGGCAATTAATCGAGCGCGCGGAAAAATGGCTGAAGGAAAACACCTATTCAAACAAGATTTTAAAATGGGATACGAATAAATATGGGGAAATTAAAGCTGATTTTGGACGTAAATAGTTTACCTATTGTGTAAATAACAAATCTATAATGGAAACAATACACATCTAGGTATAAAAAAAGAACTTAGAGATTTTGCTAAGTTCTTTTTCTTTATGTAGGTAAATCATCTCTACTTAATTTAAATATCTATATAGGAGAAAACTAGCAAAATAACAAATTTGTAGTATTTTTTTACTAATTATTCGTATGAATCTGCTATTATAATAGAATAAGCTTTAAAAATGATTGTAATACATAGGAGTGAATGTCATTGACAAAGAAAGTTTATTTTAACCATGATGCAGGAATTGATGATTTAGTTTCCCTTTTTCTGCTACTACAAATGGATGAAGTGGAATTAATTGGTGTCTCTGTTATTCCGGCAGATGGCTATTTAGAGCCTGGTATTAGTGCAAGTAGAAAGATTATTGATCGATTTGGTAATGGAACAATTGAAGTTGCTAGATCCAATTCTCGTGGAGTGAATCCTTTTCCAAAAGAATGGAGAATGCACACTTTTTATGTAGATGCATTGCCGATTTTAAATGAAAGTGGTGCAGTAGTTGCACCTGAAAGTGAACTTCCTGCACATGAACATTTAATTAAAGCAGTTAGAGAAAATCCAGAAAAAACGACGCTTTTATTTACTGGCCCGTTAACAGATTTGGCAAGAGCATTAGAGATTGCCCCAGACATTCAAGCGAAAATTGAGAAATTAGTTTGGATGGGTGGAACATTCCTAGAGGTTGGTAATGTCCAAGAACCGGAGCATGATGGGACTGCGGAATGGAATGCTTTCTGGGATCCATGGGCAGTATCAACAGTGTGGGCTAGTGATTTAACGATTGAAATGGTGGCATTAGAAAGTACAAATCAAGTGCCGCTAACCCTTTCAGTACGTAATCAATGGGCATCATTAAGAAGATTTACAGGTGTGGATTTCATTGGGCAATGTTATGCAGCTTGTCCCCCTCTTGTTCATGTGGAGACAAACTCTACCTACTATTTATGGGATGTTTTAACCACTGCAACGATTGGAAAAAAAGAATTGGTTAAAATGAAAGAAGTGAAATCAATCGCTTTAACAGAAGCACCTTCCCAAGGTAGAACATTACTAAGTGAACAAGGTCGCCCTGTTTCTGTTGTTTATGATGCAAATCGTGATGCGTTTTTCGAATACATTACAGGTTTAGCGAAACTTGCGAAAAATGATTAATAAAAAAAGACCATATTTCTAATCTTTTTACAAAAGGATTAAAAATATGGTCTAGAATAAAAATTTAATATTCTGCCAACGTTTCAATAATCTTATCTTCTATATCTTTTCCTTTTTCTTCATCGACAAGATGGTTTAATAAAATGGAAAAGATATACTTTTTTCCACTACTGCTTTCCATGTATCCAGATAATGTGCTGACAGCAGTAAGGGTTCCTGTTTTTGCCAAGACATTCCCTTTTGTATTTTCGGAGTTTAGTCTATTTCTAAGTGTTCCTCCTACCATTCGTTCTTCCATCCCTGAAACGGGTAATGCTTGACTGAAAGTGGAAAACCAAGGTTCTGCTTGGACTTCATATAGAAATAGACTCAAATCATTTGCGGAAATAAAGTCGATTGGCGAAATGCCAGATCCATCTCGGATTAGCATGTTTTTTGGATCAAGCTGGAATGCTATTAATTCTTCTTCCATAACCTCCAGACCCTTTTCAAAACTCCCTTTCCCTTTTTTAACGACGCCCATTTCTTTGACTAATGTTTCTGCAATCGTATTATTACTCAATTTCATCAATGGAATGAGTAATTCAGAGAGAGGCATGGAAGAATGGGTGGTAATAAGGGAGGCTATTTGTGGAGTTTTCCCTTTTTTGACTGTCCCATTCCATTGTATTCCTTCTTTCTTTAATGCTTGCTGAAATACATCTAATGTATATTTAGTGGGATCATTAACAGGAATCCACTCTTTTTTTAAGGTTGTAGTAATTGGTAGCCTTCCTGTAATGGTTACTACTTTACTATTATGTTTTTTTCTAACTTTCAAGCTAGTTCCTGATTCTTTATCACCGGTTTTTGCTTTATTTACTAGTTGGATTTCGGTTGTTTTGGGCATAGAAGTAATCTCAACAGAATCTCCTCTATTTTTTCCTGGCTTTATTTCCAGCAATACAGTCCCTGCGTCATATTCTTTATTCGGTGAAAGGGTTAAAGCAGAGATTGGTGCTCCATAATAAGATGTTTCATCACTCCATGCTAAATCAATGGAATAAGGTGTATCATCATACCATGAATCATCACCAATGACGTTACCATCAATGTAACGGATTCCTTTATTCTTCAGTTCTTTGGCCATCTTTTCTAAATCAGTTGCTAGTAGGCTTGTATCTCCATTCCCTTTTATGTATAAATTTCCTTTTAAATGACCATCTTCCACTCTTCCATCTCCATAGATTTCCGTAATAAATTGATAGTCTTCTCCCAATACTTTTAAGGCAACTGCTGATGTCAATAATTTCATATTGGATGCTGGTGTTAAGCGTAAATCACTCATATGTTCAAAAAGAATAGTCCCAGATTCTCGGTCACGTATGCTAATACCTGCTAAGCTCCCTTTAAGCTCTGGTTCCGTACTTAAGAGTGATTCAATTGCAGTAGATAATGTTGCTTTTTTATGATTTTCTGCTGCTAAAGCCTTTGAAGAGAAAGCATTAGGTGTGCTGCCAGATAGGAAAATGGAGATTATCATTACTAATAATATCCCCTTTTTTAATAAAGCCATTTTCTCACTCCTTATCTTACAAATTCTTTCATCCATGGATAAGTTGCGCGTAAAGCGGGCTAAAGGAATAGTCTGTCCATTTTTTGAAAAATTACTCCTAATATATGCGGAAAAATATTTAAAACTGACATCCTGGACAATAAAAACTTTTTTTAGAAGAAATTTTCACCATCCTGATTTTATTCTGGCAACGTTGACATGCTTCCCCTTCTCTATCATATACTTTGCAAAGGTCATTGTAGCTCCCTGTTTTTGTATCGCCTACATATAAGGGATGCTCCATATATCCGCCTATATTCGTTGCGGCCGCTAGTGTTTTCTTCATAGATCGATAAAGGTTCTTTATTTCGTGATCCTTTAAGTCTTCTAGTTTTCTTGTTGGCAATAGCTGTGCTTCATAACATATTTCATCGGAATAGCAATTTCCGATGCCAGAGATAAAATGTTGATCAACTAATTTAAGCTTTAAAGTACCTCTCTTCGTGTTTACCGTGTTTATAAAGAGGTCCTCCGTAAAAGTAGGATTAAAAGGCTCTGGACCAAGCTCTTTAAGTTTTTCTTCACACTCTTCTATGGTAAGTAAATGAAGATACCCTAAGCGTAATCCGATAAAATATAGATGTTTTTCTCCAAACGAAAATTGGATCTGAATCGTTCGTTTTGGCTTCTCGTCTTCTTTCCCATAAAACATCCATCCACCTAGCATTAAATGAAGCAACAAGAGCTTTTGATTGGATAAATGAAAGAGTAAATGTTTGGCGCGTCTTTCGATTCGTATGATGAATGCATTTTCCATTTGATTTAAGAAGGTTGAAATCGGCATATTTATTGATTTTTCACGATTAATGGCAATAGAAGTAATCGGTCGATTGACAATCAATTCACTTAATTGGATTTTGTAATTTTCCATTTCTGGTAATTCAGGCATCGTATCTTCTCCTTTGACGTTTCCTTCTTATTTTTTCCAGATGAAAGAAAACTATTATAAAAATAAAAGAAGCCATAGTCAGGAGGTATTAATTCTCCTATCTATGGCTTCTGTATCTTACTTTTTATGCATAGCTTGTTTCTCAATACGATATCCAAGTGCTTCAATGGCGTATTGGATGCCTTGCTCTAATGTCGCAAAGGTTTGTATATGTTTTATATCCACACCAGAGTTGATAATTTGCATACTTAATGAAGGATTAATACCAACGAGAACACATTCTCCCCCGATTAGTTCGATTGCTTTCACTAAGCCTTGTAGTCGAAAAATGATAAAGGAATCAAATTCACTAATCCCTGTTAAATCAAGCAGCAGGAAGCTTGCACGACGCTCGGAAAATTCCTTCAATCCTTTTTGCAGTAAATCTTCAAAACGCTCTTCATTAAACTTTCCGATTAGAGGAATTGCTATTATCCCTTGCATAACAGGCATTACCGGAGTTGATAGATGTCTTATTAAAGTAGACAATTCATGCGTTCGCTTCTCTACCATCGATTCTAATTCATTTATGTAATTCGCTTCTTTTCCTCTGGCAATTTCATGGACATTACGATGTGGAGTAATTGTAGATACAAATATATTTAACTCATCATAATCATGTCCTTGAGATTGACTTTGGGTTAATTCATACCACATATCTTCTTGAAAAAGTCCACTAAAAACACCAGCCCAATGACTTGGCAATAAGACGGCCGATTGATTAGGATTTAGAGATTGAAAGATTCGGTGCTCCCATGTGTTTTTTAATTGTACCGTAACGGTTTTCGCTTCTTTATTAAAGTCAGTAACGGTAACATTTCCCCAGCCAGCACTTGAGTATATTTCACTATATTTCTTTATAACTTCTTCAATGGTAAAACGATTTTGATAGTAGTCATTTACGAGGAGACCCATGCGGAATCCAGTCGTTTCAAAGACAGCATTTGAAGCATCCGGTCCGGAAATTTCCATAATCGTACTTAAAAATATCTCAAATGCATTATCCCAAAACAAGAGTGCTGGTGATCCATCGAAATGGAAAACACCATCCTCCCTATTCCATGAAAATTCACTAGAATTAATCTGAACTTTTTGATTCGCTTCTTCTGACATTTCTCTCCCTCACTTACGAAATCGAATATGTTTCTCTTTTATACTTACTACACCTTAAGCAGATAAGCTTTCTTGTAAAGAAAATAAAAAGATATAAGCTAATTTTAATGCTTCTCCTATTTCCATATTTTTATGGAAACCGTTGACTTTTTCTAAAGAGAAATTAACGTCCCATACTCCGTCATTTCCATTAAACATAAGATGGTAATAAGTCTCGTCTCCTACTAAATGCTCTTCCATAAATGCACGGATTTCTTTGTCCTTCTTTTTTGGAGATTTTAAGCCACATAATATTTCATAGGTTCCAAAGACTGAATCTACTTCTATTGACATAGAATCAACAGCAATTACCTCAAATGTTTTTGTTTCCACATAGAGATATACATCTATATTTTTTTCTAAGTATTGAACTTCTTCCTTTAAGAAAGTGACATCTACGTTTTCCTTTACTACTTCGTCCGTTTCCTTGTTCGCAAGCTCCATATATAGATCAGAAAAACGCTCTGCTGAATTTCCGACAACTATATTAACCTCTGAAAGCTCTTCTTTTCTAACATAATTCAATTCCTCTTCAAAAAGAACAACTTTCCCTTCTTTTTGTGCTTTTTCTAGATGATTTTTCATTTCCGTTTTTAACAATGGAATGAGCTCCTTTCAACGATAAATTCCTTTTTGGATTTAAGAATTTATCTTTTTCCCGTTCTTTTCTTTGGTTTTGTCCGTTTTTTTGCAGGTGATTGGAATGTGCTTGATTTCTTGCTACTATCTGAGAAACGTTTGCGTTTACTGTCATTACTTTGTTTATCCGATTTAGAAGAACGCTGCGACTCTCTATTATTCTTAGGAGAAGCTTGTCTTTTGTCCTTCTTTACATGTGGTCTCGTTTCTATATCTTTCTTCGTACTGTCGGTCTTTTTGGGCTGCTGTATTTTTTCAATTTTAATATCCAATTGCTCTTCAATTTCATCCAACAGTGGTCTATCATCGGAGGAATAAAAGGTTACGGCATACCCTTCTGTGCCTGCTCTTCCCGTTCTTCCAATTCGATGCACATAACTCTCCGCATCCATTGGGATATCATAATTATAAACATGGGTAATCCCATCAATATCCAACCCTCTAGCCGCAACATCTGTAGCAATTAATAATTGGAATTTCCCATCTCGGAATGCTTTCATTACCTGCTCTCTTTTCGTTTGCGACAAATCACCGTGCAATTGGCCACAGCTAAATTTATTTGCAAGCAATACTTCATATAATTTTGTGACGCGACGCTTTGTTCGACAAAAGATTACTGCCATATAAGGATTTGCTTCCTTCACTAAGCTCATTAACGTTCCTTGCTTAGCGCGATCCGTTGTATGTATACTTACTTGCTTCACTGTTTTCGCTGGACCTTGTTTTGCTTCCACTGTAAAATATTCGGCATTTCTTGTATATTTTTTCGCAAGCTTTTCGACTTCCTTTGAAATTGTTGCGGAAAATAATAAAGTTTGTCTTGCTTTAGGTATCTTTCTCATAATAAAGCCTATCTCATCTAAAAATCCAATATGAAGCATTTGATCTGCTTCATCTAATACAAAATAGGAGATTTTACTTAGATCAATTGTTCCTCGTTTAATATGATCAATTAATCTACCTGGTGTTGCCACGACAATCGAAACGTCATTTTGCAAGACTTTCAATTGCTTATCCACATCCTGGCCACCGTAAACAGCTAGAACCTTTACTGTTTCTTGTTTCATTTTCATGATTTCAGCGGTTATTTGAATAGCCAGTTCTCTTGTTGGCGTTAAGATTAGCGTTTGAACGTGATTTGCATCGGTATCCATTTTTTCTAAAATCGGCAATACAAATGCAAATGTCTTGCCTGTACCCGTTTGTGCTTGGGCAATTAAATCAACCCCTTTAAGGAGTGGGGGAATAACCTTTGCTTGAATTGGAGTTGGCTGTTTTATTCCTTGTTTTTTGAGCTTTTCGATTGTTGATGAAGACAATCCGATGTCTGTAAATGATTGCATTGTTCCTACCTACTTTCTTTGCGCTAATATAGCAATTACCATTTATATATTTTGGCTTTTTCTGAAGAAATAATCAAGTGACCATAAATAAAAGACTACAGGTAGATTTGAACATGCAAACTCTACTTGTAGCCTGACATATGCTTATATTAATAACGATTTAATTCTTTTATAATTTCCTCTAATGCATTTTTGCTTTTGTTCTGTTGCATTTTTTCAATCATTAAAGCCCTGTTTCCTTGAATTTCTTTGAGTGTGTGAAGGAAATGGTCTTTAGTTAACGATTCTTCTTCTATCATATAGGAGTAACCATTTTCCGTAAAGACTTTCCCATTTAATATTTGATCGCCTCTGCTTTGCTGCTTCGTTAACGGAATAATCACCATTGGTATGCGTAATGCTAGAAATTCAAAGATAGAATTCGATCCGCCTCTTGTAACGACTACTTCCGTCGCTGCTAAAATATCGGCTAACTCCTCATACACATACTCAAATTGCTTATAGCCTTTTATCTCTGAATGCTCTTCTGAAAGATTGCCTTTGCCACATAGATGGACGATTTGATAGGTTTGTAATAGTGTATCTAAATTATCACGAACAACTTCATTTATTTTTTTTGCCCCTAGGCTGCCGCCCATAACTGTAAGAATCGGCTTTTGACTAGTAAATCCTAGAAAAAGCTTCCCTTTAGCCGCCGAACCGGAGAGTATTTCTTTTCGAATCGGAGATCCTATTGCTTTACTTTTTTCTGTAGGAAGATATTGCAATGTTTCTTCAAAAGATGTGAAGATTTTCGATGCAAATCGCACAGATAATTTATTAGCTAATCCAGGTGTTAAATCACTCTCATGAAGAATGACAGGTATCTTTAATTGACGGGCTGCAATGACAACAGGTACGGAAACAAATCCACCCTTTGAAAAAACGACATTTGGTTTACTTTTTTTCAGTACTTTTCTTGCATCATAACAGCCTTTTATTACTTTGAAAATGTCCTTGATATTTTCTTTTGATAGATATCTTCTTAACTTCCCACTTGAAATCGAGTGATAAGGAATATCGATTTTCTCAATTAAATCCTTTTCGATTCCTGCTTTGCTGCCGATATAGGAAATATCCCAGTCTTGTTTATTTAACTCATTAATGATGGCAATATTCGGGGTAACATGCCCAGCTGAACCCCCACCAGTAAACACGATTTTTTTCAAAATGTATCAGACTCCTATTCTTTTTTCCATTTTCGCAGCGAAAAAGCCAGATGTTATCATAAGGAATCTGGCTTTAAATAGTCATAGTATATGATGATTACACTAATTTCAGAATCTCTTCAATCGCATATGCTACGCCATCTTCGTTGTTACTCTTCGTAATATCACTTGCTCTTTTTTTTATTTCTTCTGGTGCATTTTCCATCGCAAAGGATCTTGTTGATACTTCAAATTGGGTTAGGTCATTACCGCCATCCCCAAAAGAATATACCTCATCAAAGGAAAGGTTTCGCAGATTTTCATAACGTCTAATTGCTTTTCCTTTTTGCGCTTCACTTGAAGTGATTTCACAATTATTTGGAAAAGATGAAGAGTAAGAAATTGTATCATGCTTTTTTAAAGCTTCTTTCACTTTATCAATTTTCTCCAATTGCGTTTCATCGACAACAGCGATTAATTTGTAGATTTTAAGATCTTTTAAATGAAGGATTGACTCATAATCTTGTTGATCGAAAAGTGCTTGAATCTCATCCCAAGATTTCCCACGAAGCATTGGCAATGTTCCTGGAAATCCGCCTTGATTTGTATAAACGAGAATCCCTACCTCAAGCTTTTGCAATGCTTTTAGCAAGGTTTGATATAAGTCAATCGAAATTTGTGTTTCATATAGCAGGTTTCCTGTTTCATCATACATCATGCTGCCATTTAAGCAAAAAATCGGAAGCTCTAATTCTTTCACACCATCTACTTTGATTACATCTGCGTATTGGCGTCCTGTATTTAAAATTACATCAATATGACGATCCTTTAATTTTTGAATAACATTTCGATTTGCTTCTGATATTTGATGATGGTCATCTAGTAAAGTACCATCTAAATCAATGGATACACATTTCATTTTCTTTTTCCCCCTAGCAATTCCAACAATGATACTTTCTCTATTTTAGCATATATTATTGCTTTCTTTGTGATTATTTACTGCTCGTATCTAGTGGTTCTAATATGGCTTCTATATCTGCTCGTTTTGGCTCTAAAAATGGTGGAAGTGCAAGTGATTCTCCCAAATGTTCAACTGCTTCATCTGTAGCAAATCCAGGTCCATCTGTTGCAATTTCAAATAAGATTCCGTTCGGTTCTCTAAAATAGAGGGACTTAAAATAATATCGATCAACGAAGCCTGAATTTTGGAAGCGTGAATCATTAATTTTTTCTATCCAAGTGTGTAATTCTTCCTCATTATCAGCACGAAAGGCTACATGGTGTACGCCACCTCTTCCAAGCCGCTGTACCTTTAAATCTGTGCGTTCCTCTAGATGGATTTCTGTGCCAGAACCTCCCTCGCCTGTCTCAAATACTTGTATAGGAGGCTGATTTTCGAAAGTGGATGGATAGGTATCCTTTAAGCGAAAGCCAAGTAAATCAGTTAACACGCTAATAGTAGACGCTGAACGACGTACCGTTAATTGCACAGGACCAAGACCTGTGATTGCAAATTCAGTTGGAACCGGGCTTTTATCCCATGGAATGCCTGCTTTTACCCCGGTATCATGCTCATCTGAAACGAAGAAAAATCGCTGTGTCTCAAAGTCTCTAAATTCCAATGTCAATCGTCCAGCTCTTTCTGTGATTTCCCCATGCGTAACACCAAACTCATCCAAACGTTTTACCCAGTAATCTAATGCTTTATCACTTGGCACTCGAAGCGAGGTTGCTGAAATACTGCTTACTCCTTCTCTGTTAGGTGCCATATGGGGTATTTCAAAAAACGTGAGCTCTGTCCCAGGATTTCCTTGTTCATCTCCATAAAATAGATGGTAGACAGAAGGATTATCTTGATTAACCGTTTTCTTTATTAATCGGAGTCCTAGTACATTTGTGTAAAAGGCATAATTATCTTTTGCTTTCGCTGTCATGGCAGAAACATGATGAATTCCTTTTAAGTTCATATAAAAAGTTCCTCCTTCTCATTATGTGAGGGCTCTGAAAAAAGTATATTTTTTCCAAATTAAATAAGGATTTATTTATTTGAAAGCGAATACTAGTTGGTTTGTAGAGGTGATAGCTCGACTCCTATAGGAGCTGCAAGTAAGTCCGAGACCTAGCAGGAGGATCGGCGCTCGCACCATGGAAAGCGAGGTGTCGCCTCGGAAAACAAATGAAATACCCGAAATTAAAAGTCGGTCACCAACAATAATGATTATATTGCAGTTTTTCAGTGCCCCCCAATATGTATGGATGAATCTATGATAATATATATTGTTCCATTGTTAAGCTTTACTAACCACTAAATAGTTATAGGTAATTTAGACAAAGTGGAAAAAGGGCATTTGCCTTTCATTCTAAGGATATAATTATCTCTTTAGAATGTTAGCTAAAATGATGCCCTTTAATTATATTATATTTGGATTTCAAGTTGCACAGGGCAATGGTCGCTTCCCATTACATCACAATGGATATTTACATCAGAAATATTGTCTTTTAATTGATTAGAGACGATAAAATAGTCAATTCTCCACCCAATATTTCTTTCTCTAACCTTTGCCATATAGCTCCACCATGTGTACACATCAGATCGTTCTGGGTATAAATATCTAAAGCTATCTACAAATCCTAATTGTAATAAGCTAGTCATTTCCCCTCTTTCCTCTGTAGTAAAGCCTGAATTACCAATATTCGGCTTCGGATTTTTTAAGTCGATTTCTTGATGGGCTACATTTAAATCGCCACAATAAATTACCGGCTTCACTGCTTCTAGTGATAAAATATATTGCTTTAGTTGTTTTTCCCATTCTACTCGATAGGACAATCTGCTTAAATCTCGCTTTGAATTTGGTGTATATACATTTAGTAGAAAGAAGTTTTCAAACTCTAACGTAATGGTTCTTCCTTCTAATTCTTCAAAGTCTTCTCCGATGCCATACTGAACAGAAAGGGGTTTTTCCTTTGTAAAAACAGCTGTTCCTGAATAGCCCTTTCTTTCTGCATAATTCCAAAACTGGTGGTAGCCTTCTAATTCTAGTTTAATTTGTCCTTCTTGCAGCTTTGTCTCTTGAAGACAAAAGATATCTGCATCTATTTGCTGGAAAAAATCCAAAAAGCCTTTTTTCACACAGGCTCTAATTCCATTAACATTCCAAGTTACTAATTTCATAAAAAATACTCCTAACTATATCAATCTTCTAATTAATAAGAGTATCATGAAATAAGGATTCGTTAAAGGATTATATCTTGGAAGAAAAGGCTATTTATATACTAGCGCAACTCTAAATATACCAATATAAAAAATGCGCTCTATGTCTATTTTAAAATATGCGTAAATGTCCTATTAATTTTTTGCTGACAATAACCCTTTTCGTAGCTATTCATATTTCATCACAAGAGAAGTCAGTACACTCGTATGTATCCAAACGTATAATTGTTTAAATTATATTTGTTCATTCTTTAGTCTATAACAATTTAGCAGACGATCTCCTATTTTATATATAAATAAAGACGATGTTAGCAATTGTTAGCATCGTCTTTCTAGTAAGTTCCAATAAAACTTAATATTTTTTATTTAAATTTATTAGGGATGTAACTGTTTAATTTGTGAATATAAGACGTAGACATTATTAACAAATAAAAGCTCCCACAATGATTAATAAAATAAACAACACGACAACTAAGACAAAGTCATTCTTTTGATAGGTTGGGCCGCAATAACTGTAAGCTGGTGCTGTGTAGGTAGGGAAAGATGGAGCATTCATAAAAAAAGCAGGCGACGTGTTCGGCTGTGGAGGAACATTCGCACCTTGAGTTGGAGGTGCATTTACGTTAGCGTACATTATCATACATCCTTTCTTATAGTAAGGTTATCACTACATGATACTCTCAAAAGTGAAAATGGAGCCCGTCTACTGAAAAATGGGTATGTACCCATTAATTCGAAACGATATTTACAAATCAATAAACAGAATCAGCCTTTGAACAGATATCCCAACTGTGTTAGATAATTCTGATATCTTAGTGTGGATATGGAACTGTAATTATGATGCACAACAGGTAATTGGGGTTTGAATGCAATACTTCTCGTTTGCCCTTTTGCTAATCTTGATAATTGGGTAAATGATGGCCTTGTCACCAAACTTGTCAGGACAGCAGAACGATTACTTCCTGTTATTCTCCTTTCATTAAGTACCTGAATGATTTCATTATTCGTCTTTATGGAAAACCCATGTCCGAAAAATCTTCCATCTTCAAGAATAATAGCATTTAATCCTCTAAACCAAGGTGTTTTTAAATCAAAGTCTGGATTTTCAAAGTAAACAATGTCACCAGGTAAAAAACTACTTGAATGAAAGGTTACTAGACCGAGGTCAGTATCTGCATGCCAACTGTAAAGATATAGATTTTGAAAATAAGCATTGAATAGATGTTTTCCTATAGTCTGTAATGTAGCATAGTAATAGATAATGACAGAAGCAGTTGCGCATTCAAACGCATACTGCGAACTGTTCTTATAAATATCCATAATGGCATCAGATGGTTGCACATCTCTTCTCATTAAAAAACCACCAGCCATCGTTAATTGCCAGTAATCAGGGTTGCACCGTGCTTGCTCGAAAATCGTAAACTGAGCCTCTGTTTCATTCATTTCTTTTGCACTATTAATGATATTCTTGCGCATTTTAATTTCGAACTGCAATTCCTCTAAAGAAGGATAAGGATAGATGATATGATCATCATGCATATACTGCAAAATATCTTTTTCCGTCTGCTCCAATGGCCAATTATCTTGAGGTTGAAAGGTTGTTCCTGATATTTGTATCATTTGTTCCTCCATTCACCACTGTTTTCTTCTAGGGGGTATAATCTAAGATATTCCCCTCACCTTTTAAAAATGTAATGGTATTTGCATATTGAGTGCAAATTTCTGTGTTTTATATTAATTGGAGTTAGTTCTTCCATTAATTATTGCAATTTCAATCCTATTTAATTTAATGAAAACTAAATCGCAAATAACATATTTGAGGTGATACTTCTATCAAGCATCACCTCAAATATGTTATTTAGAAACATGTAAACGAAACAATTCTTCTTGTATCAATACCAAAAATCATCCAAAATCTTCCGTTCCATCTGAAACCGGCGACAGATCTTGGACCTATGATAATAGGATAAAACCAAAATCCCTGACCATTACTTAGCCATATAAAGGTATTACGAAACATGCATAAGCTAATTGCTCCTGGATCTATAGCAAATGGCGATGCAACGGCTTGTTGAGGAATAAATGGTGGAGGAGGAGCCGTTGGAGCTTGTGAAGGCTGTAATCCAGGTCCTGAGAAACCAGGAATAGCTGGCGGTCCTCCAAATCCAGGTGCTGGAGGAGGTGGGAGTAGAAAATTCAGAAATTGTCTCTCTGATTGTTGATTAACATTTGCAGCGGGATAGACTTCTTGATTAGACATTCAAACATAACCACCTTATATTTAATAAATCTCTAAAGTATTGTATGTTTTCCTGTATTTTGTGAAGCTTATTCGCTGTATTAAGGACCGCCCAATTTCTACAGAAAATATTTTGCAACTACAAATATGTGTTTGGTAATATATTAAAATTCAAAAAAGCCAAAAAGATGCAAAATTAATCCATGCATGTTTTCAGCCTATTCATAATTCTCATCCTTTATAAACACTATCACATGTACCAGCCTTTGGTTCATAAAAACAATGTTGTTTAAATTGACCAGTAAAAGGTTGGTCATACCAAGTTGGAGGACACGCTCCACTTGGATTAAAGTACCATAAAGCAAATCTTGCTGGGTGATCTCTCCAGTATTTCACATTCTGAAGTGCTAATCTTCTTTCCGACTCTCTTGCTCTTTGGTAAAAGACATTGCCTTTTTGAACAGCTTCAAAAGAATAATTTCCCCCTTGCACTTGGAAAATTACTTGTTTAACGGTTCTTACATCTTTAAAGTCTAAACAATTTCCTATAACACGGTTTACGATTACATTTCCGACATATAGCATTCCTTGGTTTCCTTCACCTTCAGCTTCAGCTCTCATCATTCTGGCCATTAAATCAATATCTGAATCTCTGTAAGCTATTCTTGCCATTTTTCCACCTCCAAAATATTGTACGAAAAAAAAACATCCTATATGACCTTGTTTTGAAATTTTCATCCTTAGTTTTTTATAGTTTGGTTGATTTAAGTGAATAGCCTGTGCAAAATGGATCCTATTTAACTTAATAAAATGCAAAAGATGTTCTCCGATAGTTTAAGTGTATTCTATCACAATAGAAGCTTTCACTTTTTACAGGAATATTGTATCTATTTTTATATAAGTCGAGATTGATGCAATTTGATCACTGATTACAATTCGTGGTCGAGTGTTTATGTTAATGCCCCACTTTTGTTGGAAAGTTATTCACTAGTAATTGATCCAGTCAAAATTTCGTATTCCAGTCTAACTTAAAAAATATTCGATAAACCTTCTTATAATAAAGAAAGCGTCTAATCCTTTATATATCAAGGTTTTAGACGCTTATCATTAAAATATATCGAATGATTAATTGGCATAAATTTTTGTTTTCTAGACTGCTTTTTCAATGATAGAAATATTAACCTTATGTTTTGTTAATGAAGTATATATTTTCAATTGATGACATCAGAGACTCGAAAGATTTATGGATCACTATTTCCTTTTAATTTGCATTGTACCATTCTTCTCTTTTAAGATTAGCAATATCTCCACCTTTTCTATCCTCCTTTTACTACAGCTTCTTCAGAATGCTGATAAAGAAGGTCACTAATTCCTTCTCTTATCTCTTTTCCATACATCGGTACTCCATGCCCTGTATATAAAATTTGTGGGTCTAGTGCTAGGAGCTTCTTTATCGATATGATGCTAGTTTCTACGTCTGGTGTAAAGTATGCTGGCGGTCCATGAATCTCTTTTTCCTGTGTTAAGACTGCAAAAAGTGATTCTTGTTTGACTGTAATCAGTGCATCTCCTGCAAGAAGTAACCGATCTTTTTCTCTAAATAAGGAAATATGTCCATTCGTGTGCCCAGGCGTGTATATCCACTCCCAGCCTTCTAAAAATGCTAAGGAATGCTCGCTTGATATAGGCTTAATTCTGGAATGAAAATCAATCCCATCTCGTGGATAAAACGGCGAAAGAAAGGACATCATCCCTTTTTCTTTAAATGGTGTAGGTGGCGGATATTTCTTCTTGCTTTCTAAATAGGGAATTTCTTTCTCATGGATATATACAGGAACATTCCACTCATGCACAAGTGTCTGTAGTGCACCGATATGATCGAAATGAGCATGTGTCAAAATGATTGCTAGTGGTTTTTTTTCGTTAAAAAGTTTCTTCGTATTTTTCAAAATAAACGGCGCTGAATAGGGCACCCCTGTATCTACCAGTACCCAATCTTTTTTTGTAGATCCTAATCCTGCTATATAAGCTATGTTAACAATTGCTGTTCGATAGCCGAAAACATTTTCTGCAATTTTCATTCTTATGCCCCCACTTTTTATTTTTAGTTTGACCAAATCAAGAAAAGAAACACATTTTATCTAGTTAAGTTATCCCTTTCCTTGTAGTGTAAATATTGCGTTTAAGAGAAAATAATTGATAATTCAAATGAAACAGTGTACGATACAATTAATTAAATAGTTATGATTACACAATAAGTGTGGTCGCCTTCGGGGTCGGGTGAAATTCCCAACCGGCGGTGATGAGTGTGCGTAAAACTCTAAGCCCGTGACCCGTTTTATAAGATTTATTATTGGCTAATGGCAGACCTATTTACATAGGGCCAATTTATAAAACGGTGGATTTGGTGAGAAACCAAAGCCGACAGTAAAGTCTGGATGGGAGAAGGCAATTAACAATAAACAAGATGGTATGATGTATAGAATGGAAAAGATTATTCGCATTTCTTTTTCCTGTTTTTCTAACGATTTGTATTGTTGTATTTGGTGATGCTGTAATAATGTGGACTCAAGTATTAGTTACGGTTCTAAATATATTGAAGCTTAAGAATCATCCATTCTTTTTCAAAAAAGAATGGAATTGATGCCTATTGACAGTATTATTGCAAACAACAATCAATGAAAAAACAGCTGTTCGATTGTACGATACGTTTATTTAAGTATGTATTAGACCCCGTATAAATTTTTATACGGGGTTTTTATTTTGTAATTTTCCTACACATTTAAAAATGTCTGGACCCCCTTGACCTATTTAAGAGCTTTAAAATACACGCTGCAGAAAGGAGGAATTTCCTTTGTTTACTGGACTAGTTGAAGAATTAGGTATAGTTAAGCATAATAAAAAAACGGGTCACTCGATTTCCATAACCATACAAGCAGAACAAATTATGGAGGATATGAAAATTGGTGACAGTATTGCCATTAATGGTGTCTGTTTAACGGTCACATCCTTTGAGCCCAATCTCTTTACAGTCGATGTCATGCCAAACACGTTTCATGATACAACCCTTAGACTTTTAAATAGTGGAACAGGTGTTAATTTAGAACGTGCAATGGCTGCCAACGGGAGGTTTGGTGGGCACTTTGTTTCTGGTCATGTTGATTGTACAGGTATGATTCTTTCAACAAAAAAGGTAGAAAATAGCACCTTAGTAGAAATTCAGATTCCAGAGGATCAAGTACACCTAACAATGGATAAAGGCTCTATCACCATTGACGGAACCAGTTTGACCATTTTTAAAACGACTTCTAACTCTATTTATGTATCGCTTATTCCACATACTTCTAAAGTCAGCATGATTGGGAATAAGCGAAAAGGTGAGCTTGTTAACATCGAATTTGATCTTTTGGCCAAATATTTTTATTCCTTTATGAATAGAGACAAAGCTCCAATCATTGAAAGAGAATCAAAACTAACTGCTTCATTTTTAAGAGAAAATGGTTTTTAATAATAAATTTATTTTACGAAAGGAAGAAAACGATGTTTGATTCCATTGAAAATGCTTTAACTGATTTAAAAAAAGGCAAAGTAGTAATTGTTTGTGATGATGAAGATCGGGAAAATGAAGGAGATTTCATTGGATTGGCGGATCATGTCACTCCAGAAATGATCAATTTCATGGCAAAAGAGGGGCGTGGTTTAATCTGTGTTCCCATTCAACAAGCATTAGCAGATAAATTACACCTCCCTCCTATGGTTACAAATAGTAGTGATCCGAGAAGCACTGCATTTACAATCAGTATTGATCATAAAGAGACAACAACAGGAATTAGTGCATTTGAACGCGCCTATACAATAAGCAAACTAGTTGAGTCAGATAGCATTGCTAATGACTTTACAAGACCAGGTCACATCTTTCCTCTTATTGCAAAGGATGGCGGCGTGCTAAATCGCGATGGACATACCGAAGCTGCAGTTGATTTAGCACTGCTTGCTGGAGCGAAACCAGTTGGAATTATTTGTGAAATTCTAAAAGAAGACGGAACAATGGCAAGAGTGAACGACTTGAAGGTAATTGCTGATAAATTTGCTTTAAAAATGATTACGATTCAAGATTTAATACAATATCGACAAAATTTATTACAAAAGGTGGAATAAATAATGAAACAAGTATTTGAAGGAAATTTAATAGGAACTGGCTTAAAAATTGGGATTGTTGTGTCCCGCTTTAATGAATTTATTACGACTAGACTTTTATCTGGAGCGGAAGATGCGTTAAATCGTCATGGCGTAAATGAGAATGATATTTCTGTAATGTGGGTTCCTGGTGTATATGAAATTCCTTTAGCTGCCAAAAAACTAGCTGCGTCTGGTAAATATGATGCAATTATCACCCTTGGTACGGTTATTCGCGGGGCTACCCCTCATTTTGACTATGTAAGTAACGAAGTGGCAAAAGGTGTAGCAAATGTTTCGTTAAGTACGGAAATTCCTGTTATCTTTGGTGTTCTTACTACAGAAAATATTGAGCAAGCAATCGAACGAGCAGGCACAAAAGCTGGAAATAAAGGCTGGGAAGCTGCGGTTAATGCGATTGAAATGGGTAATTTATATAACGAGTTAACACAAGCTTAAAAAAAGAAAAAACCTATAAGCGAGATTCAATCACTCGTTTATAGGTTCTATTTGAATATTAAATTGGTAAATAAGAAAGTAGCATTCCACCAATTGCGCCAGTAATAACAATAATCCATGGTGGTAGCTTCCAATAAACTAACATCGAAAATAAAATGGCTGCAAAAGCAAAGTCGCTTGCATCTATAATACTGCTAGTCCAAATAGGATGATAAAAAGCAGAGATTAAAATACCAACAACCGCAGCATTTACGCCCATTAGAGCCCCTTGAATATTCGGATTCGTTCTTAAGGAATTCCAGAATGGGAGTGTTCCAAGAATTAATAAAAAGGCTGGAAGAAATATGGCGAATGTCGCAAGTAATCCCCCTCCCCATCCATTCAAGACGGTTCCAATATATGCAGCAAATGTAAATAAAGGACCAGGAACTGCCTGTGTTGCACCGTATCCTGCAAGAAATGCCTCTTCGCTTAACCATCCACCAGGGACAAATTCACGCTCTAAAAGAGGCAAAACTACATGTCCTCCTCCAAATACAAGAGAGCCAGAACGATAAAAACTATCAAACATGGCAATCCATGGGTATGCAAATACCTCCCGAATAACTGGTAAAAGGAAAAGAAGGGCAAAAAATAGCAGTAATGATACACTTGCTACTCTTTTTGAAATTGGAAAAGTGACTTCTGCATGATTTTGCTGCATTGCTTGCTGCTTATATAGAAAATAGCCGATTAAAGCTGATAATATAATTACCCCTACTTGGGAAAAGACACTTTGCCATAAGAGTGTAAGTACTAATGCAAAGAGTGCTATCGTCTTTCTTTTTAAGTCTGGTGTTAAATTCTTTGCCATACCCAGTATTGCATGTGCAACAATGGCAACCGCAACAATTTTAAGACCATGTATCCAACCTGCGTTCCCTATATCTAAGCCCTCTATAACACTAGCAAAGATCATTAGAGCAATCACAGAAGGAAGCGTAAATCCTAAAAAAGAAATAATCCCGCCGAGGAGCCCTCCTCGTAAAATTCCTATCCCTATCCCAACCTGACTGCTTGCTGGACCAGGTAGAAATTGACAAAGAGCGACTAAATCAGCATAGCTTTTTTCGTCTAACCATTTCCTTCGTCGTACATATTCATCATGAAAATAACCTAAATGTGCAACTGGTCCTCCAAATGAAGTGAACCCTAACTTTGTGGAAATGAGTAAAATTTCTAAAAAAGTTTTACTTTTCTTCCATTGCTTTGCTTTTTCCAATGAGATACCTCCAATAAAATTTGTAATCTTTATCATATAGGACGATATCTTTTTAACCAAGTTAATTAACGAAAAATTTACAAAAAATTAATAAAACATCAAATGATGAATTAAAAGTTTTCTTTTCATCATTTGATGTTTTAGTTAACATAATGATATTATCGTAAATTCTCTATTGCTTTGCTGACGGCAACCGTCAATTCTTCGGCTATTTCCTCTAATTTAGGCTGCATGATACTATTTGTTACATTAGGAAAAGTGCCTGTAGAATTGATTTCTAAATAGCCCGTCATTATTGTATAATTTGCATCCTTTACTTCTACCATAAAATAGCCATTTCCTTCAAAATGCTCATTAAGGCCTACTAAATCAAATGTTACCTTCGATGGCTCTTTCCATTCTAATATTGTAACTTCCATTTCTACTTTTTTCTTAAAAAGCCCCATATCAATTTTAAATTCCCATGTTGAAACTTTTTCATTTATGATTTGATGGTTGATATAGCCAGGCACTAGAGGAGCCCAATTATTCATGGAGCGAACAAAATCCCAAACCTTTTTTGCATTTGCATGGACGATAATTGAATGCTTTTTACTTGGCATCGAAAAACACTTCCCTTATCTTTCATTGACAGACTAATCCCTTCTCTTTTATAAGCTCATGGGATATAGCTTTGCTAAAAAGCAAAGGGATTACTTTTTTCATTCATCTCGTTATATATATTCTGTCAAATGATTGAATATGAGTAAGAAAACTATCTTGTTTACATAATATTATTATGGTATTTCTATAAGTAATCTGAAATTTCTAAATCCATTGCTTTTTCCTTTTGAGAATCGGAAACATGTGTGTATTTTTGTGTTGTATTTAAATTAGTATGACCTAGCAATTCTTGTACGGTTCGGATATCACGCCCATCTCTCACTAAATGTGTCGCAAAACTATGTCTTAACTTATGGCTGGATATCCCCTTTTCCTTCCATTTTAAATCTGGGTATTCTTTTCCCATTTGATCAATGATCCGCTCTGTAATTTCTTGAATCCTTCTCCTGGAAATTCGTTTTCCTTTTCGGGAAATAAAGAGAGCATCTTCCTGCCCTTTCATTGGGAAAATCCTGTTTTCTTCTATATATAATTGTAGTTCTTCCATGAGCTTTTTTGGTAATGGAATATAACGAGTTTTATTTCCTTTTCCTAGTACGTGAATTCCTCTATTTTGATTAATCGAAGACAAATTAAGAGAATGTATTTCCATTACCCGTAAGCCTGCGAACGCCATTAGACCGAGGATTACTTTATTTCGTCTTTGATGTTGCTTTTGCGATACCCTTCCAATCATGTCAAAAAAAGACTTTAATTCTTCTTTTTCCAAATAGCTTGGCAGTTTTCCCTTTTGTTCTTTCGCGCTTTCTAAATCAATCGCTGGATTTTTTGGAACAAGCTCATAATCTACTAAACATTTATAAAAGGAACGAATGGCTGTTAACCGTCTATTTCTCGAACTACTAGCATTTGCGCGTTTTGTTTTTAGTTCATTCATAAAGAGAGTAATCTGCAATTTCTTCACCGTACTTAAATCCGTATAAGCTTCTTTCTTTCGCGTTATGAATTCTAAAAAGAAATAGATATCCCGCAAATAATTTTCGATTGTAAATTTACTGTAATCTTTATTATCCATTTCTGTCCGAAAAAGGGTTAACTCTTCTTCGTACCACGAAAATAATGTATCCTTTGTGATCATATGTATAGCCACCTAATCTATAAAGTAGTAATTTTAGTATACTATATTTCTTCAAAAACCGCACATAAGAGATATTATGTGCGGTAATGTTGTTAAAACTCCTACAAAAGAATGAATTATTGATTTGTATGTAATGGCCTATATCATTTTATCATTTAAATTGGGATAATTAGGAATAATGATGAGGAGTGATTGTATGAAGCTTCTTTTTCTCCTGCTTAGCCTATTAAATTTTTTCGATGGTATTTTTACTTTTCTAGGAATCAAATTAAACCACATATCTGAAGCTAATCCACTGATGAATTATCTATGGGAAATTTCCCCTTTTTTATTCCTTCTACTAAAAGTAGCTCTGTCTTTTTTCCTCGTATACTTAGCTATCTCTTTTTCTAGTAAAAATATACGTTTATGGGTTTTTCTACTGTCTATTCCATTAATGTTATATTCCTCCATCCTCCTTTTACATATTGTTTGGATTACAAAAACATTTAGTTAATCATAATGTTATTATGTAAACTAAATAAACTCTTTATTTTCAATCGATTAAATATTAAAATAATTATATATAAAAAGTAAGGAGCTAGATTATGAGTGTACATAAAGCAATTACCAAACATGTAGAAGAAGTAAATTCTCGAGTTAATTATTATAAGCAATTAGATCAGCAACGCGAATCCTTGATTGAAGAAGCTATTTTTCTTTTTAAAGCTGGGGAGAATTTTTCTGTTGATAAAATAAATGAAGTAACGGAACAAATGAATGAGCTAGCTCGACTTGGAGTTGTTCCAACAAGAAAACAAGTTTCTAAAGAAATGGTTGTTGAATTTGTTAATCGTTCCAAATAAAAGAAACAAGCATTGGTATATGAACCATTTACCAATGCTTGTTTTATTATTCTAATTATTAATTTTCCTTTCCAGGATAAAATCTGAAAATTGCCTTTCCAATAACAGCCTCTTCTGAAATGCATCCAATTTGTCTGCTATCCATGCTATTTTGTCGGTTATCCCCTAGTACAAAAATATGGCCCTTTGGAACTTTAATCTTGATATTTTCTGTTAATTTTTGATTAGGAAGCAATTCGCTTTTATTTTGCTGTAAATAGGGTTCCTCATATTTTTGACCGTTAATATAAAGAACATCATCTTGGATTTCAATTGTATCATTTGGTAAGCCAATAACTCTTTTTATATAATCTTCCTTCTCAATCGGTGAATGAAAGACAATAGTATCAAAATGCTTGATTTGTCCAATTTTAGAGACGATTACTCGGTCATGATTTTCATATGTAGGCTGCATGGACTGACCAACTACTTTAACAGGAGTAAAGATAAAGTTCCTGCATATAAAGACAAAAACGAATGCGCATCCAAGAGCGATTACCCATGATTTTACTTCTTTCTTAAACTCAGCATTATTTATATTAGCTCCTCCTTCCTCCTTGTTTATTTGTGGGGATAGAAAATTAATAGAATATTTTTGTTTTCCTTTGACTATTTAAAATATTTTTGCATTCGTATTTCCTATATCTACTGGAACATTTACAAGCTAATAATTACTATCATTATACCATATTATCTGATTGTCCTATTCTTGATGCTTTCTCTTTTTTCGATAAATAATCCAAATAATTAGAACTATCACAATTGGGATGATTATTGGTGATAAACCAATAACAAATACGACTACTCCCGATAAAAAGGAAATCAAACCATTAATTGTACTAACAAATTGACTTTTTGCTTTTTGCCATGTATTTAGAGATTCTTTGTCTTTAATAGCGTCAACCTTCACTAACTCCTCTTGTAATTGGATTGTTACAGTTGAATAGTCTACATTATTTTGTAAAAATTTCATCCTACCTAAAATTTGTTCTTTTTCTTCTTGTACGATTGCTAGGTCATTTGAAATTTTTAGAAGGTCTTCGGTTTTGTTGGCTTGATCCATCAAGGTTAACAGCCGTTTTTCCACTGCTTCTTTTGCCTTTAACCGAGATTCCAAATCAACAAATTCTTCTGTAACATCATTACCTGATACACTTTTCTCTTTAACCTTTATACTGTTTTTTTCCACTTCCTTTATATAGGATTGGAAATTATCTTGTGGAATTTTCACAATAATCGTGCCATTTATATATTCAGTCCCGCTATCGTAAATAGATGATTCTACTACATAACCGCCCAGCTCTGTTGCTTTACTTTGTATCGTTGCTTCGACTTGATGATAGTCTTTAACCTGTAGGGACAGATTGGCATTGTATATCACCATCCGGTCATTCTCGGCTTTTTTTGTTATGTCACTTTCCTTATTCTCTTTACTAATTTTTGCTGATAGTTCCTCTTTTACGCTACTAGAGTCTAAATTAGCCATCTCAAATTCAGAACTGCTTTCGGTGTCAGCGTTTTTTTGTTCAGAACTACTACAGGCAGTTAACAAAAATATAAGTAATAGAAACAAATAAGAGATTACACGATAATTCTTCATCTATATTTCCTCCTAAGTTCAGTTACCCATTAGACGGATAAGAAATAAAATAGTTTCAGATTTATTACGTTTTGATTACAAGATTTTCTGAAAGGTTTTCTATATAATACATGGTTTCCTTAGGGAAAGGGCCATTTAAATGAAATTTTTACAAATATAGGGATAATCATTTACACCAATTTACTATTCTGTGTATATGATAATACAAGTTTAGTTTCAGTGATAATTCCATTTGCTGAACATACAATGGTATAAAATGAGTTGGGAAATTACGCTTATATGGAGGGATTTTTGTGGAGTTAGACAGGCATATGGAAATAACCTTTCAAAATCTACAAGAAAAGAATATGACGTTTGATATTGTATTTCAACGGATTCTTTCCTTTATGTCTCGAAATCCGGCTGGTAATTATCAATTAATGATTGGCACCGATTCACAAGTCCATGCAAAGCATACGACTTTTATTACAGGCATTGTAATTATGAATAAAGGTAAGGGAGCGTGGGCTTGCATAAGAAAAGTTATCTTACCGAGGAAGGTTTTAAGACTTCATGAGAAAATTTCCTACGAGACGACACTGACGGAAGAGGTTGTTAGTCTTTTTACAGAAGATAAGAAAAATCAGTTAATAGATGTCGTTCTACCATTTGTTTATCAAGGAGCCACTTTCTCCATTGAAGGACATATTGATATTGGGGCCGGACGACGAAATAAAACGCGTGATTTTGTAAACGAAATGGTATCAAGAATTGAGTCAATTGGCATTGAACCAAAAATAAAGCCGGATTCTTTTGTTGCCTCTTCTTATGCTAATAAATATACGAAGTAAATTCCTCTTTGCCCGCATCAAAAAACCTGTCCTAAATCAGAACAGGTTACAAAAATTATTCTTCTTTTGTTGAAGCAATTTCTTCGGATATCTTTTTGTTTTTATTAATAAAATGAATAATAAAGGTGATAATAAACGCAGCAATCAGAATCGCGAAAAATACATAGTGATCTAATTCAAAGCCGAAAATACTTGCAAACATTTTGGCCGCGATAATTCCGATTAATACAAATGCTGTATTCTCTAATTCCGGTACTTTTTCAATAAGAACAAGGAATAATTTTGCGACAGTTCTCATCATCAAGATACCAAGCATACCACCTATTAAGAGAATCCAGATTTCATTTGATACTGCAAGGGAAGCTAGAATACTGTCTACAGAGAATGCTAAATCCATTAACTCGACGGAAATAATAGTTGCCCAGAAAACTCCAAATAGTCTTATTGTCCAACTATCCTTTTTCATTGCTGATGCATCCTCGTCCCCATCACCAATCCAGAAATGCTTAATCACAATCCAAGCTAAGTATGCAGCTCCTATTACTTTAATCCATGTAAAGTGAATTAAATATACGCCTATTCCAATAAAGAAGAACCGGAAAAAATAAGCTCCAAATAATCCATACGTTAATGCTTTTTTCTGTTTGTCTGGTGGCAAATGTTTAACCATTACCGCTAAAACAAGTGCATTATCTGCTGATAATAAGCCTTCTAAAATGACTAACGATCCAATTAATCCCCATGAAACCGGATCTGTTAATACTTCTCCCCACATCTCCCAATCAAAAAATGAAGCATAGGTTGATAATATCTGGTGTAAAACGTCCACTTAAAAAGCCTCCATTATTAATTAAATGTAATCATATGGAAGCTATTATACTCCTATCAATTTCAGATAGCAACTATTAATAGAAATGTGAAAATATGATATCTTTATTCTTCATAAATCATTTTTACCGTCATACCACCATCTACCATTAGATTTGTGCCAGTGATAAAGTTGTTTTGCGGGTTTGTTAAAAACAGACAGGCTCTTGCTATATCCTCTGGTTTGCCGACTCTTTTTGATAAATGCTGTTCATGATCGATTTCTCGTAGATTTTCATAATCTTTCGTTTCAATCCACCCTGGTGAAATGCTATTTACGGTTATGCGAGCGTCTGCAAGACTATTTGCTAATGCATGGGTAATCGCCATAATACCACCCTTACTTGCGCTATAGCTTTCCGTATTTGGTTCAGACATATACGCTCTGCTAGATGACATATTGATAATAGAGCCACCGTTCTTTTGTTCACGCATGATTTTGGCTACTTCTCTTGAACAAAGAAACACACTTCTAAGATTCGTATTTAGTACGTCATCCCATTCATCAATAGATAAATCAAAAAAGGATTTGAAAATCCCTTTGCCGACATTATTAATAAGAATATCTATTTTTCCAAATTTAGCTTTTGTCGTTTGAACCATTTCGATGATTTCCGCTTCGTTTCGTACATCTGTTTTGATAAACAAGGCTTTCTCTTTAAGAACCAACTGTTCAAGTACTTGATATCCTTGAGATTCATCTATATCTGCGAGGACAACATTGGCCCCTTCTTGTAAATAGGCTGTTGCAATCGCTCTTCCGATTCCGTTGCTAGCACCTGTAACAATCACAACTTTATCTTTAAACAATATAATCTACCTCCCTATAAACAAATGAAAAGTATGTATTTAAGTAAAACAATTATAAAAAAAGCAAGCTAATTTCTCAGCCTGCCTTGTTTGGATTATTGTTCAGTAATTTCTACTTTTTCCATTACATCGCCGTTTTTCATCGCTTTAACTGTAGACATACCAGATGTAACTTGTCCGAATACAGTGTGAACACCATTTAAATGTGGTTGTGGCTCATGAACGATGAAGAATTGGCTTCCGCCTGTGTCACGACCTGCGTGTGCCATAGAAAGAGAACCTTCTACGTGTTTATGAGGATTTCCAACAGTTTCACATTTAATAGTGTAACCAGGACCACCTGTACCATTTCCGTTTGGATCTCCACCTTGGCTTACGAAACCAGGAATGACGCGGTGGAAAGTTAGACCGTTATAGAACTCTTTATTAATAAGTTCTACAAAGTTTGCTACTGTTCCAGGAGCTTCATTTGGATATAATTCAAATTCGATTTTTTCGCCATTTTGCATTAATATGTATCCTTTTGTTGCCATGTTTACCATCTCCTTAATTCAAAATCAGCTTTTATCATATCATCTTTTGCTTAAGAAAGAAAATAAAACGTTTATTTGCTGAGTCATTCTTTTACTTTTTCAGGTTCCTCGTAATTTATTCCTTTTGTATCAACTGTGACTTTCTTCATTTTTATCTCTTTTAGAGGCTTGTCCTGCTCATCTCTTTCAGTTGCTACAATCTTATCAACTACATCCATACCTTCTATTACCTTACCAAATGGTGCATATTGGCCATCCAAATGGGGAGCATCTGCTACCATGATAAAAAATTGGGAGCCGGCAGAGTCTGGCATTTGAGATCTTGCCATACTAATCACGCCTCTTTCATGCTCTAAATCGTTCTCAAATCCATTGTCTGAAAATTCGCCTTTAATAGAGTAACCAGGACCGCCTGTTCCATTCCCATTCGGATCTCCCCCTTGAATCATAAAATCAGGAATCACTCGATGAAAAATTAAGCCATCATAAAATCCCTTATTGATTAATGAAATGAAGTTATTTACTGTATTAGGTGCTTTATCCGGATATAACTCCACTTCCATTTTCGAATCATCTTCCATTGTAATGGTTACAATTGGATAATCATCGGAAGATATCGCTTTCCTTTCTGTTTTATCCTCTTCCTTTGATGGGGCTGTATCCGCTGTTCCACAGCCTGTAATTAATAATAGGATGGATATGCAAAATAAGGCCATCATCCATTTAGTCCGTTTTTTTCTCAAAATGACAACTCCTCCTATACACAGTTTCCACCTCATTTTAGCGAAATCTTTGCTTCTATTCAATGAATAACCTATTTGTTGAAAGCGAAAAGACGTACCACCAAGCAAATTGGTACGTCTTTTCTTTACGTTATATATTTTAAAAGATAAGCAGCTAGATAGGGGGAATGAATTCGGACTGCTAATGATGGTGGCCTACTGCCGTTAACCATTTCTACTGGAAAACCAAACCAAACGACCTTCTCGTCGATAATAATCATAGGAAACGGAATATCAGGAGAACGAATAACATTTGATTTAGCAAAAATTTGCTTCCATTCTTGACTAAGGTTCCCTTTCGATTGTGGAATCGACACGAATACCGCTTTTTGTGAACGATTCATATCTTTCTTTAATAAATCGGTTCTCTGACCATGTGTCCAAAAAAGTTTGGGATTCTTTTGTTGCATCCATTCACCAATTTGTTGATTAGTAACAACCTTATTGACCCTTTCTTGGTGACTGACTAGCTGATGAATCGTTTTGCGATGATCAATCATTGTTTGGATAAAGCTTCTATTAGCAATATGAATAAATTTCCCTTTGGCTCTACTAATCGCAACATTAATTAAGCGTTCGCTCTCTTTACCTGTTAAAAGCATGCCAGGTCGTGAAAAGGGGGAAGCTTCTACACTGTCAAAGACGATTACATCTCTTTCACTTCCTTGAAAACGATGGACGGTTGCTATAATTAAGCGCTTATCAGCCACTGCTTCAGGAAAAAATTCGTGAGCCAGTGCTTCCATTATATCAGCCTGTGCCCGATATGGAGTGACATAGCCAATACTTCTTGTCCCTTTGTCGCTTAATGCTTCATGGACAACTTGTAAGGCAAGGAGAAGATGGATATAATTCATGCGAGATTTAGATGCTTTTTCAAAAGTGGCGTATGCTCCAAAATAACTGGAGTCTAATAATACGCTCGCGTTACCCTTAAAGGGGGATTGATCTGCAATCGATTTTCTGCTTTTTTCGACATTCTTGTAATCTCCTACTAATGAATGATAGATATATTTATTCGTAAATTCGGATATCGATGGATGCATACGTCTTTGCTCATTTAATAACAAAAGCTGGGGATGCATGGAGGAAGTATGCACCGTATCAGCAACACCTGTTGCATGGAAAACATCTTCTTTTAACCATCTATCCACTAATGCATGACGGCTCGTCGCAATTGGAGGTAATTGTTTAAAGTCACCGCATATGATGATTCGTTTTGCGAGCGATGCTGCAAATGCCACCTGTGGAATATATGCCATACTTGCTTCATCCAAAATAACTAAATCATATTCATCCTCATAAATAGCTGGATCTGTTGCAGCCTTAGCCAAGGTAGTGCCAACAATTCTTGCTTTTTGGACAAATTGTACTTCTCTTTTACGGATTTTTTCCATAACGCTTGCTAATTTTTCTTCCATTTCTAACAGCTGGGAAGAATCTCTCATTGTGAATGCACTAGCAAGATCTTGTCGAAGCTTCTGCTTTTCTTCTAAAAACAGTTGTTTTTGTTTTGCAAGATCCATATCCTTTTTATCTAGTAGAGAGCTTGTTGTGATTTTCTCTTGTTCCAAACTGCCGTTACTGCTATTGCCACCATATCGAAGAATATCGCCAAGTTGAAAACGGTCCTTTTCTTTTATGGTTGTGGTGATTTCTGTAAGTAATACATCGACTGCCTGATTGCTTTGCGCTAAAACAAGTATTCGCTTGCCTTTCCAATATCGTTGTAATGCGACTCTTGCTAGTGTATATGTTTTCCCTGTTCCTGGTGGTCCCCATACAAAGGAGACGGGATTATATTTACATCTTAATGAAAGCTCATGAACATGGTTTTTCAACTGATCAGTAGGATGCTTCGTTGTTTCACTTGGACGCATTAACTTTACTATTCTACTTAGCTTCCGTTTATTTTTTTTTATCGTATCAAAGCGAATTTGCAGTTGTTCTAACAGTTCCCATGGATCATGGGACAAATAAGCTTCTGCAACATCCTCGCCAATCATCTTCTCTAAGATGACTAGAAGACTTTTTCCATCTGCCGATAATACGCGTCCTTTAACCGCCTGAGCTCCCCAATGGATGATTACATTCGAGCCAATTGGAACCTTAAGATTACCAATACTTTCGAAGTAATAGGTATAATCATTTTCAGTATTTAATCGGATCCCATTAGATAAAGCCACTTTAGATTGGCCATATTTTTTTAAATAATTTATTTCCATCTGAAGTGCTTGTTGCCATTCTTTGATGGACGTGATAATGTTTGCCATTTCTCTTTATTCCTTTTCTAAAAATCGATTTTTCTATTATAACATACAAAAAAAGAAGGATAGAAACAGGAAAAACTATTTCTATCCTTCTTTACTATTTAATCCATATCCTTCTGTCTTTCTATATATTCATCTATTTTAGCATCTAATCGTTCGAGGCTTTTTAAAGCACGTTCCTTCGTTATCGTGCGATAGTGATGATGTCCACCAGGTTCTTCATCCTTTTCATCTGCTAATTTTACGATTTTTTGTAAGGGTGAGAGTATTACGGAACCTCCTGGAATAAAGCTATCGGTATGAAAAAGAACCGCTAACGCAATTTCCTTTGCTTTTACAGGATTCTCTCCTAAACGAATTAATAATTTATGTGCTCTTTCTGCTCCCTTTATTGGATGAATATCGTTTTGTCTATATAATTTATAATCCCATTTCCCATCTTTATACCAGGTGTAATGACCCATGTCATGTAAAAATCCGGCTTTAGCTGCATTATCGACATCGACATTTGATTCTTTTGCCATTTCAAAAGCATGATAAGCAACTGCCAGAGCATGAGCTAAACCTGAACGTGTAATATATTTTTGTGCAATATGGTGGTTATAAATATCGATAAGTTTAACATCTCTCATCTCCGACACTTCCTTTCTTTAAATGAACACTTTTCTTTTTGAAATTCTGTTGTAGTTTACCAGATGATAGTCTGAAGAAAAGGTATCTTTTCTTATGTGAAACAAAACCTTATATTCCTTATTTATAAAAAAACACCCATATAGGGTTGAGCTATATTATTTAATTGTTTTATCGTTCCTTATCAAACCAGTTAAAAAAGTATTTTTCCTATTATATTATATTTTTTATAAAATGATAATAAAAAACACCTAAAACTACAAAGAATCTTGAAAATGATGTAAAATAGGTTTTGTTTAATGGAATGTTTTTTAGTTTTAATTTTTATAATATTTTGAATGCGTAAAATTTTTAGTTTGAAGACAGAGTGTTCTATTGCTTTTTCTCCTTGATTTTCTATCTTTGTTGCATAGCTATTAATCCGTTTACATTTTGTATACATAACGACGTAACACAGCTACTAATATACCTAACATTCCCCTAAAGCTGATTATATGAAACCTTTTCCTTTTTCTATAAAACAAAAAGTGCAGTTCTAACAGGTAGATTCAACGAAGAGTCTGGGACAAAACTAAATAGTTAATCTGTAAAAACGAACAATTTCTAATTTAATTCATAGATTAAGACTGATTTCATATACTGGTTGTTTATCTTTTTAATATAGTAAAAGGTAAAAACTAATTTGTTCCATTGGCTACAAACACACGATACGCCGAGGAGGAAGCTGAGCCTCCTTGCTGTGCTGCTGTGCTTCAGCCTTTTCTTTATTTCCCGCAGGAGTCGAGTGCTTTCCGCTCCAATCCACTTCGTTTTTAAAGGCAATTACCTAAAAACTTATTATTTTTTCAAGAAAATATAAGTTAGTAAGAAAAATAGAGCAGCCTGAATACACGTAGACTCCTATGGGAGCTGCGAGAAAGTCCGAGACCCTGCAGGAGCATAGCGACGAAGCGGCTCGGCGCTCGCCCCATGGAAAGCGAAGTGTATTTAGGCTGCGGATATTAACACGAACTGAACCTTTTATAAGACTAATAAAAAACTCGAACAACCATGTAGATTTCTCTTATGGTTGTTCGAGTTTAGCTAAAGCTGGAATACTTATGTCCCAGTCTTTTATCTTTAAGCATTAACAGTTGGTAAAATCGAAGCACCCATTAAGTATTCATCTACTTTTCTAGCAGCTTCTCTTCCCTCATTAATTGCCCATACTATTAAACTTTGTCCTCTGCGTGCATCGCCTGCTGCGAAAACACCTTCTAGATTTGTTTCAAAATCACCATAGGCAGCAGCGACTTTACGGTTCATTGTTTCGAGACCAAAATGCTTTAATACAGGTTGTTCTGGTCCTTCAAACCCGATTGCGATAAAAACTAACTGTGCTGGCCATACTTTTTCTGTTCCTGGGATTTCTTTAAAAATAAATGTTCCATCTTCTTGCTTTATTTTTTCCATTGAAACGGTGTGTAATTCTTTTAATCTACCATTTTCGTCTTTAACCATTTTCTTTGTTTGAATTCCATACTGTCTTGGATCTTCCCCAAACTTCTGTTCCGCTTCTTCGTAAGCATATTCTAAAGTAAAAACATTTGGGGATGCTGGCCACATATTATCACTTGTGCGCATTAATCCAAGCTTAGGGTGTTTGCCAAATTGGACGACGCTTTTACATTTTTGGCGAAGTGCTGTTGCAACACAATCGGCACCTGTATCTCCGCCACCAATAACAATGACATCCTTGCCTTCAGCATCAATAAAGTTTCTATCTTTCAAATTAGAATCTAGTAAACTTTTTGTAACGCCAGTTAAATAGTCCATGGCAAAGTGTACACCTTCCGCATCTCTGCCTTCCATGACTAAATCTCTTTGCTTTTGAGCACCTGTACAAAGAATGACGGCATCATACTTTTCTCTTAATTCTTCTGCTGTAATATCTTTTCCTACCTCTGTACTAGTAATAAAATCAATACCTTCTTGGGTAAGAAGCTTAATTCTGCGCTCAACGTCTTTTTTCTCGATTTTCATATTTGGAATACCGTACATTAATAATCCGCCTGGTCTATCTGCTCTTTCATAAACCGTTACAGAATGCCCAGCTTGATTTAATTGATCCGCACTAGCAAGTCCTGCAGGACCAGATCCAATAATTGCTACTTTTTTTCCTGTTCTCTTTTGAGGAATTCGCGGTTGTATCCATCCATTTGCAAAACCTTTATCAATGATGGTGCGCTCGATATTTTTTATCGCAACGGCAGGATCAGAGATTGCGACCGTACAAGAACCTTCACATGGTGCTGGGCATGCACTACCGGTGAATTCTGGAAAGTTATTCGTTTTTAATAATCTGTCTAACGCCTCTTTCCATCTGCCTTTATAAACAAGGTCATTCCATTCAGGAATTAAGTTATGGATAGGACAGCCAGATGTACTTCCGGCGATTTCCATTCCAATATGGCAAAATGGTGTTGCACAGTCCATACAGCGTGCCCCTTGTCTTTGAAGGACATCATCAGCGAAAGGAGCAGAATATTTTTTAAAATCTTTTAGGCGGGAAAGCGGATTTCTTTCTTCCGCTTCCTCCCGATTAAATTCGATGAATCCAGTTGCTTTTCCCATTCTGTTCTCTCCTTTCTACTGAACTAAGACGGTTATTTTATTTGTTTGTTTTTTTTTGTCTTGTTTTGAGTTGTTTTCAAAAGCTTCCATTGCAGCAGCTTCTTCTGATAAGCCACTTTCTAAGCCTTTTTGAATATTTGCGATCATTCGTTTATAGTCTTTCGGAATTACTTTAACAAACTGTCCTACATATTTATCCCAATTAGCAAGTATTTGTTGGCCTGACAAGCTATCTGTTAAAGCTACATGTTTTTCAATTAGTCCTTTTACTCTCTCTATTTCTGCTCTCTCTTCAAGTGTTTCAAAAATAATCATTTCTTTATTACATAATGTTTTAAATTGGTCTGCATCCTTTGATAATACATAAGCAACTCCGCCAGACATACCAGCTGCAAAGTTTTTACCAACATCTCCTAAAATAATAACTTCCCCACCAGTCATATATTCTAAGCCATGGTCTCCGATGCCTTCTACAACGATACTTGCACCACTGTTTCGAACAGCGAAACGTTCGCCTGCTTTACCGTTAATAAAGGCTTCTCCACTTGTCGCTCCGTAAAATGCTACATTGCCAATAATAACATTATCTTTTGCTGTATAAGAATTTACTGCTGGTGCTTTTGCGACAATTCTCCCACCTGATAGCCCTTTGCCGATGTAGTCATTTGCATCTCCTGTTAAATAAAGGCTCATGCCTTTTGGAATAAACGCTCCGAAGCTTTGACCAGCTGATCCTGTGAAATGAAGATTAATCGTATTTTCTGGAAGACCTGCTTCTCCGTATAGCTTCGAAATTTCGCTACCAACAATCGTACCTGTTACACGGTTTGTATTTCGGATAGAATAATGTAAATCTAGTGTTTCTTTGTTTTTTATTGCTTTGTTAACGGCTGGAAGAATCTTTTGAATATCTAAGCTTTCCTCAATCTTATGATTTTGCGGCGTTTGGAACGTTCTTGGACCATCCACTTTATATAAAAGTTTAGATAAATCTAAGTCCTTCGCTTTCCAATGCGTTTTCGCTTCTGTGCTAACGTTTAACACATCAGTTCTACCAACCATTTCTTCCACTGTACGGAAACCTAATTGTGCCATTAACTCACGTACCTCTTCCGCTACAAAGCGCATGAAGTTAACGATATGATTTGGATCTCCTGCAAATTTATATCGTAGCTCTGGGTTTTGTGTTGCAATGCCAACTGGACAAGTATCCAAATGACACGCACGCATCATCACACATCCCATTACAATTAACGGAGCTGTTGCAAAACCAAATTCTTCTGCTCCTAGAAGGGCTGCAAGAACAACATCTTTCCCTGTCATTAGCTTTCCGTCTGTTTCAAGCACTACTCGACTTCTTAAACCGTTTAACATTAATGTCTGATGAGCTTCAGCTAAGCCAAGTTCCCATGGAAGACCAGTATGTTTAATACTCGTTTTAGGAGATGCTCCTGTACCTCCATCATAACCGCTCACAACGATAACGTCTGCTGCACCTTTTGCAACACCAGCTGCAATTGTCCCAATTCCGCCTTTTGAAACTAATTTAACGGAAATACGTGCATCTCTATTTGCATTTTTCAAATCATGGATAAGCTGGGATAAATCCTCAATTGAATAGATATCATGATGTGGTGGTGGTGAAATCAATCCCACACCTGGTGTGGACCCACGTACTTCTGCAACCCAAGGATATACTTTGTTTCCTGGTAACTGTCCACCTTCACCAGGCTTTGCTCCTTGCGCCATCTTAATTTGCAGTTCTTTCGCATTGATTAAATAATGACTTTTAACTCCGAATCGCCCAGATGCAATTTGTTTAATATTACTTCTGCGATTATCGCCATTTTCATCCAATGAATAACGGGATGGATCTTCTCCACCTTCACCACTATTACTGCTTGCGCCTAATCGATTCATCGCAATTGCCAATGTTTCATGTGCTTCCTTACTTAGAGATCCAAATGACATAGCACCTGTTTTAAATCGTTTAACGATTGATTCGACAGATTCCACTTCATTAATATCGATCGGCTGTCTTGATCCATCAAAAGCAAATAAATTACGCAAAAAACTCATGCTTTCTTCATTAGCCGCTTCAGAAAATTGTTTGAATAATCCGTAGTCCCCTTGTCGACATGCCCATTGTAAAGTATGGATTGTTTTTGGATTAAAAGCATGGTGTTCTCCGCCTTTTCTCCATTGGAAATCACTTCCTGAATCTAATGTTTCATCGATTGATTCTTGATAGCCTAACATATGTCTTTTTGTTGCCTCTTCCGCAATAATTTCTATTCCGATACCACCAAGCTGGGAGACAGTTCCAGTAAAGTATCGATCGATTACTTCTTTTCCAATACCAACCGCTTCAAAAATTTGTGCACCTCTATAGCTCTGTACAGTAGAAATGCCCATTTTAGACATTACTTTAACGACACCCTCTGTAATTACTGTATTGTATCGAGCTACCGTTTCTTCATAAGAAAGAGACAAGATGCCATCTTCTATTGCTTGATTATATGTTGCATAGACTAAATATGGATTAATGGCATCAGCACCAAAACCAATTAAACTTGCAAAATGATGTACTTCACGTACTTCACCAGACTCAACAATAATACTTGCTTTCGCACGAAGCCCCTTTTTAATTAAATCTTGATGTAATGCACTTACAGCAAGTAGAACAGGAATTGCTTTTTCCTCTTTATTCATTGTGCGATCAGAAAGAATCAGTAAGGATACACCTTGGGCGATTGCTTCTTCTGCCTTTTGGACAAGGCTATTTATGCTTTCCTCTAAATCATCAGTAAATAAAGCATCGATTGTTCTAGCTGTAAATTCTGTCATAGAATTAGCTCGCAATTGTTCCACATCACCATTAGATAAAATAGGCGTTTTCAACTGAATTCTATGACAGTTCTTTGCATCAGGGTGAAGTAAATCACCTTCTGCTCCTAACCAAGAAAGAGTTGATGTAACTAGCTGTTCGCGAATAGCATCAATTGGCGGATTGGTTACTTGAGCAAATAGCTGCTTAAAATAATTAAATAATGATTGTGGCTTATTGGATAATACAGCTAGCGGCGTATCATTTCCCATTGAACCGATTGGATCTTTTCCTTCTATTACAACAGGAATAAGATTTTTTTGCACATCTTCATACGTATAGCCAAAAGCTTTCTGCCTTGCTATTAAATCAGGAAATGTCTCCGCTTTTTCTTCTTTATTTTCCTCTAAGCGAACAACTTCCTCTAACCATTCTGCATATGGATGCTCGGATGCAATTGAATTCTTTAATTCTTCGTCGGAAACAATACGACCTTCTTCTAAATCAATCAATAGCATTTTTCCAGGACTTAAGCGCTCTTTATAAAGGATGTTTTCTTCTTCAACTGGTACAACGCCAACCTCTGAAGAAAAAACGATATAATCATCTTTCGTCACATAGTATCTTGCTGGACGTAATCCATTACGATCAAGAATCGCACCAATTTGTTTTCCGTCTGTAAAAGTAATGGCCATTGGTCCATCCCATGGTTCCATTAAGCTACTATGATACTCGTAAAAATCCCTTTTTTGTTTTGTTATATGCGGGTTCTCTGTCCAAGGCTCTGGAATCATCATCATTGCCGCGTGAGCTGGTGTGCGCCCAGATAGGATAAAGAATTCTAATGCATTGTCGAATACAGAGGAGTCACTTCCATTGGAATCTAAAATTGGCAACACTTTTTCTAAATCTGCTCCAAAAACCTCTGATACAAATTGCTGCTCTCTTGCTTTCATCCAGTTAAAGTTTCCTCTTAATGTATTTATTTCTCCGTTGTGAATTAAGTATCGATTTGGATGAGCTCTTTCCCAGCTAGGAAATGTATTGGTGCTGAAACGAGAATGCACAATGGCGAAAGCAGAAACAAATGCTGGGTCTTGAACATCTAAATAAAAGCTTTCTACTTGATCAGATGTTAATAATCCTTTATAGACAATTGTGCTTGATGAAAGACTCGCAAAGTAAAACTCTTTCTCTTCGTCGCTTCCCCATTTTTCTGCTAATTTTCTGATAATATATAATTTGCGTTCAAACGCTAATTTATCTTTATTTGTTTGATTTGATTGAATGAATACTTGCCGAATTACCGGGCAGCTTTCTTGTGCAACTTTTCCGATTTTTCTGAATTCAGTAGGTACAGTTCTCCAACCTAAAAGTACTTCTCCGACCTCTGCAATATATTCATTAATTTTTGTCTCGATTTTGTCTCGATTTGGATCATCCTTTGAGAAAAAGACCATTCCAACTGCATATTGGCCACGTTCTGGCAGATTGATATCTTTTAATTCTTTCCGAAAGAAAGCATCTGGGATTTGTACCATTAATCCAGCACCATCTCCTGTTAATGGGTCACTCCCTTGCCCACCACGGTGATCTAATTTACAAAGCATGCTTAATCCTTTTGTAACGATGTCATGCGTCGCTTCCCCTTTTATATGAGCGTACAGTCCGATTCCACATGCATCATGTTCAAATTCCGGTCTATATAAGCCCTGCGCTTTTTCCATTTGGTTGTACGTCATTTCAACCACCCCTGTCAGATTTTCTAACAAATTTTTTTATTCAGATAATTCAATTATACTATACAAATTCATATGTACAATATATCATTTAGATAGAAATAATCTAAAAATGAGATAATAATAAAGAAGGTCGATAAAAATGGAACTGAGACAACTAAAATATTTTATTGAAGTAGCGGAAAGAGAGCATGTATCAGCTGCCGCTGAACATCTGCATGTTGCCCAATCTGCTGTTAGTCGTCAAATTGCAAACTTAGAAGATGAGCTAGGTGTTCAATTATTTGAACGTGAGGGTAGAAATGTAAAGCTGACTTCGATTGGAAAGATATTTTTAACCCATTCTCTTGCTATCGTCAAATCAGTTGATCGTGCTATTGAACAGGTAAATGCCTATTTGGATCCAGAAAGAGGCTCGATAAAAATTGGCTTTCCAACAAGTCTTGCAAGTCATTTACTACCAACGGTTATTTCTGCCTTTAAAGAAAAACATCCCAATGTGAAATTTCAATTACGGCAAGGATCTTATCATTTTTTAACAGAAGGTGTAAAAAATAGAGATTTAGATTTAGCCTTCTTGGGTCCTGTACCTACGGACGATTTTTTATTAACGGGGAACATTTTGTTTACAGAAAAAATCTTTGCCTTATTACCGAGCACGCATTTGTTAAGCGAAAGGAGATCCTTACGCTTACGAGATTTACGCAATGATGAATTTGTTTTATTTCCAGAAGGCTATATCTTGCAAAAAATTGCCATAGATGCTTGTAAACAAGAAGGATTTTTACCAAATATAAATGCGGAAGGCGAGGATTTAGATGCGATTAAAGGATTGGTTTCTGCGGGTATGGGTGTGACGTTGCTACCAGAGAGCACTTTTTATGACACGGTTCCAAAGTTTACGGTGAAAATACCAATTGAAGATCCAATTATCAGTCGAACTGTCGGAATTATCGTTCCAAGCAATCGAGAATCTCCTCCATCTGTTCAAACCTTTCGACGATTTGTCATCGATTTCTTCACGATATTAGAAAAATATCAATAAACGAAGGAATAAGGGTCTAACTTTTAAAGTTTTGGCGTTTTCAAAAGAATGTTGCGTTTTTTATTTGTTGGAAAATGAGAGCAGACTGAATACGCGTAGACTCCTATGGAATAAGCGAGGAGTCCACTGAAAAACTGCAATATAATCATAATTGTTGGTGGCCGACTTTTAAATTCGGGTATTTCATTTGTTTTTCGAGGCGACAGCTCGCCTCGGAGAAAGCAAAGTGTATGCAGGCTGCGGGTCAAAGCAACACACTTTCCGAAAACAGTCAAAGCTTTAGACCCTTTTTTCTACCCATTTATTATTTTTCTAAAACTTCCTTCACTAAAGAATGAAAAATCGTTAGCGCATGATCGATAGGCTCTGGTGTTGTTAAATCGACACCAGTTTTTTTGAGAAGCTCAAGTGGATAGTCAGAACTTCCACTTTTTAAAAAGTCTAAATAATTTTCTACGTCCTTTGCCTTACCCTCTAATAGTTTATCAGCTATATTTATAGCTGAAGCAAACCCTGTTGCATACTTATAAACATAAAACGGACGATAAAAATGAGGGATTCTTGCCCATCCATATTTCACTTGCTCTTCCACTACTAAATCGTTACCATTATAGGCTTTAAACAATTCTTCATAGGTTGCATTGAAAAAATCCAATGATAGCGGAAGCCCTTTTTCCGCCTGTTCATGCACTGTTTTTTCGAATTCACTGAACATCACTTGTGTAAAGAACGTACCTTTAAAGCTATCAATGAAGTGATGTAATAAATGCTCTCTTTTCAGTGGATCCTTCTCTTTTTTTAATAAATGTCTAATTAACAATACTTCATTCACAGTAGAAGCGACTTCCGCCACGAAAATGCTATAGCCTGCGCTTATTTGCGGCTGATGTTTACTACTAAAATAAGAATGCATTCCATGTCCGCATTCATGAGCAAGTGTAAATAAACTATCTAAATCATCTCGATGATTTAGTAGAATATATGGATGAACACCATATAAGCCTAAATTATAAGCGCCTGATCGTTTCCCTGGTGTTTCTCTTACATCTAAATAACGATTCTCTTTAAAGCTTTTTAATACAGAAACATATTCTTCCCCTAATGGCTTGAGTGCCTCAATCATTATTTGAAATGCTTCCTCATAGCTAATCTCTTCTTTGGCTGCTTCTCCGACCAATGGAACACTTAAATCATAGGCACGTAGTTCATCAAGCTGTAGTCGTTTTTTGCGGAATTGCATATACTCATCCATATAAGGTAAATTCTTTCGTGTAGTCGCAATTAAATTATTATATACACTTACAGGAACTTGGTCCCCAAACAAACTTTTTTCTAATGCAGAAGGATAATTTCTTAGTTTCGCTGTTTTTACATTGTTTTTCACTGCTGCACTAAACGTTGTAGCAATGGTATTTTTCAGTCCTATATATGGCTTGTAATATGCTTGGTATGCTTCTTTCCTTACTTCTCGATCTTCACTTTCGATTCTTTTGGCATACATTCCTCTTGTTAATTCAACCTTTTCTCCATCTTCATTTGTTACTTCTCCAAAAGTAATATCTGCGTTATTTATCATTCCGAATACATTGCTCGGTACGCCTAGTGCTTCCCCTAATTCAGATAATATCTCTTCTTTTTCCTTGCTTAAAACATGCTTTTTATAGCGAAAAGATTCAAATAAGTCTTTTTCGAAATAGGCTAACCCTTCTTCTTCTTTTATGTATGCTTTTAACTTACTTTCTTCTAAAGATAATAAATAGGGCATAAAAAAGGAGGTTGCACTACTGTATTTCTGTCCAACATAACGTGCTTTCTCTATGAGACTTTGTGCATTTGTATTGCGTGTATCCAAATCTAATAGAAGCATTCCATAGGCATATACTTTTCGATAAATAAAACTAACTTCCTCTGATAGAGTAAGATATGCTAATAAACTAGCCCCATTGATAATATTGCTATTAAATGTTGCAAGCTCCTCGATTTTTTTCTCCACTAATTGAAGATCTTTTTCCCAGTCTTCTTCTGTTTGATAAATATCTGCCAAATTCCATTTTTCTAAATCAGCGACATCTTCCCTTGTCTTATATGTATTCATAAACTTCCTCCATTCATTTGATTTTCTATCTTACTTGTTATCATACAAATAAAATAGAATGGAATCTATGTATATGCTGTAATCATACCTAGCATTATCCTTTTGTGTAAAGTACAAACGTTTCATTTAATCTAATTTGGGATTTCTGGGAATAATATTATTTTTAGATAATACTATTTGGATAATCTCTTGCGTGGATAATATGGATAACAATGAATTTCTTCTATTAAATAAATGCAAAAAAACAGGTTTCTAAGAAAAAGCTTGCTAAGACTCTAGTAACTATGTTATATTAATCTAGCGATGAGCTATATTGAATAAGTCAATGAACGTTATTGCGCTATGTGGAGCGTAGTTTATTGCCTCAATACGTAGGACACATTTAAGTGTCCCATACACTGCCGATAAACCTATGTTTATCGGCAGTTTTTATTTTGTAATGGAATATAAAAAAATAAAAAGCTATCCTTTTTTGCAGGGAAAAACCTCAATGAATCCTATAATAGAAAATTCATTGAGGTCCTCCCTTTTAGGACAGCTAATATGTGATAACTAGTATAAATTAATAAGATTATTATGCGGTTAACTGCTTTAACTCTTCTGTTAAGTGATAAAACTTTTCTTTGTCACCAGCAATTAATGTTTCGTCAATTTGTTTTTTTAGTTCAGCTTTTCGAAAGTCGTAAAGGGCTTTTTCTAATACCATTTCAGCAAATAAAGAATCAACTACATTTCCTACAGACTGTTTTGGTGCATTTAATAAATACTTTTCCATTTGAATCAACCCCTTGTTCTTTTTTACAGTATAGCAGTAATTTTCTGATAATTCAAATACTTTTTTGAGGAAATTTATTCCTTTTAAAACTTTTCTTGAAAAATGGATTTATGTATAGGCTAAATTCTGATTTTCATGTATTCTTTATAGAGATTAGGAAAGGGGAAATGTAAAATGAGTTATAAAATGATCGTATTAGATATGGATGATACTTTATTAACAGATGACCATATTATTTCAGATGCTACAAAAAAAGCTTTGATGCTAGCCCAAGAAAACGGTGTTAAGGTTGTCCTTGCATCTGGAAGACCAACATATGCTATGCAAGATGCAGCAAAAGAGTTAAAGCTTGCTGAATATGGCAGTTTCATTCTTTCCTTTAATGGAGCGAAAATAACAAATTGTAAAACAAGTGAAGAACTATTTAGCAGTACACTTTCTCCAGAAACCGTTCATGCTCTTTTTGATTTAAGCCAAAGAGAAAATGTTTGGATTCATACGTATATACAGGATGAAATCATTACACAACAGAATAATCCTTTCACTGAAATCGAAGCGCAAATTACCGGCTTACCTATCAAAACCGTTGCGGATTTCAAACAGACTGTTTCATCCCCTGTTGTAAAGGTATTAATGGTGAAAGAAGAAGATCACCTAAAAGAAGTAGAAGCAACGCTGCAAGCAGAGTTAGCAGAAGATTTAAGTGTGATGCGTTCTAAACCCTTCTTCCTTGAATTTACGGAATTAGGAGTTACAAAGGGGACAAGCCTTGCGATCCTGATTGAAAAACTTGGGATTACAAGAGAAGAAGTTATCGCCATAGGAGATAGCTATAATGATGTTGCCATGATTGAATTTGCTGGTCTTGGAGTTGCAATGGGCAATGCCCCTGATGATGTGAAGGAACTTGCAGATTTTGTCACAGATACCAATAATAATGATGGTGTCGCTAAGGTAATTAATACTTTTATCCTTGATGCTATTACTGCTAAGCAGGTGTAAAAAATATTGTTTGTAAAAAGCTGTGTTGATATTATGCGCCACAGCTTTTTTGTCATTTGTAATTCTGCTTTAAGATAATTAAATGTTTATTTCCTCTCCTTCCTCATTCTTCTTAATTGTATAACCTATGAAATAATTTCATTTAAACATTTGATTGCTTAATGAAATAAAGGCATACCTATTCTGCATAGGTATGCCTTTATTAGAGAGCATTTAATCGTTTATCCACCAAAATCCATTACTTACTCTTCCTCATCTGGCTCATTAAAAACCTTAATCGTTTTAAAAGCTAAATTCACTTTAAAATGAAGATTCCAATTACTTCGAAGGACCTCTATCTCATGGTCTTGAACAGAAACACATAGAACAACATCTCCATCCCAATCCATTAATACATATTCGTTTTGGTTAGAGAATAGTTTATAGTCTTTATGTGCAATTAAATTCCATCCAAAATTTAGCGTGTGGCTTTTATTCCCCATTAAGATGCTCCTTTATTTTCCTTGTAAAAGGATTATTTCACTTCGACAGTCCAGCCAAATGGATCTTCTTGTCTTCCGTTTTGGATATCTGTAATTGTGTCATATAACTTTGTAGCCAATTCTCCTGTTTCCCCGTTATTTAAGACGATTTTTTCTTCATTCCAGAAAAATTCACCAATTGGAGAAATAACCGCTGCTGTTCCTGTACCGAACGCTTCTTCTAACTGGCCGTTTTTATGTGCTTCAAAAATTTCAGCTATTGTAATTCTTCTTTCTGTAACAGGAATATTCCAATATTGCAATAATTCCATAATACTTCTTCTTGTTACACCTTCTAAAATACTACCATTTAATTGAGGGGTTACTACTTCTCCATTGATTTTGAAGAATACGTTCATTGCGCCGACTTCTTCAATATATTTCTTTTCGACACCATCTAACCATAGAACTTGAGAATAGCCTTTTTCTGTTGCAATTTGCTGTGCTTTTAAGCTTGCTGCATAGTTACCAGCAGTCTTTGCTGAACCAGTACCACCTGCAACTGCACGTACATATTCATTTTCTACAAAGATTTTCACTGGTTTTACCCCTTCTTTATAATACGAACCTACAGGAGATAAAATGATCATAAATTTATAGCTAACAGATGCGGCAACACCTAAATATGGTTGTGTAGAAATAATAAATGGTCTTATGTATAAAGAAGTTCCTTCACCATTTGGAATCCATTCTCTATCGATATTAATCAATTGTTTTAAAGCATTTAACGCAAACTCTTCATCGATTTCAGGAATACATAGTCTGTCGTTTGATTTATTTAAACGCTCCATATTCTTCTCAGGTCTAAATAAAAGAACTTTCCCTTCCGCTGTTAAATAAGCTTTTAAACCTTCAAAAACTGCTTGTCCATAGTGGAAAATAACAGAAGCAGGATCTAAAGTAATTGGTTGGTATGGAAGAATTTGTGCATCATGCCATCCTTTGTCTATGGAATAATCCATCATAAACATATGGTCAGTAAAAACTTTACCAAATACTAATGTAGAAGGATCCGGTTTTGGTTTCTTTTCTTTTGCTAAAGTTACAGTGATTGTTTGTTCTGTCACGTTCCATTCTCCTTATCTTAACTATTATTTCTATTTATTATAACGCAAAGTTTCGCTAGAGAAAGTAATTTTGATAAAAAGTTAAAAAATAATTTTGCATAACTAAACAATTTCTAGAAAAAATTTAAAATTAGCTCCTCTTAATAATCCGTTTTATGTAAAATAACTTAAAAAACAAAAAAAACAACCAAAATCTACAAGGATGTACATTTGGCTGCCCTTATTAATTCCAATGCTTTGTATCTTCTAAAAGTTCATCAATTTCTATATCGATTAAATTCCAAGTAGATATTTCTTGCTCTAAATCGGTTGTGTTCGTTAAAATTTCGTCGATGTCGGTTCTAATTAAATGCATGATTGCCTCCTTTAAAACCGTCTTAATTCTGTCAAGAGATTATTGCTACTATTAGTTCCATATCGGAAACGGTTAAGTATATTATAGCAGTTATCACCTTTTACATATAATAAACCTGCTTTACAAATTGATTACACCTTATAGACAAAATGATTAAAATCTTTATTATAAGGAGAACTTGCAAGAACGTGATATAATAATTTCTATTGACTTGTAATGATGAGAACAGCAGTTTCATTTCGATTGTTCTGTTTTTAGCAATAAGCTTCAAGTAACATATAAATTGCCCTATTCCCTTTATTTATTCGTTATGTATACTCATTTATTTGGTTATAATGGAGTAGACAATTGGAGGTGTTATCGAAATGACCAAACTATTAAAATGGGTTCTTACCCTTCTTATCATATATGCAGCATATACCATCTTTTTTAAAGAGCATGACAATAATAGCATAGATAATCAATCTGTTACATTGGAAAATAATTTGAATCAAGAATCCATTACTTCCTTTATTCAGACGGTAACGAGAGAGTTAGAAAGTCTCAAATCCCTTTTTCAAAACGCGCAGGACATCCTTCCTGACTGGAATGTGGAAAATAAAACAGAAGAAATAAGCAAACCTGAGTTGAAAACTCCAAAAGATTATCCTTTTTCTATCTATAATATTTCCCTTGGAGATGATAAACATACAGTGGAGACTACTCTTGGCACTTCCCAACGAGTGACAGCTAATGAATATGGAATTTCATGGTTTACTTATCATAACAATTATCAAAACTTTGTAATGGTAGGTTATGATGAAAACAATAAAGTAGCTGCCTTGTACACGAATCAGGATTTAATAGCTTCTAATAATGGCATTAAAAAAGGAACAGAAAAAGAAAAAGTGTTAGAAACATTAGGAGAACCTTTAACAGAGTTAAGAAAAGGACTGGTTTTTTACAAGATGGCGGAAGATAGAGATTATGAGATGTTTTCACTTGATGATTCCTATGTCACTGTATTTTTTGATAAGCATGAAAATAATACAGTAACTGCTATTCAAATGGTCAGCTCTTCTTTAGAAGAAAATCGCAACGAGTTTTATGTGGATGGAACAGAGGAACTAAAAGAAGGCTTCGAATATCAATTATTTGATTTAACGAATGCGAGTCGTGTAAATAACCATTTAAAGCCTTTATCATGGGATGAAGCAGTAAGAGAAACCGCCCGGAAGCATAGTATAGACATGGCAGAAAATAATTATTTTAGCCATACAAATCTTGATGGGGAATCCCCATTTGATCGTATGCTTAATGATGGTATTCGCTACAGCATGGCCGGCGAGAATTTAGCATACGGCCAAAACAGCAGTGTTTTTGCACATGAAGGCTTAATGAATTCCATTGGACATCGTGAAAATATCCTTCAAAAGGATTTTGCCTCCTTAGGCGTCGGCGTAGCGTTTAATGACAATGCCCAACCATACTATACAGAAAACTTCCTAACAAAATAAACATACTAAGATTAGTGGGTAAGGTCATCGACGGATGACTTTGCCCACTATTTTTCTTTTTTAAGTTATAGTGAGAAGTGAAAGAAAGCTCGACCAGCCTCAGGGATCTCGAATCCGAATGATAAACGGAGCTTCTTCGCTTTCATTTTTGAATCAGCTTTAAGTATGTTGGGGCCAAAGAGCTCGTGTATAGGAAATTGGAATCGAAATGAATAAGTGAAGATCTTTCAAAATGATAAAGAAGAGAGAGGAAAAACATTGGAATTAATTATTGCTTTAGATATTTCTATGGGGAAAAGTTACAAAGTCTTATATGACGGTCAAACATGTCTTTCAGAAGGGGAAATACTTCACAATAAGTTTGGGTTTCAAGCATTACTGGAAGAGATTCATAGCCTTCCAGAAGAACCTAAAATTGTTTTCGAATCAACTGGTATATATTCGAAGCCAGTGGAGACCTTTTGTCAGAAAAACAATTTAACCTATTTCTTATTAAATCCTCTGGAAGCCAAGAAACAACTAGAACAGGGAACACTCAGAAGCTGGAAAACAGACAAACATGATGCCCATAAATTAGCACAAATTCATCCATTTGTGGATCGATCAGAAAAAGTACAACAACCTGAAATTTATACAGAACTTCGTGATCTTTCGCGCTTTTATCAAGAAATAGAAGGACAAATAAAACATACTCGGATGTACTTGCACCATGCACTTCAAGTAAGCTTTCCGGAGCTTGAACGATTCTTTTCCAGTAGAGTAACACCTTATGCTTTAACACTAATAGAGTTATTTCCACATCCTGAATTAGTATTACAGACAAGTAGAACCAAGATTAAAAATTTATTGATGAAAACTACGCATAAGAAGATATCAGAAAATCGAGCTATGGAGAAGGCGAAGTTAATCATTGAATACGCGCAAGAATCTTATCCAGCTGTTTCACCAGATAGTGTTCCAACTCAAAAAGTTCAATATTATGCACGACAACTTCTTCATCTATTAGAGGAGAAAAAAATGGTTTCCGAACAATTAATTGTGAAGGCCCGACAACTTTCGGAATTCCAGTTACTTACTAGCTTTCCTGGCATTGGGGAGATTAGCGCAGCACTCCTTATTGGTGAGATAGGCGATCTGTCACGCTTTTCTAATCATAAAAAAGTGAACGCCTTTATCGGCATAGATATTAGAAGGTATCAATCTGGTAAATATGCAGGTCAAGACCATATCAATAAACGTGGAAATCCAAAAGGAAGAAAAGTCTTATATCTTATCGTTAAGAACATGATACGCCAACAAAAAGCTGCCCCCAATCATATTGTGGATTATTATTATAAATTAAAAAAGCAACCTCAGGCCAAAAAGGACAGGGTTGCCACTGTAGCTTGCATGAACAAGCTATTGAAATGTATCTATTCCATGGTCAGGAACAATACAAAGTACGAATACTCGTACACGGTCTCTAAGGACCAATAACACATAAAAAGTATACCACACAATACCTCAGTTTGAAAAATTTAATAGAATAGCTGAGGTTATTTGTCATGCTCAAAAATAGTACTATCAAGTTCAAATATTTTTTAATAACTACTTGACTAATCGTAGGAAAAAGGCTGGTACATAAGTATTCCAGCCCAGGTGAAAGCCAAACAATTACACGAAATTTGTATGATTGTTTGGCTTTTAATTAGTTTGTAAAAAAGCTGGTTCAGTTGTTATCAGCCGTCTTTCCAATTAATTAATTTTTTCTATTTCCATAATAGTTTATAGAAAAATAATCTTTAAAAACGAATTAGTTTATACACTGACTATATTTAAAATCATAAATAACTAGCATGAAAAAGTAGCCTTTATTTAAGCGCTAAATTATAGATTGTTCGTCTTTCCAGTTGGGCTATTTAGTTTTGTCTCAGTCTCTATTTGAATTATGTAACGAAATGCTGAATTGGAAATCCATCAAACATTTACAAGGATTACTAATTAAACAATCAAATTACCAATCATCCAGATTAGGAAAAAACTAATGACAATTGATAAGTTCGCAGCGGTGCCGACGAAGCGTTGATTGTATTTAAACTCAATGCTATATGGAAGAACACATGATGCCATCGGTAAGATTAAACAGATTAAGATTGTATATCGGAACATATCTTCAGCTGGCCATAGAAAAAATGCTAGTAGTCCTAAAAGAAGACCAATTCCATATCTTATCCCAAGCACTCTGCCAATACCTTTCCAATACTTCTTTTCAATCGAAAAATTCAAATAAATGCCGAGCAATAATAAAGAAAGTGGCATATTTGCTTTTGAAATGGTAGCCGTTACATCAATTACTTGATGTGGCAAATGGATACCCGTAATATTAATGAAGAAAATGAACACATATGTCATTAAAGGAATCGATTTACCTAGCTGACTTACTACATGTTTAACACTAAGCACGGTCCCCTCTTTTGAATAATAGCTACCAATTAAATAGCTAATACCAAAGGTTACAATGGCATTGCCAATATCAAACATACCAAAATACTTTATTCCTTCCGTCCCCCAAATTCCTTGAACTAAAGGATAAGCAAAAATTCCGATATTAAATCCAGGAATGAGCATCCCTAACATTCCTTTTTCCTTGTTTTCTTCCTTTCTAAATAGAAAGAGTCCGATGATGGAAATGACGATTCCATAAAATAACCCAAGGAAAACTAGCATAAGTAGCGACTTCTCAATAATTACATTATGTAAGGTAGAGATAATCAAACATGGTAAAGTGATATTAAAAATTATGCGCGCTAAGCCCTCTCCATCCTTTTCTTTAATAATATTTTTCTGTTTAAAGAAATAGCCGATTGCAATGATAATAACAGAATACAAAAACTGGGTATTAAAATTCTCCATTCTCTAATATCCCCTAACTATTAATTTACAAATACTTTTCACCAATGAAACTACTATACTACTAATCAGAATGCTTGCAAAGACTTTGGATAGAAAAAAGGATTGCTACGTGATAAGAAAATCTTATCGAACGCACCCAATCCCTGTTAAAGATTCTATTAAAAACTATTGCTTTCCGTTACGCTATTATTTATTTCTTTCAATCTACGAATATCTAAACGAATTAATAAGGAAACAGCAAGGGATACGATAAATAGACAAGAGAAAACTAGTAATGTTCCTTGATAACTACCTGTCGTATCACGAATCCATGACACAATACTAGGTCCTGCAACTCCTGCCGCTGACCATGCAGTAAGAATATAACCGTGAATGGCACCAAGTTGCTTTGTCCCAAATAAGTCGCCAATATAGGCAGGTATGGAAGCGAATCCTCCACCGTAACAAGACATAATAATAAACACAATAATAGAAAAAGCAAGATAATGATGCAAATGAGGAAGCGCAAAGAATGCTACTACTTGTATTGCAAAAAATAATGTGTATACATTTGGTCTTCCAATATAATCAGAAATCGTTGCCCAAGCAATTCTTCCAGCGCCATTGAATACGCCCATAATACCTACTAGTGTTGCAGCACCTGCTACAGACATTCCTGCTAACTCCTGTCCCATTGGAGAGGCAACAGCGAGAATTGCAATCCCACAAGTAATATTGATAAATAACATGATCCACAATGCCCAAAATCTCTTCGTTTTTACCGCTTCATTTGCTGTTAACTGAGACAAATCTTCTTTTACCTTGAGGTGACCAGCTTCCACAGATTGTTTAAATCCTTTTGGCATATAACCTTTAGGTGGTGCTTCTAAATATTGTGCGGAGCAAAGAATGACGACAAAATATACTGCTGCTAAAATATAAAACGTATTAGAAATACCAACCGTGCTAATCAAATGATTCATGACTGGACTACTTATCATGGAGGCAAAACCGAATCCCATAATAGCTAACCCAGTTGCTAAACCTCTACGATCTGGAAACCACTTAACCAATGTAGATACAGGAGTAATATAGCCAACACCTAAACCTATTCCGCCAAACATACCGTATGTAATATACAGAAGAGGCAGTGATTCAATACTTGTTGCAAAACCAGCACCAGCCATTCCTAAACCAAACAAGAAAGCGGAGAGTCTACCAGCGGCACGGGGACCATATTTTTCTACAAAATGCCCAAGAAATGCTGCTGATAAGCCTAAAAATAAGATAGCAATACTGAATGTCCATGAAATACTCGTTAAACTCCAGTTAAACTGAGACTCAAGCGGTTTTGTAAAAACACTCCATGCATAGACAGATCCGATTGAGATATGAATACCAACTGCTGCTAAAGCGATTAACCAACGATTTTTTGTTTTCATTTGTGTTATACCCCTATTGTGTTTATTTTCTAATCAATAATGAATAACTAAATTTTATAAAGTATAAGAAATAGCAAGCGGTTCTGCTGCTTTTCGTACCCCATCTAACGCCAATTCAACCGTTTCATTCGTATGTAAGACGACTGCCATTCTTCTTCCTTTTGTCGTTTTCGGTTTACCAAACACACGAATTTGTGTATTTTCAACTGATAAAGCTTCCTTTATTCCAGTTATAACATATGTTTCGCTTTCTTTTGTTGCCTTTACTGTTTTACTTGCCCCAGGAGCATATAATTTCACACCGGTAATCGGGTAGCCAAGAATGGCTCTTACATGTAAAGCAAATTCCGATAGGTCTTGTGTAATCATGGTAACCATCCCTGTATCATGAGGTCTTGGCGAAACTTCACTGAAATAGACACCGTTTGCTGTTAAAAATAATTCAACCCCAAATAATCCATACCCACCTAGGCTGTCTGTTATTTTTTTAGCTATCTCCTCTGCCTCTGCTAATTGTTCAGCTGACATAAAATGAGGCTGCCATGATTCAATATAATCCCCATCTTTCTGTGTATGGCCAATTGGAGGACAATAGGTTGTACCGCTAACAGAACGGACAGTTAAAAGGGTTATTTCGGATTCAAATGCAATAAACTCCTCAACAATTACCCGCGTTTTCTTTCCTCTTCCTCCATCTACCGCTTCTTTCCAAGAGGATTCAATTTCCTCCTCAGTACGGCAAATACTTTGCCCTTTGCCTGAGGAACTCATAACCGGCTTAATTACACAAGGAAATCCAATAGTATGTACGGCTTCTTCCAGTTCTTCTATATTATTTGCAAAAGCATACTTTGCTGTAGGTAATTTTAGCGTTTCACTCGCTAATCTTCTAATTCCTTCGCGATCCATCGTTAAATAAGTAGCGTTTGCTGTTGGAACTACCGTATAGCCTTCTTTCTCTAATTCTAATAGAGTAGTAGTAGCAATTGCCTCAATTTCAGGAACAATATAATCTGGCTTTTCTTTCTCGATTACCGATTTTAATTGATCACCATCCAGCATATCTACTGTATACGAGCGATGTGCAACTTGACTCGCCGGTGCGGAATCATAACGGTCAACAGCAATTGTTTCAATTCCTAAACGCTGTGCTTCAATGATTACTTCTTTGCCTAATTCCCCAGAACCTAATAACATGATTTTTCTTGCTTGTGAAGTATTTGGTGCTCCTACCACGATGCCAATCCCCCTAAACAAAATAATTATTCCTTTATTCAGCATATTAACGTAAAATCAGTGTCTATTCAACCCTTTTTTTCTTCATTTCCGAACAATTTTAGTTGTGAACTGTAAATAATTCGTATTTAACCAAAATGGGAAATCGCTTACTTTTGGTGTGGAAGGTATTTATTTTTAAGGAAACGCAAAAAAAGCATCAGATATTTCTAATGCTTTTTTACAGGAATCTATTAAATATTGTTGGTAATATATTTACGATTATCAAAACATGTGTATTGTACATTCATTTTCCAATCTAAATTAGATGGAAGTGTGCGTTTGACTATCTTCCATTGCTGAATAAACAACGTTTCCCCTACTTATCGTTACTTTTCCTCTTCCACGAAAAGTTTTTCCGATATAAGGACTTAATTTATTTTTATAAAATAAATCTTCCTGTTTTAACGTAAATTTTTCATTTATATCGACTATCGCAATATCCGCATCACTTCCTACAGAAACACTTCCTTTATTTGGATATAACCCAAATCTTTTTGCTGGATTAGTACTTGTTATTTTCGCAATGGTTTCTAATGGAATCCCCCTTTGCCAATAGCCTTCTTCTAATAAAACGGAAAGAGAGGTCTGACAGCCAGAAATACCACCCCATGCTTCTAGTAGATTTCCATTTTTCATAGAAGGCAAAGAAGGGGAATGATCAGAACCAATCACGTCTATCTCATCCTTTGCGATTGCTTCCCATAGGTTATCCACTTCCTGCTTTGAGCGTAATGGTGGAGCGCATTTTGCGACAGCTCCGAGTTTTTCTAAGTCATCAACTGTTAACGATAAATAGTGGGGACAAGTTTCTACACTAATATCAATGCCTCTTTGCTTTGCTTCTACTATCGGCTTCAAAACTTGTGCACTGCTGATATGAACAATATGCACTTTACATTTTGTTGCATCTGCATAGGCGATAATGCGTTGAACTGCTTCTATTTCTGAAAATATTGGTCTAGCATTCGAAAAAGCTAGACCTATATTTTCAGTTTGACTATTAATCTCTTTCCCTAAAAATTCAGTAATGGTATCACTTTCCGCATGGACAGCTAAAATACTATGTAGGGCTGCGATTTTTTTCATTGCTAGCAATAGCGTACGATCATCTGCACTTTGAAAATCTTCTATCCCACTATTGGACATAAAGGCTTTAAAGCCAATTACTCCGCAACGAGCAAGCTTTTCTAGTTCATCTAAATTGCCGGGTACTACACCGCCCCATAAACGATAATCAATGATGGATTTCTCTTTAGCAATTTCATTCTTTTGGTGAAAAGCTTCTTCCGTTGTTGTCGGCGGATGACTATTTAATGGCATATCAAAGAATAATGTAGCCCCTCCTGCCGCTAAGCTTTTACTTCCCGTTGCCAATCCTTCCCACTCGCTTCTTCCTGGCTCATTGAAATGTACATGGGAATCAATCACACCTGGAAACAAATATAGACCATCTGCTTCAATCGTATGATTTGCCTCACTCTGATTAATAAATATATCTATTTCTACTATTTTTCCATTTTTTATCCCAACATCTGCTTTAGTTAACTCTTCTTCCCTGACAATAATTCCATTTTTAATGACTAAATCATATTTCATCAAATGTTTTCAGCTCCCTCGATAGGTCTGATATCCCCAACCAGATAATAATAAAGGAATGTGATAATGACTTTGTGCTTTATCCGTATTAAAACGAATAGGAATGGTTGTTAAAAAGTTATTTTCCACTTCTACTCTCTGAAAATACTCTTTTACAAAAAATACTAATTCAAATTCCCCATCTTCCACTTTTTCTAATAATACCGTATCTATTCTGCCATCATCATTTGTTATACCATTTGCAATGAAAGTTCTAGTTGTATCGGTTATTTTCCATAACTCTACTTTTATTTCCGCCCCCGGTTTTCCCAGTGTTACATCTAATACATGGGTTGTAATTCCTGTTTTCATTTTATGCACCTTGTCCTTTTGTTTCTAGTTTGACGATATCATCTAAGCGGAATTTTGATATAGCGAATATTTGGGTCAATGCCGTTTGAAATTCCTGCTCCTTAGAAGCCTTTATTCGTTCCTTCATCGCTTTATAAATACTTTCCTTTGTATGCCCCTTCACTGCTAATATAAAGGGGAATCCATATTTTTCAGAATACGCTTTGTTTAATGCCGCAAATTCCAAATATTCTTCCGCTGTGAGTGAGTCTAGCCCTGCCCCTTTTTGCTCTTTTACAGACGAATCAGTCATTTTCAACTTCCCTCCTAAATCAGGATGAGCTCGAATTAAGTCTAACTGATCTTCCATATGAGCCTCTTTTACTACCTGTACCATTAATTGATAGAGTTCATGTAAACTAGGAAAAGGGCGATAATCCCAAGTCTTATTGGCAATCCAAGGACTATGCTCAAATACCCAGCCTATTTTTTCAATAAACTCCTGTCGATTCATTGCATTAATTTCTTCCAACGAATACATCTCCTCATTCCTTTCCTTCCCCAATTGTTTCATGCCTCTTTTTTGTTAAAAGATCAACTGCTCTCAAAATGCCCTCATAGCCGGTGCACCGACAAAGGTTTCCTGATAAGGCTGTTAACACATCCTCTTTTGAAGGTTGTTCCTCTTCATCTAGTAAAGATTTTAACGCTATAATCATACCAGGGGTACAATAACCACATTGAAGTGCACCTGCCTGCAAAAAAGCCTCTTGGATTGGATGCAGTCTCTCTTCTGATAAGCTTTCGATTGTGAAAATTTCTGCATCTTCCATTTGGTATGCCATAATTAAACAGGAGTTAACCAGTTTGCCGTTCATGATTACCGAACATGCTCCACATCTACCGACCTCACAAGCTACTTTAGTACCTGTCAGCGATAAAGAATCACGAAGTATGTCAACAAGGCGATACGTTGGAGGGAGCGTTAACTCTATTTGTTTACCGTTGACTTTAAAGCTTGTTGTTTTTTCTATTAATTTATTGGCATCCATTTTGCTCCTCCTATCTGCTTAAAATCTTCTGTTCAACCGCCTTTAATATCGTATCTGCTTGTATAGGCAATTTATTTAACCACATACCAGTAGCGTCATGTATCGCGGAAACGATAGCTGGTGCAACTGCAACCGTGCCTATTTCTCCTACTCCTCTTGGACCATATGTATCTCCACTAACTAAGTCCTCTATTGCAAATACTTTCGTTTCCTTCGGGATATCTAAAATAGTCGGAATTAAATAAGTATCCAGGTTTTCGGTCATATATCGCCCATTTTCCATTGCCGCGTCTTCCATAAGCGTGAATCCTAATCCCATATTTGCTCCACCTTCAATTTGACCTAAATAGCCCATCGGATTGACAACCGGTCCCGCCGAAATGACATGATCCATTTTCGTTACAGCTACTCTTCCTGTTAAGAGATCCACCTCTACTTCTACTGCTACACCTGCGAAAGTATATAAAAAATGTCCTCCATCAATGGATTGGGGAGTAGTTGGAAAATGATAACTGGTAGTAACAGATGGAAGCTCATCCATTGATGATGCTAATTCTTTATAGGTTAGTAAAAGCTTTTCTTCCTTCTCTTCTTCATAAATCCAAATTCCATTTTTACCAAGAGAAAGTTTTTCTGACGATACATTTGTTTGTTTCTCTGCTCCAGCTAGAACTTTTTCTATAAATGGAGCTTTTAATTTATTTACCCCTAACCACACCATATTTGTCGCTCTCGAGGCAGTCGATGACCCAGAATGAGGCACTTTTGCGGTATCGCCAATCGTTATTTCAACATCATTTGTGTCACAGTTAAAGGTTTCTGTCATAATCATATCAATTGTTGAAATCAAACCTTGCCCACATTCTTCAAAACCAAAGGAAACCTCTAGCTTTCCTTCTTCATTTAAAGATAAGCGTGCACCTGATGGATCTGGTCTTCCATAGCCAAGACCTCCGCCATGCATCGTAATGCTGTATCCTCTTCCTTTAAGCTTCCAATCCATTCCGGCATTCAAATCTGTTTTCTTTTGAAGAATGGGTGACTTGATAAGTTCTGTTAGAACAGCTTTTGCCCCATCTGTAGGAACTATGGGTTGTTCAACTGGTCCAGGATCCTCTGTTTGACGCAAATTTTTCATGCGGAATTCCGTTGAGGATATACCAATTTTTTCTGCTAAACGCTCTATCTGTGTTTCTAAAGCAAACGTTATTTGATTTCCGCCAAATCCTCTAAATTCACCGGCGACTCCGTTATTTGTGTAAATGGAATACCCCTTTACATCCACATTCTCTATACGATAAGGACCAGCGCTATGCTCTACAGCGAAATCTAAAACAGCCGGACCTAAAGTGGCGTAAGCACCTGTATCCGCGAAAATTTTCACTTGATGTGCAAGTAGCTTTCCTCCTGTATCGGTTCCTGTCTTCATATATATTTTCATTGGATGTCTTTTTAAGCCCGCTTTAATAGAAACTCTTCTTGATTGATGAATCTTTACCGGTCGTTTTGTTTTTAAGGCCAGGATGGTGATATAAGGCTGTATATTCAGTTCATCCTTTCCTCCGAAGGAACCTCCAATTGGACTTGAAATAATACGGATTTTTTCTGGTGGAATAGAAAGAATTCTAGAAAGCTGTAATTGATCTTTAAACCCATGCTGTGTCGGTGCATAAACGGTAATTCCGCCATCACTACCAGGAACAGCTACTCCGCCTTCTGTCTCCATATACGCATGCATTTGCCTTGGTGTATGGTATATTTCTTCAACGATAAATGCACAGTCTTTAAAACTCTTTTCTATCTGCCGTTCTCCCTTCTGAAAAGCAGCCTGATGAAGTAGATTGCCATCTTTATGTAATTTAATTGTAGTGTCTCTTAACGCCTCTTCCGGATCTGTTACCGGTTGTAATGGTGTATACTTTACTTTGATTAATGAGATTGCCTTTTGAGCTATTTCCTTTGTTTCAGCGGCTACAGCTGCAACGGCATCCCCTACATATCTCACTTTATCTTCGCAAAGAACGGGTTGATCCTGTATGACAATGCCAAAACCATTTAATCCAGGAACATCTCTATACGTAATAACGGAAGCGACACCTGGTAACTCTTCTGCTTCTTTTGTATCGATGGATTCAATCTTGGCATGGGGATGCTCGCTTCTAAGCACCGTTCCATACAGCATTTGCGGGAAAGACATATCGGTTAAATATTTGAGTCTCCCTGTTACTTTTGGTTCGCCGTCTCGTCGGATTTTCCATCTGGCGCCTGCACTAGTTATATCAAGAACCATAGGTTTACTCCTTTCCTTGCTCCTTTAGAATATCTTTTATCCATGCAATAAACAGGTTTGCAGCAACTTTTTTACGGTATTCTACTGTTATAAATGGATCTGTATAGGATGAAAAATCATCTTGAATCACTTGAGATAAAAATGACCAATCGATGCCATTTGCTGCTTTATTAATCTCTTTTTCAGCTATGGAAAGCCGACAAGGGAGATGAGAGCCTCCGCCAATCGCAAGCCTTGCCGTTTTAATATTGTTTTCTTCATACTCTATATAGCCTGCGATAGAAATAATGGCTGCTGTAAAGCTCTCGCGCCTGCCAATCTTTCTGAAAAAAGAAGAACCAGGTTTATTCAAGGTATGAATAGGAATGTATATATTTGTTAACAATTCAGAGGACGGAGGATTTGGCTTTGTTAGCCATTCTCTTAAAGAAATCATGTTTTCCTGTTCACCATTGTAAAAGGATAGTTGGGCTTCTAAAACCAATAAAGCTGGTATAGTGTCACCTATTTTACTGCATATATTTCCACCAATTGTGCCCCGGTTTCGAACTGCTGGAGCAGCAATTTTTTCACAAGCTTCAGCAAGAATCGAGGCATTCTTTTGAATCGAGATGTTATGCAAGCAATCAGAAATCGTCATTGCTGCACCGATTTTTAAAGCTGGCTCTCCATCTAACTGGACTTCTGAAATTCCTTTTAATTCGGAAAGTTTTTCTGTACTGATAAGATGCTCTGGTTTTTCAACACCTGCCTCCCAATTAATTTGGAGAATCGTTCCACCAGAAATTATACGATTATGTTGATTTCTTAGATTATGAATGGCAGATAAAGTTCTGGGCATCTCGACAGTGGTTGGATAGGCATCGGCAGAAATTTTCATTTTTATTTCCTCCTTGCTAACGCTTTGTCATAATCTATTTTTGTATCGATATCTATAAAATGAATATCGTTTGAAAATTCAATCTTTTTTCCATGTAAAAGTCCCTTTTTTAATAATTTTCTAGCTCCAGCATCCCCTTTTAGTTGATTGATTTTTTCATATACAGTTTGATGAAATAGAATAGGTGGCATGAGCACCCCATCATTCATACTTGCCACATATTCTTCCTTCGGTGGATAGAATGGTGTTTCCACTATTTTACTAAGCATACTTGACGTTACAAAGGGCTGATCTGCTAAGCATACAAGCATTTTTTCAAACTTTTTTTCGATTGCGGCTGCAAATCCTGCTTGTAAAGAATAGGATTGCCCTTTATTTGCTTCCTTACATTTTATTACTTCGCCTTTTTTTCCATTTAATAAGTTACTATTTTCAGTTGATATCCAGCTTAAATGGTCAGTAGGTTGAACAATGACTAGAACATAATCAATACAAGGAGTTGCAAGTATTTCAGTTAGAGCGGCATTTCCAATGGTATCCTTGCCAAAAGGTAATGATAATTTAGGCTCCCCCATTCGGCTGCTTTTTCCAGCAGCTAGATATATGGCTGTAATCATAGCATGATCCTTTTTTTAGACATTGTCTTATTTTTTATCTTAATTAATTCGGCCACAATACTAATTGCAATCTCTTCCGGGCTTTCTGAATGGATAGGTAAACCAACTGGATAATGGATCCACTCTTGTTTCTTTTTTCCAGCTAATAATCTTTCTGACCTTTTTTTTGAACCGAGAAGTCCTAGGTAGTTCAGCTTCTTTTGTTGGAAGTAATCAACTATTTCTTGATCCTTCAGGAAGCTGTGAGTCATTGTAATGACAAAATCATGTTCCGTAGGCTTTATTTCAGCCATCGCTTCATTTGGAGTTCCAATGATATATTCGTTGGCGTTGGGAATATTTTCTTTTGAACAATAGGCTTGTCGCCAATCAGATAAAATTACATAGAATCCTGCTTTACTTGCAAAATTTACGACTGGCCTTGCATCTGGTCCTGCGCCATAGATGATTAATTTGGGCTGAGGATGTATAGTCTGGATGAACGAGAATATCTCCCCATCAAAATTCGCTTCATATTTTTGAAAGGATGACATATTTGCATTCTCATCTGTTTTACCGAAAATAAAATTCTCCATCTGTTTATTTGACTTGTTAAATTTTTTAACAAGTGTGATTGTAATTCCCTTTTTTAAATAGCTGTTTATTTCTTGGAAAAGCAATCTTGTTTCCGTCGTAATTGGCTCAACCATAATAAATATTTTGCCGTCACAGCCGATTCCTTGCCCCCAAGATAAATCATCTTCGGAACGTAAATCATATTCCATCATGAATGGTTGCATTTCCTTCTGGATCTCAATCCTTGCAAGTAAGTCCTGCTCCACGCAACCACCACTAAGCAAGCCTGTTTCCATCCCCTTATCCGAGATGAACATCATGGTTCCTTCTTTACGATAGGCTGAACCTTCTACCTTTACAATAGTAGCTAAATAGCTGTTGTTATTCTCTTTAATAACGGAATCAATAACGGTATAATGATCGGAAGACATCAACATTCCTCCAATAATTTATTTTTTTCCTCCATTGTTACTTTTTATCACATTTCATGTTATTACATCATATTAATTGGTCTATTTTTATATGTCATTGGATTCATTATATAATAAATGCAAAGCAATTTAGTTAATTTAAACAAATTTTCTAAATTATTATTTTTTTATTGTAATCCTCCTCAAATGTATAGAAACAATTCATATTACTAGCTTAATATATTTACATTTTCCTTAATATCATCTATAATGCACGTATCTTGCATTCTTCTTTTCGTCTTTCTTATTTATGCTTATATTTAATTAAATGAGGTGGACTATGAATAAAGAAATCATAAAATTTATTAGAAAAAATTATGAAATGACACAAAGAGACTTTGCCCGTGTTTTGAATTGTAGCTTTGCATTAATTGCCTTGGTGGAAGTCGGAAAACGAAGAGTTAGTAAAGATTTAGAAAATAAGATTAGGCAAACCTTTAATATTGACGATCAAGATATCGCCTCGATTACATCAATATTAGCAGAAATAAGTAAAGGAATTCCTCCTTTTATGTAATCATAGTAGAAGAAAATAGAAAGTACTTACAGACCCAAGTTGTTTGTTCGATGTAGATATTTTCTATTTTCTTCTATTTCAAAATCATTTCACTCTGCACCCTTTCTCTTTCGTCTAAATAGGATAAAGAAGGATGAAAGGAGGAGTAAAATGCCTACAAACGATCATACGGAACCTTCCTCTAAGGTTTATCTTCCAAAGCTTCCTGCAGAATCATTGAATAACCAATCACGCTTTCAACATAATTATTTACAAGATTATTTACTAAATCAACAACGTCAAAGTGAAAATTTATCCACTTTGGTAACGAAATTCCAGGAAGATTCCTTCGAGAAACAGGAAGAGCATTTTAGGCAAATCAATGCCATTAGTTCCAAAATGGAGCTTAACGATTCGGTGACAAAAGAATTATTAACAAGGCTTGCTGCATTAGATCAGGAAACGTCAAAAATAGAAGAACAGCTGAATTCCCTTTTCTTACTTTCAAAAGAGCAAAAGGAAATAATGAAAGAAGAATCTCTTCGACATACAGCGCTATTTGATCAATTATCGTTTCAGGAACAGGACATTTCCTTAATCTCACAGAAAATGGATGAATTTAATCACCTTGCTGCTGAAATGAAAACGAAATTTGACACAACAGAAACTAGCTATCATAACATTTCAGAAAAACTTGATCTCCAAGAAGTATTCCACCAAACGATCCTTGAAAGCATGGAAGAAACGAATGGTAATGTTAATAAATTGAGCCGACAAATAGAACATATGAAGGAAATTCTCTTTGAAAGAGTTCATTATCTAGCTGAAAAAATAGAAAATAATGTTAAAAGTATTGCACAGCCAATTCATCGATTCTTTCTACAATCAGAAAAGGATGAAACAATTAATAAATAAAGAGATTTTCAATAGGAAAAAGGACTGTCCTTAAGGATGAACCTCCTTTCGTTAGGAGGCTAAATCCTTACAGACAATCCTTTTTTTATTTAGTCAAGAATTTTGACAGATACTTGTTTTCTTCCCCAGTTTAATGCTTCAGAAGTCGTTGCCACATGTATATCAATTTTATTCCCTTTAATCGCTCCACCAGTGTCTCCAGCAATTGCTGTACCATATCCTTCAACATATACTGTTGAACCAAGAGGGATTACATTCGGATCAACAGAAATAACCTTTTTATTCGGGTTATCCTTTAAATTAATCCCTGTTGCCGTAATACCAGAACACCCTTTACAATCAGCCGTATAAGCAGTTGCTGTTACAGTAATTTCCTTTGAGCTTGTTTCTGAGTTTGTCTTTTTAGTCGTTTCGGTCTTAACTGTATTTGCCGCTTTTACAGTTTTTTCTGCTTTTACTGTATTTTGGACGGTTGCTGTAGCAGTTTTACTTTGACTTTCCTTTGAAACTTTACTTTTTGAAACAATCAATACGTCACCTTTATGTATTGTATCGCTTTTAAGTTTATTCCAGCTCTTTATTTGTTCAACTGTTGTATTATATTTTTGAGAAATCTTCCAAAGATTATCTCCTGCTTTAACTTTATAATTCTTCACTTTTTGAAGTATTAGTGTATCATTTACTTTGATGAGATCACTTTCTAAGTTATTCCATTTTTTCAATTCGTTCACACTAACATTTTTCTTCTGTGAAATGGACCAAAGGGTATCTCCTTTTTCTACTTTGACTTCTTCCGCACCTACAAACGGAGCAGCTGTTGTAAGTAATGATGCACAAGTTATAATAGAAAAGATTTTTTTCATTTTTATACCTCCTCGAATAGCTCCAGTTGAGCTAACAGGTATAATCTTACCATGAAAAATCGCAAAAAAAAGAACAGGGAGTTGTTAATTCGATTACTTATATGACAATCCATTAACAAACAGAATACGAATCGTCAGAATAATCATACAACAACAACCTGTATTTATTTAAAGAAATCGTAATTTACTAATGCTTTTTTAACCCTTTTTTTCTTCATCAACTGCTGGTAATGTTATATAAAAACTTGTTCCTTTATTTAGTTCACTGTCTATATATACTTTTCCGTTTAGATTTTCGATGATTTTAAAGCTTACCATTAAACCTAATCCATTTCCGTCCTTTTTAGTTGTGAAAAATGGTTCTCCTAATTTCTTTAATTGCTCTTTCTCCATCCCTATTCCAGTATCTTTGATTACAATATTAATGTTATCCTTTTCTCTTTTTACCGTAACATCAATAGAACCACCGTTCGGCATGGCTTCTACTGCGTTTTTAATAAAATTTAAAAAAACTTGTTTTAATTTATTCTCATCACATTCTACAAGAAGATTATGTTCTTCATAGTTGCGATGCAATTGGATTTTATTTTTCCGTAGCTGATAATCTAAAATAGATGCAACATTATCAATGATTGGGAGTAATGGTCTCTTTTCTAATACAGATACAGTCGGCTTAGAAAGAACCATAAATTCTTCCACTATCGAGTTTACTCTTTCGATTTCGTCTAATATGATATCAAAGTATTCCTGCCTGTCTTTTTCCGTTTCATCCATGCTTAAAAACTCTGCATATCCTTTAATAGAAGTTAGCGGATTACGAATTTCATGGGCAACACCTGCTGCTAATTGACCAACAGCTGCCAATTTATCTTGTCGATGTAGTACTTCTTCTGTTCTTTTCTTTTCCGTAATATCATTTCTAATCGCTAAATATTGATACGGTTTATTATTTTTATCTAAAAAGGGTACGATGGTTGTATCTACCCAATAATAGGTGCCATCTTTCCTTTTATTGCGGATTTCCCCTTTCCAAATCTGCCCTTTTCCTATCGTTTGCCAAACATTTCGGAAAAACTCTTTAGAATGATAGCCTGAATTAACAATTCGGTGTGTATTCCCGATCAATTCTTGGCGGCTATAGCCAGATATCTCACAGAATTTTGAATTAACCTTTGTAATGATTCCCCTTTTATCCGTAAAAGCGATAATACTTGATTGTTCTAACGCATATGTAATATCACTAACCTCACGAACAGACTCTTCTAATTGATGCTGTACCATCTTTTGCTCCGTTATGTCACGTCTAATAGCAACATATTGATAAGGAGCTCCCTCTTTATTTAAAAAAGGGACAATAACTGTATCCACCCAGTAAAGAGTACCATCCTTCGCTTTATTAAGGATTTCCCCTTTCCAGATTTGCCCGTTCTTAATTGTCTTCCATAATTCACGGAAAAACTCAGGGGAATGATGTCCCGAATTAAGGATCCGGTGATTTTGTCCAAGTAATTCTTCACGGCTATATTTCGATACTTCTATAAATTTATCGTTTACATATGTAATAATGCCATTATTATCTGTAAAAGCGACGATTGCAGATTCATCCAGTGCATGCTGCATATCTCTTACATTAACCGCTCCTACATCCGTTCGTTCCCCAATTAAAGTACTTGTTCCAATTAATCCACCTAATACTAGCAACGATACAAATAATGCAATGTAAATAATAAAGCTACTTTCATAGGAATCTCTTGCCACCGTAATTACCGGGGAACTAATATTGGACAATAAAATAAAGTGGCTGACCAAACAAACGCAAGTCATCAGTAAACTGCATAAGGCTCGTACCCATTTTTTTAAAGATGTTGGAATCTTAACAGGGTAAAAAGAAAGCCAAATGGAAATGAAAAAGCCAATAAACAATAAAATAAAACTTACTAATAATTGCGGAATTTGATAATATACTTTGCTGCCAATGGAATAAAAGCCAATGATGGACACAGATAATAAAGATAAACAGAAAAAGAATGCTGATACGTAGATTCTTCTTTTCTTCTTTTCCTTATCTAATAACGCATAAAATGCCATTCCACTAAAACAAATACCAACTACCATCGATAAGATAGTAATAGGGATATTGTAGTTTGCGGTAGCATAAACATTTGTAATCATCATATCAATAAAGCTTAAAATCCAAAATCCAAATCCCATCGTAAATGTACTTGCTAAAAATAAAAACCTACTATTTTTCTCCCCGTTTTTTACCAATTGAAATAAATCAAAGGATGAATAGCATGCCATATATACAATTAGGATACTAATAAAAATCAAAATGGAGTTATACAACAAAAATCCTCCTAATCTTTCCTAAAAATAATACACCCCAGAAGTCCTAGAAAAGGAACACATTAGTAGGATGGTATTCTATTTGATTGTAAATCAAATAATACAGATAAGAAAGTACTTTTCGACAATTCATTCACAAATTAGCCACAATGACCACCTAACATATAAGAAGGAAATGAGAAAACTGTTGATAGAAATAGAGATGGATAAGAGCGGTAAATGAAAGAAGGATATGTTTAGGTAAGTTTTTCGACGAGGATGTGTGTGTTCTTTGTACTTGAAAATAAAACCCAATCAGTGGGATATTATTCGTCCACACTGATTGTTAGGGTAAAACTATTTAAAGATTAATTACTAATTTGCGGAAGCTCTCTCATTTCGACCGATGTTTGATCTCCACATAATGGACAAAGAAGATCCTCTGTTGCAAAATCCTTTCTCATCCAGCCATTGCATGAATTGCATGCATATACTTCCATGCTCAATAATATCTCTTCTGGTTTTTCTTCCGCACCTTTACGATTAAAAAACATATGAGCGCCCCCTTTTTTATTTATTATTGCCAGTACATCCAATAATTATGTGTTCGAAAGGTTTTTTCTCGTTTTAACAGTACGAATACAGCATTAATATCAATCATTTCCCTTAAAAACTAATGGTCTAATACACATTAGTAAAAATTTCATTCAAAAATTTATTGAATGAGCTGAACATTCAAGTATATCAGCCGAATTTTCAATATATCAGCCAAATTGCACAACTTTTCAGCCAAACTTTCGATATATCAGCCAAATGCCAAATCTTTTCAGCCAAAATTTCAATATATCAGCCAATCAGCTATCCTTTAATGCCAAACTCCCCCCCACATGCCTAATAACTCTGTTTTCAGAGCTACTAACTGTGATAAAATGAGGGAAAACATTAATAAAGGAGCCGCAAATGTCTACTAAATTGTATTATGCAACGCCATATGAAACAAAATGGTCAACAAATATAGAAGAAATAATAGAAAGAGATAATCAAATTTTTGTCATTTTAGAAGAAACTGCCTTTTATCCAGAAGGAGGAGGTCAGCCCTCAGACACTGGTACAATAGATGGAATTCATGTAATAGATGTACAGATTAAAGACAATCAAATTTATCACCTTGTTGAAAAAAAACCAGAAACTAAGCATGTTGAATGTGAACTAAACTGGAACAGGAGATTTGATCATATGCAGCAGCATACAGCTCAACATCTTTTATCAGCAGTTCTAGATGAGCTTTATCATATTCCGACAGTGAGCTTTCATTTGGGGAAGGATTATACAACAATAGATGTGGATACAAGCGAATTAACGAAAGAGCAAATAGATACTATTGAGCATAAATGTAATACATATATTATGAATAATTTAGAAATCAAAACATATTTTACTACCCATGAAGAAGTTAGCAAATTTCCATTAAGAAAACTCCCCAAAGTAACAGGTGATATACGTATTGTAGAAATTGATGGAATTGATTATTCTGCCTGTGCTGGGACCCATGTACAAAGAACAGGTGAATTAAGCTGTATAAAATTAATAAAGACAGAAAAACATCGTGGACAGACAAGAGTGTTTTTCCTAAGTGGTTGGAGAGCAATCACTGACTATCAATCCTCCCAATTGATACTAGATGAATTAAGCAACCATTTCAAAACGAATAAACAACAACTCCAAGATCGTGTTAGTAAGCTAGAATTAGAAAAAAAAGCGGTGAATCGAGAATTAGACATTTTGAAGGCAGAAAATACTTCGTTTCATGCTGAACAAATCCTTGCAGACCATAACGAAAAAGTTATCTTCCTTCCATTCGAAGAGAAAACAATGAAAGACTTGTCTACACTAGCTAAATATCTACTGCAAAAGTCTAGCCATATCATTTTATTTAGCTCTGAAATAGACAAAAAAATACTCCTACAGCATAATGGCGATTATTCCCTTCATTGTGGAAAACTGCTTCGGGAAATCATCCAAGAATTCGAAGGGAAAGGCGGCGGAAATGAACTGCTGGCACAAGCTACTTTCCCTTCGATTCAACAATTGCAAGCATGTATGAGCAAAATAAAAGAAACCTTACAAAACAGCTTATAAGAAAAAAGTCAATGAAGGATACCAAATCCATCATTGACTTTTTTTATTAATGTAAAATTTTCTGCTTACGCTTTTCTAGCATTATAGCAACTTTGATCATAAAATAACTAATTTCATCTGGAAGTTCTTCTTTAATCGGTTTTAGTTTGTCACTGCCTACCTTTTGAATAGCATCAGAAATCATCGCCTGTTCTTCTGGCTTAAGAAATGTAGACCAATCAACAATCAACTCTTCTTCCCCACAACGCAAGAGATGATTTTCTACCGTTTGCACATTTAATTCTCTTTCTTTTGCAATTTCCTTAATGGTTAATCCACTTTTCCATAAATCTAACGTTAGTAAATGGGAATTTTCTACACTTTTTTTCACTCGTTTTTCTCTGTTGGTATCCAATTCTGCTGTATTACTATCTTCTCCTATAGATAATTCATGCTGGTTTGTTTTGAACTTTATGATATGCTCTATCATAATATCACCATATTTTTGTAGTTTATGATCTCCAATTCCCTTTATTTCACGAAACTCCTCGTGCGTGACAGGCATTGTTAGGGAGATACTTCTTAAAGTTTGATCAGAAAAAACTACAAAAGGAGGAACGTTTTCTGCCTCTGCTAATTGTTTACGTATACTTCTTAGATACTCAAATAGAGCATTATTTTCAGATACTTTGACCGTCACTACTTGTTCTTTTCGTTCAACTGTTTCTTTGCCTAAAAGAACCTCTTTTCCTCTATTAGACACTTTTAATATTGGCATTGACCCTGAACTTACATCGATATATTGTTCGGAAATGAGAAATTCGATAAAGTCACTAATTTCTTTTGCTGATCGCTCTTTCATAAGACCATAGGTTTTTATACGATCTAAATGGAAATCTATTAATTTCTTGTTCTTCGAGCCAGTTAAAACCTGTGCAATCATTGTTTTACCGAATCTTTCACCCATTCGAATCATGCATGACAATACCTTTTGAGCATCGACTGTTACATTAATGACGCTTCTCTCATCGGTACAGTTGGAGCATTGGCCACATTTTTCCGTATGTTCTTCCCCAAAGTAATGCAAAATATATTCTTGCAAACAATCTTCCGTATGACAAAAATTAATCATGGATTGTAATTTATCAATATCTTGCTTTTGTTTATCTGGATCATTAATGGTCTGATCAATCAAAAAACGCTGAATGCGAATATCCTGTGCGGAATACAATAAAATACACTTACTTGGTAATCCATCACGCCCTGCTCTCCCCGCTTCTTGATAATACCCTTCCATGTTTTTAGGAAGCTGATAATGAATAACATATCTAATATTACTTTTATCAATCCCCATGCCAAAAGCATTTGTTGCAATCATAATCGATACATCATCTTTAATAAATGCTTGTTGTTCCGCTTCTCTTTGTAAATCACTCATTCCCCCGTGATATTTTGAAACAGAATATCCCTTCTTCGATAGACGATCATAGAGCTTTTCGACTTCTTGTCTTGTTGCCGCATAAATAATCCCTGATTCGTCTTTGTTTTTCTTTAGGAAGGATTCAAGAAATTTTCCTTTGTCCTGCCCTTTTATAATTGAAAAGGATAAGTTTTCACGGGAAAAACCTGTCTTCACAGTATTTTCCCATGGAATATGTAATAAATGACATATATCCTCATGAACTTTTGGGGTTGCGGTTGCTGTCAAAGCTGCTACAAGGGGTGTTTCCGATAATTTATTAATCATATAGCCAATCTTCGCATAGCTTGGGCGAAAATCATGTCCCCATTGGGAAATACAATGCGCTTCATCTACTGCAATAAAGGAGATGGTGACTTCCTTTAATATATCCATAAAATAATCTGCTTCTAGTCGTTCTGGTGCAATATAAAGCAATTTATAGTGTCCGTTTTTTATATCATATACTCTTTCCTGTACCTCTTCATGATGTAATGTACTATTGATAAAAGTAGCAGGAATTCCAACTTCGGTTAATGCATCCACCTGATCCTTCATTAAAGAAATCAGTGGAGAAATTACCACTGTTAAACCAGGGAAAAGCATTGCAGGTACTTGGTAACAAATCGATTTACCTCCACCAGTTGGCATAATGCCTACAACATTTTCACCATTTAACAAATGCTGAATAATATCTTCCTGTCCTTTTCTAAAATGGTCATATCCAAAGTATTCTTTTAAAATACTGCGCGCCTGATTCATCATCATTACATTCTCCCCACTTTACTCCGAGCGTTTCTTTTTAACATTGTATCATTAATTATACAAATTTTGAATGAATCAAACTATAGCAAATGCTTGTCCAACCATAATAGATTCAGACAAACTGTCTAAGATTTAGAATGGTCTTTATTTAATAAGCAGCCTGATTCTCCCCCCTTTAAAATAGTTCGGTACAATCAGGCTGCTATAATATTTTTTATAAACAGATAATCTTAGCTTCTTCCATTTACAGAAAGCCAATTATCCTATTGTCGTTTCTCTCCTAACTTATAGCCAAGCTGCTCCAACGATGATTAAAAGAATGAATAGTACAACAATCAATACAAATCCATTACCAAAACCACCACAAGAAGCTACTGGAGCTGCAGCAGGTGCAGCATAACCGCAACCACAAGAATTATATCCATAACCGTAATTCATTTATAAAACACTCCTTTTTTCTATCTTTGTTAATATGCAAAACCAACGTAACTAGAACCTACAATTATTAATAAAATGAATAGCACTACTAGTAGAGCAAATCCTCCACCAAAACCAACTGCTGGGCCACCACTCATTTATTCCACCTCCCTCATACACATAAGCATCATATGAGTCTAGAGATTGTCCTGTTTGGGCGCTCAGAAAAAAAGATAAAATAAGTGTTAATTATGTAGGAAGATTCCTTCCTTAAAGGAATCTTTCTGTTTTTTGATCAAAAGAAAGGTATAAAGGCTAAGGCAGCAATTAATCCTAAGGAAACACCAACAGCTGCGGCACCCCAGCCCCAACCCCAGCCAGGTCTATAACCACGTCTAAATCCATAACCAAATCCACCATAACCTCTTCTGTTTCCGCCAATCGGTCTTATATAGACTTTATTTTGGGTTACTCTTTCGATAATTCCTGTATGAACATCTCCATTATGAGTTCGGATACGCACACATCTACCAACACCTTTAGAACATTGATGATAAAAATTATTATTAACAGACATTTATCACACCTCCAACCGTTAATCCCTACTATCCTATGTACAAGTCTAAAAAAAGTATGGACAACTATCATAAAGAGGGTGCGGAAATTTCTATCAATATTTATTCCAACTATATCCAATCAAGAAAATGCATATTTGCAACCGGAAAAGGTTATTTAAAAAGATAAGCGTGCATATTCCTCCAAAAAAATGCAAATAATTTAGAGTAATTTCATCAGTGGCGGTTTATAAAATTAGGGGAAAAGGAGTTTTTCAACATGCTAGAAGCAGCAATGTGGGGAGCAATTGCAAGCTTTTCATTACTTGCAGGTTCTGTCACAGGATTATTTCTATCCATTCCCAAAAGAGTTATTGCATATTTTATGGCTCTTGGAACAGGAATTTTAATAGGTGCCTCTTCCTTTGAGCTTTTAATAGAATCTGTAAATAAAAGTGGAATGTTAACTACTGCTATCGCTTTTTTAGCAGGAGCCTGTTTATTTACCATTATTGAAATTATTCTTTATCAAAAAGGCGGTTCTAACCGGAAACGATCACATAAAAATCCGGAGGGACATTCTGGTTTGGCTATTTTTGTTGGTACATTAATGGACGCCATTCCTGAGTCCATGATTATTGGTCTTAGCTTGTTATATACCCATAAAGTAGATCTTCTTTTTTTAATTGCCATTTTTATTAGCAACTTTCCAGAATCCCTCTCTTCAACAGTGGGATTAAAAAAAGATCAATATTCAAACAAAAAAATTTTAACACTTTGGAGCAGTGTCATTATCATTTCAGCTATTAGTAGCTCCATTGGATATTTATTTTTAGAAGACGCCTCTCCTGCTATGCTCTCTTGCATACAGTCATTTGGGGCTGGTGGATTAATTGCGATGGTTTGCTCAACGATGCTGCCTGAAGCGTTTGAACAAGGAGGACCAACCGTAGGATTTGTTGCATGTGTGGGATTAATTTTTTCATTAAGCATGAGTCATTTAGGATAGCGGCTGTCGAAAAACATACTGGATTATGTTTTTCGACAGTTTTACTTATGGCGTAACAAACAAAATTAGCCTTACTTTGCAATAGATCTAGATGTAGCTACATGCAAAGCAGAATCTTTTGGTTTACCTTTTTTCTTAGGAAAAATATATAAGTTAAGTGCACCTACAAAGAATGCTCCCCCAACAATATTCCCAATTGTAACCGGAATAAGGTTATGCATGGCATTTGCAACCGTAATTGTTTCTGGATGTGGAACTATTAATGAAATAGAGAAAAGTGCCATATTTGCTACACTATGCTCATAACCTGAGATCATAAAGGAAAATACTATTAATAAAGTAGCCATTATTTTTCCGACATCGCCTTTAATATTCATCGGTATCCAAATAGCTAAACAAACTAACCAGTTACACAAGATACCCCTAATAAATAATTCTATCGTGGAAGCACTCATTTTTGAATTGGCAACATCCATAAGCCAAGTTGTTTTAGGTGCTAGGCTAAATAATCCGGAGTAATAGATTAATAAAGCAAAAAATAATGCACCAACCAAATTACCAAAATAAGTAGTGACCCAATTATAAATAGTATCCTTCCAACTAGTTGCTCCAGACAAAGTACTCATTGCAAAAGCCATCGTATTTCCAGTGAATAATTCTCCTCCACCATAAGAAATTAGTACAAGCGCCATCCCAAAAAATAAACTAGTCATCATATACGTTGCAGGTGAATGAACATCAAAAAAAGGTTGTGCTAAACGATAACATAACATTAACGCAAAGCCGATGTAAATTCCTGCTAAAATCGCCTTTACAAAATAGCGCAAAAAAGATTCATCAATTGTTTCTTTCTTTTTCAGCGCATAGTTGATTGCTTTATCGATTGGGTGTATTTCCATTGTGATACCTTCCTTTCTGTATATTGCTATTATACAAAAGGAAATATCAATTATATTGTGAAAAAATGAACATTTTTTAACAATTGATTAGTGGATAAAATAATACACTTGTTCTTTTTAACGAATCATTTCAAAAATACTATGTAATGTTACCTAAACAAATTTTAATAGAATACACTACTAATTTGTTGTAGTTGTTAATTTATTATTCTGTTGAATTGCTACGGAAAACTGAGATCTTGGCTTAGTAAAGCTAATTTTGATACCGGATTTTTTCATTCTATTAACCAAATCAACTAACTGCTTTTTAGCCATCATAACTACCCCTTTACTTCTTATAATAGTTTTAGTGTACTAGAAATTTATGAAGAAATTATGAACAAATCATAAATAATTTTAGACTGTCTTTTTGTCGCTACATTTACTAGCTAAATACCAGTATAATAGCTCTTCATTATACATTCTATTCAAAAAAAGAAAACCCTTTATTTTTTGATTGTTTTTTACCCTATCATCTTATTATCGTAAACATTTTCCCTTTTTACTATCAGGCATATTTCATATTTTTGTTTTCGTACATTATATCTTAGGCTCTACCTCTATTAAATCGGAGCAAATAATTGATTTTCATATAAAAGCAATAATATTATTGGTAAGTTCTTAAGTTTTGCGAAAATAATTCGCGCTTCCATTCTAATAATGGTATAATTTTATGGATATTGTAGTTTGGAGGATTTTAAATGATAACAGTTACGAATGTAGGTCTTCGATATGGTGATCGTAAATTATTTGAAGATGTTAATATTAAATTCACACCTGGAAATTGCTATGGATTAATTGGAGCAAATGGTGCTGGGAAGTCTACTTTCCTAAAAATTCTTTCTGGTGAGCTAGAAGCACAATCAGGAAATGTTTCTTTAGGACCTGGTGAAAGACTTGCGGTATTGAAGCAGAACCACTTTGAATACGAAGAGCATGAAGTGCTTAAAGTAGTAATTATGGGTCACGCTAGATTATATGAAGTAATGCAGGAAAAAGATGCTATTTATATGAAAGAAAATTTCACAGATGAAGATGGCATGAAAGCAGCTGAGCTTGAAGGTGAATTCGCTGAGCTTAATGGTTGGGAAGCAGAATCTGAGGCAGCTATTCTTTTAAAAGGTTTAGGTATCGGCGAAGATCTTCATTATAAAACTATGGCAGAATTAAATGGTTCAGATAAAGTGAAGGTTTTACTTGCACAAGCTCTTTTCGGTGAACCGGATGTTCTTCTATTGGATGAGCCTACTAACCACCTTGATATCAATGCGATTAAATGGTTAGAAGAATTTTTAATTAACTTTGAAAATACTGTCATCGTTGTATCTCATGACAGACATTTCTTAAACAAAGTTTGTACACATATTGCCGATTTAGACTTTAGCAGAATTCAAATCTATGTTGGTAACTATGACTTCTGGTATGAATCCAGTCAATTAGCTTCTAGAATGGCAAATGATGCGAACAAAAAGAAAGAAGAAAAAATCAAAGAACTTCAAAACTTTATTGCTCGTTTTAGTGCAAATGCTTCTAAATCAAAACAGGCGACTTCTAGAAAGAAATTGTTAGACAAAATTTCTTTAGATGACATTAAACCATCATCTAGAAAATACCCATATGTAGCCTTTACACCAGAGCGTGAAATCGGTAATGACTTATTAAGAGTAGAAAACTTATCAAAAACAATTGATGGAGTTAAAGTACTTGATAATGTAAGTTTTATAATGAATAAGGATGATAAGATTGCGCTAGTTGGTCCAAATGAAATTGCTAAAACAACGCTTTTCCGTATTTTAGCAGGTGAATTGGAGCCAGATAGTGGCACCTATAAATGGGGAGTAACCACTTCTCAAAGCTATTTCCCAGCTGAAAACTCTGAGTATTTTAAAGAGGATGATGCTACACTTGTTGACTGGCTACGTCAATATTCTCCAAATGACCAAACAGAAAGTTTCTTAAGAGGATTCTTAGGACGTATGCTGTTCTCTGGTGAAGAAGTATTGAAAAAGCCAAGTGTATTATCCGGTGGTGAAAAAGTTCGTTGTATGTTATCTAAAATGATGCTAAGTGGTGCCAATGTTCTTCTATTAGATGAGCCTACTAACCATTTAGATTTAGAATCCATCACGGCTTTAAATAATGGGTTAATAAACTTTAAAGGTTCATTAATTTTCACTTCTCATGACCACCAATTCGTGTCAACGATTGCGAATCGAATTATAGAGATTACCCCTAATGGACTTGTTGACAAGCAAATGAATTATGATGAGTATTTAGAAGACACAGAATTACAAAAAAATATAGCAAACATGTATAAATAAAAAAACCGGGATTTCCCGGTTTTTTATTTTCTTATCATAGTGAGGCTGCTTTGATGACTGGGATATAACGAAATAGATGATAAATGTCTAATTTTAACTTAAATAAAGAATACTTTCGTGAGCTAAATTATTTAAGGCTAGTAAAGGTTCGATACTTACCAGTAGAGGGCATCTGAGTTGAAAAATAAAAGGATTAATTCCGCTTATTTACTAATTATTATGAAAAAAGGATAAAATAGACGGAGGAATGTCGCCTATCGATGAGAAAAATGCGAAAATAAGCGATTCTGCTTTACTTATCCGGAATTTCTACCCTTATTTTCCCCGAAACGAGCTCCATTTTACATATAGCCGGAAAATCTTCGCTTAATTCCCAGTCACTGGTTACATCCTAATGATAAAAGAATCCAAGAGCTCCTCCTTTTCATTCATTACGATGAACCGGTTCCACACAACTAAGCTTTTATATAAATAATAGTTTTGTATTCCTAAATTAAGAAACTTGCCAATAATTCTGGCAAGTTTCTTAATTTATACCAATAACGATACCAAAAACTGTCATATCGCCACATGATTTTAGAAATACACCTCAAAATTGATCATCTGTATCTTCCATTTGGTATATTCGTATGATTGGACGACTGAAATACTTATGCCCCAATCTCTTTTTCTCTTTAACGTCTAATTGTTCTTCTTTTCATATAAAACACAAAACATAAAGCTATTGGAATGATTAAAACAATTGCTGGAAAAGATGATTTCTCTTCTTCTCTTACCACTTGATCAGAAGTATCTACTTTAAATGTTTCCTCTGCTGGCATAACTTTTGCAAGTTGTATAGATTGAAGAATATCTCCGTTATCATCTTCAATCATTAATAGACCCGACGAGGTTATTTCTTCCTCTCCTTTTGAGCGAGGAATGGTGATTTTTTCTTCCTTCGTTGTTTCATAGGTTAACCCGTTAACAAAATATGACTTTCCAGCAGGAATCACTTTATGCGTATATTGATTAAAACCATAGTCTAATAAATCCTTAGTATCCTTATACACATCCCGCTTGAAGTTTCCTTTTAATACAATAGCTACTAAATTCAATTCTTCATTTTCAGCAGTTGTTGCCAATGTTTGTTTCGATTCATTAACAAAGCCTGTTTTTCCACCAGTTACTTTATCATATGGTCTCGAACCATTTACCATTTGGTGATGGCTTACTAGAGTAGTATCCCAAGATAAACCATCCCACTTTAATTCACTCGTACCAAATATTTGTCTAAATGTTTCATTTTGCATGGCATATTGAGTGATTACTGCTAAATCATTAGCTGTTGTATAATGATCTTTATGATAAAGACCACTAGGATTTTTGAAGTGTGTGGAATGAACATTAACTTTCTCATTTAAAAACTGATTGATATTTCTTTCAAAATTACTAATGGAGCCATCCAGATATTCTGCAATAGCTACAGCTGCATCATTTCCAGAATTGATTAACATCCCATCAAGTAAATGCTTTAGGGTTACTTGTTCACCTTGTTCTAAATAAACCCTTGTCCCTTCTGTTGCATAGGCATTTTCACTTACGGTGATAACATCATCCATATTACCTTTTTCAATTGCATAAATTGCTGTTGCTATTTTTGTTAAACTAGCAGGATACATTTTTTTATATCCATTCTTTTCAAATAATACTGCTCCAGTATCACTATCTAATAAGAAAGCTGCCTCACTAACTAAATCAGGTTCCTTATTATCTTTAGCATTACTTATTGTAGGAAAACTAAATAATAGTAATACGAAACATAATGCAATGGTCGTTTCCCTCATTTTCCCCCACCTATTATTTTTCTATATTTAAATACCATGACTATTGTACCAAATAATTATAAATAATAAAGGTCAAATTATATATTGTCATAAAAATGAAATCCTTCTGTATTTTTGACAATATTCCTTCATCTATACGTTTGCTTTAAAGGAAAGTTTATTCACTTGATAATCCTCTAAAAAAAGCAGTAGCATTCTTCTTTATATTTTTTCCGATTTCTATCAAGAATAGGAATACAGCCATTAAAAATGGGAGGAGATAATAACCGACACGATATAAAAAGAGCACAATTAGCATCTGTTCTGATTCAACTCCTAAAAATTCAATGCCCCATAAAAATACTAATTCGAAAGAACCCATTCCCCCTGGAATCATACTGATAATTCCGGTGCATGCAGCAACTAAAAACAGTAAGAAGAAATCCCCGATAGATACCGGCATCGCAATTAATTTTGCGATAAAATATAAATAGGAAAATAAGAAAATCCATTCTAACAGTGACACACATATCAACCCAATTATTTGCGTACGGTCAAAAACAAAGCTATGTAGCTTCGCCTTCTTATAACTAACGAGTAAAACAGGGAATATTAACCCTACAACGATAATGCCTGCAAATATCCAAATATGGTCTTCTATTAAATTTAATCTTCTACTATAAAGCACGGCAATCCATGCTAATATACTAATTCCAGTTAAATAAAATAAAGTCACAATGGCAATGCCTTTAAATAACTTCTTTCGATCCGTTTCATATTGCTTATAAAAAAAGTTCCGTAAGGCAATACCTATAAGTCCACCAAAGCCAATTAAGTTAGAAAAAGAATTGCTTATAAAAGAATATTTTCCTACTTCTACAAAAGGAATCGCCTTCTTTAGATGTTTTACAAGAAAAAAATCATAAAAAAACATCGGCAAAGTAGCCATAAATCCTCCTATAACCATATAAAACAAACTATGAAACGGGATTATATGTATGTGTTCATATATAAGGTGAATATCAGTAGTGATAATCATATTTTTTATTTCTCGTAAAACGATGATAAATATGACAACCGGGAGAAGTATCTTAGCCACATTAATCCAGATTTCTTTCTTTCTGTTTACCATATTTACCACCTCTTACATTTTGTTTGTAGAATTCTAGTAATTGAGACCTAGAGATAATGATACCTTATATATTATGGAAAAGAAAAGGAACTTTTTACAAACTTTTAAGTTGAACTAATCAAATCTATCCGGAAAACAGTTGCTTTCCCATCTGTTTTTCTCGAAATTTGCATACAGCATAAAGGTGAAAATCTTACTTATATTTAAGAATGGAAAAAATACCATTTTATTTATTATCCATAGTATGGTCAAAATGAAAGTCGCTATTCTATTAAAAGGAAAACTTCTCCTCTTCTTCTATTTTAGCTATCTCCTGTTTATTGTGTCCTCCACTATTGTATAACAGATTGTGAAAATCCATCGGAATTTATATAACAGTTTTATTTGTTATTATTTATCCATCTTCCTTTCTCATTGTCATAAACCGGGCATAATCCGTTGGTGTTATTGATGTTCACATTTACGACACAGAAACTTCGCAAGATGTACACAATTATTGTGATAGTTATCACATAAAATCTGTTATAGTTAAAACAGAAAGAAAAAAGCTTACTGTTATATATTTTTATTAAATCATGAGGTGATTATAATGGAAAAAGTGGAAGCAACTAATTATTGGGAAAGCTTTAAAAATGGAACATGGCAAAAAGAAGTAAATGTTCGTGATTTCATCTTAAAAAACTTTAATCCGTATTTCGGGGATGCTACATTCTTATCAGGTCCAACATTAGAAACAACTCAATTATGGGATCAAGTAATGGAATTAACTAAATTAGAAAGAGAAAGAGGCGGCGTATACGATTTAGATACAGATATCGTATCAACAATTACTTCTCACGGTCCTGGTTACTTAGATAAAACAAAAGAAAAAGTTGTTGGGGTTCAAACTGATGTACCTTTCAAACGTTCTTTCCAACCAAATGGTGGTATTAGAATGGCTGTTCAAGCTTGTGAATCTTATGGCTATAAAGCAGATGAAGAATTAGAAAAATTCTTTTCTGAACATCGTAAGACTCATAATGCTGGAGTATTTGATGCTTATACAGATGAAATGAGATTAGCAAGAAAAGCTGCTATCATCACAGGTCTTCCAGATGCTTATGGACGCGGAAGAATTATTGGTGACTATCGCCGTGTTGCACTTTATGGAGTTGACTTCTTAATCAATGAAAAGCAAAAAGATAAAAGAGCTACAAGTTCTGTTATGAGCGAAGATACAATTCGATTAAGAGAAGAAATATCTGAACAAATTCGCGCATTACATGAATTAAAAGAATTAGGTGCTAGCTACGGATTTGATTTATCAAGACCAGCAGCGAATGCACAAGAAGCTTTCCAATGGGTATATCTTGGCTATCTTGCGGCAATCAAAGAACAAAACGGTGCAGCAATGAGCTTAGGACGTGTATCTACTTTCCTAGATATATATGTAGAAAGAGATTTAGCAAACGGTACTTTAACAGAAAAAGAAGTACAAGAAATCGTTGATCACTTTATTATGAAGCTTCGACTAGTAAAATTTGCACGTACACCTGATTACAATGAATTATTTAGTGGAGATCCAACATGGGTAACAGAATCTATTGGTGGTATGGCTAATGACGGAAGACCTTTAGTAACAAAGAACTCATTCCGCTTCCTTCATACATTAGATAATCTTGGCCCTGCTCCAGAACCAAACTTAACGGTTCTTTGGTCCACTCAATTACCAGAGAACTTCAAGAAATTCTGTTCACAAATGTCTATTCAAACAAGCGCTATCCAATATGAAAATGATGATATTATGAAACCTCAATGGGGCGATGATTACGGAATAGCATGCTGTGTATCAGCAATGGAAATTGGTAAGCAAATGCAGTTCTTCGGAGCTCGTGCGAACCTTGCTAAATGTCTATTATATGCAATCAATGGTGGTAAGGACGAAAAGTTAAAAATTCAAGTTGGTCCTAAGTTCGCCCCTATCACTTCTGAATATTTAGATTACAAAGAAGTCACGGAAAAATTCGACAATATGATGGAATGGCTAGCTGGACTATATATCAACACACTAAATGTTATCCACTATATGCATGACAAATATAGCTATGAAAGAATTGAAATGGCTCTTCATGACACTGAAATTTTACGCACTATGGCTACTGGTATCGCAGGATTAAGTGTTGTTGCTGACTCATTGAGCGCTATTAAACACGCGAAAGTGAAAGTGATTAGAGACGAAAATGGTCTTGCTGTTGATTTTGAAACAGAAGGCGATTTCCCTAAATACGGTAACAATGATGATGCAGTCGATAGCATTGCAGTTGGAATAGTTGAAAGCTTTATGAAAAAATTACGTAAGCATCAAACATATCGCAATTCTATGCATACTATGTCTATCTTAACAATTACATCTAACGTTGTTTATGGTAAGAAAACTGGTAATACACCAGATGGACGTCGTGCTGGAGAACCATTTGCACCAGGTGCTAACCCTATGCATGGTCGTGATACAAAAGGAACGTTAGCTTCCCTATCTTCTGTTGCTAAATTACCATATGATTATTCTTTAGATGGTATTTCAAACACATTCTCTATTGTACCGAAAGCACTTGGGAAAGAAGAAGATGTAAGAGTAAACAATCTAGTATCAATCTTAGATGGCTATGCTACAAAATCAGGTCACCACTTGAACGTTAACGTATTTAACAGAGAGACTTTATTAGATGCAATGGAACATCCAGAATTATATCCACAATTAACTATTCGTGTATCTGGATATGCAGTTAACTTTATTAAATTAACTCGTGAGCAACAACAAGACGTTATTAGTCGTACTTTCCACGAATCTATGTAACAAAGTCTGGTTGAGGGATTATTTAACCAATCCCTCTTCCCTTCTTCTTACAGTGCTACTTCAAAGATCCATTGGTCTATTATAAGGAGGAAATAATCATGAACGGCAATATACATTCAATTGAAACATTTGGAACAGTGGATGGTCCTGGTATTCGCTACGTAGTGTTTACACAAGGCTGTTTACTACGCTGCCAATTTTGTCATAACGCAGACACTTGGGAAATTGGTACAGGAAAGCAAATGTCGGTTACGGACATCATCAATGATTTAAAAACATACCTTCCTTTTATCGAGCCTTCTGGTGGAGGTATTACTGTAAGTGGCGGGGAACCATTATTACAAATTCCATTTTTAATCGAATTATTTAAAGAATGTAAAAAACTTGGTATTCACACAACGATTGACTCATCTGGTGGTTGTTATTCTAAAGCCCCTTCTTTTCAGGCACAATTAGATGAACTTATGCAATATACGGATTTAGTTTTACTTGATTTAAAACATATTGACCGTAAAAAACATATTAAACTAACAGGGATGGGCAATGATCATATATTAGATTTTGCAAACTATTTATCTAACAAAAAGATTCCTATCTGGGTAAGACATGTATTAGTCCCTACCATTAATGATACGGAAGAAGATTTAACAAGACTTAGCGATTTTATTGCAACATTAGAAAACGTGGAAAAAATCGATATTCTTCCCTACCACAAATTAGGTGTGTATAAATGGGAAACACTAGGACTCGAATATCCATTACAAGGAATTGAACCTCCTACACAAGAATCTGTAGACTTGGCTACTTCTATTTTAAATAGAAGTATGTAACGGTATCAAATAGATAGTAAAAGAGACATGTATTCATAGATTGAGCTACATGTCTCTTTTTTTGTCATGCTTCTATTTAAGAATCTCTATTTGCAAATGGAGGATATGGTGGAAAAGGTGGTTGTGGTTCTTCCGGATTTTCTGGTGGCTCTGGTTCTTCTGGTGTTTCAGGCGGCTGCGGTTCTTCGGGGGGTTGTGGTGAACAACACTGTTGCTTCTTACCTATTGATATTTCCGATTCAAAGGATATAGGAATATTTAACAGTATAAATTCTAAATCTAAACCAAGAATTTTAATCATTTGTTTATTTCCCTCCTTTTGATTTTTTTGTACAAAACATATAAAAAATAACATTTGCATATTTTGTACTTCCCATATAGAGTATGCTAAAAAATGGTACATGTTTGTGCTGAGTCATTAATTTAAGAGAGAAATTTGCCATAAAAAAGAGAGACCAATCTAATAATTGTCGGTCTCTCTTTTTTCTACTATTCTTTCCACCACTCATCGAACATGGATGCTGGCACTTGTCTCTTATGTTCTGTCATTAAATAACGCGCTTCGATTTTTTCAGCAACCTCAGGACTAACTTCTTTTCCTTCTAAATAATCATCTAGTTGATCATACGTTATACCAAGCTCTGTTTCATCTGCTTGTCCCGGTTTATTGTCTAATAAATCGGCTGTAGGAACTTTTAAGTAAATTGCTTCTTCTGCATTTAATTCTTTCAATAATTGCTTCCCTTGTCTCTTTGATAACCCTGTTAATGGTAATACGTCTGCTCCGCCATCCCCATATTTCGTAAAGAATCCTGTTACAGCTTCTGCAGCATGGTCTGTACCAATAACAAGTAAGTTCTCTTGCCCACCAATTGCATATTGAGCAATCATGCGCATTCTAGCCTTCACATTTCCTTTATGATAATCTGCTAATGGCGTCTCACTCATTGCATCATATACTTCTTTGACGTCATCCACGGGAGTTTTCACATTGAATACATATTCTTTATCTGCTTTGATAAAATCTAATGCACGCTTTGCATCTACTTCATCGGCTTGAACTCCATAAGGTAGTCTTACCGCAATAAAAGTTGCATCATAGCCTTCCGCGCGTAATTGTTCCACAGCAATTTGCGCTAATTTTCCAGCTAATGATGAATCCTGTCCTCCACTGATTCCTAATACGAATCCTTTTGCTTTTGCTTTTTTTACATAATCCTTTAAAAATTGGACTCTTTTTTCAATTTCTTCTTGTGCATTAATTTCTGATTGAACATTTAAATCTTTCATAATTTTTTGTTGTAAGCTACGCATCGTTTCTTCCTCCTCATTTTCGATTTTGAATAGATACCTTTACCTTCTCCAAAAGATTCATTTTATTTTCCCAACATAACGGACTTAAATCTACAGGATATTCTTCTGGATTTAAGGAACGTTTATATTCATCCCAAAGTATTTCTAAGCTTTGCTCTGAATATTTTTGCATCGTAAAGATATCAGGGGTTTCGTATACTAATTTGCCATTTACAAAGATATCTTGGTGAATATCTACTGCTGTAAAATTGGTAACGAATTTGCTAATATACGTATGGGTTGGATGGAACATCTTTAGACGCTCTTCCGTTTCTGGATGCTCTGATTCTAAACAAATATAATCCCCTTCTGACTTCCCATTTATATCATTTATAATTCGATATACCCTTTTTAATCCAGGTGTAGTCACTTTTTCAGGATTCCCACTAATTTTTATCGTATCTTGCATCTTACCAGCTTCATCTTCTATGGAAACGAGTTTATAAACCCCTCCTAGAGCTGGTTGATCATACGCAGTAATTAATTTTGTGCCAATTCCCCATATATCAATTTTTGCCCCTTGTGCTTTTAAGTTTATAATCGTATATTCATCAAGGTCATTACTCGCAACAATTTTGGTATCCGTAAATCCTGCTTCATCGAGCATTTTCCTCGCTTCTTTTGATAAATAGGCAAGGTCGCCACTATCTAAACGAACCCCTCGAAAATTAATGCTATCTCCTAATTCTTTTGCCACTTTAATGGCAGTTGGCACACCTGAACGCAATGTGTCATAGGTGTCTACTAAAAACACACAGTCCTTATGCCTTCTTGCGTATTTATGAAAAGCAATATACTCTTCATGATAAGCCTGAATCATAGAATGGGCATGTGTTCCTGAAATTGGAATACCGAATAATTTTCCCGCTCTGACATTTGAAGTGGAACTAAATCCACCGATAAAAGCTGCTCGCGTTCCCCAAAGGGCAGCATCTAACTCATGGGCGCGTCTACTTCCAAACTCCATTGCTATTTCATTACCAATTACATTTTTTATTCTGGAAGCTTTGGTTGCAATTAATGTTTGGTAATTCACAATGTTTAAAATAGCCGTTTCCACAATTTGCGCTTGTGCAAGAGGTGCTTCAATCCTCATTAACGGTTCATTTGCAAAAACAACTTCGCCTTCTTTAACAGAACGCAAGCTACCGGTAAAACGTAAATCTTTTAAATAATCAAGAAAATCCTCTTTAAAGCCTTCTTCTCTTAAATAATCAATGTCATCTTCTGAAAAATGAAGATTCTCTAAATACTGGATCACTCTCTCTAGTCCTGCAAAAACGGCATAGCCATTATGAAATGGTAATTTTCTAAAATACACCTCAAAGACTGCATTCTTTTCGGCAATACCATCTTCCCAGTATGTTTCGGCCATATTAATTTGATATAAATCGGTATGTAACATTAAACTGTCATCTTTATAATTAAAACTCATTATAGTCCTCCTGCAACCCTTAAACGACTAAAGGATCCTTGCTCCTAGTACATTTTTAAAATGTTCCAACGCCCACTGATGGCCAATTTCATTAAAACTCGCCACGGCATTTTCATATATATGAATATTATACCCATGATTATAAGCATCAACAGCGGTATGCAGAACACATATATCTGTACAAACGCCAACCAGATAGATATCTTTAATCGATCTTTCCTGTAATTTTATATGTAAATCAGTGCCAGCAAAAGCACTATATCTAGTCTTATCCATCCAATAAACATTCATTAAATCTTTATGGTCTTCATGAATTTTTTGAAGTGCTCCATACAACTCTCTTCCCTTTGTGCCAGCGATATTATGTGGTGGGAAAAGCTTAGACTCTGGATGATAGGAATCATTTAACGTATGCAAATCAATTGCAAACACAGTATAATCTCCGTTATCAATAAAATCCTCTGTGATTTTCACCAATTCTTTTTCTATCGCAATGCCTGGTTCTCCACATGGTAAATTACCTTCTACAAAGTCAAAAGTGTAATCAATATTAATTAGAGCTTTCATTAAATCCCCCCTACATTTTCCACCAAAGATATAAGACGATTTCGCAAAGTTTGTTTTTATCTGAACAAGTGTGAGTATACTATATTTTGTGCATTATTTATGAAATGTTTTACCTATCTGCCCAAAAGCTACAAGTACATCTAGTTCAGTAGCAAAACGAAGTTTATGAAAACACCCTCCACTTTATTTAAACTATCCTTTATTATACCATTCATTTTATTTTTTCCTATTGTAAATACTTAATTCTTCTGATTTTATTGAAATAAGAGCTTCTTATCTAAATAATAATGGTAAATAATCACAGTTTTATGTAAATAGCTAATAAATTGTCATAAAACTTTCTTATTCTCTTTAAATTTATACTATAGTCCTAGTTGCAAATTGCTTTTCATCCTTGATTTCGATATAATTTTATTGTTCCCTAATAACGAGGTGTATAAATGATTGATTTATTATTAGACTTTACGTTTTTTCCCAGTTATCAAACTATTTACTATACATTTTTAGTAGGTCTAGTACTTAAATATTTTTGGGATTGGAATATAAAGACAACGGTTCAGCAGGAATTTTTTGCTACAGAACAGAAATTATCTTTAGATGTTTCGATCACAACGATAAATATGAATGTTCAAAAATATAATACTCCTATTTTGCACTGGATTGTTAAAAATATCCGCAAAAGAATAGAGAGTTCTCATGATGATCCTGAAAAACCTAATTTCTCCATTGTTATCTAATATTTAATTAACAATTTGGAGGAATTACATTGAAAAAATTATCTAAAAACACTTTATTAATCACGCTTTTAACTTTATCAACTATTTTACTAAGTGCTTGTTCATCATCTACAACAGGAAATAATGATGGGTTTTTCCATAAAATATTTGTTCAACCCTTCATTGCTATCATTCACGGTACTGCTGACGTTTTTGTTGGTAGCTATGGTATTGCGATTATTCTTATTACATTAGTTATCCGCTTAGTGCTTATGCCATTAATGCTGAAGCAATATAAAAACCAGCAGGAAATGAAAGGGAAAATGGAACTGATTAAGCCTGAAATGGACGCTATCCAGAAAAAAATAAAAAGCACGAAAGATCAAAAAGAACAGCAACAATTGCAGATGGAATTGATGGGTTTATACAAGAAGAATAATATTAATCCTTTGAATATCGGTTGTTTACCGATGCTTATTCAAATGCCGATTTTAATGGGATTTTATTATGCTATTCGTGGTTCTGAAGAAATCGCAACTCATTCCTTCCTTTGGTTTAATTTAGGGCATTCTGACCTTATTCTGACTGCTTTAGCAGGTATCGTTTATTATCTGCAATTTAGAGTATCACAAAGTACGATGACACAAGAGCAGCAAAAGCAAATGCGCATTATGGGTCTTCTTTCTCCTATAATGATTGTTATGGTTTCCCTAAATGCACCAGCAGCTTTACCGCTATATTGGACTGTCGGTGGTATATTCCTTATCTTCCAATCCATTTTAGGAAGAAAACTATATCCGCCACAAACGAATAAGACAACCGTAATTACAGAGAAATAAAGATAAAGGACAAATTTTACGAGTAGCCTTATGTGCCATTCATGTAAAATTTGTCCTTTTTTAAACGCTTCGCTATAGGACAGAACCAATTTTCCATCCTACAAAACAGAAAAGAATTCCTCCTAAAAAAGTTCCTACTATATAAATAAAAAAACTTCTACTATTCTTTGAACGCATCAAAGTTACAGCCTCGACTGCGAATGTAGAAAAGGTTGTATATGCTCCTAAGAAACCAATAGCCAATATAAAATATATCGTAGTATACACGTTTAATCCTACAATTAATCCTAATAAGAAGGAGCCACTAATATTTACGATCATCGTAGGATATGGCACATTCCTTTGTATTCTTTTTTTCAATTCATTTATAAGAGTAAATCGGCTGATGGCACCAAGAAAAGCGCCAATCGTGATAAATAGAAGGTTATTAAGCATTTGAATTACTCCACTTTCTTTCTCCCAATTTCAAGCCCATTAACGCAAAACAAAATCCAAATACAGCACTACCAATGATATAAACAGATGCAAGCATATAATTGCCAGCAGTTAATAAATGGACAGTATCCATACTAAGTGTTGATAAAGTGGTAAACGATCCTATCATCCCTGTGCCGATAGCTGCTGCATATTCTGATTTCATTCTTTGCTTTTTAATAATCGCATTGGTGAACCAGCCCAAAATAAAAGAACCAATGATGTTTATAACCATTGTCTGTAAAGGGAATGCATATGGAAAGGGAATTTCGCCAACCAAATATCTTAGTATACTCCCTATCACTCCACCAAGTCCGACTAATATATTAATCATCCATTTTTCATCCCTTTTGCAATTATTCATTATAGTTAATACATGAAAAAAGATGTCTCTTATGATAATAAGTTTGTGGCAAGAGGAAATGAGAAGCTAGGACTGCTCGAGCTTTCATACACCTTTGCCACAACTATTATGTTCATTTAAAGACATCTTTTGTTCCTTATATTGTTTGAAAGTAATCCTTGTAAAATCCACCGACTTTACCACTATTATCAACAACGAAGTAAAATTCTTCTGTTTCATTTTTCACTTCATATTCTTTTCCTACTGTTAACACTCTATTAACAATGTATTTGCTTGCATCGGTATGTATACATTTTACTTTTTTTATGGATTGTTTATTTTCCCAATTGTGATGTATCATTTTTATTGCCCCTTTCCTTCTAGTACTATCCTAGTATAAAGGGAAACCGATACATTGTGCAACATGTTCTCATTATGAAACCAAATTCTCTTGTTCCTTTACCATCCATTTAATCTTATTTCTTTCAAAAGTAAACCATTTTCCTGTAGCTGCTTGCAGAAAAGTCACATAGCAAACGCCATTAATCCAATCTAAGCGTTTGAAATCCATTGCATAATAGGATGTATGATCATACTTGATAACATATAAATTATTATGTTCTTGAATATACATATTATGACCTTCTTTCTATGATGTCGTTAGTATTCTATACCACAGAGAGAGTGTTCGTTAAACCAAAAATTTATTTTCTTACAATATTATTAACGTCGATTGTTTCGGAATGAACGCCAACTCTCCTCTATAACTTCGTTTTTCAGCATGTCTTCTTGATTACAGACATATACGAACGCCTGCCATGTAGAGTTGTCGCTATATACTGGTACTACCATGCGTTCATAGAGATTATCCACTCCATTAGGTTGATAATCTTCAAATTCATCCAGTACCGTCAATTCATCTATTGGGACTTCATATAATTCACCAAATACTTTTTTGTGATCATCTATTATTAAAAAGGGATATTCCAAGTTAGCGTCATATAATCTACCAAAAATCCAAGCATCATCCGCTATACAAGAACAATTCTCCATCATATAATGATTTACTTCATCCTTAAGCAAGGATCCATATACAAAAACTAGTACCGTTTCTTTCATTCTATGCACCTTTCTTTTTTAATAAGAATAGGAAAATCTATTCTAGTATAAAAATAATAAAGGGGGTTTCTATTGTTAGAAACCCCCTTTATCCAAAATTAAATCTATTGATCAAGCCTCAAACAACAAGGATTCTGGATCTTCTAGTAATGCTTTTACTCTTGCTAGGAAGGTAACTGCTTCTTTTCCATCAATAATTCGATGGTCATAGGATAAAGCAAGATACATCATTGGACGATTTTCCATTCTTTCTGCATCAATTGAAACCGGTCTTAGTTGAATTTTATGCATTCCTAGAATTCCAACCTGTGGTCCATTAAGAATTGGAGTAGATAACAAGGATCCGAACACCCCACCATTTGTAATCGTAAATGTACCGCCTTGCAAATCACTTAAGGAAAGTTTATTATTTCTTGCTTTACTAGCAAATTCTAAAATTTCGCCTTCAATTTCTGCAAAATTTTTACGGTCTGCATCTCTTAATACCGGTACAACAAGTCCTTCATCTGTTGATACTGCAATACCGATATCATAATATTTTTTCAAGACAATCTGATCGCCTTGAATCTCTGCATTTAATAGCGGTGCTTTCTTTAAAGCAGCTACTACTGCTTTCGTAAAGAAAGACATAAATCCAAGCTTCACCTCATTTTCTTTTTGGAAGGCATCTTTTCGGCGATTTCTAAGTGCCATGATATTTGTCATATCTACTTCATTGAAAGTAGTGAGCATCGCTGTATTTTGTTTTACTTCTAATAATCGATTAGCAATGGTTTGTCTTCTTCTTGTCATTCTAACTCTTTCGACTCGATTATCTGCTTCCACTGAAGGAGTTGTTGCTGCTGGTTTTGGAGCTTGTGCTGGCTTAGTTGGAGCAGCTACTTGCTTTTGCTCGTATGCTGCTACATCTTGCGCTCTAACTCTTCCTAATGGATCATTTGTTTGGACAGCCGTTAAATCAATTCCTCGTTCTCGAGCCAATTTTCGAGCTGCTGGAGAAGCAATCGGTAGTTGTTTCGTAACTGATTGATCTTCTTGTACCTTAGGTTGTTCTCCTTTTGGCGCTTCAGTTTTTTCTTCTACTACCGGCTTTTCTTCCACTGTTTCAGCTGCTTTTGGTTGTTCAACTGCTCCTTGTGCATTTACAATCGCAATGGTTTCACCAACTTGCACGGTATCTCCTTCATTTGCTTTTAGCTCTTGGATGATTCCGCTTTCCTCTGAAATAATCTCTACATTTACCTTATCCGTCTCTAGTTCAACGATATAGTCGCCCTTTTCCACATACTCCCCTGTTTTCTTTAACCATTGTGCAACTGTTCCCTCTGTAATTGATTCAGCTAATTCTGGTACTTTAATCTCTGCCATTATAATTTCTCCCCCTCAATTCATTCCAGTGTCAATGCTTCATTTACAATTCTTGCTTGATCTTTACGATGAACAATTGGATCCCCTTCAGCAGGACTAGATCTTCGTCTTCTACCAACATATTGTAAGGAAATAGTATTTGGAATTAGCTTTCTAATTCTAGGTTCCATGAAACTCCATGACCCCATATTTTTTGGTTCTTCTTGCACCCAAACTATTTCTTTTAGATTTGGAAAACGTTGGATAATTTCTGCTAGTCTTTCTTCTGGGAAAGGATATATTTCTTCCACTCTTGCAAGATGAATAGCATCAGCGTTTGCAAGATTTTGATATGCTTTATACAAATCAATGGAAATTTTCCCTGTTGAGAGAACTAATCGAGTAACGTCCTCTTTATTACCACCTGCGTTTTCGACTTCCAAAATGGAATGGAAAGCTCCATCACTGAATTCTAAACCATTTGAAGCAACATCCGCGTTACGTAATAAACTCTTTGGAGTCATGATAACTAGCGGGCGTACTTCTTCTTTTTTCAGAATAGCTGCCTGTCTTCTTAAAATATGAAAGTATTGAGCAGATGATGATAAATTAGCTACAGTCCAGTTATTTTCTGCTGCTAAAATCAAGAAACGTTCTAGTCGCGCACTTGAATGTTCTGGACCCTGCCCTTCATAACCGTGTGGAAGAAGCATAACTAATCCAGATTTCTGTCCCCATTTCGCTCTACCAGCTGCAATGAATTGATCAAATATTACCTGTGCCGCATTTGCAAAGTCACCGAATTGAGCTTCCCATAATACAAGTGTCTCTGGTGCATGTACATTGTAACCGTACTCAAATCCTAAGACAGAACCTTCTGATAATGGACTATTATGAACGGCGAAGGAAGCTTTTGCAGTAGATAAAGTATGCAACGGAGAATATTGTTCTCCAGTCATATAGTCATGCAGGATAATATTACGATGAGCAAATGTTCCACGTTCTGAATCTTGACCAGAAAGACGAATTGGTGTACCATCCTCTAGTATTGTAGCAAAAGCCAATGTTTCTGCCAGTGACCAATCAATTTTTCCGTCGCCTTCCAATGCATCATTTCTTCTTTTTAAAACTTTTCCTAATTTATCAAAAATTTGAAATTGAGGTGGATATGAAAGTAACTCTTTATTAACTTGTTTTAGTTGCTCCATTGGAACAGCTGTATTAATTTGCGGTAATTGTCTTTCTACCGAATTAGGCGGATTCGTAATGATTGGATCCTCTTCTTTCTTTGGTACTCTCGCATGTGCCTTTTTTAATTTTTCAATCACTTCTTCTCTAATTTCATGAACATCCTTTTCTCGAATAACATTTTCCGTTACTAGCTTTTCGCCATATAACTTTGTAATAGTTGGGTGATCATGAATTAACTTGTACATTAATGGATTAGTTGTCATTGGTTCGTCCATTTCATTATGTCCGTATCTTCTATACCCGATTAAATCAATTAAAAAATCCTTTTTAAAGGTTTCTCTGTATTCACATGCAAGTTTAGCTGCTTTAATACAAGCTTCTGGATCATCGGCATTGACATGGATAATCGGTATTTCAAACCCTTTTGCTAAATCACTAGCATAGCGAGTTGATCTGGAATCACTAGATTCGGTTGTAAAGCCGATTGTATTATTAGCAATGATATGAATGGTTCCGCCAGTACGATATCCCTTTAGCCCAGTTAAGTTTAATGTCTCAGATACAATTCCTTGCCCTGGGAAAGCGGCATCCCCGTGAATTAAGATAGCTAGAGACTTATTAGAATCCTCCTCTGGAAAACCCGGTTTTGTTCTGTCATCTTGGGAGGCACGTGTAAAGCCTTCTACTACAGCTCCAACAAACTCAAGATGACTTGGATTATTTGCGAGTGTCAAGCGGACATTTGAAACATTATTTGCTTTAATTTGTCTATCTAATCCTAAATGATACTTAACGTCCCCTGTCCATCCAAAGCTAATTCCAATTGATCCTTCTGAAGGAACTAACTGTTTATTAGGAGCATGCTGAAATTCTGCAAAGATCATTTCATATGGCTTCTCTAATACATGTGCTAGAACGTTTAATCGTCCTCTGTGCGCCATACCAATATTAATATTTTGTGCACCGTTAATGACTGTTTCTGATATGATTTCATCAATTAGCGGGACCATTGTATCAAGACCTTCTATAGAAAATCTCTTTTGCCCGACATAGGTTCTATGTAAAAAATTTTCAAATTCTTCTACTTCTATTACTCTTTTTAATAATTTTTTCTTTAATTCTTTATGACAAGCTGGCTTTAGGCTGCCCGATTCTACTTTTGCCTGTAGCCAATTTTTTTCTTTAATATCATTCACATGATAGTATTCAAACGCAATTGTCTTCGTGTAAATATCTTTTAAATACTGAACAGCCTCAAAGCCATTTACTACATGCTTTGGCGCATCTGGACAAATTAACGAAGCTGGTATTTTTACTAAATCCTCTTTTGTAAGATCAAAACGAGAAAGTTCAAATAAATCATATTCTCTCTTATGGTCATTTAATGGATAAATATCTGCCGCTAAATGGCCATATGCCCTAATCTTATTTACTAATGTAACTGCTGCAATAATTTTTTCAACTTGAACTTCGGATTGTAGAGATAAATGATCTGTGCTAGTTTCTTCTTGCGTATCAATAGGGGGTCCCCATTGATCAAAGTGCTTTTTCATATCTTCATCAACTGAATTTGGATCTTGAACATATTGCTCATAAAGCTCCATTACAAGCCCTAAGTTTGGCCCATAAAATTTTGGTTGGTATGAGACTGTACCATCAGATGGCTTCTCCATGAAAATTTCCCTCCACCACTTTTAATATCATTTTTATCTTCCCTTTGTTATTGCACAATACACCTTCTAGTGAAAAAACTTTTTAAAACGTTTACATTTCTATTCTATCATGGTTTAATACCAGCTTCAAAAGTTTTACACATATTTATAGTAAAAAAATTAAAAATATTTTTTATCGCCCCTAACTTTGGAAAAAAAACAATCTTACTAGTAAATCTTATGCAACTTTCATCATTACATGACAAACGAAAAAAGGAAGTTCCAACCTTGTCTTGAATAAGGTAGAACTTCCTTTTCTCTTATATAGGAAAGCGAACGATGACTTTTGTCCCTTGTCCAACTTTACTTTTAATTTCAATTTTCCCTTTATACAATTCGACTATTTTCTTCGCAATTGCCAAACCAAGTCCTGTTCCACCCTGTTCTCTACTCCTTGCTTTATCTACTCGATAAAACCGATCAAATACTTTATCCATGTCCTCTTTTGGAATCCCGATTCCTTGATCACTAATTTCTAGGACAAAGTGATGGTCTGTTTCATACGTATGAAGAAAAATATTTTTTTCATGAAAGGAGTATTTAACTGCATTATCAAGTAAGATGGTGGCGATTTGCTGCAAATGCTGTTCAGATACTTTATAAAGATGAAGTGAATCTAGCGTTAGTTGAAAGGAAAAGTTTTGATGAAGCATCCTAAAATCTTGAATAGTGTGCTCTAATAACCACTTTACTCTTTCTGGTGTTAAGTCTGATTCGACTCTATTCTGTTCTAATCTTGATAAATCTAATAAACTGATGATTAATTTTTTTAATCTAGTCACTTCCTCCGTCGATGCCTGAAGAGACTCTTCTAATATATCTTGGTTATTTTTCCCCCATCTATTTAACATAGATAGATGTCCTTCTAATACAGAAACTGGTGTTCTCAATTCATGGGAAGCGTCTTCAATAAATTGTTTTTGTTGTTGGAAGGATTGTTCAATCACATCCATCATCTCATTAAAAATAATTGTTAAATCAGCAATTTCATCTTTTTGCGGATACTCTGGCATTCGTTCCTTAAAACCACTACTTTTAATTTTTTTCATCGTTTTTGTTATGGAATTAACAGGTCTCAATAATAAATAGGAAATAAAATAACCAATCAGTCCACTTATTATTAAAGCGGCAATTGCAAACATTGACATTGCAAAACGTAGATGTTCACGAACTTGATCTAATGATTGGAGAGATCTTATAATTTCCACTCTTCCATTAAAGGTAGGCATCTGTAATTCCTTACTGTAAACCAATGAATTCTGCTCACCAATAGAAACATAATGAAATTGTTCGTCATTATATATTTCATTAGGCTCAATGATAGGGAAATCACCATTCATATCGGAAAAAATGGCATGTCCATCTTCATTCAGCACTCGAATCAGCTGATTATTATTATTCAATTTCTCCAATAAGGAAACGTTGGCTTCAAGCTCTTGGTCCGAAAAATCGTTTTCCTGCAAACTTAATTGTTGGACGACTTGCTCCATTGCTTCTTTCATATCCGTTTCTTCCTGGTTTAATAACCAAGAAGAAACTGTATGAAATTCAAAAAAAGAAAAAATGGAATAAGTAAAAAAAATGCTGAAGGATAATCCAAGTGTTAATTTCCACTTCCAAGGTAAAAGAGATATTTTCTTTATAAATTTCATCTCATCACATATCCTATTCCTCTGACCGTTTCTATATAAACTTCTTGTCCAGTTGGATCAAGCTTATTTCTTAAATACCGTACATAAACATCAATCACATTTGTTTCTACTTCTGATTCATATCCCCATATTTTCTCCAATAATACATCTCTAGATAAAACAATATTAATATTGGTCATAAACATATAGAGTAAATCGTACTCTCTTTTCGTTAAAGACAGAATCTCTTCCCCTTTTTTGGCAATATGTGATTCCACCTCAAGGGTAATATCTTTGTATGTTAATTTTGTCATTACTTGATGGGAAGAATTTTTTTGTGGTTCAATTCTACGAAACAACGCACGGAGTCTTGCTAAGAGTTCTTCAATAGCAAAGGGCTTAATTAAATAATCATCTGCTCCACTATCTAATCCTGATACTCTATCTAGAACACTATCACGTGCCGTTATCATTAATATAGGGGTGTTTTTTGTTTGGCGGAGCCTTCTGCATACCTCAATACCGTTTAATTCAGGCAGCATAAGATCTAGTAAAATGATATCCCAATCTTCCTCTAATGCCTTTTGAAGACCGCTTCTACCATCTGAACAAACCTCTGTCTTGTATCCTTCATACGTTAATTCCAATTCGATAAATCTCGAAAGGTTTTTTTCATCTTCAATAATCAAAATTTTTTTCATCATATCACGCTTTCTATTCAACATATGCATCGTTATAAGCGTAATGTTGAAAATTTATATAAAAATAAATTTCAACAAAACTGCTTTAACTGGTGTAAAGATATCGTTATTTTATCATGTTAAAAGCCTGATATACAAAAATTGTTTATAACGCTTAGTTTTCTTTTGAAAACATAGAATCCATTATTGCATGTGCCATTTCAACAAATTGAAATCCGAATAAGGATGCAGCAGTAATGGAACTAAATACGATCATTGCAATGCGAAGAAAATGCATGTTTCATCTCTCCTTTATATTGAACTTTTGCTAAGTGAAATGATAATAGCGTTTCTTCTTTACCCATTTCCTAGCTTGTGTTAAGCACTTGATTCAAACTTTAGCAATTAAGTTAAATCTCTTTTCCAATGTGCTTAAGTGAATAAAACAAATGGTATACCTCTTTTTGTAAAAAATCATGAAAGAAACATTAAAATTTGATGAGAAGAAAAAATTGGGCATAAACTTCAAAAATTAAGCCATTATAAAGATAGAATTATTTTGTTCTATAGATTAATTTTGAAAACACTTTATCAAGGGATTTTCAGTATGTTTAGGAGGATTTACATTGAATATTGGAAGAGCGATTGAAATAATGAATGCAGCGGATATTGTAGATGTTAGTTATCAAGGTGAAAAGGTAATTATCCAAAATGTGGATGAGGAAACGAAAAAAGCAAGAATTTATACAAAAGCAAATCCTGATCACGAGCTAGATGTTGATGTGTATCAATTAATTGAAGAAATCTAATATTATTTTCAGCTTATTTACAATAGGAAGAATAAAGAATCTTTTCAGAAATGAAAAATAATTGTTGCTAACTTTTTAAATATATAGTAAATTAATAGTCAATTACATACGTAATTCTTATCAAGAGAGGTAGAGGGAATGGCCCGAAGAAACCTCAGCAACCTTCAGTAGCCTACAATTACTGAAAAGGTGCTAATTCCATCAAGCATAAAGGCTTGAAAGATAAGAAGAATGACCATTAAATAATCAAAGTCTTCTTCTTATAAACGAAGAAGACTTTTTTCATGGCGTTTTTCTTCTTCCCCCTTCTTGATTTGCACTAATTACATAAAAAAATTCCATTTATTAGAATAGGAGAGTTATAGAATGTACAGTTTAGAGACGAAGTTAGCACAAATTGGAAATCGAAGTGAAACAACGACAGGAGCGGTAAACCCACCTGTATATTTCTCTACTGCTTATCGCCATGCAGGTATTGGGGAGTCAACTGGTTATGATTATACGCGTACTGGCAATCCTACCCGAGAAATTTTAGAAAACGCAATTGCTGATTTAGAAGAAGGCGATCGTGGATTCGCATGTAGCTCGGGAATGGCTGCAATCCAAACAATCCTTTCCCTCTTCCAAAGTGGTGATGAGTGGATTATTTCTAAAGATTTATATGGAGGCACTTACCGATTACTAGAACAAGGCTATAAAAAATGGGGCCTTCGATGTACGTACGTTAATACCTCAGATACAGATGCTTTGCGTACAGCAATTACTCCAAATACAAAAGCAATCTTCCTTGAAACTCCTACTAATCCATTAATGGAACAAACGGATATTTCTGAGGTTGCTTCCATTTCGAAAGAAAACGATATTCTACTTATTGTTGATAATACTTTTTATACTCCCATAATCCAACAGCCAATCCGTTTAGGGGCTGATATTGTCATCCATAGTGCGACTAAGTATTTAGGTGGCCATAACGATGTCCTAGCAGGTCTTATCGTCGCAAAAGGAGAAGCACTTTGTAATGAGCTTGCTTTACATCATAATTCTGCTGGTGCTGTTTTAAGCCCGTTTGATTCCTGGTTATTAATGAGAGGAATGAAGACATTATCATTAAGAATGGAGAAGCATGAAGAAAATGCGAAAATACTCACTACTTTCCTTCAAGAGCATGATGCTGTTGTCGATGTTCTCTATCCTGGTCGAGGCGGAATGATTTCGTTTAGAATTCAAAATGAGACTTGGGTCAATCCATTTCTGCAAAATTTAACACTTATCTCTTTTGCAGAAAGTCTAGGTGGAGTGGAAAGCTTTATTACCTATCCAGCTACCCAAACCCACGCAGATATTCCATTAGAAGTTCGATTAGAAACTGGTGTTGATAACCAGCTATTACGTTTTTCCGTCGGGATTGAAAATGTTAATGACTTAATTAAAGATTTGGATAAAGCTTTTTCCATTGCAAAGGGAATTGCCAAGGAGGTAACAATATGAGCACACCATATACATTTGAAACGAAATTACTTCACAATAAACATAAATTTGATCCAGAAACGGGAGCAGTTAGTGTGCCAATTCAGCACGCTTCTACCTTCCATCAAAAGGATATAGATGAATTCGGCAAATATGATTATAGTAGAAGCTTAAATCCAACGAGGGAAGCATTGGAAGAAGTTATAGCAGAATTAGAAGATGGTACACATGGATTTGCCTTCTCATCTGGTATGGCTGCTATCTCCACTGCCTTCCTATTATTATCGCAAGGTGACCATGTTGTTATTTCAGAAGATGTATATGGCGGTACTTATCGTATGGTTACTACTGTATTAAATCGCTTTGGCATTGACCATACCTTTGTGGATATGACGAATTTAGAGGCAGTCGAAGCAGCTGTTTTACCAAACACAAAAGTTTTCTATGTAGAAACACCTTCCAATCCATTACTAAAAGTAACCGACATTGAGGCCATTAGCCTTCTTGCAAAAAAATACAATGTGTGGACATTCGTTGATAATACTTTTTTAACACCTGCCCTACAAAAGCCATTGACATTAGGTGCAGATGTTGTCCTTCATAGTGCGACTAAATTCCTGTCTGGGCATAGTGATGTTATTGCCGGCGTTGCAGTTGTAAAGGATCCTGCTCTTGCTAAACAAATTGGCTATTTGCAAAATTCCTTTGGCGCAGTTCTTGGTGTACAGGATTGTTGGTTGCTGCTTAGAGGAATCAAGACTTTACATGTTCGTATGAAGCATTCAAGCGATGGTGCACGAATTATTGCAGAACATTTGCGAAACCACCCATTAATCAAAAAAGTGCATTATCCTGGCTTTGAAGACCATCCTCAATACGCAATCCAGAGAAAACAAGCGTCCAATCCAGGGGCAGTATTTTCCTTTGAATTACATACAGAAGAAGCAATGAGGACGTTTGTTGAAAATGTGAAACTACCTGTTTTTGCTGTTAGTCTTGGTGCAGTTGAATCTATTCTTTCGTACCCTGCAAAAATGTCCCATGCGGCGATGGATCCTGCTGCAAGAGCAGAACGAGGAATTACAGATGCACTCCTTCGACTTTCCGTTGGGCTAGAAAATCCTCAAGATTTAATCAATGACTTTGAGGCAGCACTGAAAAAAACAGCAGAGCTACATTATATTTAATGGAGGAATACGATGAGTTTTCTGAATCGGCTAAAAAGTGAAATTTTAATAGGAGACGGCGCTATGGGTACCCTCCTCTATTCTTACGGGAAGGATACTTGCTTTGAAGCATTAAATCTTTCCCATCGAGAACAAATAGAGCAGGTTCATCAAGCATATATTCATGCTGGCGCAGATATCATTCAAACTAATTCATATGCTGCCAACTATTTAAAATTACAACGATACGGACTTGAAGATAATGTAAAGGAAATAAACAGTGCTGCCGTAAAAATTGCCAAACAAGCATCCAAGGATAAGAATGTCAGTGTTTTAGGTACAATTGGCGGTAACCGAGGAATGAAGCCTCAAGCCATTAGTTTAGAAGAAATAAAGCGAAGTTTTCGGGAACAGCTTTATTGTTTACTACTAGAAGGCGTCGATGGTATTCTCTTAGAAACATTTTATGATCTCGAAGAATTAGAAACCGTACTCCAAATTACCAAAAAGGAAACAGACCTTCCAGTCATTGCTCAGGTTTCTATTCATGAAATTGGCATATTGCAAAACCAGATTCCTCTAAAGAATACTTTTGACAGATTAGAAGGATTAGGAGCAGATGTTATCGGACTGAATTGCCGGTTAGGTCCACACCATATGATAGCATCACTTGAACAGATTCCATTACCGAAGGATGCCTATTTATCCGCATATCCAAATGCTAGTTTGCCTGCGTTTATTGACGGAAAATTCGAATATAAAGACAACGCAGAATATTTCCGAAAATCAGCAGAAGAATTCCGCAAACAAGGTGTTCGACTCTTAGGGGGATGCTGTGGAACAACACCTGAACATATTAAAAATTTTGCTGAAGCACTGAAAAATGCTTCCCCTCTTACAGAAAAATCGGTTCTATCTAATAAAGCTGTTGTTGATTCCATCGTTCTTCACTCCCCTCCCCCACGGGACTACACACCTTTGGAGGAGATTGTGAAAGAAAGAGCTTCCGTCATTGTGGAATTAGATCCACCTAGAAAATTAGATACAACTCGATTTTTTGAAGGGGCAAAAAAATTAAAAGAAGAAGGCATTGATGCCATCACCCTTGCAGACAATAGCTTAGCATCAGCACGTATATCCAATACCGCAATTGGTACATTAGTAAAACAAAATATTGGCTTACGTCCCCTTATTCACATTGCTTGTCGCGATCGGAATATGATTGGATTGCAGTCTCATTTAATGGGATTACACACATTGGGACTACATGATGTGTTAGCTATTACAGGCGATCCAGCTAGAGTTGGAGATTTTCCAGGTGCTTCTTCTGTTTACGATATGACTTCCTTTGATTTAATTTCGATGATCAAGCAGTTAAATGAAGGTCTCTCCTTCTCTGGAAAAAATCTAGGACAGAAGACAGCTTTTTCTGTTTCTGCTGCATTTAATCCAAATGTACGCCAAGTGGATAAGGCTGTTAAAAGGCTAGAGAAAAAGATTGCATGCGGAGCAGATTATATTATTACACAGCCAATCTATTCAGAAGAAAAAATTGTTGAATTATATGAAGCAACTAAACATATTGATAAACCAATTTATATCGGTTTAATGCCATTGACGAGCAGCAATAATGCCGAATTTTTGCATAATGAAGTACCTGGAATTAAAATTGATGATTCGATTCGTCAGACAATGGCGCAATTAAAAGACAATCCAGAAAAAGCTACCCAAGAAGGATTGAATATTACGAAGTCGCTAATTGATACTGCAACCACCTACTTCAACGGTATCTACTTAATAACACCTTTTTTACGATATGAGCTTTCCGTCGAATTGGCTCGCTATACAAAAATACGAACTGCTGCAACTAGGAGGAAATCTGATGCAACAAATATCATTAGCTGAAAAACTTAAACAGAATATCCTGATTATGGACGGGGCAATGGGAACGATGCTCCAACAGGAGAATTTAACAGCAGACGATTTTGGTGGCGAGGAATTAGATGGATGTAATGAAAATCTAACTTTCACAAGACCGGATATTATTTCCAAAATTCATGAAGCCTATCTTGATGCTGGTGCAGATATTATTGAAACAAATACGTTTGGTGCAACGAAACTTGTCCTAGATGAATATCATCTAGGACATCTTGCTTACAAACTGAACATAACCGCAGCAAAGCTCGCCAAAGCTGCAGTTTTAAAATATTCTACTCCAGAGAAGCCGCGATTTGTCGCTGGGGCAATGGGACCTACAACCAAAACATTAAGTGTGACTGGTGGAACTACATTTGAAGAGCTCATCGCTTCTTATGAAGAACAAGCAACTGGTTTAATTGATGGAGGTGTGGATATTCTCCTCCTCGAAACAAGTCAGGATATGCTAAATGTGAAAGCAGGCTTTCTCGGAATTAAGCAGGCTTTTTCAAAGACAGGTAAAGAACTCCCGTTAATGATTTCAGGCACGATTGAACCAATGGGAACAACACTTGCTGGCCAGTCTATCGAAGCTTTTTATATTTCCGTTGAACATATGAACCCAATTGCAATCGGATTAAACTGTGCGACAGGTCCTGAGTTTATGCAAGATCATATCCGTTCCCTTTCTGCTCTTTCTAAGTTTGCTGTTAGCTGCTATCCTAATGCCGGTTTACCCGACGAAGAAGGACATTATCATGAAACAGCAGCCTCGCTTGCTAAGAAATTAAGCGGTTTTGCAAAAGAAGGCTGGCTAAACATTGTCGGTGGGTGCTGTGGGACAACGCCAGAGCATATTCGAGCAATCGCTGATAAAATGAAGGAGATTGCCCCTCGTAAAGTGGCTGTAACAAACTATCATATGGTTTCAGGCATAGAGCCCTTCATTTATGATGACCCAACATTAAGGCCAATAATGGTTGGCGAACGAACGAATGTCATCGGTTCACGAAAATTTAAACGGTTAATAAATGAAGGCAAATTTGAAGAAGCATCAGAAATTGCCAGAGCGCAAGTTAAGGGTGGCGCACATGTTATCGATATATGCTTAGCAGATCCTGATAGAGATGAACTAGTGGATATGGAGCTTTTTATGAAAGAGGTTGTTAAAAAAGTAAAAGTCCCTCTAGTTATCGACTCTACTGATGAGGAAGTAATTGAAAAAGCCCTCTCCTATTCGCAAGGAAAAGCAATTATAAATAGCATCAACCTAGAAGATGGGGAAGAAAGATTTCAAGCCATTGCCCCTCTCATCCACAAATATGGTGCCTCTGTTGTTGTAGGAACTATTGATGAAGATGGTATGGGAGTTACGGTCGATAAAAAGCTAGAAATAGCGAAACGCTCTTATGAATTATTAACGAAAAAATATAAGATTAATGGACAGGATATTATTTTTGACCCACTTGTTTTCCCAGTAGGTACTGGCGATGAGCAATACATTGGTTCTGCTAAAGCAACAGTAGAGGGCATTAAACAAATTAAGGAAGCTTGTCCCGATGTTCAGACAATCCTTGGAATAAGTAATGTTTCCTTTGGTCTCCCTCCTGTCGGTCGAGAAATATTAAATAGTGTCTTTCTTTACCACTGTACCCAAGCTGGCCTTGATTACGCAATCGTCAATACAGAGAAGCTAGAAAGATTTGCGTCCATTAGTAAAGAAGAAATCGAGTTAGCAGAAAAGCTGTTATTTGAAACTACGGATGAAACATTAGCTGTTTTCACCGATTTCTATCGAGATAAGAAAAAAGAAAAAATTAATTCCCTTGAACATTTAACCTTGGATGAACGATTAGCTTATTATATCGTGGAAGGAACAAAAGAAGGCTTACTAGATGATTTAGCAATCGCCCTTACCTCCTACAGTGCACCATTAGATATTATTAACGGTCCGCTAATGGATGGAATGAAGGAAGTCGGTCGGTTGTTTAATGATAATCAATTAATCGTTGCGGAAGTGCTCCAAAGTGCAGAAGTAATGAAAGCCTCTGTTTCTTATTTAGAAGATTTTATGGACAAAAATGTTTCTACATCAACAAAAGGAAAAGTCATCTTAGCAACGGTTAAAGGAGACGTTCACGATATTGGGAAAAATCTTGTAGATATTATTCTCTCAAACAATGGCTACGAAGTTATTGATTTAGGAATAAAAGTTCCTCCAGCAGAGTTAGTTTCTGCCATCCAAAAGGAGCAGCCAAACATCGTTGGTTTATCTGGTCTTCTTGTTAAATCAGCTCAGCAAATGGTGTTAACAGCTGCCGATATGAAACAAGCTGGAATAGATATTCCTATTTTAGTCGGCGGAGCTGCTTTATCAAGGAAATTTACGGATACGAAAATTTCAAATGAATATGATGGATTGGTACTTTATGCGAAAGATGCCATGAATGGATTATCCCTTGCCAATCAACTGACAAATGAAGAAGAGCTACTTATGCTTAAAGAGGAACATGAAAGAAAAAAACAAGCACTTTTAACAAAGCCAGTAAAAGATACTGTAAAACCTATTATTACTGGAATAAAAAGAAAAACAATTAATGCAAATGCACCTGTCTTCATACCACAGGATACAAAAAAGCATTTATTAACCAATTATACACTTGGTCATATTAAACCATATATTAATAAACAAATGCTGCTCGGACACCATCTAGGATTAAAGGGTAAAGTTGAAGTACTACTCTCTTCGAAAGATGAAAAAGCAGTACAATTAAACAATATGATTGAACAGCTTTTACAGGAAGCAGAGCAAAATAACTGGATTATCCCAAAAGCTGTTTATCGCTTCTACCCTGCTCAATCGGATGAAAACAAAATTTATATTTACGATCCAGAGGATGAGACTAAGCTATTGGAAACCTTTGATTTTCCAAGACAAGAAAGAGAACCACATCTTTGCCTCGCAGACTATCTAAAACCTGTCGATAGTGGCGTGATGGACTATGTTGCCTTTTTTGCCGTTACAGCTGGTACAGGAATTCGCGAAGCAGCAGAACAATTAAAGCGTGACGGAAGATTTCTTGAATCTCACGCCCTGCAATCTTTAGCGCTTGAAACAGCAGAAGGACTTGCGGAATTAATTCATCGTCAAATTAGAGATAGATGGGGATTCCCAGATCGCACAACCTTTACGATGAGGGATCGTTTTGCTGCGAAATATCAAGGACAAAGATTCTCCTTTGGATATCCTGCTTGCCCAGAATTAGAAGATCAGAAAAAACTATTTGCTCTTCTTTCGCCAGAAGAGATTGGTATTACTTTATCAGAGGAATGTATGATGGAACCAGAAGCATCCGTTTCCGCGATGGTATTTGCCCATCCAGATGCACGCTATTTTAATGTGCTATCAGGTTCTTTGTGAAATGGAATTATTTTTGCTATCTGAATACGTTTAATAAAATGAAATCCAGCTCGTATTTTTGTTCAGCTGGATTTCATTTTTTTGTTGATTTTTTGATGATGAAAACTGTTATACTTGGCGGATTATACAGAATGTGGCGTTCATAGGTTGCATGAACGCTAATTTTCTTGCTGCTGTCAGTCAAAATGGTTTTCATCGTCCATCATAACCCTACTATCCAATCAAACTCATACATTAAAAAAATACAAAAAATAAAACTATTTAAAACTCTATTTAAATTCCTAATATTATGATAAACTAACAAATATTATTTCATAGACAGAAAGAAGGCTACATATATGATTCGAGAACTGACTGAGAATGACCACTCTATTGTAATGGAGTTTTTGCTGCAAGATCCTTCTATTAACCTTTTTATTATTGGAGACATCGAGGCTTTCGGCTATGATGCTTCTTTTCAAAAGCTTTGGGGAGAATTTCATGAGGGGCATATTACTGCAGTTCTTCTTAAATATTTTGAAAGCTATATCTTTTACTGCAAAGATAAGAATCTGTTTGATGTAGAAGGTTTTGCTTCCATTATGCAGACTACTACTAATCCTGTATCATTATCAGGAAGAGCTGACTTTGTTGAGAAATTTGAAAACCTTCCCAACCTGACTTTAGGAAAGAAAAAAGTAACCTATTTTGCTCAGTGTGGAACAAATAAAGATATAGAAATTACGGAAACGATAAAAGAAGCTACTATTGCCGATATTGATAGAATTGTTGTATTACGAGATTCCATCGATGAATTTATAACGACAGCTCAAACGAAAAATATATTAAAAAAAGCAATCGAATCAAAAACTGGACGCACCTATTATCTGGAAAATGATAAACAAGAAATTATTTCCACTGTCTCTACGACTGCTGAAAATTCTCAGTCTGCGATGATTGTTGGTGTATGCACACATAAGGACTACCGAAATAATGGTTATGCTAGTAAGTTAATGACAGCTCTTGTAAAGGATGTATTGAAGGAAAAGCAATATGTCTGTTTGTTTTATGACAATCCAGATGCAGGTAAGATCTATAAAAAAGTTGGCTTTAAAGATATTGGGTTATGGACAATGTATCGTTAATATAAAAAAGTCATTAAACTAAAATACCGTTCGCTCCCCTTTGGAACAAACGGTATTTGTCATCTTTCCCGAATAATCATTTTCCATACAAAAAAACATATCAATTTTCACATTGATATGTTTATCCTCCATCATTTAAGTAGCAATTCTAAATCGGTAAAAAGGGAAATGATTTTCTGTATATGTCTCCATTCCTTCGATTGTAAATTTACTAAATCAACCGTGTAAGAGGCATTAACGGTAACTAATCGAACTGTACATTTTACGGATTCTATTCCAAGTAGCTCCTCTTCCCAATTCCAAATTTTCAATCGATACAATTCCATCTTTAATGCATCATACTCTTCTGGCTCGATTTTATTAAAAACTGGGGGTACGACAATTGGAAATTGGCTCCATTCTTGGATTAAATAATTGTGAAGGTCAAAATCGATATGAATACTAAAAGAGTGTTCTTGATTTACCTTATATTCAACAATTAATTTCGTTATTTCTTTATCTGGATGAATCGATACGATATCATCACAAACCTCAAATAAGTCTTTCTTCCGTGAAAGGACAGACTTAATGGAGGACATCGAAATCGCTGTATCTTCCTCTCCTAAAAAACGATTTAATTCATTATGAATTACAGATAGGGTTGTTGGTCCATTAAGTTGCAAAACATCAATTATTTTTTCATACAATGTATTCATCCGTGTTTCCTCCACTATCTAATCGAAGTATTGATGACTGCTTGTCTCTTTATCTTATAGTATAATTCAATAATATTCCACAGCTATATTCTAAAATAAATTGAAAAGCAACTATGATATCCGTGGTTTTTCCCCTTCTATAAATCGAAGCATTTCCTCAAAGATGACTTCACTCATTTTTCTATATCCGTCTGCATTCAAGTGAATTCCGTCATCACTAATAAAATCAGTAGCATTGCCCTCTTTTTTTAGTGCTGTGCGAACGTCGATGTTAGGAAGATTAAATTGTTCAATTAATTTATTCAACTGTAAATTGTATAAACTATGCCAATGCTCAATTCCTCCACAGCAACTAATCCAATGACTAATGGTTGTCCCATATTTATCAGCAATAAATTTATAATACCTAACCGGATCAAGTGGTGGTAAGGTTATCAGTATTGGCGTGATATTAGACTGTTTCATTTTCGTTACCATTTGTTTGATATTTTCCATATATTGTTGAACTGACACAATTGGTTCATGGTTACTATTTGGACTATCTGCCACTTCTTGCCAATTAAAATTACAATCATTCCCACCAACATTTAATAAAACATAATTTGGCTTTTCAGAAAGGACATCTTTTTCCAATCTCTTCAATAATAAATGGGAATTATCATTAAATACACCTTTATTTAAGACAATTATATCCTCTGAAATATTTACTGAAAATAATTTTTCAAGAAAAGTGGGATAATTGTCTTTGATGATTCTTAGCCTGCCTTTTACAAAAGAGACGCCTCTCGTTATGCTATCTCCAAAACAGATGATTTTCATTTATGCATCCCTACTTTTTCATTCAGTTATTATAATTTATTATAACAGAAAAAAGGTTGTGCGAAAAAAATTACGATTGCATCAAAAAATGTATGAATTTTCTTTTATTTCTTATTCCATAAATGCAAAAAAGCTATATTCCAAAGTATTATGGAATATAGCCTTTTCTAAAATATGCGCCTTATGAATTTTGTTTATCAAGAACGATATCTTCTTCCTTCTCCCCTTCTGGAGAAGCTTGGTTTGTTGTGCGTAATGGAATTTCTTTTAAGAAAAACACTAATAAAAAGGCAACCACTAATACAATTGTACCAGTTAAAAATACAGTTGATAACGTATCACCTAAAGCGTCTCTAATTCCTTCAATCATTTTCGCAAAAATGGGTTGAACATCTGCAGGCAGACTTGCTTCAGTTTGTTCAAGCAATGGCTTATTCATTAAAGCTTGTGGATTTGCAAATCCAACGATTTTCTCTGTTACTTGAGGATCCAATGTTGCCAAATCCTTAACAACAGGCGAATTTTGCATTGTATCTTGTAGATTGGTTTTTAAATTATTTGCCATAACCGTACCCATCACTGCAATACCGATTGTACCACCTAGGTTACGGAATAGCTGTGTGGAAGCTGTTACTACTCCCAATTCTTTATGAGAAACAGCATTTTGTGTTGCAATCGAGAATACTGGCATTCCAATACCAAGACCTAAGCCAAATACAATCATACTTAAAATAGCCATTGGTACACTGTTCATAAAGATCATAATTGCCATACCAGCAATCATCGTTGGTACCCCAATTAAGGCAAAGCGTTTATATTTCCCTGTTTTTGAAATTAATTGACCAATAATAGTACTTGAAATAACCATTACAATAGACATTGGCATTGTTACATATCCAGCATAAGTAGGTGAAATACCTAACACTCCTTGTACGAAGAAAGAAAGATAAATCATTGCGCCCATCATACCAAAGTTCATAATAAAACCAATGATATTTGATACGGTAACAATATTATTTTTGAAAAGATGTAACGGTAATATTGGATTTTTTGCTTTTCTTTCTACTAGTACAAAGACAATTGCAAAAATGATACTAGAAGCAATTAATCCAAGAATTTGAGCAGATCCCCATGCGTATTCTGTACCTGCCCAAGAAAAGGCTAATAATAATGGTACTATGGCAATCGTCATAAATAGAGAGCCAATATAATCAATGCTTTGTTTGCCGCTTCCCTCTACTTTAGGGAATAAAACCATAATCATTCCAAATGCAATAATACCAATTGGTAAGAAGATCCAGAATAACCAATGCCAATCTAAGTGATCCACTAAATATCCACCTAAAAGAGGTCCAAGCACACTAGAAAAACCAAATACGGCTGTTAATAAGCCCATCCATTTTCCACGTTCACGAGGTGGGAATAAATCTCCAACTGCTGTAAAGGCTGATGATTGAATAATACCAGCACCAATACCTTGAATACCACGATAAGCAATAAATTGGAATACATCATTGGAAGTACCTGTTAGGAAAGCACCAACCATAAATAATAAAATCCCAATTAATAAGAACGGCTTACGTCCATACATATCAGATAGCTTTCCTACTAATACTGTAGCAATAGTAGAGGTAAGCATGTAAATATTAATTGTCCAAGTATAGTAATCCATACCATCAAGGATGGAGATAATTTTCGGCATTGCCGTACTAACGATTGTTTGGTTAATCGCTGCGAAAAACATTGCTGCCATTATGGCAATCATAATCGACAGTTTTTTCTTTTGTGTTAAATGTTCCATTGCATTCTCTCTTTTCTTTATGAAATTATTAGAAATTCTCGTTTAATAGTTTGAAAATTCTTTTTAAATGTTGAATATCTTCATCTGTTAATTTGCGAAAATGTTCCTTCATCTTATTCTGCTGCTCTTTTTTCATAATATTTACTATATCTCTTCCCTTTTCGGTAATGGTAATATTAACAACTCTCCGATCAGTCTTTGATCGAACTTTTGTAATATAGTCTTCTTCCAGTAATTGGTCGGTAATAGTAGTAACCGCAGCATTTGTAATGTGTACAATCTTCGCAAGATCAGAAACATTTTGAGCTCCTTCTTTATCTAAACAAAATAGCATTTTATACTGTGTCATATTTAAATCATTGCTATTTTTGTTAAAATCACTTTTTAAATTTTTTATAAATGTGCCAAACATTGCTGCGACTTCAAAAAGGTCTTCGCCATTATGCACCTATCCCCCATCCTTTCTAAACTTATTTCACTAATGAATATTTAAGTAGTTAATTATTAAGCATTAAATAATATATAACTTAATTATTTACATGTCAATTGTTTTTTTTGTTTTAAACCATTTTCTATTTAATCTCTTTTTTGAAAAAATTTAATTTTAATTACTATGCTAGTTAATAACGATATTTATTACATATACGGTGATATTCACAGGTAATAAAAAATGTCTTATTTAACCATAGATTAAAGGAGGAAAAATTTATTCCTCTCCATCAATGGGGCAAATAAGACATTTCAAAAGATTATTTATTTTTAAAAGGATTTTTCCATTCCATTAAAACAGCATGGTTTAATGAATCTTCATCTTCTAAATAATTATGCAATACGGTAACTGGAGTTCTTCCACATCGTAATAAAAAAGTTAAAACAGGATCTCTTAAGTTCCCTAACAGAACTTGCTGCAAATACTCCTCTGGTGAAATCTCCTTTGCATTCCTTTTATAGCCAGGCATTCTTCCACCCCCAAGTAATCTATCTAATCCTAATTCGATCACTAAATAATAGGCGTTTTGTAAGAGAACCTTTCCTAAGCCAAGCTTTCGGAATTTAGGGCGTATGCTTATATCGACAACATATAAGGCATTTCCGTGTTCATCATGTGTAGTTATATATCCATTATTCGTTATTTCTTCCCATCTATGATGTGGACGCTTTGCATCATAAGAGACACGAAGACATGTCAAAGAACCTGCAAGCTCTCCATTCACTTCCACACAGATTGCTCCTTCGGGAAAATGGGTAAGATGACTGGATAATTGATCAACATTCCACCATAATTCTTCTGGAAATGGCTACGGGAAGCATCCTGATTGAATAGCAATGAGTTCTTTAAAATCCTTTTCCTGATAGTTTCTTACTGTACATCGAATCGGCTTATCTGCATCAAAGAGATAAAATTCACTATGGAACATACGTTACTCATCCTTCCACAGTTGAATTCCAATCAGGATAAAGATCTGTTCTTCTATCTCTCCAAGTCGTTACGGAACCTTTTTCTCTTACTTCATATAATAACGATAAATCTAGATCTGCAGTTACGATCATATCATTATTAAGTTCCCCTTCCACTAAAATACCCTGTGGTGGAAACGGGATGTCATTTGGCGTAATGACAGCTGCCTGCCCAAAGTTTGCTCGCATAAAGTCTACGTTTGTAAGTGTACCAACAGTACCTGTTACAACAACATAAACTTGGTTTTCAATTGCTCTTGCATGACAAGTATATCGAACACGATGAAAGCCGTGGCGATCATCTGTGCAAGATGGACAAAAAATAACATCTGCTCCTTTTGCCTTTGCCATGCGGACAATTTCAGGAAATTCGATATCATAACAAGTAAGAATCGCAATTTTTCCTTTATTCGTATCAAAAATGCGGAAGGAGTCTCCTTTTTCCATATTCCATTCATATACTTCTGTAGGCGTAATATGAAGTTTTGCCTGCTCTTCAATTCTTCCATCAGGATAAAATAAATGAGCTACATTATATAATTTATCTTCTCTACGAATGACATGAGTTCCACCGATAATATGCATTCCAGTTTGAACAGCGAACGACCTAAATAAATCCTGATATTGCTCGGTAAATCCAGGTAATTCATTAATCGTTAAAGCGTTATTTTCATCTCCCATTGATAAAAGCTGTGTAGTAAAAAATTCAGGGAATAAAACAAATTCTGCACCAAATTCAAGTGCTGTTCGTACGTAATGCTCACATTGTTTTGCAAATTCTTCAAAGGACTTAATGTTTTCCAGTTTATATTGTACGGCAGAAACTCTTATTTTCATTTTCCATCTCCCTTTATATAGCGTATTTTGTATCCCGATTGACGAGGAATATCACCTCTAATTGTTTAGAAGTGTTTTTTAATTAATAAAAGTATTGATTCAAGATATGATTATGAGTCATTCTTCTAGATTTTTCAATGGTTTTGAACTATTTTTTGTAGGAATTTTCTCTTTATATTTATGTATTAAAGAGAAATGATGTTCATATTATTTTATAATCGGCTAATAATTGTTTGAATTGCAAGAAAAAAAGGAATAGAAATAATGACTAGAGTCTTAAGGAGGGGAATGGATTTGAGTGTTTTGATTTATGCTTTCCTTGGTTTGATTTTGATAGAAGAGTTAGTAGTTATTGGGCTAAAAAGATACATAAATGGAACGTTTCGAATAGAAACATTTTTCCTACGACTTTATCGAACATTTAGAGTGAGAGCTGATTTGAAAAAAGTTGGTTAAGATATATATATGGTCAATGAATGAATGCTTAGAAGCATAAGATTCTATTAATACTTTAAAGTTTCCGTAGCAACGTCTATGTGTAATATAGCAATATAAACATAGTCAAACCACTGTTTCTATTAAGTAATTTGACTATGATCAGAATGATTGCTTCTAAAGGCAATCATTTTTTATTAAGTAGTTACATATCATTTAGTGATTTTACTGCTAATTGTTCGATTGTCATATCGTCCATTGGTGGGTTATGTAAGCCTGCTCGGACGTCTCGGTAATATCGTTGTAGAGGACTTTTGGCGGAAAGACTACGTGCTCCGACAATGCGCATGGCGATATCGACTACTTCGATTGCTGTATTGGTCACGACTAATTTCACTGCACTTAGTTCTGGGAGTAGAAGGGCTTGTTGTTCTTTGTCTGCTTCATCCCATTTTTTACTTACAGAATATAAAAAATGTTTGGCTGTTTGCATTTTCAATTCTATTTCACCAATTTTTGCACGGACGCTTGGAATATCACTAATCGTCCCTTTTATACTATTTGGAGAATAATTTTTCGCAAAAGTTACCGCTTCTTTTTGTGCCGCACCAGCTATTCCTAGATAGCATGCGGGAATATGCAATAGCCATGGATTGACTTTTTTTCTTCTTTCCAGCTTTTCTACATAGTAAGGAGCTGGAATTTCTACATCTTCAAAATACACATCGTTACTTCCAGTTCCCTTTAAGGCAATACTATCCCATGTGTTTTCTACCCGAATACCGTTGCATTCCTTTGGGATAAGGAAATTACCTACATCATCTGAGTCCTTTATGGAGGCAGTTACGAGAAAGTAATCTAAAACAGGCGACATCGTAGTAAAGGATTTATGTCCATTAATTACCCAATTTTCGCCCTTCTTCTCGGCAGTAGTTTGTGGTTTCCCTCCTCTTGTCGGACTTCCTGTTTGCGGTTCGGTTGCTGCTCCATTTATTAAAGCTCCATTTAGCAATCGACCATACACTTCCTTCAGTGTCTCCCGCTCCCAATTTGCCTCATATATATTTCTTACAACGCCCATATGCCATCCAATGGATAAAGCTGTAGATCCATCTCCTTGAGCGATGACTTCTTGTAGTCTTACTAATTCATATAAAGAAATTTCTTGTCCGCCATACTCCTTAGGAATCGTTAAGCTTGTATAGCCAGATTTCTGCAGTTCTTCTATATTTTCAAAAGGAAATGATCCATTCTCATCCACTTCCTTTGCTCTTTCTGAAAACCTTTTTCCCATTTCAGAAAGTTCTTCTAATCTCTTTGATACATTATTTTCTGTGATAAAAAATCCAGTCACAGTAGCGCCATCTCCCTTACCAGTTCATTTATAAGGTTATCATAGCACTATTTCCAATTACTGATAAGCAAAAAGCAATGATGGCACTTAATTAATAAGAAAGTCAGTTTTTATTTATAATATTATTTCGGTTTTCCATGCTTGGTGGTTCTTCTGTAAACCCTTTTTTCGCCATTAATTCAGCACCATGTACTCCATAATCATAAATTTGGGTGATAAGTGGGAGAAAAGTGGCGGATAAATCCTTCCGTAAACTAAATGTAGTTCCAATTGCGTTACTACCTAATCCAAAACTACAAAAAAGACTAATACAATACATCATTAACTTATCAGAAAACGGAGAAACCGTTGAAACGGTCGGACTGCCGACCCATGCAAGTGGAACTTGAATATCATCATCCATTATTTTTTTCGAAAGCTTGGTAATTATTTTTTTTGAAAGTTCTTTGCCTTGAGTAAAGAATTTTTTCACCTCTGGGTCTCTTGTTACTTGAGCAAATCCAGTAATTAACTGTTGACCAATTGCATTACTTTCAATCGATTGATAAAGAAAGGATACCTCCACTGTATTTAATACTCTTTTATCGCCGAATATATTATTTCCTTTTAAATACTGCGTACTCACTACCATATCTACTTGTTCAGGCATGGACACTTGTGGTGGACGGCTTAAGGCACCTTTTTCGATTAATAGCTCCGTGCATTCTTCATAGCAATGCTGTGTTGTAACAGATAATTCTTGAAAAAAACGGATTATGTCTTTTCGATACGACCTTGCTAAATGAAGCGCATGTAGTCCCATGCCAATTTCTGAAAGCATTCTCATTATTTGCAGGGCAAAAGTTGGTTGAAACAATGCTGGTGCTTGTTTATTTATATCCTGTTCCGTAAATCCGTTTGGAATTTTAGCTCTTTCTGCTGTTAAAATCATTTCTATTTTCTTAATCTCTTTTGCTAATTTACTCATATGGCTTTCATAAAAGTTTTTTTCTTTTCTATCTTCATTAACAGAGTGGAAATATTCAACCATACGAAGAAACATCGTTTTTTCTTGATAAGTCATCCATAATGTTGCAAGCTCAGATGATGTTAATACTTCATTTTTAGCCATTACATTCCCTCCAAATCATTGTTGCTACTATTATTTGAAAAGGACAAGAAATTATGAGTTAATTTAATAGGTAGTAAACCATGACAATCTCTGGAGCCGATAGATTATATAGCGAAAAAGAGGTAATTTACTTTGTGTATCTACATCCTTTGTAAATTGGGCACCCTCATTAGTCCACAATTTATGGAAATATCCCTTCGTTTCTTTCACTACCTTTGTATCTTTTTGAGCAATAATTTTAACAGCTGTTTCCAAATTAAAATCATAAAGATTTCTGCGCGTAATATTAGCAGAACCGCTAATAATGGTATTTTCTTTTCCTCTATCAACTAAGAAGATTTTGGGATGATACTGCTCTTTTCCTGTGTTATACCATTTAATATGAATGTATTTTGCTGCTTTTGCTTTTCGTAGTTCTGCAACAACTGGGATATTTGGCAAGCCGCTTTTTTTATTTCCGAATGAATTTTGGTTTGGATCTAACATTAAATATATTTGTACCTTTCTCTCTGCTGCTGCTTTCAATTCTTCTATTACTTTTCGATCTGCTAAATAGAGAATTCCAATCCAAATCGAATCCTGTTTATTTGTATTTTTAATTTCTTCTAACACATGCTTCCCTATTTTTCCTTCCGTCAATAATTGGATTTTTATATTTGTTTGTCGTTCTACTTGTTTGGTAATTCGCGGCAAATTAATCTGTTCATTTAGTCTTGCAGCACTTTCCTCACTTTTAAGTAAATCATTCATAATATTGCCCTGAACACGAAAAGCTACATTGGAGTGATAACCACTAGCATTATGAATATTCCCACTCGAAATAATCGCTGCTTGATCTGTAATTAGAAGTTTTCGATGATTCGCTTTTACATTCAATAATTCTAAATAGGATAAGGTCGTAACCTTGGGAGCACCTTTGGCAAGGAGATTCGGTAGATGACCATTTCCACTATTTTTCACCCATTGTCCAAACATTCGCCAAAACGCGGAATAAAGTGGATTAGAATCACGCAACTTTCGGACGTCTGTTTCGATAACCTTTACCCCGTTATTCTTTAGCCGATTTAATTCCTCTGAAGGATAGGAATGATATACCGTATTAATTTTATCTGTAAGAAACACGATACTTATAGAAGGCCTCTCTTGTTTTTTCCTTAATAAAGCTTCTGTAAGCTCTTCTACTAAAGGAGGGTATGCTTGATCTTTATTCGTATCTTTATTAAACAAAAACATATCTATTACAATAAATTTTTCTGCATATTGAATGTCCCTTAACATAGTTTGGAGTATTTCATGTTGCAGACTTCTCTTATTTTCGCTATTTTTATATGTGATATCTGTCAGTAGCTCCACATTCTCTACATAATGAACTGGCCCTTCTATTGACAATCCTTTTGGTAGAGGTTTGTTTACATGATAATAAATGGTACCACTATAAATTAGAAAAAAGAGTACAAATATAGTAAGTATTATCCGCTTCATCCTTTACCTCCCCGTATTCAAATATGCTCAAATTTATCTTTCGCATTAGAACGAAGAATTACCATGGGAAATAGAGAATATTTTTTGAAAAAATGATGAGTTTTAGCAAATACATGGTACAATATAAAAGCAAAAAGCATTTACATAGGTGAAGGAGATTACGAAAATTGATTATTGGACTATTAATTATACTCGCTTATTTAATTGGATCTATTCCTTCTGGACTAATAATAGGCAAAACCTTTTACAATATAGATATACGTGAACATGGCAGTGGGAATTTAGGTGGCACCAATTCATTCCGTGTCCTAGGAAAAAAAGCAGGCTTTGCTGTTACGATTTCCGATATCCTTAAAGGTACTATTGCAACATTACTACCTTTTGTTGTTACACTTATTTGGAATGTGGATGTGGAGATTAATCCTCTCATTTTTGGTATATTTGCAGTTGTAGGTCATATGTATCCTGTATTCGCTGGATTTAAGGGAGGAAAAGCAGTTGCTACGTCAGCAGGGATTCTTCTTGGGCATGAACCCCTTTTATTCGTTATTATATTAGCTGTATTTTTCCTTACACTATATATATCAAAATATGTTTCTCTCTCTTCCATGGTTGCAGGCATTGCCGGTCTTGTCTATTCCCTTATCCTTTGGGATGATAAATTATTAATCTTTATCCTTGCGGTTCTCACCATTTTCGTCGTTTATAGACATCGTGCCAATATTAAACGAATCATCAATAAAACAGAACCAAAAGTAAGCTGGTTATAAAAACAAAAAAAGACCGAAAATGGTCTTTTTTTGTTTTATACAAGTTTAATTAACTGACATAAAATGCTTTTTTTCGTCATACCTTTTATTATCATCATTAAAAGGGGCGATTAATAATGGCCATTCAAACGGTAAATAATAAAGTAGCAACAGATTACGCCGAACAATATACGACTAAATGGAAAGTGATTGAGACAAAACTAGTGGAACAAGAAGCCTATATGGAAGAGGTACTGGATAGCTTGCGATCCTTATCTCTTTCTACTACCTATAGTGAAAATATAGCAAAAATGGCTAGCAGTATTACACATGAAGTACGAAATCCTTTAACAAGCGTAAGTGGATTTCTGCAACTAATTAAACAAACGAGTAATCTCGAAACAATTCATCAATACACGGATTTAGCTCTTGGTGAATTAACGCGAGCTAATGAATTAATTTCCGATTTTTTAACTCTTTCCAAATCACAAAATAATGAAATTACTCCATTATCCATTAATGAATTAATCATGAATTTATCCCCTGTATTTCAAAGTGATGCTAATTTAAAAGGGATAAACGTTAAAGTAGATTTATCATCAGACAATTCATTATGCATGGCCAATAAACAGCATCTAACACAAATAATCGTAAATATAGTCAAAAATGCCTTTGAAGCGACAGAAGCAAATAACGCAAGCGCATCTAAGACTGTAACGATTAAAACAAACGCAACTATGGAGAATGTATTCATTATAGTAAAAGATAATGGTTACGGCATAACAAATGCACAGTTAAACAGTTTATTTACACCACTAAAAACAACGAAAAAAACTGGTACAGGAATGGGGCTTTTTGTATGCAAACAACTAGTTGAAAAATATAGTGGGAAAATAATTGTTGAAAGTACAATAGCAAAGGGCACAACCATTACCATTCAACTTCCCACCTATTTTTCATAGTAATCCATTACTAATAGTGACATTTTTATATGAATTCGCCCTTCTGTACATACAAACGAATCGATCTTTGATATGCTATTCTTAATGAGGAAATGTAACAAAAAAGATTTTTACCACTCATAACAGAGAGTACGTCTCTCACCACTTACTTATAGAATTGATTGACTGTCCGTAATGTTCCGAGTGGTACAACTAACCATCCGGGGGAATAAAGGAACCCCAATGATGGAAGTTTCACTTTATAAGATAATGAGGCTAATGATGAAGAAAAAAAAGAAAATTGTTTTTATACTCTTCTTCCTTATTGTTGGTGTACTTGCGCTTTTTTTTGTGAATCTACCTAAATTAGATTTCTCCCCTTCTAAAAGCAAAGTAAATCATCCTATACCAGGAAGAGACATTCAAAATGTATCAAAAGAAGTAAATGAAAAAATTACAATTGCGGCAATTGGAGATATTTTAATTCATGATCGTGTATATAATGATGCCCGAGAAGGTAATCATTATAATTTTGATCGTATGTTCAATAATCTACCAAGTGAATTAAAGAAACCTGATCTTTTGTTAGCAAATCAAGAAACGATTGTTGCAGGTGAATCGATTGGTTTATCCGGCTACCCTACTTTTAATAGTCCTCACGAAATTGCAGATAGTTTGAAAAAGGCTGGTATTGACATCGTTTCAACTGCAAATAATCATGCCTTAGATCGCGGAGTGGAAGCTCAAAAGCTTTCTATTACCTATTTGAATCAAATAGGTTTCCCTCATGTTGGAACTTATTTATCAAAAGAAGATCAAGAAAAAATAGTCGTCTTAGAAAAAAAGGGCATTAAAGTGGCGTATTTAGCTTACACATATGGTTTAAATGGGATTCCTATCCCAAAAGGAAAGGAATATATCGTAAATATAATAGATAAAGAAAAAATCAGCAAGGAAATTCAACGTGCAAAAAAAGAAGCAGATGTTATTGTGATGGCAATCCATTGGGGCAACGAATATCAGCGTTTTCCATCTAATGAACAAAAAGAATTAGCACAGTTTTTAATAGATGAAGGCGTTCATATCGTTTTCGGTAGCCACCCACATGTTCTTCAGCCAATCGAATGGCTAGAAGGAAAAAATGGACAAAAAGGATTAGTTGTTTATTCTTTAGGAAACTTTATATCTGGACAGGATGAGGAATATCGTGATATCGGTGGTATGGTAACTGTTACTGTAAATAAGAAGCAGCAAGGAAAAGCAACGACTATTACGCTGGATACTCCTTCTTTCTATCCTACTTTTGTAGCAAGTAAAGCGGAAAGTAATTATAGAATGCATCCATTATTAGACTCACAAGAAGCTATCGATAAATATGGACCATCTATTTATTCAGATATAATGGATCATATGCTTAAAGATGGACAAGCAGAGTAAAAACGAAATTCAAATATTCGATAATTGTAAAACAATCCTTTATAATGAAAGAATACCAGTAGAAAAAGAATGCTTCCTTTAAAATAACAGAAGCAAAATTCATAAGAGGTGTGAAAAATGAAAATTGTGATTAGTGATAAAGCTGCCGATTGGTACAAGGATGAAATGATGTTAAAAGATGGAGACTATATTCGTTTCTTTGCTCGTTATGGCGGATGCAGTACAGTACAGCAAGGATTTTCATTAGGGATTTCTAACGAACAGCCTGTAAATATAGGCATTGAGACAGTTAAAGATGGGATTCATTATTATATAGAAGAGAAAGATTTATGGTATTTCGACGATAAAGATCTTTTTGCAGATTTTAACGAAGTAGCTAACGAACCAGAATATCGCCATGCCCAGTAAGCTTTTGGATTTCAAATAATTTTTTCAATAAAAACAGCGAGAACGAAGTAGCAATTACTACCGTCTCGCTGTTTTTGTTTATAACTATTCTAAAACGAACGGTGCATATCAACAAAAAATAGGAAGATTCTAAGTTAATTATAGCGAAAAGCAACGGATATATTTTCAATACACGTCAACTCAGAAAGATTTTTACAGACTATTGTAAACGTTCAGCTATCCCCTCTTCTTTCAATATCATTCTTTGTGTATCACCCAATAAGTCAAAATGAGAATAGCCGTCTTTTCGATAATGAATCCATTCTTCCTTTAATCCATACTTCTTTCCCCAGCTTTTTAACTTCTCCAAATCAGAACAGCCCACTTTTGTTACTGTCTTACAATCTGGGAAACGATCATCTAACCAATAATGAGTTAAAAAAGCAATTTTTCCATTATCTATTTGTCTTTTCCATTCTGCAAGCTCTTGTTTTTTTAATCCAAATGCCATGAAAGCAATCTCCTTTATATGACTTTACTTGTCTGTCGGTTGCTTTTTAATTTCTTCATATTTATTAAACCATTCAGGAAAAATCTTCTTAAAAGGTTTAGGTCTAAAGGTTTCTTTCGATACGATAATATGTGTTGTAGTCCCTTCTACACATATTTCTTCATTTTGATTAATAATTTGATAGCCGTAAACGGTTTTTATCCCATCATTTGTTTCCACCCATGTTTTAACCTTTGCTTGGTCTCCATATCGTAACGGTTTTTTATATACCGCATAGACATCATAGACAGGTGCGAAATACCCTTCATTTTCCATTTCTAAATAATTATAGCCAATGTCTTCTATTAGTCCTGTTCTGCCTCGTTCAAAAAACTTCAAATAATTTGCATGATACACAACACCCATCATATCTGTGTCTGCATAATATAATTCAATGTCTCTTGTTGAAATAAAGAAATCACCCATTAGTTTCCTACACCGTCCTATTCTTCGATTTTTCTTTTGTATCCTTGTAAAACTTTTTTCATATCTTCTGCAGACAATGTAGAAACATCTACTTCTATTCCTTGTTCTAATTGCTCGGACAGTCTCAATGCCTGTAATTGCACAGCTTCATCGATAATATTAGTGGCAAATCTTCCGTTTCCGTCTGTCATAACATAAGGAAGCTGATTCTGAAGCATAGATATGGCACTTTCCGATAAAGAATAATCATATTTCGCCGCATACATTTTCATAATTTCAATCAATTCATCTGCCATATAATCGTCAAAATGGATGAACTTTTTAAACCTAGATGTTAAACCCGGATTACTTTGTAATAGAGCACTCGTTTCATTCGGGTAGCCAGCAAGGATTACGACTAAATTTTCGTTATGTTTTGTCATTTCCATCACTAAAGTATCTACTACCTCTTTTCCGAAATCTTGACCACCACTACCTAACAAGGAATAGGCTTCATCAATAAACAACACGCCACCAAGTGCTTCTCTTATTTTCTTTCTCGTTTTAATAGCAGATTGTCCTACATATCCAGCTACGAAATCAGCTCTACTTGTTACTACCAAGTGCCCCCTCTTTAAGATTCCGCAATCTTTAAGGAACTGAGCATATAATTTTGCAACAGTAGTCTTACCTGTCCCTGGATTTCCTGTAAATACAGCATGTAGTTGGATAGGCAAATTCTTTCTCGATTTCGTTTGTCTTAATTGCTGAATCTTTACAAAAGCAATTATTTTCTTTATTTCTTCTTTTACTTTCGATAATCCAATTAGTTCATTTAATTCTGTAGCTGGATCAATTGAGTTCGCTTCCTCTTCACAAACAAAATCAGATTCTTGTAGGAGTGTATATTTTAAAATTTCTTGCTCATTTGATTTACGAGACCCTTTGCTAAATATGGCATCAAGTACAATATTACGAACAGCTCGGGCATTCCCAAAGCTTTCATCCACTTGATCCTTCTCCAATCTTTTTAACAAAGCCCTTTTCCCGTCTTCTGTCATCACATAGTCATTACTCGATGCAATTCTATCACCAATTGCTAATAATTCACTAGGAGCATAATCAGGTAAATGAATCAAATTAGAAGCTGGAAAACGACTTCTTAAACCATGATTTCCATCTAAAAATTGACGCATTTCCTCTGGATAGCCTGCTAAAATAACCGCAAACTTTCCGCCAAACTCCGATCCTGTCATTAAGGAAACAAGGGTATCAATTGCCGTTTGCCCATAATCATTGCCAGATTGACCCTCTCTTTTTAAACTATAGGCTTCATCAATAAATAACACACCTCCAACCGCTTGCTTTACAACAGAACGAACATTTTCTTCTGTTTGTCCCATATATCCGCCTATTAATTGGGATCGATCAGTTTCTACAACTTCTGAACTTGGCAATACTCCAAGTTCATGATAAATCTTAGCCATTAAACGTGCTAGCGTTGTCTTTCCTGTACCTGGATTCCCTGTAAAGATCATATTTAAGCTTAATTCATCTTGAATCATATATCCTAATTTTTTTCTTGATTTTTGATAGCTTAAAAACTGATAAAAATCCCGTACTCTTTTTTTAACCGTTTCAAGCCCCACCATTTGCTCCAGTTCTTCTAAAGAGGACAGGGACGTCTGATCTTCTTCTTTTTCTTCTATAAAAAGGCTTGCCCATTCCTTTTTTAGTTCTTGAAGTTCTTCTATTAATTTTTTTACACTTTCATAGTAAATAGACGTATGGAATACACCACTAATGGATTCTGCGTATTCTTCCGCCGATTTCAGTAATTCTGAAGTTTTTTCTATCACTATCTTTAGCGTTTGTTCGATTGCTTCATATTTTGCAACGGCTTCTGTATTCTCATATACAGCAGCGTTTTTTTTCTGATTCTTAATATGGGCTACTACATCTTCTGTCTGTTCTAAAAAAGCACGACAATTATTTATATATTGCTCTGCGATTTTACGTTTTGCTGTTCGATTATCTGTTTCGCGAATATTTGGAAATACAAGAGGTTCTAGTACATTGCTGAAATTCTTCCAATCATATTGGGAAAGATATTTCAGCGCCATCGTATTATCTGCGTTTAACTCCATTGCTTTATTTAACCATGCAATTGCAATAGTATCCTTTTGATTCACATGCATTCTAGATAATGCAGCAATCGTTAATAACTGTGATATTTCTTTTCCATCCTGTGCTTCATTAAGCTTTTGAATCTCATCTAAGATTCTCTTTTCATCCTTTATAAATCCTATTTCTTCAAATTCTTTCACCAACATTAACAATTCTTGATTTTTTATATTTTCTTTAATTAGTTCGTTATTCATATGTTCACTTCTCTTAATTAATTTAGGATATTCCTTTTTAATACTATCATATTCCTCTATTTTCGTTAATGATTATGTACCTTTCTCACAGGATATAAATAATAAAGCGTCATCATTTACTAATATAAATAGTATATACTTTTTTCTCTTTTTTCGTAAAAAATAAAGACAGCAATAGCTCACCTTTTTGATAAGAAAAATGAGTTATTGCTGTCTATTTATTGTTATATTTATATATTGGAAGCTATTATTCGCCTTTTGTTTGAATTACTTGAGCATGCTGTCCTGATTTATCCTGCATTTGCTTTCCTTTGTTCCCACCAAAACTTCTCGATTTTGTCCCAATATGGCTAGGTACAAAGTGTTTGCTGTCTTTTTTAGGATTACTCATCTTCTATCAACTCCTTCTTTTATAGTCTGTACAAAAGAATAAGCAGAATAGATGGTAATTTTTAGATTTCTATATCAACGAGCTTTTTTCAAATGTTTTCTTTCTAATCGCTCTTCAATCTTTTCGATTGCTTCTCTATCCTTTAATAATTGCATTTTATTTTCTAATACTAATTCTTGAAATGAACGTTTGCGAGGTTTTCTCATTGCTCATTCTCCTTTATAAAAAAATTTGTACTATCATATTTCCCAAAAAGTTTGATAATTATTACATTGAATAGAAATAATTTTTAAATCTATTTGAAAAGTTTATGTTTTCTGATAATTAAAGTAAGGTGTGCACTCCTTATCACTACATTTGTAATTATAGTCTATCACTAGCAAATTGTAAAGCGCTTACATGTTAATTTTTATTATTTTCTTTATTTGTTACTTTTTGTTAACTCCCTCATTTCCTTTAGGGTTAGCATCGTAAATGCCTTATTTATAATAACACCCTCTTTATTAAGAAAATAGGTTGTTGGTATACTAAGTATGTGATATTGATTAGCAACAACGTCTTTATCGTCCAATAACACAGGAAAAGTTAATTTTCTCTCTTGGACAAATTGTCTAACTCCCTCTTCATTTCCACCATCGACATTAATAGCAAGGACGACCCAGTGATCTTGTTTCTCTTTTGAAAATGTTTCTATATCGAGCATTTCTTTTTTACATGGCGGGCACCAGGTTGTCCAAAAATTTATCATCACTGATTTGCCTTTATAATCAGATAGCTGTATTTTATTTCCATTAAGGTCCTCTATTGTGAAATTAGGTGCCTTATCCCCTATATTTAATCCACTATTTGCTTGCATGACATCACTTGGTGTAATAATGAAAAACATGGCTAATAGCAACAAAACGAAAGATACTATTCTTGGTGACATAACTGCCTCCTTTGTTGTTATCATGAAATTTTTAAAATGTTGTGTGGAGCAAGAATTTCTTAATGGACCTTTAATGCTTTCTTTTAGAATAACCAATTTGTTTTATTTTATCATTTTGACTGCGTAAAATTATTTGATTAATTAAAAAATAATTCTATGATTCCCTTAAATACAATAAAATAGTCCATTGTCACCTTAACCAGCTCCATTTTGTTTAAATAAGCACTTAAATGACTAATGTATAGACATTATTGGTATATATAAAGGGAAAAACTGCCGTAGTAATTGGCCAGTTTCTTCATTAGGAAAGCATACTCATAGGTGATATGGTTCATTGTAAACTATTATATCGGGTGTCTTCTCCTTTACCGAAGAACTGCAAATTAAAATTAGCGGAGTTTTTCCGGTTACATGCAGAATGGAGCTTATTTTGGAATAAATAAAGGGAGTTTTTCCGCTTACACCCAGCAAAAGCACCCATTTTTGAAAATTTCGAGCCAATAGGCGGAATCTCTCCGTCTATTTCAGCCTTTTTTTGTATTCATTTCTAATTAAGTGGAATTTTTCCGTCTAATATTAGCTCTGCTGCTTAAGCTGATTTCACAGCCAAACAATGGCGAACGCTCTCAATCGCTGATGAAGGATTTTTAAATTCAGCACTGTGTCTTTTTTAATTGTACAATACTTACTATCCATTATCAAAATGATGGATAGCGCAAATTCTAAAAAATTTCCGCAGAACCTTGATAAATAAAGAAAAGACGTATCCCAATTCATACGTCTTTTCTTGTGTCATTTAGAGTAAAAAGGAATCAGAAAACGGAATCCTTTATTTTTTACCTGGACTATTTTTTTATTTAAACGATTATAGTGCAGCCAATGTTTCTGTTAATACAGGAACGATTTGTTTTTTACGAGATACAACACCTTTTAATAATGCTGTGTTATTTTCTACTTTTACATTAAACGCTTTTTCTACAGCTTCTGCTTTATTCCCTAAAGCAACAGCAACAGAATCGTTATTCAATATATCTGTTACAACAAGAAGGAATAAATCTAAGCCTTTATTGTCGATGATTGCTTGAATAGATGTCTCTAGTTCTGCTTGTTTAGAAATGACATCATTTGTATCCACAGCATTTACTTGAGCAATTTCGACTTTGTATGTACCCATTGAAAATTCTTTAGCATCAATACTTAATAATTGATCAACCGTTCTATCACTTAAATCAGCACCAGCTTTAAGCATGTCTAGACCATACTCTTCCGCATTCACTCCAGCAATTTCCGCTAATTCTTTAGCAGCTTGTACATCTTGCTCTGTGCAAGTTGGTGATTTAAATAATAAAGAATCAGAAATGATTGCGGAAAGCATTAATCCAGCAACTTCTTTCTTTATTTCTACATTATTTTCTTTATACATTTTATTTAGAATAGTAGCTGTACAGCCAACTGGCTCTGCACGATAGTATAAAGGATCACTTGTTTCAAAATTAGCGATACGATGATGATCAATTACTTCCAAAATTGTTACATCTTTAATGTCTTCCACACTTTGTTGGAACTCATTGTGGTCTACTAAAATTACAGATTTAGTTTCTGTACCTGCTTTTTCAATGAAACGAGGTGCATCTGTTTTAAAGTAGTCTAAAGCATATTTTGTTTCGCCACTAACTTCACCTAAACGAACAGCTTCTGCTTCTACTCCAATTGCTTTTTTTAATTCTGCATAGGCAATAGCAGAACAAATAGTATCCGTATCCGGATTTTTATGACCAAAAATCAATACTTTTTCCATTTAGCAAATCTCCTTATTACGTTAATCTGATGACGTATTAAATTAATACATACATCCCATTTTATTTTATCATAACTTACCAAATTTTAAAGAAAAGAACAGAAAAAAGAAGCCAATTTGCTGCGCTTTCTATATATAATGGATAATTTTTATTAGAAAGTGCTATTTTAAGACATGCAATGATACTTCACTCATGATTTTTTTGAAAATAAAAACTGCAAATAACTCCTTTCTCAGGTGTTATTTGCAGTTTAAGGAGTATTTAGAAAACTCCCTTTCTATTTAACTAATATATTAAAATTTATATTGATAATTTTCGATTTCCCAAGCATGGATTGTAGTGCGGTAGTTATCCCACTCTTCTTTTTTAGCAGCAACATATTCAGTATATACGTGCTCTCCAAGTGTTTTAAGACCGATTTCACCTGCTTCAAGTTCTGCGACTGCAGCATCTAAACCACCAGGTAAGCTATCAATACCAAGCTCTTCGCGACGTTCTTCTGTCATATGGAAGATATCTTCGTTAATTGGTGCCGGAGCTTTTAGACCTTTTTCTACTCCATCTAATCCTGCTGAAGCAATAACAGCAAATGTTAGATATGGGTTAGAAGATGGATCTGGACAACGAAGTTCAACACGAGTTGCCATTCCGCGTTTTGCAGGAATACGGATTAATGCTGAACGGTTAGAGGCAGACCATGCAAGGTAACAAGGTGCTTCATAACCAGGAACTAGACGCTTATAAGAGTTTACTAGTGGATTTGTTACAGCTACGAAACTCTTAACATTTTCTAATACACCAGCAATGAAAGAATAGGCAGATTCAGATAATTCTAAATCATCATTTGCATCATAGAAACTGTTTTCCCCATCTTTGAAGAATGACATGTTAACATGCATTCCCGATCCATTAATTCCGAATACTGGCTTTGGCATAAACGTTGCATGTAAGCCATATTGTGAAGCGATTGTTTTAACAACCCATTTATATGTTGTAGCTAAGTCAGCAGCTGTTAGCGCATCAGCATACTTGAAATTAATTTCATGTTGGCCTTCTGCTACTTCATGATGAAGTGCTTCAATTGTAAAGCCCATTGCTCTTAATGTTTTAAAAATTTCCACACGCACTTTTTCCCCTAAATCTTTTGGTGATGGCTCAAAGTAACCGCCTCTATCACCTAATTCAGTAGTTGGGTATCCATTTTCATCAGTAGCAAATAGGAAGAATTCTAATTCAGGTCCAACTGAAATCGTATATCCTTTTTCAGCAGCGCGTTCAACAGTTTTCTTTAGAACGTTACGTGTATCCCCTTCAAATAAAGAACCATCTGGGTTTGTTACAGAGCAAAGGAAACGAGCTTCTGAATACCCTTCTGTTTCTGTCCAAGGTAACACTGCAAATGTGTTTAAATCTGGTAATAAATATGAATCTGATTTGTTAATTGGAGAAAATCCTTTGATGGATGAACCATCGATCATGATTTTTCCTTCTACAGCATCATCTAATTGTTGTGCAGTAATAGTAATGTTTTTTAAAATTCCCTCAATATCCACAAATTGTAGATGTAATAATTCTACACTTTTTTCTTTAACAATACTTTCAATTTTCTCTAATGTAATTTCAGCCATGTTAACTTACCTCACAATTCATGTTCTATTATCTAACTTGCTTTCATTATAAGGAATCTTTTCTCTTAAAACAATGTTTTTTTATAATTTTTTAAAAATTTTATTAGGTAGCGTTTTCATGAATTTGTGGCAAATTAATCCTTTTATTGACACGATTCGCTAGATAGCTACAAGAGAAAAATGTCGGAATGCCCCATTTGATGGGAAGGTCTGCGTTATACATCTTCATGTAAAATTTTGTGACCAGATGTATTTAGGATAAATTATTAAAATTCCGAATTTTCTCGATTTTATGACCTTTTCACCATTTATTCTCCTATTTTCTAAAGTTTTTGAAGTTTTTTAATATTTCCCAATACGAAATAAATAGCTTATATTAAATTAAATAGAATATTTAGAAAAAAGGAGTGATTCAAGCTTTTAACCATAAATTAGTTCATATGATTGCCTACGCTTTACTTTTATACAGTAAAAAATAATACATGGACGGTGGTAAACATGCATCTATTAAAGCCTTTTTCATTTAGTAAAAGATTTCCAGAGACAGAGGTTGTCGGGTCTGCTTTTGCAGGAAAACAAGATGATCTCATCCCTTTATCCTTTGGTTTTCCTGCACCAGAATCTCTTCCAGTTGATAAAATGACTGCCGCAACAGAAGCTGCAATGATTACGCAAGGAAGACAAGCTTTAGCTTATAGTGGTGGAACAGGTCCGAAAAACATCATTAATTGGATAAAAGAAAGATCAAAGCTCCGTGAGATTGAAGCAACTGAAAAAGAAATAATTGTTACTGCTGGCAGCTCCCAAGCGATTGATTTAATCACGAGAACTCTCACAGATCCTGGTGATGAATTATGGGTAGAAGCGCCAACTTTTTTTGGGGCATTAAAAACATTTCGCTTAGCAGAAACGAAATTATTTTCTTTTCCAATAGACGAATATGGCTTGAGAGTTGATTTAGTCGAACAAGAGCTAGTTGAAAGAGTGAAAAATAATCTGCCTTTACCGAAATTGATGTACGTCATTCCAAATTATCAAAATCCAGGTGGTGTTAATTTATCTATTGAAAGAAGAAAACGACTTGCTGAATTAGCATACGAATATAATTTCTTTATTATAGAAGATGACGCCTATGTTGAGCTTTCCTTTGATAAAACCTATATTCCAGCGATTTATTCCTTTGGACCAGAAAGAGTTGTTTACTTAAGTACTTTTTCCAAAATAATCGCACCTGGTTTACGACTTGGTTGGGCTATCGGATTACAAGAAATTATCGAAAAAGTGAAAATTCTAAAAACGGATGGTTTTACAAGTGTATATGTCCAAGAGGTTACGAAAAATTTACTTGAGCAAATAGATATGGATGAACAAATTAATAATTTAAATTCTCTCTACCACTCTCGTAAAAACGCAATGGTTTCAGCTATACAGCAATACTTTGGGGAGAATGTTTCCTATCATGAACCACATGGCGGTTTCTTTCTTTGGCTTACTTTCCCGGCCCATATCGATACAAGTGAATTTGCTGATGCCGCAATGGCAGCTGGCGTTTCTTATATCGCCGGTAAGCACTTCTTCCTAGAAGACGAAGGCTATAATCATATGCGTTTATGCTTTACTTTCTGTAAAGAGGAAATTATCCATGAAGCGATTAAGCGACTTGCAAACACCTATTACGAGTATGTAAATAGTAAACAGATCATCGAGGAAGTTAATTAATGACGATAGAATCTATTATTCCTAAAATTTATATTAGAAGAACTATTCCAGAAAAGTATTTAGATCAAATAAAGGCATTAGGAGCAGAATTTATTATCGATAATTGGCAATATGGAGATCCTGAGCCAACCATAAGCCAGGATATAAGCGATTGTAATATCGTGTTAACGCTAGGTTTAACCGATTCCTTAACTATCCGACAGTATGCCCCCAATATAAAATGGGTGCAATCTTTAAGCGTCGGACTGGATGCGCTGTTACATGAGGAAATAAGAAACAGTGATATTGTTATCACAAATACAAAGGGCTGTACATCTGTTCCCATTGCGGAACATACGATTGCAATGATGGCTGGTTTAGCAAGAGGAATACCGTTTATGATTCGAAACCAGCTGAACAATAGGTGGGCCCCCACCCCAATTACAGACCTTTCAGGGTCAACGGTAGGAATTATTGGTTATGGAGAAATTGGAAAGCAAATTGCTAAACGTGCAAAAGCGTTAGATATGTTTGTGATTGGCTACAAGAAAAGACCTTCCAAGTTGTCAGAGGATGATCCTGCCGATAAAATTGTGGGCTTGGATCATATAGACGATGTGCTGTTAGAGGCTGATTTTCTTATCCTTGCATTGCCTTCAACTCCTGATACATACCAGCTTATTAACGAAGAAAAATTAGCAAAAATGAAAGAAAATAGTTTTCTAATTAATATCGGAAGAGGAAATACAATCGTGGAAGAAGAGCTCATTCAGCTACTAAAGGAGAAAAAAATCGCTGGAGCTGCTCTCGATGTATTTGAGGTAGAGCCTTTACCGCCAGAACATCCTTTATGGGAAATAGAAAATGTTATTATATCTCCTCATAATGCTTTCTTTTCGCCCAATACTTTAGATCGTTATATGGAAGTATTTATAGAAAATATCCAGCGATTTAAAGACGGGAAAGAACTAATTAATATTGTGGATAAACAATTAGGTTATTAATAACAAAAACTGCCGAATGTATTTATTCGGCAGTTTCTTTTCAGCTTTTCTACTTATACCGTTTCAAAGCCTTCTTTTTTCCATGCAGTAGTTCCACCTTCGATGAATGCTACGTCTGTAAAGCCCATTTGTTTTAATAAGTACGCACCAAGTGATGCTTGTCCACCAAGACCACATGTAACAAGAACAGGGCGGTTACGATCCGCTAATTCTGGATCTCTTAATTCTTCTGGTAATTCCAGATCAGCACGAATTGGAAGCATTCCTAATGAGATATTAACAGAGCTTGGAATTAAACCACATGCTCCTGCATCTGCCGCATCTTGTACATCAATTATGTAAGTGTTTGGATTTTCTTCGATTTTCTTTTTTGCTTCAACAGATGAAATTCCAGCTACATTCTTTCTTGCTTCTTCTACTAATTGACCAAAAGTTAATGCCATTTTCATCACTCCTTTTATTATCTAACATTTCCATAGTAACAAAATTCGCCTAAATTTACTAATAAACCGATTCTTTTTTTTACTTAGACAAGAATCGTGACATTACAATGGTAGAATAGTATTCTCCGTTTTCCAATCGTTTATCTTTTTTTAATATCCCTTCCACTTCAAAGCCGAATCGTTTATATAATGTAATCGCCTTGTCATTTGTTTCGATTACAGATAGTGTCATTTTTGTAAGTTTGTTTTCAGAAGCCCAGTTAACAGATGCTCCAAGTAACTGTGATCCAATTTTATATCCCCAATAGTCTTTTAAAACACCAATACCAAATTCAACTTTATGTTTAAGACGCATTAGATTAGTTCCTTCGCATCGTGAAAAAGCAATGATTTGCCCTACTTCTGTTTCAGCCAGTAAAAACAGTCGATTCGCACCTTCTATATCTGTCCGAATCAGTTGTTTAAATTCGATTGGAGATAATATCCCCTCTCCAGGTTCCCGGTCTAAGAAGTGTGTTTCTCCATCTATTTGCATCCTAACCTGTGACAACTGATCAGCGTCTTTTTCTTCTGCAGATCTTATTGTATAACGTAGTCCATTTACCTCAAAATGGCTGGGAGTTATTTTCATGGAATAGTATTCTCCTTTAAAGTTTGTGTTCATTCTATTGTGAGATAAAAAAACTTCTATTCGTAAATAACATTATTGAAAGTAGCATAATCAAAAAACTCTCTCTAAAAAGAGACATTTCCTCTAGCTATTGAGGATTTCAAGTACCCAAAGCTAGAGAATAATTGTCAACTTTATAGAAAGAGCTCTCTTAATCTATTAATTCTTTAATTTATCACGCAATACCATTGGCAAGATTCCACCATGGCGATAGTAATCAATTTCTACTTCAGAGTCAAAGCGCACTAATGCTTCAAAGGTAATTTTCTTACCATCTTCTGTAGTTGCTGTTACTTCTAGGAAATCACGTGGCTTAACAGTTTCGTCCACATAAACATTAAATGTTTCTTTTCCTGTTAACCCTAAGCTTTCAGCATTTTCGCCTTCTTTAAATTGTAATGGAAGTACTCCCATTAACACTAAGTTAGAACGGTGAATTCTCTCAAAGCTTTCTGCGATAACTGTTTTAATACCTAATAGGTTTGTTCCTTTCGCAGCCCAGTCACGAGATGAACCCATTCCGTAATCTTTGCCTGCAATAACCATTAAGCCAGTTCCTTCATCTTTGTACTTCATACATGCATCATAAATGGAGGTTACTTCACCAGTTGGCCAGTAAGTAGTGAATCCACCTTCTGTACCTGGAGCAATTTGGTTACGAATACGAATATTCGCAAATGTTCCTCTCATCATTACTTCGTGGTTACCACGACGAGAACCGTATGAGTTGAAATCACGTGGCGCTACACCATTATCTTTTAAGTACTTACCAGCTGGAGTATTAACTCCAATTGCTCCAGCAGGAGAGATATGGTCAGTCGTTACAGAGTCGCCGAACTTCCCTACAACTCGCAAGCCTTTTAATGGTAGTACTTGTTCAGGATCAGGTTTTAACCCTTCAAAGAACGGTGGGTTTTGAATATAAGTAGAAGTATCATCAAAGCTATATAATGAATCGCTGCTCGTTTGAATCTCATTCCAACGCTCATTATCATCAAATACTCTATCATATTCTTTATTAAACAGTTCAGGTGTAACTGTACGATGAACTAGTTCGTTTACTTCTTCTGTAGATGGCCAAATGTCCTTAAAGAATACATCGTTACCATCTTTATCTTTTCCAATCGGTTCTTTTTGTAGGTCAATATCCACTGTTCCAGCAAGTGCATAAGCAACAACTAATGGTGGTGAAGCTAAGTAGTTTGCTTTTACAAGCGGATGAATGCGGCCTTCAAAGTTACGGTTACCAGATAACACACTTGTCACAAGTAAATCTGAATCTGAAATAGCTTTTTCGATTTCTTCTTTAAGCGGACCTGAGTTTCCGATACATGTAGTACATCCATAACCTACAAGGTTAAATCCAATTTGCTCCAAATATGGCAGTAGACCAGAATCTCTTAAATAACCAGTAACAACCTTAGAACCTGGTGCTAAAGATGTCTTCACAAATTTTGGTACTTCCATTCCCTTTTCTACTGCTTTTTTCGCAACTAATCCTGCACCAACTAATACATATGGATTGGATGTATTCGTACAGCTTGTGATTGCGGCAATTGCAACAGAGCCGGTTTTCATTGTAGTTGAATCTCCATTTGCAAAATCAACAACTACTTCTTTATCGAATTCGTCTGCTTTTAAACCGAAACCTTGGTTTCCTTCTGGTGCCGTTACTGATTCATTGAATACCTCTTTCAATTTAGAAAGTGGAATTAAATCTTGAGGTCTTTTTGGACCAGATAGATTTGGCTCAATTTCAGCTAGGTTTATCTCTACTACATCTGTATAAACCGGTTCTAAGTTCGGATCGAAGAATAAACCATTTGCTTTGCAATATGCTTCTACAACATTAATTTGTTCTTCAGAACGCCCAGTTAGACGCATATAGGATAAAGATTCCTTGTCAACTGGGAAGAATCCACATGTTGCTCCATATTCTGGTGCCATATTCGCAATTGTCGCACGGTCTGCAAGTGGTAATTGTGGCACACCAGGTCCGTAGAATTCAACAAACTTTCCTACTACTCCTTTTGCACGAAGCACTTGCGTTACTTTTAAAGCAAGGTCTGTAGCAGTAGAACCGTTTGGCATTTCCCCAACAAGTTTTACCCCTACTACTTCTGGTACTGGGAAATAAGAAGGTTGTCCTAACATACCTGCTTCTGCTTCAATACCACCAACACCCCAGCCAAGAACACCGATACCGTTGATCATCGTTGTATGAGAATCAGTACCTACTAATGTATCTGGGAATGTTTCGTATTCGCCTTCAGCTGTTTCATTTACATGTACTACATTTGCTAAATATTCTAAATTCACTTGGTGAACGATACCAGTTGCTGGTGGTACGGCACGATAATTATCAAATGCCTTTTGTGCCCAGCTTAAGAATTGATATCTTTCTGCATTTCTTTCAAATTCTAATTCCATATTTGCTTTTAACGCATCCGGAGTTCCGTATTTATCAACCTGAACACTGTGGTCAATAACTAAATCAACTGGTTTCTCTGGATTAATTTTACTAGGATCTCCGCCTAAGTCAGCCATTGCTTTTCGTAAGGAAGCAAGGTCAACAACTGCAGGAACTCCTGTAAAGTCTTGGAGGATTACCCTAGAAGGTTTAAATGGAACATCAATTTCCTGAACCTCGTTCGTTCCCCATTTTGCGAGGTTTTCTACATGCTCTTTTTTGATGACAAAATCATCCATTTGTCGTAAAACAGATTCTAGTAAAACTTTGATAGAATACGGCAATTTCGATACTTTACCGATTCCCTTCTTTTCTAAAGCTGCTAATTGATAGTAGTGATAACGCTTCCCACCCACTTCAAACGATTGGCGGGCATTATAAAAATCTTTTGCCATATGTATTACCCCCTCATTGTAATCATATACCAAAAATAGAAAAATAGTCGAATAATTTGAACTCTCTATTATCTATTTACCATCTATAATTTTAATACAAGGATAATGATAAGTAAATAATAAGAAAGTTATCAAATACGATAAGTTTTTCTTATCGACTATCATTTCTTGCAAAAAAATAGACCATCGAAAAGATAAACTTTCAGATGGTCTTCTATTTCAGATTTCGTTTACTTCGTCAACAATACTTTTTAAATCCTTTTGAAAGCTTTCTAATTGTTCCCTTTGATGCTCAGACGCTACTTCTAAAGCATTTTCTATTTGTTGGTAGGTTTCATTTATTTCTTGTTTCAAATGCTTTAGTTGATGTCCATAGTTAGCGGAATCTTTTACTATATCTTGATATAGATTTTGTGTTTCATACATATTTCGTTGTGCATCTTGAAACGCTTCTTGTTTATTACTATGATAAGGCATATTCTTATCCTCCTGCAATTATATTCATGTTGCTTACCAATAAGTTGTGCAGAGAATCATAAAAATATGCGGTATAAATGAGAGCTGAAAAAACCATTCTATAAAGGTAAGTGCTGTAATACCTCTTCATGAAAAAAACAAAGGAGAGAAAACAAATATGAACAAAAATGATAGCAAAGATATGCGCAGAAACGCACCAAAAGGTAATCAATCTGGTCAGCCCGAGCCTCTTAGTGGTAGCAAAAAAGTGAAGAACCGTAATCATACGAGACAAAAGCATAACAGCCATCACGATATGTAAGAAAATAAGTTACATCCATTTTTCATCTAATTTAGTATTTTCACTTTTTCTATTTCTTGTTATTAAAATTGCCCTTCTCAATCGATGAGTTGGGCTATTTTTTATAATATGTGATAAAAAATTTTGTTAATAGATAAGCAATCATTTCCGTTTATCGAAGTTTCTATTTAATACTTAAGGTAAAATTAAGGAAGCTTTCCTATAATTAATCATTATTTAGTAGGAAGGAAAATATATACCATGATTAATTCTATTTCAAGTACAACAGCAGGATCCATTAGCACAAGCAATCGTTCCTCCGATGTAACAAATCAAATGAAAGCATTAGAAAGTCAAAAACAGCAATTACAATCACAACAAACACAAATTGAGCAAAATGAAACGATTCAAGAAGAAGAAAGAGAAAAACAAATTGAACAGCTAAAAAAGCAGATCGCTGAAATAGAAGAACAGATTCAAGCACTCCAGAATCAAAAATCAGAGGCAAGTAGTTCCAATTCGGTTTCAAAAATACAGCAAGATAATGTGCTCATTAGTAGGGAAGCATATTCTTTATTCCAGGATTCAAAAAAAGAAACGGAAAACGATCAGAACTAGATAACATTTTCAATGTATAAAGATGTTGTAAAGACCGCATCCAATTCATTTTATGGACAAATAAATATACTTATAGATAAAGCCCACTTCTGTTGAGTCGGGCCTTTATCTATTGTAAAATTTTTCGACAGTTGTATAACACTAATTCTGCAAGGGAAATGTATAGCTATATTATGAATTTTTCAACGAAAGAAGCGTGGATAATAAATGTGGTATCCCTATACTCTCATCATCATTTTTCTGCTTATTGTCCTATTTATGCCGAAAAAACTACATTTAAGAGAAATGTATTTTAGTTTAGGTATACTTGGCTTTGGCACATGGCTTGGAGATATACTAGTAGGAGATGTTTTTAAAGCCTTTCAACTTGGCCCCTCTCCTAATACGTACATAATTGACTATCTTTTTGTGACGATTATTCCTCCAGCAATCGGCTTGATTTATCTGAATTTTTTGATTCAAAACAAATCTATCCTCTATAAATGGATGTGGGTATTTCTATCCTTTTTTTTAGAATGGGGTGCTGTACTATCTGGTTACATGGAGAACAAAGGCTGGAAGACGTGGTACTCAATCCCTGTCTTTATTTTAGTATTCTTTGTATTTTTACCATTACATTTAAAAATTCTTCGCCATGAAAAATAAAACCATATTCCTCTAAAGCATCAAAAAGAAAAGAGACCGATTTCATATATAAAGAATACGGTCTCTTTCATAGATCACATGGAAAAATCTATTTTGTAACAACAATGCTAGTTTCACTATTAAAATTCGGCAGCCAGTCACCATGTGCTTCGATTAAATCATCACATAAGGAGATAATGTCATCCATTGATAATTCAGCAGCTGTATGAGGGTCAAGCATGGCAGCTTGATAAATATATTCTTTTTTCAACGTCATTGCCGCTTCAATGGTCAGCAATTGCGTATTAATATTAGTGCGGTTTAATGCTGCAAGCTGCTCAGGAAGATCACCTACATAGGTTGGAGTAATTCCACTACGATCGGCAATACATGGCACCTCGACACAAGCTTTCTCAGGTAGATTACTGATCAGTCTTCCTGTATTTAAAACATTACCGCCAAATTTAAAGGGAACGTCCGTTTCAATCGCCTCAATGATATGGGAACCGTATTCACGAGAACGTACATGATTCAACGACTTATTGTTTACTAAATCCTCTCGCATCGCTACCCAATCATTGATTTGTTTTTCACAGCGACGCGGATATTCATCTAACGGAATATGGAAACGCTCAATTAATTCAGGATAGCGAGATTTAATAAAGTATGGGTGATATTCTGCATTATGCTCAGATGATTCTGTTATATAATAACCAAATTTATCCATCAATTCAAAACGAACCATATCACCATGCTTTGTTTTTTGTAATTCGCGAGCTCTTCTCTTAATTTCAGGATATAAATCAACACCATCCTTACTTACTTCAAGGAGCCAAGCCATGTGGTTGATTCCGGCAATTTTCTCCTTTACACCAGTTCGATCCATCCCCAATGCTTCAAATAAGTCCTTTGTACATACTTGCACACTATGACATAGGCCAATCGTTTTAATAGATGTAAAACGATTCATGACGCCTGTCAACACCGCCATTGGATTGGTATAATTCATGAATAAGGCATCAGGACAAACCTCTTCCATGTCTTTTGCAAAATCAAGCATAACGGGAATCGTTCTTAAGTTTCGGAATATCCCCCCGATTCCAACTGTATCCGCAATGGTTTGTCTTAAGCCATACTTTTTCGGTATCTCAAAATCAATTACTGTACTCGGCTTATAGCCCCCTACTTGAATCGCGTTAATTACATATTTTGCTCCTCTCAAGGATTCTTTCCGATCTGTATATGCTTTAATTTGAATATTTTTTCCAAGGCTTTCCTTTAAATTATTCAGCATTTGTTCAGAATCCTCTAAACGCTGTTTATCAATATCAAATAACGCAAATTCAAAATCATCTAATGCGTCAACAAACATGCAATCACCTAAAACATTTTTCGCAAATACCGTACTTCCTGCACCAAGAAATGTAATTTTAGACATAGTAACTCCTCCCAAACTTTCTTCAATTTATCCTTTAACTGAACCAGATGCTAATCCTTTAACAAAGTGCTTTTGCAATAATAGGAACAATACAACCATTGGTAGAACAGCCATAATCGCTGCCGCAGCAACAAGATTCATTCGGTTAGCATTTTCTCCAAAGAATCCTGCTAATGCAACCGTAATGGTCTTCACTTCTTCTGCTTGCAGGAAGAAGATAGCGAATTGATAGTCGTTCCAAATAAATACACATGCAATGATTAAAATAGATGCAGTAACCGGCTTTAACAATGGGAATACAATCCGGAAAAAGATGCCCAGTGTACTAGCTCCATCGATTTTTGCTGCTTCTTCTAATTCTTTAGGAATGGTCGAGCGGATAAAGCCCGAATACAAGAAAATGGTTAATGGCAGGAATGAAGCGACATTATTCAAGATGGCAATTTCAAGGGTATTCATCATTCCAATGTCAACCACAAGCTTATATAATGGTACTAATGCAGTTAAAGGTGGAATCACCATTACTGCGATAAAGAACATAAAAACCACTTTATTTAGCTTTGTTTGCCTCCTAGCTAATGGATACGCTGCTAAAGAGCCAAATATTATCAGTAATAAAGCACTCACAAAGGTGATAATCATCGTATTCCAAAGTGCACTCCCAAGACTCGCCATTTCCCAAGCCTCTGTAAAGTTCCGGAAATTCATCACCTTTGGAAAAGCCCATTTCGAGCTGAAATCTCCCCTCTCCTTTAGCGCAGTCGTAATCAATATATAGAAAGGGATTAAGTGAAAGGCTGCGACCATAAGTGTTACTACTGAGAGAAGCCATTTTTTCTTTTTATTCATATAGTCCATTACGCCTCAATCTCCTTTCGTTTGAAGTATACAAGCGCCGCTAAGCTTAGGATTAAAATGATGATCGCCATAAACACCCCTTGTGTTGCGGCATAGCCCGCATCTTGACGGTTAAAATATAGGTCATACATAAACGTAGACATAGATTGAGAAGCATAACCTGGACCTCCGCCTGTAAGGGAGATAATCACATCGAACAATTTCAACCCACCAATAATGTTGATAACCATATTGATGGTGATGGATGGCATTAACATTGGCAAAGTGATATTTTTAAATTGTTGAAAACTAGATGCTCCATCAATTTGGACCGCTTCGTAATAATCTTTTGAAATACTTTGTAATCCAGCCAAGTAAATAATCATAGCAATACCGACAAACTGGAAGGTGTTAACGAAAACAATCAACCAAATATTAAGTTTCGGGTCTGCTAATGCATTAATTTTATCAAGACCTAGAAATACAAGGAGATCATTCAGTGCTCCTCCTTGGAAGGCAAAGAAGAAGTAAAAGATATACCCCATGATCAGTGGACTAATAATAACCGGCAAATACACCACTGTCCTGGTAAAATTCTTAAAGCGAATGCTTTGATTCAGTAAAAGTGCATATCCAAGACCAATTACATTCTGTAATACAGTACTACCGATCCCATATAGTAGGGTATTTTTTACAACCAGCCATGTATCCGGATCCTTCAACATCCGCGAATACTGTTTAAACCCAACATAATCATAGGTTTGAGAAAATCCATTCCAGTTTGTAAAAGAAATTTTGATTCCATTTAAAAAAGGATAAAAGATGAAAAAACAGATGGCAGCAAGAGCTGGTAGATACATCCACCAAAGGGAAGATTCCCGCTTCTTTTTACGATTCCTTTTCACATTTAGAGAAGCGTTGGTATTCGGCTGCCTTTTTGTCTCTACTTTTATCAAAGTAACCATCTCCTAAAATATCAATTTGAGAGGCGAGACTGATAACTTTATTCCCTCCTACCGAAAACTAATTCTTTTGTTCTAACAATCGCTTATATTCTACTTCCATCTTTTCTGAAACTTCATCTGGTGTCATTGTTCCCGATAATAATTCCTGGCCTGTAGCACCCATTGGATCCCACATGCCGCTTGGTAAATACACACGATCGAAATATGGCTCCACTTTTATATCCTTATACTTTTCGTAATCGTCAGAGTAATAGTTTTTAGAGTCCGTATTCGTCAAGCCTGCTGGAAGTGATGTACCCTCTGCAATCTCTTTCACTATCTCTGGCTGAGAGATAAATTCTAGGAATTTCTTTACTTCCTCTTTTACTTTAGAATCCTTCCAAACAGCTAATGTATGACGTTCTCCACCAATCCAGCTTGGCTCATCACCTTCTTCAATTACAGGCATTGGAATGATGCCAAGCTTTACATCTGGATTTAATTCTTCCACAGATGGTCCAAGCATACCGCCACCGACAATAAAGGCAATTTTATTTTGTGCCATCAAGTCTACCATTTGGTGATTTTGAGCGGTCAAAACATCCTCATTAAGTAATCCTTTGTCTTGCATTTCCTTTAATTTCTCTGGTAAATAGGTATAATTGGACCAATCAAACGTACCGTCCAGCAACTCCTTCTGGAAGTTTTTCTCCCCTGTAATTAATAAAGGGGTAGAAAATTGATCAAAATACTGGCCAAATGCTGATTTATCAGACCCAGCAAACCATAGAGGAGTTACTTCGCCTTTTCCTTTTTCCTTTATTGTTTCAAGTGCTGCCATAAATTCATCAAATGTACTTGGCGGCGTGATTCCATACTCTTCTAAAAGAGTCGCATTATATGTAAGTCCATCCTTTGCCTGATTAAGAGGATATGCGTAAACTTTACCGCTCTCATCTAGTAAAATTTGATTAAGTGCTGGATCTAGATCTTTCACCCAGTCCATATCTTTTAAATCCTCTACATACTCCCCGTAACGATGAATCGCCCATCCATGGGTATCAAATAAGTCTGGCATATCATTGGCAGCCATTTTGACACGAAGCATTCCTTCATAACCATCGGCCGGATAATTTTCTTTAATATCAATATCTGGATTTTCTTTTTCGAATTTTTCAACGACATTTTGAAGAGTAAGTTTATCTGCTTCATTTGTCATTGTTGAATAAAGTGTAACAACCGTCTTACCATTTTCTCCACTACCACCTGAAGCTTTACTGCATCCAGTTGCAATCGTCGTCAATGCAACAGCAATGACCACCGTCATTAAAAGCTTTTTCATAAAAACGCCCCCTAAAAATTCATTTTGAAAACACTAGGTACTTTCACCTAAATTTCGAGTTTGTTCACTTGCTGGTTTCTGGGAGCAACTATATAATGGAAATAAGCTCCCTTACATTGGTGGAGTTATCCGTTTTTTGCCCAGTGATGGCAGTCACTTTTTAACCTAGCATCAAGTATTTGGTGCTAGGAGGGCTATCTAGTTTACAAAATACGAACCATTACTAATTTGCACATCACCTCCTTTAATAGAATTCCTTTTTATTTCCCTCTACAGCTTTCCCTAATCACCAATTCTGTTGGAAGTGTAATCGTCATTGGAAGTTCCCTGCCGTTTAAACGGTCTAGTAAAAGCTTTACCCCAGTACTTCCCATCTCCCTCGTATGTACTCTAATTGTGGTCAATGGTGTACTCGCAAATTTTGCAGCTTCAATATCATCAAAACTAATAATAGCTACATCGTTTGGAACATGTAGATTAGCTTCTTGTAAAGCTCTTAAAGCCCCTATCGCCATTGGATCACTACCGATAAAAAATGCTTCGGGAAGCTTAGTTGATTGAATGGCCTTTTTCATCAACTTATATCCCTGTGCCATTGTATATTCCCCAATAAAGACAGCCTTTGTGTCAAATAAGTCTCTCTCCTTCATGAACCGTTCAAAGGTGGTAAGGCGTTTATCTTCAGAAATCAGCCTCTTATTTTTCATATGCTCCATTTCCTTCCCCCCGATGTATCCAATCCGTGTGTACCCTATACTTATCAAGTGATTTAACGCCTTTTCCGTCGCCCGTTCAAAATTAATCACGACAGAATCATATAGATCTTCATTTGGGGAATGGTTTATGTAAACAACATTATCCACTTGACTAATTGTTTTCAGCGTTGTCTCTTTCACTCTTCCTACGACAATTAGACCGTCTAGCCCTTCCATCATTTGGTTGCCTTCTGTTTCATGTAATCGAAATGTAGCTGTGTTGATTCCATTACTTGCAAGTTCCATTTCAATCCCTTGACGGATAGATAGAAAATAGGGATCGCTGATTTCTTCATCCAATGATTGGGTAAGGATAATCCCGACTTGCTTTGAAGTTAGCTGTCTTTGCTTTAACCTTCTTTCTAGAATTGTTTCATATCCTAGCTCTTTGGCAACCCGAAGAATTCGTTCCCTTGTTTCTGCCTGAACGGTAAGCGTATGATCGTTATTTAATACCCGTGAAACGGTTGATGTAGATACATTTGACTTATCCGCAATTTCTTTAATAGTTGCCATTTTAATTAAACCCTCTTCTTTTTCTTTTAAATCCAGTAAAACTTTTCTTTAAATCACAAATAATATTACCTGGCATATACGTATAATAACACCTAATGTAAAGGCTTACAATAAGAAAATTATTTTTTCTAAAAATTCATGCCTATGAAAATACCTTTACATCAGGACTTATTTAACCAAATTGGTTTTAAATTAGTAAAATTTTCAGTAAATATCTTCAGAAAAATTCTTTGCTGTTAGCCCCTTCCATTCTTGCAAAACAACTGGAATAACGCTCCTACACTCTATTTTTCCGACAAAAAAAGGAACTGTTCCTTTCAAACAATTCCTTTTTTTCGCTCATAATGTAGGTAGATTTAACGCTGTATCAATATTTTTCAAATGAAGATTGATTTGTTCATCTGGGTCAAAAGCATGATACCATCCTTTTTCAGCCATATACACCGACAGCTTTTCATGCATATCAAGTGCTTCTTCCAAATGACGACCGAGTATCTCCTTAATCTCAGGATTACCCGCCTCCGTAATCGCCATTGAATAATTTCTTATTCCACTTTTGACCGATATCAATAGGTCTGTTGCAATCATTTGATCTGTTAATGCATCCATTCCAGTTAAATATTCAATTATCGAATTCATTGTTTCTTCCCCCTAAGCCTTCCATCTGTTTAGCTTTCGATAAGATAGAGGAGAATTCCTGCAGTTGTCTTGTTGAAATGTCAACATCTTGCATCATCATCTCTTTAAGCTGCGGGTCTGATACGAGGGCACGCATTGTTTTCGATTTTGTCAAACAAATTGTTTTAAAACTAGCCAGTTCTTGTACTTCTAACACTTCATGTAAACAATAATCCATCTTCTTTCCCTTCCTTCGTTATGGTTTTAATACAACTTTAATGCAATTATCTGTTTTCGTATCAAAAATTTCATAGCCATGTTTAGCTTCGCTAAGTGGTAAAACATGACTAACTACATCGCCAGGATCAATTTTTCCAGTGGAAACTAGTTCAAACATATATGGCATATAATGAATGACAGGAGCTTGTCCAGAGCGAATATTGACATTACGTTGCATGATATCCCCTAATGGAAAACCATTATATCTGCCACCGTAAACACCAGAAATTTGGATGGTTCCACATTTACGAACTGCTTGTGCGGCCATGACAAGGGCACTCATCGTTCCTCCTTGAAGCTTCATACCACTAGCTAGAAATTCTAGATCATTCATTTTACCATCCATACCAACAGCATCAATAACAACATCTGCGCCACCTTTTGTGATTTCCTTTAAATAGCTTCCGACGTTTTCATGCTGTTCAAAATTAACGATTTCTACCTTATTCGTCCGTTTTGCATGTTGCAGGCGATAATCAATGTAATCTACTGCAATCACACGCTTTGCTCCTTTTAGCCATGCAAACTTTTGGGAGAAAAGTCCAACTGGTCCACAGCCAAACACAATAACTGTATCACCTTGTTTTACCCCTGCATTATCTACACTCCAAAAGCCTGTTGTCATCGCATCCGCAATAACACTTAGTTTTTCATCTGGCTCCTCACAGGTTTCAGGAATTTTAAAATGTGTGAAATTTGCAAAAGGCACCCTTAGATACTCTGCTTGCCCCCCTGGATAACCACCCGTATTTCCTGAATAGCCAAAATAAGCACCCATGTCACCATTATCATTGGAATTATCACACTGACTCTCCAAATTATTTTTACAGTACTGACATTCTCCACAAGCAATATTAAAAGGAATGATTACTCGATCCCCTTTTTTTAATTTCGTTACACCAGGTCCAACCTCTTCCACAATCCCCATTGGTTCATGCCCAATCACGTAGTTTTCCTCTAAATTCGGAATCATTCCATGGATTAAATGCAAATCTGATCCACAAATAGCTGTACTAGTAACTTTAATGATCATGTCATCAGCTTTTAGAATTTTGGGATCTTCCACTTCCTTTACTTCCACATTTTTAATACCTTGATATGTTACTGCTTTCATACGATATAACCTCCATGTTTAATGTACATCAGGTGTCCGATCAAACATCCCTTTTCGATTTGTTTCACCAGTAAATAGATTCATACTCCCTATCATCATCGTATTTTTGGCAGAAAGCTGATCTAATTGATATTGCTCCCTTAAATCATGAGGATGAAACCATTTTTTTGCGATCATCAAATCGGTTATTTCTTGATGCATTTGAATTGCTTGCTTTAGCTGCTTTCGCAAAAGGATTCTTAAATCTGGGGATGTTGTTTCTGTTAGCGCAGCTGCTAAATTTCTTACCCCCTCCTTTGCACGAATAAGATAATCTGTTGCTAACGTTGTGTCAGCAAGCTCTGGCATATTCAATGCATTAATCGGATCTTGATAGTCATTGTTCACTGTATGCCACATCCTCTCCCCCAATAATTGGAGTTGGTCTGCTTTGTGGGACAGCCGTTTCAAATGGTGCTCTCTTATATATTTCCCGTAATTCTGCAAGTGCTTGAATCGACTGATCTACATCTTTTTGCATTAAATTTTTTAAATCTCGATCAAAAACGAGTCCTTGCATTAGCTTTGATTTAGCGATACAAAGTGTCTTGAAATTAATCACTTCATGTAAGTCTAATGATTCATGTGGAGCCAATTTTAATGAATCCATGCTAAATACCTCCTCAATTAAGATGACATACTCCTGTATTTTCCCCTTATTCAAGATTCATTTTGCTAGTAATATTTAACGGTTCCTTTTTTTTATAAAAAAACTGACAATTCAACTATCAATTGTCAGTTTCTAATCCTATTATTCGTCCTTGATCCAAAGGCTTGAAATGCTTATCCTTCTCATAATTTATATCGGTGTTATTTTTCCAATGAATTAAGTTTTTTGAACATATGCCAATCGCTTTAAAATTCTTTTGCGCTTCTCTTAAGGATTCATCATTTGCTCTACCGCCAAGATCTGGCTCAAGGAATTGCAGCTCATCATCTTCCCACTTACATATCGTACAAATTTCCCAGGAATTTCGTTCATTCAATGTCTTATATCCACAACAGGGACATGTATGTAAATTTGCTGTCATGTAATTACCTCTTTTGTATAAAAAAATGAACCTAGATTTCGTTTCTCTCCAATTTTTTTCAGATAAATAATGTCACCATTATATAAATCAAGAATATGCTATATATACTAAGGAGGACTCTATATGAATGACGATAACTGGCTTCATTTAATGGATGAATGGCTTAAAAATCATTTTCTTGATCCACTGACTTCCGTACTTGATGAAAGAGAATTTCGGATTGATGTGTATGAAACAGAAAAGGAATATATTGTCGAAGCTTTATTACCAAACTGCAATCCTTGCGATATTCACATATATGTTGAAAAAAATCTCCTAATCATTAAGGCAATTCTTTCAGATTCAAATGCTCGCGAGGAAAAGCAGAGAACGATTAATTTTCCGATTCCTATTACACAAAATCCCATTCATGCTGTATACACGAATCAAATTCTTGAGATTTTCATTAAAAAAGCAAAGCAGCAAAACGGTTTGCAATCGGCTAAGATACCGATTCAATTTTTATAAGGAAAATTCTCTTTCATATGTTTTTTTCAACGTATAATACTGAATACCTTTCGTATGCTTTAAAGCACTTTTAGCATGCTTTTTCGCCATTTCTCCTTCTCCTTTTATTAAAGTGATTTCCGCTAATAGTGCTTCTTTCATCCATTTTTTCTTTATCTTTTTCACGAGCTTTTCAGCTTCTTCTAGGTTATTTTCTTTAATGAAAACAAGTGTTTGATAATAATCTCTGCTTTCAGGCTGTTTTATTTTCTCTACTTCTTCTTTTAGACCTAATGTTTTATCAAAGTAAAGAGAAAATATAATCGTAAACAGAGGATATTGGGATTGATATTTTTTCTGCTTGATTAATTTTCGATAACTTGCAATCACTCTTTTATCGTCTTTATTGCTTATCCCATAGATAAAACTGTAGTAGGGATGCTTTTTATTTTTTTTAAATAGCTTATCCAATTTTTTTATATTTCTCGTTGTATTAATGTGAACCAATGCTGTTATGTACATAATGATGAGAACAAGAATATAACAAATGAATATATTCAACATTGTGGGATATGAAAAATAGTTGTCCAATAGAAAGAATGTAATAAATGCCACTATAATCCCAATAATAAAAGTCATTACCGATACCAAAACTATTCTCCTCCCTTATATAAACCATGCACGTGATAAGTGCTGAATTCCCTCTTCAATTTCCTTTTCCTCTAATCCCCCAAAACCAAGCAGAAGGGGATAGCAAGTTTTTTTCTCTGTATAATATGGTTTCGTTGAATATATTTTAATCCCTATCCGTTTTGCCTCCATAATACAGCTTTCGTCTGTTTTGGATGGGACTCGGATGACTAGATGCAGACCAGCCTTTTCACCTATTACTTCCACTTTTTCTCCCATATACCTCTTTAAACATTGTGTTAAAATCGCATACTTTCTTTCATACACCTTGCGCATACGCTTAATATGTCGTTCAAATTCACCATTTTGTATAAATCTAGCTAACGCCTGCTGTAAAAGGGGAGAGCTTGATTGTGAGTCCATTTTACTTCGTCCGTTCCATTTTTCAAGCAACACATCTGGTAAAATCATATAGCTAATTCGTAACGATGGCATAAACGCCTTTGAAAATGTCCCCAAATATATAACTCTGTCCTGTTGATCAATGGCTTTCATACTCGGAATGGGAGACCCTTGAAATCGAAATTCGCTGTCATAATCATCCTCTAAAATAAACCCGTCCCTTTTTTCTGCCCATTTTAACAGCTCAATACGTTTAGTTATCGGCATAATCTTTCCAATCGGAAATTGATGCGATGGCGTAACATAAGCCAAATTACAATCACTGTTGAAAAGCGCGGATAAGTCATGTCCATCCTCTTCTAACACCGGAATTGGTTGGATGGGAACCCCTCTTTCCTTAAATACATTTCGCACTCCATTATATCCTGGCTCTTCCATCCCGACACATAATGCTTTTTCATCCATAAGAGATAGAACAAGATGAATTAAATGTTCAGTTCCTGCCGTAATAACAAGATTATTAGCAGTCGTCTTTATCCCACGGGAACGATACAAATATCCAACCAACTCTTCTCTTAATGATAATTCTCCTTGCTTATTGCCATACTTCACCCAATTAGACGGATTGTCTTCCATTACAGATTTCATCGTCTTCTTCCACGCGTTTATAGGAAAATTATGCCCATCAATATCCCCATAATGAAAATCTAAAGAATAGCTTGCGTGCTCCACTTGAGGTTCTTCTGCCTTTTTCTTCTGTGTCGTCGTATATTCATAACTAGGTAAGGCAACAACCGTATAGCCACTTTTCTCTTTACTCTCCACATACCCTTCCGTCCATAATTGTTGATAGGCATCAATAACCGTATTTTTACTAATCTGCAAGACACTAGCTAAATAACGAATCGATGGAAGCTTTGTCCCCGCTTCTATCTTCCCTGATAAAATTTCTGTTTTAAAATAATGATACAGCTGCATATATACGGGCTCTTTACTATCTTTATGCAAATGAATAGCTATATTCACATTATTCCCCCTTCCTTTCCCTTTGTACCTATAAAATTATCTTAAACTGTTCCTATTGAAATGACTATTTTTATTTTAAAATGAAGGAACAATATATGAAAGGGATGAATGGCATGCGACAATCAACAATGAAAGTAACGGATAAACAGAAAATAAATGATTTTTTACATAAAACAAATATAGGTCATCTTGGATTAGTGGATGACCATGTTCCTTATGTTATCCCATTAAACTTTGTTTGGTTCCATGATTGCCTATACTTTCACGGCGCAAATGAAGGAAGAAAAACACGGATTATCCAAAAAAATAACCATGCTTGCTTTACTATCAGCGAAGAAAGAGGCGTAATGAGCAACCCAATTCCAGCAAAAGTAGATACTGCCTATATGAGTGTAATCATATTTGGGAAAGCCACACTACTAGAGAATATGGATGAAGGCCGGGATGTCATGCAGGCTATGCTAAACAAATACGTCCCTGGATATTATGAGAAACCACTCGCTAAATCCCATCTAGAAAAATATGTGTCAACACTTGGGAGTAAAACAGCCATTTACAAAATTACCCCTTCTGCCATCACGGCAAAAGAAAATAAATTGAATGAAACGGTTAAATTTACACCTGGAAGAACCATTAAGATGGATTTGTAAGGAGTTTGGGCATGGATGGAGATCCTAATTGTTGTAGGAGCCTTTGCTTTATAATACGCTTATTCTTTGAGTTGGATCGCTGATGAAGGCGATCCTTCTGTTACGTTTTGGGGAGTTGTTTTTTTGGTTTTGGATTATATATCTGTTTTGGATCATATATCTTATTTTTGGATTATATCCTCTCCACTTTGGATCATATATCTTATTTTCGGATTATATCCACCCCACCTCCAATCATTCATCTCATCTTCCCTTCCCATCTCCTAACTAAATTTTCTTATCCACGTATTATTTTCATAAATTGACAAACACTACCAATAAATGGTGGAGGTGGATTTGTTTATGAAAAAATTTCTTTCTTCTCTACTTCTCTTCTTAGGAGTATGCATGCAAGTTTCACCTGTTTGTGCTTCTCCAAGTGATAAGGAAGTAGAGACCTTAGCTAATAAACTCGGCTGGACTACAGATGATTTAGAAGAATATTTAACATTTAAGGGATTAAATGTGGAAGATTTTGATAATATACATCTATTGGAAAAGCAGCTTGGTACCCCTATCACTCCTACAAACCTTGAAAAGCTGCTAAATCAAAATTCTATGACAAGAGAAGAATTGGATATTTTATTGGCAGGATTCCATGAATCGGTTGAGGATTTCTGGTTTTTAGAAGATTTAGAAGTTGCCATTGATTTTTATAAAAATCATGAAGACAAAATGATTCAATTAGAAGAGTTTCTTGAAAATATTGGGTTTGATGATACAGAAAAGCAGCAATTTTATGCACATTTAAATAAGCAAAACCCTACCTTGCTTGCATCAAAAGTGGAGGAATGGAAAGAGCAATTAACTGGATTTCAAACAATGGATAAGGAAAGCGGGCTAAGCGCCAAAGACAATGAAGCATTAAATCATTTTTGGCAAGATTTCTTTACAACAACGGCGATGAAACCAGTCTTAATTAGTATTGATGATAATGGGAAAAGAAAAGAACTTGCATTACAAGACTTAATGAAACAGAAGTTAGATACAACGGTTGCAATCGAATTATATGATAAAAATGACAGATTAATTGGCGATGCAGTTGTGGCGCCAGAAATAGTTTTATCGGTAGAAGCAGTAAATAAAATGGTAGAACTAACAGAAGTAACAGAAGGATTAGCTACTCTTTATGCAGCCCAGCTTCCAAATACAGCATCTCCACTACCTGTCATCTTATGCATTGGTTATATGCTACTACTAGTCGGCATATTCTTAACCTTTAAGAAAGCATCGTATGAAAAATAAAAGGAAGATGATTGGAATCTCCTGTCTTTCGATAGGCTTGTTTATGGTTCTCTATACTCTTACCAGCTATTGGACCATTAATAGCATCACAAAGCAACCCGTTCTTCATCCAAACAGAATAATGGATTTATCCAAATTACGACAGGTACATGCAGGGGAAAAAATTGGAGCAATTATTGTCCCGAATAAAAACAATACGATTCCTGTTTACGAAGGGACAAGTGCAAAAATTTTAGAAAAAGGCGTGGGTCACTACCGAAAGAGCGCTTTGCCTGGGGAAAACAATAATGTGGTACTTTCAGGACATCGTGATACTTTTTTTAAATTTCTAAAGGAGTTAAAAAAGAACGATTCACTGATTCTTGAAACAACAGATAAAGATTATGAATATAAAATTACAAAGTTTTCTATTGTAGCTTCAAACGATACTACCATTCTAAGTCCAAAATCCAGACCCATCCTTACCCTAACTACTTGTTATCCTTTTTCCTATATCGGAAATGCACCAAAGCGCTATATTGTAACAGCTGAATTAATAAAAACAATCGATTTAGCAAATAAATAAGGCCTGAACGCTAAGCGTCCAGGCCATTCATTTATTTCCAAGTTTTTAAAAATACCAGTAATCTATTTTTCCATTCAATAAATTTCGAAACAGCTTTCGGTTGCTTCCCTTGCTTTTGCATTTCATAAACACTTGCTATGGCAATGAGAATGGATCCTGCAATTAATAAATACACCCACCATGGGAAATTCCCCCAATACGGTCTTGTCTGTAACAATACATTGAGAACCAATACACCAATCCCAACAAAGAAATAGGATTTATAGCGGAAATAAAACCCTGATAGGATAGAAATAACAGCAAGCCCACCTAAGATAATCGCGTCATAGATTGTATGAGAAAGATATCCATCGATTGCTAATATAAGAGCAACGATAATGACAAATCCCCATTCCACATAACTTAATATCATCAGCTTACTTATTATCTTCTTCGTGCCAATTAACATGATAATCCATGGTAATACAACTAACTCTGTCACAATATATTCCTGGATCGAAATAATCGTGAGGAAGGAATAATAAGGAACTAGCAATAAAAACATACTTACAAGCTTAGGAATACATTCGATTTCTTTTTCCACTCTTTTAATCTGCATAAAAGCAAGAAGGGTGAGAAATAAGCCTGGTACTACCAAATCCCATTTAAAGGTTGTTTCTATTCCATATAAGGATAAAGTAGAGACGATACTTCCAACCAGATAAAAATCAATCCACCTCTCCCCGTCTTGCTTCCATTTCGAAATGGAAGTGTAAACAGTCGAACTTATAAACATAAACACTACTGCCCATATGCAAGTAAATAAATAACGATCAAATGGCATAAACTCCTTCGCGTATAGGAGTATTTCATTGTTAATAAGCAGCAACACAACTCCACCAAGGGAGAAAAGATGGAGTTTCTCCAAATGAATCACAAGCAACACAAGCATAATATAAAGGAGGATTATAAAATATGTACCGAACGTAAATGGTAAGGCAAATAACCAAGAAATAATCCCTAGAACACTAAATGGTAAGAAAAAGTACAGAAGCTCTGCCTTGTTCTTTGTTATGAAATACATGCTAAATAAAACAATAGACAGTGCTAGAAAGGCAAGACTATAAGGATTTCCCCCTGCAAAATCAAAAGAGATAATCGTTGCTAAAAAGCAATAGTTAGATAAATAGCTCCCATATCGGAATACCATCTTCACATATTTATTTACAACCAAATACACACTTATGCTATAGGCAATAAACGCAAAGATAAATGGAAGAAAAGAATCATTTCCAATAAATAAACGATCAATAACTATACTTCCTATTATATACACATGGGATATCGTTAGGAACGGCACCTTAAATGAAGTATTTTTCAATCCAAATGCAATAATAAACAGTGCAACCCATCCATATTTCATAAGGGTTTCAAAAAGAAATATACCGCTGTCCCAAATGGAACCGACAAGGCTAATATAACTAAGCAAACTTACAATACCAATTAACCACGTAATGAAGATGTTTCTGATTTTTCGATACAAATCATAAAAAACGAGTATCGCCACTACATACAAGCTTGTTGTCACCCATTTGTTCATTGTGAAATATTCAAAAATTAAAAGCAATCCGAACCCATACATGATTTGGCCAAAGAAATAGCTAATACTCCCCATTTTCTTATCTATTCTTTCATAGAAACTTCCTGTTAGTATAGTGAGTATACTTCCTATTGCAATCGTAAATGGAGGTCCTTGCTCTTGAAAAATGCTAATCGCCTCTGCTGTCGTAAAATAAACGCCAAAAAGAGAAATCGGAATCAAATAGGTAAGCAATTGCTTATACTTTTTATTTGTTAGCAAACGATTTCCAATAAACAGGCTGATTGTTATTCCCCCTACCATGAAAGGAATATAGCCCTTCCCAATAAAAATTGCCGTTGATAAAAAGGTGATAAATGCCATCCAAGCAACATTATAAATAGCGGAAGGCTTTCTAATATCTTGTAAGAAATTTACCTTATTAAATATTCCGAGCATAAATAATAACCCAATGTTAATTCCATAGATAACGAGGAATAAACTGTCAAAGTCCTTTATTAACTGAAGTAACACAGCAATATTCCATAAAACTAGGTTTAAGAATACTACCGGCAAATATCGGATTAAGGAATAAGCCACTCTTTTCGATAAAAGGACAAATTCAACTGCTAAGAATAGATAGGCAATCACAATATACATGCTTCCGTCGAGAAAAAATTCTCCATAAAAAACAAGGGTAACTATAAATGTTCCAAGTGCAATGATAAAGCTTGTAAACTCCCAAACTCTCCCCCATTCCATTTTCCCTTTTAAGATAAATACAAAAGAGAGTAGAATGATACTAAAACAAGCAAATGCTATTGGCAGGAAATCTTCGAGAATTGGGGAAGTGAAGATTCGATATAGACCAAAGGAAATCGCGATCGTTATGTAAAAATGGTCATATTTTCTTTTCGTTAGCGCTACTGTCATCATAAATAGAGCACTAATGATCAAATAATAAAATCCATTTACCACATTATTCTCAAACATGAATGTCATAAATAAAGCAGTTAAGATTAACTGCACTTGGACAATAGCAGTTAGTTCTGTCTGAAAGTATTGAATCCATTTCCATTGCTGATGCTTTAATAAAACATATATCGTTATAAATTGATAGACTACCAAAAGTAAGAAAAATCCATCTTGGGATAATGGTAGAAAAGCAAGAAAAAAGGCAACCGTTCCAGATACTGCCCCAATTGTCAGTATTTTATATAAACGAGACTTTAAATAAATTGCTAAGGCAACATAAATGGGGAATAATATAAATCCCGCAATTACGCCTAATAAAAAGCGTCCTTCTCCATACATAGAAAGATAATCTCCTGCTAGCTGAAAAAAACTAATCGAAACAAATCCGATTGGTAGGAATAGACTTCCTAGGAGAAAGAAAGCAAATGCTGTATGATCGATTTTTATAACTTTTTTCGATAATAGACCGACGCCAAAAAATAAAATCGAAACAAAAAAGATTGATATTGCTTTCATCCATCCTGGCATGGTATCCCAATTACTTGTTGCAACGACTAAGCCACCTATTAGCAATAGAGCTACCCCTAAGTAGAGCATTACACCAATATTTCGTTCACGCAGCTGTTCGGCACTATATTTTTTCTTTTGCTTAACAGGCTGTGCCTTTTCCTTCTCTTTTTTTACAGCTACCTTTTCTTGCCCTTCCTTAATCACACTGTCCTTTTTCGCTTCATCCGCTAGAAATCGCTCAAATCCAGCGGTTATGTCTGAATAGCTTTCGTTCGATATGTATTGCTTTGAATATAATATTTCCAAAATGCGATTAAAAATAGCAATCGTATTCTTTTGCATTATACGCATCCTTTCTTCCTAACTTATTCATTTACTTACCATTTTAACCAATAGTGTAATTTTACAACAAATGATATCATTTTTCAATATATTTTATTTTCTAAAAATAAAGGATATTCTTTGTAAATGAGCGAATTTATTTTACATATCGAAATAAATGGAGGAAAAAGAAATGAAAATGATTGAAAATTATTTAAAAGAAAATAGACAAGATCATTTAGAAGAATTATTTTCCTTTTTATCATTAGAAAGTATTAGCGCACTCCCAGAGCATAAAGAGGATATTCAAAAAACAGCAGAATGGTTAGTGCAGGCTCTTACTAATGCTGGTTTAGAGAATGCTACCATCTACCAGACAAATGGAAATCCCGTTGTTTATGCTGACTGGCTTCACGCTGATGGGAAACCGACTGTATTAGTATATGGTCATTATGATGTACAGCCTGTTGACCCAGTAGAATTATGGGAGACTGCACCTTTCTCCCCTGACATACGGGACGAGAAGCTGTATGCAAGAGGTGCCAGTGATGATAAGGGTCAGGTTTTTATGCATATTAAAGCAATTGAAGCAATACTACAGACAACAGGCTCTCTTCCTGTAAATATCAAATTTTGTATTGAAGGAGAAGAGGAAATTGGTAGTCCTGCTCTGCCTCTTTTTGTAGAAGAAAACAAAGAGCTACTAGGTGCTGATGTTATTGTTATTTCGGATACAGGAATGATAGAACAAGGGAAACCAACAATTTGCTACGGTCTTCGTGGTTTATGCGGCATGGAAATACATGTTAAAGGTCCAAAAAGCGATCTTCATTCTGGATTATTTGGAGGCGCGATTCAAAATCCGATTGCTGCCATAAGCGAGCTATTAGCGAGCTTTCACGATCAAAATGGAGGAATTGCTGTAGAAGGATTTTATGATCGTGTAACACCTTTAACAAAGGAAGAAAAAGAAGCCTTTGAAGCATTACAAATTTCCGATGACTCATTCATCGAGCAAACAGGCTCCCCTACTCTATTCGGGGAAGAAGGATTTTCTACATTAGAGCGACTTTGGGTGCGCCCAACTTTAGAAATCAATGGAATAAAAGGTGGATTTCAAGGAACAGGCGTAAAAACCGTTATCCCTTCTGAAGCAAGCGCTAAGATTACGTGTAGACTTGTTCCTGCTCAAGACCCAGAAGAAATTGTTGCATTGTTAGAGAAACATATTGAAGCACATAAACCAAAAGGCGTTGATGTGACGGTTCAGTTATTTGATAAAGGGACACCTTTTGTTACGCCATTCGATCATAAAGCGATTCAAGCAGCTGGTAAAGCGTATGAAAAAATATACAAGGTGCCAACTTCCTATACCCGTGGTGGTGGCTCTATTCCAATCGTGGCAGCATTTGACCAAATTTTAAACCTGCCAGTTGTGTTAATGGGCTTTGGATTACCAGATGAAAATTTCCACGCTCCAAATGAGCATTTCCATTTAGAAAATTACGATAAAGGCTTAAGAACCATTTGCCACTATTGGTTTGAGCTTGCAGAAGTTTGGTAAGGAACAACAAAAGTCATCTAATATTATTTACTAATTAATCAGCAGCCTAAATGCACTTCACCACCAAGGTCTCATCTAACCTTAGTGCCAAGTTCGTGTATTCAGGCTACTCCATTTTTTATTTATTTCAGTAACTTCTAATGGCAACTAACTTTCCTAGGAGAAAAATATTATTTTACTTCAATCAACTTATACGTATCTTCCTTTATCCGCTCAAAATATGGATTCATTTTTCCATCTTCTATATACATGGATAATGCATGCATCGCTCTTGTACAAGCTGTGTAAAACAATTCTTTTTCTAATTCTCCCTGATAGTTTGAAACATTATAAAGGATCACTCCATCAAATTCTATTCCTTTAGCTAGAAATGCTGGTATAACAGAAATGCCTTTTTCATAGGATGTCGTCCCTTTTTGAATAAAACGGACGTCTAGCTTTCCTTTAAGCATTTCGTATACTTCGCTGCTTTCTTTAATCGTTTTACAAATAATAGCAATCGTTTTATAGCCGTTCCCCTTCCAGTCTTCGATTCGTGTTAATAAATCATCTATTTTCTTTGTAGGATTAACTACACTTACTACATTTGGTTTTTCCCCATGGCGATTAAATGGTTCAATCTCGTCTCCGTTTACTGCAAGACCTCTTGTAAATTCAATAATTTCCTTGGTCGAACGATAGCTTTTCATTAACACAATACTTTCAACATCCTCTTGTTCTCCATTTGCGACTATCTCATTATGCTCATGGGCATAAATCGCTTGGTTAATATCGCCAAGTAGTGTCATTTTGCTATATGGGAATAGCTCTTTTAAGTAATTAATTTGAAAATCGGAGTAATCTTGTGCTTCATCAATAAATACCTGACGAATACCAGAAGTTGATTTTTTCCCTTCCAGCTTATCCTTTAAATAAGCAAAAGGAGTCCCATCTTCATACGATAGTACTTTCTTTTGCAGGTTTTCAATCGTTTGCTCTCCAATTTTTCGCCATTCATCCTCTGTTAATGCATTGGGACAGCTTAATTCAAAAACACCTCTATACATGGCAGTCATATCAATAAATCGTAATTTTTTAACAGCAGAATAGATGGACTTAAAATACTTGTTGACAATAATTTTCCGCAAAAACTTCTCCTCTTGGTCGAAATAATCGAAGTCTTCTTCTTTTTGAACTGCATGAAAAGCTTCTAAATACTCTTCTTTATCCATCAGCTCCATTTCCTCATCAACCCAGCTTTGCTTTCTTTCCGCTTTTGCATGCTTTTTCATTTCTTTTTGGGCCCATTCAATTAGCAAGTGCATACGGTTTGGGATGGAAATATGGCTATCTATTTCATAAAATTTTCTCATCAATTCTTCACTGGAGATAAACACTTTGTTACGAAAAACAATATCCTTGAATACCACACCATCTTTATGTAATACTTCTAAATACTCGTCGATAAGCTTTTTAAACTCCACACTACTTTTAAATTGAATACTTTTTAATCTACTTTCCTTTTTAACGGAGTCCGTTTCCGTTAACAAGTATTCTAATTGAGAAAAAGAATCCTCTACTTGATACGATTTTCCAATCCGTGATTGTAAATATTCGTAGAAAGTGGACTGGCGCATATTTTCTTCGCCAAGCTCCGGAAGGACAGTAGACACATAGCTATTAAATAGTGGATTTGGTGAAAATAGCATAATATTATCTGATTTCAATGTATCACGATGCTTGTATAACAAATACGCTACCCGTTGCAATGCAGCAGATGTTTTCCCACTTCCAGCCACTCCTTGTACAAGTAAGTATCTACTTTTTTCATTGCGAATAATTTGATTCTGTTCCTTTTGAATCGTTGCAACAATTGATTTCATCATGGAATTCGCATTATTGCCAAGTACTTCGAGCAATAACTCATCGCCAATCGTTACCCCTGTATCAAATAAACTGATTAGTTTCCCATCTCGAATGATAAATTGTCTTTTTAATAATAATTCCCCATCAATTTTCCCACCAGGCGTTTGATATGATGCTGGTCCTGGAGAATAATCATAATAAACACTGGAAATCGGCGCTCGCCAATCATAGATATAAAACTCTTCATTCTGTTTATCCATGAAAGAAGCAATCCCAATATATATTGCTTCTGTTCCTTCTCCTTCTTCATCAAAATCAATTCTGCCAAAGTAAGGAGAATCTTTCAGCTTTTGAAGAACCTTTTGTTGTTGATGGATCTGCCCATAGGTTCGTTCTCTTTCTCCAAGCAGCTCTGCTTGCTGTTTAATACTTGTAAATGTTTCAATGACATCATCAGGTTCGTCTAAGTTCACTGTAACATCTTCCCAAAAAGTGGAGCGTAATTGACCAACATCCCCGCCAATATTGTGAATATCTTGTTCCATTAAATTCAACTTTTCATCTATTTCTTTTCGAACAAAATCTATTCTGTTTTGTTCCTGGACTTTATCTTCCGCTTCTTTATTACTCATGTCCTTCCACCCCTAATCAATTATCTTGACAAGCAGAATAATTATGTGTTATCATTAAAATAGATAATTTATAATTATTTTCATTTTAATGACATCATTAAAAGATTCATTTATTTTAACATATCTACAATCGTTTTTCCACTATTATAAGAATAGACATCCCATATCCTTTACGGATATGGGATTTATTATGTCTAATTATACTTTTGCAATCTTTCTTTTGAACGGAACCCCTTCTCCTCTTTTTAAATATAAATAGAGAAAAAAGAAAAATACTCCACTAAATGCTCTTAAAAAACCTGAAATATTCATAGCCGTATATATATTTGTTGTTTCTAAGAGAAAGACACCAAACTGTGGTGCGATAAAAGCAACAAAGGCAAGTAGAATATTATAATTCGATATACAGATACTGCGGTTTTCCGTTGTGGTCACATCCAACAATTGATTAAACAGCATTAAAACAGTGCCGGATACAAACAATCCAGTAAATATATTTGTAATAACAAGAAAAACAAGATTGGTTGAAACAATGGTTATAAATGGTGCAAGCGCCATTCCGATTGATACTAGAATAAGCATCTTTGCATTAGAATGCTTATCTGCCATTCTCGCCCACCATTTAAAACTGATAATTTGGCCTATCGAATTGGCAACGGCAAATAAACTAATCCACAACCCTGTTGCTCCTGCATATTTTATTTGATAGATACTAAACAAAGTCCAACACATTTGCCACGCAAAATTAAAGAACAACGCACTAATAATAAAATATAAAAAAGATTTATTTTTAAAGACCGAAATACCAAATAAGGAAGAACTCTCTTTAGTTATTTTTTTCATTTTCGGCTCTTCATGCTGTTTTAAATAATACAATTCCAGCAATCCAAATATAAAGGCAATGAAATACAAACCAACATAAGGAATTGGATCTGCTTTATCAAAAAACTGAAGAAATATACCAATAAAGAACGTCGATATCATACCAATTAAGGTCATCATCTTATTTCTTGTGCTAAAAAAACCACTTCGTCTATCTTCTTGAATAATATCTCCAATAAAGGCCTGCCAACTTAAATTCGCAAAGGAAAAAGGAAAATTCATGAGTCCAACCAAAACAATAAAGACGATTACTTGATATTTATCAGGTATAAAGACGACTAATGCAATACCAACTAAAAAAAGCCTTGCAGCTAAAAAAGAATACACGGTAAACATCTTCTTCTCCTGAAGTCGATTAATGATCAATGAACCAATAATCATCGCAAACATTCCAATAAATTGTGGAAGTGAACTAATTAATCCAACTTGATAATTGGTAGCTCCCAAAACACTTATTGCAAAGAGGGGAAAATAGTTATTAGAGATGTTCAATATTATCGTTGTGTAAATTCCATTCTTGATGCTAAGCCTTTCATTTTCTGAATTCGTCTGTTCTGATTCTATCATTCCTATATCATCCTTTTTCTTATCAAAATTATTTCAATTTCTGAAATATTCATAGTTATCATACTCTCATACTTCTCAACCTGCAAGCCTTTTTTGAAAAGAATTTGATGAAATATTTTTGAACTTTTAGGCCTCTTTTATATAAGCAAAAAAAATCTCTTTCCAATTGGAAAGAGATTTTTTTAATGCATTCTATTCTTCTACTGATTCCTCAGTTTCAGTTGTTGTTGACGTTCCTTTTATATAATTATAATCCTCACGGTTAATCGGTGTGAATCCATTTGGTTTATGGAATCTTAATAAATCTTTCATTACAATGCTGTCAGATGCTTGTAATTCTGCAGCTGCTGCTTCTGCTTGCTCAGCACCTTCTGCTGCATCAACTAACTCGCCATCAGCATTATAATAGTTATCACCAATCTTTGTTAGTGTTGGAGACACAAAGTCACCATTTCTAAATGGAACTGTTTCGCGATGTTGTTCAGAAAGTAAATCAGAACCAACTTGTAAATACTCCTTTGTATCAATACCTAGAAGATGCATTAATGTTGGCATTACATCTACTTCGCCACCAAATTTACTTACTACATTTCCTTCTACGCCTGGTACATGGATAAATAATGGTACACGTTGTAACTGCGTGTTCATAAATGGTGTTACTTCTTCTTCACCAAGTACTTGTGCCATTGCTTTATTATGGTTTTCTGAAATACCATAGTGGTCACCGTACATAACGATAACTGTATTATCATATAATCCAGATTCCTTTAAGTCTTCAAAGAATAAGCGGATTGATTCATCTAGATAATGAGCAGATTGGAAATAATGGTTTACTGCATTATCACCAAAGTCACCTGCTGGGAAGTCTGTATCGCCTTCATCCATTTCGAATGGATGGTGGTTAGATAAAGTAATAAACTTCGTATAGAATGGTTGCTTTAAACCTTCCAGTAAAGGCATACTTTGTTCAAAGAACGGAATGTCCTTCATCCCATAGTTTTTCGTATTTTCTTCTGACATATCATAGTAATCAGCATCAAAGAAATAATCGTATCCAATCGTTTTATACATTTCATTACGATTCCAGAAAGTCTTATAGTTACCATGGAACGCAGCAGAAGTGTATCCTTCTCCTTTAAGAATCGCTGGGGCTGATTGTAATGTATTTTGCGCTTTGTTTACAAATACAGCACCTTGGGACATTCCATATAAGGAATTTTCCATCATAAATTCTGCATCAGATGTTTTCCCTTGTCCTGTCTGGTGGAAGAAGTTATCAAAATAAAATGTATTTTCGTCTTTAATTAATGAGTTTAAAAACGGCGTTACTTCTTCTCCATTTAATTCGTAATTAATAATAAAGCTTTGTAATGATTCCAATGAAACGTAAATAACGTTTTTACCTTCAGCCGCTCCAAAGTATTTCTCATTTGGCTCAGCGTAATTAGCACTTATGAAGTTTTGTACTTCTGTAATATCACTGCTGTCTGCTAATGCTCTTTGACTTTCAGATCTAGCATTTTGCACGATATCATATACGGTAAAGTTATAAGCACCTAAATATTTTACTAAATAGTTTCTATCAAATGACCGACTTAATAATTGCGGGCGATCTGCCTCTGCTAAACCTAAGTTAATAACAAATGTCAAAATAGCTAACGCAAAAACAGATTTTGCTGCTCTTCTATTCTTTTGTATCGTAGGTTTATACGCTTTTGTTGCTAGTAATACGATTAAAATAATTACATCTAGGAAATAAAGAATATCATATGGTTTTAGTAGCGATAAAATACTGTCACTTAATTGTCCACCATTTACTTTTACCTGCATTACAACTGGAACTGTTATAAAGTCTGTAAAGAATCGATAATATACAATGTTTGCATATAATAATGCTGACATTAACGCCGTATTAATTGTAATATACACAGGCTGTGCTTTCCCTTTAACAAATAAAGCAAGTCCGATAAAGAGCAGTGCAGAGCTTAATGGATTAATAAATAATAGAAATTCCTGCATAGGTCCTTCTACACCAATGCTAAACTCTACCTTATATCCAATATATGTTTTCATCCAAAATAAAAATATGGCGATTAAAAAGAAAGAAGAATGTTTTGATAAAATTTTACGAAATAATTCCGCTGTACCTTTCAATCCCGTTCACCTCAATTCAAAATTTACAATCTCTTAGTAATTTGTTTATTTTCCCTTAAAAAGTGCTACCTTATCTACATATGTTGCTGCCCTTCCTTTTGTTCATCCTCTCAAGAAGTAGCAGTTAATGAAAATGACGTTATCAATTATAACACATCAATTTCAAAATGGTTATTCCTTTTACTTCCTATTAATAAAATTTACATAAAGTAGATTTCAAATTAATCACATCTTACATTAAATTAATGTATATTTCCAGCAATATCTATATTTATACGAAAAAAAGGGACAAAAGAACAGGTTTTGCGTTTTTTCGACAAGAATGAATATTAGCAGATATTTTCTAAAAAGAAAATGGTAAATACTCACATTCCTCTCTTTTTACCCTGTTCATAAGCAAGCAAAACAGCGAACAAGCATATTTAATATTCATTTTTTTAATAGTATAATGTAATGGAGAATAAAAGGAGGAATTTCACTTGATACATATTGACCAAAAAGAATATTTAGCTGTGTTAGAGCAGTTACTAAATGTCACCAGTCCATCAGGGAATACAGAATCAATCATTCAATTGATGGAGAAATATTTACAGGAAGCCAATATTCCTACATATAAAAATAACAAAGGAGGATTGATTGCGACCATTCCTGGCAAAATTACAGACAAGCAGCGCATGCTTACTGCTCATGTCGATACACTTGGGGCAATGGTTAAAGAAATTAAACCGAACGGCAGATTACGCTTGGACTTAATTGGCGGCTTTACATACAACAGTATTGAAGGAGAAAATTGTTTGATTGAAACTTCTACTGGTAAGACATATACAGGAACCATCCTTCTTCACCAAGCCTCTGTTCATGTGTATAAAGAAGCTAAAACTGCTGAGCGTAATCAAGCCAATATGGAAGTTCGCATAGACGAAATCGTCAAGAATCAAGAAGATGTGAAAAATCTAGGCATTGCCGTTGGAGACTTTGTTTCCTTCTATCCTCGTGTAGAGATTACTCCTTCTGGCTTCATTAAATCAAGGCATTTAGATGATAAAGCGAGTGTGGCGATTCTCTTATTATTAATGAAAAAGATAAAAGAAAACAATATTGAATTACCATATACTACAAACTTCCTTCTTTCTAACAACGAGGAAATTGGCTATGGCGGAAATTCAAATATTCCAGTAGAAACAGTTGAATATATGGCTGTGGATATGGGAGCAATGGGAGACGGACAATCGACCGATGAATATACTGTATCCATCTGTGTGAAGGATGCCAGCGGTCCGTATCATTATGCTTTAAGAAAACATCTTGTCCAATTAGCGGATAAACATGAGGTTCCATATCAACTAGATATTTATCCATACTATGGATCCGATGCATCTGCGGCCATTCGCTCTGGTCATGATATCAAGCATGCTCTAATTGGTCCTGGTATCGATTCCTCTCATGCATATGAGCGTACCCATTTTACTTCTGTTGAAGCGACAGGGAAATTGATTTATCATTATTTACTTAGTGAATTAGTTTGAAATTTTAACAAAAAGGAGAATGACATTATTTTGAGTCATCCTCCTTTTTATTATTCTGGTCTTTTTCCCTTTTGTAAATCTTGAATGGTTAGGCCAAAATCCATTTGAAAATGGGGATAATCCTTAAAGTTAACCCAGTCCCCACCCCATTGAAAGCCTAAAGCTTTTGCAATGTCTACGACTTCCATCCAATCACTTTTGCTATTTCCATTGCCATCATAATTCATATCCCAGATGACTACACCATTAATATCTAATAGAGCAAAATCTATTGCTAGCCCATAATTATGATAAGACTCGCCGCCCTTTGCATTGGTTACAATCGAACCTTCTGTCGTTCTTCCTTGCTCATATAGACGGTTTTGTTCTTCTACACTTCTAAAATCCTCTGTAATCACTATACGAATTCCAATATCTCCAGCCTTTTGTACAAGAGTATCTTTCTTCTCCTTTACAATCGGATTCAATTCAGTAGGCAATGGCACATTACTGTAGTCTGGCTCAGGTTCATTTAGTTTCCAATATAATAGAAGAATAAAGATAAAAATTAAAAAAATTAAAATAGCTCTCCCAGTCTTCTTTCTTTTTTTCCGCAAAATAATGCTCCCAGTTTCTGATGTTGTTTTTTTGCTATAGTATTTAAATGGTAATTTAAGCTGTATCCGGTACGGTTTTGGATAAACTATTTTTATCAAGGACAAGCTCTTTATCATGTTTTCTTTTTTCGTAGAACTCTAGTTACTTTTTAGGGACCTAATAAGGAATGCCCCTCTAAATAGGCTTACTGTATATATTCAAAGCGAGTAGTACTTCCTGTTTGTCCAGCGATTACCTCTAGCCTTACTTCCATTCGGTCTTTCAATTCAGGAACATGGGAAATGACGCCGACTAATCGTCCTGAGTTTTGGATATCCATCAGTGTTTCAATTGCTTGATCTAATGACTCTGGGTCTAATGTTCCGAAGCCTTCATCGATAAACATTGTTTCCAGTGAGATACCACCAGCAAAATTTTGCACCACATCACTTAGACCTAAAGCCAATGATAGTGCTGCTTTAAAACTTTCTCCGCCTGACAATGTTTTAACATGTCTTTCTTGTCCCGTGTACTGATCGAATACGAGTAATTCTAAGCCACTTTGCACATTTCCTTTTGACCGGTCACTTTTTCGGACCAGTTTATATCTTCCACTCGTCATTTTTTTCAGTCTACTATTTGCTTGAAGTAAAATTTCATCTAAAAATGATGCGAGAACATAACGTTCAAATGTAATTCTTTGGGAGTTTTGCCCTCTAGAAATATCATATAAATGCCCAACAAGCTTAAATTGATTTTCTAACTCTTTGACTTTCTTATTTATTTCTACTACCTGATGTTGAATTTCCTTGTTATCTTTTTGCTTTATGAGCATATTCGTATGTTCTTGTTGGAATCTACTTGCTTCTTCCACAATAAGGCTTAACTGTTTTTGTAGTTCCTCCATATTTGGTACAGTTATATCCTTTAGCGCCTCTTCTAAATCCTGTAATCGATCAGAAACAGAACGACACTCTTCTCGATAAGCTTGGACAGCAGCTTTTAGCTTTTCCACTTCTTGATCCTGTAGTTTACTTTCTGCATAAGCTCGATAGGTTGGAAAACCTTGCTTTGCCATTCTATCTAGGAAAATCTCTCTCTCTGCCTGTAAGTTGTCAGATAACTGTTTGATTTGTTTTTCGAGACTTTCTAAACGAACCGACTCTTTTTGCCATTTTTCTTTTGTACTTTGTAGCTTTTCTTGTGCAAATTTAAAGCGAGCCTCCATTTTTTCTAATCGAAGAGAGCTTTCTTGCCATACTTTTTTATACTTAGATAATTCTCGTAAATCAGATGGAATCGTTTCTTTCATTTTTTTCAACGTCGTGTTTTGCTCTGTATATGCAATAGAAGTTTTTGCCATTCCTTCAGCTATTTTATCAAGCTGTGCGTGCACTTCCTGTAATTGCACCTCAACATCTGTTAGCGATTGCTTTATTTTTTCCATCTCTGCTGTTTGCATCGCTAATTTCTTTTGTTCAAGGCTTAATTCCTGTAGTTGACTTTGAATTGTATTTGCTACTACCGAGCAATCCTCTTCCGTAAACGAAGGATAGATATCGATGACCTTTTTCAGCTTATTCTGCGCATCCTCGGCTAACCATTTCCATTGCGTATTTGCTTCGAGCCAAGCAGTTTCTGCTATCGTTTTTTCCTTCTCTATCATTTCAAGATCTTTTTTTGCACTTTTGCGATCCTCTTCTGAGAAATCATCGTCATGAAATAAATTGGTCGCAGGATCCGGGTGATGTACACTTCCGCAAACTGGGCAAGCTTCATCAGTCTTTAAGCTTGTCGCCAACATAACCGATTGATTGGTAATCCACTTATTCTCCAGATTTTCTACTAATGCTTTTGCATCTTCCAATCTTTTTACTACATTGTCTAGCATCTGTTTCTTTGTTTTGGCATCAGCCTTCCGTTTCATGCTAGTATCCGTCACTTCCATATAATCGTTTATTCGCTCTAATATGGATTGCAGATTTCGAATCTTGTCTTTATTTTCTAGAAGCATTTCCTTCATTCCATCTAATTGCTTTATCCGTTCTTTATATGTTTGAATAGTAATTTCTTTTTCTTTTCGTTGTTTTTGAAGTGTTTCTTGCTGGGAAGCATGTGTTTCCATGGATTGTTTTAATTGGAGAAGCTCCCCTTCCACCTCTGCATATTGGAGAACATCCTTTTCCATGTTTTTTAATTCAACAAGGTAATTAGCTAATTGTTTGCGTTCCTCTTCCTTTTCTACTTCTTCCTTGTATTGTTGTTCCGCTTCGATTAGCTGTGCTTGAATCGTTTCTAAAGTAGAACGAAGCAGCTTTTCTTCTGCTTTGCTATCATCGATTTGTCTTTTTAAATGGTGGCAAATTTCCTCTTGCTGTGCAAGAAGAGCAGCTTTTTGTGCCAAATCGATTTTCGTTTCTGTTTCTGTGTAATCCTTTTTTTGACTTTCCAATTCTTTTAACCTTGCAGAAAGATCTTCTTTTAGCTTCATTTGCTTTAAAATAGATTCTGCTTCATATAAATGCTGTCTAATTACATCCCGTTCTTTATTTTTATGTTCGAGCTTTGTCTGTAATTTTTTTATCTCTTCATCCATTAACTCTATTTCTTGTTCTAATAGCGGGAGAATAGCAACATCATTGTCGCTTCCTTGTTCGATTAATGCTATTAAGTCCTTATGAAACACTGCAGCTATCTTAGTTAATGCATTGTTGCGTAATAATGTCTTTTGTTCGACCTCTTTTTTTAGACCTTGTGCTTGTTCCTTTAATCGCTCTTCTATACGTTTATACATTTCTGTATGGAATAACCGCTGCAAGATATTTTCTTTTTCTTTACTGTCAGAGGTAAGCAATCTGCGAAATTCCCCTTGTGGAATCATGAGGATTTGTCGGAACTGATTGCTGTCTATTTGCATGATTTCCTTCACTTTTTCATCCACATCACGAACCGACGAGGCAACGAGTAATTCCTTCCCATCTTCATCAAAGGTAAAGAGCTCCGCTTTCGCTCCAATTGTCGTAAATCCATCTCCTCTTTCTTTTTTCTTTTCTTGCTGTGGAGAACGGATAATTAAATAACGTTTTTCTTTTAATTTAAATTCAAAACTAACTTCTGTTAACAAAGAATCGTCTGCAAACTGACTTCTTAATTCTTGACCATTTCGATCTTCCCCACTTGCTTTACCGTAAATGGCATAGCTAATTCCATCAAAAATCGTTGTTTTTCCTGAACCTGTTTTACCAGAGATAACAAACATCGTCCGATTCCCTAAAACAGTGAAATCAATGACTTCTTTATGGGCATAAGGTCCAAACGCCTGCATGGTAAGCTTTAAAGGTCTCATTTTTGCCCCTCCTCTCGTAACACCTGATTAATTACACCCGTCATCCAGTCTTTTTTATCCTCAGAAAAAGAAGCTGTCGTCATTTCTTCATAAAAGGATGCAAATAATTCAAGCTCATTTTTCTGTACTTCCTTTTGAACTTGTAAGATAGATTTTTCTTTCCGATCTTTATTTTCTATTTTTCTTTCTAAATGGAGAACATTTGGATAGACTTGTCTTAACTTTTGTATCGGATCAATTATCGCGCCTTCATCAAGCAAGGTTATTTTCAAATAATCATCGACTTTTTGCTGCTGATAAAAGGAAACATCTAGTAGCTCTTCTAAATGACCCTCTAACTCTCTCATATCTTTTTGTGGTGTCAGTGCATGATATCTTTGTGCAAAGTTTCCTTTTTCATCCATTTCAATAATCGACACAGACTTCTTTTGCTTCGCTTCGGAAAAAGAATATTTCATTAAGGAACCAGAATATTTCACTTTTTCATGATTAATTGCATCCGGGCTATGTAAATGGCCTAATGCTGTATAAGAAAAGGCATCAAACAATTCCGCTCCAACACAGCCTGTCCCTCCAACAGATAATATCCGTTCCGAATCAGATGTTTTGCCGCCAAGAACAAAACTATGACCGATCAATACATTTGGTTCATTCGTTTGCAAATTATTTTCAATCTTACCAACAATCGCCTTCATTGCATCATGATGATTAAGTATCGTATCATCCTCTAACATTTTCCTGACTACTACAGGTTCACAATAGGGTACTAAGAAAAAATTAACTCCAGCTAAAGACACAGGCGAAAAACTATTTTCGATTTTTCCATTTAAATAAAATTGATTTTTCTGATACCAAGAACTTCCAAAAGATAATCGTTCTGCACTATCATGGTTTCCAGAGATAGCAAGAATCGGTGTATTTAACTCCACATTGATAAAATATAAGACCTCATCAAGTAAATTAACAGCATCTGTTGGCGGAATAGAGCGATCGTATAAATCACCTGCTATAATGACAGCATCAGGCTTTTCTTTTTCTACTAGCTCCATAAATTGTTTAAGCATAAAACGTTGATCTTCTGTCATGTATAATCCATGCACTAATTTTCCTAAATGCCAATCGGCAGTATGAATAAATTTCACTATTTTTTCACCTCTATAATTCATTAAAAAAAGAATGCATTCACTTAAATTATTGTACAATTATTCATTTCAAATAAAGTAATCCTTTAGGCCACATCTATTTCTCAACTCTATTTATAAGTTGCATGTATTCTAATATTATAACAAACATTTCATACGAGTAGGAATGACCGAAGCAGTAAACCAATTATTTCTATTAATATAATAGATGGGATTTAATTCTGATAGATTAGTTAAAAAGTAAGGAGGTAGATGAAAAAGGCCAGACCTTTATTATGGTCTGACCTTTTATATATGAGGAATTGCTATTATTGTACTTTAGTAACGTTAGCAGCTTGAGGTCCACGAGCACCTTCAACTACTTCAAATGAAACGTCTTGGCCTTCTTCTAAAGATTTAAAGCCTTCCACTTGAATCGCTGAATAGTGAACGAATACATCATTTCCATCTTCCGCTTCAATAAAACCAAATCCTTTTTCTGCGTTAAACCATTTAACTTTACCGTTTTTCATGTGAAAAAATCCTCCTAAAAAAGCTTTGCTAGCTTCATCTTTTAATTACCATTTTCAGCGCATAAGCATTAGACTATTAATCTCTCAAACAATAGTAGTCGATCAATAAATAACATACTAAATACGTTAATAACGGTTAATGTAAATTTAACATTTTTAGATATTATTGTCAATAGAAAACCCTTTCATTTTTCCGATAATTAAAAATTACTAGTAACTTAGAACTCTATTTTTTGATTAATTCTGGTAAGCTTTGAATCGATTTAATCATTATATCCAGTTTTGTTTCAATTCGATTCAGCAAATAAAAGCTGATGACAATTGGAAATCCTACCTGGCTTATAAATGATATCATCTCTTCCATTATAAACTCCTCCTAATAGAATTTCTATCTTATTGCTTGGAGACTAATAGTATGAATACCACTAGCCCCAAAGCAAATATTTAATAGAGAATTTCCTTTTATTTCTTAAAACTCATAATCTGTCACATTTCTTTCGACGAGGCGTATTCCTTTAACGGCCACTAAATCTCCATTCGTACTAGTTAACGCATTAGCCGAAATAATACTTTGCATGACAGTTAAAACTTGTTCGGAATTTACTGGTTCAATCGGACTTTCAAGGGAAATTTTTGTTGATTTTCCATTACTCGTTTCGAAAGTTAATTCTAACGTTTTCGCCATTTTCAATCCTCCCTTCCTCTTCGATTATTTTATTTACTAGATTTCTTAGCATGACCACGATAGCTATTATGACTTTATAATTTCTGTCGTATCACTTCTTTCTACAGAATATAAAGAATGGGTCACAAGGGAAGCTAACCCTTCCGCTACTAATAACATTTGATCAGGGGTTGCTGCTTGTTTTACATTTTTAAACGTCTTTGTAATGTAATTTGGATCGCCGTTCTCTTTCAGACCATTTAGAAACATTAATTTAACACTAGCTTCATTCCAAATCGCTTCTGCCATTTGTATCACCTCCTTTCGTTTATTAAATAGAAGGAAGAGATAGAAAAGGACAGTTTCACGAAAAATTCTCATTGAGTATTTTATCCCATCATTTGGCTTTATTTAAAATATGGATTTTAATTAAGGAGAACATGGTTATGCAAACAAACACATTTCTTTTTTAAGCATATGTTAGCTATATAGGAAAAAGGGAGGGAAAAAATGCTGTGGAATGGTTACAGTCTTTTTTACTTGATCATTATTATATATTAGTACCGGTTCTATGGATTATAGGCTATGCCCTTAAACAAACGCCCATTATTCCAGATTGGTCCATCATTTGGATTCTTCTCCTAGCTTCTATATTATTAGCTACTTTTGCATATGGACTAAACTTTGAAGCGGTTACAAATGGGATTATTGCTGCTGGTGTATCTGTCTTCGGACACCAACTTGCAAAACAAACGATTCAAAAGAATGTATCAAAATAGCTTTATCCGATAGATAGATGGAAGAAGGATGCTACATGGTTATTGCTATTACCACACTAAAAAAGAGTCGATCCTTCTTATGCTTGTACAAAAGAATAATCGACTCTTCTATTTTTCATTATAAAGTAAAGTGGGATACCGATTTCTGAAGCTTAGACGCAATTTCTGACAGCTTTTTAGCTGAATCTGTCATTTCAGTCATCGATGCTAACTGTTCCTCTGTTGCTGCAGATGTTTCTTGAGTAAAGGAAATGCTTTCGGACGAAATTTTATGGACATTTTCCATAATCTTTTTCATTTCTTTGCTATTCAATGATACCTCTTCAATCTCTTTTGTTACTTCTACTACATTTTCTGATACAGTGGCAATAGATTGGAGAATTTCCATGAAAGCAACACTCGTTTTTTCCGTTTCCTCTAGCCCTTCACTTACAATCAAATTAGTCTTATTCATCCCGTTAACAGCAAGGCTTATTTCCTTTTGAATACTATCTGTTACATTCTGAATTAAATGAGCAGAATTACTACTTTCTTCTGCAAGCTTTCTCACTTCGTCGGCAACAACAGAAAATCCTTTTCCATGTTCCCCTGCTCTTGCAGCCTCAATTGCTGCATTCAATGCTAATAGATTTGTCTGTTCTGCTACATTCGTTATTAATTCTGCAATTTGTTTAATTTCTGCTGACTTTTCTTCAAGCATTTTGATAATAACAGAAGAATCTTCAACAGAATGACTGATGTCCTTCATTTTAAATACCACGTCATCAATGGAACGATTTCCATCTTTGGCCTTTTCCATTGCACCTGTCATTTTTTCTTTCATGTTGAAGCTACGTTCTGTAATCTCCTCCATGCTTTTATTCATTAAATCATAATTTTCAACAGCAAATTGAAATTGATTCATTTGACTTTCTACTTGTGCTACTGACTTTTCTGAAATACTAGAAACATGTTCCGCAACTACCGCTGTTTGTTTGGCGCTTTTCTCCATTTCCACACTGTTAGTAGTAACTATAATCGCTGTATCTCTAACTTCTTGGATTATTACGCCAAGTTCATCATTCATTTTCCCCAATGAGCGGACCATTTCTCCAAATTCATCATTTCTTTTTCCTTTTATTTCTTGCTTTGTAAGATCCCCTTCACTTACTTTTTTTATTATGGAAGAAGATTCTTTCATTCCTCTTGCTATCGTCCTACTAATCCAAACTGCTAGTAAGATTGCCGATATCATTGCAAAAGCACTTATTGCAATTACTATATATATATAAATCTTTGTTTCGCTAGCAACCTTTTCTCTAATCTCACTCATTTTTGTTTCTTCGTATTTAATCAACTGATCTGTTTCATTACTAAATTCTGTACGGATATCATTTGACTGATTAATTAAATCGAGATAATTTTCTTCATTTTCTAATATCTTTTCTTGCACTGCTTTATCGCCAAGAATTAAAAATTCTCCCTGAAGCTTTTGAATGCTCTCGAAAAGTTCTTTGCTAGTAGAATCGTTATTCATGCTTTTTAACGTGTCAAAATCGTTAACCAGTCTTTTAGAACTACTATCATAATTCGTTAGATAGGAAGTTTCGCCTGTAAGTAAATAACCATTTATTCCATCCGATTGAAGCAGCATATTAATTTTCATATTTTTCAAGATGATTACCTTATTTACTTGCTGGTCAATCACATCTGAATAGTTTTTATCTACCTTTGCGATTTGTGTATTGGAGAGAGTAGCAATTAATAAAATACATATAATGACTAAAAGAAAACCTAACCCCAATTTTTTTGTGATTGTAAATCTCATATCGTTCTCCCTTCTCAATCAACCAGTTAACATATAAATGAAAGAGAATATCTATTTCATTTATATAATTATTCTCCTATTATACTAGTAAATAAGACTTATTTACTAGTCCATTTTCAGTAAAAAAAGTTTTTTCACCAGTTAAACATTTCCAGCAAAAAAATATTTTCGCGCTCTAATAGCAATTATCCGGGAGCTGGATAATTTACATCCTATTCAAAAGCAACTATCTATTAAAATACAGCATAAAAAAGACTAGCTGAAAATCGGTCCTTGTTTCCAACTAGTCTTTACTTTATTAACCTATTGTACAGTGCTTAAATTTTTTGCTAATTTCTTGTAACGGATAAACATTGCAATTCGCCAAGGTACAATCATACAGAAAGCTAGCATCCAAAACATGCCACCCAATGGTCCAACATCAACAGATTTACTTAATATAAATTTAGCAACCATTCGGATTGCTAATAGACCAAATAAGATAAAGATAAATGCTTTCGAATTAATTAAATATATATCTCGTTCCTTGATTTCAAATTTCGTTGTTTTAATTAATAGAAACGAGAATAATACTCCAGCAATAGCTGCTTCTATCATTTCCTGTCCCGTAATACGAAAATAAGGAAAAACAAACATGAGAGCACCCGTACTCATAAAAAATGGTGGAAGAATAATTTTCTTAGCTGAAACAGGCTTCGTAGCCGCTTTCATTCTCATAATCATAAAAAAGACACCCATAAACACTGCGATACATGTTGAAATTATGACAGAAGTCATAGAAAAACCCCTTTACTAACCTTTTATCTTAAACATTACAATACTTTTAATCTTACCATCAAGATTAAACGCTTGTCCATTTTTTATAAGTACATCTATCTATGTATTTACAGGCAAAAAAACGGATACGAAAAAATCATATCCTTTTCTTCATAAATTATTTTAAAACTCTATTTATTGCATCTAATACGCGTGTGTCATCAAAAGGCTTCACGATAAAATCCTTTGCACCAGCTTCAATTGCTTCTACTACCATTTTTTGTTGTCCCATTGCAGAACACATAATAATTTTTGCCAGAGGGAATTCATTCTTTATTTCTTTGACAGCGTCTAATCCACTCATTTCTGGCATGGTAATATCCATGGTGACTAAATCCGGATCTAATTCACGATACATTCTTACTGCTTCCTTTCCGTTTTCAGCCTCACCAACTACTTCATGACTGGATCTAGTTAAAATATTTGAGAGAGTCATTCTCATAAACTTTGCATCATCCACAATCAATATTCGAGCCATCTTACTTCCTCCTCAACAACCAAAAAAACAATATCTATTAATAAAAATGCATTACATAACGCTTATTTCAATATAGCGAAACTTCAAGATAATTTCAATCTATTTTGTTATAAAATATAACAAACTATGGCAAGTATTTAACTAAGATTTCCTATTACGATGTAAATTTCTAACTTAACTCTTTTCTCTCATTATACATCAAGGCGTTATTATTAAAAACCTTGAAAGTCTCCAAAAATTGGTGAAATAACTCGTGTTAACCATTTCATCCCATCTACATATAACAATATTCCCATTGCAATCATACAATAACCACCAAATTTCATCCACCATACACTATACTTCTTTAGCTTGTTCAAATGAGAAATAAAAAAAGATAAGAGGATAAATGGAAGTGCAAAGCCAAGAATATACCCTCCTAAATAGAGCAAGCTTGTCTCTGGATGAAGACTTGCTAAAGATAAAACCGTTGCTAGAATAGGTCCGTTACACGGTGTCCATCCAGCAGCGAAGCTTAACCCAATTAAAAAGGAGCCTAGAAATCCTGTTGGCCTTGTCTTAAAGGAAAAACGGTATTCTCTCATCATCCATTTAGGCTTTAAAACTCCAACAATCATGAGACCAAAGAAGATAATAAGGATAGAACCAATTTTTCTTATTTCTTCGTGATATGCTTTAAAATAGGTCCCTATTAAAGAGGAACCAAAACCAAGTGCAATGAAAATAATTGAAAATCCTAAAAGAAATAATAGTGTATGAAGAAAGCTAGCATTTTTATTCATACTTCCCTCTTCTAGCTGCCCAGTCGACATACCAGTAATATAGGATAAATAAGCTGGATATAATGGTAAACAGCATGGAGAAATAAAGCTTAAAAAACCTGCACCTAAAGCAATAAATAAGTTTAAATCTACCACTATTTCTCTCTCCTTTTTGCCATTTTATTAACTATATGCTTGTTCCATCCTTTTATGTATTTGCGTTATATTTTGCATTTACTTCCAAAAATAGATATAATTAAACAAATATAATTTCCATTAGTGGTGGATTTCCCATCATTCTCCACTGATAGATAGTTAACCTCCCACCAATCATTCTCGAATTCCATACACAAAGAGATGAAAGTCTTATTGAAGCTTAAGAGTGGGATAATAACATAATGTGCTATATTACTCGTATTAGAGAAAGGACAATCAACCATGCTAAAAAAGCAATTGCTAACTCAAATTGAATTAAAGCGCACAGAGCTAATTGAAATTGCTATGAAACATGGTTTTTCATCTTCCTCAGCCATTATATGCAGTCAAGAATTGGATGTATTACTAAATAAATATAATGAAATGAACGTAAAAAAAGAATTTCATAGCTTTCGAAAAACGAAAGAGCAATGGAATATTTAGAAAAATAACGAACAAAAACCCGAAACCAACCGCAAATGGCGCGGATTGATCTTCGGGTTTTTAGCTATTTAGGAATGCTCTATTTGATGCTCCACTGTTTCTTCAATAGAGTCGGCTGCTCCATTTTGAAGAAGATACATTTTATAATATAATCCCTTTTGCTGTAGCAATTGTTGATGTGTTCCTCTTTCTACAATTGCCCCTTTATGAAGTACGAGAATTAAATCTGCATCTTGTATAGTAGAAAGACGATGCGCTATTGCAATCGTTGTTCGCCCCTTACGCATTTTAGATAGCGCAAACTGAATAGCCTCTTCTGTTTCAGTATCAATGTTGGCAGTTGCTTCATCCAATATTAAAACTTTTGGATTGGTTAAAATCGTTCTTGCGAATGCAATAAGCTGGCGTTGACCACTAGAAAACGCAGAACCTCTTTCCACCACTTTATGATTATATTGATCCTCTAATTTTTCTATAAACAAATTGGCTTGCACAAATTTAGCCGCTTCTACTATTTCTTCATCACTTACTTCCTTATTATATAGACGAATATTATCCTTTACTGTTCCGTAAAAGAGAAACGGATCTTGAAGAACGAGCCCCATTCTTTCACGCAGCTCCATCTTGCTAAATGATTTTAGGGATTTTCCATCAATCAAAATATCCCCTTTTCCAAAATCATAAAACCTCATAAGCAGGTTAACAATCGAGCTTTTTCCACTTCCAGTATGACCTACTAATGCCACCGTTTCCCCTTCTCTTGCAGTAAAGGAGATATTTTTTAAAACATCTTGTTTGCCATCATAGGAAAAAGTAACATCTTTGAATTCAATAACACCATTTTCGATTTTATTTTTACTAGTTGGAACAAGAGATGGCTCTATATCCTCTTCGTCCAAAACGGTGAACACACGAAACGCTGATACAATCGCTTGCTGATAAAGAGATAACCGCATCATCATATTATTAACTGGCTCGAAAAAGCGATCTAAATAACTTACAAATGCGTATAAAACACCTATTTCAATTGGATTTGTAAAAGAAGAAATTCCAAAATAACTTAAAACAAGCATAAGACCTAAAACATACACAAGATCAATGGCAGGTCTAAGCAATAAGCCTTCAAGCTTTATATTTCGCATTCCAGCATTATAGTGCTTTGTATTAATATCATCAAATTCACGCTTTAATCTTTTTTCCTGTCTGAATACTTGAATGATATTCATTCCCTGTAAAGATTCACTAAGCTTTGCATTTAATTGGCTTAATCGTTCTCTAATATCCTGATAAAAACTTGCACTATACTTTCGATACGTATAAATGATATATCCTAGTATCGGCAGTAAAATTAGACAAATCGCACCAAGCTTTACATTTAAAACAAACATCGCAATAATAATTCCAAAAATCATAAACCCACTTTGGATAAAGGTTGCAAGAACGCTCACAAACATATCTTTAATAGCTTCTGTATCATTAGTGACTCTCGAAACAGTGCTTCCTGCCGGTATTTTGTCAAAATATCGCAGGCCAAGTGTATGAATCTTCGAAAATATATCCACTCGGAGCTGTTGGATAATATATAAAGCTATTTCCTGAAACTTAAACAATTGAAAGTACATAATTACCACATTCATGATTTGAATGAGAATATAGGTAACTCCTAATACCATCAATGGCTGTACTTCTAAATTTCTTGGTGTTAAATAATCATCAATAAAAATTTTAATTAAATATGGTCCTGCTAATTCTCCCAATGTCGATAAAAGTAAAAGACCGAAAGCAATCATTACTGCTTTTTTATGTGGCTTTATATATCCTAATAAACGATATAATACTTTTCTCTGCTGCTCACTCGTCAGTTTAATTGTCTTATCCATTTGTATCCCCCATGCTGACCATTACTTCTAAAGCTTGGCGATGATACATTTCTTTATACCATCCAGTTTCCTTTACAAGCTTTTGATGGTCCCCACTTTGAATAATTCGCCCTTCATCTAATACAATGATAAGGTCTGCATGTTCAATAGCACTTAATCGATGGGAAGTGATGATTGTTGTTTTCCCTTCCCGATTTTCCCTCAAGGCAGAAAGTATACTTTCTTCGGTTTTTGCATCCACTGCGGAAAGTGAATCATCTAGAATAAGAATTTCCGGATTCATAAGAAGGGCTCTCGCGATCGAAATCCGCTGTTTTTGTCCCCCAGATAAAGAAACCCCTCGTTCTCCAACTACGGTGTCATATCCATCTGTAAACAGAAGAATATCCTCGTGAATATTTGCTAATACTGCCGCCTGATGAATAGCTGAATCCGAAGCTTTTGGATTAGTAAATGCGATATTTTCTTTGACACTAGCCGAAAAAAGAAAATGCTCCTGTGGCACATAGCCAATCGTACCTCTTAAGGTATCTAAGTCTATTTCTTTAATTTCAGTACCGTTAATCATAATCTTTCCTTCATATTGGTCATATTCTCTAAATAATAATTTTAAGAGTGTCGTTTTCCCAGCTCCTGTTTTTCCAACGATTCCAAGTGTCTGCCCACGCTTTAACCGAAAATGAATATCTTGAAGAACATCTACTTTATTGTTATAGGAAAAATATTTTAAATCATAGACAATATCTCCAGCTAGATGGGTTTTGATAGGTATTGGCTGATTGATAATATCAACCTTTGTTTCTAGCAATGCGGTAACACGATCATAGGAAGCTCTTCCTCTTTCCATAATATTAAAGAGCCAACCAAATGCCAGCATTGGCCAAATCAGAAGTCCAAGATAAGTAGTAAAGGAAACGAGCTGTCCTAAGCTTAATTCTCCATTAATTACATAACGAGAACCAAAAACAATCGCTAAAAAGAAGGATATGCTAACAATAATTGTGATAGTTGGATCATATAACGCATCCACTCGCGCAACTTTTATATTTTTATCCACTATATCAAGGGATGACTTGCGAAAATCCTCGATATCTTCTTTTTCTTGCCCAAATGTTTTTAATACCTTTATACCCGAAATACTTTCTTGTGTCTTGTCATTTAAAGAAGAAAAAGCAGCCTGTGCCTGATGAAAATATTTATGTATTAAAGAACCATAATAGCTAGTTAATATTGCCATTAATGGCATTGGTAACAAACAAATAAGTGTTAGTTTCCAACTAATGGTTGTCGCCATTGCAATAATCACAAATCCTCCTGTTGCTAACGAATCGACTAGCGTAAGAACTCCCTGTCCTGCAGTCTGCTGAATCGCTTGAATATCATTCGTCGCATGGGCCATTAAGTCCCCTGTTCGATTTCGCTGATAAAAGGATTGAGACATTTTCGTAAAATGACTGTATAATTGATTTCTCAATAATTTGCCGAGCTTCACAGCTGATCCAAATATCATGACCCGCCAATAATAGCGGAGCACATACATAGCTATAGCTGAGACTACTAGTATTCCGAGCCACTGCAATAAAATGGTCCAATTCAATGTTCTACCCTGAATATGGTCCACTACAATCCCAACAACCCTTGGAGGAATAAGCTGCAATACAGCAACGAAAATCAACAGGATAATCCCTCCAAAGTACGCTTTCTTCTCCTGCATAAAATACCATTTCAAATCGAAAAAAACTTTCAAACCATATACACCTCTTATCTGTGGAAACTAATTATGTAAAAATACCCTTCATTAGTTTAGCAAAATATGTAGGAACAAGGAAGGGATTTTATTATATTTTCAAAATATTTAATGGAGTATAAATATTTATTTTTCTTTATTGATAGTACTTTTATTAAACTTCTTTAACTAAATAGAGTTTGTTTTGAATATCTTTTTTATTGTTCACTATAATAATTTGAGTGAAACCACCCTAACGCGAACAAACGTTCTATAATCTATTTTAATACTTGTCAATGGTTATTGTCAATAGGTGGTAAAATAGTTATTTGACTATTTTTGCTCCTTATTCTATTTATATATCATTTATTCACACTTTTATATTCCACCTTAGAAGTTGTTGATTCTGGTCACAGGTTCGAAATAGGAATAGATTTTGAATAAGGTCATATAGGAAATTCAATTCTAAATGGTATTCTTTACTCAGCAATATAATGATTCCAGCAAAATGCAAATCATTAAGATTTATTTTTGCGAAATAGATAGTATTTTGTTATATCTTGCGGTTTCCGGGGAAATGAAAGACGATTCCTATTTTTAAATATGCACTGAATCGACTATTGTATTGGCATCTTTATTGGTAGATAAAAAGGGGAAACGGTCTTAGTAATTGTGGAGTTTCTTTATTAGGAGTATAAAGGGGATATGGTTCATCGTTCTTTTAAATAGAGTGTTTTTTCCTTTATAGAAGAACTGCAAAATAAAATTAGCGGAGTTTTTCCGGTTAAATGCAGAATGGAGCTGGTTTTGGAGAAAATAAGGGAATCTTTTCCGCTTCTACACAGCAAAATCACCTATTTATGAAGATTTCGAGCCAATAGCCGGAATCGCTCCGTCTATTTCAGCCCTTTTTCTTATTAATTACTAAATAAGCGGAATTTTTCCGTCTATTATCAGAGCTCTCGGATCCATATGCTGTTATCAGATGAGGGCATTTTATTGAACAGTTTATTAAAATTTGTACTCAAAACAGCACTTCATACCAAATTTGTTTCTATGTCCATTGATTTGCCAAAAATAGTTTCCTTTTCATTTCTCTCTCAGTACTCTACATTTTATGTATTCTCTCTTATTTCTTCCAATTAAAAGGCATCTCAAAATGGGATGCCTTTGGTCTTCTGTCAAGAAAGTGGACACTAAAATTTGAGACATTTAAAACCAAAAACACTACCGCACTTCGTTTGGTGGGGTGTTAGAAATGATCACTCGAAAGGCATGACTGATCATTTCTAACACCGAATGTCCAAATTATGAGACAGTGGTAACTTCCTCTTTCCAGTTGTTTCTCTCAAATTGATTCGGTGATTGTTTCCCCAGAGTAGAGTGCTTTCGCCTTTCATTATAAAAACTACTAATATAGTGATTTATCGCTTTTATAGCTTCTTCCTTCGTTTTAAAGCGCCTTCTATAAATAAAATCTTTCTTAATCGAAGCATGAAACGATTCAATACAAGCATTATCGTAGGGATTCCCTTTTCGACTCATACTAATTTTCATTTCTTCCTCTTTTAAAATATTGATATATTCATTAGAACAATACTGAGAACCTCGGTCAGAATGGTGAATTACCCCTTTTCCTGGCTGCCTAGAGATAATCGCTCTATTTAATGCTTGTATAGTTAGTTCTTTTTTCATGTGGGGAGCAAGACTCCAGCCAACGATTTTCCGCGAAAACAAGTCCATAACAAATGATAAATAAACCCATCCTTCTAGCGTCCAAATATACGTAATGTCCGTTACCCATACTTTATTGGGTTTCTCCACGTTAAATTGACGGTTTAACAAGTTAGGAGAGATAGGGAGATCATGTTTAGAATCAGTCGTCACCATATATTTTTCTTTCGGCGTCGCAGTTAACCCCAATTCTTTCATCAAGCGTGCAACAGTCTTTTGGGAAATCGTATAGCCCCACTCCATTAAGTCGGCATGTACTCTCGGACTTCCATACGTACCATAACTCTCATGAAAAGATTTACTGATTTTTTGCTTAATCTCTAGACGATAGGCTTCTTTTTCAGATGGAAGCTGATCCTGCTTATTCAACCATTTATAATAGCCACTTGATGATACTTTCAGCACTTCGCACATCTTCGCCACTACGTGTTCATCAGAGTGGGCTAGGATAAATATATAAATCACGCTTGGTTTTTTGTGAAGATGTGCATGGCCTTTTTTAAGATTTCATTCTCCTCTTTCAAAGCTTGTAATTCTTTCTCGTGTTGCTTTTTTAATTTTTCAAGTTCGGTAGGGGTTAGATAACTTTCCGTACTCTGTCCACCCCTTATTTTCGCCTTGTAATCGGAGACCCAACGGCTTACTGTTTTAGGTGATAACTCAAGTTCATAGGATACTTCAGAAGCTTTCCTCCCTTCCTCCACAATTAACTTTACAACATAGTCTTTATACTCTTTTGAATGATGCTTTCCCATATGAACACGTCCTTTTAAATGATGATTGTATTATATCCTAAATCTCATTTTTACGTGTCCACTTTTTAGACTAACCTCATTGCTGCTTAAAAACCTCATTATAATAATTAAATTGAATCAATATTTTTCCTGATTTATCAATCGCCATTCCTTCTGGCTCTCGAGTTGTATTCAATTTCACTCGATTGACATTTTTACCATTACTATCAAAGCTCATATATTCGCCATCTGAAAGAATATAGTATTTACCATTTCCATAAGTAAAGCCTTGAATTGGTTTACTGCTTGATGTCCCAACCAAGCCATCGATATAAATTTTCTCGTTCCAATTTATCGTTGTGGTAGAATCAGCACCTAATTTGATTTTATAGATATTATATCCCTTCCCATCAACTGATTTTGATACGCCTACAGCTGTAGTCGAATTAAGTAAAGTTATCACATTCGGATGAACGATGGATGGTAAATCCCAAGTCTTAAGCACGGTTAAAGTAGTAGGATTTACTTTTTGAAGCTTATACGTTTGCCCTGTTATATTAACTAATAAATATAAATAACCATTCTTGTAAGCAATTCCTTGTGCATGACCTGTTGTCAGCATGGAACTCATTCTTATCAATTTGCCTTGAGGGCTATATTTGTAAATGTATCCAAAGGTTGTTTTATCCCCAGTTGCATAGGTGATATACATATTATTACTGTCATCAACAGCAATTCCTTGTAAACTTCTAGCTTGATATGGATCCAACACTCCAGCAGGGTTTCGATACGGATAAAATAGTGTTTTAACAACCGTTTTATTACTAAAAGTGATTGTATGATTTAATAAATCTGCCGCCTTCACATTAATAGAATTAGTTATAGAAAGGGATACAGACATCATGATGATAAATATGGCCAAAACAAGATGTTTAATAATAGTAATCTCCTCCCACGTTTTTATTGGTAATTCTGTTAACTTCCCCATTCTCCTATATCTTGTAAATACCCGTTTTCTCGTTTGATATTCTTTGGTTTCATTATTAATTGTTTTCATAGTGAGAATAATATAATCTTTCCTAAGCAATAGAAAAACCACGAATCTGCTGTCTATTCAACAAATTCGTGGTTTTGAGTAGATATTAAGAAAAATAAACCAGACTCATAAGAATAATAGGAGAAAAGTTCACTCTCTATTCTATATAGCGATTTATAAGACTATAAAAATAAATGATTGCTTTCCAATCAATCAAAGGAATAGGATGCTACCCCTTGTCTACCAAGGGATACTTGTCCTATTATTTTCCTTGTTGTTTGTTCATCGCTGTCATCATTTGATTGATTTTCTTTTGAGAAGGTTTCATTCCCATTTGCATCATCATCATTTTTAACATTTGCTCATTAATTGGTGGGTTTTTCTTTAAGTAGTCCATCATGTATTTACGCGCAATAAAAAATCCGATAACAATACCGGCGATTAATGCTACGACAATACTTAACCAAGCGTACCAAGGCATATCTTTTTTCCTCCTTCATGTTGTCTATACTTTAGTGTACTAGACCAGATAATATTATACAATATCTGTTACAGAATTTCTCCATTTTACACAAAATTTCTTTCTTTTATCGGTTTTAACCAGCCAAATCTGCCATTTTCCACATCAATAGCTAAAAAGGAAGGCTCATGTTTGCGAATAATTTCAAAGAAAATGGATTCTGCATCATAATAGCCGTCTGCTTCAATGGATAAATAATCTTCTTTTACCGTTAAAGATGCTTTACTTAAATTTCCATTTTCTATATAAAAAACACCATCTTTAAATTGAAAGGTTTTATTTCGCTGCAGAGCAGAATACAATTGATTTTCAATCATCCACTTAGAAATGGGAAGCGTAATAAAATCAACTTGTTTTTGAAGAATTTCCTTTAATTTTTCATCGTCTGTTTTAGTATGGTCCGAAAATAAATTGTAAAACAAGCGTTCTCTACCGTTATAATGTATGGCGATTTTTTCTTTAATTAAATACAATTGATATCTTCTCATACTGAATCTTCACCAACCTGTCCACTTCTTTTCCTTCTATTATAAAGAAGGTTTCTTTCAAGATGTGTCTCAAGGTGTAAAAAAAACAGACTTATTTTGTCGAATCAAAGAAAGTAGGATGGACGGAAATACTGACTCCATCCATCCTTTCCTATTTAATTTTCTAATAACGCTTTTAATCGTTTCACTACATTGGAAACAGTAAATCCGTATTCCTCTAATATTTTATTCCCAGGTGCTGATGCTCCAAATGTTTCAATGGAAAGTACATCTCCCTCATCTCCAACATATTTATGCCAACCAAGGGAACTTCCCATTTCAATTGCTAGTCTTTTCTTTACGGTTTTCGGTAGTACTTTTTCTTTGTACTCTTTTGATTGTTGTTCAAAGAAATCCCATGCTGGAAGACTAACAACCGAAATATTTAAACCTTCTTTCTCCAATTCTTTCTGGGCTTCGACTGCTAAGCCAACTTCTGATCCTGCTGCTATTAATAGGGCGTCAGGTGTTTCTGCTTTTGAAGGAGAAATAATATAGCCACCCTTTGATACCCCTTCATACGCACTATCCTTTGATCCTTTAATCGTCGGTAAGTTTTGTCTCGTTAACACTAATGCTGTTGGTTTATCTTTAGACTCTAAAGCAATTTTCCAAGCTGCAGCTGTCTCATTACCATCGGCTGGTCGAATGACAGATAGATTTGGCATTGCTCTTAGAGAAGCTAATTGTTCAACAGGCTCATGAGTCGGACCATCTTCGCCTACCGCAATACTATCATGGGTGAATACATAGGTTACAGGCAATCCCATTAATGCCGCAAGACGAATAGCAGGTCTTAAATAATCGGAAAAAACAAAGAACGTTCCGCCAAATATTTTTAAACCACCATGAAGCATAATTCCGTTTAAAGCAGCTCCCATCGCAAATTCTCTTACACCAAACCAAATATTTCTTCCTTCTGGAGTATCAGGTGTAAAATCTTTCTCGCCTTTAATCATCGTATTATTACTTCCTGCTAAATCGGCAGACCCACCAATTAAAAATGGAAGATTTTTTGCAATACTATTGATTACTTCACCAGAAGAAGCACGACTTGCTAAGCTGCTTCCTTCTTCATAAACTGGCATTTCGCAATCCCAGCCCTCTGGTAAGGTATCCGCTAATGCAGCTTTTAACTGTGTTGCTAGTTCTGGATATTCTTTTTCATAGCTTGAAAAAAGGTCATTCCACTCTTTTTCCTTGTTCTCTCCATGTATTGCTACTGTCTCTTTAAAATGATTATATACTTCATCTGGCACATGAAAATCTTCATCAAATGTCCAGTTATATGCTTCTTTAGTTAGCTTTAGCTCGTCTGCACCAAGTGGAGCACCATGAACAAGGGATTTACCGGCTTTATTCGGAGCGCCAAACCCAATAATCGTTTTCACTTCAATTAATGTCGGTTTTGTTTTATCTGTCTTCGCTTCTTCAAGTGCTTTGGCAATTCGATCTGTGTCATTGCCGTCTTCTACACGGATATATTGCCATCCATATGCTTTAAAGCGTTGCTCCACACTCTCAGAGAAGGATTTATCCAAATCACCATCTAAAGAAATATCATTGGAATCATAGAGAACGACTAATTTTCCTAGCTGCAGATGTCCTGCAAGAGAAGCTGCCTCTGCAGATACCCCTTCCATTAAATCTCCATCCCCACAAATACTATATGTATAATGATCCACGATTGGAAAGTTATTTTTATTATAAACACCTGCTAAGTGTTTTTCCGCAATCGCCATTCCTACAGCCATCGCAATTCCCTGACCAAGTGGACCCGTAGTCGCGTCAACCCCTGCCGTATGCCCATATTCTGGATGCCCTGGCGTTTTACTCCCCCACTGTCTAAATTGTTTCAAATCCTCAAGGGATAAATCATAGCCTGATAAATGCAATAAACTATACAGTAAAGCTGAGCCATGCCCAGCAGATAATACAAAGCGGTCACGATTAAACCAGTCCGGATTCTGTGGATTGTGATTCATATAAGATGTCCATAAAGTATACGCCATCGGGGCCGCACCCATTGGCATTCCTGGGTGTCCTGATTTTGCTTTTTCAATTGTATCAATGGATAGTGTTCTAATCGAAGCAATCGATAAATGATCTAACTTTGTATTCAAGATTCAACATCCTCTCATTTTCCAAAATAGTTTGCCTAAATGATTCATTTTCTACCTATTAAAAATTAGAAAATAGCACCACTATATAATTTCGACATTTATTTCGTATTTTACCCATAAATTCCAATAGAAAACATAAAAAAACCTTAACATTGTCTGTTAAGATTATTTTACAAAGGCTATTTACGTGATGTTTGGTTGTTCATTACGAACAGCCCTTTATTAAGGACGCGCATGTATAACTTAATGCATCTTTTTTCTGTTTTGAATATCTTTTACTTTTTGCGGAGTAACATCATTTCCTTTTGGATCAAAAATTTTCACATTTTCAATCGTATTAACCATTGTAGAACGGAAATTTTTCAAATATTCAGCGCGTAGCTTTGTTTGTTCTTTTGCTTCTTCTTGGGTTAAGCCTGTCTCTTTTTTCTTTTTTGCAAGTTCATTTATGCGATCAAGTTTATTTTTAGGAAACATAGTAAACTCCTTTATAGAAATAATGTATGATTGATGTTAAATTATTTGTTTCATTTATTTTTGCTCTGTTTACATGAAGCTCTGAGCGGGCAAGTTAAGCAAAAATAAAAAGCTCAGTCTAAAAAAACAACTGGCTAATGGATAATCTATTATAGCATAAGTACAAGCACATTCCTATTTTTAAGATTTGCTCAAGAAGAATCTATTCTTTCCCACTCAGCATCTCCTTATATTCTTGATATCTGCGATGAATGGTCGCCTTTGAAAAATCATATCCAAGTCCTTTTAATGTGGACGTTATTTCAGAGAAGGTTAACCCATTTTGTTTCAGTTTTACGATTTCTTCAATGGGAAGCTCTAGCTTCTGTCGGCCAGAATGATCTCCTAAGTTTTTTAAATTTTTATCTGGACGATAGCCCTTTTCTACTGCTCTTTTCATTCCTCTTTTTATTTTTAAATTATGTATTTTCCGCTGATATTCTTCCACTATGCTAACAATTTGTAAAACCATCGTATCTGCTTCTGAAAGCATAAGCTCTCCTGAGGAAGAGATACTGTAAAGCTTAATATTTTCCTTTAAGATGCAATGAAGAATAGCTATCCTTGCATTTCCTCTTCCTAATCTTGTTTCATCCTGTATTAAAATGGACGAAATTTCTTCTTCTTTTATAATCGATAACAGCTCAAGCAATCCTTCTCTATCCAAGTCATAACCACTGGCTCTTTCTGAGATGATTCTTTTCACTTGGAAATCCATTTTCTTTGCTAAAGCTACTAATTCCTCTTCCTGCCTTGCAAGGGACGTTGTTTGTTCTTCTTTATCTGTACTTACTCGACAATAGATTATTGCATTCTTTTCATTCTTCATTACTACGAGATTCCCTTTCTATTATTCGGATGCTAACATCAATTGATGATCCTCTACTTTGACTGGAATGACCAATTCTTCACCTGCTGAAATATTATTAGCAGCAACATTATTATGCTCTTCGATCCACTTGATAAATTGCTTTTTAGTCATATTATAAGAGCCTGCATATTCATTCGATAATTGCCATACCGTTTCACCATTTTTCACCGTTACCGACACATATTTGCTAGAATCTGGTTGTCCAGTATTCGCTACAATCATTATACACGCTATAAAACCACAAATTAAAAGAATAATAGTATATGAATATTTTTCCCACAATTTAGACATTTATAATTCCACCTTTTTTTAGAATGTATGTTCGTTTATAGATTTAGTTTAATACGAACAAACGTTTCCTGTCAACAACAAAATAGAACTTATGTTTGTATACTCTTATAGAACGTGTTATAATTAGTACAAGAATAATATAACGAGGTGCGTATAATGCAGAAGCTTTCAAAGAGGCAATTAGACATACTAGAATACATAAAAGAAGAAGTAAAGCTAAAAGGATATCCACCTTCTGTTCGTGAAATTGCAGAGGCTGTTGGACTGGCATCAAGCTCAACCGTTCATGGCCATTTAGCAAGATTAGAGAGTAAAGGCTTAATCCGTCGTGATCCAACAAAACCTAGAGCTATTGAAATATTGGATTTAGAAGAAAGCAATATACCAAAATATAATATTATTAATGTACCTGTAGTCGGAAAAGTTACAGCAGGGATGCCAATTACTGCTATCGAAAATGTGGATGAATATTTCCCATTACCTGAAAGACTAGCACCAAGTGATGAACAAATTTTCATGCTAGAAATTATGGGAGAAAGTATGATTGAAGCAGGAATATTAGATGGTGACTATGTTATCGTTAGACAACAGCATTCTGCTAACAACGGCGATATTGTTGTCGCAATGACAGAGGAAGATGAAGCTACCGTTAAACGATTCTTTAAAGAACGTGACTTTATTCGCCTGCAGCCTGAGAACAGCACGATGGAACCAATTATTCTTCGTAATGTAAGCATTCTTGGGAAAGTAATTGGTGTATATCGTCATATTCAATAACCATTTCTGAATGAGAACATAGAAAATGCTTGTCCGACATTGGACAAGCATTTTCTATGTATCATTTATAATCAAACTGGAACGTTTACTCCCATCCTTTACAAACATCTACCCAATCAACTGCATTGCCATATATATAAAGCTCTTCATTGGTCAATTCAATCGCTGAATTACTGCTTCCACACGCTGGAAACACAGTAGTAAATCGTTTTAGTGATTCATCCATATAGACAGGTAAATTTTCTACTAAACCAAAAGGACAAACTCCACCAACTGCATGACCTGTTTTTTCTAATACTTCTTCTGGCGCTAACATCCTTGCTTTTTCCGCAAAGGTTTGCTTAAATTTTCTATTGTCAATTTTCGCATCTCCTGCAGTAACAATTAAGATTGCATCATCTTCTTTACGGAATGATAATGTTTTAGCGATTCTTTCTGGCTGTACTCCTAATGTTTCAGCTGCTTCTAAGACTGTAGCGCTAGACGTTTGAAATACTTGAATATCCTTCTCTCTATTCCATTTCTTTAAATGAACTTGAACATTTTCTAATGACAACGCATGACACTCCCTGAATATTCTTATTATTTTAATAGTTAAAAATATACCATTAATCCATTTAAAGCTCAAATTCTTTATGCATCCATGCAAAATAGGAGCCCTTTTCACTAGAGAGGACTCCTTTTCTTTTTAGAAAGTATTATAAACATTTTCACATTCTTCTGCCGTTGGCTCATAAAAGCAATGAAGCTTAAATCTTCCTACATGTGGTTGATTATACCAGGTAGCAGGACAATCACCTGGTGGACGAAAATACCATAAACTATATTTTGCTGGCCAAAAGGATTCTCCGTTCACAACTCTCCTCGCCAATCGCCTTTCACTTTCTCTCGGTCTTTGATAAAAATAGCCTTTTGTTGTTGCCTCAAACGCATGGGCTTGATACACCATATCATTTACAGTGCGAAGTCCTTTGAAATCGGAACAATCTGCTCTCATTCGATTGATTCCTACATTTCCGACTAATAACATGCCTAACTCTCCTTCTCCCTCTGCTTCTGCACGAAGAAGTCTTGCCAATAAATCAATATCTGCATCCGTAACGCGTACGACTGCCATTGAATCACCCCCTACCCTTTCATCATATTTTTCCATACCTTATCCTATTCCTTTAAGGAACATTGCAATAAAAAGTGAATTGGGGGATGACTTTTTTTAAAAATTGATAAGTTTTTTAAATTCTTTAAATCCAATAATGTAGCTCGCTGCAATTAACCCATTAATAAACACAATATAAAATAAACCAATGATATAAACTTTATATTTTTTCCACTTTTTTTTCATCAATAATCCCACCTTTAATACCTTTTATCCTCTCCTGCAGCTGGTAAATTTATGTATTCATGTAAAAAAACTAATGAGATTCTTTTTATTATCCATACTAATTTAATGAAATTTTCCTTTTTATCATTCCATTAAGAGGAGTAAAAGAGGTGAGAAACATGTACTTATTTTTATTACACATCCCTAGTAATATAGAGATTGATAAAGAAAAAGAAAAATTAAGCCATCTATCTTTTGATCATTGGTTACAGCATGATTTATTTTCGATTAATTGGTGGATTCTTTTCCTTGCAACCATTATTCCTTACTTTATCTTTTGGAGAGTTGTAGATAAGAATCGTTTCTTTGAAGTATTTTCTTACGGAATGTTCGCTGCCACTCTATGCATGCTCTTAGATATTATCGGGACTGAAATGTTGCTATGGAGCTATCCTGACAAATTACTCCCCATCATCACCCCACTTATCCCTGCAAATATGGTTATCATCCCTATATCTGCCATGCTTGTCTATCAATATTTCAGCACTTGGAAATATTTTTTGTTAGCTACTATAGGCTGGTCTATCGTATTCTCCTATATTATCGAGCCGTTATTTATGCTAAGAGATATGTTTGTAATAGGAGAACATTGGTCTCATACAAAATCATTTGTCGGATTTATTATTCTGGGAATTCTCTTAAAATCAGTTTTTGAGCGTATAAAAAAGCATATTCCAAAATAAGTTTGTTCTTTTTCTCACATATAATTTCTATTTTTCCACAAACTAGGCAGTGAACTGCACTTGAAAGGAGAGATAGGAATGAAGAATCAAGATACGAAAGCTACTAATCAACAAAACCAATTAGGATTAGATGCTGATGAACAAGAAATGAATGGTTTGTATGGAATGGCTGAAACGAATGAAGAAGATGCGTTAAATAAACAAAATACACAGCAAAAATTGTAAAAACAACCTCCTGCAAACGTGTTTGCAGGAGGTTGTTTTTTATTTCTTTTGTTTCGCGATTGCTTTGTATACCGCTGCTTCGATTTCCTCATAACTCGTGCAACGACATATATTGGACTCCAGCCATTCTTTTATCTTTACTTTACTCGGATTTGCTTCATTAAGGAGAAGGGCATGCCCATTCATGATAAATCCAGGCGTGCAATAGCCACACTGAAAGGCAAACTCTTCGATAAAGGCTTCTTGGAGTGGACTATTTTTCAGTCCTTCAATTGTAATAATCTCCTTTCCTTGTGCTTCTACTGCAAGCATTAAGCAGGATTTCATCGGCATTCCATCTATAATAGTGGTACATGCGCCACAATCTCCATTAAAACAGCCTGCCTTTGCACCGGTTAAAAATAGGTTTTCCCGTAATGTAGCTAGTAATGTTTTCGATGGAGGTATGACCGCAATATGATTTTCTTCATTTACTCGTAATCTTACTATTACTAAATTCGGCCCACTTTCTGTCACTTACACTCCCTCCAATCGATTAATTATTTTTTCTATAAGATCAGCCAGTACAAACAAACGATATTCAGCTGATCCTTCTACATCATCAAGAATGGGAGAAGGAAGATGGTTTAAGGCTAATGTGATTCGTTGTTCTTTATTCATCGTTTGATTATTTATAATGCGCTCGACTTCAAAAGCTCGAAAAGGAAATGTACATAAACCACTGATTGCGACTCTAATTTGACCATCTATTTTTAATGCTGCAACTGTAATTAATGGATATCCTGTCTCCCAGTGCTGCCTCACTTTTATCGCTATATATTCTTGAGATAAATATTTTTTCTCAATAAATGCCTGCACCAATAATTCTCCGTCCTGAAGCAATAACTGTTCCTCAAACACATCATGAATATATTCCGTTCTTATTCCATTTTCACTAGCAAGAACGAATACACTATCCGTTAAAAGAAATGGCAATACTGCTTCTCGATAAAAAATATGCCCACAAATATTCCCACCGACCGTTATCTTATTCCTTGCCGTTCGATCGGCAATCTCCTTACAAACCCTTGTTAATAATGGAAAATAATTGAGCTCTTCCACATCTGTCAACGTGATACAGGAACCGATCACAAGGTACTCTTCATCAACCTGATGTACATTACATGCAGCTATTTGTTTTACATCAATCGTGAAATCCACATTTAATTGATTGATTCTCCTTAATGTAATAATCTCTGTCCCGCCTGCATAATAGGCAGGTTTTTTATTTTGCGCCTTCATCTCTGCATATTTTTTTGTAGCTTGTTCTATGGAGGAAGCTGGTATATACTCAAATGCCATCATGCGCCTCCTTCTGCTGTCTCCAAATAGATTCTGGTGTTAGTGGTAAACTTTTCAACTCGGAGTTAATGGCGAGAGAAAGGGCATTTCCTAACGCTGCCGGAATACCAACCAACCCATGCTCCCCTGCACCCCTAGCCCCAAATGGTGCCTCTAAATGTGGGGTTTTTATAATATCAACCTCATACTCCGGATGCTCACCATATCGTAATGGTCTGTAGGTTCGTAATTGGGGGTTTAATACTCGGCCGTTTTCATCAAAATAAAATGCTTCCCGGCCAGCCCAAGCAATGCCCATACTCATTGCACCTTTGATTTGACCAAGTGCTGCTTTATAATTAAGCACTTCTCCTAAATCAACGACGGTTATCGCTTTTAAAATCTTATACCTAAATGTTTTCGTATCCATCTCCACTTCAACCCCTTGGGCTGCTACTGCCCATTCAGGACCTGGATTGCCTGCCCCAGTTTCTCGATCTAAATTGGTTAAACCAGTAAGTGTGTAACTACCATTTGCAATGATTTGTCCGCCAATGGAATTTCCATTTGGATAGGTATAGCCATACACAATATCTTTAAATGGAATGGATTGTTTCGGATTATCCCTTAAAAAAACTGTTTCATTCCCTACTTCTAAATCATCTTCTGGTACTCTTAACACAATAGCTCCGATTTTCTTTAGTTTTCGGATGGCATCGTCTGCTGCAGCCATCACAGCTCTTCCTGCCATTAATGTCCCTCTACTTGCCACTGTCTTCCAATGTTCTGGCTCTGTTTGTGTATCAACCGTCATTCGCACATGTATTCTATCAACGCTCATCTTCATTTGCTCTGCTAATATTTGTGCCAAAACTGTTTTGGTTCCCGTGCCTATTTCAACTAATCCAGACATTAGATTAATGCTTCCATCTGAATTAAAGGTGAGTACCACGCCTGAACTAACAGCTGGACCAATAGTAGAATTTTTCCAGCTGCAAGAAATTCCTTTTACACGTATTTTATTTTTCGAAATGACCTTAAATTGTCCTTTTTCCCATTCCATAATTTCACGCAATCGATCAATACATTTAGCCACATTTCCTACTTTACTGCTCGTTACTACAACCTGTGTTGGGGTCGTGTTGCCCGGTTGAATGGCATTTATTTTTCTAAAATAAAGAGGATCCATTTCTACTTTTTTGGCAAGCATATCCATTGCTCTTTCAAATGCAAAATGAACTTCTCCATGACTAAATCCTCTAAATGGAGCAGCATAAGGGTGATTCGTGTACACACATAGAGCATCACACCAAACATGATCCATTTTATAAGGCCCTGTACAATCGACTGCTCCAGCAGTACTAAGATGTGGCGATTTATCTGCATAAGCCCCACCATCAAACACATACCTAAGTTTAGCAGCAGTCAGTTTGCCATCTGCCGTACAAGCAAGCTGAATCGTTGCCTCTAAGCCAATATGTACCGGGGAAACCGTTAAATCTTCTTCTCTCGTATTAAATACTCGAACTTTTCTTCCACCGACTGCTCTTGAGGCAAGGTATGCAAATATTTCTAAATGTACAGAAGCCTTTCCACCATAACCACCACCAACAAACGGCGTTTCAACAACAACTTTCCCTGTTTCCACCTTAAAATCTCTGCTGATGATTTTTTTCACCATATATGGTGCCTGCGAGCTTGTTACGATGCGGACAATTCCACTTTCTCCAATTTCACAAAGAGCTGCCCTTGTTTCCATAGCAGAATGATCGGATATAGGAATAGAAAAATGAGATTCAATCGTCACTTCACCTTCCTTCATTCCTACTTGCACATCGCCTTTGCGAATCTTTGTATGGTTGATAATATTCGTTCTCTCTACAGGATATATCCCTTCGTCCTTCGTATATTCGAGCAAATTATCATGAAGAAGCGGTGCATCTTTCTCCAGTGCTTGCAAAGCAGAATTTACTACTGTAAGAGGCTCATATTCGATGTGAATGAGTTGTGCTGCTTTCCTTGCAATAGGGATAGTATCTGCGACAACTAAGGCGATAACTTCCCCGTAATAACGAACTTTATTGACAGCAAGTGGCGGACGATCAATTACTTCTTCACCAATTAAAGGTAAATTGTCTCCAAGAATTATCGCTCTGACGCCTTCCAGCTTTTCCGCTTCTTCTATTTCAATGGATCGAATCATAGCATGAGCATACGAGCTTTTAACCATCTCTACATGTAACGCATCACTTGCTATGTAATCAGCTGTATATCTTGCTTTGCCTGTAACCTTTTCAAGGGACTCTTTCCGAAAAACACTTTTTCCGATATATGTCACAGTTTCCCTCCTCTTTTTCCTCGCTAAATAGGTGAATGATGGAGTAAGATTACTGGTCCGTTAATTAATTTCGTATTTTTAGATACGAAAAAAGCACGCTAATACTTTTCTTGCAAATCTGTATATGTATATGAGAAAGACAGCTGAAATATATGGGATAAGGAGAATAAATTAGAAAAAGTAATTTCAAACATTTGGTTTCTAGTAAACTTTTTTCTATCCCCTTTTCTTGCATAATTATAAAAAGAGGACTTGACGCTAGTATTCCAACCAAAAACAAACCCGAACAATCAAGGTTGTTCGGGTTTGTTTTTAGCTATAAAAGGCTGTTTCAGTAAAGTTGGTAGTATTTCACATCGCTTTCCATGGGGCTTAATTCATTTCACTTTAAAAAATATTACCAAATAGCAATTTATAAAAAAAGAAGGTTTGCAGCAGCTATTCCGTTTTCCAGCCTTTTTTCTCACATAATTTCGTTATATGAGCGAGGTGGTGACGACCATGCCATGCGTATAATCCGATTAACATTTGAATAGATTGGATGCCGTTTTCTGGATGCTGTAATTCCTTTTCTAATTCATCTGTCTGAAGAAGAGCACGAAAGAGATGCACCCATCTTGCATGCATACTTGAAAGCAATTGGATCGACACATGCACTGGCATGGAATAGTCTGGGAGCTGTGCCCATGTCCCTTCTTCATATGGTTTAATAATCGGCTTCTCCTCTGTTAAAGCTAGCTTTGTGCGAATATATGCGTTCATATGACTATCTGCGACATGATGTACTACTTGACGAATTGTCCAGCCGTCTTTTCGATACGGGGTATCTAACTGCTCTTCCCTTAACGACGATACTGCTTTTTCTAGTTTTACTGGATAATCCTCTATCTCTGAAATCCAGGTTTGTAGAACTTCATTGGAGATTTCTCCTTTATATTCAAACAAACCAATTGGATATCTTTCATCCATTTCCCATTCCCCCGTCCATTAATATGAAACCATTACTACATTCGTAAAATAGCAGTTAATTCTCCAAAAATAACAAAATAGATTCTTTCATTGGTTCATAGCCAATTTCCATATATATTTTGTTGGACGTAGGGTTTGTAATATCTGTATAGAGACTGGTAGAAGAAAAACCGTTATCCAATAAGCTTTGAGATAGTGCTGCGACACAATTAGATGCATACCCTTTTTTCCTGAACTTGACTGGCGTATACACAAAATTAATGGTGATATTATTCTTCGTTGGTCTGCTTGCATTAGCCATACTAACTAGCTGATTATCTACTTCCCAACCGGCTAGTTTGCGATTTTGAATAAGTTCTTCCGCACGTTTAGATGCCTGTTCCATTTCTAATGGCTGATTGACGGAAGCAGCGAAATCATAAACCCATTGTTGAATAAGCGGCTGATCACTACTTGTTATCCATCTGAACTTACCAACTTGAGATGGTTTCTTTTTCACTTCTTTTAATTGATAGATTCGTTGGTCCATCCCAAGTACAACTTTTAATTGACGTAATGTTGCAATGTGTTGAGCCATTTCTAGTACCGTTTCTTTTTCTCCGATAAAACCTGGTATTTCTTCGATGCTTTCATGAATCAATTTACTTACTAACGGTAATTCCAATGGAGTCATCCCATTAAAAACAGAAACGATTATTTGTTTTGGATGAGTCTGTAATAACATAAGGATTGGTTGTTCATTTTTATAAACTCCAGCCATAACAGTTGGCTTAATCATCTCATTACTATTCATTAAGATTCCTAGAGGCAAGCCATTAACCGCTTCTTCCTTTTCTAAATATGGAATCATCACCCGCTTGAAATCATCTACATCATAAAATTTTTGAACAAGTAACACCACAGTCCCCCCAAACACCAAGTATTGATATGCATTGAAAAAAACTTAAGACTGACTCACTTGAATAAATGACTTTATTCCAGGAGGAGTATAGGTCGAAAATCTATCAAGCAATTGCTTTGGATCTGAATCGACAATCGTAATCGTCCGATATTGTTCTTGTAAAAATTCTGCATCAGCCATATGATTAATCAATCCTACAAGGGGATCGTAATAATGGTTAATGTTAAGAATGCCTAAAGGTTTCCTATGTAACCCCAGTTGTGCCCAAGTAAAGATTTCAAAAAACTCTTCCATCGTCCCCGCGCCACCTGGCAATGTAATAAACCCATCAGCTAGCTCTGTCATTTTCGCCTTTCGCTCATGCATGGACTTTACGACAATTAATTCACTTAAAGCGGGATGAGCTATTTCTTTTTCTTGAAGAAAGTCAGGCAGTACACCAATTACCTTACCACCCTCTTCTACCATACTATCAGCTATTGCACCCATTAAACCAATACAAGAACCACCATATACAAGCTCTAACTCTCGTCTTGCTAACTCTTTTCCTAATGCAATTGCTTCTTCGAGATAAATTTTTGAAGCTCCGGTACTCGAACCACAGAACACAGCAATTCTTTTCATCTTGATATTCCTCCATTTTACAAAATTCAGAGAATATTTTCATTACTTTTTTCCTATAAGTTGTGCAAATTTGCACGGAATACCATTAATTTAGCAAGAGAAATCAAGATTTATGGAAAATTTTTCTCCTTCCTTCTATTTTAACTCGTATCGAAGGCGAAAAGAAGTGGTGTTTTCCTTATTTCGTAATGCCATTTATGAATTTTTTATGGATTCCGCTTTTTTAATCGTCCAAAAAAAAATATTTTTAAAAAAATATAAAAAATATGTTTAAGAGATTTATAAACTGGGTAATTGATAGTTAACCATATAAGTACACCTAATATCTAGGAGGATTAAAATGACGGGAAATGTATTGTATAAAGGCAGAGTGTTTAAAATTTTATTTTGCTATGATACAGGTTATTGTGAAATTAGGGATATTTATAATGTGTTTAAGGTGGAACTTGTCCATAATTCTCAATTTACCATATTAGAAGATGTCTGTACTAATTAAACATATTGTTTTTCTTTTTTTGTCATGAAAATGACATTTTATTTTCCCAAATAGATGTAAGCGCTATTTTTAATTATCCTTATCAACAAACTTTAACAAGATGATTGCACTATTTTATTTATTTCTTTCTTAATTTAGACCTTTTTTCTACATAAATCTAATGAACTTGTCCAAACCATATCCAACTACTATCATATTCTATAGTAAATCTATAGATGGAGGTGACTAGTATGTCTGAATATGGAGGCGGATTTGGAAGTAACTTTGCATTAATCGTAGTATTATTTATTTTATTAGTTATTATCGGTGCATCTTATGTAGGCGGATATTAATACTACTGATGTTTGGATTGAAAGTGTCTCAAAATTTGGATTCAGGCTTGCTTTATCTATTAATGTATTTTTAATGGATACGCCAATGAAATCCTCTTTTTGAGGCATTTTTTTCATTTTCAAAAAAATTCTCCTCTGAAACATTACAAAGATTAATCAAATGTCCTCTAATCAAAAAGCCTTTTATTCCCCTCACTAGTTACTTGTCCATTCCCTTTAAATCGTTCATACATAAGATATGTTGTAACTTATAGAAGGAGGTGGCATATATGTCAGAATGTTATAGCGGTGGAGGTTACAACAATAACTTCGCTTTATTAGTTGTGTTATTCATCTTGTTAATTATCATCGGAGCTTCCTATTGGGGAGGTTATTAATTCGAAAAAAGAAGGCACTTTTGTGCTTTCTTTTTTTATGTTTTTTATCCAAACACTGTTCATCCTTTTTCAAACAGAAATGGTACCCCTTTTTATCGGGGGTACCATTTCTTTCATTCTATTAGAAGAATCTTCTTCTTGGTCTGCAATTATTAGCATTGTTTACATCAGAACCACAATCAAAATCTTCCACTACTGTTTCATTCACTTGTCTTTCTGTTACAGGAAAATAATTCTCATTACGGACAACCGTTCTGTTTACATTGATTATTTCTGTAGGATGAATATTACGAATTCTTTTTTCGTTCGTTGTTGTTCTAACAACTGTTCGAGTAGGATGAACGATATCTCTTACTGGGGAAACGCAATTTCGACATTTTTTCCCATGATTATTATTACCAGCACCTAACACATTATCATTATTATGACGATCCATTTCTTTCGCTCCTTTCCTTTATGAATTTCACTTACGATATATAGTATGAAAGGAAAAAGAGCTTGTCCGAGCTATTATACTATTCTTTAGCAAAATATGCTGAAATACTAAGAGAAATGTCTATTCAGGAAGGTTTAAAGGACTATGAATGAGAGAGAAATCTACTAGAAAGAATGAACGCTTTTACAGTGTTTGATTACGTATTCCCATTGTTTTTCTGAAAGGGAACGGGAATCAAAAAATGGATTAATGGTTGATTCCCTGTTCTTGCTTACATGTAGCTATATGACTAATTTCTATGAAGGATGAATAGTTACACGTAAGAGCTCTATACCCTTCTTACCTGCTACCTCTTCGATAGTTTCTCGGACATAATCAATAGCCTCTTCTTCTGTCTCTTTTTTACTAAGTAATTCTATTATGTCAAGAGGATCATCGATTTTTATCTTTTTCTTTTGAAGCTGATTAATTAACGCTGGAAAGACACCGATACTTTCACAATCGAGATGATAAATTTCTCCATATTTTAGGAAAAGAATTATTTCTGCTTGAAGTACTTTTGTCGGAACATGCATAACATTGGTTAATTTCTGTATAATACTGATTTTCACTCTGCTGATTTCCTTGTAATTTATTTCACTGATAAATTTTTTCTTTTGTATAAACAAAAAAGCAGTATTTCGCTTGATTTTTATCGATAGATCATCAAAATAAAAATAATAAAACGCTGGATACTTCAATGAAAAGGATGGATATCTATTCCCCCTTATCGTAATTACACTTTGGATAATCCTCTCTTTCGCAAATTCATTAAACGCAAATCGGTCCATTGTTTCTCCCCCTTCCCCATTATAAAACGCTTATATTTTTATTCAATCCAACACTTTCTCTCTCTTTATGTCTATATGTTTTAAAAGGAATAATGACTAATTTCGTCCATATAAAAAAACTCTTCTCCAAAGAGAAAAGCTTTTACGCATATAATTTTGCTGTTTTCAACTCAAAGGAGGCAGCTAGGATAGAATCCACTTTAAAAATGCGCGGCTGCTTCTTTCTTAAACAATACGCCCTAATGTATGTGGGTGTTACTCCATACACAAGAACCGTCCGCTGGGATATAGAGCCATCTTTTTTCACATAAATAATCTCTATCGGTCTTTTTTCATTCCACGCCTTCTCTAATTGTTTTATCATCCTTAGCTCCCTCCTTTTATCTACATTATATTAGAACATTCGTTCGATATCAAGTTTTTATCGAACGAATGTTCTTTTATATTGGCTGCTTTATTATTTATTGTTGATTTTCTTATAGATATAAGGAGTCGTAGGCGGAGAATTTCCGACTAATGTATATAGAAGGAGCTTAAGTTGCAGATATAGGCGGAGATATTCCGAATAACGATTCTAAATAAGACAAATTCCAAAGATTTAGATACTATAAACGGAAACATTTCCTTTATTTTTAAGGAAATATGGATATTTCCCAATTTAAACGGAATGATACCGCTTAATTTTCAAACCCAGTAAAATCAACACTCGTTTTAACAGAGCCTTTTTATTAGATTGCAGTATCCTTTTTTTCTTATTCATTTTTTCCCACCTTTCTAAAACTAACGGAATATCATACCTTTATTTTATTGCAATACAAAAAGACTGTAAATAAATACCAAACGCATTTATCTACAGCCTTAGTTTTCCTTTTAATATCAAGTATTAAGATTCTACAGGTGCAGTGGAAGTATCATCTTCTCCAACAGTGATATTAAAATCTGCACTAAAAGGAATGTTTAAAATGGTAAGTGTTACATCAAATCCTAAAATTGTAAGTGGAAACATAAATGTTCACCTCTTTATTAATAATATTTCAAACAAGCAAATCATGTATTTTGATTGCTTGTCCTTCACTATAATGTATGTGAATAGATATAATTTGACTGTGCAAATATATCTGTTCTAGAAATAAATCAGAAAATATTGCTTTGCAAAAATTATCTTTCCAATCAAAAATTTTTATGCCACATCTATATAAGTTAATAGTCGAATAAATTTATTGTAATTAGACTACCTTTACTTTAATACCTTTAATTAGGAGGTGTTTCCATTGATTAAATTATTTAAGAAACGATGGATGCTCTTTGATCAAGTAGTGAAACCCTATAAACCTTTTGTAACCGTTGATTATGGAATTATCCCTGTTTCTGTGGATGATATAATCGGACTATCCTTACCAGTAAATAAGATCAGAAATGGAGAAAAACTAAAAGAGCTTCGTCAATCCATAAAACAAGAAGGATGGAAAGATCATTCCCCCGAGGATTTACATTTATACCGACTACCTGATGGGAATTATACTGTAGCTTCTGATGGAAATCACCGTATATTTTTATCTAATCAAATGGATATAACAAAAATTAAAGCGAGGGTTAGCCTTTTAATTCCCGAAAACTATATTCCAGAGAATATGAAAGCAAAAATAGTAGATTATGAGGATAAAGAGAAAACATACCGATTAGAAGCAGAAAAACTCTATGAAACCTTACAAAAACTGGATAGGAATCGGAAAAACGCTAAAGAAGAATTTGCCTTTAGTAATTATCATAAATTATCTGATGATATGTATAAAAGACGGCAACATACACTTCTTGGATTAGCTAGATTTTTAAATTTATTACCTGATGAAGCAGCAGAGTGATTCTGCTGTTTTTTATAGTGTTAATTAATCAGCATAATATAATTATGATAACACCCACATCGAGAAATTCCTCGGATGCCTATATTTTTAAATTATGAGTTTCCCCTTAAACCTCCCAAAGAAAAAAGCCCCGGCACCTATAGCGCCAAGGCTTCTACTTCTTAATACATTTCCATGTACTGATCTCTCTCCCATGGATGGACTTGCGTTCTAAACATATCCCATTCAATCTCTTTAGCTTCAATAAAGTGAACGATGATATGCTCTCCTAGAGCGTCGATCATTGTTTCGTTTTGTTTTAACTCTTCTAGTGCATCTGCTAGTGTTGATGGTAAATCAACAATGCCTTCTGCAATTCTTTCTTCTTTGCTCATGATGTAGATATTTCTATCTACTGGAGCTGGAGGAGTCAATTTGTTTGCAATTCCGTCAAGACCTGCTTTAAGTAATGCTGCCATTGCTAAGTATGGATTTGCTGCTGGATCCACGCTACGTACTTCTACACGAGTGCTTAGGCCACGTGATGCTGGAATACGCATTAATGGTGAACGATTTCGAGCAGACCATGCCACATAGCAAGGTGCCTCGTAGCCAGGTACTAAACGTTTATATGAGTTTACAGTCGGATTGGTAATAGCTGTAAAGCTAGTAGCGTGCTTACCGATTCCGGCAATAAATTGAAGTGCAGTTTCACTTAATTCTAACTCACCTTTTGGATCGTAGAAAGCATTCTCGCCATTTTTGAATAGAGAAAGGTTGCAGTGCATCCCTGATCCGTTCACGCCAAATAATGGTTTTGGCATAAATGTCGCATGTAGACCATGCTTACGAGCAATTGTTTTTACTACTAATTTAAATGTTTGAATTTGGTCACATGCAGTAATCGCATCTGCATATTTGAAATCAATTTCATGCTGACCAGGTGCTACTTCATGGTGAGAAGCTTCAATTTCAAAGCCCATTTCTTCTAATTCTAATACGATATCGCGACGACAGTTTTCCCCTAAATCTGTTGGCGCTAAGTCAAAGTAACCACCATTATCGTTAAGTTCTAAAGAAGGTGCGCCTTTTTCATCTAATTTGAATAAGAAAAATTCTGGCTCAGGTCCAAGATTAAAATCAGTGAATCCTAAGTCTTCCATCTCTTTTAATATTCTTCTTAAATTATTACGAGGATCTCCTTCAAATGGTGTTCCATCTGGATTGTAGATATCACAAATCAAACGTGCAACTTTTCCTTTTTCTGCAGTCCATGGGAATACAACCCAAGTATTCAGATCAGGATATAGATACATATCTGATTCTTCAATACGAACAAAACCTTCGATAGAGGAACCATCAAACATCATTTTGTTATCCAACGCCTTATCTAGCTGACTGATTGGAATTTCCACGTTTTTGATTGTTCCTAAGATATCCGTGAATTGTAAGCGGATAAATTTTACGTTACTTTCACTCGCAAACCTTCTAATGTCATCTTTAGTGTAATTTTTAGCCACGACTATTCCTCCACTCCCTACTTTTCTTCTTATCTATTTTTGAAAATAACGAGACATGTCTCCTTGTCTCATAGAGGGACGATGAGTATTATTAAAGCGACCTGCATTTAATAATTCTTTGCGCAATAATTTGCGTAAATCCTCATCCGATAATTCTCTGCGTGCTTTTTCTGCTTCTTCTTTAACTTCATCTGTCAGCACTTGTTTTTCTTGAACAGAGAATATTTGTTTAATTCCAGCAAGGTTTACTCCTTGATCAATTAGATCTTTAATCTCCAATAATTTATCAATATCCGATAATGAAAAAAGTCTTCTATTGCCATCCGATCTTGCTGGAGCCACTAGTTCGTGTTCTTCATAGTAACGAATTTGTCGAGCAGATAGCTCTGTTAATTGCATGACAATACTTATTGGAAAAAGAGGCATCGATCGACGAATTTGACTACCAGACATAGCATTCGGCTCCTTTAAAATGATTTAATCCACCTTCATTATATGATTGGGGAAAAAAGATGTCAACTAATGTTACACTTTCTTCCCCATTCATGTAACTGAATACTATATTTAAATAGTGATCAGCTTTTGTTCTAGTAATCGGTTAATTGCGATACATATCGCAATTTTTACATGTGAATAGGTTAATCCCCCTTGTACGTAAGCTACATACGGTGGTCGGATTGGACCATCGGCTGTTAATTCAATGCTTGCCCCTTGAATAAATGTTCCAGCCGCCATAATAACATCATCTTCATAACCTGGCATGTAATTTGGATATGCCGTCACATGGGAGTTAATTGGCGATGCATATTGAATGGCTTGGCAAAAAGCAATCATTTTGTCTTTATCATCAAACTGAACAGATTGAATTAGATCTGTGCGATTCGTATTCCAGCTAGGAGAGGAATTCATTCCTAACCTTTCTAGCATCGCTGCGGTGAAAACAGCTCCTTTTAAGCTTTGTCCAACTACATGGGGAGCAAGGAAAAATCCTTGGTACATCTCTTGCAGACTATAAAGAGAAGCACCTGCCTCTGCACCGATTCCAGGTGATGTCATTCGGTAAGAGCATGCTTTTACAAACTCCTCTTTCCCAACAATATATCCACCCGTTTTCGCTATTCCGCCACCTGGATTTTTAATTAACGATCCAGCCATTAAATCTGCACCAACATGGCATGGCTCCAGATCTTCTACGAATTCTCCATAGCAATTATCTACAAAAACAACGACATCTTCTTTAACCTCTTTTACAAAGGCAATCATCTTTTCAATTTCTGCAATTGGAAAAGATGGTCTTGTTGCATACCCTTTTGAACGCTGGATGCCAATCATTTTTGTATTTGCATGAATGGATGCAGCAATTTTTTCATAATCTGGCTGTCCATCTGGAAGCAAATCTACACTGTTATAGCCAATATTAAACTCTCGGAGTGAGCCAATTCCTTCGCCTCTAATTCCAACAATTTCTTCTAACGTATCATATGGTTTACCTGTAATATACAGAAGTTCATCCCCTGGTCGAAGGATCCCAAACAACGCCGTGCTAATGGCATGTGTTCCAGAAATGATTTGTGGTCTCACTAAACCAGCTTCCCCACCGAATACTTCTGCATAAATACTTTCTAACGTATCACGGCCATTATCATCATATCCATACCCAGTTGATGGGATAAAGTGTGATTCACTCACTCGATGATTTTGAAAGCTTGATAAAACACGAAATTGATTGGTATCAATTCTTTTATCAATTGCTTGTTGTACTTCTTTAATTTGTTCTTCCACTTCATTTACTAACGCTTCTAGCTGTGTTCCATATGTTAACTGCTTATACATTTATTTCTCCCATTCCTCTACTTCTATAGGCTTTTTATATTTTAATATAGCATGTTCTTTTAGAGCATACCCTTTACATAAATAATTTTGCGTTTCTTCATCAAAAATTAAGCTACGCAAAACTGTCTCATTTTTTAGCTGAGACAATAATTTTCCGTTATTACTTTCAACCGTTGTCTCATAATATTCCATGTTTTCAATCATGATTTGTTCAATCGTTTGCTTAAGCTGTTCCCTATCTTCATTATCAAAAGCGGTAATTAAAATGCTTTCCGTTTTCGATGTGGGTACAAATTTCGCATGCACTAAATCTTTTTTATTATAGACAGTTAATTGAGGGATTGCAGGTATTTCCAAATCTTCTAGTAATTTATGTACTGTTTCTTCATGCTGAAAATATTCCTCATTTGAGCTATCAACCACATGGAGCAATAAGTCTGCTTCTCGCACCTCTTCTAACGTTGAGCGAAATGCGGCAACTAACGTTGTTGGCAAATCTTGAATAAACCCTACAGTATCTGTAATAAGGGCCGAAAAGCCACTTGGCAAAATTATTTTTCTCGTCATTGGATCTAATGTTGCAAACAGGATATCCTCTTCAAATGAATCTGCTTCAGAGAGACGATTGAACAAAGTCGATTTCCCCGCATTCGTATAACCAACTAATGCGATTTGGAAGGCTCTATTTTTCTTTCGTCTTTCTCGGTAGCGATCTCGATGTTCGACAATAACGTTTAATTGGCTTTTAATATCATCAATTCTTCGTCTAATATGTCTTCTGTCTGATTCAAGCTTTGTTTCACCAGGCCCTCTCGTCCCAATACCTGCACCAAGTCTTGATAATTGGAGACCTTGTCCACCTAAACGTGGCAATAAGTATTGTAATTGGGCTAGCTCTACTTGAAGCTTTCCTTCTTTCGATCTTGCTCTTGAGGCAAATATATCTAGAATAAGCTGTGTTCGGTCAATGATTCTTGCATCCAAATTCTTTGACACATTCCGAACCTGACTTGGTGACAATTCATCATTAAAAATAATTAAGTCTGCTTCTAATTCCTCTGCAAGACTTTCTAATTCTTCAACCTTCCCTTTGCCGATATAGGTGGACGGATGAATTCTTTCTCTCATTTGCGTTAAGGTGGCAACTACTTGTCCATTCGCTGTTTTCGTTAAATTTGCAAGTTCTTCCATTGAATATTCAAATCTGGCAGCGTCATTCTGTGTTTCGCAACCAACCAGAATGACTTTTTCTTTCTCTACTTTGGTTTCCTTCAACTATGTAAACCTTCTTTCCATGCTGAACTTCATCTATTATAGCAAACAAATACCATTTCATCTATTTGCTCCTTATAAGGTTACCCAAATTTTAACGTAGTAAAAATGGTTTGTAAAAAAGCATATTAAAAAAGCTATTCCAAAAGAAATTCTCTCTTTTAGAATAGCATTCTTATCCTTTATTTTTCTTTAGAGTCTAACACTATATCGTTGCTTCTTAATGTCATTAGTTCGTATTTATCATAATTGCTTTGCATAAGTAGGCGCATCGCTTGGGCTCTTATGGATTTTTCGATAATATTGCGGATGTATCGACCATTTGAAAAGCTTTTGGGATTCTGGACATTACGAACAAAGGATAGATGTTCTTTAAGTTTTTTTTCTGCTTCATGACTTAGAGCATATTCTCTTTCTTTTAGCATTCGTTCCGCAATCTCCATTAGCTGATCGGTGGAATAGTCAGGGAAATCAATGACAAGCGGAAATCTAGAATGAAGTCCAGGGTTTAACGATAGGAAAAAATCCATTTCTCTTGAATAGCCTGCCAGAATTAAAATAAAGTCATGCTGCTTATCTTCCATATGCTTCACTAATGTATCAATTGCTTCTTTTCCAAAATCCTTCTCTCCACCTCGACCTAGCGAATAGGCTTCATCAATAAACAGGATCCCCCCCATCGCTTTTTTCACAAGATCCCTTGTTTTCTGTGCTGTATGCCCGATGTATTCCCCAACTAAATCCGCACGCTCCGCTTCAATTAAATGGCCTTTTGATAAGACATTCATTTTTTGAAAAAGCTTGCCAATTAGCCTTGCAACCGTTGTTTTCCCTGTACCTGGATTCCCTTTAAACATCATATGCAAAGCTTGTTTACCCGTTTTCAAGCCATTTTCTTCTCTTTTTTTATTTACATAAATCCATGCGTATATCTCTTTTATCATTTTTTTCATTTCGTCCATGCCAACAAGGCTTCCTAATTCCGCTTCAATTTCCCTAAGTGCTTCATGTTCACTCGGAACAGTTCTGGGGATTGACTCAGCTTCTGGCTTTTCCTTTGGAAGAACCTTCTTTTTCTGTGAGTTGATTACTACGCTGATCTGTCCATTATTCTTCATCCGGATTGGATGCTCCAAAAGCCACACCTCCTCTAAAAACAAAACGCTATAAATCTATCCATCTATAAGGTTCATCAATATTTAAATCCATTCATACTGTTTGCTACTATTCCCCATTGTTAATGTATATTCAGAACATCTTCTATTCATTAAACTATTTTCAGATTATTTTTTTGTTTCAACTTTTAGAACGAGTCTGTAGCCAGAAATATCGCTATGTATAACCCATTATCTTCAATAAGCCACTATAAATTAAAGAAGATTTTTATGGTAAAATATAAAGGAACATTTTGAATAGTATGTAATTTTATCGAAGGCTAGAAGAAAAATTTTTTTCAAGGGAGATAAAAAGATGGCTACAATATTTTTGACCTCGAATGGTTTTTATTCAGAAACAATCAAAGAGGAATTTATGACTGTGCTTAGTAAGCTTGCTAATCCGAAAGCTGTTATTATCACTACTGCCTCCTCACTAAAGGAAAAAAATAGATTTGCCCTTAAAACGAAAAATGATTTTTTAGAGTTGGGCATAAACCAAGTAGATTTTATCGATGTAGAAGTAGAAAAGGGAGAGAAACTAAAGGAGTATAATATCATTTATATTAATGGTGGAAATCCCTTTCGCTTGCTGTATTTCATAAAAAAAAGTCGCGCTGACACCGTCTTAAAGGAGTTATCCGAGAATAGTATCATTATAGGAGCAAGTGCTGGTGCAGTTATTTTAGGGCCTTCTATTGATATGGTACATCATTTTTCTCCTGAATTGAATGAAGTAGACTTAAATGACTTCACAGCTTTATCATTAACAGACATCGCTATCTTTCCTCATTCTGATCGAGAAGATGTTTTTAAAGACGACTACGGAAAAAGCATAGAGGATCGCTTGTTGGAGTTTGAAAAGGATTCAAATATCTCCATAACTAGTTTAAAAGATGACGAATACATCCTTTTAAATGGCTAATCAAGTGCACCTTCAGTGGGGATTGTCCTTCCTCTCTGGTGTACCTATATCCATTTAAAACAGACTAAACCTATTCGATTTAGTCTGTTTCATCCAATATTTATCCAACTATTTTTTCGCGGTATACTTAAATCTTACTGCGTTACCTTGCATATTCCTATGTAGCCGTAGGGTTTACATAATGTCCAATCCACTTCTTTTATTGAACTTGTGTACCCTCTAAATCAATTTGTACATTTTTTTGTGGGGAAAATGTGGAAATCGCATGCTTATAAACTAGCTGCTGTTTGCCTTCTGATTCAAATAATACGGTGAAATTATCGAAACCTTTTATAAATCCACGTATTTGGAATCCGTTTAATAAGAATACCGTTACGTTTGTGCCATCTTTACGTAATTGATTTAAAAATTGATCTTGAATGTTAACTGATTGCTTCATGAAAATCCTCCTCTTTTCTCTCTACTATTATGTATTCGATTTTATTTTTAGCATTCCTTCTAAATAAGACGAAATTTCCTGTAAATTTTTTGTTATGTCATGTGTTTTGACGCTTTCTGTCATATCAAACCACTGTACATTCATTTTATTGCGGAACCAAGTTAATTGCCGCTTTGCATATCTCCTTGAATTCTGCTTTAACTCTTCAATCGAATCTTCCAAGCTTAACAGACCATCGTAATACTTGTAGATTTCTTTATAGCCGATTGCCTGAAGTGATTGACAGTCTCTAATACCCTTTTCATAGAAGTGCTGAACTTCCTCTAATAAGCCGATTTCAAGCATTTGCTCCACTCGTTTATTAATTCGCTCATATAGAACATTTCTTTCCATTGTTAAGCCAATTAATGCAGAATCATAAAGGGATTCCTGCTTCTGTTCCCTTTGTATGTCAGACATTTTTCTGCCCGTTACATGAAAGACCTCTAATGCTCTAATCACACGCCTGACATTATGATGATGAATGGCAGCAGCAGCTTCTGAATCCACTTTATTCAACATGTCATGAATGGTCAAGGTTCCTTCCGCTTGTGCCATTTCCTCTAATTTCGTTCGGAATGCTGTGTCTGTTGCCGTTTCTTGAAACTGATAATCGTATAATACAGCTTGAATATACAAACCAGTTCCGCCAACGATAAACGGTACTTTTCCTCTTGAAGTTATTTCCGTTATTTTTTTGCGAACAAGCTCCTGAAATTGCGCCACGGAAAAACTTTCATCAGGCTCTAAGATATCAATTAAATGATGGGGAACTCCTTGCATTTCTTCTTTGGATATTTTAGCTGTCGCAATATCCATTCCTTTATAAATCTGCATAGAATCTCCGCTAATGATTTCCCCGTCGAATTTTTTCGCCAGTTCAATGCTTAAATTTGTCTTCCCTACAGCGGTAGGTCCAATTAGCACTACAACTTTTTCTTTTAATGTCAAATGATTCAACTGCCTTTTCAAACATTTAGCTATTTTTTAAGCTATTATTATTATTTTATCACATTCCTCCGTGCAGTTTAACCTGTAAGCATTATTACCCAAACTTTATAAAATATACAATATTTTAATAATCGACATTTATTTTTTTCTTCCCTGCTGAGTATATATTTATCGTATAAGTATCATTTTGAACAAGCCCTTTTATTTCCTCGCTTTGCAAAAATTGATCCAGCGATCGTTTAATGGCCCGTGCTATCTCCTCTTTTTTTTTATCTTTTGTTAAAAAAAACGTATAAATATCGATGATTACGTTTTTCTCCGTTGTATCAGTTCTTATTCTTTCAATATTATATTCCTTTCCTAACAAGAATCCCTCATTGAAATAGGGTGATAATTTTAACCATCTTTCTCGTCGATCCACTATTTGTTTATTATAATAAGAAACCGTCACTGGTGCTTTATGATGGTATTTATGTATAATTTCTTGAACCCTCCTAAGTTCTGATTCCTCTGTTACTAGTTCAATATCGTCTGGAAAGGATACGATCCATCCTATTACTTTTCCTTGATCTGAATAGTCTCCTGGCCATAGTTTTAACCTTTTCTCTTTTGCCTCTGAAACTATTTGATAGGCAGCTTCGTCAATGCCAAACGCTTTTTTATCATAATCCAATTGGACAGCATACGTAATGTCTTTTTCCTTCAATTGTTGATAGACAAAGCGAATGATTTCTGACTTCTTTTGATAGAGTTCTTCCTTCTCTACGCCAATATAAACTTCTGCTTCCTCAAAATTGACAATGACAGAAAATCCATCTTCTTGAAATACTTCTGTTAATCTTGCTTTAATCATTTCGTCCAATTTATTTCCTTTATAAATCATTAATAAATCAGGACCTTGTTTCGCTTGCGTTTTTTCTACAATTCCACTATTCATTGCCCCGCCAACGATAAGAAGATGGAGTATGATGAAAGAATACAACACAGTCTTTTTTGCATTTATCAAGTTCCTCTTATTTAAATCATCAAGTGAAAAAGGATACGCTAGTGACTTCCCTTTCTCAAGGAGCCTGTCTACAAATGTAGCAAGAGCAATTCTATTTGATGCTAGGAGCTGTAGAAAGGAAAATAATCTTCTTCTGATTTCTCTTATTGATTTTCCTATGATTCTAGCAATCTTTCCTATATCTAGTTGAAAATAGTAATGTAGCAAAAGGATTGACTGATTGATTTTCCCTAAAAAATTAAGGGAATATTCCGATAACAATGAATCTAAAATCGTTCTGCTATCATCAGCTTTCCAATGCTTCAGAATATAGCGGTATCCTCTTTCGATAAGACAAGGTGCAAAAAAAGTGGTCGAAGGCTTTTTTAAAAAAGCCTTGACGATATCAAGAGACATTTCCCTATCACCAGTTAAAAACTCCGCAAAAATTAGCCAATCTTTTTCTTTATTGCTTTCGACTAGCTTTGCGCTCTTCAATAAAATCCCCTCCGTTATATACAAATATGATTAAGTGTCTAATTGGATTTCATTGCCGTTTTTTCCAAAAACCTTCATTACATATGGTACATGATGAAGGAGTTCCTGAATGTCTTCATACTGTAAAAAAAATCGCAAAGATCTTTTCAATTCGTTTAATAAGTCTTGATTTTTGGCGATATCTTCGTCTGTTGATAGAGATATTTCCGTATATACACTAATTTCCAAAACACCATCCACATAGGAAGGAAAGATATCATATATTTTATAGTTATTCTTGCTAAAGACATATGCCTCTGCTAAGGCAGGATAAATCTCCCAAATGGCTTTTTCCATTTCTACCACTTCCGCTTCAACTGATCCAAATGAAAAATTCCATTCTAAATTATATTTACTTATGATGGTTTCAATTTCTCCCTTTAAATTCATTTTTTCTTCCTCTGTAACCTTATCTGATAAAATGAGTTCTGTTGATTCACCAGATTGATTACTCGTATAGCTTTGCATATAATAATAAGGTTTTGCTGTCACTAATTGGAATATCTCCTGTTCCATTTCCACCTGTTTGTCCGCGACATTTTGTTCCTCTGTTTGCTCCACTTCTATTTCTTGGGTAATCTCTTCATATTCAATCACATAATCCAGGTCTCTTTCCTTTAAATACGCTTCAATTAACGCTGTTACCTCTTCCTTATTTTCCAGACTCTCTGGCGTATAAAATTGGAGATTGAGTGTATCCGTTCCGACATCCGGATAAGTATAAATATCCGGATATCCTTTTTGTTGAATCTCCTCATTCAGCTGGAAGATGCCGCCCTGCTTATAGTATTTATACACATCTGGCCCTAAACTAACTCTCGTCTTTCCAAGTGTTTCCTGATTAATAGACCCTCCCGCAAATAAAACCAACAAAGTGAGTAAAATCACTGGGGACTTTCTCCAACTCCTTTTACTCGTCTCTATATGTAGGGTTTTCTTTTCTGTAACTTGATTAAGCTGTAACGAACTTTTTAGTATACTAACCTCTTTTTTGATTACATCCTCTATATGATGAATGGGAACTAATTTGCCATTATTGGTATATATAATAAGGGAAGAATAAATTACTTGTTTCGCTTTTCTTTCTGAAATCGGTAGATATTGCGCTATTTTTTTATAAGAAAAACCGTAGTAATACTTTAGTAAAAAAGCAAGCCGAGCTTGTTCGTCAAGTAAACCTAGTCGAGTTAATAGAATACTAGAATCCAAGGATTTATAGATAATCTCCTTATTGCGGTAATATTTTATATAGTCCTTGATTATTGGTTTTAGATAAAAACGAGCAGATGACGGAAAGGACCACTTATCCCTCACTTGCTCTATCGTTCGGTCTAACAATCGTTCTGCTAGTCCACTATCTCCAGTTAATAAGAATGCTAGTAAATACCATTCATCTATATTATCTTGTATATTTATTTGTTTTTTCCATTGTTTACGACGTAAATTCAGGGCATGTTCCGCCTTTCTTGTAAGTCTCCATATATTACCTTTATTTTAAAGGAAGACAGAACGGTTGTCATTATCTTCTGTTTGAAAATTCATTCTTGAATAAATATTCAGTTTAAACTATTAATCTCAAACGTGCTGTACTTAGCGAGTTTATAATAGTAATAATTTTTAACAACAAAATTCAAGCACAAAAAAACTGCCTTGATTCTACAAAGCAGTTTTTCCCTATGAAAAATTAGGATAATTCCAACATTCTATCCAATGCCAATTTTGCATTCGAGGCAATTGGCTCTTCGACAATAATTCGATTGCTTTCAAAATCCTCTTCGATGGATTCTAAGCACCATACAAAATGAGGCAAATCAATCCGGTTCATTGTTAAACAAGCACACATATAGGGATTGAGGGAGATGATTTCTTTATCTTGGTGTTCTTTTATAATCCGATTGACTAAGTTCATTTCCGTACCGATGGCAAAAGCACTTCCTGGCTCTGCCTTTTCGATTACATCAATAATATAGTTTGTTGAACCAGCTAAATCAGATGCTGCTACGACTTCTCTGCTGCACTCAGGATGGACAATGATTTTCATATGTGGATATTGTTTTCTTACTTGCTCCACATTTTTAACGGTAAAGTTCTCGTGGACGGAGCAATGCCCCTTCCAAAGGATTACTTTCACTTCTTCCATTGGTCCTTCATAGACAAGTTCATTTTTGATTGGATCCCAAATCGCCATTTTTTCTAAAGGAACCCCTAAATTATAGGCTGTATTTCTGCCTAGATGCTGATCAGGTAAAAATAGTAATCTTTCCTTTTGTGTAAAAGCCCAAGATACCATTTTTTCAGCATTGGAGGAGGTTACGGTTGCTCCTCCATTTTCTCCGACGAATGCTTTAATAGCTGCTGTTGAATTGACATAGGTAAGCGGAATAATCGTGTCGCCAAACAATTCCTGAAGCTTTGTCCAAGCTCGATTTGTCTGATAAATATCGGCCATATCAGCCATGGAACAACCTGCTCGCATATCTGGCAAATAGACTTTCTGCTTCTCTGTTGTTAAAATATCCGCTGTTTCTGCCATAAAATGAACACCGCAAAAGACAATATACTCTGCTTCTGTGTTTTCTGCAGCAACTTGTGCTAGCTTTAAACTATCCCCTGTAGCATCGGAAAATTGAATGACTTCATCCTTTTGATAATGATGGCCTGGAATAAAAAGTTTTTTTCCTAAGCGCTGCCTGATACTTGCTACTCGTTCTTCTAATTCTGTGTTTGTCATCGCTAAGTATTTTTCAGGTATCGTATTTGAAGCTTGTAATCCCTCTAAAATATTCATTTTCCTCTCCCCTTTTATCCATTAATGAATACTTACTTTCACACTAATATCTAAAGCTTTCACCGAATGCGTTAAAAATCCTAATGAAATATAGTCCACTCCACACTCTCGATAAGAAGCAAGATTATCTAAAGTAATTCCACCAGACGCTTCTGTTGTCACAGTTTCTGGGACATGGGGAATCCACTCGACAATTTCTTCTGGCTTCCGATTATCAAACATAATAACATCTGCGCCAGCCGCTAAAGCTTCAAACATTTGCTCCTTCGTTTCTGTCTCCACTTCCACCTTTACCATATGACCAATCGACTCTTTAACTGCCTTCACTGCATTGGCAATCGAACCGGCGAATGCAATATGGTTATCTTTAATCATTACCGCATCATACAGTCCAAAGCGATGATTATGTCCTCCCCCAACAGTTACTGCATATTTTTCCAACATCCGTAATCCTGGTGTCGTTTTTCTCGTATCACAGATTTTCGTATAGCCACTATTTAATATTTCTACCGCTTCTCTTGTTTTCGTTGCAATCCCGCTCATTCTTTGGATAAGATTTAAAATAACGCGTTCACCTTTTAAAAGCTCTCTAATATTTCCTCTTGCTGTCGCCAATTTTTGGCCTGCTTCAATTCGATCTCCATCCTGGACAAGCATGGTTACTTCTATTGCTCGGTTTAGAACCTTGAATCCTACTTGAATAATATCTTCCCCACAAAAAACACCATTGTCTTTCGATAGAAAAACAATTTCTCCTTGCTGCTCTTTTGGAAAAATCGCATCTGTCGTCACATCACGTTCGCCGATATCTTCCATAAAAAATGCTTCCAGTTGTTTCTGCAATTTTAATTGGTTCATTTTGATTCTCCTTTGTTCTTTCACGTTTAAAGCTAACCTTTTTCTTCATCCATTCATCCCTTTCTACTGGATAATCGGAGCGAAAATGGCCGCCTCTACTTTCTTTTCTTTCTAAAGCAGATTTTGTAATTAGAAAAGCAGTCATTAGCATAAAGTATTTCTCTATCTCTTCGATTGATTTATTTTCTAGTGAGAGTTTAAAACGATCTGATATTCCAAATTCTTCAAGCCACTGCAGATGCATGCGTAGATTTATTTCATTTCGAACAATGCCTACATTCTCCATCATTCGTCTTTGAATCTCTGCTTTTTCTGGAAAAATGGGAGAGAAGTTCGGATTTCTTTCTTTGTTATCCGTTTTGATACACTGCTCTTTTATTTTTGGCGACTTTTGAAGAAGCTTTGCCAGTTTTCCCCCCATATATAATCCCTCTAAGAGAGAATTGCTTGCTAGGCGGTTGGCACCATGAAATCCAGTGCAAGCAGCCTCTCCAATTGCATATAGATTATGCACCGTTGTTCTACCATACAAATCTGTGTCAACTCCACCCATTAAAAAATGGCTACCAGGAGCAACTGGAAGTAATCCTTTTTGCAAATCAATGCCTTGCTCTACACACATTTTTGTGATGGAAGGAAATCTTTCTTGAAAATTAGCAATCATTGAAATATCTAAATAGACTGTCTCTCCTTTCGATAAATACTGATAAATTGTTTGGGAGACAATATGGCGTGGTGCTAAATCTTTATAGGGATGGACTTTTTCCATGACATACTCTCCAGAAGCTGTAACTAATCTTGCTCCATCTCCTCTAACTGCTTCTGAAATAAGGCCAACCGTTTTTCCGTTTACATAGAGTAATGTAGGATGAAATTGTATGAATTCCATATCACTAATCGAAGCTCCAGCTAAATAAGCAAGGGCAATCCCATCACCAGTTATGGTGGAAGCACTACTGGAATAAGCGAATAGCTTCCCACATCCTCCTGTTGCGATAACGGTATGAGCGCTATAAAATTCCGAACGAGTGCCATCTGGTAATATTCCTTTTGCGCCAAAACATTGATTAGTATTAGTATTTACCATTAATTCATAGACAAAAACATTTTCGATGATTTCTATATTGTTCGTCATCGTTTCCGTTAGGTAATTCATCACCTGTTTTCCCGTTGTATCGCCTCCACTATGGACAATTCTTTTTTCAGAATGAGCCCCTTCCATTCCTAATGCAAGCTTTCCTGCTGTATCCTCATCAAATCTGCATCCATCATGCCATAATTCGTTTATTAAGCTAGGTGCTGCTCTAGTCATTTCGGCAACTACTTCTGGATTATTGTGAAAACGTCCTGCTTCTAACGTATCGAGTGCATGCTTTCTATAATCATCTGAATCTCCCATACTTGCAGCGATTCCACCTTGTGCTAAATAAGAATTGCTCATTTCCGCCTGTGATTTTGTGAGAATAATCACATTTAGGTCAGTTGAAAGTTTTTTAGCTAGCTGTAAACTAGCGATTCCACTGCCAATAATTAATACATCCGCGTCCATTTTTTACCCTCCTGTTTTACAGGTGTCTTGACACTTATATTTACATAGATTTAAAATTATGACAAGTGTTTTTTATTAAAAGATTTTCTAATACTAACATTCATCTTTTTATTATCAAAATAATAAGCGAGAACAACGCAAGCCTTCTTCTCCTACAACTTAATCCTATTGGAGGAATTTCTAATGAAATATTTTGATCATGCGGCTACTACGCCTTTAGATTCTGACGCAGCTACAACTTATATGGAGGTAGCCTGTAAATACTTTGGTAATACGAATAGTCTCCATGATATGGGAGATACAGCTAATACAATCGTTGAGAATTGTCGCAGTGAATGGGGAAGATTATTAAACGTTGATAAAAATGGGATATATTTCACCAGTGGTGGTACGGAAAGTAATTTTTTAATCTTGCAAAGCTTGCTATTGGCATCAAAAAAAGAAGGAAAACATCTCATTACATCGGCAGCTGAGCATGCTTCGATTCATAGTACGATGCAAGCTTTAGCAGACAAGGGCTATGAAATTACCTATCTACCTTTATTGGAAACTGGTGTAATCGATATAGAATTGCTAGAGGAATCCATTCGACCTGACACCATACTTGTTTCCATTCAGCATGTGAATTCTGAAATTGGCGCTATCCAACCGATAAAAGAAATTGGTGCGATCTGCAAAAAATATGATGTTCTTTTTCATAGTGATATGGTCCAAAGTATCGGAAAGATAGAGGTTAAGGAAGTAACTCCCTTTGTCGATGCCTTATCACTCTCGAGCCATAAATTCTATGGACCAAAAGGCGTTGGCATTGCCTATATTAGCCCGAAAACTCCTTGGATGCCAATGTTAGCGAATGGCAGTCATGAAAATGGCTTTCGTTCTGGCACCGTAAATACAGCAGGCATTGCTAGTATGACAGTCGCTGCTCAAAAAACATGCTCCAAGTTAACAGAATATATCAGCAAGCTTACTCATTTGCGTAACTTATTTAAAGAAACGATAAATATGGAGTCTATCGTTATTTTTGAATGCTCGGAACAATATCCAGGCATTATCGGCTTGCGCGTTAAAGGAATACAGGGCCAATGGCTGGTGCTGGAATGCAATCGACAGGGCTTCGCCATCTCTACAGGGAGTGCATGTCAAGTCGGGAAACAGGCTCCTTCTAAAACAATGAAGGCGTTGGGACTATCAGATGGAGAGGCAAAAGAGTTTATTCGGATGTCAATGGGGAGAGATAATACGGAAGAAGATATAATTGATTTGGCGAATGTAATCAATGCATTAGCTTTATCCATAGTAGATGCGGGTAGTTGATTAAACTTTATTCACTATATTTAAGGCTTGAAGCCTTATTCTGTGGATGGAATAAGGCTTTATATTATCATTTATTGCTATATTAATTGACTGTAGCTAAACAATTATAGAAGTGTTTTTGTCATTATATAATCTAATTGTTCTTCATCCCCCATAAAAAAAGAATGTGTCCCCTTTTGAACAAATCCATTTTTTTGATAAAACCCTATCGCATTATCATTTTTTTCCCATACCCCTAGCCAGATCATCCTTTTCTTTTCCTTCTTTGCAATTTCCACCGCTTTATTTATCAAATATTGACCAATCCCATGTTTTTGAAATCTGCTCTTTACATAAATTCTTTCTATTTCTAGGAATTCTTCCCCCATTTTTTCAGACTGAGCTTCATTTATATTGACCTTTAAATACCCAGCATGTTGGTTATTAAAAAAGACAAAATAAAATTGGGAAGAAATATTGGATATTTCCTTTTCTAATTGATTGAGGGTAAATGCATTTTCAAGATAAAATTTCATATTTTCTAATGAATTCTCATGTTTAAATGTCTCGTTAAATGTTTCGATGCTTATTTCTTGAAGCTTATGTAAATCTGCGAGTGTACATTTTTTAATCGTTATTGTCATTGAATTTTTCACTCCCCATGATTAATAAATTCTCTTCTTTCCCTTCTTCACTAACTCCCAGTCTTTTTCTATATTTTTTCTAATCCTATAAAGTAGGTTATAAATAACTTCTATCTCAGACTCGGAGAAACCAGCTAATGCAATCTCATTTGAATAATCATTTTCTCTTTTAATAAAGGGGTAAACTTGTTCACCTTTCTCCGTTGGAAAGAGTTTTTTTATTTTTTTGTTCTTTTGATCCTCTTTTTTTTCAATAAATCCATTCATCTCCAATTTTTTTATAGAACGTGCTGCTGTTGTTCGATCTACCTTTATCATTTCCGCTAATTTTTCTTGGATGATTCCTGGATTTTCACATATTCTCACAAGGTAAAGATACTGTCCCTTAGTAAGGTTAAATTCTTTAAATTCAATGTTACTAATAGAATCCAATGCTCTACCAATCATCCCAATCTCCCGGAGAATTTCTTTCATTTTTTCACTTCCTCTCATTTTTTTATTGTATTTACAACAAAAGACCTCTAATTTCAAATTAACATATTTTTATTGTATTTGCAACAAAAAATACCGAAGTGACGTAATATTTTTCTATGATTAAACTACAAAATATTGTACTTGTCTTACATAAAAACCACTTATTTATGTCATATTAATCAAGCAATGGTCAAAATACTATTTATAAGTGTCTCAATTTCAAAATATGTGGAGGAAATTTTATGAAAGAGATGAACCATAACACAGAGCCTACTTCAGTAGAAATCCCAAACCTTTGGACTCTATTCATTAACGATTCCAAATCCCTATGTCTTCTTAACCATTCAATCGAAAATGATAGGAATAACGATTTTAAAGAGATTCTCGAATATTGGCTTAATCTGTCAAATAATTTCATCAAATGTATTAAGAAAACAATGAAATTACATAAACGAACCATTCCCATAATGTTACATAAAGGTTTTTACAGCAAAAAATCTAGATCTCAGCTTTTAAGAAAATATGATTGGTTAGCACAATCATCGTTAGCTGAAAACGAGATAAAATTAGCAATTAAGAAGTAGTGGGTAGCTTATGGGAAAAGAAAAAGTTATTGAAAATATACTATGGAGCATCGCATTACCAGGCTTTGCTCAACTACTAAACAAAAGGTATCTTAAGGGATTTTTCTTTATTGGACTTGAGTTTTTGATTAATATTCAGGCAAATTTTAACGAGGCTATTTTCCTTAGTTTTTATGGAAGAATTCAAGAAGCAATTGAAGTCACGAATTTTCAATGGTTAATGTTTTATCCTTGCCTATATTTCTTTGCCATGTGGGATGCATGTAGGGATTCTGGGGTAAAAGTTCCACTATTTACTTATCTTCCGTTCGTTTTCTCGGCGTATTTTGTTACAGTCGGATTGATACTATCACCAGAGGTCAAAGTATTCGGAAAGCTATTGGGACCAGTATGGCTGCCAATGTTATTTGTTATACCAGGAGTCACCATTGGCTTTGTTCTAAAAAAAATCTTATCTAATTTCACCTAAAAAAATACCAAAGCGATGGTATTTTTTTATTTTCCTATTTCTAATTTTTTATTTTTAACTCTTTCTTTTCTATTTTTCTAGTTCAAAACCTTCCCCATAATCACATACGGAGCCTCATGCTCACTAGGAATAAACGGTTCTTTTATGACAATCCATCCCATTCGATTATATAAATGTCGGGCAACTGTATTGTTTACTTGAGTTGTTAATACAGCCGTTTTATTGTCTACTTCCTTTAATAATTCATGAATAAGTTTGTTTCCATATCCTTTATTTCGATGCAACGAATGCACGGCCAATTCAACTACTTCAAAACAATCTTTTAACCATGTTTCATATTCTTTTTGACTAACCTCTTTGGAAAGCAATTCATGATAATACTGTCCCGGTAATGAGGTATATCCATATGCAAATCCTAAGAGTCCCTCTTCTTCTGAAATAATTATGTAGCCCTTAAACCCTTCGTAAGTGGTATGCCTAATTAAGCGTTCTATTATGGACTTATTCCATACTTTTTTATATAATTCTTCCATTTTACCGATGATATTTTCATTTTTATCCATTGCTAATAGCTGGACCACTTTATTCCCTCCCAAATTTCCTCTCAAAGCTTCCTTTTTAAGCCCTCATGTGTTGCTTGAAATCCTAGCCGTTCATAAAATCGCAAAGCATCTGGTCTTTGTTTATCTGTCGTAAGCTGGATTAAATGACAGCCACGGGATTTCGCACGTTGGATTGCCCAGTTGATTAATGCCGTACCTACTCCTTTTCCCCTTACGGAAGAGGCTGTTCGAACTCCTTCGATAGTAGCTCTCCATGCCCCTTGATGGGTGATATATGGTGTAAAAGTAATTTGCTGCACACCTACTATTTCAACACCAATACATGCTACTACTAATTCATTATTTGGGTCTGCAGAAATAGCTTTAAATGCCTCAATGTAACTCTCTGGCAGTGGTTGTTCATACCGTTCCCGTTTACTCCCTAAAACATCGTCCGCAAGCATCGCAACTATTTGATCTAAATCCTGTTCAGTCGCCATTCTAAACATTAACCCAACCAATCATATCTCCCCTGTCAAATAACGGATTCCTTATTTACTCCTTTCTTCTTCTGTTCTTATCCCTCTATTTCCTTTAAAACAAAGAGGATTTTTTTGAATAATAGGTAGAATTTTACGATATTAAAAAATATACTAAAAATGCAAGTTGAAACTAATTATTCGAAAACAAAAGATAGACAAATATATTGGTCTATCTTGCTGACATTTTCCGATAAAAATTAAATTAACGGCATTCAGTACGATTGTAACAAAAATAAGGACCGTTGCTGCTACCACCACACCACCAGTAGTGTCCATAAGTGCACTCCAATCCTCAATTTTAACAAGATGATAGTTATAGAAAATCTGAAAAAACAATGCAATCACACAAGCGGTCATGCTGACAAGACCAATCATTAGCCAATTTCCCTGATTCTCACTTTTATTTCGCATTAGATTAGCAGCTGGCAATATCCAAGCTATCAAACCAAGCACTAGGCTGCCAATATTAAGTAAACCTATCATACATAGGGCCTCCTTTGTTATATATGAATCTTAAATTCCCAATCACTTATTAAAAGGTAAATAACCTCTATTTAACTTAAGTTAAATTTTACCATAATCCACCACTTACCCATACTAAAATTATAATGTCTGTACTGATTTTAATATCCATGAATTTAAGAAAGTAACTTATATATTTAATTTTTCACTAACCATTCAAACCATCTACCATGACCGTCCGTTTCTGCAATCGTATTTTCGCTCTTTTTACCAGCCAAATAACAATCTAAATGTAAGAATCTATCTTGAATATTATTGTAAAGATGAAATACATCCCTTTGTTCCCCAATAGCATCTACCGTTTGTAATAAAAGCTGCTTCCCTTCTAGTGGCATTTGATTTGCTACATGGGTATGAAAAATGCAAATAACACTGTCGTCTGGAATAGTTTCGGCGAAATGAGGTAGTAAGCTTATTCCATCCCCATTAATTAAATTCAATGAACCCTTATTACTATTTTTTACCACTTTTTCAAACAAGAACAATCTCTCTTTATGTTCTGGCCATATTAAGGATTTTAGCCATAATTCCTCTTCTTCATCACGTAAATCTATCGTATGTAAATCAAAGCCAATCCTTGTAGTAACGGGGGGAGCTGATTTAAGAAGGAATGGCCTATTAGCTCCTTTTATTTCTGCCGTTATAGGAAGCTCAGAATCTATCTTTCCATACCATTCATCTTTACCGTATGAATAGCAATACTTATCCCAGTTAAGCTGTAATCCTGCGCTAGTGCCTATTTCAATTAGTGCTAAAGGCTTCTTTGCTCGCTCATAAATCATACAAAAAGCTGGATAAAGATAAGAACATCTTCGCACCTCATTCGTTTGCACCAGCTTCGTTTGGAGAATTACTTCGATCTCCTTTTGATAATTCAAGCAAAAGTCTTTAAAAATAGAAAATGAATCCTTAAATGACTTTGGTGTTTCTACGATACTCGGATAATAATCCTTTAATGGGTGTTCGGTCCCCTTTAGTAAAAGATAGTGAACCGCGCCAAATAATAGATTAGGGACAGGCTGCCCCTCTCTGGCCCTACTAGCTATTTTAAGAAGAGAATTATCCATAGCAATTTGTTTTGACAAATATTCATAGATTAAGCTTGATCCCTTACATTCCTTTTCTGCAAAGGTTAAAAAGGTTTGAGACAGAGATTTATTTGTACTTATCAAACTAATCATCCCCTTTATCGTTCCACTAAGTATTCAATTTGTGCAATTATCTCTCTAATTTCATTGTGACACCCTTCCAATATTCCCAAGCTTTTAAATATGCACCCATATCGTCGGGATGGTGTTTGATACAGGTCCCTATTCTTAGGTATAAACCAATTATCACCAAATCATATGTATTTTCATAATTATTTACTACCATTAGATTTGCTGCTGCATCAATTGTTTCCCTAGTTAAATCCTCTGGGGATGAGCAAAAGGCGTAAATTAAATCATACATGGGATCTCCGATAATCGGCGTTGGGTCAATTACACCCGTTAACTTTCCATTGTTAAAAATGAAATTATGCACGCCACAATCTCCATGAATAAAAAATGGTTTACGATCATTATTAATCTTTTTAATTAGATTATGTATTAAATGATAGTCATCCTTGCTTAATCGTGAACCTATCAATTTATAAGCTTCTGCTATTTCAGCATTAAGAAAACTTTTCCAAGAATCTGTCGGTTCATCTGCCCAGCCCCACCCAAATTCTTGATCTGTAAGCTTATAATTATTTATAAGCTCTTTCACGTTCTTGGAGCATTTCCTTTTTATTTTTTCTAAGATATTGAGTAGAACCATCTATGTAGGAATATAGGATATACCTATTTGTATGCTCAACGAAAAGCAGTTTAGGCAGTAAGTTTAATTCCTTGTATGTATGAAGAAAATGCGACTCCGCTTTAATAATTTGCGAATCATTTGCCTTCACAACATATTTTCTTCCATCATTATGCAGAAGAAACACTTGACTGACCGTACCGCCATTTAATTGTTCATAATCTGTTTGGTTGGAAAGTATTATTTTATTATGTATTAGCTCTTTTATTATCTTTTCATGTTCATACTTCCCCCCTACTTCACATATTTCTTCTTAGCCAGTTTTATCTATGTCCATCTATTCGTGCCTGAATGTACCCGTAATACGCACATGTTCCATTTTGACTTAGGTCTTTTACTCCAAAGCCACATTTCTCATAAAAGCTGTAATTATTCGCAGATGTATGCGCAAACCAATCACCATGGGGATGCTTTTGAACACATAGTTCCACTAACTTTTTGCCAATGCCTTTCCCGTGATATTCTGATAAAACAACTAAATCCATTATATTTGCAGCCATGATCTTATCTGAGATAACCTAACCATTCTAGTCATTTTATTTTGATCCCAAACCGTAAATACCCAAGTAGAGTTTGGGAATATGCGTGTAAACTTCTCTTGCTGCCAAGCTGGAGTATTTCTTGTCCAACCAGCATCTTCAAATAATGCTTCCACATAGTCAGCTGGAACATCCTCCGTACCTTCTCTTATTACGAAGCCGTTGAAATATTGGTACATGGTAAATGTCTCTTTTATATTTAGGAAATTCTTTAATACTGTCACCCTCGAATTAATTATTTCATATTTCTGAATTTAAAAGTTGCAAAATATTATTAATATAGAATTTTTTACTACAAATTTGTACTACTACATTCTTTTCTCCAAATAAAAATTGGCACAGAAACTGAGTTTTAATGGTCTATTTATTTTTCCGATATTCCATTTGCCAACAACAAAAAATACACCCAAACAGATATCGGAATCATAACAGTTATATTCGATAAAATACTAAATAACTTTATACTTTTATTATTAGATTGTACTCCTATAAGGAGAGAAACTAGTAGACCAATATCAATTAGTAAATACAAGCTTATTGGTATCCATAGATTCAAATTAGGACCTCTTACAAAAAGAAAGACTGCCATTGCGGCTAAGAATAAGACTAAGGTTAGGCTAATGGATATAAACTCTTTCTTATTTTTTTGTTTTTGAGACAAGATATACCCTACTTTCATATTGGAATAAGACTTAAATCCAGTTTAAATCGTATAAATGGTAATGACATTTATACGATTTAACTACTTGATAAGTTTCATCAAAGGTCAATTTGTTATTATTTTTCAGATAAAGATTTCAGTATTAAATCAATTTCCATATTCAGCAAATACCTCTTCATCCCCGTAAAATACATTGACATCAATAAATTTCTCATCGCCACTATAGCCTTCTAATCTTTCTCGAGCGGTGTATAGTCAAAAATGCCAGTTTCAAAAATGTAGGATTAAATCGCCCCTTTTGCTTTAAAGCTATCCTAATCAACAAGACCATCGCCTATATAAGCAAATGTATTTATATCTGCATAAATAATCATATTGTTTGGAATGGATTTACTTTTCGTTGGAAAATCAAGCAAATATACTTCTTTTCCTTCATAAGATTTATCATCAACTTGAGACATCATATTCTCAGTAAGAGTAATTTTCGAAATTTCTCCATCTTCCCAAGTACCATTGATCCATTCTTTTTGTTCTGCTGACAATTGCTTCCAAACCATTTCTCGGACATCACCCTTTTTTTTAACCTTCTTATCCTGTAATAAAATATCTACCATTCCGTCTAACTGATTCAACCATTCTGTTCTCTTCTCTTTTTCCTTTTCATTCTCAATTTGTTCAGCCACTTCAGCGATTTCCTTTAACTGTTCTTTTATTGCCGATTCTCCTTCTAATGCAGCATAATGTTTAGCATAAGCCTTTGTTACATAACCTATATGTTTTTCGTATGCTCCCAGGTCACTATAGGGTTCATAGGTCTCAGCATGCATACTATCTTTTGTGCTAACTAACCAACTTTTCATATCCGAAAATTCCAGTTTTTCAATAATGTCATTTCTTTCATCTACAATTCCATAGTCTTCAGCTATCATTATCAATTGATTGACTGCTCGCTCTAAATTTAAAGTATCTTCTTCTATTTCATTTTGAGCTGCTTGTTGTAAATTTTTCGATAGTTTGCCTATTTCCTCTAATTTATCTACAATTGTTTTTTCTTGTTGAATAGCAGCGAATTGTGTGGAATTGCTCTCAGCATATTCTCCCACCTCTTGTGCATATTCTTTTCCATTTTGATACCACATATCTGGATTTCTCAGCTTCAAATTTAGTTCATATAAAAAACTCGCTAAATTAGGAACCTGTTGATTTTCTTGTTTGCTTGTGCTCGTTGTTTCATCTACTACTTTATCGTTCACTTGCCCCACTTGATTCCGATTAGTATCAATATTTCCTGATTGCTTAAACACATATCCACCTAAAAAAACAATAAAACAAGCAACCGCAACAAAAGAAAGTGCTGGTGCTAGGGAAAAACGATTTTTTACTTTTTTATCCTGAATCACAACTGTATAGAGTTTTTCTTTGTCAGCAACACTCATTTTCCCATGCTTTAAAATTGTCCTATTCATGCTCTCTCTTAAAGATTTCAGCTCGTCACTCATTCCCTTCGCCCCTTTCCATTTTCTTTTGAAGTATCTTCTTTCCTCGTCTTAACCTAGTTTTAATAGTATCAACATTCAAATGGGTTAAGGCTTCAATTTCTTTCATTTTTAATTGCTCATAATAGAATAAAATAATAATTTCGCGATATTTAGTTGGCAGCGCTAATACCTTTTGAGATAATTCCATGTCCTCTAGTTTGTTTATCACTTGATCCTCTGGAGAAAATTCGTTATTCCCTAGCCTTTCTGGCATAAAATCAGTTAAAAAAAAGGAACGATACCATTTACTTTTCAAATAATCCTTGCATTTATTTCTTGTAATCTTATAAAGCCATGTCTTATAGGAGCTGTCTCCTCTAAAATCCTCCATTTTTTCATAGCATTTTATAAATACTTCTTGGGTGATATCTTCTGCTGCTGACCAGTTTTTCACATATGTATAAGCCAACCTTTTTATACTCTCCGCATATAGCTCAATAAGTTCTCTTAATAGCTCCTCTTTACTCGGCGGACTTACTTCCATTTTTCCTAATGACATGGCAACTTTAATCCTCTCCTTCATATTGATTTGCCTATAGACGACTCATCTTAATAAAATGTTTCGATTTTTTTAAAATTCTATAATAGGAATTTTTTACAATGCTAAAATCTAGCCATTGCAGATTAACCATTAGTGGGTATCCGCCAACATTAATTTTCCGATTGTCTAATTGAAAGCTATTTATAAACATTCCTCTACATGCTAAAATATTCTTCAGAATTTTATTTCCTATTTATTATGTGCGCATTCCTTTTTTGGCTAGTTGATTCAGTCTTACTCCAAAAAAGATGAATATAGAAAAATACCTTTGTGGAATTAGGAGGAACACGATGAAGAATTCATTACAATTAATAGCAGAAGTATCTTATTCATTAAAATTTTTGGTTTATGTTCAAAATATCTTTCTTAACCAGAATGAAAATATGGATGATTGGAAATTTCCCTATCTTCCAACAACTTGCCAGTTTCGAAATGATTTTTTATTACGATATCGAGACTTATGGGCTACAGTTACAAAACGTATTTCCGAAAGTAGAGAAATTGACCAGGATATTTTCTATAATGAAAAATACTTCTTTTATCAAGAGTTGTTCGTTGTAAATGACGATAATTTAACGGCATTTGATCAAATATATGCTTCCTTTTTCACTTGGTGGACAAGCCTTGCTGGAGGTTTTTCCATTGAAAGGGCTATGGACGACCGAGTAGAGAACATATATCGCGATGTAGCAAATATACTATTGGAAGAAAAAATCATCCCAAAAAAGCTGTTGAATATTACCTTTATTTATGATGATTCTATAGTCGAAGATTTACCCCCTTTTTCCTATTTTGCTGTTTTATCTATAAAAAAGTGTACGATCCGTTATAAAAATGTAGTTACTGGATTAAGGATGTGTGTTGATTAATTATCTTCTATAATGATAAAAGTTATTTTTCATCATTCAGTTTTAGTAGCCTTTACTTAATAACAACCTGCCTACCTCTTCCCAGTCCTTCACTCTCGTTATTCGTTCGTGATTACACATTCGGTTATATGGCTTATCAAGTAGAAATACATCCATTCCATTATTCGCAATTGATAATGCATGGGAAGGATTGTCTTCTATAAATAGAGTGATATTATGAATTAAAGCACATTCAGGTTTGCCATTTATATATTCTGAAGCGCATATTATATCATCTATGGGTAGCTCATTTCTTTCAACCCATAGTTCAGCTGAATTCATCCACGCTTTCGGTCTTCCCGTCATTATTGATAGTTTTGTAGTTTTGCTTAGTTCACTAAGTACATCGATCATAAATGGATATGGATTAGCTGAATGCAGTTCCTTTTGGCTTTTTGTAAAAAAATCTAAAAATGCTTCAAAGGAATACCCATACAAATCCGAAACTCCATACTCAACCATTTCTTCGTAATTTAAGTCTTTATTATGTATTTTATTTAAAAGCTGTACAATCGATTTTCTCATATCAACAAGTGTATCATCAAAATCTAATCCGATGTGGTTCATATAACTCCTCGCATTTCTTATATTTTACTTCATTCACATCAAGTAAATAATGCTTGCTTATTATGTCTAAATCCCAAAAATCCGCGGCACGTGAACTCCCCAGTCAAACAAGATCCCCATTACTGTAAAAACAAAAATATAATAATGCAAAGGTTTACAAATGCTTTTCCAATTCGGTTATCATTTTTATCTTCTCTATTCTGTTGCACTCTTTCTCTATATAGTTCTTGAACCATTTTTTGCTTTTGCAGTTTCTCTTCCTTGTTTTGATTCATCCCTTTATTCCACTCCTTTTTCAAATCCTTCCTTCAAAAAATCCTTCCCTCAATAAGAATTTTCTCGTCATTAAATAGAATTCAAATTATTTTGCCACTATTTTCTCCTTAATTTTTCCACAATGAAAGGCAATTCACCTAAATCGTCCACAATATACTCTGCCTCGACATTATTCCATTGAACATCTTTCTTCCAAATGCCTTTCATCCCCACTTTTTTAGCAGCCAGTACATCATTCTCTGGATGATCTCCTACAAATATAGCTTCATTTGGCGGAACATTCAGTATTTCTAATGCCTTATTAAATATCCTTGGATCCGGCTTTTTTATTCCCTCCCATTCAGATACTAAAATGACATCAAAATATTTTCCTATCCCCAAAGACTTGATATTGTCCATTTGAAACTGCCCATATCCATTTGTAATCATTCCTAGTAATAAATTATTACTCTTTAATTCTTCCAACATCTTAATAAGGTTAGGAAATGGAACACAACTATCTTTAAATTGACTAATATAATCTTGTAAAAGCTCTTCCCACGTTATTTGCTTTATATCAAATTCATCTACTAATTGTTGGTACACTTTATCTTTCCAAACATAACCGCGCTTATCCAATTCTATAAATCTTGTTATATACGTGTCTTTTGGAATATGGTCAAGCTTTTTATTCAGCCTTTCGTGTTGGCTGTCAACAAACACTTTTACTGATGCATCTCTGTTTAATAAGGTTCCATCTAAATCAAATATTATCGCTTTAACCATGGTTTGTTTTCAATACCCCTAACTAAATAGATTTTTTAAATTTCAGCTTACTCCGCACTCAAATTATACCAAATTTTTCTATATTATTTCGATTAATTTGTTAAAATAGATATTAGAATTGGAGGGCGATAATATGCTTAAAAGGAAAATGATTGCAGCTATCCTTACTTTTGTCTTATCTGTTTTGGTATTTACTTTATTTCTTCCTCTAGACTTATTTTTTTCCGACGCAGTAAATAGAAAAGGGGATTTTACAGAGGATCTTTTAGCTTATTCTTTTTATTTTAGCTTAGGATTATTTCTATATGGCTTTCCAATTTCCATCCTTATAGAAAAAATAACGAGGAAACTCCCTGAAGGAAGACGGTCATTTGCCTTTCTTTTATATGTTTTCTTTGGATTTTTTCCTTTCTTTTTCCTGTGGATTTTCACTATTTACTCCTTAAGCATTTCTATTATGTTCTTTATTATTGATGAAATAATAATGCTGTTGAGAAAAGGTAAAAATGAAAAAATAGCGGAAGTTCGCTGACTTTTCCTTGCCGTTAAAAATATAAGGTTGTTGTGCAAAGGCACCCGTTCGTACAATCTTTCTTGTGAATAAGGAAAAAAACGTGTTTCACTTAATAGAAGCACATCTCATTGAACAGTACTGACTCCTTAACCAATTCCAGCAATCAAACCATATAACCCAAACAATAATAATATTAATCCCGAAATACGATTAACAAAAATTAATGAAAAAATTTTCATTCGGTTTGCAACTATTCCTGCTATGCTACTTAGCAATAGCCACCATAACGCTGAACCTAAAAATACTCCTAACACTAAAATAAAGCCGAGTGCTGTTGTATTATTAGTTGTCATTCCAAGACCTGAAAAAATGGCAATGAATGACAAAATAGTTACTGGGTTAGTTATTGTTAATAAAAAGGTAGATATGTAAGCTGCGAAAGGTTTATTACCTTTTGCTTTAGCTGATTCATTAGAAGGTCGTGAAAAGAATATTTTTATGCCTAAGTAACATAAGAAACTGCTACCAATAATATGAAGCCATAGCTGCTGTCCAATTAAAAAATTTGTAATAAGTGTCAAACCGAAACCAGCAATTAGCCCATATAATCCATCTGCTGTTGCAGCTCCTAATCCAGAGACAAATCCAACTAACCTACCATGCTCAATTGTTCGACGAATACATAAAATCCCAATTGGTCCAACTGGAGCAGCAATACTGAACCCAATAATAAGTCCCTTAATTAACAATTCCCCGAACATTTAATTTTCACCTGTTTTATTAAATTTATCTTTTTGCAGTGGGATTTGAAAAGTTTCTTTCGTTGTATCCATTACAATCGTAGTTCTTGTTCTCAGTACGCCAGCAAGACTTTTAATTTCATAACTTATTACTCTGTCTAAATCCTTTGTATTCCGGCAACGAATTTTCAATAAATAATCGTCTTCCCCTGCAATATGATGACATTCTTGCACTTCTTCTAAATCTGTGACAAGTTGTAGAAAATCTTTCCTGTATCTTGGTCTTTCTAATGAAACTGTTACAAATGCAGTGCACTCTGTTCCTACGCTTTCACCATTTACCATTGCCCCAAGCTCTTTAATTACTTTATTGTTAAACAAACGATTAACACGGTCTGCGATTGCTGGAGCAGATAATCCAATTTGAGAAGCTAATTCAGCCCAAGTAACCCTTCCGTTAGTCATTATCGCCTTGATTATTTTATAATCGAAAGAATCCAACCTAATCTTCCTTTCTTTATAAAGTTTTTATTATTATATTATTTATAAAAGAAAATTTCAAATTTTTTTAAAAATTAAACAACAGATATTTTTGTTAAATAAATAACGCCCTAATTAATATTAATTAGAACGCCACTCGTAATTATTTATTCAATTAGCCTTCCTCTCTATCACAAAAAAGCTTCCCTTTATTTTAGGAAAGCACTTCTTAATTTATATATAATTTTTCACAAAAAAGGTGATTTTCGTTCGTTATCATTTCTCTCTAGTTATATTATACCATTACACATAGGTTATTTATAGACTACTCTTTTTCTAATTCCATACTATACTGTTTGTTATAGCCAAATTTAAAATATAAGGAGTGTATCCGTATGAATAACAAAACAAATGCCCTAGATAACGGTCCTTTTTTTCATGGTACGAAAGCAGAACTAAAAATTGGGGATTTATTAGAACCACAACACTTGTCCAATTACCAAGATAAAAAATCGAATTATATATATTTTACTGCAACATTAAATGCTGCGAAATGGGGTGCTGAATTAGCAAGGTCTCATTCAAAAGAACGAATATATATTGTTGAACCATTAGGAGATTTTGAAAATGATCCGAACGTAACGGACAAGAGATTTCCAGGAAATCCAACACGTTCTTATCGATCTAAATCTCCTTTAAAAATAATAGCTGAATTAGGCTCATGGGAAAGACATTCTGACGAAGAAATAAATCATATGCTTACATCTTTAAAAGAGTTAAGTGAACAAGGTAAAAATGTAATTTACGATTAATCCAAAATTTCTAGAAGTTCATGATGTAAGAACAAGAATCAATTTACTTTTGCACGTTGTCTGAACCGTTAAGATTTCATAATCTGGATAAATTAATTGGAAATCTTTCCTCTCATTCTTTGAGAGGAAACTTCCAAAAATATGGTCCATTTATCTATAAATCTTCCTTTTTGTCGGCAAATAATTTCATTTGTTGATATTCCGAAAGAATTTTGTGAGGATCTAATTTCCCAATAAAAACCAGAACCATTCGTAGGTCTCAAGGATAACGACTAGATATATAATTGATAAAACATGCTCTATATCAGTAACTTCGCAATAAATTCCCCTGCGCATTTTTCTATGACAACACAATTAAAAGAGATCTCAATTGAATTAAGTATTCCTTCTATTAAAGAGTACTCTCCTTTTTATCTCAAAAATGAATATCCTACCATAGGCATCTAGATACTTATTCTATTTGTCCAAAGTAAAAAAGAATTCAAGACCAGTTGGCTTTCTATTGAACGGTTCATTATATTCCTTAAACATTAATTTAATGCTTGACGTATCTTCAGGTAAGGGAGGCGTTACAATATAATCGAATGATATATGTCCACCAGAACCTCCACCTTGATTGTTTCGACAGTCATATTCCATTCTGCTGTCCTCGATTGAAAGTTCTATAAATGTAAAATGCTGCATATCTCCGGGCTTCTCTTCTGAGATGTCCTTATCAATATTCAAGTGAACTAAACTAGCATTCTCATATTGACGAATGAATGTAACTGAATAAAATACATTATTATCTTCAAATGACTTTAAAACTGGTATATTTTTAAGGAATCCTTTTGGTTCTTCTATTGGTTTATACCTATCCTCCCTTGGTAAATGGATAAAAACATCATTTAAAAAGTCTTCATTCAAATTATATTTTTTAGACCATGTAGCAATATGCTGCGAAGTTGGGTCACCAGGATCACTTGAGATTAATTTTCTTTGACTTATTAATTCACATATTTTTTCATCAATTGACTCAACTCGTTTATCATAATCGTTAATATTTGATTCATGTGTCATTTTTCATCCTCCAATTCTAAAGTATTTTATTACCAATATAATATATATAGGAAATATTTAAATTTATAGTTATTCCTTCTTCCACTAACTTCCCCCGTAAAACTGGGCACAATATTTTACTTTAGACGGCTCTACACTCTATTGTCTTCATTTGTCATAGATACAAAATTAAGGATTAGTATATAAAATGGATACGCTATCAACCCTACTAGCGCCAAAAGACCAATAACAGGATTTGGGGAGTCTCCTCCATCAGTCATTGGAAATAGTGAAGCGAATACATAAATAAACAGAATAAAATAAGGGACCCAAAGAATAACTGTCCAAAATTTGGCCTTTCGTCCATCCAACCACTTTTTAGTTAAGAAAAAGATCAGTATTGTACCACCTATAACTTCAATAATAAGCGTTACACAGATCATAAAATTAACCATACCGATACCCCAATTTGTTAATCTGGTAATTCTATATATATTGAATATAAGTTCAAGAGGAGCAAACACCATAAGAGCATAAATAATACTAACAACATTTAACTTACAGAAATATTTCATTTTATAAGCCTCCAATAACAATTACTAGGTTATAAAAATTTAATTAATGGCATTGGACAGTACTTATCTATTAAACTATTTGAGCCTTAGTTATTGGACCTGTTAATTGATGAAATAAGCTGCAAACCTAATTTGAATAATATCTATCAAATTACCAATCCTTAAACATTGTTGTTAAATCTGAAAGATGTTCTGCTATCCAAGTCATCTCATTTTGAAATTGAACTTCTTGATATCTTTCCTTATTAAAATTTGGGACTACCCACCAAGTACTTTCTAGATACCACAATAGATATAGCGACCGTACAAAAGTACCTTTTTCAAGTCCTCTATTAGTTCTATAACCAGTCAAAAATGCTCTAGCTACATTTGGTTGGAAGGCCATATCTTTCAATGCCCCTGACATAATTGCCCTTGCAATATCCAATTCAGGATAGTCAAACGCAAAACGGTCAAAATCAAGAATTGCGGATAACTCATCTTCATTAAACAATAGATTATCGACCCACAAATCCCTATGTGCCCAACCAGGCTCACTAGAACTTATAATATCTAAATTAAAATGTTCTGTAGCCTTAAGTTGCTTTTCTATAAGTGCCATTAACGCATAATTTTCTTTCATCTTATCATATAATGTTTCCCAATGTTTTAAGCGTTTTTCTATACTAGGTGGGACAAATTTTGGGTTTCCTTCTTTACCGTACGTACCATCATTGGAAATATTGTGCATTTTAGCTGTCATCACTCCAAGACTATACATCTGGTTTTCATTTAACGTTCCAGGTAAAAGATTATTTCCTTCCATATGCTCCATCATAATAAACCTTTCTCCACTAGTAGTCTTATGCACGACGTTTCTATTATACATTAATAGATTTGGACACAGTGTTCCATTTTTATATTGTCTTACTTGTTCATGTAGAGCAATATCTTGTTCTAAAACAACCTTTTCAAAATCACGGTGTTTATATCGTTCTTTACTGATTTGTTTTATGACGTATCGCTTTTCCCCAGTTTCAACCTTCCATTTTAGATTGAGATATCCCAGATTAAGAGGTATAGGATTATTCAAGTGTATGCCTACCCTTTTTTCAACCGTTTCTTTTATCTCTAGGTAAATATTATTAGGAGATTTTTTTATAGTTTCTATGATTTCCATCCTCCATAAACCTTTCTTTTGCTACACTAACCTGCCCATCAGTACAATAACTTCAACAATAAAACCTTAATTCATCGCTAACATGATTACATTTCAAAAGAGTAATGCTTTTCCACTTTACATACTCGAACATTAAACTTTTTATACCATTCTTTTTTACCCTTTTCTTGAGCTACCTTATGAGCTGAGTTTTCTTTCCAGCATTTAATATCCTCTAAAGTTTCCCAATATGAAACAGTAATACCTAACTCACTATCTCTTGCACTTTCAATCCCTAAAAATCCTTGCTGTTTTGAAGCCAACTCTTCCATTACTTCTGCCATTTTGCCATACCCATTGTCACCTTCAGTTCGCTGTGAAGTAAATATGACTGCATAATATGATGGATGTTGTTTTTTCTCCTTACCACTCATTTTTCATCCCCCAATTACTTCATTAAAATATTCCCGATACCATAATTTAATCTCTTTTTAAAAACTTTAAATAAGACAACCTTAAGCAGTACTAAACTTTCCATAATGTATTTACCCTTACGTAAAATTTTACCATAAAAAACCAAAATTGAAATCTGCACCTTTAGTCCATAAAATAAAAAGACAGCTTTTTACTGCAAATAATAGGTAGTTGAAATCCTCCTTTTAACTAAAGTGACTAAATAGAAAAAGCATCTTAATTACGCAACCTTTCAGTTACCCTCATTGACAAGCAACCAAATAGTTGCTTATAATCAATATATGTGGGACAAAGACACTATATTTAAAGCACTTGCCGATTCAAATCGGCGACTAATACTAGATGAACTATCTGAACGGAATGAAATGACATTATATGAACTTACTGCTCGTCTCATTATGAAGCATAATCTTACCATTTCACGACAAGGAATAGCGAAACACCTTTCCTTATTAGAAGATGCTGGACTTGTACAATCAAAACGAAAGGGAAAATATCGAGTGCTCCTTTTTAACAATGAACCACTTAAAGATTTGTTGAAAGGATGGTTAGAGTAATTTTAGAAACTATCTCGGTGATAAAAGGTTAAGAATAAGAATTTTGGAAACTGTATAAGTTATTTGCTTACAGCTTGATTATTATCACAGCACAAATCTACTCAAATATCAAAGGAGCCAAAAAGGATGAAAATCATTGTTACCAGTTTATTCGTAGAAGATCAAGACAAAGCACTAAAGTTTTATTCTGAAACACTAGGTTTTGTAAAGAAGCACGACGTTCCTAGTGGAAAATTCCGATGGATCACCGTTGTTTCTTCCGAAGATCAAGGTGGTACCGAGCTTGTTCTCGAACCAAATGAGAATCCAATCGCTAACGATTACCAAAAGAAATTATTTGAACAGGGTATTCCAGCGACTATGTTTGGGGTTGCTGATGTTCAGGAAGAATACAAACGATTATTGGATAAGGGCGTTCATTTTACAATGGAGCCGACAAAAATGGGTGATATCACAATCGCTGTATTTGATGATACTTGTGGTAATCTTATTCAAATCATACAACAGTAAAGTTTATATTAGTAAAGGACCTCCTAATAGAGGTCCTTTACTTCATCATTTTCTAATATCACAAGAACATCATTCCTATGCGGCTATTATCTAATTTTCACTATTATTTTCCCTTTCGCTCTTCCTGTCTCTGCGTATTCCATCGCTTCTTGAGCATTTTCAAAAGGATAAACTCTATCAATGATAGGTTTAATCTTACCAGCCTCGATATAGTTTGCGATAGTACGTAATTGCTCACCACTTGGCTTCATAAACAAAAAGGAATATTGAACATGATGCTTTTTTTCAAGGACAGTAAGTTTATGAGTCAGCGCTGAAAACAACAATGTTTTAAAAAATCCTGAACCATATTCTCTCCCAAAGCGAGCATTCGGTAATCCCGAAACGGAAACAATTTTCCCTCCGCTTTTTACCACTCCGAATGATTTTTCCAGTATCTCGCCGCCAAGTGTATCAAATACTGCATCATAGTTTTTCAGTTTCTCTTCAAATTTTTCTGTTCTGTAATTTATAATCTCATCTGCTCCAAGAGATTTCACTAAATTCGCACCAGCTTCACTTGCTGTCGTTGCAACAAAAGCTCCCATTATTTTTGCCAGTTGAATAGCAAAAGTACCTACACCCCCAGCACCTGCTTGAATTAAAATCTTTTGTCCTTTTTGTAATTGCATAATGTCTGCAAGTGCTTGGTAGGTGGTTAGTCCAACAAGCGGGATTGATGCTGCTTCTTCAAAGCTCAAATTTTTAGGCTTTAAGGCGATATCCTCTTCATGAATGGCGATATATTCAGCAAAAGTACCGATTTTACTTTTTCGTGGACGTGCATATATTTCATCACCAACTTTAAAGCGAGTCACTTTTGCTCCGACCTTTGCAACTACTCCAGAAAAATCATTCCCTAAGATAAGCGGCATTTTATATTTCAGTAATAATTTCACTTTCCCATCACGAATCTTAAAATCAACAGGATTGATACTAGCAGCATGAATCTCTGCTAGCACCTCATATTCCCCAATTTCAGGTGTCGGCATTTCTGCCAGACGCATTGGAACTTTTCCGTATCTATCAATAACCATTGCTCTCATTTCCTATACCTCCAAATAATCTCTATATTAAATTCAATAAAAGTTCTCCATGAATGTATCTATATCCGACACAAGCGTTCGTAATAAACCTAATTCTGAACGTACATTGATATAATAAAAGTTTTTTGTCCCTTCTTTACGCATTAAAATAACACCAGCATCTCGTAAAACCTTAAGATGATGGGATACAGCAGGGCGAGAAAGATGTGTTTGCTCCGTGATTTCTCCGACGCGTAATCCTGTTTGACAATCAGTCCCCATTAACACTAACAAGATCGATTGCCTTGTTTCATCTCCAATTGCCAATAATACCTTTTGACAATTTATAAAATCCTCTTTGATTATATTTAGTTGGCCCTGTTTATTCATTTAGTAAAATACCTCCAATAATCAGTTTAATGGTTTAAGTTGATGAACCATATAACCTAATCCAAGAATATACTATTGTTTTCCTTGCTGCAATATTGAGAAAGCAAATCGAGACGAATGAAAATCTAGTCGGCAATGATTATTTCCATAACAAATACGATAAAAATATCATAAAGTACCTTTTTTCTCCAGAGTATGAAATAAAGGACCTCCATAAAGAGATCCTTTACTTCATACTATCTTTCACCTTTTGAGGTATCATAACAACTTCTGTCTTTAAATCAACAGGCTTAAACGTTTCGTCTATGCATTCGTTCCAAAACTCAATATGCTTTTTATCAATCCAGTGCTCCGATTGTTCTACTTCTTGCCCATCTTCGCCTTGGACAGAATACCAATAGAGATATTCTTCCCCATTCAGCGTTTCTCTAAATATAGTCTCAACTAACATTTTTTCCCCTTCTAATGTGACAAGAACCTCTTTTTTATTGTCATTTAAGAAACTTAACCATTCATCCACTCTTTCCGATTTCCCTTTTTTCACTTTAAATCTTGTTAATTCAACGTTCATGTTTCTCCTCCTGTTTGTTACTTTTTATGTATGTGAACTAATTTCAGCTTAGAACGAACGATAAAACCACTGGACTCATAAGCTAACACTTTTCTAGTATCATCCCTCTGCTTCCTATCTTAATAATGGCCTAAATACTTTCAAATAGCTTTTTAATAAGGTTATTTGAATAGGAGACACTGTTATTGATTGTTTTACTATTCGATTTTTATTCTTTAAAAAGTTTTTAATTTGTTTTCTTCTATTAGGTGCCATATGGAAAGGTAAATTATTTGGACTTAACCATTCGACTTTTTCTGTTTCGGGTCCTTCTTCTATTGGTATTCCCCCTGTTAATTCTCCCAAGAATAAGAATTGAATATCATCGAATTGTGGTTGAAAATATTCCCCGATTTTCTGCTTAATTCGAATAACGTATCCTGTTTCCTCTTCTGTTTCACGAATGGCACAGTCTTCTAAGGTCTCTCCCTTTTCCCATCTACCACCTGGTAAATCCCAAATTGGAAAATCCTTACGTTTTGTCAATAAGATTTGTCCTTTTTCATTCAGTATAATCGTAAAGCAACCTGTTGTTTTTGCCATTTTACATATCCTCTCAAACTTTCTCTTTTATATGCTAGTATGAATTTTTTATGATAAAATCATTTTAACAGATTTTTCCAAATATACGAAACAGGAGTATTCTTTATGAAAATAATGATATTAGGTTCCACTGGATTTTTCGGTTCATCCTTATTTAAACTAGCTGGGTTAAATCCTAATTATTACGTTTGCGGCACTTCTCGCTCCAATAATGCATGTACAAATATTTTACAACTAGATATAAGGAACAAACATCAGGTAACACAACTAGTCAATCATATTGATCCAGATGTAGTTATCTGGTCTTTAATGGATGGGGAAAAGGAAAATCATCTTATAGAAGTTGGTCTCAACCATTTATTATCTGCCATTTCAAAAGAAACTAAATTAATATATTTATCAACAGACGCCATTTTTGTAGATGGTAAAGGTAACTATGCTGAAACAGAGCAACCAGGATTTCTTCCTAGTGAAGCTCCTTTATCTACATATGTAAATGCCAAACACTTTGGGGAAGACTTAATCCTTGCAAATCATGCAAACCATGTCCTTATTCGTACTGGTCCCCTATATGGCGAAGATGCCAATCACATGATTGAAACCAGAACACAGCGCATCATTCATAAGATAAACACAAATGGATATGCGAATGCTGCTGCCAACACGTTCAAATCCTTTGTTCATATTGATGATTAAAAAATTGAAGTGTTATAGAATGTGAAACAAGGAGGTTTTATCATGCCGGCGAATAAATTGTCCTTTATTTGTGTAGCTATAAATTTTATAGGAATTCTGTGTTTCTACATTGCTTCTACTTTCCATTTCTTAGCTGATTTGTTTGGTATCTTAATCTTACTAATGATCGGTGCTACTCCAATTGTCTCCTTTATTGGAATACTTCTTGGTATAGGCGCTATTGTACTTAAAGAACCTTTTCTCAAATGTATTACTGCGATAATTTTAAACTTCGTGTTTCTTTTGATGTTCTTCAATGGTTTTTTGATTTTGAAGTAATATAAACTATTGGTCACACGACTCCCCGGAAAATCTTGTTTCTCAAAAATGTTACACGGAATATTTAAACATTTGAAAACGAGAAAACCAACCTATTCCGTCGCAAGCAAAAGGCTGGTTCTCAATGAATATAATATTTAATTGACAACAACACACTGACGGTAGAGGCTATAGGAGAAGTTGGTCCTTCTCCAAACTATTTTCATGTTTAGCTCTTTAACATTCTATTGATTTCTTCATCTGATAGTATTGGATTATCTTGATTCAAAGCCACTCTTAATTGCTTTTCTTCTTCTGAATCAGTAACTTCATAGCAATCATCGTTACCAACGTCTTCTACTTCCATCAACAAAAAATTTTTCTTCCCAACTTGGATGTATGAATGACCAGTTTGAATTGCTTTTTTTTATGTCATCATGTCCAATTCTTATAGGCTCCATTAACATCACCAACTTTAATTTATTTAGTTTTATTTTAAATGATTTATTCAATGAAATAAAATGCTTGTTCAAATTTGTAAAAATGTCTCATTAATAAAGGAATCCCTTACTCTCGATTACCATAAAAATCATTCCAAAACTAAGTAGATTCTCTTAATAAGGAATCTAGCATCTCTAATAGTTCTTTCTCGTTATAAATCGTTTTGTTCACGAGTAACCATCCTTCCAATTAATTCGTCCTTTAATTGCATTCGAAGTGAATTTTTATAATATTTAGATTACAATATAGTAAGAGGTGATGATATGAACTTGTGGATCGTCGTATTTATTCTTTTTGTAGTAATAGGCTTGGGATTGACTCTTATCGGCTGGAATAAAAAGTCTATTCTTACCATGTTCTTTGGATTAATATTTTTAATGTTACCTATTTTCTACACTGTTCCGTGGTTAAAGCATTTTGTTCCATTTATTCCTCCAATCGCTATGGGCATTGCATATCTAGCGAAGAAGTTAAAGACTGCCTAAAGATACCTTTATCGGAGGTATCTTTTTATGCGCTCATACATCGCAATTCTATACCAGAAGCAATCTTGCTTCATAGAAGGTTTTGAGCAGTTTATTAGTCTTGTCTGGTTCTTCTGAAATTAGATTTACAATTCATCTTTGGCTAATAATTAGACATTTATTTCATGGTTACATATTCTTTTTTACACAATAGGCAAATAAAAATGGGAGTATCGGTATAATCACTAATAATCTGAGCCAATTTTCCGCCCCTATAAAATAAAGCGATGGGACTAAAAAGAGGATCCCACTGATTAAAAGAGTTTTCCAAGATCTCCACCATAATCCTATAAGGAATAATAAGAATCCTATACCAATTAACAACCAGAATAGTAGACCGAACCAGTAGAAATCCACTCCATTTCCTCCTTTTCCCTTCCTATTCTCTAATACTGCTTGATACAAATTAATCTTCACTGCTTTTTTCGCTGTAATCAAAGCTCTGAACATTCTTCATACAGATATATATCCCGTTTTAGAACAAATAATAATCATCATAAAACATCCCTAGGAGATTTTTATGATGAGAACACTTTTTTTATTATTACTACTTTTCACATCATTTCATACTGTCACAGCTGCAACTACCATAACAGAAAGCCTTCCTCCAAATGCAAAGCCACATTAACAGAGTCTGCCTTTTTAAGATTTCTCGGTCCCACTATTCTTGAAATCATGGAGAAGCATGGTGATAACCAGCTGTATATGGATGAAAAAATAGAATCGATTACTTTTAACGAACAAGAAGATTCGTATGATGTGACATTACATGTAATCGGTTTTGAAGGAGCCAATGATCAACCTTATAATTTCATTCGAATGGTCATTCGTATTCCTGGTAGGGAAAATAACACTGGTTACTATGATGTCATTTCCTATAAGAATCATTTACCTGATAAAGTAAAAAATAGTATTTAGACTTTTTATAAACCTATCGTTTTAATTTAAAGTGCTTTTAAAAATAGGACCATCATCAAAGCGACTAATCTTTTTTTCCATAAGAAGATTGAACTCATTCATTTTCATCTTTTTTATTTTTAAACGTTTTCTCGATAAACTCTTGTTCCTCTTCTTCACTCAATATTCCAGTTGCTTTCCCGATTGTTCCATCTTGGAGCCTCCACAAGGCATTGTGATCCTCATCTGCTGTCCGAAAATCTCCAGCTTTCCATTTTGACAAAATTTCCAATAAAGCATCTTTATTTTCGTAAGTGTTATATTTTACGATGTTATATAGCATGTCTATTCTCTCATTTGTCATTTGAACCGCTCCCCATTTTTCATCGGCTCGCACTTTTTGATGAGTCATTTCGTGCATGGTCGATGTAACCCGATACTCATGCCAATACTCATAATCAATTTTGCTAATGTCCACTTCTGCTTCTTTTTCTGTACTTTTACTTGCTTTAATACTTTTATCGATAGCCTCTCCCTCTGCTGATACAACGGAACCCTCAATCGTATCAGTGGAAAAATGATGATATAGTCCATATGTACCAAAGCCGATTAGTAATAGTAGAGCGATACTCCATATAGAATATTTAGTCCAGCTTTTCCTTTTACTTCTTTTTGATTCATCCATTTACCTTCACCTAACCCTATTTGTTTTATATGGAGAGTTTCTTTCTTTGTAACTTGACCGCTTCTATTATGTATTTGTTAAATCTGACTAAAAATCGTTCCCATTCTTAATGCGTTTAATCCCATATGGAAAATTCTGATAATATCAGTTTAGCATGGAATATTGCTGATGAAAATGCAAAATCCATTCATCCTTCCTTTCTATTACTCTATTTGTGGGGATCCCTGCCATTTTTACATCGTTCATAAGATTCATCTATGTTACTATTTATTGGTAAACTTCATTTTAGGAATTGGGAGATGGGAAATTTATGGTTATTATTAGAGAAATGAAGAAATCAGATATAGATTCAATCCGAAAAATTGCTGCTTTCACATGGAAACATACATATAGTGAGATAATTCCAGAGGCGATACAATCTAAGGTTTTAAATGATGCCTATTCAAATGAGGAAATGGATAATCGATTGAATTCCTCTTTAACGTTAGTTGCAGAATACAAGGACGAAATAACAGGATACGCCTTTTTTTCAGGCGACTTAACGAAGAAAGATATCTACTTAGAGTCCATCTATATTCATTCAAGTTTCCAAGGACAAGGAATTGGCAAACAATTATTAAGCACAGGAATTAATTATTACAGGAATCCAAGTACTCTCTCATTAACGGTTTATAAGGGAAATCCGAGTATAGTATTCTATGAAAAAGAAGGATTTAAGGTTGTTAAGGAAAATACCGGTGATTTCTATGGACATCCGATGGTATTCATTATGATGGCTAAAGATTTAAAATAAGGGATTAGTACCTGTAAGATGAAAAAAACTGTCCCAAGTTGTAAATAAACTTGGGACAGATCCTTAATAGCATGGTCATACTTTATCTTTTGTTGGTTTTCTAGTTAATGGCTGAGCTTGTTCTTTAGGCTGTACTTTCGTCTTTGCTTTTGATGGTACAAAGAAAGTTAATATCAATGCCACAACAGCTAAAATGGTCATGAAATAATACGCATCACTTGAACCTAATATGGAAGCAAGCTTGCGAATTATATCAGCTGTTGCATTTGGTGTTTCTTGCATTAGTGTTTCTGCATGGCTAGTTGTTTGTACAGTAAATACGGTTATAACTACTGCCGTTCCAATTGCACCTGCTATTTGACGTAATGTATTATTGACGGCCGTACCATGTGTTACGAGTTCCTTTGGTAAAGCATTCAAACTAGCCGTATTCAATGGCATTGTAATAAAGCTTAAACCAATTCGAAGAAAAATGGTTCGTATCATGAGAAAAACAAAGGTTGTTGTCTCTGTTAAATCGGTTACCACCCACATGGAAGGAATGATGAAAATCAAACCAATAATGAATAATGGTTTGGCTCCAAAACGATCATACATTTTTCCAGTAACAGGCGACATAAATGCATTTATTACTGCACCTGGCAATAGTAGCAAGCCTGCATTAAATGCCGTAAAGCCTCGTCCATCTTGAAGATAGATTGGTAATAAAATCATATCTGCATACATCATCATCGTGACAATAATATTAATGATCGAGGTTAGTGTAAATACTTTATTATTAAATACGTTTAAGTTGAGTAATGGATCCGATGATTTCATTTGTCTTAGACAGAATAGGAAAGTAGTGAGAATCCCTACTAGAATAGTAATAATAACGAGTTTATCATCCCATCCTCTGCTACCCGCATTACTAAATCCATATAAAATTAGCCCAAAACCAATGGTGGAAAAAATAACACTTACAACATCTAGCTTAGCCTTTGCCGTTTCTGAAACATTGATCAAATATTTTATGGATAATAATAAAACGATTACGACAAGTGGTATTAGACCGATAAATAACCAGCGCCAAGAAAAGTATTCAATGACAAAACCGGCTAATGTAGGCGCAATGGCTGGAGCGAAAATAATAGCGAGGCCAATTAGCCCCATCATACTGCCTCTTTTTTCTGGTGGAAAAATAAACATAACGACACTCATTAGTAATGGCATGATAATTCCTGCTCCAATAGCTTGTATCATACGTCCTGTAAGTAAGATAGAAAATGTAGGCGCTGCTGCGCATAAAATGGAGCCTATTAATAGAAATAACATGGAGCTGATAAATAATTGACGTGTTGAAAAACGCTTCATTAAAAATGCGGTAATAGGGACCAATACCCCGTTTATTAACATAAATCCTGTTGATAGCCACTGTACAGTTGGCGCAGAAACAGAAAATACATCCATTAAATTACTTAAAGCAACGTTTAACAGCGTTTGGTTGAGCGTGGAAAGAAAACACCCTAAAATTAACACGGTTAACAATACTTTTTTATTGATTGATTCTGGCATAGACAAGTTCCCTTCTTCATTTGCTTTTTTAACACTGTGACAATAAAATATAGAATAACATGTATTTTTATTGATTCCTATTTACAATTTTTTAAGATGTGTTGACTAAACGACATATTTACAAAATGTATCAAAGAAATCGGAAATAATAGATAAGGAGAATAAAATTGACGACATCAAAAAAGCAGGATCCACGTGCTGCACGCTCTAAACGCCTACTGAAAAAAGCTACGGTAGATATATTAATTGAGAATCCAGACATATCCAAACTTACCGTCCAACAAATTACAAAGCGTGCTGAGTTAAATCGCGCTACTTTTTATTTGCATTTCTTAGATATAAATGATTTATTAAGACAGCTAGTGTACGATATTTTCGACAACCTGTTGTTGGAAACAACACCAATACTTCAAATTGATAATAAAAATAATCGAGATCGCTTAATCCTGTTTTTAGATTATTTTTATCAGCATCGTAAACTTTTAGCTGTTCTCTTCGAACACAGCGGCTTTAAGAGAAAATTACAAATGATCTTAAAGGATTCGATTGTCCTCCAACGCGTCAGAGAAGATTCCGACACTAAGGAAATCGTTTTATCAATGGATATACTTGCTTCCTCTACCTTGGGAATTATTATGTGGTGGCTTAAAGACGGGGTTCATTTTAGTTCTGAATATATTGCAGATCAGATGATTGAATTGTATCGATAGACATTTCAATCAAATAGGGAAGGCAGTAAAACATAACCTCCCCTACTTCTTTTTTTATCTATGTTTTTAAACAACATAATTGAGTATTAATTTCGTAGTTTAATCGTTTATAATAAGATAAAAAGGAGGGATTTATTATGAAGTGGCAAGAAGTTAGGGAATTATTTCCTAATCAATTTGTATTACTATCAATCCTCGACTATCATGAGGAAAATGGAAAAAAAATAATCGATGAAGTAGCACCCATTCGCTCTATTTCAAGTGAAAACGCTAATAAAGAGTTCTTTAAAGTAAAACAAGGCAACATTGTTTACCATACATCGAACGAGAGATGTATTGTCCATATTCGTAAAGACCCGTTATTAAGAGCGAGACGAATTTAATGCAAATTTCCTCTGATGGACAACTCCTAACAACATCTCTCATTATTACTTTTCGCGGAAGAATACTAGAAGTGAATGATATTATTATTGATACAGGATCATCTCACACAGTTATTAGCCCAGATATTTTAGAAGAGATAGGGGTAGTATATGAATATGGAGACAATATTTATGAAGCCTATGGAATAGGTGGCTCAGTACCTATTTATACTAAAATAATGGATGAAATTCAAATTGATACGTTTATAGTGAAGGACATTGAAGTGGATGTAGGAATTCTCCCTAAAGATCATAAAGGACTTCTAGGGTTAGATATTTTATTGACCTACAATTTTATAAGACCATCAACTTTCATCTCCTCACTTTACAAGGCTATTATTCTCTACCTTCGCATTTATCTTCAAAAAATAACCTTCAATTCCCTTTAGCTAATATGAACGCCATAAAATTAGGATCTGGCTTAGCTTCTTTAATTCCGTTTGCAGTTTGAAGAAAAACAGTCTTCTCCTTTTCATAATATACTTTTATTTTCAAATTTCCTAAGTCCATTAATTTTGTATACTTTCTACTAAAAGTAGTTTCTTTTGAATCATATGCTTCGTTATTTATGAACTGAACAATTTCGCTAATTGCTGCTTTATCTGTTATTTCTACAGCATCTTGATCCGAGTCATTTTGATATATACGAATCTTCTCTGGATTTTTCTTCAACCATACTGTACTATCTAGAATGTCACGCTTATCAAACATTACTTCTGTTTGCTTTTCTGCCTTATTATACGAAGCAGATAGAGACAGTTCACCGTCAAATCCTTCTTTCCTCCAAGTTGAATAAAATCCAGACCAATCATTTGCTGAATCATTATCCTCAAGCGCTGAGCCTTTAACCTCTACTTTCCATCCGTGCTTCGGAAGTTCTTGATCGTAGTATTCATAAATATCCTCCCATCTATTTCCATTCATAATATAACGGTGTTCAGTTGGTTTAAGTCCAGCGTATAAAGGGATATCTTTCTCTTGTTCAGGAATAATAGACATTCCCTTATATGTGTCATCCGTTACTTTTTGATAAACAACGAAACCAGTAACAAGGATAATAAAAATAAATCCATATAGAACAAACCTGTTTTTAAACATTTGAGTTCTCCTTTTCCATTACTTTTCACTATTCTCTCTAATTATAGTATAATATTTCCATTAGCGCTTTTTATTTTTCGAAAATTCATTTATTTACGAAAAACTTTTAATAGATTTAGAGTGTTTTAGTTTGAAAACTTTTTTGCACGAACCATCTAAACTAAAATGTATCAGGAGAAATGAATGAAAATATTTTTTAAGATTATCATAAGCATCAGTTTTATTATTTATTTATACGTATTAGCCATTCTATTATTCTTTAACAGAACGGGATGGACAGAAATGACTTTAATTATGCTCTCCTCTAATTTCGTCCCTTTTAAAACGATAAGTATGTACATACAAGCTATTTTTTATGGCAATATGAACTTAGACATTCCTATTAAAAATCTTTTCGGCAATTTATTTATGTTTTTACCAATGGGTTTGTATCTCCCTTATTTCATAAAAAGAACAAAACAAGTCAGTGTCTTTTCCATTGTATTTTTGTCCATTTTATTTCTAATTGAATTCACCCAGTTACTAATACGAAGAGGAAGCTTCGATATCGATGATTTTATCCTTAATACGATTGGTGCTTTAATTGGGTTCACTATTTGGAAAAAATTATGTAAACGGAACGCCATGCGAGGTTGAGGAAGATTTGCCAGCTTACTATGGGGATTTTCTATAAATACTTTCACAAAAAATTGGAAATAACCTCCATTCCATTTCGAAATATTGTATAATACACTTACTACAAAATAATGGAGGGCTACAAATGACTAAAAATGGATGGGTGTCCCTACTTATGGTTGGTATTTGTATTCTATTATCCTTTTTTCTCAGCACCAAAAATGCAGGCATTTTCTTCTTATTATTTGGTATTTTATCCTTAACTGGAATGGTATTTGCTATCTTGTCTAAGAAATGGAGCAATATTATTCTTGGGGTCCTTTTAAATTTTGCATCAGGTGTTATCTTTACATTATTAGCATTTGCAATGGGATTTGGAGAGGCTTAACTACTATTCTAATAAATATATTTCCATTTGAGAATCTTTTGGGCTTACACTTTTGATAAAGGAGATTTCCTTTTCAATAACATTGGGAACAAAGATTTCTGTTCCCCAATGACTGGAATGAAATACAATACCCTCTTCCTTTAATAAATTCACCGTAAACCACTTTAATTCTCTAGCTTTATTTGTATAGCGGTTGCATAAATAATGGACAAATGCTGCTTTTTTCTTCCCATAAAATATCGTTAAGTTATCCTCATTCCGTATTTCGATTTCAGGATAAAACTGTGATTTGATTTCTTCTATAGTATTTGTTTCTTCATTCCAGCAATGAATTTCAAAACAATCCGATTTTCGTAAAAAGTAATCCACTATTTGGAGCCAATAATCATAGTTTCCTAATACAGGCTTTGGGAAGCTAGAATTTTCTTCCGTATACACCGGAATATATATAATAATATTTTTTTGCAAAATTCCCTTTCCCCCCTTTTGTTATCTCGAAACACCCTTCCAGAAAACCTCCCACAATGCTTCTAATTTATCATCCACTCTTTTTCCCGAATTAAAATAAACAATTTCCACCATGATTGCGATGATTATTCCTGTAAAAGCGGAGTTGAAAGTGTTTGCATCTTTTATGCTAAGCTGCCCTTTTTCTATCCACATGCCACACTTTTGGCCAATTAAATGCTCCTGGAAATTCTCTGCTTCTGTTACTTCTGTTTGAATGACATCATACAAATGCATTGGTGGGAAAAAGCCCATTCTTAGCCAAAATTTCAACATTTCATTTTCCTGAAACATCCCTTTTACGTAAAGTAAGTAATGATAGAGAAACGTTTCTGGATTGCTACTATCTTCTTTTTCAAAGAATTGCTGTTTACGCTCGATTTCCTCTACCTTTGCTTCTTTTAATACTTCGAGAAAAAGGTCATCTTTTCCTTTGAAATGGGAATAAATCGATGCTTTTTTTATGCCCGCTTCTTCTGCAATTTCGGAAAGAGATGCTCCTTCAAAACCGTTTTGTAAAAAAAACTTAATTGCCGCTTTTTTTATTTCTTCTTTTTTCATGAAAAACCTCTCCTTTATGAGATTAGTTTCAAACCAACTGCAGCACAAAGAATCATTGCAATAAATAAGATTCTTTTCCAATCCTTTGGCTCTCCGTATACAAACATCCCTAAGATGGCGGATCCAACTGTTCCAATTCCTGTCCATACGCCATATGCTGTCCCCATTGAAATAGTCTTCATTGCATAGGTTAGTAATGCAAAGCTACACATAAACCCAATGATTAAATACAGGAGCGCATCCCATTTTTTCATCGTTAACCGTTTTATATTGATGACACCTATTATCTCACAACACCCTGCTGCAATTAAAGCTAGCCATGCCATTGTTTTAAGCCTCCTCTTTATTTGTCGCTTCATCTGTAACCATTTTTAAGCCAATTACCCCTATTAGTAAAACGAGAATCAATACTATTTTCACTAGATTAATTGGTTCCTTAAACAGAATGATTTCCGCAATCACTGTTCCAGCTGTCCCCAACCCAGTAAACACTGCGTAAACCGTACCAATAGGCAAATATTTTGTTGTATAGATTAATAGATAAAAACTAATAATGATTGCGAGAATGGTTCCAGTCCATTCTAAAAAAGTGGATGCATGTTTTAGGCCAGAAACCCAAGCAACCTCCACAAATCCCGCACTAAAAACCATTAGCCAATACTTATTCACACTCAAATCCTCCTTATATATAAACTACCGACCGTTCGGTAGTTATTGTGTCACATAATTGGTACCGCGTCAAGAAACAAGCTAATTTGGTTCATTTTTTTAAGTATGATAGAATATTAAATAAGGAACTTACCATAATTTGGAGATTGCAATAATGAAAAAAGGAGAATAAATAGGAAGCTATTTATATCTTTAAAAAAGAGATTGGAGTTGTAAAAATGAAGACATGTAAAACTTGTATTGCAGCAAGCCTATTGGTGATTTTACTAATAGGAATGTCTGCTTGCAGCAATTCATCTAATGAAACTACATCAAGCAATACTCAAACGGAACCAGAGAATATAGAAGAAAGTACAGACGACGCACCAACAGATAATGCATCTGAGAATATTGCGGACCCCACTCCTAGCGATCAAAATGAATCAGCTGAAGCCGCTAATAATAATAACGATTCAAAACCAGAGAACGATATAGAGGAAAGAAGGCAAGAAAGCTTAACTACTATTCAAAAAGAGCTGGATGCATTGCCAGATAAGATTGCGGGAAACAAACAAGTTTTTCTAGAAAAATTAGATAATCTCCAGAAAGAACTGGATACTTTACCAGATAAAGAGGGTTCCGATTCAGGTGCTACAAACGCAATGAAAAATTACTACGGCATTTCTTATGAAAAGTATGATGAAGCCCTGAATGCTATATATGCAATATTAAAAAAAGACTTGTCAATAGAGAAGATGCAGGATTTACAAACTAAACAGCTGAAATGGATTGATCAGAAAGAAGCAAAAGCGGAGGAAGAAAGACTAAAATATAATGGAGGCACCTTTGAAAATGTCGCATTATATATCTCCTTATACGAATCGACAAAAGAAAGATGTTTTGTATTAGTGAATGAGTATATGACGGATTAAAGAAATATGGGAAGTCATTATGACTTCCCAAATAATATTTTTAGTTTATTTTCTTATTATCTTTACTGTTCACAATAATGCTATACTCTTCATTAGCAAGTATGTCCGCTATTTCATCGGATTTTAAAAACTCCACTATTACTCCTTCAATTTCAGCTCCAAGTTGTTTTGACTGAGGATTGGAACTTAATTCCGAGGTACTAATAATGAATGTCAATGGTTCCCTTTTATAGCTTACACCTGTTACCTTGTATTCTTTTTTAGATAATAGACCTTCTGCAATGGCTGATTCGACGGGTGCTATATTATCAGCAACTCTGAATTCAACCCTTGTATTCGTCGGAATAATCCGGTAATCTTTATAATGATTTGCATTTGTCACCTCTAGTCCAGCCTTTTCCACCTTTTTCTCAATAGATTGGAAATATTTTTTATCCCCAACAATATTGATAAAAATAGCGTTTTCCGTAGGATCAACCTGGACCATATCAAATTTATAATCTAATTGCATCATTTTTTCTTCTACTTTTTGCTCTAGTAATTGCTTTTCTGCATTTTCCTCTTCATTAAGAACATAATCTGTTCGTTCTTTAAATTCATCTACCTCCACTGTATAAGCATCATACCCTTTTTCGTTCAGTTTGTTTACAGCAATCTTTTTCACTTCATTTTTCACTTCTTTATAATAATCCGAACCTTTAATACTTATCATAATCTTTTTTTGAGGATCATATCCAATTCCTATCCCTTCAATTTCATACCCTTTATCTACTAATTCCTCATAAATGACTGTCATAATCGATTTCGATTGAAAAACAGACCCTAAATAAGGGATAGAAGAAATTACTTTTGCCATCGTTGGGGAAACAAGAGCAGAACTGAAAAATATAATCATTAAAACAGCTACCGTACCCCAAGACACAATCCTTTTCTTACGCTTTGACCATGTTTTTTTATTACTTGATGAGTTATTTAGAACAGGGCTTGAATTTTCATTCTTTGCTTTTTGCATCCCTAAAATGACTCTATTATGTAAATCCTCTGGTATTTCAATCTTATCTAATTCTTGTCTGATTTTATTATCCATACATATCTTCCCTCCTTACTTTTTTCCGCAGTTTCTCAAGTGCTCGATATAATACTGACTTGACTGTGCTTAATGGCGAATTTAGAAAGTCGGAAATCTGATGAAATGTGTAGCCTTGGTAGAACTTCAGCAACACTACTGTCTTTTCCTCTTCATTCAATATATCCAATAAATCTTGCAAGGAAATGGATAGTGGAATATCTTCATTTTTAGAACTTGGAGATTCTATTATTCCTTCCACCTGTAAATAGACCAATTTCTTGTTTTTTCTTAATAAATCAATGGCACAGTTAATAGCAATTCTTATTACCCACATTTTAAATAAGGAAAAGTCCTTTACACTACTAAAGTTTTGAAAAGAACGATAGGCTGTTTCTTGTACAATATCTAGTGCATCTTCTTTATTTTTGACATACACATAAGCCATTCGATAAATATCATGCTCATATTGTTGAAAAAGCTTTAAAAAGGCTGTTTCTTTTTCCATTTGTTGCTCCATTTCGGTACTTATAGGACTCACCTACTTTCTTACTACTATCTATTAGACGGCTTAAGTTGTAATTTGGCCGAAGCTTTTTTATTTTTTCCATGGCTCTGTTATTATTTCATGCTGATTTTCTAGTAGCATGAGAACAAATAAGCGGAGAATATCCGGCTAATGTACAAGAATGAGCATAACTAGCGGATATAAACGGAGATATTCCGATTAACTGTTGAAAATAAGACAAAATCCAAAGATATGGCTACGATAAACGGAAAAACCTCCTTTATTTTTAAGAAAATATGTGTATTTCCCAATTTAATCGGAATTATTCCGTTTATTTTTCAAACACAAATCAATTTATAGTAAAGCCTTTTCCAATAAAAAAAACCGAGTGCCACCTCGGTTTTTTGCTTCCTTCTATCGATTACCTGAATTTCCCCTATAGCCTATCCAGTATTAAAATATATATCTTCTTTTACAACATTTCATGATACCTATGATTTAATAAGATTTTAAATCTAATTCCATAAATCTCGCCTCTTTAAACGGATTATATACATATGGCTCAATATCATAAAATCCCATTGATTCATATAAACTTTGTGCTTTCTTCATCGTTGAAAGGGTATCTAATCTTATATTTTCATATTTCAGCCGTTTAGCTTCATCAATAATCACTTCAATAAGACCTTTTCCAATTCTATATCCCTTAAATTCATCACGAACATATAATCTTTTCATTTCAGCTATACCGTCTTTAATATTGCGAAGTGCCACACATCCTGCAACCTTCTCATTAACCATTGCTACAATTATTATTCCATCAGGAGGTGCATACTTTCCTGGCAATGTATTTAGTTCTGTATCAAAACCTTGAAAATCAAGGTCTATATTTAGAGAATGAGCATATTCTAAAAAAGTTTTTTCACTTCTTCCATCATTCCATCATCAAGGATTCGCTTAAATTCAATCGTATTCTCCTTGTTTCCAACTGCCATTATTAAAATCCCCCTTGGTATTTAACTATTCCTTTACTCCCCATCAATAGTGGACTATTCCCACCAATAATACCATAATTTTCAGAATATTCCACTGCTAATCTACAAAGAAAAAAGCAATCAAATATGATCACTTTTTTATGCTTAAACTATATAATTTTAACCCGTTATGTATTATCTAGCCCACCCTACATTTTCTCTCACAATTTTAGCTGGATACCCTGCTATTGTGCAATTCTTCTCTTTGAATTTTTTCGTCACACAGCTATTATAGCCGACGATGCAATCATCTGCTATTTCGGTGCCTTTTAGGATATCTACATTTGCTCCTACCCAAATATGATTACCTATTGTGACTGGCTCTGTGTTTTTGTCTTTGCTATTATCCAAGATATTATAAATCGTATGTCCATTGGAATCTCTTACACTAACACTCCATCCAAATAAGACATTATCGCCTATTTCAATCCTTTCGCGGCATGCAAAAAAGCAGTTTCGATTACAGTCAAAGTTTTCCCCGAAGACTAAAGTCCCCTTGTCCACTCGAATGGAAACTCCGCTCGCAAAATTAGCTTTCCCATTGAAAATTAATTTCCCTTCTTTCTTTACGCAAATAAATCCGCTGTTCTTTAACGATTGATTGACTCCATCTGACCCATTTGTAAAATTAACTTTAATCATAAATCGCGTTATATTGCCATTAATGATACAGGTATCCCTACTAATATCCGCAATCTTTGTATTGTATGAAATTAAGATTGGTAGCTTTATAGCAAGTTTAAACGGGAACGCTTTAAAGTTAAAATATAGCGTTTTAGGAATAGAAAATAATAGCTTAATCAACAACATAAATTTTCTCATTTGCACTCTCCTAAACTATTCATTGTTATATACTAATAGTACCAAAGGCGTAATAAAGAAAGTGCAAAGGTTTTATTAATTCTATATGTATTTCTTGTAAATTTATATCGTACCTTGATTATATATTACACTTAACTACTTACTTTTTTTAAAGAGTATAGCAAAGTACCTACCAACATTCCTAACGATATCCCTACTCCGCAGCCTGCAACAGCTAGAAATACATTACCTGCTATCATTCCAAATATAGTAACAATCACCCCAGGTAATAATCCAAAAATCATGCCATATAGTAAATAGCTTTCTAATTTTGGATGCTTACCACCTTTCATATCAGTCATTTTTCTCCCTCCTTTATTTCGATAAGCACCACTTACTTAGGAGTCTGCTTATTTTTTGTGTGAATCAAGAAGTATGAGCTTCCTCCCACCATGTATCCTCCAATAATGGAAAGCGCTGTTCCGACGATAACCCATTTCGTGGAAAATATATTCCTGACATAAATAAAAATACGCCAACCGCTAGGAAGATTGGAACTTTTTTCATTTTCTCCTCCCATTCATCTAAAAAAAATTCCCGTAGATCATACCATTTGGTACTAATTTTTCCTATATTTATTCATACGTATATGGAACAAATTGGTTTCATATATAAGAGCTTTTCTCATTGTTCCTTAGACAAAAATATGCTCCTTTGTTCTTTAAATATCGTCGTCTGTTCTACATTATGAATAATTTAACATAGTTTCTAATATCTTGAAATTTAAAAACAAAGAATGTTCAGAATCTGCTATAATGAAAGAAATATTTTTCAAACGAAGAGGTGAATTGCGTGTATTGGACTCCGTTATTTGAAAATGATGTACCAGCAGCATCTTTCTGCTCTTAATGAGAAAGGTGACTGCATCTCTCCGTTAGGGGCTTTTAGACCTACTAAAAAAACGGAGGATAAAAATGAAAAAAAGTATATTAGGATCTATTTATTTAACTTTAGCTGCAAGCATTTGGGGTGGTATGTACGTTGTTGTGAAAGTGGTTGTTGCGGTCATTCCTCCACTTGAACTTGTATGGATTCGTTATCTAATCGCTATTGTCGCTTTGGTTATCATAGGGTTTGTAACTCGGCAAAAATGGCGAATGGAAAAACGTTATTTCCTTATCATCATAGGCATTGGCATTATTGGAAATGCCATTTCTATTGTAGCGCAAGAAACAGGTACCATGTTGTCCACAGCTCAAATGGGTGCAATTATCACTTCATCCACCCCTGCGTTTATGGTTATTTTTGCACGATTGCTGCTTAAAGAACGTTTGACAATGAAAAAGGGTCTTTCCGTTTCTCTCGCTACAATTGGCGTTTTTCTTATTGTCGGAATCGGTAATCTTGATTTAACAAGCAAATTAGGTGGGATAGCACTTTTAATCGCCGCATTGACGTGGGCATTTATGTCTGTACTTGTAAAGCTTTTGCCAAGTGACTATTCACAAATTGTTGTCACTACTTATTCTATCGCGGTCGCTTTAATCGTGTTGACACCTTTTGTAATGCCAAGGCTACAAGGAATCCATATTTCTGAATGGGGACACCCTTCTATTTTTGGAGGTCTATTATATTTAGGAATTGTTTCAACAGCTGGAGGATTTCTCCTTTGGAACCGTGGGCTACAAACGCTTAACGCCTCAAGTGGCGGAATCTTTTTCTTCTTCCAGCCTGTGGTCGGAGCAGTACTTGGATGGATTATTCTTGGAGAAAATATCGGATTAACCTTTTGGATTGGCTCCATCCTAATTCTTGTTGGTGTTTTATTTATTATATCGGAGAAATGAACAAGTTCCCCATTCCCCCAAAAAATGAGGTCGGGACAAACTATATTAATAAGAAAAACGGAGCAGCCTGAATACACGTAGACTCCTATGGGAGCTGCGAGAAAGGTGAGACCCCGGAGGCGAAAGCTGAGGAGGCTCACCGCTCGCCCCATGGAAAGCGAAGTGTATTCAGGCTGCGGCTAATACCACCACTTTACTGAAACAGCCTATTATCTATGGTTGGAATACTTATGTCTCAACCTTGTTCTCTTCATCTAAATCTTTTATCTGTCTAAAAAATACAATAATCCTCTTTATGCCTTGCCTGACCCATTACATAAAAAGATTTTCCACATTATTAAATAATTTAAAAACCATCACTCGTTCACCTGTACGAGAGCTTAAATCTGTATGAAAACTTTTTACTTCTTCTCCAGTAATCGTTACTATACATTTCTTTAGTTCTTCTACACCTGATTCCACTAATTCGGAACGAGTTTTCTTAATGGTTAATAGTCCTTCTTTTGTTTCACACACCGTGTATTCAGCTGGTGTTAAAATGCCTTGCAAACTTACTACAATCATATCCCGTAATATATCTGTTTTGACAGATAAAGATCCACGACCAAGAAAGTCCTTTTCCCATTGAGTAATTGCCTTACTTATCTCGGCTTCACAAGAGCCTTTCGATATTTTCATTTATTATGCATCCCCTATTGAACAATAAATACTAGTTTTCTATCTGTGTTTCCTTTTAAGATGATATGCCTCTAGTAGAAGTAAATCATCGAAAAGCACTTCATATAAAAAATCTCTGTAATATATATGAATATATACCAATCCAATTGGTGACTCAATAACAATTAACGTGATTTATCATTTTTATGCAGTTTTATTTACAGCAATCTCCACAATGGAAGACTTTCCATGCTGATTATTGATGATTAAGCCACGGACTTTAACATTTGCAGGCACTAATGGATGGTGACAAATCATATTAACACAATTTTTGATATTGTCACCAGTATTTTGTTTACCATTTAGCCATTCATTAATCGTTTCACCGGAAAATTCAGGCATGCTATTTTGAAAAAGATAATCCAATGTTTGGATTTTGGCAATAGATTGATCTTCTATCGAAATAGCACTATTTCCTTCGTTTCTTGTTCCTACAACAAAAATCTCTTCTACTTGTTCCTGATAAATAGCAAGAATAATCGATCTCATAATATCCCCAAAAGGATTGGAAATAACAGGTCCAAAGCATTGGATAGTCAGCATGTTTTCCGGGTGAATATTCGTTTCTTCTTTTAAAATAGACTCCAAGCCTTCTCTAACATCCATCAGAAATAACACTTTTTTCGTCTTTTCTACATTCATATCATCCACTCCTTTGTTATGTAAATCTACTGCTACCAGTTTTCCCAATGGCCTTCTGGACTGACACTCGCTAATCGGACCCAACCATTTTGAACTTTTTGTTGAAAGATGGCATTATTTTTTAATAATCGTTCAACATATTCTTTAGGTGCCTGAATGACAATTAATAAACGAAGCGGAGAATGATATGCCTCATTGTCTGATTGCATTACAGATTGCCAAGGTAGTCCAGTTAGCAAGTCACTCGCATTCCCCTGCATTACACCAAGACCTGCTGTAACAGTTTGCGTTGCCTTATTGCCACTACCATAATAATGTGGAGCTACCGTTGATGCGTAATATTCTAGATTTATCCATTGAGCAACGGTTCCTGGGCCTGAAATAATCGTATCTAAAAGTTCCCCATTGCCATCCTTCTGCCAATTATAATTATGAAGAAAGACTCTGCCTTCTAAGTCACAACCATTCGTTAACGCACGTTGCCCGATAATAAAAGCAGCATTGCCAGCTAACCCCCATTCCGGACGGATCACGCTCCAATCCTCTGCTAATTGATAGGCCGCAGACTTTGGCTTTTTATGTTTCGATTGGAAATGAGGTAATTTCGTAAGACGTTCCGCATTCGCCTGATGGCTTACTCTTGGCAATATAGCTTCGATACGCTCAAAGGCAACTTGTGCTGATTTGGAAAGCTCTGGTACATAAATCCACTCTAATTCATCCACCGTTGTATTGTGCTCAGCCGCTACAAAGACAGTTTCAGCAGGAATAGTAATTCCTTCTAAAGAAAGTTCTTTCCTTACTTCAGGTAGGTTACATAAAGTCGCTAAAACCCTAGCATTGAATCCACCTGATTGCCCACCACAGGCACCACATTCAAGTGATGATGCATAAGGGTTATTTGTACTTTGGCTTCCATGTCCACATATAACTACTAATGGGCTGAAATTGTCTATTATCCCCATCATTTTTAGAGCTTGACGGGCATAGTTGACTTTATCTCCCTCGGAAAATCCAATTGGTATTCCTTCCTCTGTTTGATGAACATGATGAAGCACTAGGTTTGTCTTGGGTTTTCGTAACCAGGCCTGTCGAAGATTATGAATAAACCGATTCGCAGTTTTTGGCACAAAGCTGCGTGCTACCATTTGAAGACTAAGCCATGGACCACTCAATTCTGGCAAAAGTAAGTTTGCCAGTAAGCTCTGTTTCATTGTTTTAAATGTGTAGCTTAAAGAATGAACTGACTGCTTACGTTGTTGAAAGGAAAGTAATTCATTCTCCTCCGTACTTTCTATAATTTTGTGCAAAGGCTTATTCATAATTGGTAAGGATGGATGACTATGTGTGCATCCTAGTTCATTCGTTGCAATCGGTACCCCAAAAAAACCAGCCATCCCAATTGTTTCAAATGGTCCTTCTTTTTCCAATTGGCGACGAAATGGTTCGGAGCGTACATCAATACAAAATACAAATTGCGCTAATGCTGTATCCTTCTCACTGTTACTAGATTGATTGGAGATAATCTTTTGCCTTAATTGCTCAGCATGTGTTTGTTCCCAAGCTTCCAGCCACAGTTTTCTGCAGAGCTTCTCATCAAATTTTGCCGCAAATAATAAATATTCCTGTTGTTTATCACCTGACATATGTGTCCATTCCTCTAGCGAAAGGCTTCCCCAATGAATCCAAGCTGCTAAGTGAGAAGGAATGGACTCCCTTTTCTCCAATTGATTATTCCTAAAAGGTAAATAGGGATGTATTAGAGCCCATTCTAAGGAGATTCGTACGGCTAAATATTCAGTTAGCAGCGTCTTCTCCTCATTTGACTGTTTAGAACGCCAAAGCATCATTCCTGCCCAACCCGGTAAGGACAGCAAATGAGCTTCTAGATAACTCTGGATTTCTGCGTCAGAGATATTCAGTGCTTTTAATGCATTTTCCAAAGCACTATCAGCCTCTTCTGGCCAACTTTTTAAGCTTTCACGCTGTAATTTAGATAGTGCTGGATCATAACAAACGAGACGATGCCAAGAACGATAGAAACCTTCCTCGCGATGTGGCATTTCCCAACCTGCCTGAGAGTCATCGAGATATAATTTACACCACTTGATCACATGGTAATCGAGAATATTGATTAACCTTTCCCTATCTTGATTCTCTATTTGAGAACTGATTGGTTGGATGGAGGAATGATTGATAGTATCTTCATTCCGTTCCCTAAACTCCTCGACTTTTTTCATAAGTTCTACCGATGATAAAAGATTAGTTGGAATTGGTTCCATCCCCAGTGCGGCATGGCAAAAGCGCTCTGCCACATCTCGCGGGAGACTAAATGTATGTAAATTTGTATCAAGCCAACGCTGCAGTCCCTGCTTCACAAATGCTTCATTAATCTCCCCTTTATTTTTTGCAGAAAGAATCATTGAAGCACTTGGATAAATATCCACATCACGACTATTTTTTAACCAATCCGCAACTTGATCAAAGGATTGCTTTTCAAGCCCCATCCAAGGATGACGTGCTGCAAAGGTAGAAATCGGCCAAAGTGGGGCAATTACTTTACTAGCAGTTTCAACTAGACTACTAATATTACTTTCTGTGAAATCAATAGTTATCTCATTCTTATTTGAACTTTCTTTTGTTAATACAGATGTAACACTCATCACTAATTACCTCCTTATGGTAATTGTTGTTTTAAATAGCTCGGATGGCTCTCTACAGATTTGGGCTTCGCTTCCCCTAATCTCACTAACCAAAGATAAAGTACCGTAAAGAAAATAGACGAACGATTACGTGCAGTAAATGCCCTTATTGCACTGCCAACTAATAAGAGACAAGCAACAATGATGACTGCAGCTATTGGAGGTTGATTCCCTTGGGAAACAGTAGACTGCAGCAAATCATAGAAAAAATGATGAATAGCGAAATAAATAGCAGCCGTTCCTCCTACCATTAATAACCCTGTAATTCGACCAATGCTTCCCTCTCCAAAAGCTACTAGCTGTCTCCAAGAAATAGACAAGGACCACCCTAAGATTAACGCACTAATAAATTGATATCCCTCTCCTGGTGACTGGAGCCAAAAGACCACTCCAACAGCAAAGCCTAAAATCCACCCCGTTATGGTCCATAAAAAGGATGTCTGTTTATTACTTTGATTAGATATTTCGAAACGAGGCACCGCTGAACCTGATTGTAAAAAGAGCGTTGCTTTAAACAAACCATGTAGAATAAGATGAATAATGGCAGCAATATATGCACCTAACGCACATTGGATGAGCATAAAGCCCATTTGTCCAATCGTTGATCCTACTAACTGACGCTTATAGTCCACTTGTACTAAACTAATTCCAGAACCAATCAAGACAGAAATCCCTGCTATAACAAGCAAGATAATAGAAGCCATATCTCCATTAAAGAGTGGAGAAAAACGAGCTAGCATAATCCCACCTGCATTCACAATTCCTGCATGCATAATCGCAGAAACAGGAGTAGGCGCAACAACAGACTCTACTAACCATCTTTGAAAAGGCCATTGAGCTGCTGGAATGATGACCGCTAGGACAATCAATATATTAATCCCTGTTCTCTCCCATGCTGCAAGCTGTGCTAAATTTTCAGTGGATAGAGCTGACGATAATTGCCAATAACCAGTGCCTTGAAATAGCCAAAGTACCGCCAATAATAAGGCCAACCAGCCAAATATAAAGTTGCGGCCAGAAATCTTAGATGCTTCATTCGCTACTTTCCATCCACTGTTTAATCTGATAAGCAAGGTTAATCCAGCAAGAGTTGCCCCCCAGAATAGAACCATTAAGCGTAGATCAGCACTTAACCAGGCAATAGATGCAGAAGCTGTTGTGAACGTAAAGAGTGAAAAATATTTTCGATAAGAACGATCCCCCATTAAGTAACGTATAGAAAAACGTTGCACAATTAAACCAATAGCAAGAACGAAAAAGGTCATTAACCAAGCCAAGGAATCCAACTGCAAAGGACCAATATTTTCTCTTCCATTCGTTTTTACAAGTGCTACTAAAGAAACCAAAGGCGGAAAAGACACAACCCAACTATGTATTTTCACATAGCTCAATGGCATTCTTGGATGCAGAAGTAATAATCCACTTAGCATAGAAACAATAATCATCATAAAAAACAATACTAGTAATAACGGCAAACTCAGCGAAACAAACATGTTGAATTTCTCCTTTAACTAACTTACTATGGAAAAACCTTTACAAGAATTCCATTCCTTCTTTATGGAAACAAACATTTTTCCCCAATAAAAAAGCCGACAATCTTTAAAATTCACCATGATTTTAAATCATAGGAATCAAAAAAATTGTCGGCTTCCCTTCAACTAATTGCAGTGAATTTTTTGAAGAGCTACCTTTTATAGGTTTTTATATTTTCATTTAACTTTAAAGACATCATATATAATTGGACTACTTATTTATAAAATCACTTTTCCTTATTCTTTTAAGCTACTTTTTCATTCAGTCAATACAATTATTAAAAGAATGCTAAAGTCTTAATCTCCAAAAAAGAAAAATTAACTTACAACTAAGTATTTAACTAAATATAAGATATTCCAAATTTTTATATTTGTCAACAAGAAAGCCATTCTTCAATGGAAAATTAAATTATTTCATTGGAATAATTCTGATATTGTATAATCAAAAAAATCATTTTATACTGCAGGCGATAAACATTGATGCATCCTTTTTCATAAAAATCTCTTTGCCATGATAAAATGTCTTTATTTTTGATGACTTGAATCCAGCTTCAGATAATATTTCTTTCAATTCTTCATGAGAAAAACCGTTATGAACCTTCGGATGACTGATGTTCTCGTTCTTGTCAAAATCAACAATAATTAGCTTTCCGCCATCGTTTAAGATATGGAACAATTCCTGCAAGATTTTTTTCGTATCCGGTATATGAAGAAGAACTAGTGACATGAAAATAATGTCCGATTTAAGTTCAGTAGTTTTTTTCGTAAAATCAGAATAAAGTACGCTTGCGTTCGTAATACCTTTTTGCGCTATTTTCCCTTTGGCAACCTCTAGCATTTGTTCCGATGAATCTACCAACAAAATCGAATCTACCAAATCGGTTAATTCTAAACTAACGAGGCCAGTACCACTCCCATAGTCGATTAAAGATTGGGATTTACTGTTTTCTAGTTCTGCTCTTACTTCCTTCACGATCACTTTCGCCAATTCTATTCTATCTTCTGTATCATATCTTTTGGCCATCTGTTCAAAAACATTCGCTTCCATCTTACGTTCCCCCTACTTTAAATATTGATTTATTATAGCAATAATCAACCGTTAAAGTACAATTTGGAGTTGGTCTGCTTTTTTTACAACATATATTATCAAACGCTTATAGCCCACCATACCGTCTTTTCCGATTCCCGTATTCTTTCAACGCTTGCAGAAAGTCCTTCTCAGAGAAATCTGGCCACAGTACATCAGTAAACCAGAACTCCGTGTATGCCAGCTGCCAAAGCAGAAAATTACTCAGACGTATTTCTCCTCCTGTTCGAATAAGCAGGTCCGGTTCTTTCATACCAGCTGTATAAAGGTAGTTTGAAAACTTCTGTTCATCTAATTCGTCCAGTGAAAATTCCCCCTTGGTTATATCCAAAAACATCTCTTTCATCGCATTTAAAATCTCATCACGGCTTCCATAGTTAAGCGCAAAATTAAGCAAAAGGCCGTCATTATTGCGAGTACGTTCCATTGCATACTCAATGGCTTCACGTGTATGAACTGGCAGCTTTTCGATATCTCCAACTATCTCTATGCGGACATTATTAGCGATAAGATCTGGTAGATAAATAGAGAGAAACTCCTTAGGAAGCCTCAATATAAACTCTATCTCGGTTTTTGGACGTTTCCAGTTTTCGGTAGAAAACGTATATAGAGTGAGAATCTTCACTTTGCAATTCACTGCTGTTTTAACAATGTTTACGACAGTAGATACGCCTTCTTTATGACCAGCAATTCTGGGCATGCCCCTCTTCTTTGCCCAGCGTCCGTTTCCGTCCATTATTATAGCAATATGTTCCGCTATATTTTCATTCGGATAAAGGACAGATTCTTCTTCTTTCTTATGGAAAAAAGGTAGCTTCATTGATTGACCCTCCTTTCGAAATGTTTTTTATATTTCTATGTTCTCCCATACGTTACGATCCTTTTTGAGATATTCTTTGATATTCTGCTTATTCACTATCTTGATCCCTTCGATATTCTAAAATTTCTCCAGGTTGACATTCTAAAGCCTTGCAAATCCCCTCTAATGTTGAAAGGCGAATGGCCTTTGCTTTTCCATTTTTCAAAATAGATAGATTTGCCATCGTGATTCCAACCTTCTCTGAAAGTTCGGTCACGCTCATTTTCCTTTTCGCTAACATCACATCAATATTAATTACAATTGCCATTTCATTCACCTCAGACTGTTAAATCATTTTCTGATTTTATATCAATTGCTTGTTGTAAAAGCCTTTGAAGAACTGCTGCAAAGACCGCAATTACGATGGAAGCAAAAATCGGAATCATTCCAAATAAGATAAGACCTGGAGCATCATCTGACTGAGCTAAGAGAAAAATGAAAGGCATCATTAGTACATATAAGATACTGATGATGATTGCATCTTTCTTTATATGGCTTAATGCCTTTACAGACATTACCGAGAAAGCTTCATTCCTATCAATATAACCCAAAAGTCTGAAAGTCTGATAAAGCGCCATATAAAATGGAATTGCCGATAAATATATCCCTATTACAATCGGATATAGTATATGGGCATAATCTGGATTTGCTGGATTTTTAGCCAAATCATATATTCCCCATAACCCTAAAGCAAGAACGGGGGTTCCAATAAGAACGACAGCTATCTTTAAAAAAAATGTTGTTCCTTTTTTCATAAAAAAAGCACCTCTCCTAATTATTATCTTATTGAAATTTACCACATCATTTATCGTTTTACAATAAATTTTTATTTAATTTGATACTTTTTTTATTGTGAAACAGGTTGGATGATTATTTTAAAGCCTATTTCTAATTAGTTTTTTCCTGTTGAAAGATCTTAGAATTAAAAAGCAGTCCAATTCCGTTGCGGAGTGGACTGCAAAGTAGGTTGCTAAATTATTTATTCTTTTACATAAAACGTTAACCAATTTCAATCCAATAACGCTGTACAATTTCCTTCCCATCTGCGGAATTCACTTCATTCTCTAACACTCCGCCCACTTTTTGAATCGTTTTGGCAGAGGCGATATTTTCTTTATCACAGGTTATTAATACTTTACTTAGACCAAGTTTATTAGCTTCTATTAAACTTAGTCGCAGCTGCTCTGTCGCATATCCTTTCCGGCGTTCTTCTGGATGAATGCTATAGCCAATATGTCCACTTTCCATCAACAATTCTGGCGTTAATCGATGGCGAATATTAATAAGCCCAATTAATTTCCCATTGCCAATGCTTAAAAATTGAGTAGCCGGAACCCGATTTGATGGTAGGTTATCCCCATTTTCCTGGCTGATTACTTTATTGAGCCATTCATGAAAATCCGTATAATTTTGCAAGGAGCTGCCACCATAAGGCTGTTCTTTTCTATGTAAAAAGGCTGACCTATATTCCATTAACTGTTCCCTATACTGCTCAGATGGCCTCAGTAATTCCATTAATATCCCCTTCTCTCTATCTATTTTTATCTTTTATCTAAATTTCTAACTTTTACACCCATACTCCCTAGTTCATTCATGCTTTAATCCATATTAACATAAATTACCTTTTCTCTCTGATAATTTTACAACAATTCATCCAACTTTCAATCCCCTTTGCTTAAAGATGTTAAAATAGCTATTTGTTAAAAATCGAGTACAAAACCTCTGCACTCGATTTCAACTTTATCCTTTTTTCCCTTTCCAAGAATCCTTCAATGACACAATTCTATTGAAAATTAATTTTTCTTCTGTTGAATATTTATCTACACAAAAATAGCCATGTCGCAAAAATTGGAACCTCTCTTCGATTTTTGCGTCCTTCATCCAAGATTCAATTCTGCAATGTTTTAGTGTAACTTTAGAATTGGGATTCATTTTTTCCTCCCACGTTTTTTCTGCATCTTTCACAATCGTTTCGTCCTCAAATAATTTTTCGAAGAGATTCACTTCCACTAATTCACTATTTATAGCGGAAACCCAATGAATCGTTCCTTTTACTTTCCGCTCAGAAAATCCTGTTCCACTTTTGGTCTTTGGATCATAAGTACATCTAAGCTCGATAATTTCACCTGTAGCTTCATCTTTAATCACCTCATTACATTTGATGAAATAAGCCCCTTTTAATCGAACCTCTGCATGTAAAGCTAATCGTTTAAACCCTTTTATTGGGACTTCCATAAAGTCCTCTTTTTCGATATAAATCTCTTTTGAAAAAACAACCTCTCTATTTCCTAATGCAGGATTTTCCGGATTATTTTCCATTGATAAAAGCTCTGTCTTGTCCTCAGGATAATTGGTGATTGTCACCTTTAATGGGTTTAATACTGCCATCACTGTATTTACTTTTGATTTTAATTCTCTTCTTAGTGTACTTTCTAGCATCGCTATGTCAGCTGTACTTTGATTTCTTACAAAGCCAAGTTCATCAACGAAAGTACGTATACTTTCTGGGGTAAAGCCTCTTCTCCGAAGTCCACGGATTGTTGGTAATCTTGGATCATCCCATCCATCTACCAGCTTCCCTAATACTAATTCCCTTAAATAGCGTTTACTCGTTACAACACCAGTTATATTCACTCGTCCAAATTCTCTTTGTTTTGGTGCTTCCTTTATTTCTAGCTCTGTCAATACCCACTCATATAAAGGTCTGTGGTCTTTAAATTCGATAGAGCATAAGGAATGGGTAACACCTTCAATTGCATCTTGAAGTGGATGAGCAAAATCATACATTGGGTAAATACACCACTCGTTTCCCGTTCTATAATGACTAGCATAAATAATCCTGTAAAGAATCGGGTCTCTTAAATTCATATTTGGTGAAGCCATATCGATTTTTGCTCGTAAAACATGCGATCCTGTTGGGAATTCGCCATTTTTCATTCTCCAAAACAAATCGAGATTCTCCTCCACTGTTCTGTTTCGATAAGGACTATTTTTACCAGGCTCTGTAAGTGTTCCCCGGTATTCCTTTATTTGCTCAGGAGACAATTCACAAACATATGCCTTGCCTTTCTTGATCAAATTCAATGCTGCATGAAATATTTCATTGGAATAGTCAGACCCGTAAAAAATCCGTTCCTCTGGAGAATAGCCTAGCCAATTAATATCTTCAATAATCGAATCCACATATTCCATATCTTCTTTTAAAGGGTTGGTATCGTCAAAACGCAGATTAAAATTCCCGTTAAACTTTTTCGCAATCGCATAGTTCATATGGATGGCATAAGCACTGCCAATGTGTAGATATCCATTTGGCTCAGGAGGAAATCTTGTGCAAATCGTTCGATTATATGCCCCATTTTGTAAGTCTTCAGCTACCGTTTTTTCCAAGCTATTATCTAACGCTACTTTCTCTTCCATCATTTTTACCCCTCCGTTTTTTAAGTGAAAACTATTTTTTGCCAATAAAAAAAATCCCACCCCCAAGACAATTAGTCTTGAGGACGAGATTTTATATCCGTGGTGCCACCCCAGTTTATTAATATGTCGCCATATTAAACTCTTCAGGTACGGTAGTTATCTACTTATACCCTAGCTCTATAACAGGAGCACCTGTCACACTATCCCTTCAACATAAGTTCCAATGTGAATGCTCAGAGTCTTGGTTCAATAAGTAATTCTTACTCCTTTTCAGCAGCTGGAGCTCTCTTTAAAGAATTAGGTTATTTACTCTTCTCTTCATCGCTTTTGCTATTTTTTGGATTTAAATTATTCCTATGATAACAAGGTCTTTTCTGTTTGTAAAGGTAGTATATTCATTAAAATAAAAAATAAACGCAAATCCATAACACAAACTGCTCTTAGTCTTATATAGGACTATAATTTAATCCCTTTATCTTTTGATTGGATAATATAATAATTATCCGATTCCCACTTATAATGACCCACATTAAAATCTTTTAGGCTGATTACATCCTTGAAATCATGTGGGATAGTGCACTCCCAATTTAAATTTTCTATCTTTATAGGAAAATTGTCATCGTTAGGATTAGGAGAGTGGATATAGACTGCATCTAGACTTGCCTCTTCCTCAACTAACCCTATCCACGATTGATAAGGTTTATCGAATGTGCTGAGCTTTTCTAATAGACTGTTATACAAAACGATATGTGCTTTTATATGCTCTCTTCTTATTTTCCCGCTATTATTCCCATGCCCGTAAAAATCAAGATGGGTATGCCAAGCATCAAACCAAGCATCTTGCCCAAAGTCTAAATCGTATTGCTCAGCGTTTAAGTCTCTCCACAAGTTACGAAAATAACGCTTTTTTCCTCGAAACTTTTTCAAAAATAGTTTCCTCCTATTGAACAAGTTTATATTTTGCATATTTGGAACAATTGAAAAAGCCACATGGTTTTTGATATTCCCAAACTGTATATGTATCGGTCCTTCCAACTACAAATGATGTTAAAAGAAAACGTTAATATTGATTTTCATTACTACGGCTATCAAAAAATATCGAAATTGTTGTAAACACACCTTTGAAAGGAAATGAGAATATATCCCCTCTATCTTATAAATCCTTCTGATCCACATTTAATTCGATTAAATTACCATCGGGGTCCGCACAGAAAAGTTGAGCAAATCCACTTACACCATATGGTTTTTCAACGATTTCTACATTATTCTTCTTTAACCAATTCAGCGTATCATAGTAGTTTTTTACGCGAAGCGCAAAATGCCCTTCTTTGCTATTTAGCGTTTTATTTGTTCGAATGGTTTGCGACTCAGGATATACAATTAAGTGAAGTTGCTGATTCTCTATTTGATACCATGCACCTGGAAAATCAAAATCAGGACGTTTTAATTCTTTTAAACAAAGAATTTTTCCATAAAAATATTTGGCTTTTTCCAAATCCGTGACTGTAAGACTTACATGATGGAGCGATTTGTATTTAATCAAGATGCTTCACTTCCTTATTATTTTTTCTATAAATAGACATCTCCCACTTTATGGAGAGTTTTAGAACAGCTAAGTCTGTAATATTTCGACAATTACATTCAATAATCCTTTTTCGATTTACTTCCCGTTTTTTTAAGAAGGCACTATTATTTCTTCATTCCATTTAACAGGAGAATAGTGAGTTATTCACTAGTTAAAATGAGCTTTTTTGTATCGATATCGTATATTTTATAGCCTATTTCCCATTTATGATCTTTCGTGACTGTCATGGCACAAGAATAAGGCACTTTCTTACCATATGCATCCAGTTTAGGAATATCATCAAATGTAAATATTTCGTCTGTATCTAGCATTTTGAAAATTGCTTCAGCAGAGCGACCTGATGAATCTATGTCGATAACACACTCTCCTTTCACCACATCGTATTCTTTAAACAGCATATATTTCAGACTTGGCAAAGTGAAAGTTAACAGCAAAATACCTAATAACAAGACACCTATAGTTTTTGCTGCTTTCATTAAGGGAAACTCTTTATCGAAGCACATAGCAGCTATGTAATATAATGACCAAAAAACGAATAAAGCTCCAAGTAAGAGCATTATGAAATACATAACCATTTTCTAATAATCCCTCTCTTTTATTGAGTATACGATTGAACGGAGGAAATGTTTCAATTAATTTATTTTTACAGCTTTTTAAAAACAATAGGATAAATCAAATCATATATCCGCTTAAAATATAAAAAACAGGCACCTATTAGAGTACCTGATTCTTCCCTTTATTAATTCGCTTTTTGTTTTACTTCCAAATGGAAAGAATAAATTTCACTTGCGCCAATTAAGCGAAATCCTTTTCCCTGTACATAATCAAATTTCAAATCCTCATTAATATGCTTAATCGTTAATGGATCTAAATAAATCGTTAAACCATTATCTTCAAAGGCTGTATCATCTTCTTGTGGAAAATCAACCGCTAAATCGAAATTATAAACATAGCTGCAGCCACCACTAAAGATTGTGTTTAACCGATAAACTGCACCTTTAGGAACTTTATAGCTACGAAATTTTTCAACAGCAGCATCTGTGATTGTTACCTTCATCTTGCCATCTCCTACCTATTTTTACTTTCCTATATACTATTCCAATATAAGAATGTAGATAATCTTACTCTCAGCTTAATTGATTTCGGAAATGGTTGCAAAATTTCTGCTTTCAGTTGAAGGTAAGAATTATCATATTGCTCATTGATTTAATATCCGTATCTTTCTCCTTTTTTCAAATCTAACAGATGATTGTTAATCGAAACGGTATGTTCATTTTCCCACTTAACCTTTACATTTTCGATATTATCTTGATAGTAAATTCTCTTTTTAAACCACAGTGGACCGTTTAATTCTCCCCTAACTCCAAATGACCCCATTGCCCCGGCATCATATTGATAAAAATCAATGGTGTTCGTTCCATCAGGAGATTGTACGGTTTCCAGATGTTTATTTGCTCCAAATCCTGAGGCAAATATTACAAACAGTGTTGCAAGTAGAAATGCGATCGACAAGATAGAAGATAAAATGACCGTTACCCAACTTCTTGTTTTTGTGTGCCTATTTCTTTTATCTTTAAAACCAATAATGCCGAAAATAAAAGCAGCTAGACTAAAGATAAGCAAAATATAATTGGGAGGTGCAATCAACCAAGTGTTGTTAATATTTGAATACAAGGAGTATGCTCCCAAGACTAAACAAACTAGGATTAAATAAAATGACCATACATTATAGCTCTTTTCCATAACGCTCCCCCTATTTAAGAATGTTCTTTCACACTCTATTCATTTGTTGAATTTCTATCCATAATTTCGATCTAAGAAAAGAAGAACATAACTACCTGCGGCAACAAAAATTGCTAGTTTAATAGTGAAAAACATCCAAAACTCAAAAGTTGTTAGTTTTCTTTTCTTTTTATTCTTTTTTAAATGCCAATAATAGAAAAACGTGCATAGTAATAGCAATACCAACGATAATTGATTGATTGTTTCTAATAGATTGATCATCATAAACACCTCTAATTAGTTGTTTAGATTTTACGGTTAGATATGTAAGCTTTTATGAAAAAACCTTATTTTTTATTGCGTTTTACTTCGCTTCAAATGCCTATAAAGATGGTCACTACCAATCAAAATTAAAATCCCCATCGCAACATTATTAACTATCATTTTGAAAGGATGAAGTCCTTCTAAATTATTAATCACCATTGCTGATAATATCAGTGCAAGAACAACGAAGTTTAAAATTTTGTTTTTCATAAGTAATTCACCTTCTTATTAGATCATTATCTTTTAAATACTCCGGTTCCATTTTTACCTTTTGGCATATATTTTGTAAAAAAGGCTGCCATAATTAATAGAAAAACACCATTAACATGCTCCTATCTTTCTATTTGTTATCTATTTATACGTTTTAGAACGCAATTAAGTTTCACTCCAAGGAGAAAACAAGCGGAATCAACAATCCGAATTTATTAGTTAATAGCTGACTTTTTAACAATAAAAGTACTGGCTTTTGTTTTTAACAATACATTCTTTTCAAATTTCTATGTTATTTTAATGGAAAAGAAATGAAATACATGGAGGATTGATTGTTAGCTTCTTTTAGAAATAGGCTCTGTTATTTTTCAATGTTGATTTCTGTAGCGCGAGAACGAATAAGCGGAGAATTTCCTGCTAATGTATAGAGACAGAGTCTAAATAGCAGATATAAACGGAGAAATTCCGATTAACTTTGAAAATAACACAAAATCTAAAGATTTGGCTACGTTAAACGGAAAAACTCCCTTTATTTTTACAGAAATGCGTGTAATTTCTAATTTAACCGGAATTATTTCGTTTATTTTTCAAGCACAGTAAAATCAACAATCAGTTAGAACAAAGCCTAGAAATAAATTAAGCTACTGACTTTTTATACACTTGTTTGTGTAATGCTCTTTAACAGATGGAAGTAGAGTAATATACTGAATGGCGATTCCTAGGAAGATATAGAACACATGAATTAAAGCAACTCCTTGAATCATATAAACTTCGACTGTAATCCAAATAATTAAGACAAAACCAATGTACAACGAACTATTCCATGACCAATGTGTTTCTTTATAAAGGCTGAGCTTTTCGGCAATTTTCAACGACTTTTCAGAGATAAGAAAAATGGCAGTAATGATTGGAAGAATTCCCAACGCAACAAATAATATAAGACCTGGAATCAGAAAATCATCAAAGGGGCTAGTTTGCAAAATATCCGTTGACATTGACAGTAATGACCCGTCAGGATAAATAATCAATAAACCTCCACCAAAAAGAGCACCTATTCCTAGAAAAGCGTGTAAAAAGATTAACAAGTAACAAGCAATAGACTTCCGTTGTTTGGCAATCATAGAATCATCTCCAGAAAGATTATGTTTTCCAGATTAATTATAGCGTGTAGCAAAAATTTCAGGTCGATGAGTTATGACGGAACTGTGAATGTTTTTCATATGAACAACTCCATTTTAATAAACAAATTGCATAGAAATTGAAAAGCTACCTTGTTAAGAAAATTATAAGTGTGGAAATAACTCACAATTAAAAACTCTAGGAAAGCTTCCTATTTAAAATAAATCCCACATCTATCATTATACTAATTCCCTTTATCAATATTTTCCATTATAATTCAACTTACAAATATATACATAGGGAGAGTGTAGAAATGGAATCTTCTCAAAATGCAAAAGACAATTGGAATGCAGTTTTATATGATGATAAACATTCGTTTGTTTCGAAATTTGGGAATAATTTAGTCGAATTATTGAATCCAACACAAGGTGAAAAAATCCTTGATCTTGGGTGTGGAACGGGTGATTTGACGAACACCATTCATAGTTTTGGTGCTGAGACTTTAGGTATCGATAAATCGGAAAATATGGTGAAGCAAGCATACAACAAATACCCTCATCTAAAATTCATGGTTCAAGATGCAACAAGCTTACATTTTCCTAGCGAATTTGATGCAGTATTCTCTAATGCGACTCTACACTGGGTACACCCTCCTATCCAAGCTTTAGAAGGTGTCTATCAAAGTTTAAAAAAAGGAGGAAGATTTGTTGCCGAATTTGGCGGCAAAGGCAATGTTCAAACAATAACAAATGAAATTATCCGTCAAATAAAACAAGCAGAATTTCCGTTTAGCGAAGAACAATTCCCTTGGTTTTACCCAAGTATCGGGGAGTATTCACATTTAATGGAAAAAGTCGGATTTAGGGTTACCTTTGCGCAACACTTCGATCGGCCGACCCCTTTAGATGGAGACAACGGCTTGAGAAATTGGATAGCAATGTTTGGAGATCAGCTGTTTCATGATATTCCTCTAGATGATAAGAACGACATCATTTCGAAGGTTGAAGAAAATGTAAAAGATATATTATATATAAAAGGAAAATGGATGGCAGACTATAAAAGGCTTCGAGTGATTGGTGTGAAAGAGTAACGGAGAAAGCGAGTAAGCACTTTTTTTATAGGAAAATGCAAAATACTGACATTTATGTTACACTTAAATTATCCGAATTCAAATTATTCAATTAATGGAATTCTAAACTGGGGGTGATATTATGTTCCTTTTACTAATATCAATCGTATCAATCGTTATATGGAGTACGTTATCTCGAGAACTTGTAAAACCTTCAGAAGTGAAGAACAAACAGAAAAACAGACGTAAAGTAATCACTTTAATGTCTGCAGGTACTTTATCAACCATTATTCTGACCATCTCCCTTTTTCAAAATCTCCAATCATAAAATCCGCTTTACACAGAACTTCCAAAGTTATGGGAGTTCTCTTTTTATGTCAAACTATAGGCAAAAAAGCATTACCACATACTGTAGCAACGCTTTAATTAGCCATTTTATTAATTATTTTTTCACTACATAATAAAGCTCTGCAAACTGATTGAAGGTTCGCATTCCCTTTAATGAAAGATCTAATTGATAATCCCCCTCTTTAAATAACGGAATGCCATTGCCTAGAATAGTTGGAGCTATCGTTACAATGATTTCATCAACCAGTTTTTCTTTCATGAAAGAATATAATAGTTCTCCTCCACCAACAATCCAAATCGATTTTCCATCTTGGCTTTTTAATGTCTCAGCAAATTTAGTGACATCTTCATTAACAAATTTTACATACTCTGTATCCTCAATAGAAGACTTTGTAAAGACATAACAGTTTTTGTTTTTATACGGAAAATCCCCTTTTTCTTGGTCCATAATCCAATCATAAGTCCTTTTACCAAGTAATATGGTATCCACCGTGTCATAAAACTCGCTAATTCCGTTATCCCCTTCCCCTTCTACATTGAATAGCCATTCAAGAGAGTCGTCTTTCGTGGCAATATATCCATCTAAGCTAGTGGCAATAAATAATACTAATTTTCGTTTTTCACTCATAAAGTTCTCCTTCAATAATAACGATTTTCATAAACAGCAGAATTATATGTCTTTTTCCATCAACACATTCGTAGTCTTATATCCTACTTTCTCATATAATCCTCGGGCTACTAGATTATGACCAAAAACATGGAGACCTATTTTTTTCAATCCGAGCTCCTGCCCAACAATCTCTATTTGCTTTAGTGCTTCTTTGGCATAGCCATTCCCTTGGTATTGTTCACTTATATGTATATCATAGATAAATCCTAGTTTTTCAGACTTTTGCGCAAGCCATATAACGCCAACTGCCTCGTCATCCTTTCGAATGGTATATAAGAAATTTCGTTCCGTCTTCTCTCCTTGAGGCAAAAGTTTTGTATATTCCGCTTCCGCCTTGCTTATGGCTTCTTCCTGTTTCCAATTTCCAGACAAAACTTTTTCTTTTGCATAGTATTTAATCGCTGAAGTAAGATATGTTTGATATTCTTCCGCATTCATTAAAGCTATTTTAATCATTGCTTATCATCCCCTTACACTTTTAATTCTAGTTTTAATAATCGATTCCTGCTTTTCCGTAGAGGATGAATAATAATTTGAATAAGAAAAAAGCAATCCTTCAACATGGAAGAATCGCTCCATTAAGTTATATAGAAACAGAAACTATTTTTGGGAAGTTTCTCCATCCATCGTTTTCTCTGTATTATTGCGATTTTTAACACCCTTACTCGTGTAAGGCTTGTTACTCTTTTTTTTATTTGCACTAGCTTGCCAGCGATTCCAGCCCTTTTTCCCTGTTCCTCTGCCTGTTCCGCCCTTACCTTTTGCTTTACTCATACAATCAACTCCGATTTTCTTGTCCATTTACGTATCTATCATTAGTTAGTCTTATCCTTTTATTATGGCCAAAAACATACATAATGAACTATAAGTATATAACAAGGAGTTAATGTTTGAAACAATTAATAATTTTTGTATACGATTAAAAACTGTTTTTTCTTCCACTAACCTACTCTGACAGTACAAACAAAAGCCATTTTCCAAAAAATGCTATCCTTATTGAAAGAAAGCTGCATAAAGAATAAACCCTACTATTAGGACAAGAATCAATATTCCAGTACCCTTCCAGCCTAACCCGCCAACTAAGTCAGGGAGATTGCTGCCATGAATACTACTAGATGGATGTTTCAATTCCTCTTGTCGCATTTTTTCTCTTCTTATTTCCGGAGTATCTTTCTCTTTTTCCATTTTCTAACCCCCTATAAAATAAGCTAACAATCATTTAGGTTGCTTATCCATTAATAAATAGTAAAGAAGCATTAATCTTTCGTAGATTAATGCACTCGTTCCTTTAGACTTCCCTATTGTTTTTCTTTCCAGCAATCACAACCCTATACAAATCAAAAGCAGTAAACACAACCACTATTCCCCAAAAAATCAAACTGCTACCAATCGAATTATCACTAGATAAGACAATAAGGACGATAATCCAAAAACCAACCAATGAAAAAATTCTGTTTACCATTTCAGATTTAAACATTTAACACCATTCCTTTTGGAGATTATTCTTCATCGTTTGATGTATAGGGAAAGATAATTTTGCTATTTTTTCCATTTAATAAATAATACGTTCGTTGCACAAGAAGGTTTCTCTAAAGTTTTTCTATCAAAATTCCATTTGTTACTTTTACTTAAATTCCTCTTTTGTAAAATCACGAATAATTTCCATCACTTCAATTTTTCCATTTATCAAAAGCTCAGGAAGTTCATTTTTCCCATTGCCCTTCCAATACTCCCGAGCTTGTTCTATTTTTCTATGGAAAGGTGCAGCCTCAATTGTTGGCAATAGCTCTCCATCCCCTTCAAAATAATTCCCATTCACGCGAAGCTTAACAATTTGTAAGACATTGCGATTAAAGGAATCAAATAATGCTTTCCATTTTAGAACCTCATCATAGCTTTTCGCAGCATATAAACAAGACAACCTGGAAGGATAATTGGGGTAATCCTGCAGTCTCACCATTTCAGTTATTACTTCTCTTATCGCTCTCATTGTGTGCCCAGCATACTGAACAACAACTTCGGCATTCTCTTTATCAAGGTGTAAGCCTTCGTTTGTATAATGATTATTTAAAATTTGCATAAAGTCCTTGTTTTGATCATTTAACTGTTCTTTTTCAAAAAAGAAATGGTATAAAGTATTTTTTTGATGTTCATCAAAGTTAATGACCTGTCCAAGCGACATTTTTTTGTTTGTTACAAGATGATAGGCAGAAAATTCTTTCATGTTTCCTCCCTCTGTATAAGACAAAAATGGCATCATCAGAAAACATTTACCACTTTTCAATTATCTGCTCCATTTTTTTCTAGTACATTAATTTTCTTTGCTGTTTAATATAAACGGACTAGCTACATAGTCTTACATGTTAAATAGACTATTTATCTCTTTCGCTTTTCAATAATTCTATAATTTCCTTGTTTTGTTCTGTCACTTTTCTTAGTTTCACTTCTATTGATAAACAAGTAATGGCTAATATAACTATTCCAATCGTTATGATAAATATCATATATACACCACTTCTCTTTTTATTATGCAACTATATTATTTTAATATTTAAAGAGATAGCTAAACCCGATTAAAGCATGACTCTACTAAAATGCTCCACTATTGGAAATGGATCGTAAAAATGATGTAGCTGTTTTTTCCATTCTTGGTACTCATTTGAATTCCTAAAGCCAACTGTATGGTCTTCTAATGTTTCCCATTGAACAAGCAGCAAATATTTCCCTTTCACTTCCATACAGCGCTGTAATCATGAGAGATATACCCATTCATAGAAGAAATAATATTGGATGCCTCGCGAAATGCTTCTTCATATTTCGACTCCATGCCTTCCTTAACTTGTAACATCACGGCTTCTAGTATCATCTAATTCTCCCTATTTTCTTTATTTGATAAACTTATTTTTTTACAAATCACTTACTGATAATGCTCTATATAATTTCCCTCTTCAAATATTTCTTGGCTAGTAAGTCCCGTCCATTCTTCTGGTGTCAGGTCTGGATGTTTATTCAAATATGTTCTTACCATATTATAGCCCTCACTATAGCCATAATTAGGTGGCAATTTGTCTCCTCCATTTAATATTTCAGAAGCCCTTTTTAAATCATATGTCTGCAAATCTGGTTCTATTTGCTTCCAAAAATCCTTTTTAAAGTTGTAATATAAATTTTCTACTTCAATATCTGGATAAACCAATTTTTGAAACATAACTGCTTTTCCTTCCAAAATTAATCGATCCAAAACAGTTTCTTCCTCATCTTCCTTATAGTATTTCTCAAACCAAACACTATGATTGTATTCATGTGCAATTGTCGTCTTGATAAACTCTTCCGAATAATACTTATTATAGTAAACACTTATCTTCCCAGCACCCCACGCATCCATTCCATGGGTAATTTGGTCTTCTTCTACAGGAAAAATACATATATTCGTCTTATTTTCTGAAGATATGTAATCTGATGATTTAAGGAGTGCCTCTTGAATCGTCTTATTAAGCTTCTTCTCATCCATTATTTTAATGATTTCGTTAATTTCTTCCATATTTTCTGGTGCTTTCACAGTAAGGTCAAAATTACCTGCAAAAAATACTGCATCTTGATAACATGCATCCACAATTGGTTCTATCACCTCTTCATCAAACTGCCAAAAGTTTGGCTTAGATGAATCTTCTCGAATTCTATTTTCATAATTTTCATAAAGTTTATAAGCATGCACAATCTGATATTCCTGTCCCGTCTCAGGATGCTTAAAAGAATAATAGATATCATCTGATTCCTTCTCTTCTTTTATTGTCTCTTTCTGTTCACAAGAGATTAATAGAAGGAAAAATAGTAGAATAACAAGCACTCCAGGTTTTTGCATAACATTCTCCTACCCCTTTTTGATTTATTACGGACGTAACCCTAAAAAGGTTTCAGAAAATTTAAAATCAAATGAATAGGAGCCAAGTACAGTCATTAATACGAACGCACTGGGGATATTAGATGAAGAGACGTATTATTCCCAACTGGTTCCATTAAGACCGGTCTCATTGAACCTCCAAAACTTATTCTTATTTCTTCTTCTTTTATTACTTTTAAAGCTTCCAGCAAAAAGCTTCCATCTAAAGAGATACTTAAATCTGTCTCTCCATCCAGTTTATTTATAGTTTGTGTTTCCTCTATTTTCCCTATTTCAGATGAATTTGAGGTGATTTTTAATTTCGTATCCTTTTTTATTTCCAAATAGACATTGTTATTCTTCCATTCACTTGCAAAAAGACAAGCTCGATCCACGCCTTTTAAAAATTGCTTTGTATTGACCGTAATTATAGTCCTTGCATTTTTAGGGAATAATCCTGAGACATTTGGATAGTTCCCTTCGATTAATCGGGAATAAAGAGAAGTTAAATTGGTTTTAAATACAATATAGCTATCAGTAACAAATAGATCGATAAATCCAGATACATTCTGAATTAACTTACTAAGCTCCATGAGGCTCTTACTTGGAACGATAAAAGAACCACTTACATGAGAATCGATGGTAAGCTCTTTCCATGCTAAGCGATGTGAATTTGTAGCAATGCATGTAAGTTTACTATCTTTAAATAACATATTAACACCAGATAAAACTGGTCTCGCTTCACTTTTTGATACAGCAAAAGCTGTCTGTTTAATCATTTCTATTAAATCTGTGCTGTGCATTTTAATATGCTTCATTTCATCTATTTGTGGAAGCCTAGGATATTCTTCTGACTGGAAACCGTTAATTGTGGTAATAACCTCCTCCACTTTCAGGGTAGCTATTTGCTTTTCGTTAACTGTTAGATGGATTTTATCCGGTAACTTTCTCACTAGTTCACTTAAATATTTAGCAGATAATACGACACTGCCAATCTCTTTTACTTCTAACACATTGATTCCATCCATCTCTAATGGAATCACCTTTTCGATAATAATATCTGCATTACTTCCAATAACAATTACAGATTCTTTATTAGCGATAATTTTTATACCTGAAAGAATAGGAAAAGGTGTTTTCTGGGATACTGCTTTATTCACATCTGCTATTGCTCTATTTAAGCATTCACTATCAACAATAAATTCCATTATTTGCAACACTCCAAAATAATTGATAGTTATACAATTCGACATTTTTTGCCAATTCCCTTGTTCATTTTTTCTCTTAAACCAACTTTCAAAAAATTACATAAAAAAACTACCAAACTGGTAGCATATTTTTTTTATAAATTTGTAAAAATAATTCTATTTTTTATTTAAAACATCTAAATGAAGAGGATAGGTGCTATACGCGACTATTTTATTTTTGTATTTTTTCACAATATCCACATGATCCTTATAACTATTTAAAAATAATTTTATATTCTTATTTCCTTTTTTCGTATGAATAATGAGGGAATACTCAGCGTTATTTGAATGGAGGTATGTTTCTTCACTTCCTGGATATAGACTATATTTTTCTCTGACCACCGCTTCATTAAATACTTTTATTATCTTCTCTTTATTTTCCCCATCAACCTTCATTTCGTTGTAGATTATTTCTGTTTCCAGGTTATTAAGTCTCAAATGGAGCCTATACTTATCCAAAAGCCAATCTACCACTCCAGTTGGTAAGCATGTCATTAAAATTTTTATTATACAAAATAACACTAATGCTATGATAGAAATCCAAGTCATCTAAATTCACTCCATTACGTATTCAATTAATGTTTTCTACATTATTAATAGTACTAAATTTCTTCTCGATATTGACCATCCAATTGACATATAAATTAACCATCCACTTTCAAAAAATAAAAATAAGATGCAAGTCTTTACTCCCTGCATCTTTCCACCATTATTCTCTACTAGACTTTAGTGCCTCTGCAAATCTTCTTATCCCCTCATCAATATTACTTTCAATTTCTTTCGCATAAGTAAATCGAACATATTGATGGTTTGAACCCATAGTGGAGCCAGGAGCATAAATAACTCCATTTTTTAAAGACTCCTCCAATAAGCGGTTTTCGTTGACTTCTTGCTTTATCTTGCACCACAAATGAATTCCGCCAGTCGGAATCAAAAATTCCACTTCCCCTTTTAAATAGGTATCTAAGCTTTCGATGATTTGATTTCTTCTACTTTCAAGTTGTTTAATTAAATGATTTAAATGGGATGCAAACGAAGGCGAATCTAGAAAATCGTTTGCTATCCATTGGGAGTAACTTGAATGTCCAAAATCAATCTGTTGCTTAGCGTCGGATAATCTTTCTATCACTGGCTTTGGACCAATAATCCAGCCAATTCGAAGACCTGATGCGACAATTTTGGAGAGTGAGCTAATATATAATACATTGCCATTTTGATCCATCGACTTCAGCGGAAATATTGGTTTTCCGGAAAAAGAGGTTAAACTATATGGATCATCCTCTACAACTGGTATGCCATATTGGGAAGAAATTTCTAAAATCTCCTTCCTCCTTTTTTGACTGAGGGAAACACCAGTTGGATTTTGGAAGGCTGGATTTAGAAATATCATTCTAATCCTGTGTTTTCTATGTAATGAGATTAAATCATCAGGTTTTATGCCGTTTTTATCTGCTGTCAAAAAATAGGCTTTAACTCCTGCTGATTCAAATAATGGCAGATTATAATGATAAGAGGGATCCTCAATCGCTACTGCATCCCCAGGTTTAAGCAAACATTGAATGATTAAATGCAAAGCTTGTTGGGCTCCTGATGTAATCAATATAGAAGACGGGTTCGTATGCAAACCACGATATTCCTCCATATGATGGGCAATGGTCTTTCTTAGCACCTCGCTACCTTGTGGATGATCATAGCCTAATGACCCAATATAGGATCGGTCAGAAGTAATTTCCCGTAGCGTTTTTAAAGGAAAAAGATCCTCTGAAAGCTCCCCACTAGCTAAATTGATCAAATGATGATCCACAATCTCTTTTCGTATCCGTTGCATGACAGGTACATTAGGCAGGAAGGACCCTGCTTCAATATAGCGATTCCAGCTAGGCACACGCTTTTTTGTTATTCCCCATATATCCTTGCTGATTGTTGTTCCACTGCCGCGTTTTCTTTCAATTAATCCATTTGACTCTAACTCATCATAGGCTGCAACTACTGTACTTCTATTCAATTCTAGCAATTTTGCTAAATTTCTTTCCGATGGTAGCGGCTTGTCTAAAGGAAAGGAACCATCTGCAATACCATTTTCAATAAACTCCGCTAATTGCTTATAGATTGCTTTTTTTATTTGTCGATCAGGTTTCCACTCCATTGCATCCACACTTCTTTACCAAATATTGCATCCATATAGGACCGCTTTCTACTATATATTGGTTTTCATTATAACTTAATTTTCTTTCTATAAACAGTTATAGTGCTTTCCTTTTTTACTTATAAAGCTCCATATACTTTCCATCCTCATATATCTCTTCTCCAGATAGCTCTGTCCATTCTTCAGGAGTGAGCTCTGAGTGTGTGTCCAAATAAGCTTTCACTAAATGATATCCCGCGCTATACCCATAATCATCTGGAAGGTCATCTCCGCCATAGATTATTTCATAGGCACGGTATGCATCATATAAATTTAATTCTGGCTCCACTAGTCCCCAATATTCTGTAAGAAAAGGATAGTCTGGATCTTCAAATGAATTACCAGGGTAAACAATATTTTCAAACATAACTGCTTTTCCTTCTAAAATTAAAATATCCAATATTGTATCCGCGCTTTCTCTATTAAAATACTTTTCCGTCCACACACTATGATGGTATTCATGTGCGATTCCAACCTTCAAAAATTCTTCATCGAAAAATAGCGTGTAAAGAACACTTATTTTCCCTGTGCCTTCGGTTACCATTTGCGGTAAATCAGGATCATATGGAGTTGGATATATACATACATTCGTCGCTTTGTTTGATGGAATATAATTTGCAGAGTCTATTAATGCTTCTTTAATAGCCTTATTTGTTTTTTCCTCATCGATTGTGTTTATAATCGCGTTAACTAGTTCCATGTCTTCCGGAGGCTCGACTGAATAGGTTTTCCCGCTTCTTTCAAAGTATTCCGCATCTTGATAGCACGCTTCGAAAACAGGTTCCATTACTTCTTCTTCAAATATTTGCGCTATTGGTATAGTAGAATCCTTCTCTATCCTTTTTTCATAGTTTTCATATAGCTTATAAACATGGACTATATGAAATGCTTGATTCGTTTCAGGATGATGGAAAGAATAAATCAACTTTTCTTCTTCCGTTTTTTGATCGAATGATATCAATAATGTACAAAAAAGTAAAACGATTAAAACAAAAAATAAACGCATACAATGTCTCCTCGATATTTACAAAGTAATGGATTACTGAAGCCATTCTATTTTTAGGATGTTGGTATAATCATACATTTTCTTTTGATATCCGAGCAATCACTTTTTAAAGATTCGGAAAATAAATGCAACAGCCCATTCATCATTTTCCACAAAAAACAAGCTACAAATTTGCAGCTTGTCTTATCAATTCTTCCTTTTTCGTATGAAAATTCTTGGATACTATGATTGATATTTCGAGTTGAATTTAGGGACACTTTTAAAATTTCTCACATTGATATGAATAGCATCGATGCTTAAAGGCGGAAACTGTCCTTCTTTATAGGATTTCCATACGTCCCAGTGGTATCGATAAAGGTAATTCTCAAATTGATAAATATCCCCGCCAATCTCCTTGCTTTTTTCATAAGAGCTATAAATCTCCTCAATAAGTTGTTTTTTCATTTGCTTTTTCATTTCATTAGAGTCTGCCCTATTATTCGAGCTCAAAATAGTTGCATCCAAATTAATTTTTAACCCAATAGATGGTTTCTTTTTATCCTTATAAACCACTTGTTTCATTTTCGGTTTAGACAGTTCGATTTCCATTTGATTATTGCCATATTCAAGATTTAACTTCGTCCGTACTGTTTCATTGTTCACTCGGATAAATCCAGTCAGGTCCTTTGCGTTTAAAAAGCCCTTCCATTCTTTATCTTTAATAAGATGAGCTCCTTCAATAATTGGAACCGTATAATCTTCTTTGTCTTCTTTTATTATTTCTTTATTTACAGATAAAGCTGGTAGTAGAATGGTACTAACCTTTTCATTAAATTGATACATGAATTTCTGTAATGTTAAAGGTGGAACAGTCGAGCTTTGCTGTTGCATGGCATTTGGATAACTTATTTGTGACTCATTAAAAGGATAATAAAATGGAATCTTTGCTGTGAAAACGTTCGAAAGAGGTTGAGCTGTTCCATACACATTTCCTGTCAATCTAATATTATAGCTAGAATCTAATGCATATAAGGTAGGTTTTAATTTGCTTTTCAACAAAGATTCTCCAAATACAATTACTTTCACTTGATCGAAATTTAAAGGTAATTGAATTCCTTTATTTATTTGGTCAATAGCATCCTCAATTGATTTGCCTGTGCCATTTCCCAACCACACCTTACTAGGCTGATCACCCTTTCCCTGTTCTGATTTGGCAACATTTAAAAAATCCAAAAACTGGATTGTTACGATGTAGTTATTGTCCTTAAAATCAATTCCTAAACCAACAGCATATGCTTGATATTGAATTTCTCTTATATCTGTACATGCTGTTAGGAAGAAGAGAGAAACAAAACAAACAACTAGTTTTTTCATTTAGTCACCTTTTCTTTTCCCATCTTTAATGGACAAACCAGCATTTCTTTTCTTTAGAAGATTATTGGGTATTCGTAAAAATGTAAATAGAATATCCTTTCCGTATGGTGTGGTAATATTCGAGAACATCGGAACACCAAATGATTCTAGCCTTGCTATATATACGATAATGAAAATAAAGCTTAAGAAGAAACCGTAAACACCAAAAAAATAACTAATTAATAAGACAAAAACTCGAAAATAAAATAAATTTCCTGCCAATGAGCGATTTACTAAAGTAAAGCTAGTTAATGCCGTAATTCCTATAACGACAAGCATGGATGGAGAAGTTATCCCCCCTCTAATTGCTGCATCACCGATAATCAAGCCGCCAAGGACAGAAACTGTTTGTCCAATTCCTTTTGGTAACCGGGACCCTGCTTCGAAAAATAATTCAAACATAATCACCATTAATAGTGATTCAATTAACGGGGAAAAAGGTAATCCTAATCGAGACACCGATATCGTTGCAAGAATCGGCAATGGTAATTGCCCTACATGATGGGTAATAATGGCTGTATAAAAGCCTGGAAGTAAAATGGTAGTGAATATCCCGATTATGCGTAACGTTCTTTGTAAGGATGCATAATAAAAACTTGTATTTTCGTCCTCAGCTGATTTAAATAATAGAGATAAATCAACGGGTGCAATTAATGCTGTAGGTGAACCATCCACTACTATCGCAAATCTTCCTTGATTTAAAGCTTGTACAATAAAATCTGCTCGACCGGAATAATGGATGGTAGGGATTAATGAAAATTTGCGTGGTTCCAAATATTCCGTTAGTATAGTCGAGCTTGTTAGAACATCTATGTCTACTTTAGATAGTCTTGTCTTGATATCCATAAGGATTTCATTGTTAATAATATCCTCTATATAAAGGAGTCCTACTTTCGTATTCGTTCTTTTTCCAATTGTATATTCCTTTACAACGAAGGAGGAGGTACGAAGTCTTTTACGAATTAACCCTATATTCGTATTTATATCTTCTACAAATCCATCTTTGGGTCCTACCGCTGATACCTCAACCACAGATTCGTCAGGCTGTCTACTTGGAAATTTCTTTATATCATAAAGATAAACTTTGTCACCTGGAGGAATAGCGAGAAGCTTTCCTGAAAAAACTTCTTCTTGAATTCTTTCTCGATTAAATTCCTTTTTAGGAAAGCTTTCCATCTGAACATATTGATAAATATTCTGCTCTGTTCTCCCCACTTCTGGTATATTTATGGTTTTAATCATGCTGGTATCCGTCAATGGTACACAATAGACCATGATAATTTGCAAATCTTCCTTATCCTCTTTCACTACAATATCAGAGGAATGATTAAATAGTTGTTTTAGCGCTACTGATGTAAAGAGAGGATAATCCACCATCTCAACTCCGTTCCGATTTAATTTTCTTCCCTATAAAGAGTGATAATGAAGTTATCTGAATGATTAATAACCCAAAGGAAATTGGCCGAAAATAGCGGAAAACAACCTCTGAGAATATCGTTTGATCAATAGGAATAAGCAAAGCAATCAATAATATTCCATATAGGAAAATTAACAGCTTGCCATTCTTCTCATCCTTCGTAAAAATAAGGCTAGTTAATAGAACAAATAAACTGATCCGAATGACGCCACCAGCTAACCATTGATATATCGCAAAGAAATCAGTGTGAGAGATATATTTTCCAATAGATATTAATCGCCATTGTTCATATGCTGGGTAGCGATATTGAGAAGCTAGCTCCGGCCCGAATTCGACAATAGCTCCTAATGTGGGACCTAGCATTAAGCCCACTATAACTTTTTAATACAGAAGTAAGAAAAATAACAACAAACAGTTCAATAATTGGCAACGAAGTATAAATAAGCCCCTTTGAAACAGGCATAATCCCCTTTTCTAAAATAGGTAACAATAGTTCATAGTTTTTCTTGTTATTATTCGCAAACGAAATAAAAAAACCTAAAAAAAGGACAATCGGACAAAGGATTGTGCTTACGATACCCATGGAGAACAATCCTAAATTACTACAAATCAAACATAAGATAAGTAAGATGGATGCAAGCAAGAAAATATTATAGTCCTTCATATATGTTAATTGGGACCAAAAAACAATATCTTTAGCTGTTATAAAAGCACTGCCATACATATATATTCCTAATGGCAATAGAAAATAATAGTAGTGAGCTGAGCTACTATACCGTTTTACCACTTTAATGAACGAGTCTGTATGTACAATAGTAATAATTTTATAAAGCAACAATACCCAAAGTGGCAGAACAATGAATGCTAGTAGGACACTAATCCACGCGTCTCTTTTAACTATTGTTAAAATTCCTGGAATTATTTCAACATGAGCGAAAAGACCAACAGATAATAGAACTAAATAAACAATGGAAATATAACGTAATCTATTTTGCATAGTAATTCCTTTTTTTATTGTAGTATCTGCTTATCATGCGTAATATATTATCTTTTAATAAAAATTTTCATCTCCTATTTGAATTACTTTCCTTTTAAAAAAAGGCTTTGTTAAATAGTATTGTTGTTTTTATATGCAAAAAAGATGGGAACGTCTGATATGGACGTTCCCGTTCTTATTCCGTTTATGCACCCTATAATCTTACCAGTGTACTTGAAGCTTATTACCATTTGGGTCATAAAAGTGGAAAAAGGCGTGACCATTATCTTCTTTTATATCCTCGACCTTAACTTGATTTTCCATTAAGTGTTGATGAAATTCAGATAATTCTGGACTAGTAAAACCAATGCTAAATTCTTGTTCATTATCAATTGTAAAATGTGCAAATGTTTCATCTTCTGTAGGTACTAAGATAAGTAAGAAAGGTCCTTCATTTACTTTTAAAATTGAAAGTTCCTCCGTATTGTTTAGTAACTGGAGCCCTAAAACATCTCTATACCATTTTGCAGACAGTTCTAAATCCTTTACAGGTATTCTAATATAATGTACTTGTTCAATAAATGATTTACTCATAGCTTTCTCTCCTTTACTTAATCCGATATATCAAATATTCCCTTTCTATATCCCTTATTCCTTCCGATTATTGAATTAACCTGTTCTTTAACGGAACAATGCACTCCGCCTAGTATCTGTACAGAGTGCATTTTGAATGGATAGCTTGGAACCTAATGCTTCGTCCAAACTCTTTTTTATAATCCGCCGTTTCCTAATAGAGAAATAGATTTCATCCATTTCTACTATGCCTTCCAAAAGTTCAAAATCCATCTGCTATAATGCAGATAGGATTATATGTCTCCAATCAAATAAAAAAGTCCATTCCCTAAAAGCTAATCTGCTTCTTAGGAAATGGACTTTTTGATGATCTTATTTTTTTCTAATAAAAGTCAATACAATCGCAACAACTGATAAAACAATCGCGATAATAGAAAGAATCGTATTTATGTATGTACCTTCATGTGAATGCTCAGTATCTTCGTCGGTAGCATGATGATCATCTGCAGTGTTATCTGTTGCTTCATCCGTTCCGTGGCTATGTCCATGACTATCTACCGTTGCATTGGATTGAGCAATACTTGTTATGGAATGAGGTAGTTCCGCATCACTATCCCCTGTCCATTCCACAATACTGCCATCTGCATAGTATTGGAATGCATCCCATGCGATGTCGCCAGGCTCTTTCGGATTTTGGGCTCTAAAGGTGAAATCGCGATATTGACCAGCTTTAATTGCTTTTTCGTCAGATTCCGCTTCCCAAGTTACCGTTACAACTTTATCCTTATCATCCGTTGTAGTAGTGGTCTTCCAGCCATCAACTGGCTCGTACATTTTGAATTCCACGTTTTCTGGAATTTTAATTGATACCTTTGTCGTATCAACATTTTTTTCAACCGGTATTCTTACTTGATACGTTTCCCAAGCCTCTGTTGTCGATTGAGAAGGATTCACTGTCACATGGGCACTAACTGGTAATGCAAGGAAAAAGACTGCAGCAAATGCAACTAGTACAGATAATAATTTCTTGTTATGTATCATTTTTAAGTCTCCTTTACTTTTTTTACTGATTTCATAAAGAGAGGTTAACACTATCACTCATGTGTTAACCTCCTTCATCATAACAAATCGGGGAACCTCATTCAAAGAAAAAACAGCTTTGTTTGTGTCTATTCTGTGAACGTTTTATGACAAATGTATTTTTAACGAACTATATCCTATTTTAGCCAAAAGGATTATTCTTTAATCTGCTACATTGCTTCAGGAGCAGAAATGCCTAGCAATCTTAATCCTTCTTTTAAGACAAGGGTAACAGCATATACCAATGAAAGTCTCGCTTCTTTCTCGTCATTCTCTTCTAAGATTTGAACATTGGCGTAATATTTATTAAATGCTTTCGCTAAGTCGATAACATACTTGGCGATTTCAGAAGGATCATAATGCTCGATGGCCTTTTCCACACTTATCGGAAAGTCCATTAATATCTTCACAATTGGAAAACTGACATCATCCCACTGCAAGTCAGCAATGGTAGCTGGATGGGAAAATCGTCCTTTCCGTAATAGGGAGCAAGCTCTTGCATGTGTATATTGGATATAGGGCCCTGTTTCTCCTTCAAACTTAAGCATATCCTCTAAGGAAAATTCTATGTCCGTTAAACGATAGTGCTTTAAATCATGAAAAATGATTGCCCCAGTTCCTACTTGCTTTGCTACTTCTTCTTTCATTTCAAGTAAGGGATTTTTTTCTTCGATATTTTTCTCTGCCAATTCGATTGCTGCTTGAAGTACCTCTTCTAATAAAACAACTTTTCCTTTTCTTGTAGACATCTTCTTGCCGTCTTTCAGCATCATGCCAAATGGAATATGCGCCATTCCTTTCGCCCAATCATAGCCCATTTTTTCCAATACTTGAAAGAGCTGTTTAAAATGAAGCATTTGTTCATTGCCTACCACATATAAGCTTTTAACAAAACGGTAGTTTTCCTGACGATAGATTGCAGCGGCTAAATCCCGTGTAGCATATAGCGTTGCTCCGTCGCTTTTTTTGATTAAGCATGGTGGGAAGTCTTCAAGCTCTACCACCTGTGCTCCTTGTGATTCTACTAAAAGCTTTTTCTCCTTTAATAAGTCAACAACTGCTTCCATTTTATCATTGAAAAACGCTTCGCCATTATTTGAATCAAATGAAATTCCTAAGAGCTGGTAGATTTTATTAAACTCTTCTAAAGATTCCTTTCGAAACCATTTCCAAAGTTCAGTAGCTTCTTCATTTCCCTGTTCCAGATAATTAAACCATTTTCTCCCTTCCTCATTTAAGAGTGGATCTTCTTCTGCTTTCTCATGGAATAGGACATATAGCTTTAATAATTCTTTGATAGGATTTTTTCTAACTTCCTCTTCTTTTCCCCACCGTTTATAGGCAACAATTAATTTACCAAACTGTGTCCCCCAATCCCCAAGATGATTAATGCGAATGGGGGTATAGCCATTTTTCTCCGCAATAAGGCCAAGTGCATTCCCAATAACTGTCGAACGTAAATGCCCCATTGAAAAAGGCTTTGCAATATTAGGAGAAGACAAATCAATTGTCATTACCCCTTTATCTTGTGGAAAATCTCCATAATGCTCATTTTGATCAAGAATTTCCTCCATTACTTTAGCGGCAACTAATGGCTGATGGAAGAAAATATTGATATAGCCACTTACTACTTCCACATGATCAATAAGTGGGGACTCTATTTTTTCCGCAATCTCCGCAGCAATAAGCTGTGGTGCTTTCCGCATTGATTTCGCGAGTGTAAAGCATGGAAAAGCCAAATCTCCCAAATGCGCATATTTCGGTTTTTCTAACAGCTGTTCAATCGTTTCCTTTGGTAAATCCAAGTTTGCTTCTAATACAGTTGCTATTTCAGATTGGATGTTCATCTATATTCTCCTTTTATGAAAAAATAAAAAAGCCCCCACCTCTTCCAAACGAAGAGGCGAGAGCTCAAATTCCCGCGGTACCACTCTAATTGTTATTTGCATAACCACTTTAAACAGGTAACGGCCTGTAACCGATCATTCCTACTTTCATTCAGAATGATATCTCCAAAGTGCGTTTCACTAATTGTTCCACATTAGGCTTCCACCGTCCCTAATTCGCTATCGCTTTCCAATTAGCTACTCTCTTTTTCAACGAATTTCCATATTTTTTCTTATTATACACACACTTTTCGGAAGAATCCAACACTTTTTTTATTTTATAAAAAAAGAGGCAAGCGCCAATCTTTTCCATTTACATATAGTATGGAGGGAGGTGAAACAATAATGAATTCGCAAAATAGAGCTTTCGGTGGACATATAGGTTCTGTTGGACCTGTTGGAGCTGGTGGTTTTGCAGGCGTAGGTCATGGCGCAGTAGGAGTTGGAGCTATTCCTCTTGGCGCAGTTACACCAGCAGCTGGCTTTACTGCAGGTAACCCTCTGATTATTACTCCTTTCCATCATGTTCCTACTACGCATCAACAGCATTGGAATTATGGTCAAACTTTCCCATCTTACGCCCAACCATATGGCTATAATCCAGCTTATTCTACTTACGGAAATTACCCATTTTATTGACCAAATGAAAAAGGCAACAACTAGAATAGAATCTGGTTGCTGCTTTTTTCTACTTGCTGCTATTATTCTGCAATGATTTGTTTGTTTTTTCGCCAGCTTAAGAAGGTTACTACTAATCCACCAAGTGAAAGAATCATACCAGCAATGTAGCCTACTAAACTTGCAGTACTTCCATTGTTCCCCATCGGCGCATCGCCTCTTCCTTCCATTCCATTAAACGGCGCCATGCCATTTTGATTATCCATTGAAAAACCATTATTTTCGGTTGTATTGGTATTCGTATCTGAATTTGTGTTTGTATTTGCTGAGGCAGTTGCATCCGTCGGAGGTTGTCCCATCATCCCCATTCTCTCGGAAGGCTCTTCCCTATTTACATATGCTACAACCCCAATTGTTGATTGAACCAATAAGAATAACATCGCAATAATACCTATCCAATGTTGAATTTTCTTCACTTTCATCTCTCCTATCTGTAATGTAGCTTTATTATGCTAGAGTTGGCTTAATTTTTTCTTAAATTTTTTGATAGAATGAGAGTGTGAGAGGATTATTCTATTATTCTCTGAAGAATGGGGATTCGTTTTAGTTATGGACGTTGCTTTTTTTCAAAAAAACGGGAGTCATGCCTCTTATGAAAGCTTTTTTCCACTTGGTTTTACTGGCAAATGGGGTTCATTTTGCTTATGAACGCCACTTTTTCCTAGCTTTCTCTGAAAAATGGTTTTCATTCCGCTTATGAACGCTACTTTTCCTTACTTCCTCTGAAAAATGGTTTTCATCCCTCTTATGAACGGCACTTTTTCCTTGCTTTCACTGAAATATAGTTTTCACTCCTCTTATGAACGCCACTTTTCCTTACTTCCTCTGAAAAATGATTTTCATCACTCTTTTGAACGCCACTTTTTCCTAGCTTTCTCTGAAAAATGGTTTTCATCCCCCTTATGAACGCCACTTTCCCTAGCTTTCTCTATAAAAATGGTTTTCATCCCCCATCTAAACGCCACTTTTTCCTCTCCTTCTCTGAGAAATAGTTTTCATCCCCCATCTAAACGCCAATCGCCTCTTCCCTCCCACCAAAAAATCCGTTCATCCAATAAAAAAAACCGATGGAATCTGACTTTATGCTCACCTAGCATTGTCATTCCATCGGTTTTCTATTATTTAACTGGTATCCAAATTTCGGAGTAGCAATTGTCGCTTGATGGATCATCGTCTGTGTATCGTTCAAAGGAGATATAGCCTGCTTGTTGATAAGTACTGGTCGGCATCCATTCCGAATAAATCTGTTTCCAAACCTTTTGCATACTATGTGGCATTGGTCCATGTACTTCAAAAACTGCCCATTTGGATGCTGGAATGATAAGCTGGTCATATTTTGCTGACTTTTCCTCTGTTGCAACTGCTACCCAGTAATCCATATCCTTGTCTGCTTGTTCTGATTGGTCCACACAAACACCAAGTACGCCTGACACTTCACCTACTGATAACATCAAAAGCTCGTTCACTGTTCCATTCTTATTTACCTCTTCCCAGAGCTTAGGGATTTCGCGAAGATTTTCATCTTCTTGAAAAGAATAAGATTTTTTCATACCGGCAATAGTAAATGCCTCTTTCTCTACTACTTTTACCTTCATTGGTTCTGCCCCTTTCAGCTGTACTTGAATGACGAGTGGGTTATATATTTTCAGACAGCCTATTCCTTTTCTCGTTTCACTCGGTGTAACCCCATGTTGTTTGCGATATGCCTTTGTAAAAGCTTCTGGTGTTTCATATCCATATTTAAAAGCAATATCAATAATCTTTTCCCTTGAGTGAAGCAAGCTTTGCCCAGCTATTGACAGCCTTCTTCTTCTAATATACTCCCCTACAGGTATTTCAGTAAGGATGGCGAATGTGCGTTGAAAGTGAAAAGTAGAAACATTCGCAACACGCGCAATCTCTTCTATTTCCAGCTTTTCTTCTAAGTTTTCCTCTATAAAGTTCAATGCTTTTTGTAATCCTTCCAACCATGTCACATATCTCACATCCTTAATACTAGTTTATAGGAATAAATTATCATTTTCCGGTTCATTTATGCTTTCTATTGACAGGTATGCGATTTGTTTTCTGATTGTCAAAATGACGGATTAAATAGAAAATAGACCTTCCTAGATAAATACAGAAAAAAGTGCCAAAAATGATAAGAGCAGATAAATAATTGTCTAATATCTTCATACTAACAAATAATAATAATAGGAAAACTAGCGCAACCAATAAATTAAAAATCGGATAATTTTTCATTCCTTTCCCTTCCTTGTTTATAAAATAATTATGTATGCATTTATCACGGTAAAATAGGCTGTCTATCCCGCTAGAATCTGGGTTTAGACAACCTATTCGACTTTAATAGAGAACGTATAATTTGGATTTCCTTGATCCCATTGGGCATAGATCATATATACATATACTCCTTTTTTGGCTGGAACAGTCATTTGGTTTCTGTCTACCTCAATAAATTCTTCTTCCCCATCTTCAAAAACTTCCGCAACCTGTAATGATCCCTCTAATGGTCTTTTATTAAAATCAATCGTAATCATTGTATTCGGTTCCACAGTAACAGAACCATTTCTTAACCCCATATCCCAAGGAGATGCATAGACATAATCGACACAGGATCCTTTCATTGAACCTTGCCAGCAATTTGAGCCAATTGTTGTCGGAATTCTGTTATCTTTCCATAATACCTCAGGTTTTGGTGGCTTGGAAAAGTAAATCGTATCCATTAGTACCCAAATACAAACAAAAATAAATGCAATTATTGTTACCACCATAAACATGCGAACAGTTTTATCCCCTTTCATTCCTCTTTAACTATTGGACGATTGTTATTGCAGAAAAGTTTCGATTTTTCTTTATAAAAAGAAAATTTTGGAGATATTTTTATTCTCCTCCTCCACTGCCTCCGCAATCTCCCCCACTATCAAAAGAAGAACCTCCATAATCATTCCCTCCATCAAAGAAAGATGCATTTGGGCCATCTGTTGGTGTTCCTGAAAATGGTGGAGAATGATAGCTGTTATGATGATGACTTATGTTATTTGTCTTTCCTTTTGATGATGCACTAAAAATATTTATCATGAAGATTGCTACAAATACGATAATAATGAATCCTAACATAGTTAACTCCTCCCTCTTTATGCTTATAGTTTGTATACGAACCTTCCTCTGAAATAGTTTCATAATTTTTACCATTTAAAAACCCGAAAAGCAGATATCCTACCTTTCGGGAAAATTTGTTACGCTCTTTTTTTATTTCTATTTTACTTTATATTCTCTCATCTTTATTTTAATGAAACACAGAGATTCAGTATTAGGAACTAATATAAGGCGCTCATTGAGCGAAAGTAGATTAAGTATATTCTATTCATTGTTCAGTTGTTTTTCTTAAAGGATAATATTCTACCAAATAATGTTTATCCCCTTCCAAATAAACATTATTTTGATCTTGTTCCGGATAATAGGTAGTGGTCATTACCTTTTGCCCATTGTTAATGAAGATTTCACAAACTGATTGATCAACAAAAATCGTTAAATATAATTCTTCGTTTTTCTTTAGTTCAATCGTTCTTTCAATCCCATATTCCAGATTAATGGGATTGAACGTTCGAGAACGGTCTAATGTGAGTTTTCCTTTTCCAGTATCAAATTCTAAACAAAGAAAATGATCTCGTTTTTTATTTGCGTAAAATTCCATATGTCCTATACTGTTACTAGGCACTCTAATTTGCAACTCGTAGGAATTCTCAGTTCCTTCCAAAGTAATCACTTTGTCATTAATGACAACTTTCTTATTCTCTTTTCGCAAAGCTTTCATTTCAGTAACTGGATTTTGATATAGTTCTCCGTTAATCAACTTTAATTCCTTTACCAAACTTAAACAATGTGCCCACCCATCCTTAAAAGTTGGATATTCCATTTCTGGTAGACCAATCCAACCAATACTTAAACAACGACCGTCTGGAGCAGTAAATGCCTGAGTTGCATAAAGATCAAATCCCTCATCTAGAAGCATTAAATCTTGCACATGATTGATTTTGCATCTTTCATGGTCATAATTTTCCCCGACAATATAAAAATTCGGATAAATATTTTGGTAGTCGGTAACCTTTTTATCTAATCCTTGTGGACAAAAAATTAATACTGGTTGTTTATCAAAAAATACCATATTAGGACATTCAATCATATAGCCCATTGATTCCTGGTTAAAATCTAGCGATCCATTTATTTTCCAATCTAGTAAATTATCACTCTGATATACCAAAACTTCTCCTTGTTTATTTGTAGTTTGAGCACCAATGAACATCAAATAGTGTTTGTTATACTTGATAACCTGGGGATCACGGAAATGTTCTGTTATTCCCTTAGGTATTTGATTAATGAGTGGTTTTTCTATTTTCGTTATGTTACTTTCCTGATCCATCCAAGCTCCCATTTGATAGGATCCCCGCTGCCAAGTTTCATCTCTCATATTTCCAGTATATGCAAGAAACAACTTATCTCCTATCGGTAATGCGGACCCTGAATAAACACCATGGGAATCGTAATACGTATCCGGCTTGATTGCGATACCCTCAGGATGCCAATGTATTAAGTCATCTGAGACTATATGGTACCAAGATTTAAGACCATGAACTGGACCAAAAGGAAAAAACTGATAAAATAGATGCCATTGGTTATTAAAAAATGTAAATCCATTTGGATCGTTCAGTAATCCCGTCTTAGGTTGGATATGAAAATCAAGACGCCACTTGGCTTCTTTCACCTTTGATTCCAATTTTCTTAGGTAATCATTCCCCCATTTCTCATATGGTTGATACCTTGCTTCATTCGTCCACTTCATATTTTCTCTACACCTTTTTTAATTTCAAAAATGGGCAGTACATAATTAAAATTATATTCCAAGCTTGATATAGTTTCCTTTGATTCAGTTATCACTACCATTACCGAAGGATCTTTACCTTTTGCTTTAATTAGGTCGATGTTCATTTCGCCGATAGATTCCCCTTGTTTAACTTTTTGCCCTTGTTTTATGTGAAGTACAAAAGGCTTTCCTTCTAATTCTACTGTATCAATTCCTAAATGAATTAATACTTCCAAACCATCTTCTCTACGAATACCAATGGCATGTTTCGTTGGAGCAATCATTTCAATTACCCCGCTAATTGGGGCAGTAATATCTTTTTTACTTGGCAAAACAGCAAAGCCTTCACCCATCATCTTATTTGCAAAAACTTTATCATTTACTTCAGTAATAGGAACAATCTCTCCTTCAATTGGTGCATATACTCTTGTGTTGAGTGCAGTTTCATTGGTGCCTGATAATTTTTTTGAGTTCGGTTTTGCTTTTTCTTTCTTAAAAACAATTAAGTTGGTCAAAACAAATGCTAAGATAACGGTTCCAATTCCAACTAATAAATAAGTTGTCACTTGATAAGGACTATATATATACATTAAAGGTGATAATAGCACTGCTAAACCGTAGCTGTTTGCTTGGATACCCAAAAACGATAGTACCATACCACCAATTGCTGAGCTTGCAAGCATAACACCAATTGCTTTCATACCTGCCCTCATGACAACTCCAAATAATGCAGGCTCACTGACACCTAATAATTGAGTTACAGTCGCAGAAATACCAGCCGTCTTGACCGAAGCACTTTTAGTTCGCAAAGCAATAGCTAAACAAACAGCAGCATTGGCAAATCCATACATAGCACAAACAGTAATCAAAGGATTAAATCCAGTGGAAGCAATCAAAGAAGTTTCAATCATGATAAACATGTGATGCATCCCTGTCATTACAGCAATCGGATAGAGGAAACCGATAATTAACCCACCAATTCCTAATGGTAAGTGTAAAAAAATCTCAATTACTTTGACAGCTTGTGACTCAAAACCATGAACTAAAGGACCTAAGATAAATAATGCAATAAAAACAGAAGCCAAGATGACTACGAATGGTGTAAAAATTAAATCCATCGAATTTGGCATTACTTTTCGAAGTTTCTTTTCAAGAGTTGCGCCAATAATTCCTGTAATCAAAGCGGTTAAGATGGAACCCTGATATCCTACCAAAGGAATAAAGCCAAAAGCCAAAATGGGGTCTGCTGTTCCTTCAGCAACTGCGTAAGCATTTGGTAAAGCTGGTGATACTAACATCAACCCAATTAGAAACCCAATAATCGGTAGTCCACCCACTTTTTTAAATGCAGACCAGCAAATGAAGGCAGTCAGAAAACCAAATGCTGTATCGGTTAAAACCGTTACCATTGCAGTTAACCAAGCAGGAATCGTTTCTGGTGATAACCCCATTGTGTTTAATACAGTTTCATTAAAGAGAACACCCTTTAACCCAAGGAATAGACCGGTCGCTCCTAAAATAGGGATAATGGGAACAAAAATATCAGCAATATTACGAACAGCACGCTGCAACTTGGAAGAATCATCTTTAATCATTTCATCTTTTGAATTTTCTCTATAAGAATAAAGCGATTGCATTTCTGCATAAACTTTATTAACAATCCCTGTCCCTAAAATAATTTGGTATTGCCCAGCATTATAAAATACACCCTTTACCTGTTCTACTTCTTCAACACGTGAATCATCAATTGCTTTACGATTTTTTACTTGTAAGCGTAGTCTAGTAGCACAGTGTGTAGCGGAGACGATATTATCTTCTCCGACTACAGCAACAATTTTTTTGGCAATATCTTGGTAATTCAGTTCCTTATTCATGATTTTTATCCTTTCTTAGCACAAGTGCTTGATATGGTTGTAATTTCAATCCGTTTCTCTCACAAGTTATCTCTGAATAATTATTTAATAGAATCTCTCCACTAATTCCATCGATAAAAGAAGCTTGATTTCTTAGATTAATTACTACTTGAATCGTCTCCGTATCTATTATTCTTTCATATGCAATAATGTAATCATTGGTATTAACAGGAACAAACTCTCCATAAATCAACGTATCACGATATTTTGAGCTATTTCTTAATTGAATCATTTTTTTATAATAATAAAATACTGAATCTTCCTGTTCCATTTGTAACTCAGCATTTATTGTCTTATGATCCCCAACTACTTTCAACCATGGTGAAGTAGACTCACTAAACCCTGCTGTTTCACTAGCATTCCATTGAAAAGGTGTTCGACTATTATCACGGGAACGCTGGTTGACAAACTCCAATGCCTCTTTACTAGTGAAGCCTTCTAACATTGATCGTTGATAATTATCAAGGCTAGATACATCATTAAAATCAGCAATTGTTTCCCGAATAAAATTCTTCATTCCCAGTTCTTGCCCTTGATAAATAAAAGGTGTTCCTCTTAGGAAGAAAAACAAAGTACCTAATGCCTTAGCACCAATGTCATTTTGATATTTTGGATCATTGATATACTTTGAGATAGAGCGAGGCTGATCATGATTTTCCAGAAAATTGGCTCCCCAGCCGTTTCTTTGAATTGCCTCTTGGCTTTTGAAAATTTGATCCTTAAGTTCCTTGACTTGCCAATTAGTTCTTCTAAACCATTCACTTCCACTTTCTACATCTATATCGGCATAATGAAAATCAAATATCATATTAAAATAGCCATTATGACCAATGTATTGATCGTATTCCTCATATGTAACTCCTGGAGCTTCTCCAACCGAAACACATTCATATTTTTGGAAAGTCTCACGATTCAGTTCAGTCAAGAAATCTTTAATGCCAGGACGATTCCGGCCTTTATGCTTTACACTAGCTAATCCGTCCGCACCATCTGGGGTTACATCTGCATAGTCTTGGTCCTTTTTAATGAAAGTAATCGAATCAATTCGAAACCCAGAAATACCTTTCTCTAACCACCAATTTATCATGTCATAAATTTCTTGACGAAGAATTGGATTCTCCCAATTAAGATCAGGCTGCTTTTTATCAAATGTATGAAAATAATACATATTTTCTTCATTCGGAACTTTTTCCCAAACGCTTCCACCAAAGATTGAACGCCAATTGTTTGGAGGACTAGCATTTTTTCCTTTTTTAAAAATATAATAATTGCGATATTTGCTTGTTGGATCATTTAGGGCAGATTGAAACCATACATGCTCATCAGAAGAGTGATTCACAACTAAATCTAAAATAATTTTGATTCCCCTCTTTTTAGCGGCTGTCAATAATTCATCAAAATCAGCCATTGTGCCAAATTCCGGTTGAATACCTTTATAATCAGAAATATCATAGCCGTTATCAACCATTGGTGAGGTGAAAATTGGACAAATCCAAAGCATAGTTATTCCAAGTTTCTCTAAGTAATCTAATTTTTGAGTTATCCCCTTGATATCACCAATTCCATCATTGTTACTGTCATAAAAACTTTTTGGATAAATTTGATAAACAACTTCATCTTTCCACCATATTGGTTTTTCCATGAATATCTTTGGTGTATCTTTTTGAAAGGCATTTTCCATTATTACACGTTCCCCCTTTTATGATATCGATACCATAACACTGTTTTTAAAAGAATCTGTTTACACAGATTCTCTGATAATTAGTTCTAAATTTAATTCCGAATGATCAATTTGATAATTTATTCCATCAAGATGTGCCATCAACAAATTAGTCGCTTCTTTTCCCAATGCTTCTACTGGTTGTGAAATGGTTGTCAATGGTACTGTTAACATTGCGGTAAATGGTTGATTATCAAAACCCATGATTGCTAAATCTTCTGGAATCTTCTTTCCAGCTCCCATCATAATTTGGAGGATTCCACTAGCAACTTCATCGCTACTTGTAAAAATTGCATCTGGTCGATTTTCAGGAGGCAAAGCCAAAATTTTCTTCGCAATTTCCTGACCATCTTTAATTGTATGAACCTGTTTGAATATCCAATCTATTTTCATTTGCAATTGATTTTCTGTTATTGCTTTCTCAAATCCTCTGGTACGAGCATTCCCATGTCCACCTTGAGTTAAGCTACCTCCCGTACAGTAACTAATTTTGCGGTAACCTTTTTTAATTAAGAAGTTAATAGCATCATACGTTGCCTTTTCTTGATTTGTGTAAACTTGTGGTATCGTTGTACTAGGAATTTGTTCGTTGCATAATACGATTGGTCCAAATTCTCGATAAGATTCAATAACAGCAGGGTCTCCTTCTACTGAACACATGATTAGACCTGCAAGGACTTGCTGCTTTAGCATCTCCAACATTTTGATCTCCGCATGTTTATCATCATAAGTTTGCATAATTAAAACATTGTATCCATGTAGTTTCACTTGCCTCTCAATGGAGTCAACCAAATATGAAAAAAATGGATTGGTAATACGAGATACCAAAATGCCAATCATTGTACCCTTTTTCGACCTCAACTGAGTTGCAACAGAACTAGGAGTATAATTGAGCTCCACCATTGCTTTTCTGATTTTTTCTCGTTTATCGTCGGAAATATAAGGATGATTATTTAAATATCGAGAAACTGTTGAAACAGATAGTCCTGCCTTTTTCGCCACATCCTTTATTGTAGCCATAAAAAGCATTCCTTTCTTCTATGGTATCGATTTCATAATTACTATAATTTCTTTTTAATGGATTGTCAAGAAAAAGTAAGTATAAACTTTCTTTCCAAATATATTATTCTAAATTATAAAGTCGGAGATGAAAAAAACCGAAAAGTAGATATTCTACCTTTCGGAAAATTTGATTATGCTCTTTTCTTCATTTCCTTTACTCTTTCCATAAAGGATGGCTTTTTTCTGTTAAAATAATAAAAAATTCCAGTAATCAGCAAAATAATAACAATTAGTGCGAGTGGATTAATATTTGTGGAGAATACACCGTAGGGAATTAATGCAAGGACAAAAAAGTAAAAGAAATTTCCTATCGCTGTTCCAATGGTAAAAGGACGCAAAGAAATATTGCTTACTCCTGCAATGATATTTAAAATACTAGTCGGGAAGAAAGGAAAAACCCTACCATAGATTACATATCTCATTCCTTTATGTTCGATTTTATCAAGCATATCTTGGTGATTTTTGACTTTGCTATGAACGAAATCTTGAAACCAAAAGCGTATAGCAAGAAAGATAATCATTGCTGCTATCACACTTGACAACCAACTCCACAAAAAGCCATAAAAGAAGCCAAACGAGTAAAAATTTAGGGTAATAACTAATATTAACGGGATAACGGTAAAGCTATTTTGAATAATCATTATAAATAAACTTACTATAAGTGCATAAGTAATATTATCTTTAAATACAGATGTGACAGAATCAATCTCCCCTTGACGAATAGCCTGTAAGATATCGGTATAGCGGAAAAATAGAATAAAGAGGCTGATCGTCACAAAAAATGTGAATGGCTTCCAAAAATGTTTTATAATAAATCACCTTTTTCATAAATTATATGTCACATACTAAAGAGTGGTACACTTTAGATGATTCATTTTACTACAAATTTATTCTTTTCCTTTTTTTTATAATTATCAGTTTTCTACCCTTTTTTAATTTTTTTGAATCTAAGTTGTCTAATAAATCTTCATTAAAGCCCTCAATTAACATATGATTGCACAAAAAAACACTATTCATTGGCATAAACCTTGTAAAATGAATAATGTCTTTTACCCAGTCAATTGTCTACTTCTCCTGAGTAAGGCTAATGTCTTCTTCTACTCTATCTAACCACTCATTGATAATAGAAGTAAATAACTTTGCTTGTTCAACCTGCAAATTATGGCCCGCTCTATCTAAAACAGCAAATGTTGCTCTAGAAAATATATGTATCTATTGATACAGCTTATTCAAATAATGAAATATTTACATCTTTTCCATAACAGTAAACTAGCAGTGTATGTAATTGAGCTCTATGATGATAGATATGTGCGACTATTTCTAATAGCCATTCATACCTTGTATAGGTTGCTCCCCAATATGATGTCGTTCTTTCTTGTAATTCTGTTTCTGTGAGATTGCTATAGCTTTCTTTTAATGTTTCATAATTATAGGCAATAGCATCTTTTACATCCTTGACACTTTTTAATGAAACACTAGAATAGTATTCCGTCATCTCTTTTTGAATCGAACCGTTTAATATCAATAAATCAGCCTTACAAATTACAGCAATATGTTCTAATAGCTCACCTATCGAACGTTTATTACTTGCTGGCCTTTTCTGTAAGTCAGCCTCTTCTAATGTCTCTATTATTTTGATTATTGTTTTTAAAGCTATTTCTATTTGATTTAGTGCACTAGTAATATATGAATTCTTCAATAACGCCACTCCTAAAAAGAATATACGTTCGCATTTTTGATTATAGTCTATTCTATCATATATTCAACACTAAAACTCGTTTATTCTGACTTTTAAACAAAGAGGATATGAAGACGGACCTATTGCTTTGAATTTATTAGCCTTGAATCTTTCTTAAATGTCCTTGTTTAGCTCCTTTTCCATCTGCTATACTTTAAAAGAAACAAACAGGAAGTGTTATTTTATGAGACAAGCACTTATTATCATCGATATGCAAGAAATTTTCTTTAACCATCCCCAATACTGTTTATTCAATAAGGATCAAATTGTACAAAATATCAATATACTAATCAATCAAGCTCACGAAAAAAATATTCAGGTTATTTTTATCCAACATACAGATTCAAATGAACAGGATGAACTTTTTGAGGGAAAAGATGATTGGAAACTTCATCAAACTTTATTGGTTTCCTCTGAGGATAAGATAATCAGAAAAACAAAATGGGACGCTTTCTATCAAACAGAACTTTTGGATTATCTAAAAAGCAAGAAAATAAAACAGCTTATTTTTGCTGGTGCTCAAACTGAGTTTTGTCTTGATACTACTATTCGAGCAGCCTATAGCTTGGGATTTCAAAATAATCTACTTTTCCAAAACACCCAAAGTACGATTAATGGTCCCGTTTTACGTGCAGAGGATATTATTAATCATCATGAAGCAATTTGGAATAATCGATTTCTGACAGTGATAAAAGGTGAATTAAAACTATAACCTAAAGGGGCGTCTATACTTTTGGTGAAGAGCTTATTGAGATGCCTTCTGTTAAAAAGATTATTAATGAGAATTTATTATAAGAAAATCCATGCTATAAATATAAAAGAGCCAATTCTTTTGGCTCTTTTCATGATGATTAAAATGCTTTCTTTTGTCTAATAAACATACGATTGCTTTTTTCTAAAGGGGCATTTTTCATTAATAAATAGGCTGAAAGAAGAAAGACAATGGCTATTCCAAGCAAAATCGCAACAAATTGGAGATGTTTCGTAAAAATCAATTCTGTTAACCAGCCCATATCTCCAAAAACGACTACAATCGTACCGATAACTACAAGGAATGTCGCTGCTGAAAGGGATAAAATCGTCCCATAATTAAACCAAATCGTTTTTATAATCATCCCTAAACTAAATAAAAAGAATAGCCAACAAAAATCTACCCATACATATACAAGCCAATTAGAGCTTTTTGTGAGTTCTGCTAAATGCAAAAGATTAATCGACCCATTTATATGATTAGTAATGAGATAAAATAGATTAAGGACTACGACACTAATAACACCATAAATGAATGCTGTAAGATACAAAGCAAAAACAAATTGTTTTCTAGTACCGCCTAGAGAAAGAATATATTTGTATCCACTAAAATTAGCAAACGGATAGATGAGAAAGACAATAAATAGAGGACCGAATAAGATAAAGGATCCAGCGTCTGCAACACCAATAAATCCTAAAATATTATAGAAAGCAAAGAGCACAAAAGTAATAGCTGCATTTATATAAAATGTTAAGCTCATTTCTCTCATCATTAATTTGAATGGTCCAGTAAAAGTATTCATACTTTTTGCACCTCTTTTTTCGTTGTATAGTTAACTAGATAATCCTGCAATTTCGCTTTTTCCACTGTAACGCCAGCTTTGTTAGCTCTTGCTTTCCACTCCTCAGTAAATATATCATCAATCATCACATTGATTTGTTTGCCAAGTTTTCTTTTTTCTAAAAGGCTCTGCCCTTCTATTAAAGGCTCTATCGCTTCCGCTGAACCAGATAATAGAATACCATGCATTTTCAACTCTTCCGTTTCTTCATAGCGTACAATTGTCTGCTCATTGATAATCGCAATCTTTTCACACATTGCTTCAATCTCATCAATATGATGGGTCGATAAAATAATAAAACGAGGATCTTCCTCATACGTATCTAGAAGTGCATCATAAAATTGCTTTCTCATATAGGCATCAAGGCCATTTGTTGGTTCATCCATAATGGTTACAGGAGCTTTACTAGCGAGTCCCAAGACAATTTGTAGCATTGTTTGCATCCCTTTAGAGAAATTTTTGATTTTCTTTTTTCTTGGCAATTCAAATAAAGTAACTAGATGTTCAGCTAGCTCTCCATCCCAGTTTTTATTAAATAGAGCACCAAAACGAAGCGCATCCTCAACTTTCCAAAGAATCGAAAAGGGGTGATTTTCTTGAATATACGTTATGTTGTTCATTGCTTCTTTATTGTTATACGGTGTTATACCATTCACATTAATAGAACCGGCATCGATATTTTCCAGACCAGATAAAAGCTTCATAAACGTCGTCTTTCCAGATCCATTTCGCCCCCATAGCCCCATAATGATCGGTTCTGTTTCTGAAATATTTATATTTTTTAGAGCTGGCACATTTCCATAGGAAAACGACACATTTTCGAGTTTAATCATCTGTATAATCCTCCTTAATTACTTGAAGTAATTCTACTTTTTTTATTTCAATACGCTTTGCTTCTTCCATCATTGGTTTTACATATTCGTTGTAAAAGTCTTCTTTACGCTTTTCCAGCAGCTTTTGTTTGGCACCCTCTGCAACAAACATGCCAACACCACGTTGCTTATATACATATCCAGCCTCAACCAATGCTGCAAGCCCTTTTTGCGCAGTTGCTCGATTGATTTGGTAAAACTTAGAAATTTCAGTCGTAGAAGGGATTTGATCACCTTCTACAAGCTCCCCTTCCACAATTTCATTTGCTATCATATCTGAAATTTGCTGAAAAATAGGCTTTGAGTCATCAAAAACAGCTTTCACGGATTTCTCCTTCCCTCATACGTTGAACGGTTGATTAGTTATGTAACCAACTATACAACAGTTGTTCTTTTTTGTCAAACTGCCATTTCATTTTTTTAAACAAAAAACACTTTTATATTGCAAACATATCATTCATTTGACATTTTATTTAAATCTTCTATTTTTGGAAAAAAACGTCGAAAAAAAGGAGTATAATGGAAATAAAAAATGGGGAGGTTGTTGTAATGATTACCTTACTAGAAGATATTGCTCCATTAGGACTAAAAGATACGAAATTATATATCATGAAAACAACTGATTCTTTTGTTATTTCTATCCCTAAAATTAATTGGTCTACTGAGCTGAGCAAATCAGATTCTACCCATGATCAATTTGATCATTTAATTCATTCCTTAACATTTCACATGTTTGAGGGAAATTGTTCCGAACTCGCAGAATGCATCACAGCATCTATTGGGAAGTATGAAAATTCATTAGAAGAAAGTCTCTAACCTTTCATTTATATAACGTCATACTTAAAGGCACAATGGATAATCACTGTAATCTATTGTGTCTTTTCCATTTGTTAATATTCTCTCTTTCACTTCCCCACTCTCCATTTAATTGCATAAAATGATTCCCATACGCTAAAATGGTTAAATGAATAATAGAATGATTAAAGGAGTTTTTTTCTTGGAGTTTCTTTTTACGAGTGAGCGATTAGGTTATCGATTATTAACATTAGAGGATGTAGAAGCATGTGAACAGTTTTGGGGAAGGGAAGAAGTCATGACCTATTGTGGCGGGAGTACTGACTCTGCCTTACTTCCTCAAGTTATTGACTTTTACCAGCAATGTCAAGCTGATTTTGGCCTTTCTGTTTACGGAGTGGTTGATTTAGCTACTAATCAGGTGATTGGGGCAGCTGGCTTTAATATAGAGGATTCTTTGGACGAAGTAGAGCTTATTTTCCATTTTACAAAAGACAATTGGAACAAAGGCTATGCGACAGAAGCAGCCATTGCATGTATGAAGTTTGCTGAGGAGCAAGGAAGTGTTCAAAAAGTAATTGCTTCTGCTAGTATCGAAAACAAGGCTTCTTTAAACATACTTGGCAAAATCGGCTTTCAGTATATGGGCATCAAATATTTTGAGGATTTGGAGCAGGAAGAAGCTTATTTTGGGTTTGTTTTTTAAGGGTAGTTTGTTTCCATAAAACTGAAATTGCAGCACAAATATGGGATGCAATTTACTAACATACGAAAGCATGGGATTTTTCCCAAGCTTTCCGTCTTTACTCGTTAAATTAAAGGAGACACTATAGTAGACTGGCTGGGGAAATAAGCGGATAAATTTCTCTTAATTAGAAATCAGCACGGAAAATAGCCTAAATTAAGGTATAAATTCCGTCTATTTACTTGAAAAATCTCAAAATCACTTCTTTTACATTGCTTAAGCGAAAAATCTCCGCTTATTTATCCCTAACCAAGCACTATTTTGCTGTTTAACCGGAAAATCTCCGTTTATTTTAATTATCTTTAATTGCTCAAATAGAATCGACGATATACGATGAAAATAACAGGCCTATTCCCCATCCTAATCCATGTAATTTAACCTTTCACAATCGCTTAAGAGGTTCTCTTTCGAAAACATGAAAATAGTAAGAATAAGGATTTTTTTCATCTGTTATTCCTTTGGTAACAGATGTCTCCTTCCATTCATTTAAATCAACATTTGGGAAGAACGTGTCCCCTTCAAATTCTGCATGAATCTTGGTTATGTACATTGATTCTACATATGGAAGAAACATTATATATATTTCTTCGCCACCAAAAATAAATATTTCTTCTTCCTTTTCACATAATGTAAATACTTCATCTAATGAATGTGCCATTTCACAGCCGTCCAATACTAACTCTCTATCTCTAGATAAGACGATATTCCTTCTGTTTCTTAATGCTTTTCCAATGGATTGGAAGTTTTTTCTCCCCAAAATAATGGGATGCCCTGAAGTTATTTTTTTCACATACTCCCAATCTCTCGGAATCCTCCAAGGAATATCATTTTCTTTCCCAATTACTCTGTTCTCGTCCATCGCTACAATTAAAGATACCTTCATGGAGCACTCCTCTTATTGACTTATGTAAAATAGCTTAATAATCGATCAAAAGAATCAATTTCAGCAAATGGTTTAATCTCGGTATCATTCTTGATTCTAAGTGGATTAAACCATACCCCTTTTATATTGGCATTTTGACAACCACCAATATCTCTTTCTAAGTCATCGCCAACGAATAATGTGTCCTCTGGCTGCACATTAAGCTTATTTAAAGCTAGTTCAAAAATGCGTTTGTCCGGTTTACTAATCCCCACTTCATCAGAAATGATGATTGTATCAAAATAATGATGTAAATTGGTGCTCCTTATTTTTGCTTTTTGTCTATGGACGGTGCCATTTGTGATAATTGCAACCTTCACTTGACTCTTTAGCCTATTTAATATGTTTAATCTATCTTGATTTACAGAAAAACAATACGGAAAATGCTGATTCCAAAAAGCTAATATGTCATTGTGTGGTATTCTATGTTTTGGTGGAAAAGAATCGAAAAATGCTTCAAAAACCTTTGTTTTATCCTTTTGACCATAGCATCGCTTGTCCTGTTCTTTAAATTCTTGCAGCATTTCCCTTTTTGTGGAATCATCAATATCCTCATAACATTTTTCTAATAAAATGAAAAACAGTTTATCTACTGCATTATCTCTATCAAGCAAGGTATCATCTAAATCAAATAGCACTGCTTTGTAGCTGCTCAAATAATTCACCACCATTCTATTTCTGGATACTTCTTTAAAAAGCTACACAAAAAGGCTGGCTACTTTCATCCAAACATTTCTCTATTCTTCCCCTAAAATTCTTATATGTCACCATCTTCAGCGCTTCCTCTATGGGAAAAAATCCTACTTCTAAACTTTCTGGAGAAGTAGCTAATTCTCCCCCAACTGGTTTTGCTAAGAACAGCGTATTGCATATGGAACGGTTCACATTTTGGAATATTCCACAAAATTTTACAATCTCAATATCAATACCTGATTCTTCTTTTGCTTCTCTTATTGCGGCGTCTTTCAAGGACTCCCCCTCTTCCACTTGTCCGCCTGGCATTTCCCATCCTCTCTTAGGTCCCTTGATTAATAAAATTTCGCCTTGTTCGTTAATAATGATCGTCGCTGCTGAAACGATATGTTTTGGCGGCGAATAGGACTGTTGTGTGCTTTGAACCATTTGAATCCCCCGTTCTTTTTAGAGCTTTTCTACCCTTGCATTTCCTCCACTGTTTTAATAATTCGATAGAATGCTTGATTAATAGGTGTTTCAATCCCAAGCTTCTGACCATAATCGATAACTTTTTCGGCAAATAAAGCGACTTCTGTTTCTCTGCCAGCTTCGATATCCTGCAGCATCGATGTCTTTCCTTTCCCGCCAACTTTGCTTAGCACATTGGCAAAAAAATAATCCATGTCTTGTTCTGTTAAGTCAATTTCCTTTGCCTGTGCAAGCTGAATTACTTCCTTCATCGCACTTTTTGCTAGCTCTCTTGCTTGTCCATCTTTTTGAAAATAAGCATATGGTGCTCTTGTTACAGCTGAAGCTTGATTCATGCCTACGTTAATCATGAACTTATTCCATAAAGCACGCTCCATATCTTCTGGTACATCAACTGGTATATTTGCTCTTTCTAAGCATTCTTTGACCTCTTTTACGCGATCCGTCAGCTCTATATTTACTCTCTCCCCAAAAGTGATGATTCCAGGAGTACTGTAATAGATTCGATTGCCTTCTCTTGTTGAGTCAATGCCATTACAGATGGAATAGAGAATCTTTTCTTCCCCATAGCTTTGTGCAATTTCTTCCTCGCTTGTAATCCCATTTAATAAGGAAAGAATTACTGTTTTCTCTCCTACAAATGGACGAATTAGGGAGATTGCTTCTTGAAGCTGTCCATATTTTACTGCAAGGAGAACCAAATCAAAGGCTTCTGATTGTGTATCTGGATGGATGTAATGAAAGGAAGTTTCTTCGTCGTTTATGTAGAATTTTTCTTTTTCATATCTTGTTTTTCTATGCTCATCGACAATAATTTGTACTTCTAATCCTTCTACTTCCTGAAGCATTTTGCCGTATACTGCCCCAATCGCTCCAAGCCCTACAATACCGATTTTTTTGATGGTCACTTTTCTTTCCTTCTTTCTGTGATTATTCATAATCTTTTAAATTATTTTAACATATATTTCTAGTAAAAAAATACTTCCTTTTCATCATCGAAAAGGAAGTACCTTCTATCCTATCTTAGCTTTCCCTGCTTCAATCGCTTTGTTAATGGCTTTGCGAATGATTATTTTTTCTTCAACATGTTTATATTCCTTTAGTACATCAAATACTATTTTCCTTGCAATTACTTTATTTCTCGTAATCGGGTAAACCAATGAGTACAGATAGGCTGCTTGTTTCTTATTCATTTTTAGCTTCGCTGTTCATTTACAGGTAGCGCTAAGGTAACTTTAAATAAGTCTCCATCTGTCTCTATTGTCATCATTCCCTCATGAAGGTCGATAATCGATTTTGCAATCGCAAGTCCAAGTCCGGATCCTTCCGTATGTCTAGAGGTATCCCCTCGTTTAAAACGCTCAAATAATTCATCCATATTGTCATCTAGTTCATACTTAGAAATATTTTTAAATTGAAGAATTGCTTGCCCTTTTTCTTGTTTAATCGAAAGGTAGACACGAGAATGCTCCAAGGAATACTTCAAAATATTTCCTATTAAATTATCAAATACTCTCCATAGCTTCTGCCCATCTACTACTGCATTAATCGACGGCTCTTGATTGGTTACACGAAAATCAAGAGTAGAGGCTTTGATTGTTTCATCATATTCTCCTAATGCTTGCTGTAAAAGCTGCACTAAATCTACCTTTTCCCTCTTCAATTCCACATTGCCGCTAACCATTTTCGAAACCTCAAACAAATCATCAATCAATACTTTTAACCGCTGTGATTTTCGGTCAATAATAGCCAGATAGCCGTCCTTTTCTTCCTCTGATAGATTTTTATTTTTCAATAATTCCGTGTAGTTAATGATAGATGTTAAAGGCGTTCGTAGATCGTGACTGACATTGGTAATTAATTCGGTTTTTAGGCGTTCGCTTTTTGCTTGGGCATTTTGAGAGAAAATCACGCCATTTTTTAGTGTATTGATAGTCTCTACTAAAGTTGTAAGTTCACTAGAGGCCTTAATCTCTAGATCGCTTACTTTCCGACCATTCATAATCTCATTTGTATATAGGACTAGCTGATTTAAAGACTTTGTATTTTTTACCAAATAATGGATCACTGGTATTCCAATTATTATTACTGCTACAAGATAGAACGGTGCTAATACTGGTTCTATAAGTGTTGCCATTAAACTGATACCTAGTACGAAAACAATGATTAAACAAAGAATTAATTTAGTTAACGGAGTTCTACTTGAAAATAATTGCAAAAGTGGTTTCTTTACTGTTTTTATACATTTTCCAACAAACGTTTTCGTCCAAAATAATTTATCCCCTTTTAATTTTTCTTTATATAAAAGAGAAATTTGAATAAATGACAAAGATATAAACAGCCAAGCTAAACATCCAAATAAAATAATCCCCTTCCAATACGATCCCTCATTATATAGGTGTATCTCAAATTGATCAATTACGCCCCATATACCGATTATCCCAACCGCTACACTTATAATAAGGAAAATAATGCCAATATCTATTGGAACTTTCTTATAAAATGAGTTTTCCCATTGTGTTAAAATGCTTCTTCTAGTTAAAAGGAGGAAGCAACTTGCAACTAAACTAATAATACTAATGACACTAAAAGAGATTGCTTGCTTTTGTTGTGATTTATAGTTATCCACTTCTTTATTTATCATACTATTGGCATTTAAATTGTTAGGAACTGCAATTATTCCTTCAAAGCTGCCTCTTTTTACTTTGATGTTATTGAGAATAGACACTTCTGTCGCAACTGTGTCTTTATAACCAAACTCATACCAAGGAGAATCTAAGGTAATATAGTGTTGTTCCCACTCATCTTTGGGATCAACGTGGATATCGCGAAGAAATTTTGTATTCTTCTGATTTAACTTACTATCGATCTTTTCACCCGGAGCAACCTCAACGTTTGTTATAATTTCTCCCGTTTTCTTATTTTCAAAATAATACTGGAAGGAATCAGCCCAGTCTTTATACTCATATTCCCTATTCTGTAAGTCTTGATAGTATTCATCTAATTGTCGTGCTTTTTCTTTTTTAATCTTTTCTTCTACATATTCATTACTTTGAAAATTTTTAGTGATATCAGAGATTTTCTTATCTCTTTCATCTGTATATAACTGTTCTGCTTCCGTGCTTCCTGTAGATTTAGCAGTTTGAATTTGTTCCTCATACTGACTTTTTATAATTTGGATTTGTTCATTCAAATCACCATAATAATAACGGTAATCATTTATTTCTTTTTCTGTCACAGTTATATTCTTCTTCGCTTCTTCTATCGGAATATAATATAACTCATTCTCACTTAAAAGATCCATATAATAATACATTTTATCTTGAAAGATGGATGTTTTATAAAAATCTGATTGCATGTACTTATTAAACCACATATCTATCGAAGCAATTCCACTAAGCCCGATTGTAATAAGCAATGTCCAAACAATAAAAAGCCCTTTATTTCTCGATTTTGTAGCCAATGCCCCACACCACCTTTAAGAAACGCGGATTTTTTGGATCCACTTCGATTTTCTCGCGGATTTTTCGAATATGTACTGCCACCGTGTTTTCAGCATTGTACCCAGGTTCCTTCCATACACTTTCATAAATTTCCGTAATAGAGAACACTCTGCCTGCATTTTTCATTAATAATACAACGATTTTATATTCAATCGGCGTTAGCTTTACACCTTCTCCATTTACCGCTACTTCTTTTGCCTCCTGGTCTAATGTTAATCCATGAAGGTCTATTTTTTTCTTCACACCATCAAAGGTTCCAAGTGTCACATATCTTCGTAATTGCGATTTCACTCTTGCGACTAGCTCCATTGGATTGAATGGTTTTGTGATATAATCATCAGCGCCTATTTGCAAGCCTAATATTTTATCCGTATCCTCACTTTTCGCTGTCAGCATTATAATCGGAATATTTTTTTGTTCACGAATTTTATAAGTAGCAGAAATCCCATCTAAATTCGGCATCATAATATCCATTAGAATTAAATGAACGGTTTGTTCCATTAAAATATCTAATGCCTCTAGTCCATCACTTGCTTTTAAAACGGTAATCCCTTCGTTTTTAAGATATATTTCAATGGCATCTCGAATTTCTTTCTCATCATCCACCACTAGCACATTTACTTTCTCCAACAACAACCACCTGCTTTCTCTCTCTTCGATGTCTCTATCATAGGCAAAAAATCTTAATATCTGCTAAGCAAAATTCTTAAGATTTTCTTAATATTCTTCTAGGATATTCCATTCTCTCATTCTATCAAAGGAATGTTGTTGTTCACACCACTATTTCGATATAATCATTTCTTTAGCTTGGTGAAATGAAAAAATGGCTTTCATCTTTTATGGATGAAAACCATTTGTCTTATTGTTTAGCCTTAATTTGTTCCCGAATCTTCTCTAGCTCCTCAAGGGACAGTCCCCCTAATGATTCTTTGATTTCTTCTTCCATGCGCTTACGGTTTTTCTCTCGGTATTGATTCCACCAAGCACGAAGCCCTTCTGTTTGATCCAATATGTAATCAATATCGATTTCTTCTACCTCATCGTCTGAAATATACTCCAACACCGCTGCTAGCATGCGGTTTAATTTATCTACTTCCCCCTCTTTCTTGTTCGTATTCAGCGGTTCCTTTTCTATTTCTTCGCTAATCTCTTCATCTTTACGAGGCATCGTTTTTCTCCTATCTTTATTCCTGTTTTTTCTAGTATTTCCATTAGAAAAAATCACTATTCTTCCCGTGCAGGAAATAGATATCGCCATATCGAATAAATGATTGTGAGTTTATGTTTAAGGAGTGTGTAAAATGGAAGCACGTCATGAAAATTTATTTAAACAATTGGAAACGTATCGGAAGGAACTGTTAGGGACTGTTGAAATGATGACAGACGAGCAAGCAGAAATTATTCCAGATGGATTTAATAATAATATCCGCTGGAATCTCGGTCATCTTTATCTCGATCAGTTTTTATGGATCGAGGCATTAACAAAAGAAGCCTCTCCTACTTCGAAGCAATTCAATCAATGGTTTGGCTTTGGTACAACACCAGCCAATTTTACAGAGGAGACACCGTCCTTCCAAGAATTAAAAGAGCTTTTAAACGCACAACCACAAGAAATATTAGAAAAATATCGCAATGAGCTTGAAAAAGAATATCCCCCAATCGATATGGGCATGCACACAATAGAACAAGTATTAATTCGAACGATTTTTCATGAAGGCATGCATTTGCAGGCGATCAATGATTTGAAACGGTTTGTTTAGAGACATTAGTGAACAAAAAACTACCTAGAAGTTGTTAAGCGATTTTTACTTACCATATTCTCAATAGAAAAAATCGCTAAAATTTTTATATATAAAGCAACGAAGGAATCTGATCCTACAAAAAGAAAACCACTGAACAAACAATTTCAGTGGTTATTTCTGTATGGATTAAAAATGACTACATTATCTTGTTTTGGTGTCTCAAACACCCTAAAAGCTATTCACTTTCCCCTTTCACTCGTCTATTTCCCTCTTGTTTTAACCAATATCTAATTCCCTTTCCAGCCAATGGTTCATCCTTATATCTTGGGATTAGGTGAAGATGACAATGATAAATCTCTTGGTTAGAGACTTTGCCTACATTCCATCCTATTGTATAGCCATCAGGAGAATGGTTATTATCTATAAATTTTTTTGCCTTATGTACTAGCTCATATGTATCGGTCCACTCTTCTTGTGTTAACTCAAAGACGTCCTTGTGATGGTTTTTAGGAATTATTAAACCGCTACCCTCTAAGACACCTTGATGTTTGTTATGTTGCAAAAAATAACATGTTTCATTCTCCAGGACGATATTTTGGTCGCTATCTTTATGTGGATTACATAAAGGACAATCTAAATCATAAGCCATTTTTCTCCTCCTATAACTATCCCTTTATTCATCCTCCACTTCACCAAAATATAACAAATTCTTCTTAACCATCGCAATCAATGCTTATCTTTACTTGCAATTTCCTCAATCAAAGCTGGCAACCAATTATCCAGGTTACTGAACTCAAAGCCCGCTTTTTCTGCCTTTTCCGTATTCATATACCATGTGGCAGGAATGGCAAATGGGGATGTATCTTCCTCGTCCCCTTTTAACGTTATTTTCGCCTCATGCCCTGTCACCTTTTCGATTATATGGATTAATTCTCCCATAGAAATTTTTCCATTCGCCGTTGCATTAAATGGTCCTTCAAAGTCTGAAAAACCTGCCCATTTTAAGAATGTTGCAGCTTCTGAGGCAAGAATAAAGGACATTTCTGCTTCCATATTAACAAAGCCAATTGCGTTTCCTTTCTGAATCCCCTCCACATGAAAATGCAACCTGCGTGTGTAATCATCTTCTCCTAACACAATGGGGAACCTTACTGCCACAACTGGAAATGTTGCGTACTGAAAGAAAACGGCTTCTGCTTGTCGCTTTCCTTCGTTATATGTAAATGCCTCTTTATCTCCCCATGCTATCGGATAATGATACGGATCAAAGTCTTCTTCTCTCTTTTCCTTTCCATCTGCAGCATACGTCGATAAGGAAGAAGTAAACACAAGCTTGCCAATGTTCCCGTTAAAAACTTCACAGAAATCCCTTGCTTCATTTGATGTATAGCAAATATTGTCATAAACAATATCAAATTTTCGTCCTTCAAAATGATTATTAAGTTGTTCCTTCATAGAGCGATCACCGATGATATGCTCCACTCGATCGCCAAATGGATGACTTGTTGTCCCACGGGTCATTATCGTAACCTGATGCCCCTCTTCCAACAGCAATTCCACTAGCTTCCTTCCAAAAAAACGTGTACCACCAAGAACTAAAATTTTTTTCATCTATTTCACTCCTAAACAATGACATGCGTATTACATTCCATATGGAAAAGATATTTCCTTCTTTTTGATTCATTATATTATTTCCATGAAACATATATTTATATTGCAAAAACAGCTTCTAATAAAAGTTATTTTAAACATAAAAAGAATACTTTATTTCGCTATTTCAGTAAAAACATCATTATGGTAAAATTAAACAAAAAGGGAAAGGAGATACTATGAAACAGAATTTCTTTGGTGTTGGATCTTTTATTATTTTTTTCCTATCCTTTGTGGCTTATATCCTTTCGTTTTTTATGAGCTTTCCTTTTCCCAATGCTCTCTCTATATTACTCCTTTGGATTTTTCCTATCATTGGGATAATCTTTGGTTGCTTAGGAAAAAAAGGATACTTTAAATTTTGCGGCCTTATCGGTAATATCCTTATTTTTATCATAATGATAGTAATCCCTTTCGTTACCTCATTTTTTTGGAATCAACCTTGATTGCCTCTAATGAGTAAATGAATTTTGACTGGGGGTATAAATTTGCAGCATAAGCGTTCCCTTCTATTAATCTTCCTTATAAATATCGTTATTTTTTGTCTACATCAGTATCTATTCTTTTATGTTAAAGATTCCGATTTCCATTTGCTGCTTTTATATTTTCTTATCACTTTTTTGCCATTGAATGTATGGATTTGGCGCAGTAAATTTAAGATAAATTTTTATCATCACTGGGTATGTATTTATATAGGACTCCTATGCTCCACTTTCTTTTTCTTTCTGTTTAAATCTTTGACAACAGATACAGCAGATTTTTCATCTATAGGCGAATTCTACTTTGATTTATTTTTAACTATATTTGTTTTTTCGTTTGGAGAGATGGTAATATTAATTTGTTTGAACGGGGTTACTTATATTTTTAGAAGATTAGTAGGCTACCTTTGAAGTGCTTTTCTCTTCACTTCTTTAACAAAAGCACCTATAATAAGCGTCTGAAATCCTTATTCAAACAGGATTTCTTCCATTTTCTACTTTTTAACAAATGTCTAATATCAGAGATTTTACCGTATGAGAGTTGAATATAAAAATAGTTAATAAACTCTAAAATTGCAAAAGCATAAATCAATAATGCAATAGATAACCCACCTATTGGCAGCAACGGATACCATTTAATAAAATCAAAAACAAATGCAATGATTGTGACGATAATCATCATTATGTTTAGCCTTTTAAAACGATACAACTGTCGAACGATCTTAATTGGTGTTATGGACGTATTCTCCTTTCGCAGTCTTTTTAATTTTGCATACCAAAAAATGGTTCCTTGTATTAGAAGAAATTCTAAAAGGATGAATGATGCCCAAAAGGAATATAGCGAATACATTCGCAGATTTGGAAATGCATAATTAAATAGATAACTGACAAAAACAAAAACGATGACTGAAGTTAATTCTCCTGTATATAAATAAGATAGCCTTCTTTCTACCATTCCCTTCAAACTTTGCTCACTTCCTGACATATTATATTAAAAAAACGGTCAAAATAGAGATTTGACTAATCCTGTTTTTATATTACCCTGTAAAATGTTAAACACTCGAAAGTTCAGTTCGAGAATTTTTTTATATTTTACTGATTGCCATATTCAATTGGTAAAAACAGCAATATAAAATAATCTATTTTTCTATGAAATATATTTCGACAATCACAAAGATTTCCCCTTCTTTTTTCATCAGAGTGCTCAGATAGCTTCTCCTCATATTTACCTTTGATTTCTCTAAAATAAATGCTGTTTTTGCATAAATTGTTGCCAAGATTAAAATCATGGTCATCAATGTAAGCAAAAAACCGTACAAAAAGAAAAGTATATACCATATCAAACAACGTCAACGGCTATCACAAACGATTGAAAAAGTGGATGGATAGATTTCAAGCAGTAGCTACGATGTATCTTGATAACTACATATTTTTGGTATCGTTTTTGGGACTAAACAAGCAAATACCTTCCAAAGAAGTTATTAAGAAAATGCTTCTAAGTTCTTGTCAGAGACTAAATTTATCAACCATTGCTAAACGAGGGGTGAAAAAAAACTTGGTCAAAATCAACCAAGTTTTTGTCGGTATTTGTATATATAAATTTTTTCGGCAATAAAACTTATCAACAAACCGATTATTAAGGGAACTAACGACCCTATTGATACAAAGAATCCGCTTGCATTATCTGTGTACTCGTATTGCAACATTAACCAAGGAATAGTAAACACATAACCAAGCAAGTAAAGGAAGGCAGTTGTCAGTGCAAACGACCCAAAAGTAACTATGAACCCCTTTAATTTCATTAAAAAACACCTCCTAATTAGACATTTACAAATTTTTCTATTGTTAGTATAATATACATTTTTTTGATTTAATTGCAACAATCTTTTAGAAAAGAGCAAAAATAAAACATCTAATCTCATATATTAAAGTTTTAGCTCTCCATATCACTAAAATATTATCCTTTTAACAATAAATAAAGGTATTTAAATGTCCTCTCAGCAAGGACATTTAAATACCTTTTGTCTTTTTGTGGTGCCTGGCACCCTTATTATTGAGTACGCACAATTCTTTGCTTAAACCCTTTTGTTAGTGGCACAACGATAATACCGGCGATGACTAGTTGCATGATATTACCTGGGACGGAGCCGAATGGCAGGATCCAGTTTCCATAAAGGATTACTTCTGTAAAATAGTAGCCGACAACTTTGATAATCATGGCAACAGCAACTGCCAGTATATATACAAGAGATTTTTTGCCAGGCATCTTTTCCACAATAAGTCCAGCTATATACCCCATAGTACCAACGATAACAAATGTGAACGGAGCCCATAATGTCCATCCTGACATTATATCAAATAAAGCCATTCCAAAAGCTCCTACAATCGCACCTGATTTCTTGCCAAAAATAAATGCAGCAATCAAAAACGGCACGTTACCCAAATGGATTAGTCCCCCATTTCCCATCAATGGCAGCCTGATGTTAATAAACATTGTTGCAAGAAACGTTAAAGTAATAAATAGTGCATTGAGAACCAGGATTCTCGTTTTGTTTTGTTCAGTCGCAAACATGCAAATCATCCTCTTCTTTCAAGTGTTTGTTTTTTAGTTTATAAAAAAGAATCTCCTCTTCTTCCATGATTACTAGTATAATAAAAACTGACAATATAAAAAGTGTCAATTTTTATAAAGTTAACATGGTCAGAAAAGAGGGTTCCCGAATGGATATGCTTATGTTTGCATTGAATAAAAACACAACAAAACCCTTGTATGAGCAGCTTTATATGGGGATCAAATCTGCTATTTTGAGTCAACAAATCGAAGTTGGGACGCAACTTCCCTCCAAAAAAAAATTGGCCGATTTTTTAAACATCAGCCAAACAACGATTGAAGTGGCATATGCGCAGCTGGTTGCAGAGGGCTTTATTGTATCAAAACCGCGGATTGGATTTTTTGTAGAGGATATAAATGAATTACCTTATATTGAAACAGAACATATTGAGTTGCCTATAGAGGATACGGAGAAGAAAATGATTCAATTTGACTTTCACCCTGGAAAAATTGATACAGACTCCTTTCCTTTTTCACAGTGGAGAAAGTATGCAAAAAATTTATATGATAGCTCGTCGAAGGAGTTGTTACAGATTGGAGAACCCCAAGGAGAATACACTTTACGGACGGAAATAGCCAAATATCTATATCAATCGCGTGGGATTGTGTGTAAACCGGAGCAAATTGTAATTGGTTCAGGAACAGAACAACTCTTTCCCATGATTTTAAGGTTGCTTGAGAATGATTCAACCTTAGCCCTTGAAAATCCTGGCTATTCAGCAAGCCCTAGAATTCAACTGCAAAATAAGGCGATCCCTATCCCAGTTGATGAAGATGGATTGATAGTGGAACAACTTGAAAAAACAAATGCCAATGTGGTCTACATTACGCCTTCTCATCAATTTCCGACAGGTGCCGTTCTTTCTGCCACAAGAAGAACACAGTTAATGCAGTGGGCAGCAAAAAGTAAAAATCGCTATATCATTGAAGACGATTATGACAGCGAGTTTCGTTACACTGGTAAACCCATTCCCGCCTTACACGGGATGGACCAAAACGATAAGGTGATTTATCTAAGTACATTCACCAAGTCATTAATGCCCTCATTGCGACTGGCCTATTTTCTTTTACCAACAACCTTGCTGAAAAAATATAAGGAAACATTCAGTTATTATTCAGCAACTGTTCCAAGATTTGACCAGCATATAGTAGCCAGCTTCATGAAAGACGGTTATTTTTCAAAACACTTAAACCGTATGCGGAAAATTTATCGCAAGAAACTTGATAAACTGACCCATATCTTTAAAACAGATTATCCTGAAGTCATCATCACTGGAGATCAAGCCGGAATGCATATTTTAATTTCCCTTCCGCTGCAAAAAAGTGAAAATGAGTTAAAAGCCATCGCAGCCAAAAGCCATATCTCCATTTATCCTTTAAGCGATTATCTGTTAAAACCCATAAAATATAAGCATCCAACATTCCTGTTAGGATTCGGAGGCATCCCATTAGAGAAAATCGAGGAAAGCATTCACCAATTAATGCAATGCTGGGAAATGGCAAAATAGATAAGCTTGTACCAACTCTAGCTAGAATCACTATTTGGTTTATACTATTGCGCAGTATTATTTAAGAAGTATGTGTTAATCCTTCTATTATTGAATAATAAAGAAAACGTCTAAACCTTATTTAGCAAGGTTTTAGACGTTTAATGATTTAAGCGTTAATACGATAAGTACAATCTATTGAACGATATCCACCATTGCTCCAGCCCATAAGGCCTACTTTCTCCTCATCCACTATCCCTGTTTCAACGAGCTTATCACTCCAGATAGAATATCATCGTAATTCGTAATTGCAAGTTCTCTATAGCTTGCTTTTAAAAATTTATTACCATAGCCTAAGCTGCCTTTATAATTTGGTTCTAGCACAATAAAGCCTTTTTCACTAAACTGTTCAATAGGGTATTTTCCATTAAAGCAATCTGAATATATGGGAAAGGATGCCCAAGCAAGACCGCCATGGACTACCACTAATAATGGATATTTTTTAGTAGAATCATAGTTTACTGGTGTTGATATTACCCCTTCTTTTTCGGTACCTTCACTACTTTTCCATGTAACTATTTCCCTTTAACTCATCTTAAACATATCATGGGATACAAAAAAACGTCTAATTTCTTATGCAACAGAATTTAGACATTTTTTAGAAATCATTGAAGCGTTAAGCATATTACATGAAAATATGTTTATTATATTTATCTTTTGCATGGATAAGTGTATTCTTCTAAAGTTTATTTAGAATATCATTAAGAGATTTCAGTTCTTCTTCAATCTTAGAAAGCCTATTTTCTAAAGGTCGTATATTACCATTTACATACTCCAATTTTTCTAAATTATCTTGAACCTGTAAATATTCGTTCTTTAATTCTAATATTTTATATTCAATGTCTTTTTTATTCATTTTCTAGCGCCTCCCCTTTAAAGGATAAAGATAGATACACACTCTTTTAAGTCTAATTTAGTAGTCGAAGTAAATGATTCCCAACCCTTTTTTAGGACCAGTATTTTAGAAATGAATTTATTCGGAATAATCGAAATCTTTCCGCATTATCTTGTAAAGGTAGAAAATAGCTTCGTTTTGTTTAAAATGTTTCGTTTTCAGTCATTTTTTTATTGTATTCACCTTTTTTATGATATTACTATATTTCTTTTCATAGTTTCTATTTTAACAAAAATAAACAAAACAGAACTATAATATGAAAACAATACTTTTGATACTTATGTACTACGAATAGCTCTGTTAGCTAGCTAAAATAAATAACACGGTTAGAACTAACCGTGTTTTAGAGTTAACAATCACCATGTTTATTAAGATGTAATGGTGGTGGAATAAGCCAGCCTTTTTCTTTATTTAAGCGAAGGACTTTCGCTCCAAGAGCTGCCTTTTTAGTATGAAATTGACCATACATGGCCGCAACGTCTTCTCTGATGGATTTACCAATTTTTGGCTGCAAGTAACTAAGCCCGCAGCAATATCAGCAGAAAGTGTAGCTGCTATTGCAGGATCTGGAATTCTTGCTCCAACCGGAATATCCTCTAAACATGCTTCAGGAGGTTCGGGAGCAGCTGATGGTGTAGCGACACCATTTTCTTTCAGAATTTCTTCTAGCTGTTTTTTTTCTTCCTGACAAGTTTCGATAGCTTCGACTAATAACTTCTTTAAATCCCCATCACCAGCATGATTCAACATCGTTTGGTAACCTGCTGTCATACTGTTTCCGGCCAATAGGGAAGCCCAAATATCAAAAACTTCCCCATAGTGTAAGGGCTCTTCCTTTGGATTTCCAGATAAAATCCCCATTATAATCCTCCTTCATGTTAAATAATTCTCTAGTTAGTGCATCTGTTCGCACTTCCATATCTTTTCCAACAATAGAGAAGATTATTGATATTACTGGTCGTTTTTTTCAAATAAATAATATAAGCTATCACAACAATGAACAATACTATGCTAATAGACAACACCTGATTTTCAGTCTTTATAAAGAAATGGCTGCTGAAATCACTTAATAAGGTGGCTCACAGCAATGAACTAAAACTCTGAAAGAACTATGAAGGAAAAAAACTTCTCTATTAAGTCTTAAATTGTATCTAAATGGATTGATTATTCTTAGGTAATGTTAACTTTTCTTAAACAAATGCACCCAATTATTAATGTACGAGCTTTAGGATAAGAAACCTATTGTATAAAAATCAAATTAAAAACCACAATAATTTAATGGAGGAAAGTGGTGTTATAATGAAACATGTTAAAGCTTTTGCGATAAAGTTTATTTCAACACTTGTCCTATTATCGTTAATTTTAATGGTTCTATTTAAATTGCCATTTACAAATGTCTTCATGATTACGGTTGTATTAGGAGTTTTAGCATACGTTATTGGAGATTTATTTATTCTTCCGCGAACCAATAATCTAGTTGCTACCCTTTCAGATTTTGGATTAGCCTTCTTCGTTTTATGGCTAATGAGTGAAAATTTCACATACAGAGGAAATACGGTTATGATGTCGTTAATTGCCTCTTTAGGAGTTTTAATTTTTGAATACTTCTTTCATAAGTACCTTATTCAAAACTTTATACAGGAAGCGAAATCCAATCCACGACAGGAAAAACTTCAGTTTCAAACCGAAATGGCCGAAGAATTTCATCCAAGCAAAAAAACAGATAATGATGAATCTTAGTATTTCTTATTTATACCCAAATAAATATCCACTCAGATTTTTGAGTGGATGTTTATTGTTTTTGACACTATAGTCCAATCATAAAGATAATTCCCTACCCTTAGCCTTTCCGCTATCCTATTGTACTCATGTTTACATATTAGGACTTATATAGTGGTACAGCCTAAATACGTATAAAAATAGGTCATAGAATCACTTTTATTACCCATTAAAAACGATATAAAAGTCCGCAGTTTTCCAAACTAAAAGTTTATCCTTCTAGTAAATGGAAATAATAATATTATAAACTATTAAATGGAGGAGTTAAAGTGGCTAACAACACTAATTACAATGACAAATTACCACCTAACGCCGAATCTTATTGGACAGACACTATTCATTTACCAGAGTACCCCTGCCTTGAGGATGACATGCAAGTTGATGTGGTTATTGTAGGTGGTGGAATTACAGGCATTACTTCCGCCTATCTGTTGGTGAATGCAGGTCTGAAAGTTGCTCTTATTGAAGCAAACAAATTACTGAACGGAACAACGGGACATACCACAGCTAAAATCACTGCCCAGCACGATTTAATTTATGATGAATTAATCCGCTATGCCGGGAAAGACATGGCAAGATTATATTACGAGGCGAACACTGATGCTTTAAAATTTATTCATGAAACGGTCAATAAGCATCAAATTGATTGTGATTTCACTCATCAAGATGCCTATGTCTATTCCACAACAGAAGAATATGCGCGTAAACTAGAAAAAGAAGCAGAAGCCTATGAGGAACTTCTTATTGAAGGCAAACTCATAAACAAACTTCCTTTCGATTTAGAAATATATAATGCACTTGTTATGAAAAATCAAGCTCAATTCCATCCACTTAAATACTTGGCTCATCTTACAAAAATAATCACCGAAAAAGAAGGATACATCTTTGAAAATACAACAGCTGTAAATATCGAGACTGGCGAACACCCAGCAGTTCTTACCCGGGAAGGATCACGAATTACAGCGAAATATGTTCTTGCCTGTTCTCATTTCCCTTTTTATGAAGGTGCTGGACTTTATTCTACAAGAATGCACGCAGACCGTTCCTATATTATTGCTGCAAAGGTTAAAAAAGACTATCCAGGTGGTATGTATATTAGTGCAGATGAGCCGAAAAGATCTCTCCGCTATGCAACAATCAATGGGGAAGAAATGATTCTCATTTCTGGAGAAAGTCATAAAACAGGACAAGGCGGAGAAACACTGAAGCATTACGAGGCCTTAGAGACTTTCGGTCAACAAGTATTCGGAATTGAAAATATTACCTACCGGTGGTCAGCTCAAGATCTAACTACACTAGATAAGATTCCTTACATTGGCGAAATTACTTCCGGCCAAAAAAATATACTAATTGCCACTGGATACCGGAAATGGGGAATGACAAATGGAACTGCAGCTGCGCTTTTATTCCGAGATATCATACTTGGTAATAAGAACAAGTACCAGAAATTGTATTCTCCTTTCCGTTTCAATTTGAATCCAAGTCTAAAAAATTTCTTCATGCAAAATGCGAACGTTGTTAGTCACCTAATTAAAGGTAAGTTAGAAATTCCTCAGAACGATATCAATAATCTATCCCATGATGAGGGGGCTGTTATTGACATTAATGGGCACAGAAAAGGTGCATATAGAGATAAAGAAGGTACGCTTCATATTGTCGATACAACTTGTACTCACATGGGGTGTGAAGTTGCATGGAATGATGGTGAACGATCTTGGGATTGCCCGTGCCACGGTTCAAGATTCTCGTATACAGGGGAAGTGCTGGAAGGACCAGCTGAAAAGCCGTTACAAAAATATGATTATAAAATGTTCGATAACCTTACCTCAGAAGACTCCGGGTATTAATTAACATGAAGTAAGTAAAAACAGCTAAACAATCTTCAGCTGTTCTTATCAGAGGAGGGTTTGTCCCACCCTCCAACTATGCTTTCATAAGATATATCCACGTAGATTTGTAAATTTTTCACTTAAGCAAAAAACAACCTAGTTTATTGATAAAAGTACCTATTAATTTAAGTGTGATTGTTCCTTTATAATTGAATAAATACAAATGTCAGTTAGCTTGCTACATCTGCAGACAAATCATCATTTCTTAAATTGATTCTCTTGACTCCTTAGACAGACATCGAATGGTTTGTCGGAAGCGCTTGCTCACTCCGCCTACCATCTCGGAACAATACGACAGATGATCAAATCGATTAAAGTCCCAAATCAAACATAATTCAGAAAAGAGCCTGTCACTAAGAGACATACGTATCCCTTAGTGACAGACTCTTGCAATAAAGTAAAAGGTACTTAATTTTGTCTGTTTCATTTAAAATAATTATTTTTTTATCAACTTTCCTTCTGCTATCATAAGCATAAATTTTAAAACCCTTCTGCAGCAAAGATGGCTCAAAAAACAGGTGAAACAGTTTAGCTTTTATTTAGTTCTGTCCATCAATCAATTCAGATGACTGTTGTGAAGTTTAGAAGAGCAAAAAAATGTAACTAATATTATCAGCTACATTTTTTTATTTAATATTTCATAATTTCTCGAGTAATGAAATAAAAAGAATATTATCTCGCATTCAATTTAGCCTTTATTTCTTCGTAAGTTTCTACGGTTTTATATGTGTTTACAGAGAAACCATTCGCTACTGTTATACGATTTTCTCTTACTTCTATTATCAACAAAGTGTTAATCAATATTTTTTCATTGGACTTTTTATCCGTTACTTCGATAAATGAATTCAAATCATTCCCTCCTATTTTATTAAAAATAAGAATTTTTAGTGTCACAGGAATTTCCAATCTCCTACAGTTATCGAGGTTTACTCCCCTACCATACCGTCGTTATCATTATCGCGCATATATTTGTACAACCAATGATCACTTGTTATTGGCATACTGAAACCGGCTGCTTTTGCTTCTGCAATTGTCACGATACCATTTCCATTTGTATCAATACTAGAAATATCATCGTTTGTGTTTGTACTACTTGAATCGGAAGGCTCACTATCTGTTAAACCAAGTGATTCGTTTACTTTATCAGGGTTCACATTTTCAAATGAATCTGTAATGACATTTCCGTTTATTGTATAGGTATAATGATAACTGGAAGGAATCTGCGTTTTCGTATTCGGATAAGTGATAATTGCTTCAAAATTTGTGGCTCCACCTGCACTGCGGATAACTTCTTCCATATAAGCTTGATCACCATGTCGGTTGAGCGTGCTATCTTGTGGAGTAATATTATAAGCATTCGATACCCCTCCGAGAGAATCAGCAATGATATGTCCTTCATCTAAAACGTCACTTTCGACACCAGGAACCTTTGCCTCATCTGGGTAATATCTGCCAGACGATAATACAGGTTCGCTATCGTCATCTTGTAGAATGATTTCATCAGCAACAACACGTACTAATTGCCCATATTTATTCGTAAATGCCCAGTATTCACGGTCCCCATATCCAATGTCCACCACGACGCTAGATTCACGATTTCCAGACAAATCCCCACCATCCACTTCAATAAGTTTGTATCCTTTGAACAGTTCATTTTTTGATTGGGTTGGTGTTTCCTCTACTACTAATTCTTCGACATCCTTAGTGTTAGTTTCTTCTTCGCTATTTTTATTTGTATTATCAGTGGTTACTTCTTGTGTTTCTGTTTCTCCATTTTTATTGGACGTATCTTCTACATTAGTACAACCAACCATATAAATGGTCATTAAAATCATGAGTAAATAGTTCATTTTCTTTTTCATTTTATGCTCTCCCATGGTAGTTTTATATTATTCCTTTTAAAAAATCTCGGAATGTTAGGGTGGATTAACAATATTAACCTCATGATAATAGTATATTCGAAGATTAACTTTATTTCAGTAGATATTTGTTGGAAGTGTGAAGGATAAAAATTTTAATAAAGGCTTGCAGAGTATAAAAACAAAAGAGACTAAAAAGGTTAGTATAATATGCTCGCCTTTTAGTCTCTTTTTCTGTTTTCACCCACAGAAACTTTCTCTTGATTTTTCCCTCTTTTACAAGGTCCCATTATACTTTCCGTACATAATCCTCTATCCATTAAATGGGATTATATTACCGATAAATAAGTCCGAAAGAATTTCAAAGTAGCCAAAGCTTTGATTACTTCACAGTTCCTTCGGTAACGATTTTTCCAAAGCTATTTTTAAGTAATCAATATATACTAGAACCTCTTCAGATAAAAATACATCGTTTCGTTTCACCAAGCCCACTTGAATTGGCGTGCCTTCTTCCAATGGAATAGAGATAATATTAGAGTTCATGTAATTATTTACGATACAGCCTGTTCCCAAATTATAGCTATCTGTATTAGATAAGAGATTATTCATTGCTCCTCTGTCCTTGAGATAGACTAATTTCTCCATATTATCTACACTCAGCGTTTCTTCAGCAAAATGCAGCAACATGTCGTCTTGCTGATAGGTTAGATAAGGATAGTCTCTTAACTGCTCCAAGTTTATACTTTCCAAATGAGCCAGAGGGTGCTCTTTTCGTAGAAAGACGTGCTGTTTCAATGTAGCAAGGGGAGTAAACGTTAGTAACTTTGTGGTGAAATAACGTTTGAAAAAATGCTTGTTTAAATCGGTCAGAGATACGATTCCAAGCAAACTTCTTCCTGTATACACGTCATCAATTACATCTGTTGTCTTCCCCTCACGAATCGACAGTTCATATTTCTGCTCTGCAAAATACTCCATGAATTTTGCAACAGCTTCTATCGCAAAACCATAGTGTTGAGAGGAAATAGAAAACTTTGTTAAGTTTACTTTCTTCGCTTTGTTAAAATGATCAACAACAAACTCCATTTGCTCTAGCAATTTTTTTGCGTGAAATAATAGCTCTGTCCCTTCTTTTGTAAAGACGACCCCCTTATTCGTTCTATCTAAAATAGTAATCTCTAACTCTGTTTCGAGTTCCCGCACTGCTTTGCTGATACTCGGCTGTGTTACGAAAAGTGCGGAAGCAGCTTGACTGATAGAATTATGCTTGGAAATTTCCACTATGTATCGAAGTTGTTGGGGAGTCAAGTCCTCACCTTCCCTTATCTAGTTATGCTGGATTCTTTGCTATAACTTTATCCTATAGCAAACGATTAAAAAGTTCAATTTTACGTTTTGTTTGGAACACTCTACAATAATAAATAGGAAAACATATTATGGGAGAAGGAAAATATAATTGCTATTGCCCTGGAAAAGTTTATGATCTTAATTGCTAGAATGGATGCAGCAATTGTTAAAAGTATTGCTATTCATAAAAACTTTAGCATTGTCCATGCTCGCACCATAAAAAAGCAAGGATTCAAGTTCAATAGATGGCTAGAATTAGCTTTTTATCAATTGGCACTACATGGTCTCACTAAACCTTTAGAGGAATAAAATAAATTTTATAGAAAGGTGAAAGGTATGAATCAAGAGAAAATAGGTTATCTTTATACCGCCACAGCCTACTTACTTTGGGGTTTTTTAACATTATACTGGAACACACTAAATTCGGTTTCCTCCATGGAGATATTAGCACATCGCATTTTATGGGGATTTATCTTTGTTGCTCCTCTTCTGTTTTTCCATACCAAAAAGAGACATGCTTTCTTTTCGTTTGTAAATGAATTTAAACGGAATATTCTACAAATCTTTTATATCTTTGTAGCCTCTCTTGCGATAAGTCTAAACTGGCTCATATTTATATGGGCGGTTAATTTTAATCATCTTATCGAAGCAAGTTTAGGACTCTATATTACACCAATCATTAGTATGATTCTCAGTATTCTTGTACTGAAAGAAAGTGTAACGAAAGGTACCATTATATCTATAGGAACGGCTTTTTTAGGCGTATTCGTTATTACGTTTGATTTCGGAAAAATACCTTGGATTGCTATTTCATTAGCTTTTACTTCAGGAATATACGGAGTAATGAAAAAGTATATCAAGGTTGATGCTCTAGTAGGCATGTTTATGGAAACATTGATGGTCGCCCCATTTGCAATCGTTTTTTTACTGTTTTTACAACAAAATCACCAAATGCAGTTTGGCTCAGACGTTCATTTTTCCTTATTATTAATTGGTTCAGGTATCCTTACAGTGTTGCCACTGCTTTGGTTTGCAGAAGGCTCCAAAAGAATTTCTTTAACAACCATTGGATTTTTTCAGTATATTTCTCCGACTATCACTTTTATCCTTGGATTGTTTATATTTGAAAATACCATTACTCGGATGAAATGGATTTCATTTAGTATTATATGGTTCTCTCTTGCTATTTTTTCCTATTCATCGTGGAAAGATAAAAACCATCCAAGAAGGAAAGGGCAACAATGATGATCACCATTTTGCAAAAAATCGATTGCCCTTTCTGTATAATGGCGCTCTCCTTTTCCCTTAAACTTGAAATACTATATTTGCACGTTCTTTTGGGCATTCTTTCTCTACATAATAATCCTCTGCCTTCCAGTACCTGTTCTTAAATTTATCCAGATTCTGCTGTGTTTCCTTCCTTTCTCGTGCAAATCTAGTTTCTTTGGGACAATCTAAATAAAGAATAAAATCGAAGAAATCTCTCCATTCTGTTCGTTGTAAAAAAACTCCCTCCATTATGATTACGTCAGTATGTAACAAGGAAATCATTTCTATTTGGTGGGTATCGGATTTTGAATTATATTTAGGCAACTTTAATTCTGTTGCATTTTTGAGCTTTTTAAAAAGTGTTTCTTGCAATGCACGAACATCCCACTGTAAATGATAGTATTCATGCCACTCGTCATAACCAGTATGATAACGTCGATTTCTTTCTACAATATAATCATCTATATGTAAAATTTTCACAGAAAATCTTTTTTCATGGAGACATGCTTGGAGTTTTTTTACCATCGTTGTTTTTCCAGACCGGCTTAGCCCGTCAATACCCACAACAACTCTTTTCCCTTGTGCCGGTGTTGGAATGCTTGCTGCTATAGCATTTATATTATCTTGCAAATTAGCCCCTCTTTTCTTTTTACAGTTGTTTCCCTAAAATAGCCATCATTCGCTCTCGTTCTTCCTCTTTATCTTTGTATTCAAATAGACCAATCTGATTCCCCCAAGGGTCCTGGAAAGTTCCCCATCTAACAGGCACTTCTTCCCTTCCTTCTATCTGAAAATCTACTACTTCTAACTCGCTCCTTAACCGATTCTGCTCGAAAATGATATCCTTTACGGCCAAGCGGAGGGGTCCGCTACCTTTGGATGGACTACCTTCTGCCACTTGCAGCCAGCACCCCGGCAGTATTTCCCATTCCGCAAACCCTTCATGGGGAATAAAATCCGGTTCCCTTTGAAAAAAAGTGCTGTACCACTTCATTCCATTCGCTATATCCGATACTCTTATTTGATAGGTCATTTCAAAAAACATATACTCACCTCTTTAAATTAGTTGGCATAGTTGCTTCTTTTTAGAATTATTTCTTTTCACTATTCTATTATTCTATCCTTTATAACTATGCTGCTCCTTTCAGTCTTCCATCTCTCTTAAGGATAAATTAAGGTTAAATAGTAATAATAAGAACCATTAACAGGACTTTATACTCAGATTTCCACAATAAGGAGGATTGCAGAAGATTTAAAAATAACTGGAAGAACAAGAAACATATTATCCTAGAATTTAAGCTAAAATATATAATCTTTCTGAATATTATATATTTTAAAACTAAGTAAATCCAATATATTTATATCGGTCATTCAAAAATACATTATAAACGGCGGTCAGACTATATGAAAAAAATATCAACAAAGATTATCCTTTTATCCTTATTAAACTCCGTGTTAGTAGCTATTATAAATGTTAGTGCATCATTATTTATGAATGGGAGTGGCAGCGATACAGCTGCCGCTGATCCAAACATAGGCGCGGCACAACCAATGCAAACTGGCTTTATGATTCCCGCACCTATATTATGGGGATTGATTATTTCGTTAATTATTGGCGTTATATTATCCTATATTTTAGGAAAAGCGATTGAAAAACCGATAGTGAAGGTGACGGAGTTTGCAAAGAAAACAGCCGATTTAAATTTGGTTGATACAGATGACGATTTAGAAAAATTAGTAGAAATAAAAGACCAATCTGGGAATATGGCAAGAGCACTCTATGAAACTAGAAAAGCGCTTAAAAATATTGCTTCTGAACTACAAATAGTGTCTTCAACGGTTACTAATCAATCCAATCAACTTACTAAAAACACAGATGAAAATGTAGGTTCCATTACACAAATCGTAAATACAATCGATCAGCTAGCTGCAGGAAATTCAGAACAAGCGGAAACCATGAGTGGAATTAGCAGGACTTTAACAGATGTCGTTTCTTTAATTGATGGAATAGCCGCGAAAACTTCGGAAAATGCAGAGCAAGCTACTCACTCATTAGATTCTATTAAGGAAGGTCAATTAAGTGTCGATATACAGACGAGGAAAATGGAGGCAACACTTCTTGTATCAAATGAAGTCAATCATTCCATTAATGAACTAAAAGATATGATTCATCAAGTAACAGGATTTGTTGGTATTATTACCTCTATTGCAGAACAAACGAATTTATTGGCATTAAATGCTTCTATTGAAGCTGCCAGAGCTGGCGAAGCTGGAAAAGGATTTTCCGTAGTAGCAGACGAGATTAGGAAACTAGCAGAACAGACATCTCATTCAGCAAGTGAAATAACATCCATTATCGACAAGACTTCTGAGAAGACTGATTTAGCTGTTGCAAATATTGAACAATCCAATAAATTAATAGATGAACAAAGAGATGCATTAAAGATTACAGAAGAAGCTTTTGATAAAATTAGAAGGATGTATAAAGGAATTGTAGACGGTTTTAAACAAACGGCAACTGCTATGAAGACTATTAATGGAAGTTCTCAAACTGTATCGAATCAAATTCAAGAATTAACATCACGTGTGGAAGAATTTGCAGCAAGTACAGAAGAAATATCCGCAACAGGACAAGAGCAGTTAGTTTCTACTGAAACCATTGCCAGTGCTGCTAAAGAATTAGACATTTTGGCTAGTAGATTAAATAAGCAGATTAATAAGTTTAAGATTTCCTAATGGTGATTCCATCTCGAAACATTCAATCCCAAAATGCTGGATAGAACAATTAGTGATAATAGGACAAAGGGACCAAAAGGTTGATTACTTAGATCCCTTTGTCTGTCTTCCCTTTAAAAAGTCCAACTAAACCTTTTTAGTTAAAGGAAATAACACACAATCCTTAATCGTCTCACCTTCTGTTAAAACCATTAAAAGACGTTCAATTCCAAACCCCCAACCAGAAATTGGCGGCATTCCATATTCCATTGCCAATAAGTAGTCTTCATCCATTTCCATTGCTTCTAAATCACCGCCGCTTTTCAAAACTGCTTGTGCCTCTAATCTTCTTCTTTGTTCTAAAGGATCCACTAATTCTGAATAGGCATTGATAATTTCAGCACCATTGACTACTAATTGAAAACGATCGGTAATTGTTGAATTGTCATCATTTGCCCTTGCTAATGGTGATAAATCAATAGGATGTTTGATTAAAAAGGTTGGTCCTATTAAATGTGGACGACACATTTTTTTATATAGATGATCGATGAAGTTCCCCCTACCTAAAGTCTCGATATCCTCTTGTTCTAAATAAATATTTCTCCGCTTTGTTTCTTCATATATGTCTTTTACATCGGGAAATAAATCTATATCAATGCCTGTATCTTTTAGAATTAACTCCCTAAATGAAACAACATTCCATTCTAAAGAGAAATCAATTGTTTTTCCTTGAATGGTAATAACGGTTGTATCAAAAGTATGGTTCAGCACATATAAAATCATTTCACGCATGAGAGCCATTGTATCTTCATAATTCCAATAAGCTGCATAGCCTTCTACCATTGTAAATTCTTGAAGGTGCTGAGGGCTGATCCCTTCATTTCGAAAGCACTTTGCTAACTCAAATACTTTTGTAAAGCCACCTACAATTAATCTTTTCAAGTAAGTCTCTGGTGCAATTCGTAAATTTAATTCTGAATCCAATGTGTTATGATACGTTCTGAATGGACGAGCTAACGCCCCCGAAGAAGTATGCTGTAACACGGGTGTCTCCACTTCTAAGAAACCTTTTTCTTCTAAAAATCTACGAACAGCTCGCACTAACTTTGTTCGTGTTAACATTCGCTCTTTTGTTTCCTTCGTCATCATTAAATCTAAATAACGCTGTCGATAACGGGTTTCTACATTGCTTAATCCATGCCATTTTTCCGGAAGCGGGTGTAATGCTTTTCCAAGTAAAACATATTTTTTAATCCGCAGCGTTTTTTCCTTTGTTTTCGTCGAATACATATTTCCTTCCACGCCAATAAAATCGCCTACATCCAAAAAAGTATCGAAATCATTAGCGGACTGCTCCCCAACCTCCTCTTTTTTCAAAAGAAGTTGCAGACTCCCTTGTATGTCTGAAATCGTGATGAAACTAAATTTACTAAACTTACGAATCCCCATGATTCTTCCTGCTACTCGCACTCCTTCTGTACCATCCTCAAGCAACGCTGCTTCGTAAAGTTCATAATTAGTCTCAAATCTTTCTGGATAGACGAAAACTCCTTTTTCTTTTAAAGCCTCTAATTTTTCGATTCTCCGCGTTGTTTGTTCCTGACTCATTTTAATGCACTCCAGTCTTTTTACTAGATTTTTCAAATACTGATTTATGCATGTATCGATTAAAATAAAAAAACTCCCACCCCCAAGATTATTCATCTTGAGGACGAGAGTTATTATAAACTTCGTGGTACCACCCCAGTTTATTGATATGTTGCCATATCAACCTCTTCGGGTACGGCAACGTTAAATAATTGATTATACCCTATCTCTATAACGGGAGATCCCGTCGCAGCATCACAAAATGAACCATACTCTTTGATCCGTGCGAAAGCTCCAAGTCTTTTTTCATTAAGATTCTTATTACTCCTTTTCACCAACTGGAGCTCTCTTTAAATAATGAATCAAAATTACTCTTCTCTTCCTAGCCAAAATATTCCGTATTTATTTTAGAAAATATTACCTTATATTAAATTTTTAGTCAATAGAGATTTTTTTCTTATACCTTAAAAATCAGGTAAATTATCTAAGTTATTTTCTTTAATCCCATCCGGTTCACTGCGGATAATGTCCCTGCCATACTTATGAAAAACATCTACATGCGCTAACTTCCCTGCTTTTGCTTCATCTAGTGCAGTAATATAATCTAATACTCTGCCGCTGCTTGTTTTAAAAGCGATAATATCATCGTCCTCATTTTTTCGAACAGCGACTATTTGCTCTACACCTGAATCAATTTCCTCAGCGGCTTCCATTTGCGCTTGTCCTTGTGCTTGTTGCAAGTATTCGTCATATATTTTTTGATAGTCTTTTTCATCCATCATTGCCACCTCCAAAACATTAGTATGCTCTGGGAGTACTATAGTTATGTATCTTTCATTTTTCAGCACTTAATAAGATATTTCTCTTTGAAGCTTGGACTTAACTCACTCCACACATCAAATTTATTTCCATTCAGATCGTAAAAGACGAAATTATTACCTGGATGTCCTCTATCCTCAATAACTCCAACCTCGACGCCTTTTTCCTTTAGTTCGGAATGAAGTTTCTGCAATTGTTCTATTCCATCTACCTCAAATGTTAGGAAAAAATGCTCCTTGCCTTTATCATCTTGAAAAGTAGCCTTTGCTCCTTCTTTTGATTTAACAAGAAAGAAGCTTTGGTTTGCAAAGTCCAAAATCGCTTTATCTTCATTTCTGAAATTTTCTATTGCACCTAATTTTTCTTGATACCAGTTTGAAGCTAGCTCCGGGTTTTCAACTGGCAGATAAATTGTTCCAACTCTGTGAATGATTGTATTCATCTTGATTCTCCTTTTTGGATAAAGTAAGATTACCTAACTTCATTCGACAAAAGGGATAGATATCCTTTCTATTTCTTTTGTAAAAATCAGAGTTTAGTTAAGCAAAGCTCTTATCCTTGCAAAAAAAAAGTAGCTTGAAATAAAATGCTACTCTCCTTCCTTCAACCAGATGAAATTATTGAATATCCCTATTGCTAACAAAGATTTTTCAGTATTATTACTATATTTTGTTTCATAGAGCGTGAACAAGACAAAATCTTTTTTAGTTGTACCTATTTTAATCAAAGATCCACCAAGTAATCCTAGTAATGGTCCCTCTTCTTGTTTAATTTGATCTCCGACCCATTCTGCATATTCATCTTTATCTGAAGGATTAGTTACAATAGAAATCATTAAGGCAAAGCAAAGTAGTAATAGAAGCCAGTATCTTTTCTTCATAAGATTTCATCCTTAATTTTTTCTTCTAGTATTTCCTAATAAATGAAAATTAATCCTAAAAATACAAACAAAAAGAATCAGGAATCTTAATGAAAATTTGGATATAAATTATTAAGTGGTAATGTTACAAGTCGTGTTAATGACAAGTTGTTCAGAAAAGTAAATGCTGTAACTGAGCTCGGCGAATCATTTTGATTAATCATATAAAAATTCTTGATTTCCATTTCTATTAACAAAGAAAAATCCCACCCTTCGTATGATATCTGTCATACAAGAGTGGGGTGTAGTTCACTATATTACTCACCTAAATCCACATTATAATACACTTGCTACACACCGTCTAAATTAGGACTTATAATTCTTGTTGTTCAAGTAACGCCCCCGTTAGTTTAAGTGTATTCTTTCACAAATTGGAAGATAATTAATCCTTTTTAACTTAATTTATGAGAATAAAATGCTTCAACAATTTGTTAAGCAATATTTTTCATCTACTCACTAAATTTTTTAAATTCATCAATATAGTAAGCTACGTAACCACAACTTGAGCAAACGGCTGCTTTAGGTTTTGCTGATACATTTTTAAAAAGTCCCTTTCCTTTTTTACTTATCTTAATTCCGTACATACCTCCTTCAACATTTACCTTACAACCTGTTATCATTTCATTTTGACAGTGAATACATTCCATTTTTATTTCCCCTTTAATTACTAAATCTGTTTATTTAGGTACGATCGAATAGTGCTAAAAGTTCCACTCAAAAAAATAATATACTAGCTTTTCTTTTTTTTAATAATTTTACTTCTTAAAATTTGAGAAGATCCCTTCTTGTAGAAACCTGCCCCTATTGTGACATAAGACATTTATTATTGAAATACGGCTCTGATAAAAACAGAAAGAACTGCCATTTTTCCCGCAGTTCTTTCAGAAATACTTCTTATATAATTCACGTCTTAATTGTCCACTTAGATAAGCATAGATCCTTGTTGTTTCACTTTTCTCATGCCCCATCAAGTTTTGAATAACTTCTAATGGTGCTCCATTATTAATTAAGGTGGTAGCATAACTATGCCTTAATTGGTGTGGATGTATACACTTACTAATTTTGGCTCTTAACGAAATCTGTTTAATGACATATCTCATTTGTGCAACACCCATTCGGTGTGGAGCACGGAGAGTAACAAATAAAGCTTCCTCTGTATCCTTTCTTTCCTCTAGATATCTCTTTAGCCAAATGCTACTTCGTGTATTAAAATATACTTCTCTTTCCTTCTTCCCTTTACCATATACAACAACCGACTGTTCTGAAAAATTAATAGCACTCTTATCCAAGCTCGTGATTTCTCCTATTCTACACCCGGTCGAATACATAAACTCAAATAAAGCTTTTTCAAAGGTAGTTAGACAGGCTTCCCGTAATAACTCTATTTCCTCTTCCGTTAAAAACTTTGGAATCTTACTCTCTAATTTCGGCTCTTTAATGGCTTGTGCTGGATTAAAAGTTATATATTTTTCTTCTTGTGCCCATTTAAATAAAGACTTAATAAAGCGAATCCTATGGCATAAACTAGATGCTTTCAACTTACTAGCCACTTCTCCTAAATATAATTTTATAGATTCTGTTGTAATATCTTCTAGCAGAATATCTCCTAAATTATTTATTAATAGGATGGATTGTACTTTATATGCTTTTAATGTCTGTGATGAATAACCTTGAATTTGTTTATCGGCTTTATATAAATGCCACGCTTCAGATAATATCATCTTCGTATCTTCCTAACTTTTTAGGAACATTATTAACTAGTAATATATAAAATATACTTCTTTTTCAGATTTTCTATAAAAGAAATGCCCCCGTTACTTTAAGTGTAATGCTTCACAACCAATAACAATGTTCCTTATTATATGAAAAGTGCCGCTTTGTTTAAAAAAGAATACTAACCCATACTATAATTTATTTCTTTGAAGCTACTTTAATGAAGTTGAATATTTCCCAAGACAACCCTATACTGTATAATTTGAACTGTTAAGTAAACCATTGTGTTGAAGGAAATTATTTTAAAAATATAAATAGGCTGTGATCACATGTCAAAACCAAGTCAAACACAAGAAATAGAAGTTATAATGAAAGAAATGCTAGAAATTCAACAAAAATCTAAAGCTTTTATAAACCTACTAACGGAGAATGAGTTGCTCCACGAAAACCAGCTGGTGCTTCTTTTGCAATTAAAAATTAATGGGATGATGAAAATAACAGAAATTGCAGGAGTATTCAGTGTAACTCCAGGAGCTATCACATCTATGGTTGATAAATTAGAGAAACTAAGCCTTATACAACGTGTACGTGAACTAGAAGATCGCCGCGTAGTAAATATCATGTTAACACATGATGGAGAAGTTAAAGTTCAAGAAGTATTCCTTAAAGTTCCTCACGAGAAACTCACTTCCATAACAAAAGTTTTAAAAGAAGTAAATACGTTAATGAGTACTATATTCTAAGGATTTTCTTCACAGAAATCCTTTTTTTATTGAGAATATTTAAATTTCCATAAATTAATTAGTAACATTGACAAACATGCAATAATATACTTTAATAATTATATATTTTAATCGTTAAAATATATAATTATTAAAGTATTTATATGGTAGTGAAATGATGACTAATGAGCAAAACGGAAGACTTCTTAGTTTAACCCTCACAAATGGTACTATAGATACTATAGAAAAGGATTATGAAAAATTAAAAATCCGCGGTTCGGTTAAAGTACTGCACGGTGTTCAATTGAAAGAAATCTCTACTCATGGTTACAGTTTGTTTCAATCCCAAGTTATTTCAGAAATCTTAAAAAACACTGAAAAATGTATCTTAAACGGAGACAATAAAGTGGAAAAACTCACTAATCGTGGAATACTAAAAATAAACAAAGGAGAGATAAAGCAACTTACTAGTTCAGGAAGCCTTACTGTAATGGATATTATTCATGTAACACAAATAAATGCTATAGGCGTAGTTCATGGAAAAGAAATACATTCTGATAGCTTTTACCTTAAATTAGCTGGTACAAATAAAATTGATCTACTTATAGCGAATGATATATGTGTTCAAAAAACAAAAATGAATTTAACATCATGGAATAAGAGACTAATTTGCCAGCAAATTAAAGGAGATACTATCCGATTATCTCACACAATTGCTAAAACCGTGGAAGGCAATGTAGTAACTATTAATAAGAACTGTGAGATACAGAAACTTTATTACAAAGACCATTATACAATATCACCTCTTGCTACGGTTCATCAGATCATAAGGAGGGAAGAATCTTGATTATTTTTAAAATGATACGTTCTTTTCTATATCTACTTGCAATACCAGTTCTTTTTATACTATATATAGGGTTGATATTAAGTGCCGTTTTTTCCTTAGCTGCAGGTATCTTACGAACTTTTGGCTTTGAACAAATCCCTATGACTATTTGGAAAGACATTTATCTACCAGTAATTTTAAGTATTCCCTTCTCACTTATACTGTCTATCATATTATTAATTGTTTGCATTTACGTGAAACGCTCCATTACCTATCTCAAGTCGCATCTTAATTATAATTAAATAAAATACTAACTATTAGATCAGAGTTAATGTTATTTAGTATGGGCTACACACCCTCCATAGAGCTCGTATAAACAATGAAATTATACGACTAAACCAATTTTTTCACTTAAATTTAATACAGACATCTTTTTTGTATCCATAATATTTATCATATTCTCTACCCAAGTTTCAAAGCTACCACCAATATAAAGAAACATGGTAGCTTTCGCCAAACTTGTCATATCCTTTGGAGTAGGTTCAAAATCGTGTGGTTCTATACCTGCTGGTACTAAATTAATCACTTCAGCTCGATCACCCACAAGCTTCGTTGTAAATTCATTTTATGGATAGATACTAGTCAAGATTGTAATTTTATCTTCCTCTTGTGAAGTATCTTCATTTATGACTTTTCTTAATACTTCCTTGCTACATGCTGATAGAATAATAATGATACTTAATATAGCCAACGTTCTATTCAAGGTAATTCCTCCTCAAAGTAAAATTTTTTATTTATATAACCATAATCACAAATTAGAATCATTGCGATTTATCTGATAGTCTGAAACATTACTTTTTTCCAACTCTAAAATTTGGTTGTTATAAACGTTTATAATGGATTAAGACAGTATCTTTAATTTAATTTTATATTTCATGATTGATAAAGCCGTAATACCATAACTATCTTAAAGGTGCTAAATCATTAGCACCTTTATAGATACAATGGGAGTTTAACTATAAATATAGTCCCTTTTCCTTCTTCACTTTCTACAAAAATATCTCCTCTATGAAGTAGGATTATTTTCTTACTGATCGTTAATCCTAAGCCAGATCCTCCGGTATTTCTAGAACGTGAATTTTCCACTCTATAGAGTCTATCCCAGATTTTATCTAGCTTACTTTTGGGAATACCAATGCCTGTATCTTTAATCTTTATAATGCAGTTATTATCTTCTTTATAAGTATATATATATATATTCCCATCTTGTTTGGTATACTTTTTTGCATTTTCCAAGAGATTTATTATTACTTGTTGCAATCTTTGGTCATCTCCCATTACATACAAGGGAATAGCAGAAAGTTCGCACGTTAATGAGATATCTTGTTGCTCAATCGAATGCCCTATTAATTCTAGTGAATTTATCATGACTTTTTCAATCGATACTAGATGTGGATTTAATTGAAAATCATCTTGTTCTAGGGCAGCTAAATCGGACAAATCCTGCACTAATCTTTGCAATTGTAAACTTTGATTCAAGAGAAGACGAAGATATCTATCTCTGTCTTCCCGTTTATTTACCATTTCTGAAAGTAGCACCTCTAAATAACCTTTAAAGTAGGTTAATGGAGTTCTCAATTCATGAGAAATATCGGCCAAGAATCGATTTCTTTGCTGTTGATAGTTTTTAATCTTATTAGCCATATATATTATGGATTGAGTTAATTGGGCAATCTCATCTTTTCCCTTTACCTCTAATTTCCATTGATAATCTCCATGTGCAATCAATCGGGTTACCTTATTTATTCTTAGTAAAGGTTGAACCAGCTTATTTGTTGTAAAAAACAATAGAAGTGTACTAATAAGAATAGTAATCAGTCCTACGATAATAAAAGTCCCTGTTAGAATAGTTACTGCCTTTTTTACAGGTTGTGTTGGGGAAAACATCAGAACTCTACCTATTGTTTCACCATTTTTCTTGATGGTAGATTCGGCTACAAAATACTGTTCATTTTTCCAATCTGAAGCTAATACTTGCCCATGTTGTATATCAAAAGTATGATTTGTTATTCCAGTTAGATATTGTTTAGGTAGCAAATCTATTCCATCTGAAGCAACCAAAGTATTTCTAGTTGAGTCTAGTATAAGCACCATCTTAGAAGAAGTACTTTCCATTAGAACAACATGATCCATAGTAGTTTCATCAAAATGATCACTTAATATTTCAGAATATGCTTCACTTCTTTGTGTTAATTCTTCAATTACATCTGTCGTATAAAAATCTAAAAAATAACTATATAGAATGGCTTCCATACTAATTAATATGATGGAAAATATAGTCGCGAACAAAAGACCTAGTTTTTTTGAGATACTATTGAGTCTTATCTTCATTAAATTTATAGCCTACTCCCCATACTGTTTTAATAACTTTTTGACCAGGTATACCCACACTCGACAACTTCTCTCTTAGATTTTTTATATGTGTATCAACTGTCCTATAGTCTCCCAAAAAATCATGGCCCCAAATAAATGATAGTACATCATCTCGGCTAAATACCCTGCCTTTATTCATTAAAAATAGTTGAAGAATAGCAAATTCTTTTGGGGTTAAATCAAGCTCCACTTCAGAAACAAAAACTTGGTGGCTAACTTTATTTAATACTAGATTTTCAAAAGTAATGATATCTTTATCTGTTACTAGATTATTTTGCATTTCTCTTCTAACTACCACTTCTATCCTTGCTAGAAGTTCTTCTTTCTCAAAGGGCTTCGTAATATAATCATCTGCACCTAAGCGTAACCCAAAAACTTTGTCATTAAGCTGATTTCTAGCCGTTAACATAATGATAGGTACATTTGAATATTCCCTCACAATTCTACATACTTCAAACCCGCCCATATCTGACATCATAATGTCTAATATAACGAGTAAATAATCATTATTCTTGATTAGTGATATAGCCTCTTTGCCAGATAGACATTCTTTCACTTCATATCCTGCTTGTTTTAAATACAGAGATAGGAGTTCTATCATTGGGGATTCGTCGTCTACAATTAGTATAGGACTTCGTTTCATCATTCTTCTCACCTTCTTTAGCCCATTTTGAGTATTATTCCCAGTTGAATTAACATTGATAAGAGGTCCTTAATGTATTATTAAGATGGTATTTGGCTATATATCTTGTCTAATATAAAGTTTCCAGAGCTTTTATTATTCTTAATTTGTTCCATTGTTTCTAAATCATTAAAGTGCCACCATTCAGATGCTAAAGGAGTAAAGCCTGAAGATGCGAAATACACTTGTAACATTAACGCGGGTTCATTCATGGAGTTAGTATAAGTAGAATTCTTCCAATCTGTTGGAGATAGAGAAGAAACCGGAGTTGTAAAGATTGCAGAAGTCCCACTTAACTCATGTATTGGACTAGGCATAGCAAACTCCTCGTAACTTACAACAGAAGTAGTAACATAATTACCAATTTCTATTTCTTGCATTTCATTAATTTTTACTAATCCAACATCTACTCCATAGCCCATTTGGTGATTAGATACTCCCTTTGTAATAAACCAAGTTATTCCCCAAGGATAAGTATTAATACCTTTTTCGACTTCCATATCCATAGCAGATAGTAACTTAAGTTGCTCTACGACTTCCATTTGAACGGAATATGGCCTAAAACCTTCGTAGATTTTTAATGAGTTACCATCCGCTAATGCATTTTGTTGTGATCTATAAACTTTTTTGGCTGTATTATAGAGTACGGGAACAATATATTCTTCTTTTTGTAATCGTTCATTGTAACTTTTTCCTTCATATAATGCGCTACCTGTGATATTTGGTATGTCTTTTCCAGAGGAACGAAATTTGGATGAATACGTATTAGTAACATCATATACAATGGATGGAATGACGTCAGGAAGATTAATAAAGCAGTATTTATGTTGTAACCATCCATATTTATTTCCTTCTCGTATATACCACCAGTCTGACTCTTCTTTTATGATTTCAAAACCAGTTCCTGGATTTAAAGTTAAAAGAGTATTAGATTCTAGATTAGCAGTTTCTTTAAGGTCGAGAGATATTGATGTATAACCAGTTGCTCCATTTACTGGCAATTCAAAATCACCTACATAACGAATAGTTTTTTTTAGGTCAATATTATTTTTAGGACTCTCTTCTATTGGCGTTTCTTTATTCAAGTTTCTATTATCTTCTTTAATAGTTGAGCATGCTGTCAATAATAGTACCATCACTAGAAAAGTTACATATAATATTTTATATTGAGAGAATTTAGTCATAGATGAAGTCCCCTTTAGTTAAAAATAATATATTTTAGAATATATAAAATAAGTAAATGAAGAGGATAGAAAACATAAAAACCCCATTTAATAAACGGTGACTTCTTTCCTCGTATGCCATTATAAAATACTATTAGTGGAATAAAAAGTAATATTCCAAAACGGAAAACTGCTGTATAGCCTATTTCCAATAATCCTGGAATGATATACAATAGGAACCCAATAATTCCAAAACTTATTAATTGTTTTTTCATGCTTCCTCTAAAAATACCGAAAAATACAATCCATAGAACAAGAATATAATTCCAATCTGCTGTCCATGCCAATATACAACATGCAAATACTCCTAAAAATTTATAAGGTACCTTTAATTGTTTATGTTTCACTAAAATAAGTGCTAGGAGCCCCATTAACAGACCCCAGATTACACTAGTACCTTGCCACCATGTAATTCCAAGAAACATAACGAAGGGGAAATGAGAAATAATAGCAAATAAGAAAAGCCGCATAGTATATTTTTTTATATTAGAAGTGTAAAAGAAACCCTCCGCTATTAAATAACCCATAATAGGAGCAGCTAGTCTACCAAATGTATGTAGCAAAATATCAAATGTAGTTCCCTTAGCGACTAACCATATTGATGTATGATCAACAAACATGGCTATAATTGCTATTACTTTTAACGTATTTGAATTAATTATTTTTCTAGGCATCATGGATCTCCGTTTCATTAATATATCGGAGTATCTAATTTGTATACTTTTACATGAATGCGTAATCGTAATCTTACACCTAAAGGGATATACTCATAAGAAGCTATTGGGGTTAGCTGCCATGTCATCTAGTATTTTCTACAAAATAAATACTCTACCAAAATCGTAATAGGTAAATGTGAAGTTTTTATGGAGAAACACAACTTTTTATAGAAATTTAAAGCCGTCAGAAATTAATCTAACGGCTTTAACCTTTATTTAGTAGTGCGATTTTTTCGAATAATGCAAAGTAATAAAATCGACAATATACATAGACCAATCTTTATTTCCCATCTGGTCGTCAATATAAATTGTACAGATAGTCCCTCTAATACAAGAGCTGGTAATTTTCCCAATGAACTGGCTAAAGCAAATATACCTAAACTTACATTACTTGTTGCGCTTATTAATGTTACTATTCCTGAGGGTATGAAAGGGAAAATCCTTAATGCAACTATCAAATTAAAGGCTTCCCAACCTGATTTATTTTGTAAACGAGTCAAGTACTTATTATTGATGCCTATATGTTTATTTAACTTATAAAATCCCTTTCTGTATAGCCAAAAACTAATAATAGCTCCTATTGCTTCTCCTATGACGGAAAGAATAATTCCAAAAGTTAGTCCAAAGAATGTTATATTTGCTGCAGTTATAAAGAAACTAGGTATAACTCCTAAAATACTTATAATAATGTTTGTAATCACACTAATTAAAATTGCAAGAGACCTGTTATCCTGAAATAACTGTAATAAGAATTCATCCATTACTTTCACCCAATACTCTATCCTTCCAATACTAATTCGATATAGATTTCTAATTTGTTTTGTATTTAAATCTATACAATAAGAAAATAGCTCGCACATATAGATCAATGGCAATGGATATCCATACACCCGCAATTCCCATTTCCATATTTATACCTAGTATATATATTCCGATTACTCTTATTATCCACATTCCAATTGCAGTACTATACATTGGACTTTTTGTGTCACCGGCCCCCTGTAATGCTCCAGCCAATACTAGCCCAACTGCTAATGCTGGTTGTGCAAAAGCGTCAATTCTTAGAGCTGTAACAACCATCCCAATTGCATTTTCATCTGTTGTAAACCATGACGCAAACCAAGGGGCTAAGATGTACATAATGATTCCTACGAAAGACATAAATGCGACAGCAATTCCTGTGGAAATCATCCCATACTGATAAGCATCTTTCTTTCGTGATGCTCCTATACTTTGTCCTACTAGTGTAGCAGCCGCTATTGCTAACCCATACCCTGGCATATATGCAAATGTCTCAATATTGCCTGCTATAGAATGTGCAGCATAAGTTTCAGCACCTATTTTTACTATTAAACCAAAATATAAAACCTGGCCTAATCTCATGACTAAACGCTCAATAGCCGCTGGTGTTGATATTTTCAAGATGGAAGAATACTCTGTTTTTGACTTAATTGAAAAAAGAGGAAATGATATTTTCGATTTTTTAATATACCTATATAATGCTACAGTTCCAATTATTCGTACAACTACTGTTGCCCATGCGGCTCCAGCTACCCCTAATCCTTCCATACCAAATATACCGAATATCAGTACATAATCTAATCCGATATGAATGATGTTAATCCACCAACCGACTTTCATTGGTGTTTTGGTATCTCCAGATGCTCTGAGAATACTACCAAAAATAAACATTAAAGATATAAAAATGGATGAGACGCCTACAATTTGAAAGTATGTCACTGCGTGATCTAAAACTTTTTCCTCGGCACCCATTATGCTAAGTAATTTCTTACTAAAGAGTAGCGTAATTAATCCAAAGGCAAGACCAATTATGGAAGATATAATGGTTGATTGTCTGGCAATGACTTTCGCCTTTTCTATATCCCCAGCACCCAAACTTCTTGCAATCAAAGATGATGTTCCAACGCCTAATGCTATAAAGATTGCAATATAAACTGCTAAAAGACCGTTTGCTAAACCTACCGCTGTAACTTCATTTAATCCTAATTTTGATACAAATAGAGTGTCAATAAATCCAACTACAGTTTGCAGAATATTTTCTACCATTGCTGGTAATCCTAGTGCGAGAACAGTTAGGACTTTTTGTTTCATTGTTTTGTCTTGAAGTGTAATTTCTTTGTCCATTTGTATCCCCCCCTACCGGATAAAATTATCAAGCGCCTTCTTCATATCTTCTATTACTTCACTTTCATTCCCTTGATGAACAGCATCTACTAGGCAATTTTCCATATGGTCCATAAAGATTACTTTAGCTGTATTATCCAATGCTTTTCTAATAGCAGCGATTTGAAGTAAGATATCAGGACAATCTCTTCCGTCTATCGTCATTTGTTTTACTCCTCTAACATGACCTTCTATTCGGGATAATCGATTAATAACATTTTTTCTCTCTTTGTGTGTGTGATTATGATTGTGATTATGTTCATGACTATTATTCATTCTTTAACACTCCTTATTATGATACATATAATATCCCCCCCAGGGGGATATTTGTCAAGAAAAAAAATCAACTCATAATAGAATTGATTTGTATAAATGATTCTATATTCTTTATAGTGTACAAATAATATTTGATATTAATAAATGGCAAGCATAATCGAAAAATAAAGGAATACTACTATGAGAATGCTCATAACAAATGATACCACTACATGGTATTTCTTATGAAAAAAAAATAAGACTGAAAATAATGAACCTAAAGCTAAAAGAATAAAAACACTACTAATAAAACTAATACTAAAATGAATGGCAGTATCAGCATTCACTTGAGCAGGATAAAAAAAAGTGAAGATTTTAGCTAATGATTCATTAGTTATAACTGTCTCCCTTGGAGGAGATTGTTGACTTAGTGAAGCAGTGGCCGAAAATATCAAAATAATAATGACACTTTCTATTTTAGCCCATGGTCTAGGATTAAAATCAGTCTCTTTCTTTATTTTTCCTTTGATAAAGAATCCATTAATAAATGCATAAATAAGTAACGGTATTATTAAAAGATGTTTTACTAGAAGGGCTTGGCCATATGGAAGCATCCATGAATTATAATAGTTTTGAAAATCTATAACATAATTCATTAGAACTATTCCACTTAATGCGGTAATAACCAAACATGTAATTGCAACTGGTGTGAACCATTTAAGAAAGAATAACCAATTGTTCTGATTTAATGAGAACCAGCTAACTATTAGTAGAATTCCTGTCCAAATACTAACAGCTGTAAAATGTCCCGTATGGCTAATAAATCCTAGCATGGGATCTAATGAACTTGCATGACTGGACCATCCTATTACACCAATTAAAATCATGGTAAAAATTAATCCTATGATATTGTATCTCTTTTTGCTTTGTTCAAAATAAAGAATGAAAAAAGCAAAAAATAAAGAGACAATGAAAGTGAGAGTCCATGATTTTCCAATCTCAAAAGTAAATAAAATTAATGATATTGCCTCTAACTTTCCACGAATCAAACTAAGGTGGAAGATAAGTGGTACGATGGGAATAAAAGAAAATATTACTAAGCCCAAAAGAGAGAATAGTAATATTTTTCTTGGTACATATATAGTTGGTTTATACTTAACTGGAACTAGGAACATAATGTATGAACCTAATAGCAAACCATAAAAGACATATAAAATGGTTTGAGAAATAGTAGTTAAAAACATGGATTATTTCTTCTGCTTTCTTATAACGATTACGCCTACTACTATAATACCCACTATTATTAAGCCTAAAATAATTAAGGCAGGTACTAGAACAGTTGAAGGATTATTATTAGCTGCTAAATATGCAGCATGTTCTTCAGCAGAATGTTGAGAATGGTCTACCACTTCTTCATTATCGTTTGCGCCTTCATTTGTTATTTCTTTTTCTGTGTTCTGTGTTGTCATTTCTCGTTCTTCGACATTCTCTTCTATTGTAGGAGTATTAACTGTGAAAGAATACTCTCCATCGATAACATGTCCATCTGCGCCAATAATCTCCCACTTTACATCATATTCACTATCTTTAAGAGGTGATGACAAATGACCTATTAGTTGATTATCTACTACTTCGACACTTTCTAATGCTACTTCTTTACCTTCTGAATCTAATAAAGCAACTGTACTACCTTGCTCTATTTTTGTCTCGAAAGTAAGGCTCACTTGATTCAATTCTTCAATTACTACTTCTCCATCAGCTGGAGAAGCGCTTTCTAATCCCGTATGCGCAAAACCATTATTTGCAAATATAAAGAAACTAAACACTAATATCAATATACTCTTTTTCATAATTCCTCCTATTATCTACTAATTTATTAATCCATTTACACTACCGCCATAATGATAACACATTCAAAAGAATGATAACATTTTCAAATGTGACAAATTTACGAAGGGAATTTCTTACATTTATTAAAGTGTTTAAAAATAAATATATCTCCATATGTATTTATTTTTGTCGTGTAATAATACTTTTACATTACTTTTACGTCAAATATTATTTTATAGTAAATGCTCTTCCTTTTGTGATTTCTTATTGAACAAACCTGCGTTTGTGACACAAGAAGGCTTCTCTTTCGTTATTACAGGAATGCTGCCACGTTAACACCATAAGAAAAAGCTACCATTTCGGTAGCCAATGTATTACTTGCTTTGTGTTTTAAAATCCATGAATTCTTATTGATTAATAATTTTTGACTTTAAAAACTCAAATTCGGAATTCGTTAAATGTCCTTTTTCTTTTAATTCAGCTATTTTTACTATCTCGTCAGCTATTGAATAACCTATGTTATTCTCGGGTGGTGCCTCATTACTAACGGTTTCTTCGATTCCTTTCATTTTCTGAAGCAAAATTTTTCTTGTATTACTTAAAGTCTCTGTCGAAGCAGATTTTAGTTTAATTGTCTGATGAGAATTTTTTATGTAAATCGTTAGTACATTTTCGGTAAAGCTTATACTTCCTATCTCAATAGCTTGTATTTTAGCAATTTCTACTTCCTCGATAGTTTCACCGGTAAAGAAAGTATTACTTCCAAAAATCAATCTAGAATCTGTAATGGCAACTGCTCCGAAAGCATTATCATTAACACACTCATGGGCAAGAATAATCTCTTCATCATCTTTTAATAAACTTTCTACGAATGAGATCTGTTTACTTTTTTTCCCCAATTTCACTCTACCTCCTGTAAGCATAGATCACTTTAATAATTTTATAGGTAAAAGCTAATATTTTTTCAATAATACTAATACAAATGTATATTAAATCCGCTAAATTGTGAAGAAGTGTACTTAAGCTATCCTGCCCCGATAGCAACATAAGAAAAGGCTTCCCTTTTATTTAAGGAAAGCCTACATTACTGGGATATTAATGCTAGTTAGATTGGGATAACATCTTTACAAAGTATTTTGGAGATTCAATAAATCCTTGTCTGATATAAAACCTATGTGCATCGATTCTTCTTGAATGACAATGTACTTCAATTCTATCGCAATTTCTTTTCTTAGCTACATTAGTACAATATTCTTCAATTTTAAGTCCTATTCCCTTACTTCTTATGTTTGTATCTACTGCAAAATAACTTATCCTTGCGAAATCTCCTTTTACAGCTAATTGAGGTATAAAATGAATGGAAATTAAAGCAATTACCTCTTTATTTTCCTCATAAACCAATAATTCCTCATTTGGGTCAATGAGAAGTGTTTCTATTTTTTCTTTTATAAAAGTGTCAGTATTTGGATAGTCTAACTGGTTTAACAAAAGATAAATCTTCTGCCAATCCTCAACATTTGCTGTTCTAATCCCCATTTGTTTCACTCTCCAATTTTATTATTTACCAAGATAATTCGCTATTCTTTTTCAACTAACCTGCCAGTTTGTGACATAGAGTAGTCCTCTCCTTGTTTGAGGAAAGGACACAAAATTTAGTTGGATATATAAACTACTTCCAGGTTTCATCTAGTTTATCTGAATAGAAATTTATAGCTCTTTTATAACTTAGTAACTCAATGTCATTTGTCGTATTTATTAAACACTTTAGTATTAGTTCCATCGCTTTACTATGTTCTTTTAAATTATATAAGGTCATGGAATAAAATACTTGAATTGCATGATTATCTGGGAATAATTCCATTCCTTTTAGAAATACATCTTTTGAATTTTCATATTCTCCTAAGGCTCTATATGTACTACCCAATCCCAAAATTGCACCTTCCATATCCTTAGAAGGTAATCCTCCAATCTTTATAGCATTTTCGTAATATGGCACTGCTTTTTCTTCTTCTCCCAATATATCCAAGCTCCAGGCATACTGATAATTATATAAAGCATCCTCTGGAGATTCCCTTACTAATTCACTAAGTATTTCTTTAGATTCTTTGAGATCTCCATTCTTCCGTAAATCTATTGCTTTATTAAGTTTGGTATTCATCTCTTACAACTCCAATACTTCTTTCTTCCACTACGTTACTCTCAACGCCGTTCCACTAGAGATTCTATATAAAGTCGTAAAATTCCTTCTTTCACTAACCTGCCCGATAGCAAAATAAGAATCCTGACTAATATATAACAAGTTCCATTCTAATTAGAAGAAATCCCCTTTCCGCCTTTTGTCATTAAGGTGCTGGTTCTTTCCATCCCAATAATAATTGGTTTCGCACGACTTATTAATCTTTGCGTAGCTTCAAGACTTAGAGACGCTTGATGGGCATCTTCATTAGCCCACACTTTATAAACATAAACAGAACTTGGCTCATTCTCACTAACATCAACATTTACCGTTAACAGAGCCTAAGAAATAAGGGCCAACTTCTAGATTGAGCGTTCCCTTCTTAGACTGATTACCGTTAGTTGAAGTGTAATTTTTCACAATCTCAGTCCAATTTGTGACGATAATCAATACAATGATATTATTTAATTATTGATTTTATACAAAAGAGTTATAAGATTGTAAGTGTTATAGCTTTTTATTTAATTTCATGAGAGGTATTTAATTTGAAAATACATTGGATTATTACTTTAAGTGTTTTAGGCAGTATCTTGCTTTTTTCATTAGCTTTTTTTATGTTTAATGAAGATTTAACACCTTATTTATTATTCATAATCTTTGCTGGAATTATTATAGGCATACTAATTTCAATTTATATTAAAGTATCAATTATTGCCAAAGAAACAAATAAGTAATATTCATACATATCAACAGCCAAGAAGCTTGATTATAAATAGTAAATCTAATAGAAGCTCCCTATTTTTAGTTAAACAAAATTCACTCATTTATAGAATTAAGTAAGCCATCAATGCTACTATTGATGGCTTTGTTTTTTCTTCTACTTGAACAAACTGGCCCCTTTTCTACCATAAGCAAGTTTTCACTTATTACAGGAAATCTGCCCCAATAGTTACAAGGGACTCATTCTTTTGAAATCAAAAGCATTAACTTTGAGCGTTAATCCTTCTTAATCTTAAATATGGTATAATAAAGAAAACGTCTAATCCCTTATACATCAAGGTTTTAGACGTCTATCATTGGAAATTATTGAAGCGTTAATATGTATTATACGAACGTTTGTTCTGTTTGTAAAAATATGTTTAACCTGAATAAGGTAAGGAATGTCCTTTTTGAAGACATTCCTATTTTTCCCTCAGTAGTACTTATCTATCCTTTTACTTAACTAACGCACCCGATCGTATTATAAGGTCAGCCAGAGAATTCTGGTTGACTATTTTTTATTCAATTTATAGATTGATAGTAGCCGGGGAAGAACGGACGCACCCGTGGGACTTGATCCCGACAACTAAACTGTTCCCCTCTACTTGTTAACACATGATTAGGCTGGTTGGGACATGATGATCCCGTATAACAAGCGAAGATATGAATGACAAGCTAGATAGAGGTTACCGGTCAATCCACTACACTAGGAGGAGATAATTTATGAATCCAGTTGTTGGTCTGGATGTCGCTAAAGGTGAAAGTCAGGTTCAAATGTTCTTGGATAAAAAAATGCCCTATAAAAATAGTGTGAAAGTTGAACATACGGTGGATGGTTTAAAAGAGTTATACTCTTATTTACTAGATTTAGAGCATCAAACAGGGATGAAACCACCAGTTGTCTTGGAATCAACGGGTCACTATCATGCCCCAGTTGTACAGTTTTTAGAAGCAAGAGAGTACATTGTCATTATCGTAAATCCATTGGTATCTTACCGAGCAAAAAGTTCTAGTTTAAGAAAAACTAAAACAGATGCCATTGATGCTTATCACTTAGGCGAACTGTATTACAAAGAGGATTTAGAGCCGCAGAAAAAGCGTGGTGTTCAGTTATTAAACCTTCGGCATCTGACAAGACAACATGAAAATATGACGGGAATTATGGTTCAAACAAAGCTTCAATTTCAATCTGTATTAGATCAAGTATTTCCAGAGTATAAAGGCGTTTTTGGCGATCTGTATGCCGAGGTTTCATTAAGAACTTTACAAACTTTCCCTACCTCGGAGACTGTCTTAAAAACTTGTGTGGAGGAAATTGCACAATTTATTGATAGGCATTGTAAAGCAAGATCGTTTAATTGGGCGCTTGAAAAAGCAGAGGGATTAATCGCAGCTGCAGAACGCAACCCATTTCAGTCAACGCGTTATCAAAGCCTTCTTGTCAGTCTGAATATGTATATTGATTTACTTCAAGTGTACCACCAACAGCTTTCTACGTTGGAGCGTGAGATTGATCAGTTAGCAGTACAGCTCGAAGAATATGAACTACTCCAAACAATTCCCGGTGTAGGCGAAAAAATCGCTGCAACGATTATTTCTGAAATCGGGGAAATTGATCGGTTTAGTCATCCCAAAAAGTTAGTTGCCTTTGCAGGACTTGATCCTAGTGTATTTGAATCAGGTCGCTTTAAAGGCACGAAGAATCATATTACTAAACGAGGCTCTGCAAGGCTTCGCCACATGCTTTTTACAGCAGTTCGGTGTTCCATTCGAGATAGTCGTAAAAAGAAAACAACTGAAGAAACCATTGCACGAAATATGCGATTACGTGCCTTCTACGATTTAAAACGTGAAGAAGGTAAGCCTTATAAAGTAGCCATTATTGCATGTGCTAATAAGCTTTTACACTGGATTTATGCGATGTTAAAAACGAAAACACCATTCCAAGAAACTATTTAGTAACAACATTTTCCTATACAACTAAAACCTTCCAAATTGAATCAGGAGGGTTATTTGAGTTGTGCATTTTTAGTATAGCATTTAGTAATTATAAATTTAAAATATATTTATTGACAAACTATTAGCTGGTTTAGTTTAAGTACAATATTTCACAAACTTTTTTAAAGTCCCCCATTTCTGAATATTTGAAAAGCCCTCTTAGTTATGATATCTCCCTTGACAAACCAAAAAATTATTAATTTTCCATGCAATAATACATAATTGATAAAAAAATACCAGATACTTGTTATAGAATATAAAATTAATCTTAAAAAGGAATTGATTATATGGATAATAAAAAGGCTGCAAAGTTAACTGCGGGTGAGTTAGCACACTGTTGGGAACAGTTCATGAATAATAGTATGTCAAATGTTGTTTTGGAGTATCTTACCCTAACATCAGAACTAGAAGAAGTTAAATCTCTTTGTAGTGAGGCGGTTTCTATTTCTAAATCTGCTGTACAATTTTTTGAATCTGTTCTACGAAGTGAAAACTATCCAATCCCTAAAGGCTTTAACATTAAAGATGATTTAAACCCAAATGCCCCTAAGATGTATACGGATGTTTTTATACTATTTTATTTAAATAATATGTCTAAAATTGGAATGTCCTTAACAAGTATGGCACTATCCGATTCAGTAAGGGAGGATATCCGCAATTTTTTCCATGAACAATTAAAAAACGTTTCAAATTTATTTGAACGTACAACAACTATTCTATTAGAAAAGGGAGTATTTGTAAGACCTCCTTCAATTACCTCCACTCATGAAACAAACCCAATTGCAGATAAAGGATTTTTGGGTAACTTCTTTAATGATAATCGAGAATTAACGGCAAGAGAAGCAAATGAGCTACACAAAAATGTTTTTATGAATTATATTGGTAAAAACTTATTAATTGGATTTATACAATCTACATCTAATCAGCAATTAATGAGTTTATTGCAACATGGAAAAGAATTATCTTTAAATATTATAGACAAATTAGGTGATATTTTAGTTCAAAATGATTTGCCTATTTCAATGACTTGGGATACGAATGTTTTGGATGGTAAAACATCTCCTTTTTCAGATAAATTAATATCTTATCTATTAGACCAACTTAATCGTGATGGTATCGCCAGTTATGGATATAGTGCAGCAGTAAGTATCCGAAAAGATTTAAAAACTACATATGCAAAGATAATTGCAGATGTGTATCAATATGAAGAAAATATAAAAACCTTTATGATAAAAAATGAGTGGATGGAGAAACCTCCTGTTGCACTAAATAGAGATAAGCTTGCTCAAGACTAAAAAAAAATAAAGCTACCAAAGTACGGTAGCTTTTTTGTTTTTCAAAGGAGTATTCCAAATCTCCTTTAAGAAATGGTGAGTGTACTAGATATATGAAAGCCATTATTCCACTAACCTGCCCCTTTAGCAGCATAGCAAAAAAAGAGCTGATCACAGCCCTTGATATCAAAGTAAAGTCAAAGTTTGCCTAAATAAACGATTTGGATTTTCAGATTTCGGTATATTTGCCTCAATCGCTTTCAAGATATCATATGCTCCCTCTGACTGATTCGAGCATACCACGGTTTTAATTGAGCTTTTAGGATAGAACGCTGAATGAAAACTAACTCCAGGATCATATCCCATAATATGATATTTTGAAATTTCATCATCCCTTATATTAATCCATACGCCATAACCATAGAATTGATCGTAATCTTCATTTGTATTAATGTGTGGATTAAGTAACTGACGTGTGTATTCTTCGCTTAGTAATTGATGATTTATGAGTGCATCCCATAGCTTTGCTATATCATTTACAGTTACGTAAGCACCACCGTCTGAACCGCCTTTTACGGGTAAAGAGTAAATATTCGTCTTCCAAGTGCCATCTGGAAAGTCAATATAACCAAACGCTGTTTTTGATGGTAAAGCATCGAACTCAAAATAACCAGAGTCTGTCATCCCAGATTTCTTGAAAATATTTTCCGTTATGTAATCAGCAAATTTATCTTGGCTTGTTTGCTCTATAATTAATCCTAATATGATGTATCCCGCATTGTTATAATGAAATCTTTCGCCTACCTTTAATTTCATTGGTTGATTCTGAAATAGGGGTAAAAAATCTTCCAAGGTCCTGATGTGATACATCGGGTTCTTAATCCATAACTCTTCGAAATTATCCATAACTTCCTCATCAAAGTAATCAGGTATTCCAGCTGTATGTGTTAGTAAATGATGAATCGTTATATCCTTATCAAAAAAAGGGAAAGAAATATTAAGACAATCTTTTAGCTTTGTATCAAAAGAAAGTAACCCCTTCTCCACAAGCTGACAAACCCCTATTGCTGTAAATAACTTACAACCAGATGCGATTCCATATCGTGTATCGAAACTGTTAATAATTTCTTCGGAACGATTAGCGTAACCATAACTTTTCTCTTCCAAAGTTTTTTGACCATCTCGGACGATAACTGTTCCTGAGAAGTTGTTTTTAATCATAGCATCGGTTATGTAATCCTTGATATTAGTTTCCATTATAATCTCCTTTAATATTTCTTCTTTCACTAACTTACATCTATAATACATTCGACAAAAAGGATGTCCGCTAACCTGCTTCGTTACTTCACTAAGGAAAAGTTAAAACAATTTTCGGTAAAAAAGCAGAGTATTAAATTTCTCCTAAGAATTTCATAGTTTTTTTCGCATTCCATTTTCTTTCAGATATATTTTTCAAAAACCCACAAAACATATTGCTCCAATTATTTTTTACTATAATATTACCTAATATAGAGTTATCAACGGTAATACCCATAAAAAGACCTCCCATAAGTAATAGAAAAAAGCTAAATAAAATTCTCATCATTTCTCCAATCTTTATTTACATTATTAAACGATTTATATAAAAGTTCTATAATAGAAAGAATTAATCCTTTTTGAACAATCCTGCCCGATAGCAAAATAAGAATCCTGACTAATATATGACAACCATTTCCTATTTAATAACAAGTTCCATTCTAATAAGAAGAAATCCCCTTCCCGCCTTTTGTTATTAAGGTGCTGATTCTTTCCATACCAGTAATAATGGGTTTCGCACGACTTATTAATCTTTGGGTAGCTTCAAGACTTAGAGATGCTTGATGGGCTTCTTCATTAGCCCATACTTCATAAACATAAACAGAACTTGGCTCATTCTCAGAAATATTCACTAGATATATTTCACATTCATCTAGATTTCCCATTGATTCTGCTGCTTCTAAAAGAAAATCAATCATTTTTTCTTTTTCGCCTTCATGTACGATAAACTTGTTAAATAAACTAAATTTGCTCATGCTCTTCCTCCTTCATTTTTCCATCTATTAAGTATTTCGATATCTAAACACGCTTCTCCTATTATTCTCAGAAATAAAAAGGAACCTTATTTATATAAATCTTTCTAAATATTCACCAAATATTTTATTCATAACTTTGGGGGTGTTTTCTAAATAAACATTAATTTGTTCCATGTTTGATTCGAATTGATCAGCGTTTCTTTCATCTGTTGGAAAATCAGATATTCCTTTAATAATAATGCATTCAACATCATTCTTCTTACAGATATAAGCAATTGCAGCCGCTTCTGTATCGGCTATTGTTATTTCGTTTTCTTTCAGTTCTAAATAGTCCTTCCACATAACTACTGCTTTATCAGCGGTGCCAATTGTTCCGGTATAAAAATCATTTTCATATTTTGATAGATCCATATCGACTATGAAGGATTGTTTAATAAGAGGCTCGATTTCTTTTACTGTGCAATCATATTGAACGGCTTTATCGGGTACAAAAACATCCAAAATACTGAACTTTTCATCTATTCCTGCACATGTTCCAGCAACGATTACTTTAGTTAAATTAAATTTAGAAATCATATACTGATTTCCACCAACGCCATTTACTTTTCTAACACCTGTGCTATAAAAAATAAGTTCGGTCTCATTAATGGTTCTTAAGAAATACTCACCATAGGGATAACTGAAACGTTCACTATCTTTTATGCCGAAATACTCCAATGTCGCTTCATATTCCCACTTCGTTGCTATACTTATTCCTATCATCGACTTATCACCCTTTTGTCACTACTAAATGTATAAACACGGTCTGAAATTCATTTTTCTCCCTATCCTTCTATACTCTGTTCATCAATAATTCGTTAGTAATATGTAAATATCCTTTTTTACTAACCAGCCCCATTTATTAAACAAGAATCGTCCACATTTATGTACAGCATTGCTAAAAAATCTTTAGTTAATCCCTTGTTCTTTCAAAGCATTAAAATATGCTTTAATATTACTTCTTCAAACAACAAACAAAAAACTCCCTTTCTGTATGGTTCTAATGCCATACAAAAAGGGAGTTTTTTTCTTATCCTTATCTACCTTACTCGCCTAAATCCACATTATGATATACTTGCTGCACATCGTCTGACTCTTCAATCGCATCAATCATTTTCTCGAATTGTGCTTGTGCTTCTGGATCTAATGTTACGTCATTTTGTGCAAGCATTGTTAGCTCAGCTACTGTGAATTCTGTTACACCAGCTTGTTTAAATGCTTCTTGTACAGCGTGGAATTGATCTGGCTCTGCGTATACAATAACAGAATCTTCTTCTTCCATAATATCGCGTACATCTACATCTGCTTCCATTAGAAGCTCTAGTGCTTCTTCTTCTGTTTTTCCTTCTACCCCAATAACCGCTGTTGCATCAAACATATATGAAACGGAACCACTTACTCCCATGTTTCCGCCATTTTTACCAAATGCGGCACGAACATCTGAAGCCGTTCTGTTTACGTTATTTGTTAACGCATCAACGATTACCATCGAACCGTTAGGACCAAAGCCTTCATAGCGAAGCTCATCATATGTTTCTTCTGAACCGCCTTTTGCTTTTTCAATCGCACGGTCAATAATATGTTTTGGTACACTATATGTTTTTGCACGCTCTAGTACAACTTTTAACGCTTGGTTAGATTCTGGATCTGGTTCCCCTTGTTTTGCTGCTACAAAAATTTCACGTCCGAACTTTGCATAAATTCGACTAGTATTTGCATCTTTTGAAGCTTTTTTGTCTTTAATATTGTTCCATTTACGACCCATTATGAACACTCTCTTTCTGCTTATACATTCAACTTATTTATTATAGATAAAAACACAGCACTTCTTCAACTTTTATTTATTGTATTTAGGCGTATATCTACCCGCCATTTCTTAAAGCCACTAATATTATACATGAAATGGCCATTTTATTCAGCTTTTTGTTAAAAACTTTGTGGCAAAGCTTGGACAAATTTGTCCAGAGAAAATTCTGACATTACTTTTATATCTGCTATTTAAGCTCCTTCTTTATACATTAGCCGGAAATTCTCCGCTTATTCTGTCTCTTCCACTAGAAAACCACAATGAATAATAACAGAGCCTAATACAAAAAACTTGCAACAAAAAGTTACAAGTTTTATTATATATCACTAATTTTGTACTAGTAGCTTTTCTCTTCTTTCCTTCGCTGCCTCTACCATTACTTCTAGAGCACCGATTGTTTCTTCTTCATTTCTTGTTTTCAAGCCGCAATCTGGATTAATCCAGAATAAGCGTGGATCAAGAACAGCTAGAGCATGTTCAATGTTTCGAGTAATCTCTTCTTTTGTTGGCACTCTTGGACTATGTATATCATATACGCCAAGTCCTATTCCTTTTTCATATGTTTTCTCTGCAAATGTTTGAATAAATTCCCCGTGACTTCTGGAAGTTTCGATTGAAATCACATCGACATCAAGTGCATCAATGGCATCGATAATGTCCTCAAAATTCGAGTAGCACATATGGGTATGAATTTGTGTTTCTCTTTCCACAGACGTTGTTGCGAGTTTAAAAGAGTAGACAGCTGTATCTAAATAATTCTTCCATTTTTCTTTTTTTAATGGCAGTCCTTCACGAAGGGCCGGCTCATCTACTTGAATCATGCGAATATCATTTCTCTCGAGCTCCTTCACTTCTTGCTTGAGGCTGAAAGCGATTTGTTTTGCTACTTCTGCTCTTGAAATATCATCTCTTACAAAGGACCAGTTTAAAATGGTGATTGGCCCTGTCAGCATTCCTTTTACAGGCTTAGTCGTCAGCCTTTGCGCATAGACCGTTTCCTTCACCGTCATCGGATTCACATAAGCGACATCGCCATAAATAATGGGCGGCTTCACACAGCGGGAACCATAGGATTGGACCCAACCAGAAGCTGTAAACTGAAAACCAGCTAGTTTCTCGCCAAAATATTCAACCATGTCTGTCCGTTCAAATTCTCCGTGTACCAATACATCCAATTCCAGGTCTTCTTGTATCTCTATCCATTTTTTAATTTCTGCTTGAATAAAAGTCTCATACGCTTCATTGGTTATTTCCCCTTTTCGCCATCTTAACCGCTCTTTCCGCACCTCCTTCGTCTGTGGAAAACTTCCAATTGTCGTTGTTGGAAGAATTGGAAGTTTAAAAGCTTCTTGTTGTGCTTGCTGTCTTACCCTTGCATTATCGCTTCTTTCTGGTTTTTCAGCAGCCCTTTTTAATTTTTCTTGAAGAACTTGATTATTTCTTGCAGTGGAAACATTCAATCTACTAATCGCTTCTTTACTTTTATCGATTTGTGCTTGAATGACGGCTTTTCCTTTTCTCGCACCCTCTGTTAACGTATTTATTTCTTGTAATTTTTCATCAGCAAAAGAAAGTGCCTCTTTTAAAATCAGAGCTATTTGCTCTTCCTTCACTGTTACCGGTACATGAAGTAAGCTTGATGACGGCTGGATAATTATCTTGTCACTTCCAATAGCCTTCTGTATCTCTGTAAGCAGATTCCCCTTTTCTTCTAAATGAGCCCTCCACACATTTCGCCCGTCAATAATTCCAGCAGCAAGAATTTTCTCTTCTGGAAATCCATATTGCTGAATCGAAGCTAAATTCTGTCCGTCATCATGAACAAAATCTAAACCAATTCCTGCGACAGGTAACGAAATAATCGTTTTATAATCTGTGACAGCATCAAAATACGTTTGTAGAATCACTTTTAATTTTGGCGCCGCCTCCTGCAATGTTTGATAGATTTGCTGTGTAATGTTCCATTCTCTTGGTGTGACATCTGTAACTAAATATGGTTCATCTATTTGAAGCCATTCCACTCCCTCTCTTTCTAGCTCTGTTAAAATCTGTGCATATAAAGGAAGATAGGATTCCACTGTTGCTTCTAGCTTATCTTCTTCGTAGCCTTTCGCTAATTTTATAAAGGTCAGGGGTCCTAACAATACCGGTTTTCCCTCGATTCCTAATGCTTCCTTTGCTTCCCGGAAAAATGCCAGTGGGCGATTCTCTGTTAATATCGGCTTTCTTTCCCCCAACTCTGGAACCATATAATGATAATTTGTATTGAACCATTTTTTCATGGCTGATGCTACTGCATCCTTATTACCTCGAGCAATCTGAAAATAAGTTTGTAATGGCACTTTTCCCCCATTATAAGCAAATCTAGCTGGCACTTGCCCAAACATTGTAGCCGTATCTAATACATGATCATAGAAACTAAAATCACCGACAGGAATTAAATCAATTCCTTGAAGCTTTTGCTTTTGTATGTTTTTTAATCGAAGCTTTTTCGTTTCTTCCAGCAGCTCTTCTTCCGAACACTCCCCCTTCCAATAACGCTCCAATGCTCTTTTCCATTCTCGTTTCTCTCCAATTCTTGGATAACCTAAATTCGAACTTTTGTACATGCTGTTTCCCCATTTCCGATTTTTTTATCTCCAGCAAAAGTTAGTCAAAAAAGAGCCTGACGTCCACATATCTATATAGAAGCTCTCTACTTTTCTTGCTTCTTAGATAAACAGTGGAGTCAGACTCTTATGAGATCTCTCATTTAAGTTCTGCACTAACTAGAGTTGAGACAATCTTTATCCCAACACATATTCTCCCTCCTCTATATCCACGTAGAGTAGCTTACTTACAAATAGGCAGGTCTCCTGACTTAGGATCATCACTCTTTCTCTCCTTCCCATCTAGTTAAGACAGTGGATATGAGAATTTGCTCCTCCTTACAGTGGCGGGACCGTGCCGGATTCTAACCGGTCTTCCCTTTTAAGCCATGAATGGGAATTCACAGCACCTATTTGCGCTATTTAGTTTTTTTCGTTGCTTACCAAAGCAAAGGCAACCGTAGCTAGACACCAATTGGCTTCAAAAACTTTCTAGAAAAAGCCAAAAACCTCCCTTGTAAAAAAAGAGAGGTTTCGTCGTGTATCTTTATCCCCCTCTTATCTTTCAAAGCATCACCGCTTTGCTGGAATTAGCACCTTTTCTTTTAAAAAGAATGGTTGCTGAGGTATCAACGGGCCAGTCCCTCCACCTCTCTACATAAGAGTTTTTTATGTACTTTTTCGAATTAACAAAATATTAGCACGGTAATTTCTCGTTGTCAATTCTTGTTTTACATACTGTAAATAATTTTTTTATTCCTTTTGGGTACGTAAAATTTTTAGGATTATACGCCTTTTCCTATTTTTACATGATCAATTTCTTTCTACTCCTTCTTGATTGCGAACATTTGTTCTGGTATGATAAAACCATTAAGGAGATGATTGATATGCTGCGCGATCGAGGCACGATTAAATGGTCAGCGATGATGCTGCCAGAGCATGTTCAAAGTATAAAAGAGATTTTAGTGGAATCACAAAAAATAAAAATGCCGATTTTAGAAGAAGATAAAATACGCGAAATGGAGTTACTGTTACTTGAAGGAATCGAATATAATCTTTTGCTTCACTTTGAGATTTTTCATGATGGAGCTATCAGGTGTTTATCTGGAAAAACAACTTCTATAGACCATCTAAACCGAGAGCTTCGTATTCTAGATACAAATAATCATACGCACTCCATTCCTTTTCACAGCTTGGTAAACATACAAAACGATTAATAACAAAGGAGCATTACCGTGTTTGATTATACGCAATTTCCAAATAGAGCAATTCTTTGTGTAGATATGAAAAGCTTTTATGCGAGCATTATTGCGGTCACAATAGGATTAGATCCCCTCACCTGCCATCTTGTTGTTGTCGGCAATACCGACCAAAAGGGCAGTGTCGTCTTAGCGGCATCTCCTGCCATGAAGAAAGACTTTCGAATAAAAACAGGATCTAGACTTTTTGAAATACCAGAGGATCCAAGAATTATTGTGAGTAATCCGAAAATGGGACTATTCATTCGAGTATCGACCGAGATAACGAAATTATTTTTCCGATATGTGCCCGCCTCTGCTGTCCATACTTATTCTGTCGATGAAAGCTTTCTCGATGTAAGCGGAATGGAAAAAAGCTTTGGTACTCCATTGGAAATAGCACAGAAAATAAAAGCCGATATTATGCGTGAGTTTGGTTTGCCTTCCACGATTGGCATTGGCCCTAATATGCTTATGGCAAAGCTTTGCCTTGATTTAGAAGCGAAAAAAGTAGCTGGCGGTATATGCAGATGGTCTTATGAAGACATCCCTAATAAATTATGGCCGATTTCCCCGCTGCGCGATATGTGGGGAATTGGAAAACGAACAGAAAAAACGTTAAACAATATGGGAATATTCTCGGTTGGCCAGTTAGCACACTATGATTTAACATTGCTCGAGAAAAAATTCGGGCTTATGGGCAATCAACTTTACCACCATGCCTGGGGAATTGATTTATCCGAAATTGGCGCCCCGATTATGCAAGGACAAATCAGCTACGGGAAAAGCCAGATTTTGCTGCGAGATTATAAAGAAATCGACGAAATTAAATCCGTTCTCCTTGAAATGTGTGAGGATGTAGCCAAAAGAGCACGAAGCAATCATCATGCAGGGCGAACGATCACCTTAGGGATTTCTTACAGCAAGGATGAATTCGGAGGCGGTTTCCAACGATCTCGGACCATTGAAAACCCAACCAATGTAACCATGATTCTTTATCAAGTCTGCCTTGCGTTATTTCATGAAAACTATCGGGGACAAACTGTTAGACAAATTTCTGTTTCTATTACAAAATTAGAGAATGATTATGAAATGCAATTAGATTTATTTGATACAGGCGGCTGGAAAAAAAGGAAGCTTGGGTATGTTGTTGACAATATCCGAAATCGCTATGGATCAACTGCCCTCTTACGTGCTGTTTCCTACACATCTGGGGGTACGGCTCTAAAGCGCGCTAATCTACTTGGCGGCCATAAAAAATAAGAAAATGAGGTGGATTGATGTTAAAGCGAATCCGGTTAAAAGAGGAAAATGTCCCTTCCAAACATAATTATCCTTTTACAATCCCTGCACTCCGTCAGTTCCACTCCCTTGATTTTAAAAAGAATGTGACGTTTTTTGTTGGAGAAAATGGTTCTGGAAAGTCTACCTTGCTTGAGGCAATTGCCTATCAATGCCAATTTAACACAGCAGGCGGTGGCAGAAATAACAGCTATGATGTTCATTCCTCTCAGTCCGATTTGGGAGAATATCTACAGCTATCCTGGTCTCCTATTAAGCTTACGAATGGATTTTTTCTGCGGGCGGAATCTTTTTATGAATTTGCCACACATATTGATCAACTCGAAAGTGGAAAAAAGTATGCAAGCTATGGCGGAAAATCATTATTACAGCAGTCTCATGGCGAATCCTTCTTATCTCTCTTTCTCCATCGATTTAGAGGAGAAGCGATTTATTTATTAGATGAGCCGGAAGCTGCATTATCGCCACAGCGGCAATTAAGCTTTCTCCGCATCCTCCATGATTTAGCAGAGACCGAAGAATGCCAATTTATTATTGCGACTCATTCTCCAATTTTATTAGGCTATCCAAATGCGACGATTCTTAGCTTTGATGGAAATCATATAGAGGAAATTGAATACGAAAATACAGAGCATTATCAAATTACCAAATACTTTTTGCAATATCGGGAGAAAATGCTGCGAGATATATTGGAGGAAGAAACAGAAGAGATGTAAAAATCTGGACATTGGATATTCTCATCTTAATAAGTAAATAGTATTATTATCTGATTACTTAAGGAGATTATTATGCTTGGATTATTACTCTCTGTCTTTATCTTTAATTTTATTGCCTATATAACGAATAAAAAATTAACGCTCAATCAAGTTTTACATATATGGATATTCACTATCGCCTTTCAACAGCTCTTTGATTTATATATCGATGTAGGATACCACGCATACTGGTACTTCAGTAAATCAGAGGTGGATTGGGAATCTATTATTCACATTTTATTTTTGGTACCGCCTGTAAATATTATTTTCCTAAATCTTTATCCGATGAAGAAAAAGATTCTACATAAAATTTTATTTGTTTTCGCATGGAATTTTATCATTGTAGGATATGAATGGCTCACTTTATTCCCATCACCATGGGGATATTTTCATTATGGCTGGTGGAAGCTCTCCTACTCCTTTTGTATCAATCCAATTTTACTATTTATTTTAATAAAATATTATAAGCTAGTAACCAAACTGGAGAAGAAATCCCTTTCGGCGATGGAATGATTATTCTGTTGCTTCTGGATTATTATGGTGACTCCTTTAGAATTCCCGCCTTTTCTTTCTTCTTACAGTTTGGTTTAATTGAAAAACCCTTGCTATTCTATACATTCACCAAAACAGCCCATATACCTATTGACACTATTCCTATAAATAACAAATAGGACTATAAACTCATATTTTTTTATAAATCAGTAAAAAAATACGACTTTATACCTTGAATTAACCGAATAACATGGTAGAATTAAATTTGGGCAAATTTTACGAAAGTAAAAGACGCAAAGCCACGGGCCTAAAGCAATTGCTATGGTAGCCGGGTTGCCAAGATTATACATATATCTTGTTGAAAAATCTTCCTGTCTAATTTGCCTTAAAAATTAGAAAAGAGGAATGTTATGTTTTATCCAACCGTAGTAACTGAAAACCCATGTGTTCGACATGTGGTAAAGGACAAGAATTACTGTATGTGTGGATCGAAATACAAATCGTATTCTACCTTTAAAAGATCAGACTTTAAACGAATTGAATTCAAGCAGTTAACAGATATCACCTGTCCTTACTGCCAATCCATCATTAATTAATGATGGATTTTTTATTATTGTCTTGTTTTAAACGAACGTCCTCTATTTTTTTGCTCTTTTACCCAAACTTAAATGGGCATTGCATTAATTATTCTTCCTTGAATACTTTCTCATCTGAATTATATTTTTTTTAGGATAATCTCCATCATTTGAAGAAAACTAAAAGCGGTTTCATCTTTAGGTATTTAAAAATCTTTCAAAATGGAGATGCAGTATATGTCTATTAGTTTTTTTCGAATTTGTATGATTTTGATTAGTTGGGCAAGCCTATTATTTCTTCCAAAATCTGTTGTTAGAAGATTTCTTCCCGTCACTTTTTTCTCTGCTTCTATCCTTTTAATCGAAACTCTTTTATCCCTTATCTTTAAATGGTGGAAGGTAAAAGGTGGATTAAACGCATTAGTTGCCGATGCATTAGGGTTTATATTCGGACCATTTTTAGCGATTAATATCTGGATTTTTCATTTAACGCATAAGAAATTTCTTGTATACACGCTCGTCAACTTACTCATGGATCTTCTCTTTGCCTTTCCATTAAATGCATTTTTCCAAAAAGTAGGCTTCTATAAATTAAAGAAATTCACATCCATTCATTTATTCCTGATTTCATATGCTTTATCGTTCTTTAATTACTGGTTCCAGAAATATATTATTTCCGGAAAAAATATAGAAACTAGAACATAAGTATTCCAGCCCAGGTGAAAGCCAAACAATTACACGAAATTTCATTAACTTTGACAAAGCGATTGACATCATTATTATGATGGACAATAAGTATTGTACAATTTAAAAAAACGGTCAAGTTTACTGTCATTTGTAGTACCAATTTTATTGATCTTTGCTACGGATTCCCGCATCTAGAATCGAGAGAGTTCGCATTTATCGGTTGGGAGATAGGGTTAAGCACCTGAGTTGAAAAATAGACGTAAAAATTCCGCTTATTTGGTAATTATTATTTAAAAAAGCTAAAATAGACGGAGAGATTCCGCCTATTGACTCGGAAAATGCGAAAATGGGAGGTTTTGCTTTGCATAATCGGAAAACCTACCCTTATTTACCCTGAAATAAGCTCCATTCTGCATATAACCGGAAAATCTCCGCTTATTTTCCTTTTACTGTTTACTCGATTCAGGACAAGACACCTTAATTAAAAGGGAGTGAGTTTGATCCCATAATCCAAGGAACCCTCATTTTAAAGCATTACGGCAACCTGTATCACAAGTAAGTGATATTTTATATAAATAAGGTGTTTGTATTCCTAATATAGAAACTCGCCATATGAGCGAGTTTTCCTTTTTTATATACCAATAACGAAGTCCATACCATTGTCATTTCGTCACGTATTTTTAGAAATGCACCTCAAAACGGAACCCTTTAAAATGGAACGAATTCGTTTTTACACTTGACTATATTTAAAACATAAATAATCAGGATATGAAAGGAACCTTTATTTAATAGGGAAATTAGAGATTGTTCGTCTTTACAGATTGGCTATTTAGTTTTGTCCCAGCCCCTTCTCTTTCTTAATTTCCGCTTTCCCATTCAGCAATTTCTTTTCGAACAATAGGTGCTACTTCTGTTCCAAGCAATTCAATTGCTCTAAGCACTTGATCATTTGGCATGCTGCCGACTGGAACGTGAAGCATAAAGCGAGTGATGCCTACGTTTTTGCGAAGAGCGATAATTTTATCCGCAACCGTGTGCGGGTCTCCTACATAAAGTGCTCCATTTTCGCTCCGGGCTGCATCGAAGGTTTCTCTCGTATAAGAGCCCCATCCTCTTTCTTTTCCAAGAACATTCATAGCATATTGCGTAGATGGGAAGAATGCATCTGCCGCACTTTCTGTTGTCTCTCCTACGAATCCATGGGAATGAGAAGCAACTGTTAACTTCTTCGGATCATGACCGGCATGCTCTACTGCCCGGTAATAAAGATCAACAAGTGGCGCAAACTGTGCTGGATTTCCGCCAATAATCGCCAGCACTAGCGGCAAACCAAGAATGCCTGCACGTACAACAGACTCGCTGTTTCCACCACTACCAATCCAAATTGGCAATGGATCTTGGACTGGTCGAGGATAAACACCAAGGTTATTAATCGCCGGACGATGGTTTCCGCTCCATGTCACTTTTTCTGATGCCTGCAATTTTAAAAGCAAATCTAATTTTTCATCAAATAATTCATTATAATCATTTAAATCATAGCCAAAGAGGGGAAATGATTCGATGAAGGAACCACGACCTGCCATAATTTCAGCACGTCCATTTGAGAGTCCGTCGAGTGTTGAAAAATCTTGAAATACTCGGACCGGATCATCAGAAGAAAGCACGGTAACTGCACTTGTTAAGCGAATATGACTTGTCTGTGTAGCAGCCGCCGCTAAAATCATCGCAGGTGCTGATGCTGCGTAATCTTTCCGATGATGCTCCCCTACTCCAAATACATCTAAGCCCACTTTATCTGCTAAAATAATTTCTTCTACTACTTGACGAATTCGTTCTGCATGACTAACGACCTTCCCTGTATGAGGGTCTGGTGTTGTTTCCACAAATGTACTTATTCCTATTTCCACTATGTATATATCCTCCTTAATGAAAAACAAAAAATCAAACTAGGTACTTCTTCTCTTATTAAAACAGGAGATGTCTCGAATTACAACTATTGTGTGCTTCTGAAAAAAAGGAATGAACTTCACGCACTTTTCCCTTACAATAAGGGAAACATACATAATTTTACTGGAGGGATACGATGTTTCAGCATACAATCGATGACAATTTAGCATTAAGAGTGTTCCGTTTAGATGACGCGGAGGAATTTTTTCAATTAACGATGAAAAATAAAGCCTATTTAAAAGAATGGCTCGGCTGGCTCGATTATACGAATACAGTAGAAGATACGAAAGAAAATATCCGTGCAAGATTGCAAGGAATTGTAGAAACAGGCGGCTATCCAAAATCCGTTGCTATCCTTTATAAAGGAAAGATTGCTGGAACGATTGGCTACAATGAGATTAACCGTACTAGTAGAATCGGGACAATCGGCTATTGGTTAGGAGAAGAATATCAAGGAAATGGAATTATGACAAAGGCCTGCGAAGCATTCATTACATATGGCTTTACAGAATTAAATCTTAATCGAATCGAAATTGCTGCAGCAACTGAGAACAAGAAAAGCAGAGCACTGCCAGAAAGGCTAAATTTTACAAAAGAAGGTACGATTAGACAAGCGGAATGGCTTTATGATCATTATGTGGACCATGTAATCTATGGACTGTTACGGGAAGAATGGGAAAGAAATCAAAGCTGATTTGGAGGGATAGAATGAAAATCATGGAAGTCAGCCCCTTTTCAAAAGAGGCAAAAATACTCATGGAGGAATTATCCTCAACCCTTGAATCTTTAACAGAAAGCAGTGGACAAAATTCTATTCAACTAGAAGACTTGACAAAGCCAAACGCGAAATTCGTTGTTGCCTATGAAAAAGGAATACCAGTCGGTTGCGGTTCCTTTCGTCCACTCACCCCTGAGATTGCCGAAATAAAAAGAATGTATGCGAAATACCCTGGTCAACAAATTGGAAAAACCATTCTTCTGCATTTAGAAGCATTAGCCAAGAATGCTGGCTATAAAAAAATCTGGTTGGAAACAAGAGTAAAAAATAGAAATGCCGTTGCATTCTATCAGAAAAATGGCTATAGCAAAATAGCGAATTACGGGAAATATGAGCATATGCCAGAAGCTATATGCTTTGCAAAAATCTTAGATTAGACGCTCCAATACTATTAGACATAACCAAAAAGGACGGGATTCTTATGTTTTATAAACTAACAAAAGAACAACAAAACGCCATGATTGCAGACATTCAATACTTCTTTTCCGAAGAAAGAGAAGAAGACATCTCCGAATTCGCTGCCGAAAGAGTGTTAGACTTTGTGAAGGAATCCCTTGCTCCTCATTTTTACAATGCCGGGGTTAAGGATGCAAGAAAAATAGTCGAAGAAAGAGCTAGTTCTCTTGAAGACGAGCTATTGACACTTGAAAGACCGATTAAATAAAAGCCCTCTATCTTCTACTTTAATCCAAGGGTGAGATTAAGCTCTCCCCTTCTTTTTGTTCTTTTTCAAAAACTAATTCCATCGTTAATTCCATTCCACTATTTCCAAAAGGCGGAGTTAGGATACGATGAAGCCTCCACCCCTCTTTTGCGTACTCATGAACAATTGCTTGATAAACCTATTTTTGGTTTTCTACTTAATCCCCCAACTGGTATAGACACAAATCGATATTCATCCCCACTCGCTCGTTTTATTATGTTTTTTATCTTACATAAATTTATTCATTTGGCATATATTATAAACGAACAAACGTTCTAAAAACCTTTAAAAAGAACAGATGTTCTGTTATTATATAAAATATAGAAGGAGTGTGTTTTGCATGATTAAGGACCGTGGAACAAAAAAATGGGTGGCGATGATGCTGCCAGAACATGTTGCTGCTGTGAAAGAGGAGCTATTAAATGAGAAGAAAGGAAAAAAACCAGAATTAGATCAAGAAAAGCTAAATGATATCGATTTACTCATTCACGAGGGAATGGAATACCATTTATTCCTGCAATTTTCATTATTTAAACAAGGCTTTACCGAAACACTGATTGGAAGAACGGTTTTTATTGACTACATAAAAAAAGAACTTCGAATCGAGGACGAAAACAATACCATTCACTACATTCCGTTTCATATGCTAATCGATGTGGAACGCCGATAATTTAGAGGAAACCATCATGAATAGACGATCAAAGGAAGAAACAAAAATACTGGAGCATCTCATTTATCTACCTCTCTTACTAGCTGTTCTAGAAAGAGATTACCAGCAAGCAAAAACAACTCCCTTTAAACTCAATCAAGTCTATATAAACCTTATTGAAAATACAATGTTAAAAGTCCAAGCTGATTTAAAAGAATTCAAGGAGAAAATGTATAAAAATAAAATGAAATTGGTAAAGGGAACTACAGATAAAAGCTTTACCGAATATCATTATTATGTGGCCAACTATCACGAAGTCCGTCGTTATTCTAATACGGCATTAAAGGAAAATACGGAAAAGCTATTATATTACTATTTATTTAAGGAAAATGCTGGTTAATCAGCATGAAGCTTTATCACGCAACAAAAAATCCCTCTCCAAACGAAAAAAGCAATGCAATCCTACGAGTAGGAAAACATTGCTTTATCCCTTATTCATACGCTTTTACTATTCCATGAAAAAAGAATGCTGGAGTCATGTAAGCTTGCTTATTTTTTCCAAAATAACTGACACGTCCCCTTCTTCCTTAACCGTGAATAAATAATCTGCTTCTCCTGGTATTGGATTGAGTGCCTCCATACCTGTTTGCTTATCCTGACGAGCAAGCACCTCATCATAAGAGGAAGCGGTTCTTAAACGAAGTGTATCTCGGTTGTTTTTAGCAATTCGCTCTTTTAATAAGCTTATCGGAAGATTAAAATGGACAAGAATAGAAGTAAAATTATGTTCTTTATAGTAGGAAAGCAATTCCTTGCGACTTTCCTGATTACGATTGGCATTGCACAAAATAAGATGACAATCCGAGTGATGAATGGCATAATCAACAATCATTTTTGTCAGTGTATGCTTTATATGATTAGCCCCATCCTTTGGCACCAGCTTTTCATAATAGGTCTGTAAAAATTCGCTATGATTATCTTGGTCGACAACAACCGCATTCTCAAGCTTTTTTTCTAACGCTTTTGCAAATGCTGTTTTTCCGCTATGTGTCATGCCAACTGTCATGATGACTAATCTTTTCATCCTTTTCCCCTCCACCAAATAGCAGTTACCTTTATTCTACAAAAAACAATTACCTTTTCCCATCAAAAAATCTATTTCATGTATATCTCCTTCCTCTTTTGGAAGGATAAAAGGGTTGTATGATTTTAAAAAAAGGAGTTCGAGGATTCATGTATTTTTATCGAGAAGATTTAATCAATATGATCGTCCCTGACAAGCCTGATCCTAATGCAGCAAAAGTGTTGCAAGAAGCGTTAGGTGGCCAATTTGGAGAAATGCGAACAATGATGCAATTCTCTTTTCAAAGTGCTAACTTCCGTGGAAAGGCAAAGCAATATCGTGATTTAATTCGCGGCGTTTTTTTGGAAGAGCTCAGCCATATCGAGCTCGTTCAGACTACTATCAATCAGCTGCTAAACGACTCAGGTGAAAGCATGCCAGGTAATTTAGCCAGCGACGGAGCTCCTTTAGATGATGTAATAAAAGCTGGTGCAAATCCTCATCATTATATCGTTGGTGCTAAGGCATCTCTTCCTGTTGATGCAGGTGGTAATCCATGGAATGGTTCATGGGTGTATGATCACGGTAATCTCGTTGCAAATCTGTTGAATAATGTCGTGTTGGAATCAACTGGGGTTCTACAAAAATCAAGAATCTATGAAATGAGCAGCAATAAGACATTAAGGGAAACCATTGCCTTTTTAATTGTCCGTGATAATGCCCATCAAAATGCCTTTGCTAAAGCATTAGAAACATTAGGAGTAGATTGGGGGAAAATCCTCCCTGTTCCAAACTATGATATTAATAAATATCCAGAATGTCGAAAATATGTGGAAATGGGCTTCCATAACGCACAATTTAATTTCCGCCTTGATAATACAAGAATGGGTGAAATCTTCCAAGGAACAACACCAAGCAGAAATAATGGCGACTTAAATGTTGTGCCACCACCGCAAGGACACCCGGTTCCAGAGCTACCAGATATGCCAAATGAGCATGCATCTGGACTTGCTGATTTAAATAATTAATTACTTAGATAAAAAAATGGGAAGAAGCTTTTAAGCCTCTCCCATTTTCTCCTTTTAACGAATTCCATCAAACGTGATTGTATAAAAAATTTGCTTTCCTATAGTATGAAATAATCGCTCTACTCAGGATGAAATGAGCAGAGCTTTTGTGTTCCTAGCTGGCAAAAATATTGGTTGTCCATCCTCTTTATCTTATGCACTATATGTAGAGTTGGAGATAGTAAAATAACATTTTTTATTTCTAATTTCCTTTGAATATACATAGTATACAAGGAACCAAATTAGATTTTTCTCTAAAAAACATATCTTTTTCTGCAAAGAAATATAGATACCAGATAGAGGTTACGCTGATGCTTCCATTATTGTTGGAGATTATTCCGCAAATAATCTTCGTGTTTTTTCCAAATGAGAAATACAAAATTTAGTGATTATTAGGAGGAATGTAGATGTTTCAGCCCACTCCTGCAACAACCGCGATCGTTATAACAGACCCACAAAATGATTTTCTGTCTCCTGGGGGGAGAGGATATCATTTAACGAAAAAAGTTATCGAACAATACGATACGGTAAAAAACCTTGAACTCCTGATGCGTACAGCACTAACCAAAGGCTACCAATTATTTATTTCTCCTCATTACATTTTACCTCATGATTACGGATGGCAACTAACAGGAAATGAACAAAATATGTTATTAAAGCTAAAGGTTTTTCAAAAACAAAATGCGTATACGCCACCAACAGCAGGTGCAGATTGGGTTCCTTCCCTCGCTCCCTATATCCTAAATCCCAAAACAGTGATAGCAACGGCACACAAAATTGCTAGTCCTCAGTCCAATGATTTATTATACCAATTACGGCAGCATCGAAAAGAGCAAGTGATTTTAGCTGGAGTTCTATCCAATATATGTGTAGAGTCCCATATGAGAGATATAGTCGAAAATGGCTTTAAAACAGCAGTTGTTTATGATGCAACAGCAGCTATAAGTGAACAAGACTTTTATGCGGCTGTAACAAATTTCCGCGCTTTTAGCAGTGCGACTTGGTCAACAAAAGAAGCTGTCTCTCAGCTTTAGCTTGTATTTCTTTTTAAAAGGTAATAAAATAGGAAACCTTTCCCTCTTCTCTCCCGTATATAAATAAACAATAAAGAGTGCGGAGGGATTCATTTGAACTATAACAAAAAATATTGGATTTTAATGCCACCTTTTTTAATAGCCTGCATCCTGCTTATTAGTGTTCTGCCAACTGAAAAATATTTCATTCCATTATCTTTACCCATTATATTCTGGTGTGTTTATTATGTATGGAATCGTTATGACAAGGACTCGAAACAGTAGCTTCTACTCTTATTCCTGTTGTATGGACAAGTCGATAGCCGTTTAACGAGTAATCCACATCCTTTAATAGAACAATAAGGAATGCCGATGGAGAATCGCAAGAGAACATTAAATAATCAACACTCTTCCAAACAATAACAAATGTAAATAATTACTATTTCTATTTTTGGTGTTTACTGGTAAAATAAAGGGAAAATTATGCAATGATAGGAGTAATGATCAATGTGATTGGATTACTAATTTCCATCCTTCTTTTTAACTTCTTTGCCTTCCGATTGAATAAGCACTTGAACAAGAATCAGCTACTACATATTTATATTTTTTCCATAGCGTTCCAATTATTATTTGATATCATTATCGATTTTAAGCTACATGCATATTGGTATTTTACGATTGACATAGAATGGCATGTTTTATTATATGCTATCTTTCTAGTACCTCCCGTTAATATCATTTTTCTCAATTATTTTCCTTTCCAAAAATCTTTTTTACATAAAATAACGGCAATTCTGCTGTGGAATATTGCATTTCTACTCTATGAATTTTTTACACTTTTTCCAGAGCCTTGGGGCTACTTCCATTATGGTTGGTGGAAATGGTGGTATTCTGCTTTACTTAATCCGGTTTTATTATTAATCGTCATTAAGTATTTTCGTTGTATCAAAAAAATAGAAAGTTCGTTATAACGTTTAACAGCTAGATTATTTGGGCTTTTTTTACATATATTTTTCCCTATAGGTAATACTATTACTAATTATCTATTGGAGCAGGTGAAGCTAGTATGATGAATATGGAAAGATGGATTTTAATCGGAATTATTGCCATAAGCATCCTTGCCATTTTATTTCTTGTTCCCAAAAATAGAGCTAGAGAAGCTTGGGTGATATTTTTATCTTTGCAAATTATCACTTGGCCAGCAGGCTTACTTGCAGTGGAATGGAATATGATTGATTATCCTATTCAGCTTTTCTCATTTGCAAACGAATTTAATCGATCTAGCTTCACCTTTGAATTTTTTCTTTTTCCCGTTACAGCCATTATGTTTAGTTTATACTTTCCTAAAAAAAGCAAAAAAACAGGGACCTTTTTTTATTATTTTCTCTTTGCTGGCTTTTTCACTTGTCTGGAAGTGATAATTGAGCGCTATACCAAGCTTGTGGACTATCTAAGCTGGCAAGGAACTTATACCCTGCTATCTGTTATGGTTACCTTATTTATTAACCATACTTATTACATTTGGTTTAAAAAGAGGCTAAAAGGAACGGAAACGAAATGAATAAGGAACTAGTTATTTTATTTCTTTCATGGATTATCTGTGTATTTTTGCTCCTTACCTTTATTCCCAAAGAGAGAAAAAGGTATTTTCAAATTATTTTTTTGTTTGCCCATGCAACAGCATGGATATTTCAATATATCCAAGTTAATATGGGCTTAGTAAGCTTTCCATACCGAGAATTTGAGCATGCAACCAAAATGAGTTTTTCTCTCTATTATTTGGTATTGCCGACTTTCGCTGTGTTTTTCATGCTTTTTTATCCGGAAAAGAAAAGTTGGATCAGAGTATTCATTCACTATCTTATTTTCAGCAACGGAATGCATTTTTATATGTTTTTAGTGGAGAGAAATAGTGAACTTGTTCATGATATAAACTGGCATTGGTGGTTTGCTGTCAGTATCGACCTATTTATTTTGTATCTTGTGAAAACATTTGCGTTCTGGTTTAGAAAGGGTTTGAATGACAAAATCAGCTAAATAAATGGCCAAATCCCCTTTTTTTGCTAAAAGAGAATTTGGCCTTTATTTCGCTATACAACTTGGAAAATTTGCTGCTTAACATCTTACATATTTACGTTTAAAACCAAGTATTCCTCTATCTAAATCCTTTTGAATTTTTTCTGACACATTAGACATCGTACTTTTTTTCTTGCCTTTCTTGATTTCGACTAGCCCAACCTCCTTAGCAGTTTCTACTGCTTTTTCATGAAGAGGCACATAGGAAATCGCAATAGTGTAGATAAAATTATTCATAGCAAGATTTCACGGTATCTGGAGATTGATGAATCGTATTTTTCACTTGATCCAGCATACTTGCAAGCTTGCTTTCACTAAATTCAAAGTCCTGTCGATTTCCTAAAATCCAGCAATAACAGCTCCAGCCTGCTGACATTCGAAGCTCTTCTCCGCTTGCGATCCATTTATCGGCCACAGCTTGGGCAAATTTCGTTTCTGCTAAAGATACAGCCACCACATAATCAGATAGCATAAAGAAATAGGCCGCATCTATCCACCGTTCAAAATCTTCCTCTGTCATGATATCCGGATCACAAATGACACCAGCAAAATACATTGCATCATAGTTGCCTGTTGCGTATAGCTCCTCTGCTAACGCTTGATTTTTCTTAATTTTTCTAGCAATTGGCTTCATCGCGCCGGTTGCCACCCCAAAAACAGGCTCCTTGGCACCATTGCCCATATAAAGCTTTTTCGTCCTTTCCTTCCCTAGTGCTTCTAGTTCTTGCATAACTGTTTCCTTGTCCATAGTTTCCTTTCCTCCTAGTAATATTTATTCTGACCGCCTGCTTCCCCCTTGCCATCACGAGTTATCATAAAAATCATTGATAGAAGGAATCAGCCATTTGTATGTTGAAGTATGTACTAAAGCTATTGTATTTACTATAAAGGAGTATTGTCAATGAAGCGTACATTTCCAATTATTGAAACAGAGCGTTTGTATTTAAGAGGCGTAAGATTTGAAGATGCTAAGGATATGTTTACCTACTTATCAGATCAAGAAGTTGTTCAGCATATGGGGCTAGAACCATATAAGTCTCCTGAAGAAGTGATGGAAGAAATGGATTGGTACAAATCAATCTGGGAAAAAGGCACTGGAATAAGATGGTGCATTACATTAAAAGACGAAGATACTGTGATTGGCAGCTGTGGTTTTTTGAATATGCAGCAGAAGCATTATAAAGCCGAGATAGGATATGAACTAAGCAGAAATTATTGGGGCAAAGGGATCGCTAGCGAAGCATTAAAAGCCGTGCTTACATATGGATTCCAGCATTTTGACTTAGAAAGAATCGAATCGTTAATTGAACCATTAAATACATCTTCACAAAAGTTAGTCGAAAAACATGGCTTTCTAAGAGAAGGTTTATTAAGACATTATGAATATACTTGCGGAAAATTTGATGATTTATACATGTACTCTATCCTTAAAGGAGATTTCCCTCTTTAAAGCATACTAAATAGGGATTCATTCAAAGAATCATCACCATTTTTCCATTTAAAAGTCAACATTAACTTTGTCTCCTTTGGTTAAACTAACGTAAAATCAAAGGAGACAAAAGTATGAAGAGACGAAAGTATGAAAAAAACTTCTTAAGAATTTTATTTGTTTTAGGAATTGTTTCTTTTTTTAACTTACTTCGAAAGCCACCATTAAAGGATTGGCTCATTATTTTCTTACTAAAAAGTTATATAGCCTCCATTTTAGATAATCTTTTAGTAAAAAAGGGATACCTAACCTATCCAGTAAAATCATTAAAAATATTTGATGTTAGCGTTTTATTTAGCTATCTTCTTTTTCCTGTAACTTGCATTTATTTCAATCAAGTGACTAAAAATTCAAGTATGGTTGGGATATTGGTTAAGTGCATATTTTTTAGCGTCCCATCAACACTTGCAGAACATTGGATTGAAAGAAATACTAACTTAATTCGTTATAAAAAAACTTGGACATCTTTCCATAGTTTTCTTTCGATCGCAGGAACTTTTTTATTCGTAAGATTTATGATGATATTAATTAGAAAAGCTGCTATTAAGCAATCGGGAGAATAATGATAAATTACAAATATAAACATTCTATCTTATAAAGGAATTTCTACTTTTTTATAGAACTTTTCAATAAATTCTAAATAAAGGTGGAATGTTTATGCATTCAATTTCTTCTCCCATCGATTGCAAAGTAAATAATGTGTTTATTCATGTAAGTAATCTTAAAAAAGCAGCGGCATGGTATAGCGAATTACTTGGACTCCCGTTTAATAAGGATAAGGTAGAATCACCTGTCTATAACATTCCCGTTCCTTCAGAAACCGGGATTACATTGGATGATCACACATTTGATCCAGATTTTCAACTAAAACCTTCTGACCACGTTTTATTTAATTTTTCCGTTCAAGATATTGATGAAGCGTATGAATTTGTCCAAAGTAAAGGTATTACCATTGTTAGGGAAATCGAGCGAATTAGTGATTTCGCTTATTTTAACTTTAAAGACTTAGATGGAAATGTATTAATGATATGTAATAACTAATGAATATAACTTAAAATCAATACAGCAATTCTTTGCTGCATTGATTTTTACTTATATATCTTGTATTTTATCCCTTTTTAATACTAATTGTTAATATCTCAAGTTAGAATTAACCTGAAATATATAACAACTAAGGAAGACTTAAATCCGCTTCGTACTTAAAGCAAACTTTCTTCTGTTACCTTCATTTTATAAAAATATTCTTGTTTATTCATTAACTCCCTATAAGAACCGCACTCGACAATTCCCCCTTGATCCATTACAATAATTTGATCCATATGCTCTAATTCCTGTAAACGATGGCTAACTAAAATGAATGTATCCTGTTCAGCACACTCAAAAATTTCCTGATAAATATTTTGTTCTGTCTGTGCATCAAGTGATGACGTTGGCTCATCTAGTAACCATAAATGCCCTTTTTTCAAAAATGCTCTAGCAATGGCCAAACGTTGTTTTTCTCCCCCTGAAAGATTTTCTCCTTTTTCTAACACGCGATGCTCTAGCGAAAAATGTTCTAACCTTGCCTTTTTTAATGCCGCTTCCATTTGTTCGTCACTAAGCTGTGATCCAGCTAATTGAAGATTATCACGAATAGTTCCATAAAAATAATAATTCTCCTGTAAGACAACTCTAGTTTGTTCCCAAATCGCCTCGCTGGATACTGTCGATGTGTCAAAATCACCCCAATAAATTTTTCCAGCATCTACATGTTGTAGCTTTAAGATAAGCTGAAGCAAGGTGGATTTTCCAGAGCCACTCGCACCAACAATCGCCGTCTTTGACCCGGCTGGCATCATAAATGATAAGTTTGGAATTGTTTTACGCCAATTTTCCATGTAAGTGAATTGAATGTCTATAAACGCTAATGATGGTGCAAGGCTAGGTAATTCATTAATAGTAGTCTCCCTCTTATCTTCTATGAAACTCAGATTTTCTACTACTTCATATAAACGTGTAGATGCATCTCTACTTTCTTGCATATAGATAGGAAAAACCGCCATCGGTGCAGCAGGCTCAAAGACAGTTAAAGAAATCATGACAAGCATTGCCAAAAATATCCCTTCAAGCATCCCATTAGTAACAAAATAGGCTCCAGCTCCTATGACAAACCAACTTGTAACAAACGTTATAAAACCATTAAACGATTGACTTAACACTTTATTTAAATTTTCTACTTTTTGTTGATTAATATACGATTCAGAGTGACTCAAAAGCTGTTGTTGTTTACTTGGTAATTGATGAAACAGCTTTAATTCACGAAATCCATACATTACCTCTGTAATGTAAGTTGATAGGTCACCACGATCCTGCCTAACTTTCCCTTTAATTTTGACTTGCTTTAAGGAAAATAGTGCTGGAATGATAATCGTCGTTAGGAAAAATCCAAGTAATAGAATCAAAGCAATGGCGATGGAATAAAAACTAGTAAATAAGATAGTACTAACAAAAACAAGTAAGAGCACAAGCGGTGGATAAAACACCCTTAAAAAGAAATTTTGAAGGCTTTCTACATCTCCGACAACACGCGCAAGTAGATCCCCGCTTCTATATTTGTGAAAAATTTGTGGAATAAGTGGCGTTAGTTTTCCAAAAAAAGCTACTCGTAAATTACTTAGAATCGTAAATGTCGCTCTATGAGAATAAAGTCGCTCTCCATATTTCGCTCCTGCCTTAACAAGACCGAGTAACTTTACTGTCGAAGTCAATATTATCAATGTATAAAAAGGAGGAATTAATGCAGACTTAGATATTAGATAACCGCTTGCAGCAAACAACCCTACACTGCTAGTTCCAGCAATAAATCCACAAATGACAGCAATGCTAATATCTTTTTTCTCCATTAACATCAATTTCATTATTTTCTGCAGTGCACTCACTTTTGACTCCTCCTTTTTTGGATCATTACTAACTCCTTATATGCGGGTGAAATTTTTAATAATGATTCGTGTGTGCCAACAGCTAGTAGCTTTCCATTTTCTAAAAAAAGAATTTGGTCAGCATTTTTTATCGTATGTAAACGATGCGCAACGGTAATAACCGTTGCTGTCTCATTTAATTTTTGGATTGATTGTTGTAAGATTTTTTCAGTAGCTAAATCCAGCCCACGTGTTGGTTCATCCAACAATACAATATGAGGTTTTTTTAGAAAAGCACGTGCAATGGATACTCTTTGCTTTTCACCGCTAGAAAGCCCCCTTCCAACTTCACCAATTCTAGTTTCAAACCCATTTTCTAATGATTCAATCAATAAAGCGATTCCTGCTAATTGTGCTGCAGCTTTAATTGCTTCCATGCCAACTTCTTCTGTAGTTCCCATCGCAATATTTTCAGCTATCGTTCCTGAAAAAATATAAGGGTTTTGCGATATATAAGAAATTTTCTCTAACCAAGAGAATTCTGTATACTTTGTGAGCTCTTCTTGATTAATGTAAATCGCTCCCTTCTTAGGAGTAATCATACCTGCTATTAAATGAAGTAAGGTTGTCTTTCCTGCTCCACTAGCGCCAACAATGGCAATTTTTTGCTTAGGTAAAAAAGAAGCTGTCACAGATTCTAATTGAAAGTTAGTATTTGCGTAAGTGAAATTCACTTGATTGAGCTGAATGGTTGGTGGCACTTCCCACTCTGGAAAAATTTGTTCCCCCCATATAGTAGGTTCATCTTCTTCGTCAAATACTTCTAATACTTTTTTAGCTGCTCCCATGCTGCTTCTACCATTATGAAACGTTACTCCAAGTTCTTTTAATGAACTATAAAATTCCGGAACCAATATTAAAATCAAAAATGCAGTAAAAAAGGAGAGACTTTCATATATAATTATTTGAATAGCAAGTTCTAGTGCTACTATCCCAATACTCAACATCGATATAAGTTCAATGGCAAAAGATTGTGTAAATGCAATCTTCAATATTTCTAGCGTAGTATCGCGGAAGCTTAAGCTACTTTTTTCTAATTCTTCTTTTTGTCGAATTGTTTGTGCAAATAGCTTTATAGTTACTAACCCTTGTAAAGTTTCTAAAAATTTAGCAGAAAAAGAAGCTAATTTCTCCAACTTCTCCTCTGATTTTTTTTGTGTTTTGATACCAATGACTATCATATAAATAGGAATAAATGGGGCAGAGACCATTAAAATAATGCCTGAATTCATATGCTGTGTGGAAATAACAATAAGCATTAAAATCGGCACAAATATACTTTGCATAACCTGAGGGATAAACTGACTATAAAAACTATCCATCTCATCCACACCATCAAGTAGCATACTTACTTTTTCTCCAGTCTGACCTTTTTCAGCTAGTTGGACAGAATTAGAAACATACTTTTTTAATAACTTCTTACGCGTATTCCCCTTGACATCGCTTGCAATCGAAACACCAATCCGTTTACTTATATAATCCATACTGGACCTTACAAATAGAATGAAGAGTAACGCTATCAGCCACGGTATAACTGCTGAAAATGTTTGATTTTTTAGAAAAACACCATCGACAATGCTTGTCATCACGTAAGCCTGTGCAATAATTGCGATGCCAAGGATCAATGTGAGACCCATTAAAAAATAAACCTTCTTCTTATGCATCCAAACCGTTTTCTTTAAATTTCCCACGAACAATTCAGCCCTTTAATCTATAATTAAGCGTATTCATCATTTTTTTCCTTTGGCATAATCTGCATCAAATAAAAAGAGGCGCATCAATAAGATTAGGGAAGGAATTAATAATAAAAGTCCCCCAATAAAGGCAATTATAAGCGCCATTGCCATAGATGTATTTGTAACACTATCTTCAATATTGATGTATGGATAGAGCAAATAGGGATACTTAGCCATTCCGTATCCGAAAAAGGCAAAGAGGAACTGCAGCATAATAGCAATAAATGCAATACCATAATTTCTGCCTATATATAATAGGCTAATCCCAATGATGAAAAAGCCCATTGATAAGCCAAATATCCACCATAAATCCAACATATTTTCATAGTTGACCTGGTTTCTCTGACTTAAAGCAATCATCGTTGTCAACGCCATAATAATGGTTGGTGTTGCCCAAAATAATGCCCATTTACGTACTAACTGAAGTGCTGCTATATCTTTTGCTCTTGATGCATAATAGGTGATAAAGCTTGCACTAATAAATAAAACAGAAACAATAGCTAACGCAACAATACTCCATGCTAACGAACTGGTAAATAATTCTAAATACTTTAACGAAACTTGACCGTTCAGTTCAGAAATATATCCTCCTTCTGAAATCGTTAAGGCGACCGATAACGATGCCGGGATGAATAGCCCTGTAGCTCCATATAGAAACATATAAACATTACTTTGTTTTGAACCATAATTTTCAAAAGCATAAAAGGAACCTCGAATTGCTAGCAAGATAATCCCAAAACTTGCAGGCACAAGTAAAGAGGATCCATAATAATATGCCGTAGACGGGAAAAAACCGACGATTCCCACAAAAAAGAAAACTAAAAACACATTCGTAACTTCCCAAACAGGCGATAAATAGCGTGAAATAATTTGATTAATGATATGATCTTGCTTCGTAATCTTTGCATAGTATGCAAAAAAACCTGCTCCAAAATCAATCGATGCTACAATGAGATAACCGTATAAAAACAGCCACAAAACGGTAATTCCAATTACTTCATAGCTCATTTTTCAATCCCCTCTTTCCATTCAGGGTAATGCTTCTCTAACTCCACTTCTACTGGATTGTCTTTAAATAATTTTCGCAAGGTTATCGTAAATAATGTACCGAGCACTATATACAATGCTAGAAATAGAAAAAACATATGCACGATATAAGGAGAAGAAGTTGCTGCCTCATTAACCGTCATATATCCTCTTACTATCCAAGGCTGCCTTCCTAATTCTGCAAAAAGCCATCCAAGTTCTACAGCTAACATTGCAAGCGGTCCACTTATCGCAAGTAGCCAAAGCATTAATTTACTGTGCACATTCCAGCGTTTAAGTCTGCTTAAAACAATATATATAAATGAAATACCTAATAAGAAGAAACCAATGGATACCATTGAATCAAATAGATAGTGTATGATTAATGGGGGTCTTTCCTCTTCTTTCGTTGCTTCCAATCCAGTTACCTCGCTCATAAAGTCACCATGTGCTAAAAAGCTTAGAAATCCTGGTACGCGAATCGCTCCAACGATTTCATTATCCTTATTCAACCATCCAAAAAGGAGAAGATCAGCATTCTCCTCTGACTCAAAAAGCCATTCTGCGGCAGCTAGTTTCTCAGTCTGATGTTTTGCTAAATATTTTGCTGACACATCACCGGCTAATGCAGTAATTACCGAAAATATAAACATAGCAATAACCGTCATTTTTAATGCTTTTTTATGATATTCACAAGCACCTTTGTTCCTTATTAACGCAATTGCGGCAATAGTTGCTAAAATAGCGGCTACAGTTAAATACGAACCTCCCAATACGTGAAAAATTCTAGTTGGAGATGATGGATTTAACATTGCTTTTAATGGATTAACAGCAACAAATTCCCCATCCACCATCGTAAATCCATTAGGCGAGTTCATAAACGAATTTACTGTCGTTATAAAGACCGCAGACATTCCCGCACCGATAACGACCGGTAGCGTTAATAGCCAATGTGTATACTTCCCTTTAAACCGATCCCAAGTATATAAATAAATCCCCAAGAAAATAGCTTCAAAGAAAAACGCAAAAACTTCCATAAATAACGGCAATGCAATTACATTCCCTGCAAGCTGCATAAAGTTTGGCCAGACTAAAGATAACTGTAGAGCAATGGCTGTTCCAGTCACTACTCCAATTGCAACAGTTATTACAAAGCCTCTTGACCATCTTTTCGCTAGCAATTCATAATGCTTGTCTTGTTTTCTAATACCGACTAATTCAGCTATTGAAATAAACAATGGTACTCCTACCCCAAGTGTTGCAAAGATTATATGAAAAAGCAGGGTCATTGCTGTAATCAATCTACTAATCGTGACCGTATCAAAATCCATATTTTCTCTCCTATTCATTTTAAATTAGTGAATTATTGAGCATAATTATGCCATATTATATCGATATAGGATTGCTGTACTTTTATAAATCTATCCTCATTTTACTAAAGATTCCCTTTTAGATTACCCACATTATTTAAAACTTATGTATGGACAAGGTAGATAGAAATAGGTACCTATCTAGCCTCTATTGATTAAATCAAAAACTATTTTCAGTAAAAATCACTTTTATTACCTCATTGGAATTTTATATAAACATAACACTTTGATAATACCACTTTTTTCCATTCGTTTAACTTAATGTTGACGATATTAGAACAATAATAGTTTAGTCAACTACTTCTTTTAGCTAATCAATAAATACTTATAATATTTCCATCCAAGTCTTCACTGCTGTTGCTAAAATTAAAATTCCCATTATTCCTTGTAAGACCCTTGTATTGACCTTTTTTCCAACGTTAGCTCCTATAGGTGAAGCAATCAGACTGGCAACAACCAAAATAAGAGAAGGCAATATCGGTACATGGCCTGTTGAGATTTTTCCTGAGACAGTTCCTATTGATGAAATAAGTGTAATGGCTAAGGATGATGCAATGGTCATTCTTGTTGGTATTTTTAATAGGACAAGCATGATAGGAACTAATAAGAATGCTCCTCCCGCACCTACAATACCTGACCCCACACCTACGATAAAGGCAAATGAAGCAGCTAGCCATTTATTAAACTTGACTTGTTCTAAACGGTTAGCATCGATCTCTTTTTTAGGTACAAACATTAAAATAACAGCAATAATAGCTAAAATGCCATATACGATATTAATTCCACTATCCGACATGTGAGTGGAACTCATGCCCCCAATAAAACTCCCGATTAAAACGCTAATTCCCATATTAACAATTAATGTTTTATTTAAATATCCGCCACTACGATAAGCCCAAACACCACCAAGTGTCGCAAAGAACACTTGGATGGCTGTAATTACTGAAACTTCATGTGATGTAAAATGACCCACCCCTAAAATTACTGGAATATATAATAACATTGGATAATTTATAATGGCTCCTCCTATTCCTAACATTCCAGAAAGAAAGGAACCGATAAAGCCAATTGTGAAAATAGTGATGATGAAATTAATATCCATATAGATCCCCCCTCTTTAGAAAAAAAAGGAACCTTAATTGGTCCCCTTATAGTTCAACCTTTTTTAATCCAAAATTTCAACACTCCGTTTTCATCTTCGTGTTGTAATAATTCATGCCCTCCTGATTTAGCCCAAGCAGTTAAATCATTTTTAGCCCCTTTATCAGTTGTATGAACTTCTAATACCTGACCTGATTCCATCTCTCCTATTGTTTTTTTTGTCTTTACAATCGGCATTGGGCAAGCTAACCCTTTTGCATCTAATACTTTAGTTGATTCCATTATCATATTTTCCTCCTATTTATAAATTATCGGACTGCACAACGGTTTGGTCCTATTTCCATCTCACGTTGTTTATCTAAGTCTGGACTAATTTTCCCCATATTTGTTTCACGAATTTCTTGATAAGCGTTTGGTTGTGGTGGAAGGTTCTCTGTTACAAGTCTTCTAAACTCATTTTCGTCTTCAATATTTAAACCATGATTTTTCTCAAACAATGTACCTAATCTTTCTGATACACTACCGTCTTCATTCAGTTCATCAATGATCATAAAGTGAGCTGGGAGTACAATTAGTTCTTCTGAAAGTTCTCTGTAACGAGAATACAGGCTTTCACGTAAATCTGCTACCCAGTCTTCTGCCATTCCTGCTAAATCGGGTCTTCCAATTGAATCAATAAATAAGATGTCCCCTGACAGAAGGAATTTCCCATCCACAACAAATGATGTAGAACCGATTGTGTGACCTGGAGAGTACAGCGCATGAATATCAATTTCTGTTTTTCCGATTGTCACTACTTTGCCGCCTTCTAGAGCGTTGTATTCAAAAGTTACCTCAGTCGCATCTTTTGGAGGTAACCAGTATGTTGCACCTGTTTTTTCAGCGATGACTCTTCCTCCTGAAATATGATCTGCATGAAGATGAGTATCAAAAACATGTGTGATTTTTACTCCCATTTCATTCGCAAAGTTTAGAAAAATATCTGTCATACGAGTGGCGTCTATAATTGCAGCTTCTCCGTTAGAAATCACCATATAGGATAGACAACCTTTTCCGATGCGAACAAATTGGTGTAATTCTCCACCTTCCGTTAAATTCCCAATCTTTACAGGCTCTAAATGTTCACTCCACGCCTTCATACCACCTTGCAAATAAGAAACAGTTAAACCTTGTTCTGAAAGCATCTCTGCCACCATTACAGAAGAACCCTCTTTAGCACAAACAACTAATATTTCTTTTGTAGCTGGAAGTTTTTCTAAAATTTCTTCCACTCCATCAAGTAATTCAAAATACGGGATATTTAAATAATCAAAGTTTTCCCCTTCAATTTTCCAATCCTTAAAATCACTTTCGTTACGAACATCTAGAATAAATAATTCTTCTTTATTAAATACTTTTTTAGTTACTTCTTTTGTCTGCATAACTTTAACAGCCATATCCATTTACCCCCTACGGTATATTTTTGGTTAAAAAAATAATAAACCCTCTTAAAAGTTAGTGTTGCGTCCGCATCTTTATCAAATTCTAAAAAGGTTACTGCTCCTCCTACTTCAGTTCCATCAACAAAAGCACCTCTTTCTGATCCCATAACATCCATTGTCATTTGGCAACCAATGAATTTAACACCCATTTCTTGGGCATTGCAACTAATTCGGGGAATAGCTGGTACATTTGCATTAGCAAACCCTTGCGCGAAATGTTCTTTGCCTTGAGGCATTGGTAATTGTTTGTATTCATTTTTATGAATTAAGTTCAACCCTTCAAAAGTAAAGAAAATGGCTACTTCTTTATCTGTTGCTGCTGTTTGTTGTTTCAACTTTCACCTCTAGGAAAGAAACAATGTGTTCTGCCAAAATTTTTTTAACAGAACACACTATGGACAACGTGAAATAGTATATACTTTTACTTCGTCCATATTAATCTCTCTATTTGATTAAAGAATCCGATTTTCCTGTCCAAGCACTCATGCCTGGAACCACATTAATCACATTATCAAAACCCTTTTCAGCTAACTTTTGAGCAGCAAGATCACTACGGTTACCTGTGCGACATACCACATAGATTTCATCATCTGCTTTTAATTCGTTTAAACGCAATTCTAATTCTCCTAACGGAATCGAAACCGCATTAGGTATATGATTAAATGCATATTCAGCTTCTTCCCTTACATCAAGAACCACGATATTTTCATTCGTTTCTAGCTTCTTTTCAAGTGCTTCATTGCTAGTTACATTGGGATGTTTTCTTTCAATTGAAGCATCATTAGATGATTTTCTTAAATAATGTTTTAATACATTGTCTTCTTCAATTGTGCCAAGATAATGATGACCAGCACTATTAGCCCATGCTTGAATATCAGCTTTTGAGCCCTTATCTGTTGCTTGAACTTCTAAGACCTGACCTGCTTGTAAATCATTCATTGCTTTTTTTGTTCTTACGATTGGCATTGGGCAAGCTAACCCTTTTGCATCTAATAAAAAATCTGTTTTTAATGATTCCATCTTATTAAAGCCTCCCATTTTACCCCATCGGGTATTTGATTAACCGAAAATATTTACTTCGTCTCGCCTTCCCATGCAAGCATTCCACCAGTCATATTTATTACTTTAAATCCATGATCTTCGAGAAATCGACTTGCTTGACCACTTCTTCCACCAGAACGGCAAACCATGATATATTCTTTAGATTTATCTAATTCATGCATACGGAATTCTACTAACCCTAGTGGGATATGAATGGCTCCTGGGATCTTACCAGTTGCAACTTCATCAACTTCTCGAACATCAATAATATTTAACACTTTACCTTCTCTTAAAAGTTTCTCTACTTCTTTTGCAGTTAATTGTTTCATGCTTTTGCCTCCTTATGATCTCCAAGCGTTCATTCCGCCTTTTACATTGGTCACTTTAGTATATCCTAATTTTTTTAACATTTTAATTGCGTTTTGACTTCTCATTCCACTTTGGCAAATAACAATTACTTCTTTATCTTTTGAGATTTCTTTCTCCGCTTTTTGCATAATTTGTTGAAGTGGAATATTTTTAAATCCTTTAATATTGTTTACTCTATATTCCCCAGGAGTACGGACATCAATAAATTGTTTATTTTTATCCTCTAACTCATCCCGTAGCTCTAATGCTGTAATCTGTCTTACACCTTTTGTAGGAATGAATCGTCTGATGATAAAAATTAACAGTAGCCCAATTATTATATAATTTAGATATTCCAAGATTATCTCTCCCTTTATGTAGGGAAGAATCCCCTACTGATTTAGATAAATAGGTTTACATTTCCATCTTCTGCATCACCCAAATAAGCAGCAACACCTGCATATTCAATATTATCCAACAGTTCTTCTTTTTGAAGTCCTAATAAATCCATTGTCATCGTACAGGCAACAAGCTTTATATCTTGTTCTCTTGCCATTTCGATTAAATCTGGAAGTGGCATTGCATTGTGTTTTTTAATCACATTTTTAATCATTTTAGGACCAAAACCAGCAAAGTTCATTTTTGACAGCCCCATTTTATCTGCACCTTTTGGCATCATTCTGCCAAACATTTTTTCCATGAAGCCTTTTTTCACTTGAATATCTGCATCTTTTCGCAAGGCATTTAGTCCCCAAAACGTGTGAAAAATGGTTACTTCATGATCATACGCCGCTGCCCCGTTCGCAATGATATAAGCTGCCATTGCTTTATCATAATCGCCACTAAATAATACAATTGTTGTTTTTTTCTTTTCTGTCATTATAGTTCCTCCTCATGTATCAGTCACCCTTACCTGTATGGGTATATTTATAAACAAAAAAATTTAACCTTTTTTAATCCAAAACTTTAATACATCATTCGCTTCTTCATATTTTAGTAGCTCATGTCCACCCGATTTTGCCCAAGCAGTGAGATCGTTCTTTGCACCTTTATCAGTAGTATGAATTTCTAATACTTGACCAGCAATTAATTCATTTATTGCCTTCTTTGTTTTTACAATTGGCATTGGACATGCTAATCCTTTTGCATCTAACAATTTATCTATATTCATTCTTTTAACTCTCCTTTTATCATTTACCTTTACCCCTATGGGTATAATAGTAATAAAAATAAAAGTGGGTGTCAACCCTTTTATTTTTATCTACTTTTCACAAGCAGATTTACAGCTTCTTTTACTAAATCTTCTGTGTTTTTTTCTCCATTTTCTTCTGCATTGCGCACACACTCTACTAAATTAGAACTAACCACAACACCAATTGTCCGATCAATAGCAGCACGTGTTGCAGATAGCTGAGTTATAACATCCTTACAGTCTTTGTTTTCTTCCATCATCCTTAAAATTCCTCTAAGTTGGCCTTCAATACGTTTTACTCTATTTTTCATTTGCTCATTGTACTCCATATGATTACCCTCCTTAACAAATAATTACTTTTTAACTTGTCTCCTATAGTTACCTATGTTCTCCCATTTCATACTCATCGAAAAGGATGTATCCAACTATCTTGAAACCTTTTTGGCTTAATAAACGAACTCCTACATTCTTTTCCAAGCGATTCGAAGCTACTACAATCAGTTCGCTTTTTGATATATCTGTGTAATGCCTATTTATATAAGAAACTGGAATGTTAATCGCACCTTGTATAGGGCTTTTATAAGAAACATTATAATCTCTTATATCTACAACATTCAACATACTTAATTCAATATCTTTTTTATTTATTTGTGGAACCCCAATTATTGGGATATTCCTTCTAAAGATAAAGTAACCAATAATAATAAAACTTAAAATAACAATAGTCATATGAATCTTTCCTCCTAAATTAAAGAGGCAGGAATAACTGACAAAATCTATATTATACCCCGATAGGTATTTTGTCAACACTCCTTTTTGTTTTTTATTACTTAATCACTGGTCATCTTACTCAAGAGCACAAGCATTTACAAACCTTGATAATATCGAATAAGTATAATTGCTGTTACTACCTCCTATTATTTTAACTTTTGGATTTCAATCCATTGAGTTTTTTTAACTACTCATTTATAATACCAAGTATTACAATATGATTTAAAGGTTATTGTGGAGGTGCCATTATGAGTTTATTTAAAACTTTATTTAGCGAAAAGTGCCCTGAATGTAAGAAAACTTTAGTAACGGATAAAACAGCTTTTATGAATTCAATAGTTAAAAAGTCTTGTCCTGATAATCATTATCAAAAAGAATATCATCCAGCTCTTGAAACGTATGTTGAAAGCAATCATGTTTCTTAAAAAAAATATTAAATGGCAGGAATCATAAATTTTATGGGAACTAAGACTATATCCTCCAACAAAGAATGAGTATACAAAAACATTAGCTATTAATTATATTCCCCAATACCTTACTGTTAAATTTGACAGATGATTTTGCGAAAGATAAAAAGCATGACTCCAAAAATAGGAGGCCTGCTTTTAAAAGTATTTTTGATTAAATAGAAGTTAAATGCTTCCCTTTAATTTATCTTCATTTTTTTAATCTAAAATTTAATCACTTTTTCCTCTTGTTTTGTTTTTAAAAGGATATGTCCGGCATTTTTTGACCATGCAGGCAGATCATTTAATGCACCTTTATCTGTCACATGGATTTCTAATATTTGACCGCTATCCAACTGCTCAATCGCTTTTTTTAGTTTTACAATCGGCATTGGGCAAGATAAACCAGTAACATCAACAACAGCATTCACCGGTATTTCATCAATATCTTCTGTATCTGATTCCCCAGGTTGATTTGTTTTCGCTTCAATAGTTTTGTTTATAACGCTTTTAAATACAGAGGAATACGTTTTAAAACCTCCATCAACATTTTTAACAGTATATCCACTATTTTTTAATATCCTGCTTGCCAGATATCCCCTTAATCCAACTTGACAACTGACAAATATTGTTTGCTCTTTTGGAAGACTGTTTAATCGGTTCCTTAATTCATCTAACGGAATATTCAAGGAACCTTTAATATATCCAAATTCCCGCTCCATTGGCTCGCGAACGTCAATCAATAACCCTCCATCTTTAACAATCTCATCGATTTCATGCCACTGAACCATTTCTAATTCACCTTCAATTATGTTAGAAGCTACATAGCCAGCCATATTAACAGGGTCTTTTGCTGAAGAATATGGGGGAGCATAAGATAATTCTAAATTAGTCAAATCATTCACCTTTAATCCACCTTTTATTGCTGTTGAAATTACGTCAATCCGTTTATCAACACCATCTGCTCCTATAGCTTGTGCACCAAATATTTTTCCTGTTTCTTTATCAAAGATTAATTTTAAAGCAATTGGTGCTGCTCCTGGGTAATACCCTGCATGAGAACTTGGATGAATATGAACAACTTCATATGAAACTCCTAAGCGTTTTAGCGTCTTTTCATTATTGCCAGTTGCGGCAACCGTTAAATCAAATACTTTAACAATGGAAGTTCCCAATGTGCCATGGTACTTCTCCTTTTTTCCCATCATGTTATTTGCCGCAATTCTGCCTTGTCGGTTAGCCGGACCTGCAAGTGGAATCATAGCTTTTTTCCCGCTAATATAATCCACCACCTCAACTGCATCCCCGACAGCATAAATATCCTCATTAGAAGTCTGAAGGTATTCATTTACAACAATTCCTCCACGCTCTCCTAATTCAAGTCCTGCTACCTTAGCTAATTCATTTTCCGGTTTAACACCTATAGAAAGAATGGTCATATCGGCTTCTATTTCTGTTCCATCAGAGAGAATAACTTTCTTTCCCTTATTAGCAAATGCTTGGACCCCTTTTCTAATATTAGATTCACACCTTTTTCTTTTATATTTCCGTGTAAAATACTAGCCATTTCAAAATCAATTGGAGCCATAATTTGCTTTGCCATTTCAATAATCGTTACTTCTATTCCTCTTTCCAACAAGTTTTCAGCCATTTCAATTCCAATAAATCCTCCGCCAATTACAATCGCCTTTTTAGGTTGATTGGTATCAACATATTTTTTTATTTTATCTGTATCTGGAATATTTCTTAATGTAAATAATACCTCATTTTCACTTAATCCTGGAATTGGTGGGACGATTGGTTTAGCCCCTGGTGACAATAGTAACTTGTCATAGGATTCCTCATACTCTTTCCCTGATTGTAAATTCTTAATTGTGACTTTTTTATTTTTGGGATTAATGCTTAATACTTCACTTAAATTCCGAATGTCCAGATTAAATCGATTCGACATTCCTTTAACGGTCTGGACTAATAATTTGCTTCTGTCTTTGATTGTTTCTCCAATGTAATAAGGCAGTCAGCAATTAGCAAATGATATATATTCCCCCCTTTCTATAAGAACAATTTCTACATCTTCACTTATTCTTCTTAACCTTGCTGCAGCTGTTGCTCCACCTGCAACTCCACCTACTATAATGAGTTTCTGTGACATGTTATTCCCTCCAACTATTTTTAATTTAATTCCAATCAATACTCTTGAATATACCCCGATAGGTTTATACCTGTATGGGTATTATAAAATAAAAATTATTTTTGTGAAGGTTATTTGAGTTTCTTTCACAATATCTACACAATTAAATACTTATAATATTGTAAAAATATTCCATTTACTCATTTTTTTAAACGCATTTTTTCTAAAAGATTGTTTTTTTCAATAGAAAAAAACAAGTAGTTGGAAAATAGAGCAGCCGAATACACGTAGACTCCCTCCTGGGGGATTAGCGAGGACAGTCTGAGACTCTGCAGGAGCTTGAGTGAGACAACTGAAAAACCGATGATTAATCCTAAAAATCATCGGTAAATCCCTTTTCTAGTTTTTTGAGTATTACATCCATATATCCCCATATGCGAAAGGGATATTTATCTGCCCCACGCAAAGCGAAGTATTCCGGCTGAGGGCGATAGCAACAAACTTTACGAAAAAAGCCTATTAAAAAAGTTTAAATTCAATGTGGGGAATAACATTAGACCTGATCTAATTACATGGAAACAGGTCTTGAATCATATAGTTTTTCAAGGATTAAAGAAACTTATTAACTCAACTCTTCAACTTTATATACTTTTATTAATACAGCTAATTAAACGGACCTCAATATCTTGTGCAAGTTTTTTGATTTCTTCATTATTTGCTAAGTTAATTAAAGCTGTTGGTCTCGGCATGCCAATTTTAGTTTTTCCCTGGTCGGTATAAACAATCATTTTACATGGCAAGAAATAACCAACTAACAAATTCTCCTTTAACACTCTTTGTGCTTCATGTGGGTTACAAACCTCTAAAACTTTATAGTCAGATTCAAACTCTAGTCCTTTCTCTTGAAGTTTATCTTTTATATCAAACATCCATAATACACCAAACTTTTCTTCTTTTAAATTTTCTTCCAAGCTATAAATTGCCTCACTAATATTTTTACTGGTTTCTACAGTATAATCAAACATTTGTCACACTCCTTAACTTTTAGTATTTATAATGGTGGTGAAATATATATCAGGATATTTTTTAAAATTACTAAAAGCTGAAAAGAAAATATACCCTTATTATCAATACCCAGACTTTTATTAAATAAAAGTGAAAAAAACAATCCACAGATAAAATTGAGTTGAACACCCAATTCTCTTAGAGACAAACATCTATAGAAGAGCGATGTCATAATATGATACAAACAAATTATAGGAGGTAAATCATGCAACCAGAAATAATCACCGGTCTTGATGGTGTAATGAATAAAGGTTATCCCTTTATTAAACATGGACCTTGGAATCAGCTTTTACATTGCCCTGGGAATTCATGTCACGTTCACTATGGGCATGGAACATATCACATTAAACAACTTCCATCTGATCCACATGCATACTATCATTATCTAGGACCACTTGTTCCAAATGTTACCGGCCTTACAACAGCTTTTCATGCTCATTCTAGGGAAAATATTGTGACTTTAATAGAAAAGGCAATAGATGGTGAATATTCAGCCATTTCATGTTATCAGCATTTAATTAATTTAGCTTCTACTCAATATATAAAAGATAAAATCAACGAAATCAGAAAAGATGAAATAAGACATTTTAATAGCTTTTCAAATTTATATACACAATTAACAGGTGAAAAACATAAACCAAAAATTAGTGAAGAATGCCCAAAGAAATATAAACAAGGATTAGATTTTGCGTTTAAAGATGAACAAGAAACAGTCGATTTTTATTTAGAAATTGTATCTAAAACAGATAATCCAAAAATTAAAGAAGAATTTCAAAGAGCAGCACATGATGAACAAAATCATGCAGTTTGGTTCTTATATTTCTTGAAATAAGTTTTTAATTCTAGGTACCAACCTAGTTTTTTTATAAAATTTATTTAAGAATGTGCCTAATGGTCTTATACAAGAAAGAGCATTAATCTTACTCGAGTCAATGCTCAGGTAGTTTAAGTATAATTTCCACAATGTAGTCCTATAAATCCATCAGATTACAGAAATAATATTCTCAAGACTGCATAAAAAAAGGTTGTACAATTTTTAATCAAACAAAATAAGCGTTTAACTCTTATTTTGAGTGATAATTCTTCTTAGCCTTACTTATGTTATAATAAAAGAAACGTCTAATCCCTTATGTATCAAGGTTTTAGACGTTTATCATTAGAAATTATTGTAGCGTTAATATTAATTATGCAAAATATTCTGTTATTTATCTTTTGAACAATCTACATAAATTTCTTTTCTTGCTTCGTGATATAGCCGAGCTTTAGCCTAGCCATGTCAATAAACAGCCTAGTTTATTGACATGGCTAGGCTAAAGCACACGGTAATGAAATAAGGTAATTTATTTATAATAATCTTACCAGGTACTTGAAGTTTATTACCATTGGGGTCATAAAAGTGGAAAAAGGCGGTGACCATTATCTTCTTTTATATCCTCGACCTTTACTTGATTTTCCATTAAGTGTTGATGAAATTCAGATAATTCTGGACTTGTAAAGCGAATTCTAAATTCTTGTTCATTATCAATTGTAAAATGTGCAAATGTTTCATCTTCTGTAGGTACTAAGATAAGTAAGAAAGGTCCTTCATTTACTTTTAAAATTGCAAGTTCCAAGTTCCTCCGTATTGTTTAGTAACTGGAGCCCTAATACATCTCTATACCATGTTGCAGACAGTTCTAAATCCTTTACAGGAATTCTAATATAATGTACTTGTTCAATAAATGATTTACTCATAGCCTTCTCTCCTTTATTTTAATCCGATATATCAAATAGTTTTCTTTCTATATACCTTTTTCCTTCCGATTATTGAATTAGTCGAGTAGAGGAGAACCGTGGTTGCACTATTAATGCACACTGCTCCTCCTAGTCATCATTTACAGAATATAGCTTATCTCTTTTCTTAAATCATAAATATTCACTTTGGTAAACCCCTTCTTCCACTATCTGACTCTATAGTAAAAGCCTTTTACTATAAACAAAATAAGCATTAACTTCTAGATTGTGCGTTAACCCTTTGTATTAAATCCCCCCTGCTCACGTGCAAACATATACCTATTCCTGTTTTCTCATTACTATAAAAACTTTTTAAACTTTGATAATCATATACCCTTGTATAGCACAAAATAAAAATGCAGAGTATTGCAATGTCGAAAAATCTTAAATGGATAGTGGGTTGAGCCAAGCAGGGTCTTGACTTATAGAGCATGCCTATAGAGGCTCCATGCCAAAGCGGAACTCTGTCTGCAATTGAAATTTTGTGTACTTTCTAATTGCAAAATACAATTTACACTGTTTCAAATACTTCATATTCTCATTATAAAAAGGAGTCTGTAACCATTGAAATTAGCATACCGGGTTACAGACTCCTAATAAATATTTTTAAATTCTTTGAACTTAATTCCGATACTTGGGCTAAATTCTGTATTTATTTTGGATTTTAGAGCTCTTATTTTTTATTACCAAATGAACCTATTGCAACCCTACTCCATTATCTACTGCACAGATTAAAATAAGCTTAGCCTCCTATATAAACCGTTTCACATGTTCCAGCTTTCGGCTCGTAAAAACAATGATCTTTATATTGACCTGCAAAAGGTTGACCATACCAAGTTGGAGGACATGGTGCATATGGATTGAAATACCAAAGCGCATATTTTCCTGGGTGCTCTCGCCAATAATCTAAATTTTGTTTTGCTAATTTTTTTTCAGCCGCTCTTGCTCTTTGATAAAATACATTCCCTTTTTGAACAGCTTCAAAAGAATAATTTCCTCCCTGCACTTGAAAAATAACTTGTGAAATGGTTCTTAAATCTTTAAAATCTGTACAATCCGCTTTAAGACGATTAACAATTACATTTCCGACATACAGCATTCCTTGTGGCCCTTCCCCTTCTGCTTCCGCCCTCATCATCCTTGCCATTAGGTCAACGTCTGAGCTTTTGTAGCTTACTCTTGGCATTTTTTTGTCACCCCTAAAATATAGTATGAAAAAGTCTTCGTTAAAAATTTTTAATTTCGAAAATAAGAATGCTTCGTTTGTCATAAAAAGAAAATGAAAAGCATTCTTTTTTATAGTTTTATTCACCGAAATCCCTGTCCGATTACCTAAAATAAAATAAATGTTAGTTTATAAATCGAAATAGAAGGCCATTATCCTTTTTTAACGAAGCACCCTCCTAATAAAAAAACATCTGAATCCTTATGAAACAAGAATTCAGACGTTTTCTACAAAATGTTATAAAGATTTCATTTTTACAATAGGAAAGGTCACCGTAACCTCTGTCCCTTTTCCTTCCTCACTCCAAATGTTAATCGTTCCTTCATATTTTTCGACAATGTTATAACAGATCATTAAGCCTAATCCTGTGCCTTTTGCCTTTAAGGAATAGAAAGGGGTTCCAATCCGCTCTTGTTGCTCCTGGCTCATTCCTGAACCGCTATCGATTATCATCACTACCACTCTATCCTCTTCACCGGTTACTTTTACTCGAATCGTATCTCCATGATGAGAAGCTTCAATCGCATTTTTTAATAAATTTACAAATAATTGCTTAAACTCCATAATATTGCATTGAATTTCGTAATCGTTTTCCATTTCTAGCTCAATATGAATCGTATCAACCATTGCATATGTGTTTAGTAAGTCCATCACTGTATGTAGTGCTGTGTTAACCGATACAACCTCCATCTTTGTTTCAGATGGCTTTGCCAGTGATAAAAAATCAGAAATAACGGTCTCAGCAACTTGTAGCTCATCCAACATCAGCTTGTAGTGCTTTTTGATATGTTCTGGTAATGCTTTATCATTTTCATGTAGTTGAATAAATCCCTTTACTACCGTTATAGGATTGCGAATTTCATGTGCAACAGCTGCCGCAAGCTGCCCAGTTGTTCTCAGCTTCTCAGCTTGCTTCACTTGATCGTAATATAGCTCTTGATTCTTCATCCTTTTTTGGAAAAGAAGGAAAAGGAAAAGGAGCAAAAGCTGTGTCGCCAAGAAATTAATAGCTACTCCAAAGAAATCCAAATAATTGTAAATATGTATACTAGGTGTATCAACCATCATCAAGTAGATAATAATGCTAATAGTAATTGTAATATTACCAATCAATGTGATATAGAACAATCGTATATGCAAAAACAACACTGGAATAACTGGGATAAAACTAATAAGTAATAGCAAAGCAAATCTGTCGGGAAACCGCAAATACATAAAGAAAAAGTATGCAGACATGCATAGAATAATCGCAGCTCGATAATTTACGGAATCTTTTTTTGGAAAGATGATTAATAGAACAGAAATGCTTATAACGAAAATAAATTGCAAAAGGAAAGATAAAGAAATGATTCGATCATCTTCTATGTATATTAATACTAACCCTGCACTCATTAATGTAATAAAAATACCAACAATCATTCGATAAAGCTTTATACTAGGTAGAAATTCATTATCTATCATTAAAAAGTCCTCACAATACTATTGTATCTTACTAAACTATTCAAAAATGTTCCTTAGGTATGTAAAAGTCTATTTTACCCTAATGTTCCTTCTTTTTGTAGTCTAGTTTTCGTTAAAACAAGTTTTTACTGTCTATTTATTGTTAAAATAATGCCGATTTAGATTATCCCCTATCATTATTATCCATTGGCAGCAAAAAAACGTCTACCTTATAGGAGAATAAGGGATAGACGTTTAACACTTCTACCTAATCGACTAATAATCTTTTTTAAGCAGTCTTAAGTTTGTTAATAATAAAGAGATAATTAAAACAAGAATAGCCAACGCCCACCAGAAAGCATTAATTGGATCATCATGTTCAATAATAATTAATCGCACTATGGCTGTGATGCCAATGTAAATGAGATAGCGTAACGGAAAGTGAAACTCAGAGCTAAAATACTTAATAATTAAAGCGATAAATTCAAAATATAAAAAGTAAGTAAGCAGCTCCTCTGTGAATAAATAATAATCTTGTTCATGCTCTGGTACAAAGGCTACATATGTAAAAATATACCACGTCTCCTTTATAAGTAGAAAACTCAAAATCAATCCGATAAGAAACAGGGAAGTATTCAACAGTATTTGTAGAAACATAGGTAGTTGAGAAAAAAACTTTATTTGATTCAATCTTCTATAACTCCTTTTTCAGTGTGTATAACTTAATATGAGCTATTTTTGGATCAAATAACCTGAAAGTAGATATTTTCATTTTTATAGATTGAAACAAACATAAGTATTCCATCCTCACTAAGTTAGCTTAGAACTGTGGTGGAACTGGTTCGCCTGTCGTACTATCAAAGCCAGCTGCTTTCATTTTTGTCTGCTTGCTATTCCAGCCAATTACTAGCATTTGATTCCTATTTGTCACCGTATCCTTGCTTAGCATAAAATTATACCCTTTTGCCCACTCTTTTCCAGGATAAATCGTGCCCATTCCAAGTGCTTTTTTTAGCAATTCAGGGGAATCATAATGAATGTCTTCCAATTTTACAAACTCATTTTTCGATTTAGGAGTATCCCCTTTTCCCGTTAATTCCTGGGCTTTATCTATTTTTCCCTCATGGATGGCCACTAGAAAAAATTTATTCGTGTCTGGTATACCAAAGCTTATATTCCAAAATTTTCTTTTGCCATTACTCCCATCCGAATTTCCAGGCAGATCTAAATCTATGTTAATCGCTTGTAATAACTGCGCTTTTTTATTCCATTTCTGTGCAGACGGATAAGCTAATTCAATTGCTTGTTTTATTGATAATTCTGGCTGATTAACGACCACTGCTGCATCCTCTGCTGCTGAAGAGAAGGAATGAGCAGATACTTTCTCTAACGTACACATTGAACAAAGCAAAACAAAGATAATAAGAACTAGATTTTTCATTTGGATCAGCCCCCTTTTTAAGGATATCATTTCCAAATTTTCTCCCGTTATTCCTATTTCTATAACAATGAAAAATAGTCAGTATGGAAAAATTACCTGTCATTGGATTTTCATTTTTACCCATCCTATTATTGGAGGTGGTAAAGATGAACAATCAAAATCCTGTTGAATATACTGGGAAGGGTCTAGACCAGCGAAATGACCTAACTGGACCCGATGCAGGCAAGGCATCCTATCCAAAACGGCCCAAGCATGTATCAATCCAAGAGCCTAAAAGAAAATAGCTTCAACCCCAGCCCCCTATTCGATTAGGGGGGAACTTACTTAGAAACCAATAAGAAGGTTGTTGCCTATTCAATGGGTCTTACAATCACTCCTTCTTACCCGTGTATTGCTCGATTCTCTCCAATACCCTACGCTTTTGATAAAGCATATTTGCAACTTCTCCAACCTCTTTTATCGCTGCTTTATTCATATAAGCACCAAAAATCATTCCAGCTACAGGAATCATTTGAACCAGCTTTTTCCAGCCAAAATTATCTCGATACGAGGCGAATACCTCTCTCCAGCCTTGTAGCTGCGCAAAGCCTTCATCCTCACGTGCATTTGTCAATTCATTTAAGATCGCTTTTTTTCCAACTATATCAGAAGACGTAAATTGCATACATTTATTCATGAAAATCCGTTCTTCCTTATTAGATGGGTCATAGCCATATGCTAAAGCTACTTCTTGAATAGTCTTTAAGGTAATTCCAAAAATAAGGGGAATATCTACAGCTAGGGTAAAAATCCCACCAAAACCCGTTGTAGCCCCCTGAATTTGCGCATTTTTAGCACGATTTTTAATAAAGGCTTCTGCTGTCTTTTCCATTGAGTCAATAGAAAAGTGTTTTATATCGTCAAGGTTTACATCCCCCTGTAACGATAATTCTTTTTTCACTTTATGTAATGTTCTTTCATTATCCACTAAATATTGCCCGCCGTTGTCAATATAAACTGCTATCTCATCTAGGAGTATATGTATTTTCTCTTGTATGTATTTCGGCGTCCATTTGTCTAACAGCACAAACGGAATCCGCCCTATTTTTTCCCAGAAGAACAACCCTTTTTGGTTTTTCTCCCATTTTTCAATGGTCTTTAATTTTTTTCTAAGCTATTCTTGATTTTCCATTTACACCTCTTATTATCTTTTAAACTAAGTAACATAGGATTATTATCCTTTTCTTAGTGCTTCCTGAATTGCCCAGCTTTGATGTTCATGAAATAAACTTTGAATTGCTTGATTTGGTTCTATCCATTTTAGAAAATGCCCTTCCTCTGTTGGTTCCCCTATTTGTTTAACCATCTTGCACAAATAGAAATACCCTTCACTCAGATAATACGTATATTCATTGGTAGAATAAAAATACCTGCGCGCACTCCCAATAAATGTACCTATTGCAATGTCCATTCCCATTTCTTCTAAGGCTTCTCTTACTAAGCACTCTTGGTGTGTCTCATTCTTTTCTATTCCTCCACCAGGAAGAAAGTAGTTGCCATCACTAGTTTGAATGATGGCAATTTTGTCTTTCTCATCATTAAATATCAAGCAATAAGCAGCAGGTCTTTTTATGTATTCTTTACCTGTTTCTTTTTTGGCAATTGTGATTATTTCCATATAAATCTCCTCTTATAAAAAAATTAATCATCTTTTCCCTACTCCGTAATCACTTCAATGTCCTCATATGTAGGTTCTTCCTTTGTATAAGAAATCCAATAGGTATATGCTCTTGAAAAATCATCTGTAAAATACTCTAAATAGGTTACCGCTTTTGCCGATTCCCCAAGCACTTTTACCTCTTTGACAGCTGCATCCCCCATTGGCATCGTAATAGTAACAGTAGGTCCATCCTCTCTTGCAAATATCATAGAGGTATCAACAGATCCTGTACGATTCTCTGGACCCGCTACCCAACTTAGCTTTCCTTCCTTATTCTCTAAAATAACTAAATCAGGATTATGCGTATTGCCGCTTTCATGCTTGTTTTTAAAAATAACATAAATGAAATCATCTTTTAGGTCATAATCAATAATTTCTTTATTCTTTAATTTATGTTCTGCCATCACATTCGTGATTTGTTCTTCAAGTGATACAGTATCGCCTGATTTTACATCAGACTCTTTCCCTTCATTGGAACAACCAACCAAAGTGAATAAAATAAGAAAGGAAATAAGTAATTTTTTCATAATTAAACAGCTCCTGACATTTTTCTTTTGTTTACGGATTGGAATAGAAAAAGGATTCATTGGAATGGTATTTTCGTTCGGGAAAATGATAAAGCACCCTCGAAAGGATGCATTGTTTTATTAATCTTATGCTTTATATAAAATAACTGCTGCATAGATTTCCTGTTCCGTTAAAGGTTCATTGTTCACCGCAAACTTAACATCTATTATTTCATGATTTTCCAATTCCTTTAATGCTTTATTCAAATTAAGCTCGAAATTTTTATAGGACTCCGAAACCACTTTAGATTGGATCATATTAATCCCTCTTTCTTCTTATTATTTATGAAACAATCTTTTTTAATTATTTCTTATATCCATAGGCAAATTACTATCCTGTCTAATAATAAACCCCACAATCTTTCCATTTTCCGAGAAATTCGCTTGGCCCTTCACCTCATATTTTTCTACCTCACGAAATTCCTTAGGTACGGTAAACGTTTCGTTCAATACCGTTTCAAGTATTCTACTGTTTTTTCCTCTGAGTCATTTTCAGCCGAACACCCCACTACCATTGACAGCATAGCAATGAATAAAATGGTAGTATATTTTTTTACAAATTTATTTAATTTACTCACCCCTTTCTAAAGAAATACGTTTGAATAATTAAAAAGTTTCAATTAGGGATGAAAAAAGGTCAGTACGAAAAATCAGTGGAGGCTGATTTTTCGTACTGACCTATAAATAACACATTTAAAAGGTTTATTTTTCTGTCTACTCACTCTAGAAAATAGTAATCTGTTTTAATATGACTTTTTCTTTGACAATTTCCTTTCATACCATTTCAGCAGACCGGAATTTCTTTGTTTACACTCATCATCTTTAAATTACCATACCTTAATTTCTTTGTTTGAAAAAAATTGTTTATTATTACCATATATTATTATATGATAAATATAGGGTTCATAATAAAAAACAACCATGTTTGTCTTTTTAAGGAGATGCCAGTAGAATCTAACAGTAAACCTTCGTAAAGTTTTTTACACCAACCCTTCGTTTTAACGAACGATTTTACCATCATGAAATATTTGAATCAATAAAAATGCTACAGATTTAAACAGTTCAGACATATGGGAACAAAAAGCGAATAAGGTCCTTTCCCACTTTTTATTACCATTTCGCTGGTGCGTTGGTGTTACGAGATAAGAATTAAACCTTCAGATTCCTATCCATATTTCAGAGTCTGAAACACTAGATAGCTATTATCTTCTATTCTAAAAACGACTGACAAAAGTGGGACAAGCTATATCGTTCTTGACCTAAGCCAAATCAAAAAAAGTCCTGCTTGCGAAGAGTTCTGCCGCCTATACTCCCGCTACTCTTCACAGTTATGAACAGACAATCACGACCCAAACAAACAAGAAAGTCTGGTCAAGCACATGGCAGCCTACAGCAGCAACAAGTGATCTACTATTTAATCAGCGACATCACCGTCACTTTCTCGTTACCGAATATTTGCTCACTATCGACTATAAGCACATATGGTTAATGGGTTCGTGCAGATTAGGGGATGTTAAATAAATTCAAAGAGGTGTATTATGGAATTCTTTGCAAACATAGGTATTTTTCTTTTAATGTATGTATTAATTTATGGAATCTATCACATTATTAAAAAAGTAAAAAATAAAGAACGTAGACTAACAAGAAATCGTTTCTATATTCCACTAATTTTAGGTATCGTCTTTTTCTCAATTGGCGCACCATCTTTAGACTCTGGTTTACAACAGGAATATGACAAAGTAGTCGAACAAAACAAAAAAATGACTACTGAGTTAGGTATCGTAAAATCACAAGTAGAAGAATTAGATGAAAAATACAAGAATTTAGAGAAGGATTATAGCGAATTAAAAGCTACTAAAGATGATTCTTCAGCAAAATTAACAGAAGCTCAAGATAAAAGTAAAAAATTAGAAGAAACAAACAAAGAATTAGAAGCAAAAATTACCGATTTAGAAGATAAAAATAAATCTCTAGATGAGCAACTCAATGATTTAAAGCAAGCAACCGCAAGTAATACTGGATCATCAAGCAGTAATAATTCATCAAAACCACAATCTAGCAATACTAATACATCTACTAATACAGCAAAGTCATCAACAACAAACAATTCTTCATCAAAGCAGTCATCTAGTAGTACTGGAACGTCCACAAGCACAGCAAGTACGACTGAAAATTTTGCTAACTGTACTGAATTAAGAAAAGTTTATCCGAATGGAGTTGATTCCTCCCATCCAGCTTATCAAGCTAAAATGGATAGAGATAAGGATAATTTTGCTTGTGAAAGATAAAATCAAAAAAGTGAGGGGGTTTAGAGGGTAAGTAACATCCCCCTAAACCCCCTCTACATCACACGCTTGAACATTTTTTCCATTTCATAAGTAGAATAATTTCACCTTGTCAAAGCTTGTCCATTTTTAACCGTTTCATATACCTTCTTACCATTTCCTTTAAAAACTTGAACTTCTACTGTTTTAGTTTTACCATTTGTTTTTATTCTTGTAGTAGGATAGATATTTATAGCTCCACCATAGGGAGGATTATTATTTTTTTCAGCTTCTTCTATTGCAGGCGCTTTATCAGGTGATTCTGAATCAGAATCAAAATCGATAATTGGTTCATCATCAAAATCATCAATATTTTCAGGTTCATCTTCTAAGGTTTCAACTGGTACTGTTTCTAGTTCGTCTATATTGATATCTTCGTAAGTCTCCAAATCTGGCTCAAGGTATTCATACTGTTCTTCTGTAACAGGATCGCTTGGATCTTTTGGGTATATATTTATATTTGGTGCAGCGTTAATATTTGCTTCGCTTAATGTACTAAAAATTAATAGAATTGGTAATAATACTGTTGCTATTTTTAAAATATATTTTTTCACAACTCTTCTCCTTTTTAATAAATTGGTATATTATTGTAACAAGTCAGAATATTTACCTAAATTACATAATATATTATTTTTTTCAAAAATAAACATTTATTCGAAAGGAATGTTAAAATTATGAATATTCTGAAATCTATGGAGTAGTTATACTCTAAATAATTTAACAAGCGAAGATATAGATAAAGCAGAAAAGCATTTTCGAAATCATACTTATCACTAAACTTATCAAGCAGATCCTGCAAGCGATTTTCCCTCTCCTTGTTATTCTTCATAACATATAAATAAGGAGCCATACGAATAATAACGCAAATGGCCCCTGGGTAAGAAAATATTTTGTTAGCTCCATTTCCATGGTTTCACCTCCTTAAAGGTAATAAAAAAGAACCCATGTTATAGGACTCATTAAATTAATATATGATATTGTGTTAAAAAACAAATTCGATAGAATACTCTTTTTCTATGTCTAAAAGCAACAAAATAACTTCACTCATTGATATTAACCCAAGGTACCTTGATTAAACAATTTTCTCCCTTGGAGACTTGAATTAATTTCTTTAGCTCTCCATTTAGCAATATATTTGGGTTCATTACCTATAAAGTGAAATGAACCGCCATGAGCACATGCATTTCTAACATGTTTAAAAAACTGCCACAATTCCCCTCGATTATCAACTTGTTTTTCTTTTGTTAGTTCATAAGCAGTTATGATTAACATTTTAGTACTTTCTAAAAAAAATTCAACTATATTTTCTCCACTTTCCAATTGATCTTTTACTATATAGTTAATGTCAAAATTTGCAAAAATGTTTCTTTTAAATAAAGTACCTGTTTATGAATAATGCTCTAAAAGCTTCTCCTTTCTATCTACTGATGTGTCCATATTAATTAAAAATTCTAAAACTACCTTATCTTCACCATTCTCGTGACTTAGATTCCTTGTTAAAGCCTCAGAAATACCATGGTGACTTAACAATACATTTGATATTAAGGGATAAAAAGTGCTTTTTTTCAAATCAGATAAAGTATACATAAAAAAACCTCCTATAAAAAGATTCACTAATACCCCATTATACTCCTTTATCATTTTTGAAATTGCTACCGCACAATAGTATCCACTTCTATGATATATCCATAAACCGCTATATATCAACTTTTCTATACATTTATAAAGAGTAGTAAATACTACTGTGACGTAAATATTTAATAACCTTTCCACCTATAAAAAATTTGTTGAATGGTGTTAATTCATGGATATTTTTCTACTGTAAAGTAAAAAATAACTATACTTTCCATTAAAAAAGGGTGAATTGTTTGAATACAGATCAAATAGAAAATTTAAACCAACTTAAAAATACACAAGAAAATCTTTCAAATAATTGGGATCACTATTGGTCAACTTACTCTAATATTGATACTTGGCAATTTTGGATTAATTTTTTACTTTTTATAGTTCCACTAATCATTCTTTATTTTAAAATAGATAAAAAGAAAGCATTTCATTTAGGATTCTATGGTTATAGTATTCATATGTTATCAACATATATTGACGGATATGCAACCAGACATGGACTCTGGGAATATCCATATAAGTTAACCTCTATACTCCCAATCAATTTTGGGCTGGATACTTCATTAATCCCAGTAGTGTATATATTTGTTTATCAATGGACACTTAATCATAAAAAGAATTATTATACCTACGCATTATTAACAAGTGTTTTTTTCGCTTTCATATTTAAGCCAATACTCGCATCACAGGATCTTATTAGATTATCCAATAAATCAATTTACTTTTATCTTTTCCTTTTCTATTTTTTAGGATCTTTAATTGCGAAATGGATTACTAATGTATTTATTCATTTTGAGAAGAAAAGTAAAGAAGTATAGGTCCACTAATAATATATTGTAGAGAAAAATAGTAAAGCACCTGTTTATTCCGAGTGCTTCTGTATACACACTAACGAACAATAGTATCCACTACTATGGTATATCCCTAAACCGCTATATATCAGCATTTTTAGCTATTTGTACAGAGTAATAAATACAACTATGCATTAATTGCATAAGAAAAAGCCAACAGCTGCTAATGTTGGCTTTTTCTTGATTACTTATCTGAAAGTTCACTTTCTGTTACCCATTTATGATTTGTTACTTTTTCTCCACCTGTAGTCGGAGTATAGTCCACCACATAAACAGTAGTTTTTTCCGCTGATTCAATTTCAGCTGTTGCGCCTTTCATCCCTTCCATATGATCTGCCTCTAATGTTACTTCTGTTCCTGATGCAATTTCTTCTGTTCCAGCATCTTTTATTTCTTCTTGGATTACCCATTTATGGTTAGTTACCATTTCTCCTCCTGTGGTTGGAGTATAGGAAACAACATAGGCAATGGTATCATAGGCACCTACAATCGTTGCTTCAGCACCTTTCATTCCTTCCATGTGGTCAGCTTTAATAATTGCTTTGCTACCCACTTTATAAACAGGATTTTCCGCCACTTTTAATCCTTCAGGAATCTCACCTGAACCAGTATGGTTCATCTCTTCATGATTCATTGTTTCCTTGCTACTGCTATTCGCATTATTATCTTCTTGACTAGTATCATTTGCACAAGCAGATAAACCAAGAATTGCAATAATACTTAGAATGAATAACTTAATTTTCATTTTAATTAAGCACCTCTGTTTCTATAAATTTTTCCACCTTAAATATATAGACATCTTAACGTAAAAATAAACTATAGAACAAATATTAACCTAGTAGTTAAATGAAACATCCTATTTCGAGTGCTTCTGTTTCCGATATTCCTCCATCATTTTTTCTTCTTCGATAAAGTTTTTCATTTGGATATTAATCCGCGTTGAGATTTTAATACCTTTCTTACCAGCATACTTTGCAAACTCATCGTACACACCCTCTTCGAGAGTGATATTGTGTCTGGGTGTTGCCAATAGTACCACCTCCATTTAGATGATACTATTGTCTAATATTTAAATATATTCATCAATATACATTTATACACACTAATGCACAGTAGTTTCCTTTTGTACTGCATCCTTATTGTTATTATCTTCCTAATAATAAAAAGCTAAAAAATTTACTTTTTCTAATATAGATAGAAATAGATAAGGTTGCAAATAATGTTATTATTGTCGCTAATCCTACAACCAAAATACCAATGCCTAAATTTGTGTAACATACTGTGTTCCAACAATACCTATAAAATAAAATTGGATTGCATATATCTCCATTGTATATCTCCCAAGCCAAACAAATCTTTCGAAAAGTTTTAACTTCTTTATTGCTTGAATAATAGCAAAGCATACTGCAATACCAGAAAAAGCAATCAAATACCTATATAACATATCAATTGCTAATATTTCTACCCCATTTAGACCTTGTAAATATTTAAAAAAATCAAGATCTAATAACCTCTTATATTGAGTTTAATAGTATAGGAAATATATTAATGAAATTTGAATTACAATGTTAAGATACTTCACAAAAACATCTTTATACTTTGAGACTAAAAACACTGTAATAAAAAATGGGAAATACCATTTTAGCAATTGAAGTCCCGAAATCGTAAAGTGTATTATCATTATACATAATGAAATGAAATAACAAATACCAGCCATCCATTCCATTTTCTGTACTGCCATAAATAAAGCTGTTGAACTTGAGTTACTGCCACATAATAATTTTCTAAATATGAAAGTTCAAAAGGAAAATGAAATAGAAAAGAGAAACTATTTAACTAGGGATGAAGTCAATACTTTTATTAGAACAGCTAAAAAAGGCAGGCCTCATCACTACTTGATTGTATCCTTCTTATTAAGAACAGGTCTTCGAAAAGGTGAACTATTAGCATTAAAATGGCAGTACATTAATTTTGAAAAAAAACTTATTGTCATTTCGAAGTCTAGAAATGATAAAAAAGTCAAAAAACCTAAGACGTCTTCTAGCTTCCGAACAATTCCTATAGGGGATAAGCTTATTAAAGATTTATTAGCGTATAAAGATTGGCAAAAACAGAATAATGAGAGATACGGGGAGAAATACATTGATCAGGATTATGTCATTACAACGTGGAGTGGAAGACCACTAGGTCCATATGGTATCAACAAAGTACTCAAAAGCATTATTGATAAAACAGATCTTCCTATAATTAGTCCACACGGCTTACGTCATACACATTCTATTATGATGCTCGAGAGTGGTAATGATATTAAGGTTGTTAGTGAAAGACTTGGACATTCAGCACTTAATGTCACCTCTGATGTATATTTACATATAACCAAGAAGCACGAGTTGGAAAGTGTTAACCGATTAGAATAGTATCTAGAAGGAGATGAAGAAGATGAGGAATGAAAAATTGTGGGGGCAAAATGGGGGCAATGAACATTTTCACCCCCTCATAACCCCTGTAAATCCAGCTACATCACGCGTTTAAACATCTTCTCCATTTCATAAGTAGAATAATGCACAATTATCGGTCTACCATGCGGACATGTAAATGGATCGGAAGTAGTTCGAAGTTCGTCTAATAAACTTTGAATCTCGTCATTTCTTAAATGACGGTTGGCTTTAATGGAGCCTTTGCAGCTCATCATGATGGCTGCTTCTTCTCTTAATAGTTTAATGTCTACTTTTCTCATGGAGAGAACTTGTTCGATCATTTCTTCGATTGTTTCTTTTTCTTCTCCTTTTGGGAACCATTGTGGATGGGAGCGAACTAGGTAGCTTTGCTGGCCAAATGGTTCGAGAAATACGCCTACTTTTTCTAATTCGGCTTTATTTTCTTCTATTTTCATCCACTCATCAAGGGAATAATCTAATGTTAATGGGATGAGCATTTCCTGTAATTCATTATGCACTTCTCCAACTTTTTCCCGGAAAAATTCGTATTTGATTCGTTCTTGGGCTGCGTGCTGGTCAATGATATATAGTCCTCTTTCGTTTTGTGCAAATATATAAGTTCCGTGCATTTGCCCAATTGGATAAAGGGGTGGAACTCTGGGACCTTCCACGACGTCGGCTATTTCTTCCTCTTCCCAAGTTTCCTCTATCTCTTCTACTGGTGTAGGTGAAATGAAATTACTTCCTTTCTCTCCAAAGAAAAAGGCTGTGGTATCTGTTATTGTTGAATCTTCTCCACTTTCTCCAGCTTGCCAACTACTTGGTGCTTCTTCTATTGACTCGTTCCAAGTTGGCTTTTCCTCTTGCTCTACTGTTGGAATCGAAAAAGTTGGTTCTGGTTTTGGAGCAGATACTGGCATTGCTGGCTCACGCACCGTGTCAAAGCTAAATGCTGCTTGCTCTTCTTTTGGTGCAGGCTTTTTCTCACGAATTAGTCCTGCTGGAATGAGCTCTTTTTTCTTAAAGGCTGCTTTAATAGTAGTACTTACAAGCTCATACAGCTCTTGTTCTTTACTAAAGCGCACTTCCATTTTCGATGGATGGACATTGACATCGACTAGAATCGGATCCATTTCCACATTTAAGAGAACAATTGGATATCTTCCAATCGGCAGCAATGTGTGATAGCCTTCCTGAATACTACGTACAAGAGAATAGTTTTTAATAAAGCGTCCATTAATCATCGTGGAAATATAGTTACGTGACGCTCGCGTAATTTCTGGTAGCGCCATATAGCCACTTAATTTAAAATCAAGAGTGCTTGCTGAAATTGGAATCATTTTTTTAGCAATAGTTAAGCCATAAATGCTCGCAAGAACTTGTCTTACATCCCCATTGCCATTCGTATGAAGGAGCTTGCGATCATTATGAACTAGGCGAAAGCTAATATCAGGATGCGCAAGGGCAAGTCGATTGACGATATCGGTAATATTGCCAAGCTCTGTATGAATTGACTTCATATATTTCAATCTTGCTGGCGTGTTAAAGAACAAATCGCTAACAATAATCTCTGTACCTCTTCTTCCAGGTGCGCCTTCCTGTTTCACTAAATGACCGCCTTTGAGTTCGATCGTTGTCCCCTTTTCCCCAGTGGAAGTTGTTAAGGTAACTTGGGAGACAGAGGCAATACTCGGTAGTGCCTCTCCTCTGAAGCCAAGGGTACGAATTCGAAATAAGTCATTTTCATCTTTAATTTTACTAGTCGCATGTCTGGAAAAAGCAGTTAAGACATCCTCTTCGTCAATTCCTAGTCCATTATCAAGAATGCGGATGCTTTGCAAACCAGCCTCTTCGATAAAAATTTCAATCGAAGTACTTTTTGCGTCAATACTATTTTCTACTAACTCTTTTACAACAGAGGCTGGCCGCTCAACAACTTCACCTGCAGCAATTTTATTCGAGAGTGCATCATCCAGTTGAATAATCTTTGCCATTGCTTCTCCTCTTTTCTTTCTTACTTTTATTCAGATTAAGTGGGCAGTTTATGCGTTAGATTGAACTGTGGTTTTCACTTTGCGTATGAAACCCACTTTTGCTGGAATTCCTCTGGTTTTTGGCTTTCATCTTGCTGATGAACGCCACTTTTGCTAAAGTTCCTTTGCTTTCTTGCTTTCATCTCGCTTATGAACACCACTTTTTCCAAAGTTCTTCTAGTTTCTGGCGTTCATCCCACTATGAAAACAACGTTCCCTCAAAAACCACTTCATCCATCATTCCGAACTTTCTTATGAAGCTCATACAATGTATTCAATGCCTGCATTGGCGTCATTTCTAGAATATCTATTTCTTTAAGCTTCGATACAATTTGCTTTTCCTTGGTAGAAATCGCTTTTTGCGGCTTTTTCTCTTCTTCTGTACCAAAGAAAGATAATTGTGCCTCTTCCTCGACTATCGCTGCTTTCAAAACAGGCTTTTCGATTGCAGCCACTGCTACCTCTCCAGCAAATTGATCTTTTTGCTCTAGGCTTGTTAACAGCTCTTGTGCTCGTTCAATCAATGCCTCTGGTAATTCTGCAAGCTGTGCAACATGAATACCATAGCTTTTATCTGCTGCTCCTTCTTTTATCTTATGAAGGAAGACAACTTTGCCATTTTGCTCCATTGCACTTACATGAACATTGCTTAATGACGGAAGCTCGTCCGCAAGCACGGTTAGCTCATGATAGTGAGTCGAGAATAATGTCTTTGCTCCGACTTCGTGATGGATATATTCAATAATTGCTTGTGCTAACGCCATTCCATCATAGGTGCTTGTGCCTCGGCCTATTTCATCGAATAGAATTAAACTATTATTTGTCGCATGTAAAAGGGCATTTCTCGCTTCTAGCATTTCAACCATAAACGTACTTTGTCCAGAGATAAGGTCATCTGCCGCACCGATTCTTGTAAATACTTGATCAAATAGTGGCAATACTGCTTCGTCTGCTGGGACGTAACAACCAATTTGCGCTAATATACTTGTTAAAGCAATCTGGCGCATATACGTACTTTTACCAGACATATTCGGACCTGTAATTAACAGCAATTCCCGTTCTTTATGCATGGTACAATCATTTGCTACATAGCTCTGTGCGTTCATCACCTTTTCTACTACTGGATGGCGACCATTTTTAATAGAAAGGTTGCGATCCGTTGAAAATTGCGGTTTCACATAGCGACGATCCTCACTGACAGTTGCAAAGCATTGCAATACGTCTAGTGCACTTACTGTTTTAGCTAGCTTTTGCAAGCGTGGAATATATTCTTTAATCGTTTCGCGGATAGTTGTGAAAATGTCATATTCCAGCTCCACCATTTTTTCTTCCGCTTGTAAGATTAGACTCTCTTTTTCCTTTAATTCCGGCGTAATATAGCGTTCAGCATTGGCAAGTGTTTGTTTGCGCTCATATTGTCCTTCTTGTAAAAGGTGCACATTGGCACGCGTCACTTCAATATAGTAGCCAAATACACGGTTATAGCCGATTTTCAGTGATTTAATGCCTGTTTTTTCCCGCTCTTCTCTTTCCAGCTGGGCAATCCACGTCTTACCGTTTCGACTCGCATCACGGTAACTATCTAATTCAGCATGATAGCCATCTAAAATGATATTTCCTTCTTTAATCGAAAGGGGCGGATTTTCCACAATTGCCCGTTCTAATAAATCGGTAATATCTTCACATGGGTCCAGTTTATCTGCAAGGCTGCTTGCTTCTTTTGAGCCGAACGATGCAACAATTTGCTGGATGATTGGCACTTGCTGCAATGATTTTTTTAGCTGAACAAGATCTCTTGCATTCACATTTCCGAAAGCAACGCGACCTGCCAAGCGTTCTAAATCATAGACTTCCTTTAATTTTTCCCGTAAATCCTGGCGTTCAAAATAATGGCCAATCATCGTTTCTACTAAATTTTGACGATATTCAATCTCATCCTTATTTAATAGCGGACGATCAATCCATTGTTTCAGCAGTCTGCCGCCCATCGCTGTTTTCGTTTCATCCAAGAGCCATAACAGTGAACCTTTTTTCCCTTTTGAACGAATCGTTTCTGTTAATTCTAAATTTCGTTTCGAAAAATAATCAATTTTCATAAATTGATCGATTACATAAATAGAAACTGGCTGTAAGTGATCCAGGCTTCGTTTTTGTGTACGATATAAGTAATTGAACAAACGGGAAACGGTATTTTTCAGCTGTTGTTCATTGATTCCTTGTAATAAAGAGGCATGCATGCCTTTTTCATCGGTATCATTTTCAATTGAAAGTGTTAATGTGCCACGCTCCTGTAATCTTTTCAGATATTCTTTCGAAAAGTCATCTGAAACAACCACTTCTTTTGCTCCCGATAGCGATAATTCATTCAATAATGAATCGATTCCAGTTAAAATCGTCGCCTTGCTTTCCCCAGTTGATAAATCGCTATAGGCAAAGCCGAATTTATTATCTGCAAATAAAGAGATGGTTGCAATATAATTGTTTTCTTTATCGGAAAGATTTTTCCCTTCCATCATCGTACCAGGTGTGATTAGCTGTACGACTTCTCTTTTTACGACACCCTTTGCTTGCTTTGGGTCTTCGGTTTGTTCACAGATTGCCACCTTGTAGCCGCGCTCAACAAGCTGTTCAATATAGTTGGGTGCAGAATGATGGGGAACTCCGCACATTGGAATTCGCTCCGCTCCGCCCCCTTCTCTGCTTATTAACGTAATTTCAAGCTCTTGTGATGCTTTAATCGCATCATCAAAGAACATCTCATAAAAGTCTCCTAAACGAAAAAATAAAAAGGCATCCTGATAATCTGCCTTTACCTGTAAGTATTGTTGTATCATTGGCGTATATGTTGTCATAACTTCCTCCAAAATCCAAGTCCAAATCTATTATTTTCTCATTATACCATAAAGAAATAGAATATTTGAGTGGGGGGTTTTGGGAAAAGAGAGCTAATTTATCATATAAAATTTTTGATAATTACGTAAAGTTAGATTTGATAACTAGTTCGTTCCATTGCGCTCCAGACATAAATTAAAAAAGTTCACGAAAAAAAAGACTAGGAAGCCCCTAGCCTTTACTCTTCTTCTCCACCTACAAGAAAATCTGGATTTAATTCTTCAAATTCTTCGTCTTCTACTTCATCTTCAAACCATGCATCGTCATCTTTGCCACATTCGTCTGTGCATACTTCTACACAGATTTTTGTTTCTCCGATAACTTCTACGATAAATTCTCTTTCTACATGAACAATAATTTTATTGCCATTTGGAGAAATTACTGCTTCGATGCAGTTTGGTTGCTGTAATACAGTTGCAATCACATCGTGGTCTTCTAAGCAGTCAGGATCGCGATATTTTAGTTTAATGACATCTGTATATTTTACACGCTCTGTAACTACTTCTGTTTGTGTGTTGTCATTATAGGAATACCAAACGTTAATGTCATAGTATCCGCAAATTTCTACTGTTTTACCAACCTTTTCTGCTTCATACGTATGGTTGATAATCCAGCAGCCCAAGATGCTTGAAGGGCTGTTGTCTGGGCAGATCGTATGATTGGATTTTGTGAATTTACGTCCTTTCGCTACGACTGCCTTTGTAATAATCTCTCTATATTCTCCCATGTTCGAGCGAAACCTCCTCATTCATTTTCATTTCATCCTATGCGGGATAGGAGTCTAGTGTGCGATAAATTTTAAAGACTGTAAGTAATGCTTAAATCTACTTCATTGTATGTAAAACTTGGGTAAGTGTGCCGATATTAGCTATTTTTCTAGACGGATATCCTCCATTTTGCTAAGCATTCCTGCATGCTTGTAACTGGCGAGAATTTTTCTTAATTATGGGTAAAACACAGCACTCCTTCGATAAAATTTTTAACTTACGAAAAAAATATGCGTTTGTATTAATACATTCGCGGATACAGCTTGGTCAAATCTTTATATACTGTAGTATACGGTAAGGGGGTGAGGAAGTTGGCAGGGTTATTTAATAACAACGATCAGTTTGATTTTAAATTCAATGTAAATGGCAAAGAGGTTTCTGGTGAAGAAGGAGCTAAATACGCACAAGAATTAGTCGGTAAGCTATCTACTGAAATGGGTGGATTGGTTCAAAAATTAACAAAAGGCTTAACAAACAATGTATCTGAAAGCACAATGGAGGCAGTGAAAGAAAAGGTTGCACCAAATGTTGACTTAGATTCTATTAAAGAAAAAGTGGCCAATATCGATTTTGATTCGCTTAAAGATAAAGTAATGCCGAATCTTAATCCAGAAACATTAAAAAGCTTAGTAAATCAAGAGACACTAAGCAAGCTACAGGAAAAGCTACCTGTTATTGATGCTTCAAATGATGATGGGAATCTTAAATTAAACGTGAATGGCAAGCCTATTTTTTCACTAGATTTATCTGATTTCATCAAAAAATAAGGAATGAATCTCACTTTTGAAAGGAGGTGAAATCATATGTTGTCTAACTACACATCTGATTGTCACAAAGGTAACGGTTCTGGCGTTGCTGGTACTGATGTTACTGCTAAAGGTAAAGGCATTGGAAATAAAGGAGCAGAACTTCGCGGATTCACTAACGCTACTCAAGGAAATGGTAACCTTGCTAACCAATTTACTGCTTCTGGTGCTGCTGGTGGTGCTGCTGTAGGTGTTAACTTATTAAACTTCTTTGTTGGTGGTATTTTAGTTAATGCTAACGTTGCTGGTGCTGCTACTGCTGTATCTTACAACGAAAACAGCCCTGAAATGGTGAACGAAGGTTAATCACCTTTTAAAATAATCACGCCAATAAGAGAGAAGCATATAATAAAGGGCAACATCATCTTGATGATTGCCCTTTTCTTTTACATATCTAATAGGAGGAGGGGAAAAAATGGCGAAAGAGAAAAATATTGGCTTAACTGCTGAGAAATTAAAGGAGCTTGGCGTACCAGAGGAACTTATAGACAAAATATTGGAAACGGGAGGACCTTCTGTTAATACACATGCAGAAGGAGGAAATGGTGGAAGTGCTGTCAGTCTTACTTATGTAGATAACTACTCTGTTCTATTTCTAGTCTATACATTTCTTCAACAAACGATTAATAATGGAAATGCGAAAGATAAAGAAACGAAGCAGCTAAATAAAGCACTGCTTTCTACCTTGCAAACAGCTATGAAGGAACAGCAGGAATACCGAAAAGCATTCTTACGAGCGATTAACATTTTAAATAATCAAAATAAGTAAAAACCAAGCGCGCATATGCAACGGATTAGGATACCTGTCACCATTTATGAAAATGTCCTTATGATTGCCATACCTTTTGTCCTGCAAAAATGCAGGGCTTTTTATTACGTGTAAGAACATGACACCAAAGCTCCATTATAACGGAATGGTGATTTCAACGTGATTGAAAAATAAACGTAAAAATTCCGCTTAAATTGAAAATCTTTCTTATTTCTTTGAAAATAAGAGTAGTTTTTCCGCTTATATGATTCAAATCTCTTGATTTTGCCTTATTTAGAGGAGTTAACCGAAAAATTTCCGCTTATTTCTGCTTTTCATGCTCACTTTTTTTCATTAGCCGGAATTTCTCCGCTTATGACTTCTCCTAATCAACAACGCGGGTTTACAAATAAAAAACCTCATTTTGCAGTCCCATTTGCAAGGTAGCAGAAATCCCTGTAACCTTACATTTTGATATTTCTACCGTTTCACGCCTATTTATCCTCTGTATTATATCAACAAAAAGACCATCAAATCGATGGTCTTTTTCATATGCATTTTACCTTTGTGTGACAGGTAGCAGAACCCATTACACGTATATTTTAATTGATTCGCAAATATGCTTCCCGCTCCAGTTAGCTCAGAATGCTAAACTTGAACCATCCACATGCTGATTAATCTTCTTTCTTCTCAACAGCCGAAAGAATTTCCGTTTCAACAGTGTTTGCAATGGTTTTTGTTATCATCTGGAGCATGTCGTTCACGATTTCTTGTGATTCTTTAAATTCGCTGACGATTGGAAGCTCATCGATTTCTTTTTGCAAGGCATCAATTTTTGCTTCTGTTTCCTTTAAAGCAGCAATTTTCCCATAGTGCTGAAGATTAACTGCTTGTTTTTGCAATTTTTTGATTTGAGCAATTCGGTCATTCACTTTTTTGTTTTGATTGATTTGCTGTTCTGCCCGCTGATAAAACTCGACTTCTTCGGTATCGCGAATCATCTTGGCAAGTTGTTCTGTTCGCTCAATAATTTCTTCTTTTGTATACTTAGCCATTAGTTTGCCTCAACAGCTTCCGCTTCTAATACTTCAATCATTTCTCCATTTAATGACCAAGTCTTTGCATCTGTAATTTTCACAGAAACAAGTTTGCCGATCGCTGATTTTGGTCCAACAAAGTTTACTAGCTTGTTTTTGCGTGTATAACCAGCAAGTACCTCTGGATTATTCTTGCTTTCCCCTTCTACAAGGACTTCCACAATTTGGCCGTGATAGCCCTTCATGGAATTAGCAGAATACTCATTAACTAAAGCATTTAATCGCTGCAAGCGTTCCTTTTTCACTTCCATTGGAACATTATCTTTCATTTTCGCTGCCGGTGTACCTTCGCGCGGAGAATAAATGAATGTGTAAGCCGCTTCAAAGCCAACCTCTTTATAAAGAGATAATGTTTCTTCGAATTGCTCATCTGTTTCATTTGGATATCCAACAATAATGTCTGTTGTTAGCGTTAAATTAGGAATAGCTGCTTTCATTTTGCGAACTAATTCTAAATACTTTTCTCTTGTATATTTACGCGCCATAATTTTCAACACATCAGATGAACCAGATTGAACTGGTAAATGAATATGTTCTACTAGATTTCCGCCTTTAGCAAGCACTTCGATTAAATGATCATCGAAATCACGTGGGTGACTTGTTGTAAAACGAACACGGGGAATATCAATTTTGCGCATTTCCTCCATTAAATCACCGAAACGGAAATCGATATCTGTAAAATCTTTTCCATATGCGTTTACGTTTTGGCCGAGTAGCGTAATTTCTTTATAGCCTTGTGCTGCTAATTGACGCACCTCTTGAATAATATCCTCTGGACGGCGGCTACGCTCTTTCCCGCGCGTATAAGGAACGATACAGTAGGTACAGAACTTATCACAGCCATACATGATATTAACCCACGCTTTAATTTTTCCATTACGTACTTTCGGAAGGTTCTCGATAACGTCCCCTTCTTTTGACCAAACTTCCACTACCATTTCCTTCGACATATATGCTTCTTGAAGAATATTTGGTAAACGGTGAATGTTATGCGTACCGAAAATCATGTCTACTTGTGTGTATGTTTTTAAAATCTTATTTACTACAGATTCTTCTTGGGACATACAACCACAAACACCTATTAAAAGGTCTGGTTTTTCTGTTTTTAAATGCTTTAAATGTCCTAATTCACCAAATACTTTATTTTCAGCATTTTCACGAATCGCACATGTATTAAGAAGAATAACATTGGCATCATCCACTGTATCTGTTGCTTCATAGCCTAATGCTAAGAAAATCCCTGCCATTACTTCCGTATCATGTTCATTCATTTGACAGCCGTATGTACGAATGTAGAATTTGCGTCCTTCTCCCATTCCACGGAATTGTTCTGAAATTGAGAAATCTTTTTCATAACGAACTTCTTCTTTTCCCCGTTTTTTTGCATCTTTTAAAGAAGGTGCTTTGTATACTGTTTCGAAATATTTGCTGTAATCCTTTTCGGATTTTTTGTCCGAAGAATTAGTGCTTTCAATTTTTTGTCCTTCTAAACGTTGTTTTTCGTTCATTTCAACTACTCCTCTCTTATCGATGACTTTCTTCATCCATAAGTTTGTTAATATGCATGTTTTAGGTTAGTTCTTATAGATTGTTTTTTGGCTGTTCTCGTAAAGGTTGATATTATGACCCACAGCCTGATAAACAACAATCTATACTTCATATGTACTACTCTTTATAGACATATTTTCATTATTCTAGTATAAGCCTTTGACCTTTTGAAAACAATAGCAAGGTTAGAAAGAAAGATTTCTACTATTTTCTTTATCTTTATATAGTAGGAATCTCGCAGTAACGGGCAGTTACGTTTTCTATCTCAAATGGAGAAAACGTAACTGCCCGTATATTTATTAACATTCCCTTTTATTTCGGAAATCTTTTTACCATATTTGTATATAAAAACTTCTCTACTTGACTACTAGTATAATATTTCGTTAGCTCGTTGATTAGATTCGGATAATCTGCGGTTGAAGCTAGCCCTTTGACTGTTTGTGAGATTCCATCAAAGTCAGAGCCAAAGCCAACATGATCCTCCCCTCCAAGGGAACAGATATAATCTAAATGGCGTAATACATCCGTAATGGTTGCTGCACTCGATCCACTTAAAAATTGCGGTACGAAAGTAATTCCAATTACACTGTCTGCTTCAATCAACGCTTTAATTTGTTCATCTTTTAGATTACGAGGATGTGGGCATAGATTATAGGCATTCGAGTGAGATGCATAAGGATGATCACCAAGCTCCATTACATCCCAGAAGGAATTTTCCGATAAATGGGAAACATCTACTAATATATCTTGTTGATTCAAAAGCTTCACTGTTTCTCTTCCAAATAAAGATAAACCAGCACCTCTTGGCTCTAATGCACCATCTGCCACAGCATTCGCATAGTTCCAGGTTAGTCCGACTGCTGAAACGCCTAATTGAAGTAATGTCTTTAATTTCAATAAATCGGCACCGATTGCATCGCAGCCCTCTAGTGTTAGAATCGCACCAATTTCCTCTTCTTTCAATTGCTCGATATCCTTTTGATTACGGATAAATTTTAAATCTGGGTTAAGCTGTAAGATTTTTTCGTAAAAAATGGTTGTCATTGATAATGCTGCTTCAAACTTCATATCAGGATGAACGGATTCAGGAATATAGATGGCGAAGCATTGAATCTTAGCTCCACCTTTTTGGAGTCCTTCTTTCGTAATATGAAGCTTTTCACTATTCTGAAAATTAATTGTTTTATCTTTAAACATTTTTAACAAAACATCGGAATGCCCATCAAAGTAATTCAAAAAAATCCACTCCTATACAAATATGTTCTTTCTTTTCTTCTATGTAAATTTTGCAGGCTTTCCATCAAGATATCATTATTTTCAAACTATTTAAACTAGTATTTTATTTTTTTTAAAAATTAAGGCTATTCTTCTATCTATATTGCTAATATTTGTCACCTGAATATTTTTTTACTAATGAATAATAATAGAAAATAAAAAAAAGGTGCCTCTTTCATTCGGTTTATGTCCACAGCTTCAAGAATCTAGTTCGAGCAAAGTTCGTTCTCTAACTTGTAATCTTGCTATGAAACTAAACCTTATTGATGAGACACCCCCCTCCTTTTGAAGGTTTGCTCTATTCCATTCTAAAGTAAACTTCCTGAAAGGATTGATTCTGCCCGAGCGAATGTACCAATCACAAGAAGGGAAAGCGGGAAAGCATGCATGTTAATCATACTTTCCTTTTTTCATATAATCTTATTTTCTCTTTATCTAGGCTCCACAATGAGCTTGATGGCTGTTCTTTCTTCACCGTCAATAACGATATCAGTGAAGGCAGGGATACAGATTAAATCCACTCCGCTAGGTGCTACAAATCCTCTTGCGATAGCAACTGCTTTAACCGCTTGATTTAATGCACCTGCACCAATTGCCTGGATTTCTGCTCCACCTCTTTCTCGTAGAACACCTGCAAGCGCACCAGCTACAGAATTGGGACTAGACTTTGCTGAAACCTTTAATATCTCCATTTCTAGCTCCTCCTTGTTTAACCCCCCCGCATGTTTCATTAAGATTAATGAACATATCAGGATATATATCATTCCAATGTTACTATATTCCAAGTTTAATACACATATTCCAGCTTGGACATAAAAACTTTGAAATTATTTGATTTTTCAAGGAAAGCTGTTTTCGTAAAGTTTGTTGCTATGACCCGCAGCCTGAATACACTTCGCTTTCCATGGGGCGAGCGGTGAGCCTCCTCAGCTTTGCAGTGCACCCCACTTATTGGACACAATAAGTGGGGTGTTTTTTGTATGAAGAAAAAGGAAAAATGGACAGCAGAAGGAAAGTTGTTTGTTGTTCAACTATATGAGAGTGGAAAATATTCTTTTGCTGAAGTAGCGAAACAGATGGGGATTGATCGAAAATCTGTTTCGAAGTGGGTAAAATTATACCGGACGTACGGAATAGAAGCTTTAATCCCTAGGAATAGTTGCGCTTTTTATGAGCCCTCGTTTAAACTAGAGGTACTAAAATATCGTGAAGAAACAGGGGCATCTTATCTTACGACAGCTATTCGCTTTAATCTTTCTTCTCCCTATACAATCCAGCGTTGGGAGGAGCAGTATAACCTGGTGGGAGTAAAAGCCTTTGTTTCCAAGAAAGAAGGAACATCTGCCATGCCAAAAAAAGGACCAGTTGAATCAGATAAAATGAAAGAACTTCAAGCAGAAATAGAACAATTACGTATGGAGAATGCCTATTTAAAAAAGTTGAAAGCCTTAGTTCAGGACAAGGAAAAATCACCAAAGAAGATAAAGTAATGGCGATCTATGAGTTAAGGCATAAGTTTCCGGTGATTAAACTACTAATGATAGCTAAATTATCTCGTAGTACGTATTATTACTTGGTAAAGAAAAAAAATCTTCCAGACAGAGATGCCAAACTAAGAAAAGAAATTACCTCTATTTTTAATGAACATTATGGTCGTTATGGCTATCGTCGGGTAACACAGGCACTTCATAATAGAGGCCTTTTAGTCAATCACAAAAAAGTGCAGCGTATCATGAAAGAATTAGGACTAAAATGTATGATTCGCATGAAGAAATATAAGTCTTACAAAGGGGGAGTTGGAAAGACCGCGCCTCATATTCTTAAGCGTAACTTTCAGGCTACTCAACCCAATAAAAAATGGGTAACGGATATAACGGAGTTTAAATTATTTGGAGAAAAACTTTATTTATCTCCTATATTAGATCTATACAATCAAGAAATCATCACCTATACAATCGGCTCTAGACCGACCTATTCCTTAGTATCACAAATGATTGAACAGGCATTTGAACACTTGCCAAAGAATCACGAAGGGTTAATCATGCATTCGGATCAAGGGTGGCATTATCAAATGGAGCCCTATCAAACTGCCTTAAAAAAACAAAATATTATTCAGAGTATGTCTAGAAAAGGGAATTGTTATGACAACGCAGTGATGGAGAATTTTTTTGGAATCATGAAATCGGAATTCTTCTATCAAACAGAGTTTGAAAATAAAAAGCATTTCTTAGAAGAGTTAGAGGCTTACATGTATTATTACAATACGAAGCGAATTAAAATGAAATTAAATGGTCTGAGTCCAATTGACTATCGAACTCAGACCATGTCAGCCTAAAATAAAATATGTGTCTAATTTTTGGGGGTCACTACACTTCGCCTCCGGGGTCTCGCCTGTCTCGCTAATCCCATAGGACTCTACGTGTATTCAGGCTGCTCAGATTTCCTCATTAATTGATTTTTTCTATTGAGAAAGCAACAATCTTTTAGAAAACAGCCTTCAAGAAAGAAGGAAGAGCTACTTTTCTTTACGAATAAAAAGGATGATCTTCATTAATTAAAATGCGCTCAATTTTCTTCGCCTTGCCAGTCTTCTTATCCACTTCAATCAAACACCCGCTAAGCTGTGCTCTCCCGCTTTTGGGTGGCTCAAAGCGTGTTGGCAGATTTGTCAAAAAGCGATTTAGCACTAATTCTTTTTGCATACCAAGTATGGCATCATATGGTCCTGTCATGCCAACATCCGCCATAAAAGCAGTTCCATTTGGAAGAATGCGATTATCAGCTGTTTGCACATGTGTATGTGTTCCAACAACTGCCGTAACCTTTCCATCTAAATACCATCCCATTGCTTGCTTTTCACTAGTAGCTTCCCCGTGAAAATCAACGAAAATAATATCGGTACGCTTTTTCGCTTCCTTTACTAAGCGATCAATTACGATAAATGGATCGTCACTCGGATTCATAAAAGTGCGCCCTTGTAAATTGATAACAGCTACTTCGATATCATTTATTTTAACAAAAACCATCCCTTTTCCTGGATTGTTTTCCGGAAAGTTAGCAGGGCGTACTAAATACTTCGCGTTATCAATAAACTCAAATATTTCGCGGTTATCCCATGTATGATTTCCCATTGTTACAGCCTGAGCTCCGATTTCCAAAAAGCTTCGATAAATCTTCTCTGTTATTCCTTTCCCACCAGCAGCATTCTCTCCATTGATAATTGTTAACTGTGGTCGGTATTTATCCTTTAGCTTTGGTACGTACTCTTTAATCATGTCTCGACCCATAGAGCCTACGACATCTCCAATAAATAAAATATGCATATCAAAATCCTACTTTCTAATCTTCACTATGTACTAGTGTACCATATAATTCTCTACCCTTTGCAAATCCAATTAGATTTTCATGAAAGATTCGGGAGTACTTATAAATTTTCCCCTATAAAAAAAACGGTGCAATCGCACCGTTTCCTTATTTAGCATATTCAACCGCTCTTGTTTCACGAATCACGGTTACTTTTATATGTCCTGGATAATCTAGTTCCTCTTCGATTTTCTTACGAATATCGCGAGCTAATCGGTGGGATTCTAAATCATCTACAAGATCTGGTTTCACCATAATTCGAATCTCACGACCTGCTTGAATAGCGAATGATTTCTCTACTCCATCATAAGATTCTGAAATTTCTTCTAACTTTTCAAGACGGCGAATATAATTTTCTAATGTTTCTCTTCGCGCTCCTGGTCTTGCAGCTGAAAGTGCGTCAGCAGCAGCTACTAGTACTGCGATAATTGAAGTTGGTTCTGTATCACCATGATGGGATGCGATACTATTGATTACAACAGGATGCTCTTTATACTTGGTAGCAAGCTCAACACCAATCTCCACATGGCTTCCTTCTACTTCATGGTCAATTGCTTTCCCAATGTCATGTAGTAATCCTGCTCTGCGGGCAAGGGTTTGATCTTCTCCAAGTTCAGCAGCTAAGATTCCTGATAATTGTGCCACTTCCATACTGTGCTTCAATACATTTTGTCCATAGCTTGTACGGAATTTTAGACGTCCAAGAATTTTGATTAAATCTGGATGCAATCCATGAACTCCAACTTCAAACGTAGTTTGTTCTCCGATTTCACGAATATGTTCATCCACTTCTCGGCGAGCCTTATCAACCATTTCTTCAATACGAGCTGGATGGATTCGACCATCCTGAACGAGCTTATCTAACGCAAGTCTTGCAGTTTCACGTCTTATTGGATCAAAACCAGATAGAATAACTGCTTCTGGTGTATCATCAATAATTAAATCAATTCCTGTTAATGTTTCAAGTGTTCGAATATTTCGACCTTCTCGACCGATAATTCGCCCTTTCATTTCATCATTTGGAAGGTTGACAACGGAAACTGTAGTTTCTGCAACATGATCAGCCGCACATCGTTGGATTGCAAGTGACAGAATTTCTTTTGCCTTTTTATCTGCTTCTTCTTTTGCTCTAGTATCACTTTCTTTAATCATTATCGCAATATCATGAGCAACATCTTGCTCTGTACGCTCTAAAATGATGGACTTTGCCTCTTCTCGAGTTAATCCAGAAATGCGCTCTAGTTCTGTTTGCTGCTTGCGAACCATCTCGTCCACTTTGCTTTCCATCTCTTCCATATGCTGTTGTCTTTTATTAAGAGAATCGTCCCTCTTTTCTAAAACTGATTCACGTTTGTCTAACGCTTCTCCCTTGCGATCAAGATTTTCCTCTTTTTGCAATAAACGATTTTCTTGTTTTTGTAGTTCATTTCTTCGATCACGAACTTCTAGTTCTGCTTCACTACGAAGCTTGTGAATCTCATCCTTTGCTTCTAACAAAGCTTCTTTTTTCAATGCGTCTGCTTCACGCTTTGCATTTTCAATAATTTGTTCAGCAGTCATCGTTGCATTGCTAATTTTTGCATTAGCATTGGACTTTCGAATAAAATATACAACAAAGCCAACAACGGCAATAACGATTAGAATAAGCAAAATGGAGATGATTTCTAATAAATCCATCATTTTCACCTCCTCTTGCTATCAAATTGTGTTTGTTACGATTTTAAAAGTATTGGCTTAATGTTCCTTTTTTCAATCGAAATTTTTCCCTAGTCATATAAACGTTTTCTAGGTTTTCATACTTATAAAAATGTAAAATATACAATTCAATTGTATAGTTGTACCAATTTATTGTCAAGACTTTGAACTAGTAGGATTAACCTATTTCTCATTGGCTATCTTGTTAGCCTTTTTCCTCCAACAATTGCTCTATTATTCCTATATATGTATGAAAGTTCTCCCTATTAAACTGTAATAGATTCTCACTATCTAACCTATCATCCGTATTATGGTCAGGAATTAGGCTTGTTAAACCTGATTTGGTCTTTTATTCCGTGTGTTTTTCTCAAGAAGTTTTTTTAGTTATAATAAAATAGCATGAGATAACGATAGATTCTATTGGCTAATTAATAGTCTCTTATTAATAATCAAGTAAAAAAAGATGGAAAAGTGGATATACCACTATACCATCTTTTTTAAGGATTAATCGATTAATTCAAATTTTTCTTGGTCGTCATTTTCTGGCTTTAATGTAACTTCTTTATCTAGTCCGTAGTGTTCACGGATTTTCTTTTGAATTTCCAGACGCATTTCAACGTTTTCTTTTAAGAACTGCTTCGCGTTTTCACGACCTTGTCCTACTCTTTCTTCATTATAAGAATACCAAGCTCCACTCTTCTGAACAATATCAAGTTCTGAACCAAGATCAATAATCTCGCCTTCTTTTGAGATACCTTCTCCATACATGATATCAACTTCTGCCACTTTGAAAGGTGGTGCTACCTTATTTTTAACAACTTTAATCTTTGTTTTGTTCCCTACCATGTCTGTCCCTTGTTTTAACGTTTCAGCACGGCGAACTTCTAAACGAACAGATGAATAGAATTTCAATGCACGTCCACCAGGAGTTACCTCAGGGTTTCCGAACATAACACCGACTTTTTCACGGATTTGGTTAATGAAAATAGCAATCGTTTTTGATTTATTAATTGCTCCAGATAATTTACGAAGCGCCTGTGACATTAAACGTGCTTGAAGTCCAACATGGGAATCTCCCATTTCTCCCTCAATCTCCGCTTTTGGTACAAGTGCAGCTACAGAGTCAATAACTAAAATATCCACAGCCCCACTTCGGACTAAGGCTTCTGCAATTTCTAACGCTTGCTCTCCAGTATCTGGTTGAGAAAGTAATAACTCGTCAATATTAACACCTAGCTTTTGTGCATAAACTGGATCTAATGCATGCTCAGCATCAATAAATGCTGCTTGTCCGCCATTTGCCTGAACCTCAGCAATAGCATGCAATGCTACTGTTGTTTTACCTGAACTTTCAGGACCATATATTTCAATAATACGCCCTCTTGGATAGCCACCAACACCTAAAGCTGCATCTAAAGCTAATGATCCACTTGGAGAAGTAGAAATGACTCTATCTGCTTGTTCTCCTAATTTCATAATACTACCTTTACCAAATTGTTTTTCTATTTGTTTTAATGCCATTTCTAACGCAGCTTGACGATCGCCCAAAAACGTTCTCCTCCTTATATAAAAAATGAATCTCATACTTCACTGATTCATTCGTTCTCTTAAAAGATTATATTATTAATATACCTTTTTTCTTTTCATTTGTACAGTAAAAAATCGAACATTCATTCGTTTTTTTATTTTTTACGGGAGAAGCTCTACCCTAGTAAGACGCAAGCAAGAAATCGTTACTTACGCCTATATAGTCTATTCCTGTAGCATTTTCAATAAAAAATATTGGCCATATTTAACACTTCTCATTCGATTACCAGCTCTTGTTCCACTTAAGGCTAGCGCTTCTACCTTTGTCGGCTCCCCTTTTTTAGCAAGTCCAATATAAACAGTACCTACTGGATTCCCTTCCAGTTCATCTGGACCAGCAACTCCTGTAAAACTTATGCCAATATCAGCATTTAATAATTGGGCAACATTTTCAGCTAGCTCTTTCGCACATTGCTCGCTTACAACGCCATGTTCTTTAATGGTTGTCTCTTTCACATGAAGGATCTGATGTTTCACCTCATTTGTGTAACAGACCACTCCCCCTTGAAAAATATTTCCAGCACCAGGAATACTCGTAACCTCCTGCTGAAACAGTCCTCCTGTTAAGCTTTCAGCTGCTGCAAGGGTCAAATTTTTCTTTAATAATACGTGAGCGAGTTCGTTCATTAATGTTGTGTCATCATATCCATAGAAAAATTCGCCTACTCTTGAGAAAATTTCTTCCTCTGTCTTAGCAATTAATTTATCTGCTTCTGTCACTGAATCAGTTTTGCATGTAATACGTAATGTTACTTCCCCGTCCCCTGCAAGAGGCGCGATAGTTGGATTTGTCTGTGCATCAATTAAGTCTTCTATTTTGGTTTCTAATAAAGACTCTCCAATTCCAAAAAAACGAAGCACACGCGAAACAATGACATCTTTACTTGTCATCTGCTCTTGTATTGCTTTAAATCCATATTGGACAAACATTGGCTGAATTTCTTTTGGAGGTCCAGGTAAAAGCATGTAAAAATGATCGTCTTTTTTCAAAAACATCCCCGGAGCCATCCCATGGTCATTCGGAAGAACGTTACAGCCATCTAGCACCAATGCTTGTTTTTTATTATTTTCCGTCATCGTACGTTTTGTTTTTATAAAATAGTCTTCAATTGATTGAAGAGCTGTTTCATCAAAAACAAGCTCTTTCCCTATATGATTCGCAATCGTTTCTTTCGTTAAATCATCCTTCGTCGGACCAAGTCCTCCAGAGAAAATAAGCAATTGCGCTCGACTCTCAGCAACTTTAATTGCTTCCTTTAAACGAGCAGCATTATCTCCAACCACTGTATGATAATAAACATTTACTCCTAAGTCGGCTAGATGCTTGGAAATAAATTGGGCATTTGTATTAGCAATTTGTCCAAGCAATAATTCTGAGCCAACTGCGATAATCTCTGCATTCATTCTATTGCTCCCCCTTTTTGTCGATCATGAAGAAAGGACATCTCTTATAAAGCAATATTCGCTTGTCATAAACAGATGTCCTCTTTTTTTATTCCTCTATTTTATTTGGATGAAACAAAAGCCTGTTTGTTTTTTGCAAAATAATCCCAGCCAGACCAAATAGTAAAAATCAAAGCAACCCATAATGCAATGATATCAAATGGTAGTGAGACAAGTGCGAAAATCATATTATGTAGTAAAAGTGCCGAAATCGCAACAATTTGCGCCCATGTCTTAATTTTTCCTAACATATTCGCAGCGACAACTTCACCGCCACCAGCAAGTACTAAACGCAAGCCAGTTACTGCAAATTCTCTACTGATAATAACAATAGCAATCCATGCAGGTGCCATATCCAATCCTACTAAAACAATTAGCGCAGAAGAAACTAATAATTTATCTGCTAAAGGATCTAAAAATTTCCCTAAATCCGTTACTAGATTATATTTTCTCGCAAAGTGTCCATCAATCCAATCCGTTGTTGATGCTATGATAAAAATCAAGGCACCGATAAAATGTGTCATTGGTAAAGTAACACCTAGAAGCGTCAGCTCTCCCCATGAAAAATTTACTAGCATGATTACTAGAAAAACAGGGATTAATAAAATTCTTGCTACGGTAATCTTATTTGGTAAATTCATCTTACATCCTCCATTACCATGACGATAAATCGTCACTTCCAAAAAATAAATTAAAAACATTAGTATTATAACCTAAATACGTTGTAATAGCGAAAAATAGTCATCGAATCGATGACTATTCTTCTTTTATATATTTAATGACAAGATCTTGTCTAGAGGAAGAATCACCAAGCTCTAATTTTTCATCATTGACAAAAACATCTACTTGACTGTTTCCGATAATAATATGTGCTTCTGTCTCTTTTGATAAATCTTCTTCCTTGGATTCCGTTCCGCCTTTTTCAAGAATACCTTGGAAAAAAGAATAGTTTTTGCCATTTTGAATATCGACCCAAACTTTTCCGCTTGAAACTAGCTTCACAACAAACTTCTCCGCATTTTTCACTTCATAAGTAGTCGTTCTTCCAGATGTTTCTTTTTTCGTAATCTCTTGTTTCGGCTTCTCTTCTTCTACTTTTTTCTCTTCTTCTTCTACTACTTTTTCTTCTTTAGTGGTCTCTTCTTCGTTTGCTTTTTCTTCTTCCTTCTCATTTAACGAATCAGATTTCATATAAACAGAATTCTGTTCCGTATCATTATTGGACTGTTTGTCTGGATTGGAATCTTTCGCATACACAAAGTACCAAACTAAGAAAGCAACTGCTAGAACTAGAATAGCAATAAGGATAGTAGGCAGAATATCAAGCACCTTTGAACTCGCTCCATCTAAGGATCTTCTTGAATTCACTCTCGATAAATTTTGCGGTAACTCATCGTTTGCTGTTGTCGGCACTTCCTCTTTATATTCTTCAAATAATTCTTCTGGCACTAAATCTACCGCTTCTGCGTATTGTTTAATAAATGCTCGAGTGTAAAATTTACCCGGCATCATGCTGTAGTTACCTTCTTCGATTCCAACTAAATAGCGGACTTGGATTTTTGTAATTTCCTGTAATTCCTCTAACGTTAGTCCCTTCGCTTCTCTTGCTTCCTTTAAACGATTTCCTAATTCACTCAAGATAACACCTTCCAACTTACTAAAAATCAAAACCCTCGAATTCACTTTCTATAGCAAGAGTATTCTTTTTATGAACATCATAAAGAATCTCCTCGTCTGGCTCATGTCTTAGCTCAATAATATAATCAAAATCATCTAAAGTGTATTCTGTATTATGTACAAAGGCATCGGGATGTTCTACCACTTTTATACATGGCAGGCGCATCACTTCTCTAATTACCGCCCAATGCCGCTCATTGATTTGCTTGGAAGATACAATTCCATCAATGATAAACAAATTGTTTTCATTGTATTCTCCTTGCATTAAGGATTGGCGAATGGTCTGCTTTAACAAGGTAGAGCTTACTAAAAGCCATCTTTTGTTTGCACAAACACTAGCAGCAACAATAGACTCTGTTTTACCTACACGTGGCATCCCTCTAATACCTATTAATTTATGACCTTCTGTCTTAAACAGTTCAGCCATAAAATCTACTAACAATCCAAGCTCATAGCGAACAAATCGAAATGTTTTTTTATCATCAGCATCTCTTTGAATATACCGACCATGTCTCACCGCAAGTTTATCTCTTAGAGAAGGTTCTCTAAGCTTGATTACTTTTATTGTGTCCATTGTATAGAGAATAGATTCTAATCTTTTTATTTGTTCCTTATTTTTTGCTAACATTAATAAGCCGCGACGGCCATCGTCTACTCCATTAATGGTGATTATATTGATAGAAAGCATCCCTAGTAAAGAGGATATATCTCCTAATAGGCCAGGTCGGTTTTTTTGAATTTCGTATTCTAAATACCATTCTTTTGGTTCCAAAAAAATCCTCCTACAAATATCAAGTGAAATTTTCTAGTCTTTTAATTTCTATCATATAGGAATGGTATAAATAATCAAGAAAAAAGGGGTAAAAATAGAAAAAAAGATGGACTTTTTGTCGAAAAGCTGTTTTCTAGAAAAATGTTGCTTTGCCTCCCCATAAATTCTGTTCATTTTCTTTAAAAATAGCTACTTTTATTTGGGATGAGTGGCTGTACTTTTTTCATTCTGAGTCGAGATAATGATTACTCTTCGAAGGTTCTTCCGCTTTGAGGAATAGCTGTGTTTTTATGTGCTTTTGACTGACTTCCTCTTTTACCTTGTGCTTTATTTTTCTTATTTTCGGGCAGAGAGACGGCTTCTCTGTTACCTTGCGCTCTACTTTTTCTTGCCTTCGGGCTCAGAGATGCTCTCTGTTATAAGCTCTTTTCCCAACAGAAAAAGCTCGATAAATATGCCTCTATTTATCGAGCTTTTTTACAAGTGTTATTTTGTTCCGTTATTATGGACTAGTTTTACCATCATATTAGCGATTGCATGTTGTTCTTGTTCGTCAGCAACTGACCATAAATCGGATAGAATTTTTTCTTGTTCATTTTTTGGTTGAACTTGATTGGATAGGTAATCTCCTATTTGAAATGCAAGATCTCCTATTACCGCTTGGTTCATTCCTTCATTTTCAGCGTGATGAAGACGATCTGCTAGAAAGTCTTTCCATTGATCCCAATTTTCTAGAATAGACATATTGAAATACCCCTTTCCTTGCTTAAATGTGCATTACATCATTATTTTGGATAGTTCCTGAAATAATATGCATGAAAAGCAATTGGAAAAAGCTATTACATATGCCAACCTCCATTTAGCGAAAGCACTTGGCCTGTCATATAAGAGGATTTCTCGGATAATAAGAATGCTACACTTTCAGCAACCTCTTTCGGTCTTCCTAGTCTCCCCATTGGAATTTCATCTTCGATTAGTTGCAATTCCTCTGGTGAAAATGCATGAAGCATATTCGTTTCAATGGCACCAGGCGCTACCGCATTCACGCGAATACCATTATAGGCTAGTTCCTTGCTTAATGCCTTCACAAAGCTTATTTGTGCACCCTTTACAGTAGAATAGGCCACTTCCATCGCAGCACCAACCTGCCCCCATATACTTGTTATAGCGATGATATTGCCATTTTGCTTAGAAAGCATTTTGGGCAATAGTTCTCTTGCCATGCACATGAACGAATGAACGTGGACATTCCATAAATCCTTCATTTCTTCATCCTTCATATCAGTAAATAACCCATATGTACTAATGCCGCTCGCATGAACGATGCCATCGAGTGTAAAAATGTTTTCCACTATTTTTTTATAAGCATCTGGTTGTTTTAAATCTGCTTGTATTGGAAAATATTCTCCTCCATACTGCTTTAACTCTAAAAGCAATCCCTCGATAGCTCGCTGGTTTTGATGAAAATGCAAATAAAGCGAATAGCCTTCCTTTGCTAACTGTTTCGCAATTGCTTGTCCTATTCCACCAGATGCACCAGTAATTAAAATCCATTGCCCCATTGCTCGTCTCCACTCCATTTGCTTTCTTTTTCTAAAACAGCAACAGACACAAAGAAATTCCTCCTTTGTGTCTGCTTCCACATTATTTTGGCACCACTTGGCATGTAGTGATTCTGTCTTCCTCCAATAATTTGGTCGCCGCATTTTTTATATCTTCGACTGTAATTTCCTCCACAGTCGGTACCACATCAAATAAATTCATCTCATTGAATGCATAGCGAGTAAATTGATTGGCAATGTATTCTGGTGAATTAATCGCACGCAAAAATGCCCCAATTTTCTTTTTCTTTGTTCTTTCTAATGTCTCGCTTGCAAAATCACCTGTTTTCGCTTTCATGAGGATATCTTTGATGGCAGCTTCCAACCCATCAGGATCACTCGTATCTCCACCAATCATCGCAAATCCAAAGCCATGCTCCTGCGTATAATCATAGGCAAAGGTATCATCAATTAAGCCACTTTGGAAAAGGTTTTGATAATTCTCTGAGCTTTCACTAAAAAGAAAATCGAGTAATAAATTAATACTCCACTCTTGTTTCATCATTTCTTTCCCTGATTGCTCTACGTCAATCCCTTTAATTCCAACAAGGCATTTAGACGTATGGACATTCATTTTCAATACTTGCTTTTCCTTATTGACATGCTTTGGTTCTTCCGCAAATTTACGTTTTATTTCACTGTGATTCGTGTAGTCCTTTTTGTTTTGATTTTCTTTTATTTGGGCCATATATTCTTCTGGATCAACTGGTCCCACGATGAAAAGAAGCATATTGCTTGGGTGATAAAATGTATTATAGCATTCATAAAGCATATCTTTCGTTATATGGGAAATCGATTCAATCGTTCCAGCAATGTCGATTTTCACTGGATGATTGACAAACATATTTCCAATTAATCCAAAATACAAGCGCCAATCAGGATTATCATCATACATCGTAATTTCTTGCCCGATTATTCCTTTTTCCTTTTCCACTGTTTTTTCCGTGAAATATGGCTCTTGTACAAAGTTTATTAGCGTTTCTAAATTATTGGCTACATTGGATGTACTGGAGAATAAATAAGCGGTTCTTGTAAAGGAAGTAAAGGCATTTGCACTTGCCCCCTGTTTACTGAAATCTTGAAAAACATCTCCGTCTTCCTTTTCAAAAAGCTTATGCTCTAAGAAATGAGCGATCCCATCTGGAACTTGCGTAAACTCTGAACCATCAAGGGGGACAAAGGTATTATCTACTGAACCATAGTTTGTTGTAAACGTACAAAACGTTTTATTAAATCCTTTTTTCGGTAAAATATATACCTTTAGGCCATTCGCTAATTTTTCATAATACAGCTCTTCTTGCAATTGAGCAAATTCGATTTTTTCCATTATGCATTCCCCTCCGATCCGGTTAAGAAGTAAACAGTATCCAATTCAATTTTCTTGGCAGCTTCGATAATTTCCTCTTTCGAAACTTTACTCATTTGCTGTAGCCATTCGCTCATTTCTACATATTTATCACTTACACTATTATGATAGAACAGCTCAATCATTCCACGAGAAGTATCTAAAGTTTCCAGCATTTGATTATGAATCACTGCTTTCGTCTGCATGATTTCCTGATCGGAAAATTCGCCTTTTTTCATCAGTTCCATTTGTTCTTTAATAATTTTCACTGCTTTTTCATAGTTTTGATTATCAATTCCTGACATGACGAGCAACAGACCTTTATGGCTTTCAAGACGACTTGCTGCATAATAAGCAAGACTTTCTTTTTCCCTGACATTAATAAATAACTTCGAATGAGAGAAGCCTCCATAAATGCCATTTAGTACTTGCAGGGCAAAATATTCAGGATCCCCGTAGACAATTTGGGTACGGAATCCCATATTTAATTTCCCTTGTTTAATATCCTGAACCTCGCGTACCTCCTTCACTTCACTTGTTTCATGAGGTGTTCTGCGATCAATGGACTTTGCTGTTCGTTCCTTAAACGGAAATAATTCTTCTATATAAGAAGCAACCTCTTCTTCGTTTATATCGCCCACCATATATAGATCAACTTGATCCTCTGCAAGCGCATTTTGATAATAGGAAAAAAGGGATTGTGGCGTAATGCTATCAACCTCTTCCTTTTCTCCATATACGCTTAGTGCATATGGTTCGTTTTCACACATAACATCAATCACTCGCTGATTGGAATAACGCATTTTATCATCATAAATCGATTGAATTCGTTGCTTTAAAGCACGCTTCTCATTTTCGATGACATTTGCATCAAAGCTATTGTCAGTGACATTCGGGTGAAAAATAACTTCAGATAAAAATTCCAATCCTTTTTTTAATAAAGGAGTCGGGTCTGATAAAAATTTTTCATTGACTATTTCTAATGAAAAAGAAACAATGTGGTATTCGCCTTTTTTGGCAAGGTCAATAAAAAAGGTAGCTCCATACAACTCTTCTACATAGGAACGCAGCTTTGCGGTTGTGGGATATTTCTCGGTGCTATTTTGCATCACATATGGCAGAAGTGCCCGGTGTGTTACATTTTCCTTTGTAATAGGTGTTCTCCATTTTACTACAATATTATTTGTTTTAAACTTTTCTGTCTTTACTGTATGTAATTGAAAGCCGCCATATTTCGTGATTTTTTCCGATGCTACACTCATAACATACCTCCTACGTATACTTGCACTAATCATACACTACTTACTAGTATTTACTCTATTTATAAGGTTATTCTTAAAAGCTCGGATTATTTCCCTTCCACTTATGATTCTATTTCTGTTATCTCTTTTCCTTCTTTTTTATATAGCTTAAACTCCAAACTAAAGGCCTTCGCTTCTGCTTCTGAAAGTCTCTCTTGAAACGCCCCCATGGAAAAGTTGCCTAAAGAAACTGATTTTTCTTCTCTTAATTGATTATTAATGAACAATTCAATCGTCCCAACGGTGGAACCATCTGATAGAAATAGAAAAAGTGGCGTTCTCCTATTATCTACCGGAACAGTATAGGTTGTGATTCCATTGCTCGCACCACTTTCAAAATTCATACCAAGGTACGTATAATTCCCCTTAGAATCTTTTTCAAACCGAATAATGCCCTGTCCCTCTCCATTTGTAAAACCAACTATTCTATTCGTTTCAGTATCTACTATATCAATAATTTCAATATTCGTTTTTACCTGAAGTAAATCACTTTCGGCAATTAGCTTCTTAATAGACGCTTCATCATTCCCATACACAGGCTTATTCCATAAAAAACCAAATCCAAAAATAACCATTAATCCGATTGCTACAACTGCTATTCGCTTTCTTTTCATCGTTTCCCCCACTCAAAAAAGGCTATACAACTTTGTATATTCAACATATCATTTGGATTACGCCTCTTCAACCGAAAATGAAAATAATTCCATTTAATTATTCAATGAAGAAGTTCAAAAGACTAATTATTAAAAAATAGGAAAAAAATAAAGGAAGCATATAAAAGAGGTAAAGGAGAAATGATGATGCCAAAACTTGTTTTAATTCGCCACGGGGAAAGTGTTTGGAATGTAGAGAACCGTTTTACCGGCTGGACTGATGTCTATCTATCCGAAACGGGATTAACAGAAGCAAGAGAAGCGGGGATGATTTTAAAAAGAAACGGCTTTTACTTTGATACTGCCTTTACTTCCTATCTAAAAAGGGCTATCCGCACCCTATGGATTATCCTTGATGAAATGGACAGTATGTGGATTCCCGTACATAAAACATGGAAGTTAAATGAACGCCATTATGGTGCATTACAAGGGCTTAATAAAGCAGAAACAGCGGAGAAATTCGGCGAGGACCAAGTACAGCTGTGGAGAAGGTCCATGGATGTTCGGCCACCTGCTCTCAGTAAAGAAGATCCCCGATACACAATCAATGATCCTCGCTATGGGCAGCTTAAAGAAGGAGAATTTCCGTTAACAGAAAATCTTGCCGATACGGAAAAACGTGTATTAACCTACTGGGATCAAGAAATCGCCCCAATGTTAAAGAGAAACAAAAAAGTTATCATTGCTGCACATGGCAATACTATTCGGGCTATTATTCAGTATTTAGACAATGTTTCATCAGATGGCATCGCCTCTTTGAACATCCCAACAAGCATTCCATTGGTTTATGAACTAGATGATAGCACACTTAAGCCTATTCGGCATTATTATTTAGACATGAACGGGGAAGTTCCAGCCAACGTCATTCCAAAACATATTCCAATTGAATTATTAGATAAAGAAATAAAGACGAAAGCGATTAATACACATGAGGAATAAGAAATCATAGGTGAGGAAGGATTTTTTCCGAGAATAGAAACGAGATAGGAAATAACTAAATAGAAGATCTGTAAGGGCGAATAATTATCAAAAGTGGGGTTCATTCCCTTAGCGAACTGGGAAGAGACTCGGCGCTCGCCCCATGGAAAGCGAGCGGTCATATCAGAAATAGTGTATTCTAGCTGCGCGTAATAGCAACGAACTTCTAGAACAGCATTTTCAAAAGCTAATTAAAAAGCCAAACAATTACACGAAATTCGTGTAATTGTTTGGCTATAACTTGGGCTGGAGTACCTATGTTCCAGCCTCTTTCTCATTTACCTGAAAATTCATATTATCTACTACCTTTAATATAAGGTACACCTGAAGCTTTCGGTGCATCTGCGCGACCGATAAAGCCAGTTAATGCAATGATTGTTAATACGTACGGTGCAATTAATAGGTAAACGTTTGGAATGCTTTCTAAGAATGGTAAGCTGCTTCCAACAATACTTAAGCTTTGAGCAAAGCCAAAGAAAATCGCCGCACCCATTGCACCTAGTGGATTCCATTTTCCGAAAATAAGGGCAGCAAGCGCCATAAACCCTTGTCCACTAATTGTAGCGTGTGTAAAATCATTTGTAATAGACTGGGCAAATACCCCACCGCCAATACCGCCAAATGCCCCTGACAAGATAACCGCGATATAGCGCATTTTTGTTACGTTAATTCCCATTGTATCTGCAGCCATAGGATGTTCCCCAACCGAACGAAGACGTAAACCAAATGGCGTTTTATACATCACATACCAAGAGATGATAGCAACAATAATTGCTAAGTAAGAAGTCCAATACGTATTAGAGAAAAATAAATCACCAATAACAGGAATATCCTTTAATATAGGAATATCAATTTTCTTAAAGCTATAACGAATGGTACCTGTTTGCCCTTTTCCATCATAGATTAATTTTACTAAAAACATAGCAAGCCCCGCAGCAAGCAAGTTAATCGCTACACCAGAAACAGTTTGATCGGCACGGAATGTAATACTTGCCACAGCATGTAGCACAGAGAAAATCGCACCAACAACCATTGCCACAAGCAATGAAATCCAAGGTGTCCAAGCACCAAAACTATCTGCAAATGTTAAGTTAAAAACAATGGAAGAGAAAGCCCCCATAACCATTAAACCTTCTAATCCAATATTAACGACCCCAGCTCGTTCGGAAAAGTTACCGCCGAGTGCAGTAAAGATTAGTGGAGCAGCAAACAATAGCGAAGAGGGTATGACAATTAATAAAACATCCATTAATCCCATTTACTTCTCCCCCTTTTTACTTTTATTTTTACTTAATCTATCCAAGAATAAGCGAATCATGTAGCTTGAAGCAACAAAGAATACGATTAAAGCAATAATGATATCTACCATCTCATTTGGAACGCCAGCTTCAAGCGGCATATTTAATGCGCCAACTTTTAAAAAGCCGAATAAGCATGCAGCAAGCAAGATTCCCACTGGTCCATTTGCTCCAAGTAAGGCAACGGCAATTCCATCAAATCCAACGCCTGTAAATCCACCTTTATTACTTACATATTCAAAGGTTCCTAAGCCTTCCATGGCTCCTGCAAGCCCTGCAAAAGCACCAGAGATAACCATTGATAGAATAATGTTGCGGTTTACATTCATTCCAGCATACTGAGAGGCATTTTGGTTAAAACCAACTGCCTTTAATTCATATCCTTTTACAGTCTTTTCTAGAATTACCCACATAAGAATAACACAGCCGACTGCGATTAAAATTCCCCAGTGCATACGAGAATAATCTGTTAACCCCTCTAAAAACTCAGATCGTAAGCTAGCTGATGGTGGAATCGTTTCTGTACGGTCCGCTTTATCTGTAAGTACATTTCGAATTAAATAGTTGGATACATGTAATGCTACATAGTTCATCATAATACTTACGATAACTTCATGTACTCTAAATCTTGCCTTTAAGAAGCCTGGTACAAATGCCCAAAGTGCTCCAGCAGCTGCTGCCGCTAATACAGCAAGTGGCAAGTGAATGATTTTTGGTAAATCAAACGCAACCCCTACCCAAACTGCAGCTAGCCAGCCAACGATTAATTGTCCTTCTACCCCGATATTAAATAGCCCGGTACGAAAAGCGAAGGCAACTGCAAGCCCCGCAAGAATCAATGGTGTAATTTGACGAACAACTTCTCCCGTGAAATAGATTTCGCCAAATGCACCATTCCAAAGTGCAGAATACGCGTCCGCAGGATTGTATCCTGTAGCAAGCATTATAATTGTACCAACAATAACTCCTAATAATACTGAAATAATCGGAATGCTAATTTTCTTTATTGTATTCGACATTATTTCTCCACACCCACTTTTTTAGCTTTCGAACCTGCCATCAATAGCCCTAATTCTTGTTCTGTTGTTGTTTTTGGATCCACAGTTGCAATGATTTCCCCATCAAAAATAACTGCGATTCGATCACTGACATTTAAAATCTCTTCTAGCTCGAAAGAAATTAACAATACTGCCTTTCCTTTATCTCGTTGTTCAATTAAACGTTTATGGATAAATTCAATTGCCCCAACATCCAGTCCTCTTGTAGGCTGGGCCGCAATAAGCAAATCAGGATTACGATCTACTTCTCTACCAATTATCGCTTTTTGCTGATTTCCGCCAGAAAGTGCTCTTGCAGGTGTATGAATACTTGGTGTTCTCACATCAAATTCTTCAATTAATCCGCTTGCTTTTTTCTCCATTTCTGTTTGATTCAAGAAACCATAGTTAGAAAACGGTCTTTTATAATATGTTTGCAATGCCATATTTTGGCCAATCGAAAAATCAAGGACTAAACCATGTTTATGTCTATCTTGCGGAATATGGCCAATCCCGCTTTCCGTAATTTTGCGTGGTGTCAGTACACTGATGTCCTTGCCGTTAAGCGTAATGATTCCACTATTTTTCTTCATTAAACCAGTGATAGCCTCAATCAGCTCAGACTGACCATTGCCGTCTACTCCAGCAATTCCAACAATCTCACCAGCTTTTACCTCTAGGTTAAGAGCGTTTACTACATGAACCCCACGATTGTCTTTCACCGTTAGATCCGAAATTTTTAATACCGTTTCTTTCGGATTTGGTGCTTTCTTTTCTGTTTTAAAAGAAACTTCACGACCAACCATTAAGTTTGCAAGCTCATTCGGATTTGTATCTTTAACGTTGTATGTACCGATACCTTCCCCTTTTCTAATAACGGTCACGCGGTCACAAACTTCCATAATTTCTTTTAATTTATGTGTAATTAAGATGATGGACTTTCCTTCTTGAATTAACTTACGGAAAATGCCAATTAGTTCAGTAATTTCCTGTGGTGTTAAAACAGCTGTCGGTTCATCAAAAATTAAAATTTCTGCACCACGATATAAAGTTTTTAAAATCTCTACTCTTTGTTGCATCCCTACAGAGATATTGGCAACTTTTGCTTTCGGATCTACTGCTAGTCCATATCGCTCGGAGATTTCTTGTACTTCTCTTTCTGCTTTTTTAAGATCGATTTTTCCTTTGCTAACTGTTTCTTTTCCTAAAATAATGTTTTCCGTAACTGTAAAGGTATCAATCAACATAAAATGCTGATGGACCATTCCAATTCCTAATTCATTCGCAATATTAGGATTTGAAATATTTACGACTTTCCCACGCGCACGAATTTCGCCTTTTTCTGGTTGATATAGCCCAAAAAGAACGTTCATAAGCGTAGATTTTCCTGCACCATTTTCCCCTAAAAGCGCGTGAATCTCACCTTTTTTTACTTGAAGGGTGATATTGTTGTTTGCAACAATACCAGGGAATTCTTTTCGAATATTTAACATCTCGATTACATATTCCATCTAATCCACTCCTTCTTACTTACCTTACATAAATTTTTAAGCATAAAAAAACGTATGATGTCAAAGAAATAATGTTCTAAAACAATCCACAAAGAAATAATGTAATTTTATATTACAATAATTTCAGCATATAAAATTTTTAATAAAGACTAGAATAACGTTTCTACTCTTTAGTTAAAATTCTATTTTATTTCGTAAAAAAGGAATAAGTGTTTGCAATGCAAACCACTTATTCCTGTAGAAATTAGCAATTGCTATTTACTTAACAGTATCAGGAACAGTGTACTCACCGTTTTTAATTTTTGCAGTCCATTCTTCAATAGCTGCATCGATTTCAGCTTTGTTTTCTACTTCTTCATTAATTGCCGCAAGTCCAACGCCATCTTCTTTTAAGCCATAAACAGTAGTTTCGCCACCAGGGAAATTACCTTCTTTTGCTTTTGTAGAGATATCTTGTACTGCAGTTGAAACACCTTTTAATGCAGAAGTTAACACAATATTATGATCCCCAACAGCACCTTCAGCGGATTGATCAGAGTCAACTCCGATTGCCCAGATGTATTTTTCAGGATCTTTTTCTTTTAAATCACGTGCTTCAGAGAATAATCCAGCACCAGTACCACCAGAAGCATGGAATACTACATCTGCACCAGAAGAGTACATTTTGCTTGCAATTGTTTTACCAATTTCAGGCTTATCAAAAGCACCAGCATATTGTACGTCTACTTTAATATCAGGATCTACCGCTTTAACGCCATCAACGAAACCAGCTTCGAAGCGTCCAATTACGTCTCCTTCTACCCCACCAATAAATCCAATTTTTTTAGATTTAGTTGCATGAGCTGCTGCAACACCAGCTAAGAAAGAAGCTTCTTGTTCTTTAAAAGATATACTTGCAACGTTCGGTTGATCTACTACAGCATCAACTATTGCAAAATGTGCATCCTTTTGTTGTTGAGAAATTTCAGAAATTGCACCTTCCATCAAAAATCCTATTCCAAATACCAAACTATATCCTTGACGAGTTAAGTTATTTAAGTTAGTAGCATAATCTGCATCTGACTGTGATTGTTGGTAATCAATACCATTACCTTTTGATAAGCCATTTTCTTCACCAAATGCTTTTAAACCTTCCCAAGCTGATTGGTTAAATGATTTATCATCAACCCCACCGACATCTGTTACCATCGCAACTTTAAAAGAGTCTTTATCTTTATCACCTTCTGCTGCATTGTCGTTACCTTTGTCATTACTTCCACAAGCACTTAATACAGTTCCAGCAGCTAGTACTAAAGATAGTGCTAAGCCAAATTTACGCTTCTTCAAAGCTTGTACCCCCTAGATTTTTTGTTATTTAGTAAAGAATGTTTGCGATTAGTTTGTCCAGCTTTTACGAATAAATTCGTTTTCTTACTACTTGAAAGCTAAACTTATCTGAACGAAAGTAATTTACTGAATAAAGAATCGGCTCATCCTTCTCATCATAGTGCATCTGCTTTAAAACAAGCAGAGCAGCTTCTGGTTCGCACTGCAGAATGGGAGATACCTTCTCGTGATATCCAATCGGTTCGATTTGTGCAACAGCGTATGTAATATGTCTTTGACTATCCGATTCCAAGAATTGAAAAATCGATTCTTGATCGTATGAAAAACGGTCAGGCAAAATTTTCTGTGGCAATTTATCAATACAATAAACAACCGGTTCGCCATTAGCTGTTCGAACTCTTTCAATAACGAGTAGCTCTTCCTCTTGCAGTGTGGAGAAGCGTGTCATATCTTCTTCAGTGGCAAACATCGTGTTTGAGCTTAGAAATATAGTGCCTGGATTCATTCCTGCCTGCTTAATCATATTCGTGACACTATTCAATTGTTCGATGCCAGAATTAAATAACGGCTTGCTGTTCACAAAAGTGCCAACACCATGTCTTCTGACAATCACATTTTCCTCTTCTAATGTACGAAGTGCCTCTCTTAGAGTTGCACGACTTACACCTAAAGTTTTTGCAAGCTCGAACTCTGAGGGGAATTTTTCTTTTTCTTTATATATTCCCATCTCAATATCTTTTTTTAGACGATCAACAACTTGCAAATATAAATGTCTCGTATCCGATTTAATTAGCATATGATGTTCCTCCAAACATTTCTAAGACATCAGACCTCTGATGTTCAATCATTCCTACTAATCGAAAATACTATAACACTTTTTGACTAATAAATAAATAGAGTTTTAAGAATTTCGTCGAAAAAAAACAGAAATGAGAAATTGTTCGGAAATCAACCGTTTGCATTTGTATATTCCTGTAAAAAATAGAGCAAATTCCCCCTCTTTTTCTTCCGTTACTCGAAGGATTGTTCCGAATATACGATAAAAAGAGAACCCGAAATAGGTTATACTATTTCGGGTTCTCAGGCTGTCGAGAAAGTCTCGACAGCTTTTTTCACAATTTCACTATACAACATATAGTGGTTTGATAATATCTTGCAAACCAAATGTCGTGGTCAAAATCAATTAAAACATCAAAAACCCCCTTTTTCAAAATCATACTTTTAAAAATAGGGGGTTTTTCTACAAGCTGAGAACCCGAAATAGGTTATACTATTTCGGGTTCTCTTTCATTAATATGCTATTTTCTACCCATTTAAGTATGTATTTTTACACTTAAATGGAGATATTCACAATTAATCCATACTAATTAACCTTTACTACTCTATTGGATGTTCATTTCTTCCGATCCTTTTGGTATAAGAACGTTTCTCGGTTTGCTACCCTCATATGGTCCGACTACTCCGCGCGCTTCCATTTCATCGATTAATCGTGCCGCTCTTGTATAGCCGATTCGGAATCTTCTTTGTAGCATACTAACCGATGCTGTTTGCATTTCAACGATTAATTCCACTGCGTCATTATATAAATCATCTTCCACTGCACCTGTAACTTCAACAATTTCATCAGGAATCATTTCTTCCTGATATTGCGCCTTTTGCTGTCCAATTACGAAATCGACTACTTCTTCGACCTCTTCATCTGACAAGAAAGCGCCTTGCACTCTAACAGGCTTACTTGCGCCATATGGGAAGAATAGCATATCTCCTCTTCCTAATAGCTTTTCTGCTCCTCCCATGTCTAAAATGGTCCGTGAATCTGTCTGAGAGGATACCGCGAATGCTATTCGAGATGGAATATTCGCTTTTATGACTCCTGTGATTACGTCAACAGATGGTCGTTGTGTCGCAATGATAAGATGGATTCCAGCAGCACGAGCCATTTGGGCAAGTCTCGTAATAGCATCTTCCACATCAGAGGATGCTACCATCATTAAGTCCGCAAGCTCGTCCACAATCACAACGATAAACGGAAGAAGTGGCTGTTTCTCCTGTTCCTCCGCGTTAATGCGTTTAATATATTCATTATAGCCTTCAATATTTCTAGTTCCAGTATGGGAGAATAAATCATATCTTCTCTCCATCTCGCTTACTACCTTCATCAATGCCTGCGATGCTTTTTTCGGATTCGTTACAACTGGCGCAAGCAAATGAGGAACACCATTATATACATTTAACTCTACCATTTTCGGGTCAATCATCATCAATTTTACTTCATGAGGCTTCGCTCTCATTAAAATGCTTGTAATAATCCCGTTAATGCAGACAGATTTTCCGCTTCCTGTTGCACCTGCAACAAGTAAGTGAGGCATTTTATTTAATTCCGCACATACTGCCTCACCTGTAATATCTCGTCCAAATGCAATCATTAGCTTGGAATCTGGTTTATCATTTTTACTTGATTCCAGTACTTCTCTTAGGGATACAACGGCAACTTCAGAGTTCGGCACCTCTATCCCAATTGCTGATTTTCCAGGAATCGGGGCTTCAATACGAATATCCTTCGCTGCTAATGCTAAAGCCAAATCATCACTTAAATTGACAATTTTACTTACCTTTACTCCTTCACTTGGATGAACTTCGTATTTTGTAACTGCAGGACCTAAATGTACCTCTGTTACTCTTGCTTTTACACCAAAGCTATGAAAAGTTCTCTCTAATTTAGCTGCATTTGCATGAATTTGTTCATATTCTCCACTTTGATCCGCCTTTCTTGGCAGCTTCAATAGTTTTAAAGGAGGAAGCTCATAATCTTTATTTTCTACCTCTGTAAAGGTTATTGGGACAACAACTTCCCCTTCATCCAACGGCTCTTCCATCTCTGCAACAGGCTCTTCATGAATGGTTTCATCCTGATACGCTCTCTCCGCAAAAGTATTAATAATTGGCTCTTGTATGTATGGCTCTTCCTCTTCTTGTGGTGTATTTACAATAATCTGCGGAGTTGTATTTTCCTCGCGTTGATTATTTTCTCTCCTTGCTTGTTTATCCGCTTTGCGTTTTTCCTTATTCTTTTGTATAGATTCTTTCCAATCCTTCAAATCCTGAACAAACGCCGCCCATTGATCCTGAAGAAAATTCCAAATACCTGATAATACTTTTTTAAACGCTCCACTTAATGTCTTTCCTGTAAGCAAAATAAAACCAATTACAATGACGATAAAGCTAATCATTTGCGTACCTACTGTATCAAATAAATAATGGAAGAGGGCAAATAAAACGGCTCCAATCATTCCACCACCTAAATCAATATTCGTCGCCTCTTTATTTACTTCCATCCAAAATAATTCCCAAGTGTTATAAATGACACTCGGATTCGTAAATGCTCCTTGACTGGCTAGCAATTTAAATAATGTCACATGACTCAATAACAAAATAGCAGCAACAATCAAATAGATTCCATTCAATTTAGTATGGAACATATAAGGTTTTTCTCGTTTCCACATTAGATAACCACCGTATACGATTAGTCCAATTAGACAAAGCATATACCACTCTCCAAAAAAGAAACGGAAAAAAGAAACCATTGTTGCCCCAACAGCACCAAGCTGTAGAATCGAGATAAGGCTCAACGCCATAATGACAAGGGCTGCAAGTTCATATTGTATCGTTAATTTAAGTGCTTGTTTTTGTCTTTTCTTTCTTTTTTTCCTTTTCGCCATTTATATCACCTAATATTTATAATCATTTGTAAAAAGTAAGCAGCCTTAGGCTGCTTACTTTTGATTACTATATTATACCATAGTTTAGGAAAAACAGATTATATGTTTGGAATTTTTGTTCCTGGTTGCATGCCTGTATGGAGAAAATGACTAGGATCGGTGCTAAGAACTCTCACTACTTCTAATTCATTTGCTTCATTTTTCGCCACTAATAAAGGTATTCCATTATAATTTATAACCTGCTGTTTTTCATAAATATCTTGACTCATTGGAAAAATCAATTCTTCCGGTATCATTGTATACATAATCATTGAATAATCCCTTCAGTCTGTTCTTTATTCGCATCAATTAACTCATTGAGCTTTTTCATTGCCGTTCCTACCCCGCCAACAGCGTCTATAAGTCCAGAAGTAACAGCATCTATTCCAATAACGTTTGTTCCAATATCTCTTGTTAAATTCCCTTTTGCAAACATAAGATCTTTAAAATCTTCTTCCGTTATTTTTGAATGCTTTGTGACAAAATTAACGACTCTTTCTTGCATTTTATCTAAGTATTCAAATGTTTGTGGAACACCAATCACAAGTCCAGTTAATCGAATCGGGTGGATGGTCATCGTTGCTGTTTCCGCAATATAAGAAAAATCACAGGATACAGCAATCGGTACTCCGATAGAGTGGCCTCCCCCTAAGACAAGGGAAACAGTTGGCTTAGATAAAGAAGCAAGCATTTCGGAAATAGCCAACCCTGCTTCTACGTCGCCTCCAACTGTATTTAAAATAACAAGCACTCCTTCTATTTTCGGGTTTTGTTCAATAGCAACAATTTGTGGAATTAAATGCTCATATTTCGTCGTTTTATTTTGAGGTGGCAATTGTAAATGCCCTTCTATTTGACCAACAATCGTTAAACAATGTATTTTCGAATCCTGAGAAAGCTGTGGTACATTGGTTTGTCCCAGCTGCTGTATTTTCTCCATTAACCCACCAGTAGGTTTATCCTCTTTCGGCTGTTCTTCAGGCTGATTATTATTATTTACGGAAACCATAAATTTTCTCCCTTCCTAAAACCATAATAATATTAGTATGAAGCGAGAAAGACTATTTCATGCGAGAGAAATCGAAAAGGCAAATCGGGTTTTTATTAATAATGGAAGGTAAAACAATATGAAACTGGTCATTGGGCTCAATAGAGGGGGTCCTTTAGTTTGAACGTATTTTTATTGGGGCGCTTGGAATAGTGGGGGCTTAGCGGGATTAACACCATTTTTTCTTACCTTTCTCTAAATTATGGTTTTCATAAGCAATTTGAACGTCACTTTTCCCTAAGCTAAAAACAGCCTCCTTATCATAAGGAGGCTGTCACTTTTATTTTCTAACTGGTTTTACTTCCATGATAATCGGCAGAATCATTGGTCTGCGTCTTGTTTTTTCATATAGGAACTGGTTTAAAGTATCTCTTATATCTTGCTTAATTCCAGTCCAGTCAAAGCTATCCTTGCTGATGCTTTTTTCTACAATATCTCTTACTCGATCAGAAGCTTCCTCGAGTAATTTCTCTGATTCACGAACATACACAAAGCCTCTTGTAATAATTTCTGGGCCAGCAGAAATTTTTCTTTCTGCTTTATTTAACGTTACAACTACTGTTAAAATACCGTCCTGTGATAATAACTTTCGATCCCTTAAGACTATATTTCCAACATCGCCAACTCCGCTTCCATCAATTAATACATTTCCTGCAGGAATTTTCCCGCCAACTCGAAGTGTATCTTCCTTATATTCAAGAACCTCTCCTTGTTCAGGAAGATAAATATTTTGAGGAGCAATCCCACATTCAATCGCAATTTTTTCATGCGCTTTTAATACGCGATACTCTCCATGTATTGGCAAGAAGAATTTTGGCTTCATCATATTAATCATGAATTTTAATTCTTCTTGGCTACCGTGATTGGAGCTATTAAATGTTTTATAGCCTGCAAGCAGTGTTGCACCTGCTCTATATAATTTATCAATTGTTTTTCCGACAAATACTTCACTGCCCAAGAAAGAAGATGCTGCAAATAATACGGTATCTCCTTCCATGATGCTTACTTGCTTATTGTTTTTCTTCACCATTTTTTGTAATGCTTCAATTGGTTCCCCTTTAGTTCCAGTAGTGATGATTACCATTTGGTCCTGTGCATAGCCTTGTAGCTCATTATGGGTAACAATTGTTTCTTCATCTACTACTAAATAATGGTTCTTGATGGCAATCTGCATTACTCTTTGTAAATTTTTTCCGATAATTGCAACTTTACGATTGGATTTCTCCGCAGCGTCAATAATATGCTGAATTCTGTTTAAATCTGTTGCAAAGCATGCTGCAATAATACGGCCCTTTGTTTGTAAAAAGGAGTCAATCAAGCTTTGTGTTACGACAAAATCCGTAGTAGAATAGCCTGGTTTATCTGCATTTGTACTATCTGAGAGTAAAGCTAAAACGCCTTCTTCCCCGATTTTTGCCATCTCACCATAATCTGGCTTATATAGATCACTTGCCGTCTGGTCGAACTTGAAATCCCCTGTATGTACGATTGCACCTTCAGATGTATGAATAACAATACCGACACTATCTGGGATACTATGATTCGTTTTAAAGAAGGACACCTGTGCAGATGGGAATGTAAGAACCGATTTAGAAGTAATAATTTCAAAATGAGCCTGTCCTTTGAAATCTTGCTCTTTCATCTTTTCCTTTGTCAATTCAGCTGTTAAAAGCGTCGTAAAAACAGGAACATCTAAATCTCTTAAAATATAAGATAACCCTCCGATATGGTCTTCATGTGCATGTGTTAAGAAAATCCCTTTTACTCTGTCTTTGTTTTGCTTTAAATACGTAATATCTGGAATAACGATATCAATTCCTAGCATTTCATTTTGCGGATACATTAAGCCAGCATCAATCACAAATATGTCTTCATCCACTTCGACTACAAACATATTTTTTCCGTTCTCGCCCACTCCACCGAGTGCAACGAGCTTTATTTTTTCATTCTTCATAAATTTTTGTTTCCTCCTATGTTGAGTTAAGCCGACCATTGATCAGTTATGCTTATTATACTTGATGTTTAAAAATGTTTACAACCAATTTTATGAAATCTTCTTTTTTTAAAATGATTTCTTCCTAAAATAAAGCTTATCCACTATTGGATTTTTCCAAATTTCATACGCTTTTTATAGTCAAATGATCCTTTTAGCGTTTGTTCGACTTAAATTTAAATATAGAAATAACGATTACGACAAAGAAACAAGCTAAGCAAGCCATTATACTAATTCTATTTGCCTCATCAAACAAGAAACTGATACTAATAATCGCTAAACAAATAACTGTAAATATCGGTATAAATGGATATCCCCAAATTTTAAAGCTTGGTTCAAATGGATACGATTTTCGTAGCTTTACTTGTGCCAAACAGATCGTTATCCAGACAATCGAAACAACAAAGCCAGGAAATGCCATAAGCAAGGCGAATACTTCATCTTGCTTTACTAATGCAATCATGGAGCCAGCAATTAAAATAATGGCTGTAAGCATTAAACTATATAGAGGAACCCCATTTTTATTTACCTTGCTAAATGCTTTAGGTCCTTGTCCTTCTATAGCAAGGGAGTACATCATTCTTGTACAACCGTATATACCCGAATTTGCTGCAGATAACACCGCAATAATCAAGACAAAGTTCATAATATGAGCTGCGCCAGACAATCCAGAAATAGTTAGTACTTGTACAAAAGGACTAGAAGCATCATTTAACTTATTCCAAGGGATAAGGCCACATATAATTAAAATAGGTAATGTATAAAATAAGATGATTCGTAAAATAAAGCTTTTAATTACTTTAGGCAGTATTTTCTCTGCATCTTTGGCTTCTGTTACCGTTACTCCAATAAGTTCTGAACCACCATAAGAGAACATGACAATTAATAATGCCGAAAAAACAGACGTCCAGCCATTCGGGAAAAATCCACCATGCGCTGTATAATTTTGCAAATAATTTGTTTCTGCTGACGGAATAATGCCAAATAAAACAGACGCTCCTAAAATGATAAAGAGAATAATCATCCCAATTTTAATGCCCGCAAACCAAAACTCAAATTCCCCATAATTCTTTACATTCATTGTATTTACAGCAATTAAGATAATCGAACAAATAATGCTTAAAATCCAAAGCGGAACATCTGGTAACCAAAATTGCAAAAAGCTTCCTGCAACAACAACCTCAATCACACATACAGCAAGCCATAAAATGCAATACATCCAGCCAATGATGAATGCCATTCGATCGCCAAAGGCTTTCCCAATAAATCCTTTCATATTAGTATTCGGATAAATAATTGCCATTTCCGCAATACTTCCCATTACAACAAGTAATAATAGTCCAGCAAATATGTATGTAAAGATTACGCCTGGGCCTGCAATCGATACTGTTTCGCCACTTCCTTTAAATATACCAGTACCAATAGCTCCTCCCATCGCCATTAAACTGATATGTCTTGGCAATAAATTTTTTTGTAACTGGTTTTTCGCCATACTTTCTCCTCCGTACTTCTTACATTAACTAGTAATAAATATTCTTCTTAAATCGAGTATTAACTATGTATCCAATCATAATCAATTACTAAGTTGGAAACAAGTTTTTCTTATTGCGCTATCAAACAAAAAAATCAGAAGAGCTAGTTATCTCATGGAGGAAGAAACCATTTTAGCTACTGGTTCCTTCTTAGTAATTAGAGATAGCTGAACTCTTCTGACAAGTAAACATTCTTTTAACCTTGCAAAATAAGCTGTTTTATCATTTTAATCTTATTTGCGGTGAAAGACGTAAAACCTAAAAAGCTTATAAATATTCCGCTAGTTCTTTACGCTCTTCCTCTGTTAAAGGAACTAAAGGTAAACGTACAGAACCAACATCAAATCCTTTTAATTGAAGCGCCGTTTTTACTGGTACAGGGTTAGGTGCTTTAAATAAGGCTAACATAAGAGGAAGTAATTGCTGATGCATTTTTGAAGCTTCCTCTATATTTCCAGCTAGGAAAGAATTCACCATTTCTTTCATTTCTTTGCCGATAATATGTGATGCAACAGAGATAATCCCTGTGCCTCCAACTGATAATAACGGTAAAGTTAAGCCGTCATCTCCACTGTACACATAAAAATCATCTGGTGTTGACGCGATTATTTTCGTGATGTTATTTAAATTTCCGCTAGCTTCTTTTACTGCTACTATATTTTCAATTTCAGACAAACGAATAATAGTATCTGGTTCAATATTAACAACAGAACGACCTGGAATATTATATATCATAACGGGTAGTTTTGTAGATTCTGCAACTGCTTTAATATGCTGAAACAAACCCTCTTGGTTCGGCTTGTTATAGTATGGTCCAACTACCATAACAGCGTCCACACCTGCAAGTTCAGCTTGTTTCGTCAATTCGATGGACTCATATGTGTTATAACTACCTGTTCCTGCAATAATTGGAACTCTCTTTTCCACTACCTTTACCACATGTTTAAATAACGCAATCTTCTCTTGTTTGGATAATGTGGGTGATTCTCCAGTTGTACCAGCTACTACTAAAGAATCCGTTCCGTTTTCAAGTAAATGATTAATTAACTGTGTTGTTTTTGGAAAATCTATATGTCCCTTGGCATCAAATGGTGTAATCATGGCCGTTGACACCCTACCAAATAAACCCATCGTTCCACTCCTATTCTCATCTCGATCTCGTCGTATCTATATCTATTCTATTCTTTCTCTAGCTCAAACGCATCGTGTAATACATTTACTGCGTTTACTAAATCATCCTGTTTCACCAGTACCCATATCGTTGCATGGCTATCAGCTGATTGCAAGATTCGAATTCCTTTATTTGATAGTGCTGTAACAATTTTAAATGTAACACCTGGTACACCGGCCATTCCAGCACCAACGACTGAAACTTTTGCACACTCTCTTTCAATAACAGGTTCGTAGCCCATATTTTCAAGAACAGCTATAGCTTTATTGGTCATTTCATTTGTTACTGTATAGACAACGCTGTTTGGTGAAATGTTGATAAAGTCGACACTTATTTCTTCGTTTGCCATTGCTTTAAATACTTGTGCTTGCAAATCATACTGATCTTTTTTCGCAAATACCTTTATCTGTGTTACATTCGCTACATGGGCAATACCAGTCACAGGTCTTTCTTTAATGTCACTGCCTTTATTCTCTGCATTACTGGATGTAACGAGCGTACCAGTGCCTTTTGAATACGTAGAGCGAATTCGTATTGGCACCTTTGCCTGCATCGCTATTTCCACTGCTCTGGGATGAATAACTTTTGCCCCTTGGTATGCCATATTACATACTTCTGAATAAGTGACAACCGATAACGGGCGAGCATTTTCAGCGATTCTTGGATCAGCTGTCATAATTCCTTCTACGTCTGTAAATATGTCAATATATTCTGCATTTAGGGCAGATCCTAAAGCGGCTGCTGACGTATCACTTCCGCCTCTTCCTAAAGTTGTTGTATCTCCATTTGGAGCTGCTCCTTGAAAGCCAGCAACTACAACTACATCATGTTTTTTCAATTCTTGAAGAATGCGTCCGCAATCCATTTCCATTATTCTTGCATTCGTATAATCATTATTCGTCTTAAATCCAGCTTGAGCACCTGTTAAAGCGGTAGCTGAAATCTGATTTTCTAGCAATAGCTGTGTGAACACAACACTAGAAATAATTTCGCCGCATGACATTAACAAGTCATTTTCTCTTCTGCTAATACTTGTTTCTGCTCCGCCAACTAATGATAATAATGTGTCGGTTGCGTATGGTTCTCCTTTACGGCCCATTGCTGAAACAACCACAACCACTTTGTACCCTTCACTTAATGCATCTTTAATATGATCTTTTGCTTGAATTCGGCTTTTTTCATCTCGAACCGATGTTCCACCAAATTTTTGAACCATAATTTTCACAATAAACACCTCTGAACACTTTCTAAATGAGTGTAAATATAAGGGTGCCTTTTTCTAGAACAAATTGGAGGAATCTCAAATCCTTAACTATAAAGATGAGATTAACCTCAGACATCATATTACTAGGAGGATCCCTTGTTGTTTGACTCAAGCTAACCTTGAGCCATTAAATAATAGTATTCGTTAAAAAAAGGATCTCTTTCTTCTAAAAATACTCAATTGTTAAGAAAGACAAGATTTTGGCACGAGGCGTATATTGCTGTGTCCAAACTTGTACTTCCTGTATGTAGAAAAATTAGAGTTCTACCTACAGGCACTTTCCTGCATTCTAACCCTTTACAGTCTTGCCTTTCTTCCTTTACTTATACAAGTCCTAATTTAATTAGGCTTTCTGCTATTTGTACAGAGTTCCATGCGGCACCCTTTAACAAATTATCTGATACTACCCACATATGGAACCCGTTTTTCACGTCTAAATCTTGACGAATACGGCCAACAAATACATCATTGCTTCCTACACAGTCTGCAGGCATTGGATAAATTTGATTACTTGGATCATCCTGAAGCACAATACCAGGTGCTGATCCTAACAATTCCTTGATTTCTGCTGCTGTTACTTGATCATTGTCTAACTCAAAATAAACAGATTCAGAATGACCTGTCGCAACTGGAATTCGCACACATGTTGCTGCCACTTTTAAATCATCTGCATGCATGATTTTCTTTGTTTCATTAATCATTTTCATTTCTTCATAAGTGAATCCATTTTCTGTGAACACATCAATTTGCGGAACTGCATTAAAGGCAATTTGATAATGCTTCTTATCACTTTTAACAGGAAGAATTTTTGGCTCGAATTCTTCGTTATTAAGAATAGCTTGCGTTTGGCTATTTAATTCTTCTACTGCTGCTGCACCTGATCCAGAAACAGCTTGATAAGTAGATACTAATACTTTTGAAAGTCCATATTTTTCTTTTAATGGTTGTAGAGCTACGACCATTTGAATAGTAGAACAGTTCGGATTTGCAATAATTCCTTTATGCTTGCGAAGATCTTCTTCATTCACTTCTGGTACTACTAATGGTACCTCTTCATCCATACGGAATGCACTTGTATTATCCACGACAATTGCTCCATGTCTTACCGCATGTGGTGCTAAATCCTTCGATACTCCGCCACCTGCGCTAAATAATGCAATATCAATTCCTTTAAAGCTATCTGGAGTTGCTTCTTGAACAACAATTTCCTTCTCTTTATAAGAAACTTTTGTCCCCGCTGAACGTTTTGATGACAAAAGTGTTAATGTTGAAATAGGAAAATCTCTGCTTTCTAATGTTTTGATCATTTGCTGACCAACAGCCCCTGTTGCTCCAACTACTGCTACGTTATATCCTTTTAATTGATCCATTAATGGTTCTCCTTCCAAAGGCTTTCTCTAATGATAATAGGCTAGCGTCATGCACCGCCTTAAATAATATTATCTATTTTAACATATTCAAGCAGCAATAAAAGAAACTTTTATCAGATTCTTTCAAAAAACACCGATTGGCGCTAAAGAATTCCGATCGGATTACAAAAAGCGCCTTGTTTATTCGGTGATTTTACAAAAATACTTGTTAATCTAAATATTTCTCCACAATTACTGGCTGAATCTGTTTGTATTCTAATGCTGCCTCAATCGTTTCTGCAAGCATAGTCATTCTTGCTACCATAGAATTTGGTTTCTTTTCTGGATCATCCTGACCAAATGGGATGAAGAATATATTCTTTGTTGCCATTAAACGCATTAAATTCATCCCGTTTAATCCTAGTGCATCGTTTGTAGAAATTCCCAATACAACAGGCTTTTGATTTCGCAATGTAGCTTTTGCCGCCATTAACACCGCATTGTCTGTCATCGCATTTGCAAATTTGCTCATGCTATTTCCTGTTAAAGGGGCAATGACCATACAATCTAGAGGCGCTTTCGGTCCAAGTGGCTCTGCTGCTACGATACTGTCGATTATTGGCTGACCTGTTATTTCTTCCACTTTGCTAACCCAATCCTTCCCCTTACCGAATCGAGTATCCGTATTTTTTACATTTCCTGTGACAACTGGTACAACTTCTGCCCCAAGTGATACTAGCTTTTCTACTTGTGGTACTACTTCTGCATACGTACAGTGAGATCCTGAAATACCAAATCCAATTCTTTTTCCTTGTAAACTACCCATATTTATTTCTCCTTTCCTTATTGCGGTTGTTCTGCGAGTAATTGAGCTAAGACATCTGCAAGTATATTCCCAGCTGTTTTCGGAGCTACTATCCCTGGTAGACTTGGTGCAAGTAATGCCTTAACCCCTCTTTTTTCTGCATATTGAAAATCCGTTCCACCTGGTTTCGATGCTAAATCAAGTACCAATGTGTGTAATGGCATTTTTTCAATAACTTCAGAAGTTACAACAAGATGGGGAATAGTATTGATACAAATATCAATATCTTCCACCGCAATTTGTAAATCATCTAAATGTACAGGAGTTAATCCCATTTCTATAATGCGAGCAATATGTTCACTTTGATTGGCTGCAACCTTTACTTTCGCACCTAAGGCGTGGAAAGTTCTTGCAACACTCATTCCTACACGTCCTAGCCCAAGCACAATTACCTTGGAGCCATGTATCGTAGTATCTGTATGTTGAATTGCCATCATAATCGTACCTTCTACGGTTGGAATGGAATTTAATATTGCTACATCATCTCGATCAAATAATTGAACGAGTTTTCGCTTTGTTTCTTTAATAAGCAAATTTAAATATTCATTCGTTATCCCTGAATATACGGTGCAATGCTCTGGGGTTTTTTCTAATATTTCTTTTGTTAAAAAAACCTTTTCGTTCGAAAAGATTGTATCAACTTGCCCATTTAGATCTGTTCCTTTTACGGGTAAGATAATAGCATCTATTTTCGAAAAATCTACGTTATCGATTTTTTCTTTTGTAGCTCCGGTGAATGCATGGTCTAGTTGCTCAAACCCAATTAATGAAAGGATTGCTTGTTGTTCGGTTAACTTGCGAACAATCTCTAACTGCCTTGCATCACCGCCGATAACCGCGATTTTCATCCCTTTCAGCATGAATATTTCACCTTCTTTTTTCAAGATCCTGTTTTCATAGCTCGCTACTTCAACATCTTATGTAAATACACATTATTAGGTGAGTTGTTTCAAGTAATTCCTCAAAAAGAAGGTTTTCTTCTTTATTTAGAACAATCGGCTATAAGAATGAACTTTTAAAACAAGGTGGTTGATTTCGCTCCGGATACACTCTTTTTACAGGGAGGGCGATGAGCTGCCTAGTATGAATAAATAAGGGGATAAATAAAAAAACTAGGAAACAGAATTAATCTCTGTCTCCTAGTTCATTGTTCTTATATGTAGCTTTTTATTATAGTGCTTTTGGCAGTTGTCCGTCTGGGCTGATTAGGGAGACGGAGAATGTGTCGGTGAAGATAGCATTTGCCATTTGATCGACATCTTCTTTCGTTACACGATCGATGTCTGCAATAATATCATCCAAGGAACGATGCTTGCCAAGTAATAGTTCGTTTTTACCATTTCTGCTCATTCGACTATTTGTACTCTCCAAGCTTAGCATTAAACTTCCTTTTAATTGCTCTTTACTATTTGTTAATTCTTTTTCCGTAATTCCTTCTTTTTTCAAGGTAGCAAGCGTATTTTGAATCGTATCAAATAATTCATCTAGTTGTTTTGCTCCTGTACCGCCATAAATAGTTACGATTCCACTATCTTGGTAGGCAGAATGATAAGAGAAGACAGAGTAGGCTAAGCCTTTTTGCTCACGAACATCTTGAAATAATCGGCTACTCATGCTTCCGCCAAGAATATTATTTAAGGAAACAAGTGTATACATTTTCTCATCGCCCACCTGTAATCCATTAAAACCTAAGCAAAGATGCGCTTGCTCTGTTTCTTTTTTTCTCGAAAGATTATTTGCATGAAAAGATGGCTGTACTAGCTCTATTTCCAATTTACCTGCTTCATATGCTCCGAAATACTTTTCTACCTCTGAAATAAATGTTTCTGTAATATTACCAGCAATCGAAATAACCGTATTTTCTGGTGTATAATGATTAAACATATATTCCCTTAACGTATCACCATTAAAGGTAGCAAGCGTATCCTCTGTACCCAAAATAGGATAACCTAGTGGATGTTTATCATAGATTGCCTGACTTAATAAATCATGAACAATATCATCCGGTGTATCATCATACATTTTAATTTCTTCAAAAACGACATTTTTTTCTTTCTTTAACTCATCTTCATCAAAAGTGGAGTTAAAATACATATCTGCTAATACTTCTAGAGCCATATCCGCATGTGTATCCAACACTTTTGCATAATAGCAAGTATATTCCTTTGAAGTAAAGGCATTTACTTGCCCGCCAATACTATCAAATGATTCAGCTATTTCTCTTGCACTACGTGTTTTCGTTCCTTTAAAAAACATATGCTCTAAAAAATGGGATACCCCATTATTTTTTTCATCTTCTTTTCGAGACCCTGTACCAATCCATACGCCAATAGCTACAGATCGAACGGTCGGAATGTTTTCCAATACAATTCTTACTCCATTTTGGCAAGTATATCTTTTGATCAATTATGTTCCTCCTGTTCTTCTACCAAGTTGTTAAAAATAGTTGCGACTGCTAGTATATCTTATTCCTCTTATTTTTTCCAAAATATTGTTTGATTATAATCATAACATATGAAGGTTTAAAAGATGAAATAACATTTTCCTTTTCTCTTGAAAGGAGATGATAGGTTGATTACTTATTAGGTCCCCTGTTGATTTTCGTTTTTTCTTCTTCAAAAGCTCTTCGGAATTTAACTGCAGGCGCACCCATTTCCTCTATTCCCTCATAAGTTAAAGCTTACACTTCCTTCAACAAAAAGCATCTATAAAGCTAAAGCAACAGCCCTTAAAACGTTTTCTTCTTATAGAATACTATAAGATAGAAGGAACTACTATTTTTTTGTATTAAAGCTTTCCCGTTCCTCACTAAGTGTGTCACTAACCGTATCTATTTTATACCCTTTATTCTCAATTTCGATAATTAATCGCTCTAGACTATTTGTCGTTACTTCTGTTGGGTGCATGAGGATGAGAGCCCCATTATGGATTTTTCCAAGCACTCTCTTAAGCAATGTATCAGGGCTTGGTTTTTGCCAATCAATCGTATCTACAGACCAAATGACTGTTTTCAGTTTCTGCTGATCCGCAATCTTCACAACCTCATTATTAAAATAGCCGCTTGGTGGTGCTAGTAAGGTTGCCTGCTTACCTGTCGTTGCTTCTATCACATCGTTTGTTTTCACTATTTCCTCATGAATTTTGCTGCTGCTTATTTTGCTCATATCTGGATGCGTATATGAATGATTTCCGAGTTCATGTCCAGCTTCTGCAATCATTTTTGCAAGATCTGGATTTTTTTGGACCCATCTCCCCTCTAAGAAAAAGCTTGCCTTCACATGATGCTTTTTTAACGTTGCTAAAATATCAGGCAGAAATTCATTCCCCCATGCAACATTTATAATAAAGCTTACCGTATCTTTGTCTGGATTTCCTTTATATATTGGGGCAGGTGGTAAATCCTCTAATGAAATTTCTGGCCTAATTTGCTGAAAAACTAATTTTTGTTCATCAAATTTCTTTCCTTTTTTCATATTTTTATAAGACGCATCTACATCGACTTTTAACCCATTTAATCCAGGAATTGCCTTCCATACTGGATCGAGCTTTGCATCAATTGGTTTTTTTTCATACTCTTTTGCTTTTTCACTTATCGTGGTATATAAGGAATTATCCGCTGTCACTGCAACCGAATTTTCTTGTAAAGTACTAACATATGTATCAGCTAATGGATTATTAACTAGAAACCAAGATATTACAAGAATCCCTACTAGTGCAATTAATTTCTTCATCACCTTTTCCCCTCCTAATTACTACAGTATGATTACTAAGGACAAGGTAGAACGCAGAAATATGGACTGAGCTTACCCTTATTTATTTTTATTTTGTTTCAAGAGGGGTCTTTTCATTCTACAAAAAAAGATGCCGGATAAAATATCTGTTAAACCATTAACAGTTTTTATCCGGCATCTTTTAGAAAACAGCCTTTTATTTAAAACTTCTATTAGTTTTTAGCATTCTCTGCTTGTTCTTTTTGTTCCTTTAAAACAGCTTTACGTGATAGGTTAACTCTTCCTTGTTTATCGATTTCTGTTACTTTCACAAGGATTTCGTCACCGATTGCGACAACATCTTCTACTTTGCCAATTCTTTCTTCAGCAAGTTCAGAAATATGAACAAGTCCATCTTTACCACTGAAGATTTCAACGAAGCAACCGAATTTTTCAATTCGTTTTACTTTACCAAGATACATTTCGCCGACTACTACCTCACGAACTATATCTTCAATAATTTGTTTTGCTTTGTTGTTCATTTCATCATCAACAGAAGAAATGAATACTGTACCATCTTGCTCGATATCAATTTTCACGCCAGTTTCTTCAATGATTTTATTGATTTGTTTACCACTTGGTCCAATAACATCACGAATTTTATCTGGATTAATAGACATCATTAAGATTTTTGGTGCGTAAGAAGATAGAGATTCTCTAGGTGTATTGATTGTAGCCATCATGGAATCTAGAATTTGCATACGACCAATTTTCGCTTGTTGTAATGCCTCTTCTAAAATTTCACGAGAAAGTCCATCAATTTTAATATCCATTTGAAGCGCCGTTACCCCTTTAGAAGTACCAGCTACTTTAAAGTCCATATCTCCTAAATGATCTTCCATTCCTTGAATATCTGTTAGGATACTATAATGTTCACCAGATTTAATCAGACCCATTGCAATACCTGCAACTGGTGCTTTAATTGGCACCCCAGCATCCATCATTGCAAGCGTACTTGCACAAATACTAGCCTGAGAAGTCGAACCATTTGATTCTAATACTTCTGATACAAGTCGAATCGTATATGGGAAGTCTTTTTCAGAAGGGATAATAGGTTCTAAAGCTCTTTCTCCTAAAGCACCGTGCCCGATTTCTCTTCGTCCTGGTCCACGCATTGGTCCTGTTTCACCAACACTGAAGTTAGGGAAATTATAATGATGCATGAAACGTTTTTCTTCTTCTACACCAAGACCGTCCAATATTTGCACGTCCCCTAAAGCACCTAATGTACAAATGCTTAATGCTTGGGTTTGTCCACGAGTAAATAGACCAGATCCATGTGTTCTTGGTAATAAATGAACTTCTGAAGATAGTGGGCGAATTTCTTCTAATCCACGTCCGTCTGGGCGTACTTTATCTTCTGTAATTAAACGGCGAACTTCATTTTTCACTAATTTATCTAAAATCGCCTTTACTTGCTTTAACTCTTCTTCTTCTGTTTCTTTTTCTTCATATTTCGCAAGAACAGAATTTTTCACTTCTTTAATAGCTGCTTCACGAGCATGCTTCTCTTGTACACGGATAGCATCTAGCATTTCGCTTTCGCATAATGCGCGCACATCTGCTTCGATGTCCTTGTCCAATACATACAGAACAACTTCTGTTTTTTCCTTGCCAATTTCTTCAGCAATTTTTTCTTGGAAGGCAATCAAACGCTTAATTTCATCATGACCAAACATAATTGCTTCAAGCATTACTTCTTCTGGAACTTCATCCGCACCAGCTTCTACCATGTTGATCGCATCTTTTGTTCCTGCAACAGCAAGATTAATATCACTTTTCTCTGCTTGCTCTACTGTTGGATTGATGACAAATTCGCCATCGATTCTACCTACATATACACCAGCGATTGGACCGCCAAATGGTATGTCAGAAACAGACAATGCTAAGGAAGATCCGAACATTGCTGCCATTTCAGATGTGCAATCTTGATCCACACTCATTACTAAGCTAACTACTTGTACTTCATTACGGAAGCCATCAGCAAATAATGGCCGAATTGGTCTATCGATTAAGCGGCTTGCAAGAATTGCTCTTTCACTTGGACGCCCTTCTCTTTTAATAAAGCCACCTGGAATTTTACCAACTGCATACAGGCGTTCTTCATAGTTTACTGTTAATGGAAAGAAGTCTAAGTTTTTCGGTTCTTTTGAAGCAGTAGCTGTGCTTAATACAGCAGTATCACCATATCGTACAAGTACTGCACCATTTGCTTGTTTTGCTAATTGTCCAATTTCGACTGTAAGCTTTCTTCCAGCCCAGTCAATGGAATAGACATGCTTATCTTGTCCCATTCATAAACCCCTCTCTACTCATTCACTTCATGGAGGTTCTCGGTTTAAACTACCTAAAACCTACGTTATCTTATAAAAGAAAGAATACTATCCTTAAATTTCTCTTCTACTAGTATACACATTAAATGTAACTAAAAAACGAAATTAATTTATGTAATCTATAGAAACCATATGTTAGATTCGCATTTATTTACAATAAAAAAGCGGGAAAAATATCCCGCTTTTTTAACTATCTACGTAGACCAAGTTTGTTAATTAAAACACGGTAACGTTGAACGTCTTTATTACGTAGGTAAGTTAAAAGATTACGACGTCTACCTACCATTTTCAAAAGGCCACGACGTGAGTGATGATCCTTTTTATGTGTACGTAAATGTTCATTCAAGTTATTGATTGACTCAGTAAGGACAGCGATTTGAACTTCTGGAGATCCAGTATCGTTCTCATGCGTTTTGTACTCATTGATAAGTTCGTTTTTACGTTCTTGAGTGATTGCCATCCTGTTTCACCTCCTAATTCTATTACACTAATCCCCATTTACCGAGCAAAACGTTGGTGATTCGATTTGCCAAGCAAAGGTTGTTTTTAGTACGTACTTAAGAATAACTGTTTTCTTAAGAAAAATCAAGACATAACCTTTTATTTTTTTAAATAAGCAAAGAACCAAAAATAGATTCTAGCAAAAAATGGTTACTATTATATGCCGCAGGGTGAATCCAATTCGCTTACGTATTCTCCCCTGCTATATTGTTACCACTTATTAGCATTGATTCTAATAAAATGAAATAAAAAGTTAACTTACTAATACTAGTTTTTTTCGATTTATTCGTTGGGATATATGGATATAGTATTTCCAAATATACTTAGAAATATTCTATTTTTATTGTGCTTTATCATAGAAATATTGCAAGGCAGTTTGCTTATCTTTTTCAATTTGGGCTACTAGTTCGTCAATTCCATTGAACTTTTGTTCGCTTCTAATTCGTTTATGCCATTCTACTGTTACGGAATGTCCATAGATGTCTTGGTGGAAGTCGAAAATATGAACTTCGATACTAGCTGTTTTGTCCTCTGGATGGAAGGTTGGTTTCGTGCCTAAATTACATACGCCTTCATACCACTTTTCATTTACAAATAATCGCACTGCATACACACCAAGTGGTGGCAAGATAACATCGCTTGTTTGCTTCACGTTTGCTGTTGGAAAACCAATTGTTCTGCCACGCTTATCGCCATGAATAACAGTGCCTTTTATCGTATAATATCTGCCTAATAAAGCCGGAACTTTTTCCATATCCCCATTATTGATAAGAGAACGGATTAATGTTGAACTTACTTTTTCGCCATCAAAAGTCTCTTTTCCGATAATGGTTGTTTCATATTGACCTCGTGATTGCTCGGAAAGCGTTTCGGCTGTTCCTTGTGCTTTCTTTCCATACGTATAATCAAATCCTGCTACTACATGCTTCACATTCAACCCAATTAAATACGAGTCCACGAATTCTTGAGGTGGCAAACTAGCAAATTCGATGGTGAAATCAACAATAAATAAATAATCAATTCCCAAATTTGCTAATTGCTCTACCTTTGATTCAAAAGAAGTTAAGTAATCTACTTTTTTTGTTTTCCCACCAAGTACGATAGAAGGATGGGGATCAAATGTCATAACGGCACTGCTCCATCCATTTTGATTGGCTACTTTTATTGCCTCGCCGATTACTTTTTGATGACCAAGATGTACGCCATCAAATGATCCTAACGCGATGGAAATCGGTGGAAAATCAATCTCTTTATTTCGTTCTGAATGATTAATTCTAACTATCTTCACTACGCTACTCACCTTTTCTAGCTCTAATTTCTTTATCCTTTTTTGCCACCCTTTTTCAAAAGGTGTCCGCAGTATTCATTCAGTCTTCCAAGATTTTTAAAATTTTGGACGGTTTGATTAATCCTTTTTTTGTAGGATGCTGAACATATATAGCTAACGCTTCACCAGTTGTTGTTTGAATGACAATTGGCTCCTTTTCATCCAATAAATGAACAGGAGCTTCTAATACCGTTCCATTTCGTACCTTCATTGCTAATGTATCATTTATTTCATATTTCGGCAAATGTAAAAGCGCGTCTTCAATCGGGTAAATAAACTTATCGAGTACCCCATTTTCCACATATTCCTCAAGCTCTTCAAAGGTCACACATTCTTTTTCCGTGAATGCTGCTGAACGTGTTCTACATAAGTCTGACATATGTGCAGGATACCCTAATTTTTCCCCTATCATCACAGCAAGTGTTCTGATATAGGTACCTTTACTACAGCTTACTTTAAAACGAAAGGATACCGTATCACCCGCTAATTCCTTCCACTCTTCTATTAATTCTAGTGCATAAATGGTCACTTGTCTTGAAGGACGTTCTATCACTAATCCTTGTCTTGCGTATTCATAAAGCCTTTTCCCATTTACTTTAACGGCAGAATACATTGGTGGTGTTTGCGTAATAGTCCCGGTTAATTCTTGTAATATTTCTTCTATTCTTTCCCTCGTAATCGTTTCTGCAACTATCTTTTCTTCTACCTTTTCACCAGAACGATCTTCCGTTGTAGTAGAGTAGCCTATCGTTACTTCTCCTACGTATTCTTTACCAGCATCCGTTATATATTCCGCTACTTTCGTTGCTCTCCCTAAACAAATCGGCAATACACCCGTTACATCCGGATCTAGTGTGCCAGTATGACCAATTCTTTTCATATGTAAAATCTTCCTCAAACGAAAAACACAATCATGAGAAGTAAGCCCCTTCGGCTTCCATAACGGTAAAATCCCTTCCATATACCTCATCCTTTATTCATTTATAAATAAAATAATTAATGCGAAAATAAATTTTGCTCTTTCTACTAATGTCATTTAAAATTCTGAGTTGATTGTAGTGGAGGGAACTTGACTCCTGCGGGAAATGAGGGAAATGAGAGACCCCACAGGCAAAGCCGAGGAGGCTCTCATCCCTCCCCGCGGAAAGCAAGTTCCTGGAACGGAAATCAACGGGCTTTGTTCGAAAGTTAACTTTATTTAAGCCTCTACAAAAAAACTCCTACCGTCCCATATCCATAACCATCATGGAAAAAGTCCGATAGGAGCATACTTATTTTTACATCTTATCTTTCGTCGTTACTAGACGGATCTTCTTTTGCGATTTGATGCAATAATGTATCAATTCTATTTCCGTAATCTATCGACTCATCAAATTCAAACGTAATTTCAGGAGTTTTGCGTAAACGAATGCGTTGTCCAATTTCTGAACGGATAAAGCCTTTCGCTTTCGCTAATCCTTTTAGTGTATTTTCCCGTTGCTCTTCATCGCCAAGAACGGAAATATACACAGTTGCTTGTTGAAGGTCACCTGTAACATTAACATCTGTTACTGTTACAAAGCCGATGCGAGGATCTTTTATCTTACGAGTAATAATCTCCCCAAGTTCCTTCTTCATTTGTTCACCAACACGATTTGGTCTTAGACTCATCGCGCAATTCACCTCATTTTATTAAAGCCATTCTATATCTGTTATTGTTCTCTCTATTTCAGGGAAAGAATCGATAAACTGCTGTACTTGCTGCAATACGCCTTCTACTGAAACTCGTGCAGAAGCAACCGTAACGATCGCAAGCTTTGTTCTTTGCCAAGTATCTTGAAAGTCAACCTCTGAAATAGAGATATTATATTTTTGCTTTAAGCGGGACATAATTCTTTGCAGAACAGCCCGCTTTTCTTTTAATGAGTGGGCATCATAAATGATGCATTCCACTGTCATTAAACCGATTATCATTTACGCTCAATTTCTTCCATTACATATGCTTCGATAATATCGCCTTCTTTAACATCGTTAAAGTTTTTGATAGTGATACCACACTCGTAACCTTGAGCCACTTCTTTTGCATCGTCCTTGAAACGTTTTAATGCATCGATTTCGCCTTCGAAAATTACAATACCATCACGGATTAAACGGATTCCGCTGTCTCTTGTAATTTTTCCGTCTGTTACATATGAACCGGCAATTGTTCCGATTTTCGAAACTTTGAATGTTTGACGAATTTCAGCCTGACCTATAATTTTTTCTTGGAATTCAGGATCAAGCATTCCTTTCATCGCAGCTTCAATTTCTTCAATTACTTTATAGATAATACGGTGTAAACGTACATCTACTTCCTCTGCATCTGCAGCTCTTTTTGCATTTACATCAGGACGTACGTTAAATCCGATTACAATCGCATTTGATGCTGCTGCAAGGGTAATATCTGATTCATTAATTGCCCCAACACCAGTATGAATGATTTTAACGTTTACGCCTTCTACTTCAATTTTATAAAGAGCGGCTGCTAACGCTTCTGCTGAACCTTGAACATCGGCTTTAAGAACGATATTAATATCTTTCATTTCCCCTTGTTTCATATGTTCAAACAGATTATCAAGACTGATTCTTGTTTTCTCTGATCTTTGTGCTTGAATTGCTTGTGTAGAACGAGCTTCTCCCACTTGTCTTGCTGTTTTCTCATCATTGAAGACAACAAAGCGATCACCAGCTTGTGGAACCTCATTTAAACCAGTAATTTCAACAGGTGTAGATGGTCCAGCTGATTTTACACGTCTACCTAAATCGTTAACCATTGCACGAACACGACCAAATGTATTACCAACTACAATTGGATCTCCAATGCGCAATGTTCCATTTTGGACAAGTAAAGTTGCTACAGAACCTTTACCTTTATCTAACTCTGCTTCAATAACTGTTCCAACTGCGTTTCGGCTTGGATTTGCTTTATATTCTTCTACTTCACCTACTAATAGAATCATTTCAAGTAAGGAATCAATACCTTCTCCTGTTAATGCAGAAAGTGGTACAAAGATAGTTTCCCCACCCCAAGCTTCCGGTACTAATCCATGTTCTGTTAATTCTTGCATTACTCGATCAGGATTTGCTGTTGGTTTATCCATTTTATTGACTGCAACAATAATTGGAACCTCAGCAGCCTTCGCATGGTTGATTGCTTCAACTGTTTGTGGCATAACACCATCATCAGCAGCTACAACAAGAATGGTGATATCCGTAATTTTTGCACCACGTGCACGCATTGTTGTAAAGGCTGCGTGTCCTGGTGTATCAAGGAATGTAATCTTCTTGCCATTTTCTTCAATTTGATATGCACCGATATGCTGTGTAATACCGCCTGCTTCTCCTGCTGTTACTTTTGTATTACGAATGCTGTCAAGTAATGTTGTTTTCCCGTGGTCAACGTGTCCCATAATCGTAACAACAGATGGACGCTCTATTAAGTCTGCATCTTCATCATCAGCAAAATATACTTCTAAGTCTGTAGTATCGATTTTGATTTCTTCTTCGACTTCTACACCATAATCTGTACAAATTAATTCAATCGCATCTTTATCTAATTCTTGATTGATTGTTGCCATTACACCAAGAAGGAATAGCTTTTTGATAATTTCAGATGGTTCGCGATGCAATTTTTTTGCTAATTCAGCAACGGTTAAAGATTCACTGAATGTAATTTTTTCTGGTAATTCTTTTTCTTTCTTCGGAGCAGGTGGTGCCGCAGGAGCAGCATTTTGCTTCCCTTTACGATTGTTGTTGTTTCTATTTTTATTATTGTTATTATTAGTTTTTGGTTTATTAAACCCTGGTTTATTATCTTTAGTATTTTTCACAGATTGATTTACTTTCCCCTTTTCAGCCATTTCATCGCTTTCTTTTTCATACTCGTCAGCGATGTTTTTTGCAGCCGCTTTTTGAGCCGGTGTTTTTGGCTTATTTTCTTCGTTCTTTTTATTATATACACTATCTAATTTTTTTATTGCATCCTCTTCCAATGTTGTCATATGGTTTGAGACTTCTACGTTCATCTCTTTTAATTTAGCAATAACATCCTTGCTTGAAATGTTATATTGTTTTGCGTATTCGTATACTCGCACTTTACTCATCATTTCACCCCCGCTAGAATTAATCGAGCAGCGTTAAAAGTTTTTTTGCAAATCCATTATCCAAAACAGCGACAACCACTCGTTGCTCTTTCCCTATCGCTTTCCCTAGGATTTCCCTATTTGAAACAAGCTTTACTGGCACTTTATAGGAACGGCATTTATCTGTGATTTTCTTTGTCGTGTTTTGTGACGCATCTTCCGACAATAATATTAGCTTTGCATTACCGCTTCTAATTTCTTTTACGGAAAATTCCTCACCTGAGGTAATTTTCCGCGCTCGATTTGCTAAGCCAAGTAATGACATCCACTTGTTATCGTTCATTTGGATTGTCTTTGCTCCTTATCTATTAGTTCTAACAGCTCTTCATAGACAGCATCATCTACTTTAACTTCTAGCTGATTAGAAAGAATATTCTTCTTCTTGGCTAATAGTACTGCTTCTCTATCCAATGAAAGATATGCTCCACGACCGGATTTTTTGCCCGTTAAATCGACGGAGACAATCCCTTCTTTGGAACGAACGATGCGAACTAATTCTTTTTTCGGCTTCATTTCACCGGTAGCAACACACTTACGCATTGGTACTTTTCTTGGTTTGTTCACACACATTCACCTCTATCACTCGAAATCTTCCGTGTTTAAACGGAAATCATCCTCTTCTTCAACGTCATCATCGAATTTAATCAATGAATTTTCTGTTGGATAAAGTCCAGCTTCTCTTGCTTCTGATTCAGATTTGATATCAATTTTCCAGCCCGTAAGCTTCGCTGCTAAGCGTGCATTTTGGCCTCTCTTACCGATTGCCAATGACAATTGATAATCTGGAACAATGACCGTTGTTGCTTTGTCTTCTTCATTTACAATTACTTCTAATACTTTTGAAGGACTTAAAGCATTGGCAACAAATACTGTTGGATCACTAGACCACTTAACAATATCAATCTTTTCCCCTTTTAACTCATTTACAATCGTCTGTACACGAGTTCCTTTAGGACCTACACATGAACCTACTGGATCTACTTCTTCATTTTCTGAATGAACCGAAATCTTAGAACGATCTCCAGCTTCACGAGCAACAGATTTGATTTCTACTGTACCATCATAAATTTCTGGTACTTCCATCTCAAATAATCTTTTTAATAAACCAGGATGTGTTCTTGAAACAAAGATTTGTGGACCTTTTGTAGTCTTTTCCACTTTTGTTAAGAATACTTTGATGCGATCATGTGGTTTATAATGCTCATTTGGCATTTGTTCATTTGTAGGTAAGATTGCTTCAATTTTTCCTAAGCTTACATAAATAAATTTACTATCTTGGCGTTGAACAATCCCTGTCATGATGTCTTCTTCGCGATCGATAAATTCGGAATAGATAATTCCTCTTTCTGCCTCGCGAACTCTTTGTGTAACTACTTGTTTTGCTGTTTGGGCTGCAATACGACCAAAATCTTTTGGTGTAACTTCTAATTCTACAATATCCTCTACTTCATAGTTCGGATTAATTTTTTGTGCGTCCTCTAAAGAAATTTCCAGACGTGGATCAAATACCTCATCTACTACTTCTTTTCTAGCAAATACACGCATAGAACCTGCACCTAAATTTAAATCAATACGTACATTTTGTGCCTGGTTAAAATTGCGACGATAAGCAGAGATTAAAGCCGCTTCCATTGCATCCATGATCACTTCACGTGATATTCCTTTTTCTTTTTCAAGTAACACTAGAGCATCAACTAATTCACTGCTCATGAGCGTGTATCCCCCTTTATTCTCTATTATCCATAACGAATGACCGTGTATATTAATGAAGCTTTTTTCAAAAAACTTCTCCCGGCCTCTTTTATAAATTATGAAAAAGTGACAGCAAGTCTTGCTTTTGCAACTTTTTCGTATGGTATTTCAATCGTTTTCTTTCTTGTCTTGATTTTCACTTCAACTGTCACTGTTTTACCATCAAATGCTGTTAAGATTCCTTCGAAGGTTTTTTCGTTTGCGATTGGTTCATACGTTTTAATAAAAACATTTTTCCCAATTGCTTTTTCGAAATCTTTATCTTTTTTCAATGGACGTTCCGCTCCAGGTGAAGAAACCTCTAAAAAGTAGTTCTCTGAAATCGGGTCGACTTCATCTAACTTTTCACTTAATTTCTCACTAACAACTGCACATTCATCAATATCCACACCAGCTTCTTTGTCAATATACACACGTAAAAACCAGTTTGGTCCCTCTTTTACATATTCAACATCTACTAATTCTAAATGTAGTTCATCTAAAATGGGATGGACCATTTCTTCCACTATTTGTGTTACTTTGCTCAAAATTTTTCCCTCCTTAAGCAAGGAACCTTATTATGTTTTTAGAGTCAACTTAGCAAACTAAAATATGTACACTTGTTGCTCGTTCATCAAATTAGTGTGATACCATTCACTTCTGATTTTAGAAAAAAACCCTAATACAAACAGGAAAGAGTGGGTTGCCCCACTCTCCATTCGCGAAAGTTATCCTTAGTATTTCCAATTAAACTATACCATAACCGCTCCATTTATGCAAATGAAAGTCCGTTATTACAACGTTTCTTGCTACTTCCAAAAATTCTATTAGAATAAAGAAAGCTGGTTTTGGTCTGGCATATCAGCCAAGCAACCATGATTGTCAAGATATTGCATAATCGTTTTAGAAACTTTTCCGCGCTGCTGTAAATCCTCTTTTGATAAAAACTCCCCATTTTTTCTAGCTTCCACAATATTAATCGCAGCATTTGTTCCCAATCCAGGGATACTATTAAATGGCGGAATAAGAGAATTACCTTCAATAATAAATTCAGTAGCACTAGATTTGTATAAATCGACCTTTTTAAAGGAATAGCCTCTTTCTACCATTTCAAAGGCTAGCTCCATAACAGTTAATAAGTTCTTCTCTTTCGTTGAGGCATCTAACCCTTTTGCACTAATATCATCTATTACTGCTTTAATACTATGAGAGCCTTTCACCATTGCGTCAACATCAAAATCATCCGCACGAACAGTGAAATAAGCAGCATAATAGAGTAGTGCATGATGCACTTTGAAATAGGCAATTCTCACTGCCATTAAGACGTAAGCCGCGGCATGCGCCTTCGGGAACATATACTTAATCTTTTTACAAGAATCAATATACCATTCTGGTACTTCGTTCTTTCTCATTTCTTCTTCCATCTCATCTGATAAACCTTTCCCCTTACGAACGCTCTCCATGATTTTGAAAGCGAAACTTGGATCTAGTCCTTGATATATCAGATAAACCATGATGTCATCACGACATCCAATTACTTCACTTAAGTTACAAATATTATTATGAATAAGTTCTTGGGCATTTCCTAACCAAACATCGGTACCATGAGAGAGACCAGATATCTGTACTAACTCTGAAAACGTTGTCGGCTTTGTATCTTCTAGCATTTGACGAACAAATTTTGTTCCAAACTCAGGGATTCCAAATGTACCAGTTTTACAATAAATTTGTTCTGGTGTTACTCCAAGGGACTCCGTACCACTGAAAATTTTCATTACTTCAGGATCATCTGTCGGAATCGTCTTCGGATCGATACCACTTAAATCTTGAAGCATTCTGATAACAGTCGGATCATCGTGCCCTAGTATATCTAGCTTTAGGACATTATCATGGATGGAATGGAAATCAAAATGGGTTGTTTTCCATTCAGAATTTCGGTCATCCGCTGGAAATTGAATTGGCGTAAAATCATAAACATCCATGTAATCAGGAATAACAATGATTCCCCCTGGATGCTGTCCCGTTGTACGTTTGACACCAGTACATCCAGAAGCTAATCGGTCAATTTCTGCTCCGCGAATCTGTAAATTATTATCGTTTTGATAAGCCTTTACATAACCATATGCTGTTTTATCGGCAACAGTACCAATCGTTCCTGCACGGTATACATATTCTTCACCGAACAATAATTTAGTGTAGTTATGAGCTGTTGGTTGATATTCACCGGAAAAATATGGCAATAGGTAAGCCTTTGATGTCATCTCTAGCTTTTCCCCTGCCCCACACCGTACGTGACCCTTTCGGTGTCATACGGCGCTCTATCGTCTTTATATTTACGATAATTTAAACCACTAACGCTTGGAATCCTACAACCTTGCGTTGTGTATTGAGTTTCTTTATTGCTTTGGCGTCTAGTGTATTGACATGATAATAGTTTGACCAATTGTTCTGCTTCCAGTGTTCCTTTTCAAATTACGATAAGCGAGCAGAATATTTTCTTCTGAGATGATTAAATCGTACAGCTTTTTAAAAATATTTTCCACTTTTACTTTCAGCATCGGTTCTGTTATCATTCATTGTTGATTATCTTGTAGGTATGAGAAATTATAGGCGGAAAATTTCCGGCTAATGTCTATAAAACGAGCATAAGTAGCAGATATAAGCGGAGATATTCCGGATAAATGCTCTAAATAAGACAAAAAACAAAGATTTGGAGAAGATAAACGGAAAAACTCCCCTTAATTTTAAGAAAATATGGATATTTCCTAATTTAAGCGTAATTTCACCTATTATTTTTCATAAACATTACAATCAAAAATCAGCTATAACAAAGCCTCAGCATAAAAAGCGTCAAATGTTTCTTGGACATTAAAGTATTCTTAATTTCGTAACTTTTGAACCATTAAGTCAGCCAACTAATCACCTCCAAGAAAGGCTTTCGTTTCTATTTAGTCATACAAGAATACTGACTTGTGTAGGATTTGTATCGTAAAAGACGACTCAAGCCCTTCCCTCAGAACTGTTTTTCCCTCGGACCTATTCAGTATATTTGGTCGTCATCAGCAGTTCCTACAATCGGTACTACGGCTTTACTGCCACTTCGACAAATCTTCATTATACTCAAGCTGAGCTTTTTGAAGAACGACTTTCAATCAGTGTGTAATCACCTCAAGTCTCCGAAGCTTCCCACGTTCCGTTAACTCTATCTATACATACTTCCGTAGGTTTCCTCTAAACTCCGTCTAGCTTGATAGCTCCTATAAAGCTATATGGATTTTCATAACCTAACGTTTACTCATCCACACTAGAAAGTCCTATTAGGACCCCTAAGCATTTCTACTTAGTGACATTCACGAAGAGTCAGTCGAGGATTCGTCCAGATAACTCTATCCATACTAACCATAGAAGTTTTGTAGACACCCGGCCTATCGTTTACAACCCTATTAGGGTCTTGCCTCACCAATATGTGTTAGGGTAAACTTCAGCCGACTTTAGCGGGCTTCAAACGAGTTCAACTATTTACATTGTCTCCTTCGCTTGCCGCAGATTCAGTGAGTGTGTTTCAAGGCGTTACCCTATCATTCCACACTTTGAGTTATCAGTTCTCCTAGCAAAAGCTAGTGACCAATCTTTTCAATTGATAACGTGGCGCACTCAAATCAATATCAGGAACCTTATCTCCTTTAAATCCAAGGAAGGTTTCAAACGGAATATCATGGCCATCTTTCTTCAAACGAGCCCCACAATTTGGACAATTCTTGTCAGGCAAATCAAACCCAGAACCAACAGAACCATCATTAAAGAACTCTGAATATTTACATTCTGCACAAATATAATGAGGCGGAAGCGGATTAACCTCGGTTATCTCTGTCATTGTTGCTACAAAGGAAGAACCAACGGATCCACGGGAACCTACTAAGTATCCATCATCTAATGATTTCTTCACGAGTTTATGCGAAATCAAATAAATAACGGCAAATCCATGTCCAATGATACTTTTAAGTTCTTTTTCTAAACGAGCTTCTACGATTTCAGGAAGTTCATCCCCGTAAATTCGTCTAGCCATTCCATAACTCATTTCACGCATTTCTTCTTCTGAGCCTTCAATTTTAGGTGTATAAAGATCATCTTTGATTGGTTTAATGACATCAATCATATCAGCGACTTTATTTGTATTTGTGACGACTACTTCCTTTGCCTTTTCTTTGCCTAGGAAGCTGAAGCAGTCTAACATTTCATTCGTTGTTCGAAAATGCACATCTGGAAGCTTATGGCGGTTAAGTGGATTCGCTCCACCTTGTGAGCCAACTAAAATTTCTCGATAAATCTTATCATTTGGATTTTGATAATGGACATTTCCTGTTGCGACAACAGGTATGTCTAATTTATCTCCTAGCTTTACGATATTACCGATTATTTCTTCTAACGCTTTTTCATCTTGTACAAGCTCCATTTCGATTAAATGAGCGTAAACCTCTTTGGGCATTACTTCTAAATAATCATAAAATGGGGCAATATCTTCTACTTCCTCCGGAGCCTTTTGCATCATTGCTTCAAAGACTTCCCCTTTATCGCAGGCTGAGCCTACTAGCAAGCCTTCTCTGTATTTTTGCAGTACAGATCTCGGAATACGAGGAACACGATAGAAGTAATTAATATGGGCAATTGATACGAGCTTAAATAGATTTTTTAAGCCAACCTCGGTTTGCGCAAGGACGGTACAGTGATAAGGACGAGCTCTTTGGTACGCATTTCCCTGCCCCATATTATCATTTAATTGATTATGATTAAGAATACCCTTTTCAGAAGCATCCTTGAGCATTTTCAAAGCAAGATACCCTGTTGCCTCGGCATCATAAATCGCACGGTGATGCTGGGTTAATTCGATATCAAATTTCTTTGCTAATGTATTCAACCGGTGATTTTTCATTTCCGGATATAAGAATCGACCTAGTTCTAATGTATCGATGACCGCATTTGTCGATTTAGGCAGCCCCGCCTTTTGATAGCCGACATTTAAAAAGCCAACGTCAAAGGATGCATTATGGGCAACCAAAATACTATCCCCTGTCCACTCTGCAAACTTTCGTAAAACGATATCAATTTCAGGTGCACTTTCTACCATATCATCGGTTATTCCCGTTAAATTAATCGTTGTTGCAGAAAGGCGATGATGTGGATTCGCAAAGGACTCGAACCGATCAATGATTTCCCCGTCATGAATCTTTACTGCGGCAAGCTCTATAATCGTATTATAGACAGCAGAAAGTCCTGTCGTCTCTACGTCGAACACGACATATGTAGCATCCTCTAGCACTATATCCTTAGGATTATAGGCAATCGGAACTCCGTCGTCTACTAGATTCATTTCAACTCCGTAAAGAATTTTTACATCGTTTTTCTTTCCAGCACCAAATGCTTCTGGGAAGGATTGAGCAACAGCGTGATCTGTAATAGCAATCGCTTTATGCCCCCATTTTTTCGCTTGTCCAACAAGCGTAGCAACAGAGGAAACAGCATCCATTTGACTCATCGGCGTATGAAGATGTAACTCTACTCGTTTTTCATCCTCTTTCGCTGTATCTTTTCGTTCGACAGGTTTAATCTCATTTAAATCATTCCCAATCATCACTAAATCGCGAACGAAGGTATCATTTTGAATACTTCCACGTGCTCGAAGCCACATGCCCTTTTTAACTAATTGGAAAAGCGCTGCATCTTCTTTATCCCGTGAGAACATTTTCACAAGAATAGAACTTGTGTAGTCTGTTATTTTAAAGGTTAGAAGCGTTCGCCCACTACGAAGCTCTTTCGTTTCTGCAAAAAAGACATATCCTTGAACCGTTACACGTCTTTCTTCATCCAATATCTCTTCCATGCGACGATAATCACTATCATCCTTAATCGTTAATCCGATTGTTAATGGACCACTCGGAACCGGAGAATCACCAGCTTCTTTTTCCGCTTCCATCTTCTGAATGTCTAATAAAGCTTGCTTTCCTCTTTCCTCATCCTCTTTTTGCTTAGCGAGTAAAAATTGTTCATACTCTGAATTTGATTTTCCTTCTGCTATTTCTGTATCTAAACTCATTACTGGAAAACCAAAATACTGATAGGCATCGGTAATTAGGTTAGCATATTTTCGTTTAATCGCTAAACCTTCCATCTCATTTCTAACTTGAATGGTTAGCTTATTCCCATTAAATTGAGGCACTTGCTCATTTAATAGCTTTAACAACGGTGGAGATATTCCTTGCATCTCCTCAATACAAGCTGACCAATAGTCACGAATTAATACATCTGTGACGATTCCATTTCTTACTCGAATATCATACGTAATGGTAGCAATATGTGAAAAGCTACTTTTTAACTTTGCAGTAAATAATTGATAGACTTGAAATGGAATGATATCGTCAAATAAAAAATGAAAATGCCATTTTTTGGACCGCTTTTCGACAACAATTTTTTCAATGCTTGCGTTGCGAAAATGGGAAACATATTGATCGTCCGTTAATTGCAATTGTTGTAGCAAAATCTGGAAACGATCTACTTTCCCCTGTATATCACTCATTTATGTCGCTCCTTCCAATCTTGCTAAAATCTATAAAAATTATTATAGCACAGAAAATCTGTTCTTTTACTTAATGCAGTTTAGCATACAATCGAATACACAAAAAGAAAAAGATTTAGCCAATTGCTAAATCTTTTTCTTTTATCTTTTTCAAATTATCCCTCTACTTGCGTTAAACGAAGGATGGTTGCTACAAGCTCACTTTCATGAACTTCTAGCATTTCTCCTGTACTTCTTACTTTCACTTCGACAATTCCTTCAGATGCTTTTTTCCCAACTGTTATACGAATTGGCAAACCAATTAAATCAGAGTCAGCAAATTTCACACCAGCACGCTCTGCACGGTCATCAACTAAAACGTCAAAACGATTTGCTTTTAATGAAGCATATAATTTATCTGTTAATTCATTTTGTGCTTCGTCTTTTGTATTGACAGTGATTACATGCACATCGAATGGCGCTACAGCGTTCGGCCAAACAATTCCTCTGTCATCATTAAATTGCTCCACAATTGCCGCCATCGTTCTTGATACACCAATACCATAGCAACCCATGATAAGTGATTGACTTCTACCGTTTTCATCTAAATATGTCGCCCCCATCGCTTCACTGTAACGAGTACCAAGCTTAAAGACATGACCTACTTCAATTCCTTTAGCAAAAGTAATTGTCCCTTTTCCATCTGGTGAAAGGTCTCCTTCTTGAATAAAGCGAATATCTGCATATTGATCGACAGTAAAATCACGTTCTGGATTCACATTCACAAAGTGAAAATGCTCTTCGTTTGCCCCACAAACACCATTAACGATTGCTTTCACAGCGTTGTCTGCAATTACTTCGACATCTTTAGCGTTTATTGGTCCTAATGAGCCAATCTTGCTTCCTAATACTTTTTCTGTATCAGCATGATCTGCCAATTCTACCATATTTGCCTCTAATAAGTTTTTCACCTTAATGTCGTTTACTTCATGGTCACCACGAACTAATACTAGAACAAATTTTTCATCTACTTTAAACAATAAAGACTTAATGCATTTTTCTGCTGCAACGTTTAAGAAAGCAGACACTTCTTCAATTGTTTTTTTCTCTTTTGTTTCCACTTTCTCTAAACCTTTTACAGGCTCGTCCGCTTTTTCATAAGTGTTAACAACAGGAGCCATTTCAATATTTGCAGCATAATTGGATTCTGTTGAATACGCAATAGTATCCTCCCCAACATCAGACAACACCATAAATTCATGCGTATCCTTTCCACCCATTGCACCACTATCTGCGATAACTGCACGATAGTTTAAACCGCAACGCTCAAAGATATTGCAATACGCTTGGAAAATAGCATCATAAACTTCTCCTAAGCTTTCATGAGAAGAATGGAAACTATAAGCATCCTTCATAATGAACTCTCTACCACGTAAAATACCAAAACGAGGTCTTTTCTCGTCTCTGAATTTCGTTTGGATTTGATAAAGCGTAAGCGGTAGTCGTTTATAGGATTTTACTTCGTCACGAACTAAGCTTGTGATTACTTCTTCATGGGTTGCCCCTAATGCAAATTCACGGTTATTACGATCTTTTAGACGCATTAATTCTGGTCCGTATGTAAACCATCTACCAGATTCTTGCCATAATTCAGCATGCTGCAAAGCAGGCATTAATAATTCTACCCCACCTGCTGCATCCATCTCTTCTCGAATAATTTGCTCAATTTTCTTTATTACTTTGTTTGCTAATGGTAAATAGGAATAAATACCACTTGCATTTTGTCTAATAAAACCAGCTCTTAATAATAACTGATGGCTTTTAATATCTGCATCTGCCGGTATTTCTTTTAATGTTGGAATTAACATTCTACTTTGCTTCATCTATGATTGCACCTCTAATATTTTTATATATTTATTATTGTTGTTACAGCAGGTACGAAAAAACTTTTCCCCACAAAATAACATTCCCCTTTTCAAAAGGGGAATGAAAAAGTACCCTACTGTATAAAGAATCGTTGGATATCATTCCAAGTAACGACAATCATTAATAGCATAAGTAAGGCGAAGCCAATAAAATGGACTAAACCTTCTTTTTGTCGGTCAATTGGTTTTCCGCGAACTGCTTCAATAGCAAAGAATAGTAGTCGTCCACCATCCAATGCTGGCAATGGAAGTAAATTCATAATCCCTAAGTTAATGCTTAGAACAGCCGCCCAATTCATGAGAGAATAGACTCCTGATTGAGCAACAGTATCCGTTGATTGGTAAATAGCTACGGGACCTCCTAAAGCATCAATCGAGAATTGACCTGTTACTAGTTTACCGACTGCACCAATAATATTTTTTGTCCATGTATAGGTCTGTGTCGCACCAAATTGAATCGATTTTAATGGTGATTTTTCCATTGGATTATAGACACCCACTAACCCAATCGTTTTCCCCTCAACTTCCGTTTCCTTTGGTGTTACATCAACGGTCATTTCTTGTCCATCACGTTCAATTAAAAATTCTAGGTTTTCGCCTGGACTCTTTTGGATGATAGAAACAACGTCTTCCCATGAGCCAACCGATTTGCCATCAATACTTATTACATTATCGCCTTCGTGTAACCCAGCACTAATTGCCACTCCGTCATCTGTTAGCTTTCCAAGCTTTGCTTCATTTGTAGGAATTCCTTGTAATAACGCAATTAAGATGAAAATAAAGAAAGCTAATACAAAGTTCATCGCAGGACCTGCAAAAATAGCGAGTGTTCGTTGTCCTAATGATTTGCTTGCAAATTGACGGTCATATGGTGCAATCTGTGTCTCAACGCCATTTTCAACTATCATAGCATCTTTTTTAATTGGAAATACTAGAAGGTTTTCTTCTGCTTCTTCCTCTACATATCCTTTAATAAAGAGCTTATGTTCTAAATCAGCATCCTCTACATTAATGACACGAGCATTTGGATACTTTTCTTTATTATTAATAATGATTTTGGTTACTTCTTCTTTATCATTAAGAATTAAGCCAACTCGATGACCAGGCTTAATATCAACGAGCTCAGGGTCTTCCCCTGCCATTCGAACATAGCCTCCTATTGGGAGAAGGCGAATGGTATAAACGGTTTCCCCTTTCTTTAATGAAAGAACTTTAGGTCCCATTCCAATTGCGAATTCACGACATAAAATACCTGCACGCTTAGCTAATACGAAATGCCCTAATTCGTGAAAAAATACTAATGCACCAAAAATGATGATAAAAGCTATAACTGTATACAAAATTTAACCACCTTTTTATAGAAGTGTGCTTACTCTTTTTCTTGTTTCTAAGTCAACCTCTTGGATCACTTCAAGACTAGGGTTTAGTATATTCTGATGACTATTTAGCGCTTTTTCAATTAAGTCTTCAATTTGCAAAAAGCTAATTTCCCTATTTAAAAACTTTTGTACAGCCACTTCATTTGCTGCATTAAATACGGTCGGTAAACTACCACCTGCTTTTCCAACTTCATAAGCAAAGTGAAGACATTTGAATCTCTCAAAATCCATTTTCTGGAAATGTAATTTTCCGATAGTAGCTAAATCTAATCGCTTGCCAGTTGCTGAAGGTAGACGCTCCGGATAACTAAGTGCATATTGGATTGGTATCCGCATATCTGGTGTACCTAATTGAGCAATCACACTGCTATCATGAAATTCCACCATGGAATGAATGATACTCTCTTTATGTAGTAATACATCTATTTTCTCATATGGAAGTCCAAATAACCAGTGTGCTTCTATAACTTCCAACCCTTTATTCATCATTGTCGCAGAATCAATCGTAATTTTTGCACCCATTGACCAGTTTGGATGATTCAATGCATCTTCCACTGTTACTTGCTCTAAGTCTGTTCTGCTTAGGTCTCGGAAACTGCCCCCCGAGGCAGTAATTACGAGGCGATCAATATTCTTTTGGTTTTCCCCTTGTAAACATTGGAAAATTGCCGAATGTTCGCTATCGACTGGCAAAACAGGAACATTATATTTTGCAGCAGCTTCCATCACAATATGCCCCGCTGTTACTAATGTTTCCTTATTTGCAATCGCTATAACCTTTTTTGCTTCAATCGCTTGTAATGTTGGATGAAGACCAACGCTTCCAATTACAGCATTTACTAGAATGTCCGCTTTATCGAATACAGCTACTTCCATTAACCCTTCCATTCCATAGCTAAACTGGATGGTCGGAAAGCTTTGCTTTAGTTGCTCGTAATCACTTTTTTCTGAAACAGAAACAAGTGATGGTCTAAATTCTTCGATAATCTTTTTTGTAAGTTCTATATTTCTACCTGATGAAAAGGCAACTAATTCAAACATATCAGGATGATTTTTAATAACATCCAAGGTTTGGGTTCCAATCGAACCAGTAGCCCCAAGCAAACTAATATACTTCACTACCTCACTCCTACACCCATTATTTCCTACTTTTTATATTAAATTAAATCAAGAAATCGTTCAAAGATAAAATAAAGAAGTGGCCAGACAAAAATAAGGCTATCAAATCGATCAAGAATCCCACCGTGTCCTGGCAATAAACTACCAGAATCCTTCACATCATAATGACGTTTTAACGCTGATTCTGTTAAATCCCCAATTTGTCCAAAAATAGATAAGATAATGGTAGTAAAAGCAAAGCCTATAGACCATTCTATGTAGCCAAATACACTAAATAGAACTCCTACCACTAAAGCACTAATAATTCCCCCAACAAATCCTTCGACTGTTTTATTCGGACTTATTTCTGGCCATAATTTCCGCTTCCCAATTGCTTTTCCTATAAAGTATGCACCAGAATCTGTTGCCCAAATGATAAATAAGGAATAAATAAGATACGCTAAATGCGTTTCTCTAATTTCAATGAAGAAATGAAATCCAGTTCCTATGTAAATAACAGCTAATATGGAAAAAGCGACTTCGTCAAATGTAAATTTATTTTTAGAAAAAACCATATAGGTTAAATACAACAAAACAGCGATTAATCCCATTTCTAATTTTGTCATATTTAAGGAAGCTACATAATGATTAGGTAGTACAATCATCCAAACAGTAACTAAAGAAATCATTCCCGGAACGGAAAGAAACGGGATTTTTCTCATCCGAAACATTTCAAATACGCCGATTCCGACTAATAGAAAAGTGAAAAGCACCAATGGTAGCTTCCCTATTAAAACGAACGGCAAAAATACGGCTATTGCAATAATTGCTGTAATTATTCTTTGCTTCATCTCTAAACCAACTCTCTTCAGACGCCACCGAAACGACGTTGTCTGTTTTGAAATTCTTCCATTGCTTCAATTAAATGTAGTTCACTAAAATCCGGCCATAATACATCTGTAAAATAAAGCTCCGAGTAGGCAATTTGCCAAAGCATGAAATTACTTATTCTTATTTCCCCACTTGTGCGAATTAGTAAATCCGGTTCGATGATTTCCCCTGTCATTAAATACGAGGAAAACATTTCATCTGATAGCTTATCTATCTCTATTTTTCCCGATTGACTGTCTTTTACAATACCTTTCACTGCATCCAATATCTCAGCTCGAGAACCATAGTTTAAGGCAAAGTTTAACTGAAGACCTGTATTATGCTTTGTTTGTTCCACAGCCCGATTTAAGGCATTTAGGGTAGATTCTGGCAATCCCTCTGTATAACCAATTGCCGTTACTCGAACATTTTTTTCAATCAATTCTGGCAAAAATGTACCAAGAAATTGCTCGGGAAGGGATAAAATATAATCTACTTCCGATTTTGGCCTTTTCCAATTTTCTGTTGAAAAAGCATATAAAGTTAACACTTTAATTCCTAAATCATTTGCGACAGTTGTAATACGCTTTACGCATTTCATTCCTTCATGATGTCCGGCGATTCTTGGCAATGTTCTTTTCTTCGCCCATCGACCATTTCCATCCATGATAATCGCAACATGCTCTGGAATTTTCCGCATTTTAAGTGCTGATACACGGTCTTGGAAATTAGAAGAAACGGATTTCTTCTTCCATAACCTTATTTTGTTAAACATAAAATAGCTCCTCCAAAATAGATCCCTTTCGTATCCTACTATTAACAGTGATTATATGTATACAGTAAATGCACCCATCTGTATCTGTTTATATTCTCTACTAAACGATTATCATCATGATAACTATTGCAATAATATAAGGATCGACTTTTCTATTAAATTCTTCTTGTCCAATAAAGCTATCCAATTATAGGATAACACAATAAGTTCCCTTTCTATATTATAGGAAAATAGTCAGCTTAAGCAACTATGAATTAAAAAACTCACTAGTTTCAGTTGTTTTATGGACAGAGAATTAATATTTTGGACAATACTTCTCTTTATTTTAAGCTGTTTTCATAAAGTTTGTCGCTACTCATTTATTTTTCTATCGAATAAACTGCAATCTGTAGAAAACTGCCATTCTTTCTAATTAGATGAAGAAAAAACCCCCTATAAAAAAGTAGAGGGTTTCATTCATATAACTATTTAAGAGAATACACCAATTTATCATAAAAAGACTAGAAAGAGAATTATACTTCTAAAATTTCTTTTTCTTTCTCTTTCGCTAACGCATCGATTTTACTGATGAATTCATCTGTTAATTTTTGAATATCATCATTATGACCGCGAAGAGCATCTTCTGTGATTTCTCCATTTTTCTCTAATTTCTTCAAATCATCATTACCGTCTCTACGAATATTACGAACAGCAATTTTCGCTTCTTCGGATTCTTTTTTCACATTCTTCACTAATTCCTTACGACGTTCTTCTGTCAGCATTGGAATAGAAAGGCGGATAACACTACCATCATTTGAAGGATTTAAACCAATATCCGATTTAAGAATTGCTTTTTCAATATCCCCAAGAATTGTTTTATCATATGGTTGGATAACAAGCAATCTAGCTTCTGGTACACTGATACCAGCTACTTGATTGATTGGTGTTGGCGCACCATAATAATCTACTGTGATTCGGTCTAAAAGGGAAGCATTGGCTCTACCAGCACGAATACTTGCAAGCTCACGTGAATAACTTTGAATCGCTTTATTCATTTTTTCCTTTGTATTAGCAATAACTTGTTTAGGCATTATTTTTCCCCCTCACGATTGTTCCGATTGTTTCCCCCATTACAGCTCTCTTAATATTACCGTTTTCCATAATAGAGAACACGATTAACGGAATGTCATTATCCATACATAATGATGAAGCAGTTGAATCCATTACAGCTAGACCATCTTTAATCACATCAAAATAAGTAAGCTCTTCATATTTTGTCGCAGCTTTATCCACTTTCGGATCTGCTGAATATACGCCATCTACATTATTTTTTGCCATTAAAATAACATCTGCTTCGATTTCTGCAGCTCTTAAGGCAGCTGTTGTATCTGTTGAGAAATAAGGGTTTCCAGTTCCTGCTGCAAAAATTACAACACGTTTCTTCTCAAGATGTCGAATCGCACGTCTTCTAATATAAGGTTCTGCTACCTGTCTCATTTCAATAGAAGATTGCACACGTGTTTCAATGCCCATTTGCTCCAAACTATCTTGAAGTGCCAATGAATTCATTACAGTAGCAAGCATTCCCATGTAATCTGCGTTCGCACGGTCCATTCCCATTTCTTCCCCGATTTTACCGCGCCAAATATTTCCGCCGCCAACTACTACAGCCGCTTCTACACCAAGATCTGCAACTTCCTTCACTTGCTGTGCTACGTTTTTGATTACGCTTGGATTAATTCCAAATCCAGCTTCACCAGCTAATGCTTCCCCACTTAATTTCAGAACAACACGTTTATATTTTGGATTACTCATGGAAACCTCCGCTATATTTGTAATATCTTGAAAAATAGGGAACACCATGGTGCCCCCTATGAAAACAATTAATCGTTCATTTATTATTTCTTGTTAACTTGGTTCATAACTTCTTCTGCAAAGTTATCTTCACGTTTTTCGATTCCTTCTCCAACTTCGTAACGAACGAATTCACGTAAAGTAGCACCCTTAGATTCTACAAATTGACGAACCTTTTGATCTGGGTTTTTAACAAATGCTTGATCAAGAACACAAACATCTTCAAAATATTTACTTAAGCGGCCTTCAACCATTTTCTCAACGATTTTAGCTGGTTTACCTTCGTTAAGAGCTTGTTGTGTTAATACTTCTTTCTCATGTGCCACTTCTTCTTGAGAAACTTGGTCACGAGAAACATATTTAGGGTTTAATGCAGCAATGTGCATTGCAACATCTTTCGCAGCAGAATCATCAGTAGTTCCTTCTAATACTGTAAGAACACCAATGCGTCCGCCCATATGAAGGTATGCACCAAATGCATCATTATCTGTTTTTGTTTTGATTTCAAAACGACGTAGAGATAATTTTTCACCGATTTTAGCGATTGCTGCATTGATATGAGCTTCTACTGTTGTACCTTCAGTAATGTTTGAAGTATGTGCTTCTTCTACTGTTGCAGGTTTAGTTGCTAATAAATGTGCAGCAAGTTCGTTCACTAAGTTTTGGAAACCTTCGTTTTTCGCAACGAAATCTGTTTCAGAGTTAACTTCAAGAATAATTGCTTCATTACCTTCTACTGCAATATAAGTTGAACCTTCAGCAGCTACACGATCTGCTTTCTTTGCAGCACTTGCAATACCTTTTTCACGTAAAAAGTCGATTGCTTTATCTAAATCACCATTCGTTTCAGTAAGTGCTTTTTTACAATCCATCATTCCAGCACCAGTTTTTTCACGTAGTTCTTTTACCATTTGAGCTGTAACAGCCATAGTAATTTGCCTCCTTAAGGTTTATGTATTATTTTTTTAACCATTTTATTTCACTTTTAAGCAGGATGCTTGAAAAAAAGGTGATAAGAGGGATGCTCTTTATCACCTTTTCCACAAGTCCCTAAACAAATACTTATTATCAATCAAGTTTATCTATTGATCCTAAACTAATTCGTATAACAAGTGATTTTGTTCTAATTTAAGCAGAAGTTACTTCTTCGCCTTGTTTAGCTTCAAGAATAGCATCTGCCATTTTTGCAGTTAATAATTTAACAGCACGGATTGCATCATCATTCGCAGGAATAACAACATCAATTTCGTCTGGATCACAGTTAGTATCAACAATACCAACGATTGGAATATTTAATTTATGAGCTTCTGCAACTGCAATACGTTCTTTACGTGGATCTACGATGAATAAGCAGTCAGGAATTTTCTTCATATCTTTAATTCCGCCTAGGAATTTTTCTAAACGCTCAAGCTCTTTGTTTAATTGAACTACTTCTTTTTTAGGAAGTACTTCGAATGTACCGTCTTCAGACATTCTTTCGATATCTTTAAGACGAGCAATACGTTTTTGGATAGTTTCAAAGTTAGTTAAAGTTCCACCTAACCAGCGTTGGTTTACATAGTATTGACCAGAACGGATAGCTTCCTCTTTAACTGAATCTTGTGCTTGCTTTTTCGTACCAACGAAAAGAACTGTACCGCCGTTTCCAGCTAATTCTTTCACATAGTTATAAGCTTCTTCAACCTTTTTAACTGTTTTTTGAAGGTCGATGATGTAGATACCGTTACGCTCTGTGAAAATATATTTTTTCATCTTTGGGTTCCAACGGCGAGTTTGGTGACCGAAATGTACACCAGCTTCAAGTAATTGTTTCATTGAAATAACTGACATGTTTTTTCCTCCTAATGGTTTTGATTTCCTCCGCTTTTTTCATTTTTAATCAAAACTGTAAATAATACAGCACCATTGATTAAATCCAAAAGCGTGTGTATTAACACCATGTGTTAATATAGCATATGTACTAGACACAATCAAGTATATTTACGAATTTTGTCTAAATTTAAGTAGAAGCTCCATTTCTGTCTTGCCTTTATTTAATGCTTTCGCTATTTCTTCGATACTCTTTCCATCTTCTTGCATTTCCGAAGCTAGTTCCACGATCGTTTTTTCTTTTGGCTCCTGTTCTGGCGGAAGAATTAAATTCAATAGCTCGTCCACATCCTCTTTTTCCAAAACATCCTCTTTTTTATTATTTTCTAAAACAGCAGGAGCGACATTTTTATATACGTTCAGCATGGCTTTATTCCCTTTTAATTCTTTCGGCTTAAATTCCATGCCGTTCGTATCATCCACTATCCCTTTTTCCTCTTGCCTATCCTCGTTGTCCTCTTTTGGTTGAAAAGAAATAAATTTATTTAAAAACAGTTCATTTTCTTCTTTTATTTCCGTAATAAAGGTAGAAATTACTTCTTCCATTTCTTCTATATTCTTTTTCTGTTCTTTTTCCATGCCAACAAACCGATTTTGCCTAAGATACAAGATCACAATACAAAATATCGCGATTAAATTTAATATAATACTTAAAAAAAGTAAAAAGTTAACCATTTCATCCCTCTATCCACTAAAGTCGATACTTAGTCCTTTATATGGGTGTATCGTGTGTTTTCTCTCTATTTCGACTAATTCTTTATCCTCTTCACTCCCTACATGTTCAATAAGATGTTTATCCTTATTTTTATTAGAAGTGACTTTTCCCTTTCCTTCTCCCTTTATGACCGTCGTTCTCTTTCTTTCCTCTTCTTTCCCTACTTCTTTAGAGGCGAATGCATACATTTGCTGATGTTTTTGATCCTGTTGTTCCTGAAGCTTTCCAGCATCATACGTTCTCGGTAGGGCAACTTGCATTTCTAAAGCTTTTAAACTCATATGCGTTCACCCAATTTCATTAAATTACTTTTTCTAAAGAATGTCTTAATTTAAATATAGCCTTAGAATGAATCTGCGAAATTCTTGAAGTGGATAAATTCATTACTTGTCCAATTTCGGTTAACGTTAATTCCTCTTTATAAAACAAACTAATTACTAGCTGTTCTTTATCATTAAGCTCCTGAATTTTTTCTGCCATTTCCTGCACTAATTCATCTTTTACTACTTTCTCCTCAGGAACTAAGGTTTTATCGTCTCGAATTGAAAAGCTTTGCGCCTCTTTCTCATCCCCTTCATTCATTTGCTCATCAATAGAAAGGACATTAGCAAAAAAGTGTTCATTCATCGTAGCATATACTTCTTCGACACTCGTACCTAATTCATCAGCAATTTCTTTAGCTGTGATATTTCTCATTAATTTTTGTTCCAGCTTTTCAATTGTTGCCTCAATTTTTTTTGATTTTTCTCTTGTACCTCTAGATAACCAATCCTCTTTTCGAAGGCCATCAATAATACTTCCTCTAATCCGAAAAGATGCATATGTATCAAACTTTAAATCTCTCTTTGGATCAAATCGTTGCAATGCATCATATAAACCCATCATTCCAAGGCTAGTTAGTTCATCGCGGGAAACACTTTTTGGTAATCCTATTGATATCCTTTGAACATGAAAACTTACTAAAGGCATATACTTTTTAATTAATTGGTTACCTGCCTCTTGGTCCCTCGAATTAGTCCACATTTCCCAAGCTTGCTTTTCTTCTGTTGTTGACTCATTGGCCATTAAATACCCTCCTCTAAAAACAATGAACACCTAACACTTTCATTTGAACTATTTCTGTCTATAAACATAAAACGTACGGGAGATATATGTATTCACTACCTTTATCCCCTTTTTGTACAAAAAAACCTACATTATCGTAATAATTTCATAAATCGACCAATATTAGATATACAAAGCTACCCTATCATTTTGGTTCATTCATAATAATAATGGCTAAACTACTTACCTAACCGAATTCATCACATGAAAGAGATAGCTATCCCACTTACTCTATTCGTCCTTCTTTATTTTTATCATTTACATTCCTATCCATTCAGCAAAAAAATAAGAATTGTAAGAAACAAATCGTAAATCTTTTTTTATGTATATATTTCACTATTGATTTTAGCAGAATACATGTTTTTATATCTATTCTTTCTAATTCCGACACTAAAATTAGGTACAAAGACTCAAGTTCATGTATCAATCTTTTAGAAACAGCAAAAAAAGACTAGCTTCTAATAAAGATTTCTCCTAAAAATAGGATTCTTTTTATTAGAGACAGTCTTCCTTTTTTGGTTCCATTTATTTCTTTTCTCACGCTAAATAATATGAATCCCTTTATTCACTGTACGAATTGTTAATTGATGGGTAACTGGGGAAAATTCGATTGTTCTTCCGCTATTTCCCCCTACATCTTCGCTCACTAATTTAATTTTTAATGCTTGCAGCGTATTTTTTACCGCTTCTACATTACGAGGACCAATCCTCATAATATCGCTTGTTCCATTAAACTGAAACATTTGCGCTCCACCGGCAATTTTTGCTAGTAACGTGCTTCTCTTTACCCCTAATCCTTCTAAACGCTCTACTAATTCTACAATCGCTGTATCTGCAAATTTAGCCTTATTTACGGTTCCTGACTTGGAAATAGATGCTTCTGGAAGCATAATATGTGCTAAACCAGCAATGGGTTTCATTGGGCTATATAATACGATACCGACACATGAGCCAAGTCCTGAGGTTCGAATCGTGTTAGGCGACTGTACCACATTCATATCAGCAATTCCAACCTTTATCACCGTAATCTGTTCAGTCACCATCTTTCACTCCTAATGACTGAAATAATGGGCTAAAAGAAGCTGGATCGGGCAACAAAAAGAAATGGCCGTTGACCGTATCAGAAAGCCTAATGTCTTCTCCCTTTAATTCCGTATTGATAACAATGGCATAGTCGCTCACTTGTGAATGTTCCACTAATCCATATGTAACAATTGCGCCAACCATATCAATGGCAAGCGCTGGAACGGATGGATACAAGGATAACTGCGTAAAATCAGATAAGGAGGATAAATAAGAACCAGATAATATATTTCCTAATTCCTGCAAGGCAGAGATAGATAGCTCATCATACGGAGGTGCTGCTAAGTTAACAGTAGAATCACCAATCATCTCTTGGACAAATTTAGTAGCTTGTTCTAACGGAAGAATAAAAAACATACTCCCTGGTATATCTCCTTCTATTCTTAAGAAGACCCCTGCCACAATATTATCGGCACCGCCTGCCATTTCCATCATTTCATCGAACGTAACAATTTGTACATCTGGTACCTTCATATCAATCTTTTTATTAAGAAGTTTCGATAAAGAAGTTGCAGCATGCCCTGCCCCAATGTTCCCAATTTCTCTTAATACATCTAGTTTGATTGAATCAAACTCATTAATATATCCCATGCTTACTCATCACTTTTATTATTAGAATAATTCCGTAAAATAGTTCGATCAAATACTTTTTCTAAGTCCACAAGAATTAATAAACGTTTATCAAGCTTTACTACTCCTTTAATATAATCAACTTCATCGCCACTAATAGTTTCAGGAGCTGGCTCATATAGAGAAGTATCGACATCTACCACATCATTAGCAGAATCTACAATAATACCTACTTCCATATCTTCTAACATAATGATAATGATTCTTGTGCTTTCTGTATATGGAATTTCTTCTAAATTAAAACGAAGTCGTAAATCAATAATAGGAGTAACAACTCCTCTTAAATTAATCACACCTTTGACAAAAGGAGCGATATTTGGAATTCTCGTAATATGCATATTTTTCTCTATGGACATCACTTCATTCACAGAAATAGCATATTCCTTGCCTTTTAATTCAAATATTATTAATTTTTCTTCTGTTGAAACTGCATCGCTCATTTCCTTTTCATCCCTCTCAAATTAACCTATCTGCATAGATAAGCGCAAGTTTATTCCTATCACCGTAGTAATTTAAAAATTTGCTTATGGCATAATTTTTTACCATTCCATTTATAAGCTTGTTAGGGTATAAGCTTACAAAAAGCTCGTTCTTATGGTTACACTTGCGCAAACATCTGTAGCTTTATGCTAGATTTATTTAATTAAAGCATTACAATCCATAATTAGTGCTACTTGTCCATCTCCCAAAATGGTTGCTCCAGAAATTGCATATGCACTTGAAAGGTAAGTTCCTAGTGACTTAAGTACAACCTCTTGCTGCCCGATAAATCCATCCACAACAAGGCCAGCTAGCTTCTCCCCTTTTCTAACGATCACGACAGAATAATAATCACTTTCCCCTTCAGTAGATGGTACATCAAAGATATCTTTTAAGAATAGCAATGGTACTACTTTACCACGGAAATCAATTACTGTCTGATTATGGGCAAGCATGACATCCTTTTTATTTACAATGGCAGTCTCAATGATTGACGACAATGGAATTGCATACTTTTCTGCTTGAATCTCTACTAACATAACGGAAATAATCGATAAGGTTAACGGCAATTGGATAGAGAATAGGGATCCTTTTCCTTCTTCGGATTCAATCGTAATCGAACCGCCTAACGATTCAATCGTATTCTTCACAACATCAAGTCCGACTCCTCGTCCCGAAATATCAGATATTTGGTCTGCAGTAGAAAAGCCTGATGCAAAAATCAATTCAGCAATTTGGGAATCCGTTAATGTTTTCGCTATTTCTGTTGTAACAATCCCTTTATTAATTGCTTTAGAAAGAACCTTCTCTTTATTAATTCCCGCTCCATCATCTTCTAGCTCAATAAAAACATGATTCCCGCTATGGTAAGCACGAAGAATCACTGTTCCTTCTTCGTCTTTATTATTCGCTCTTCTTACTTCAGGTGTTTCCACTCCATGGTCAAGTGCATTTCGGATTAAATGAACTAATGGATCACCAATTTCATCAATTACAGTACGATCAAGCTCGGTTTCTGCACCAACGATTTGTAAATCAATTTTCTTATTTAAATCACGGGCAAGCTGTCTAACCATTCTTGGGAAACGATTAAACACCGTCTCAACAGGAACCATCCGCATATTCAAGATAATATTTTGAAGATCCCCTGTGACTCTTGACATTCTCTCCACTGTCTCATGAAGCTCTTGATCTTTCAGCGTAGAGGAAATTTGCTCTAATCTTCCTCTGTCGATAACAAGCTCTTCGAATAAATTCATAAGAATATCTAAACGCTCAATATTAACACGAATTGTCTTATTTGATATTTTAGTAGCTGTTTGTTTCTCTGCTGGCTTCGCTACTGCAGGAGCAACATTTTCTGAAACAGGTGCATTTGTAATATCTTCTTGTTTAGATTCCACAACCTGATTGTCAATTTCAGATTGTTCTGGTTGCTTTACAGATTGACTATTTGCAAAAAATTCTCTTACATCTACTTTTTCTACTTCTGAAACTTTCATAATAGCCGTTTCAATTTTATTAGCTATTTCGTTGGATATTAGAGTTACCATAAAATCAAACTCGAATTTTTCTTCCTCAAGCTCTTCCACCGGAGGAACCGATTTTACAACTTCTCCTAATGATTCGAGCGCTTCAAAAATCATATATACTCTTGCAGCTTTTAATAAACAGTCACTTTTTAATGTAACGTTGATTTCGTAAGTGAAAAACCCTTGATCAGCTGATTGTTGTAATACTGTTGTTTCAAATTGATCATACTGATTTTCTCTTGTCGGAGCTTTTTCTGTAGCAGTAGCGGCTACCTCCGCCTCAGCTGCATTTTTTTGATTTAATGGAAGTCCTTTTTCGATTAGCACTAGCTTTTCAACAACTTCCTCTACATTTCTTTTTCCATCTCCACCACTAGCAATGGATTCTACCATCGCATCAAGATCATCCACAGCTAAGAAAATAACATCCAATATTTCTGGTGAAAAAACAATTTTCTTATTTCTTATAGCATCAAGTACATTTTCCATTTGATGGGTTAGACTTGCTAAGTCCTCATATCCCATTGTTGCTGACATCCCTTTTAAAGTATGGGCTGCACGGAAAATTTCATTAACTATTTGTAAATTTTCAGGATCTTTTTCCAATTCTAATAGATGTTCATTACATGCCTGTAAATGTTCTTTACTCTCTTCAATAAAAACTTCTAAATACTGACTCATTTCCACCTTGCTTCACATCCCTTGACGTTATACATATTTCATAATAGTTTCAGCAATATGATCTACCTTCTGAATTTCATCTATATAATTCGTGGCAATAGCGGTTTTTGGCATTCCAAAAACAATACATGTTTCTTGTGACTCTGCGATAGCTTTTAGATTGCCCTGGTTTGCTAATTTCTTTAAACCATCCGTGCCATCTGAACCCATCCCAGTCATAATAACTGCAACTTTTGCATAGGCTTTTAATTCGCTAACAGACTCAAACATTACATCAACAGATGGCCTATGACCATTTAGAGGAGCTGCTTCGTCCAATTCTATTGCTGTATGAACACCAACTGACTTCACCTTTAAATGCAAACCTCCTGGAGCAATATAGGCAACTCCATTACGGATAAGTTCACCATGTTCGGCTTCCTTTACCGTAATAGCCGATAATGTATTAAGACGATTTGCAAGGGAACGGGTAAATCCTGCTGGCATGTGCTGAACGACTAAAATTGGTGCTTCTATATCACCTGGTAAATTTGTTAAAACCTTTTGCAATGCTCTTGGACCACCAGTTGATGTTCCGATTACCACTACTTTTTTCATGGATTTCATCCAGTTATCAGAAACATCTATCTTTTTAACTATATTACTTTCCACATCTCTTGGTTCCATTTTACTATAAGAAGTTTGTGAAGTAATAGTCTTTTTTCCTTCAATCGAGAGATTTATTAATGTTTTCGGCTTTACAGTGCTTGCCAGAATAACTTTTTCTACCAATTCCTGTTTCACTTTATATAAATCTAGGGAAATAGAACCAGAAGGCTTTGTTATAAAGTCAATTGCTCCTGCTTGCATTGCCTGTATGGTACTTTCTGCCCCTACCTTCGTTGTACTGGAAAGCATAAGTACTGGTACAGGATGTTCATCCATAATTCTCTTTAAAGCGCTTAATCCATCTAAAACTGGCATCTCGACATCAAGTGTCACAACATCAGGAGTTAATTCCTTAATTTTCTTAATGCCATCCTCACCATTTCTAGCTGTACCAACAACGGTTATTCTCGTGTCTTCAGAGAGAAAATCAGTGATCAGCTTGCGCATAAATGCAGAATCATCAATAACGAGAACCTTTATTTGCTCCACTTTAAACCCAACTACCTTTCAAACAAAAACCTTTTTAATTTTGACACAAAGTTGTGACTATTATCTTGATAATATTCTGTAAACTGTTGTTTACCATATCTATCGGCAATTTCGCGCAAAGCTTTAGCTGCTTCCGATTTTTCATTAAAAAAGATAAAAGGAATTTGATTTCTTACAGCCTGCGACACATTCGAATCATCTGGAATATAGCCTAAATTAATTAGGTCCCGCTTCAGAAATTGTTGCACCACTTGGCGGAGCTTTTGCAATGTTTCCATTCCATCCCTTTTCGTAATTGTTCGATTAACGACAAGGTACAACGGAAGATCATTATTCCTCGAATGAATAAATTTCATCGCGGCATACGCATCTGTTATAGAAGTAGGTTCTGGTGTAGTAATGACAATACAATCATCAGCAGACAATATAAACTTTAAGGAATCCGTACTAATTCCCGCTCCCATATCAAGTAGTATATAATCATATTGACTTAACAGTACTTGAAACTGTTGAAAGAAGCTTTCTAGCTTCGCATCCTCGATATCTACAAAATCACTTAACCCAGAACCACCAGCTATATAATCTAATCCCCCAAAGCCTTTCGTAATAATATGCTCAAACCCTATATTATTTCTAAAAAAATCAACAATCGTAAAACGAGACTGCGTCCCCATTAAAATATCAATATTCCCCATTCCAATATCCATATCAATTAGTAATGTACGGTATCCTCGTTTTTGTAAGGTAAGGGCAAAATTCAGAGAAAAATTTGACTTCCCAACGCCGCCTTTTCCACTTATAATGGCTAACGTTTTATGCTTGGATTGACTTTTACGATTGGAATTCAATTGTTCAATTTTTTTTCTTAAGATAGAAGCCTGATCTGTCATACTTAATCTACCTCAATTATTTTATTTACCAGTTTTAGTGGCGTTGCTGGGACAATATCATCAGGCACATTCTGCCCTGTCGTAATATAGGCGACACCCTTTTGGCAGGAAACAATTAAATTGATCATTGCTCCATAGGAAGATGTTTCGTCTAATTTCGTAAATACAAAGGAATCAATTTCAATCGCTGAAAATTGTTGATATATTTCTTCTAAATCCCTTTGCTTTGCCGTCAATGATAGTACAAGCAATGTTTCCATTTCTCTTTTATAATCGACCACTTGCATTAAATCTTCAACATATTTTTTATTCCGAAAATTTCTACCTGCCGTATCAATTAATATTACGTCGCAACTTTCGAGTTTTTTCGTTGCCTGCTCAAAATCTTCCATCGAATAACATACTTCTAATGGAACATCTAAAATATTCGCATACGTTTTTAGCTGTTCAATTGCTCCGATTCTATATGTATCTGTTGTAATAAATCCGACCGTTTTTTGCTTTTTCAAAATAATATTGGCTGCAATTTTTGCTAAAGTAGTTGTTTTCCCAACACCGGTTGGTCCGATTACATTTATATATTTTTTTGCTAAAGAAACTTCTCCAAAGGAATAGGAAGAAATCTCCGCTAAAAGAAGCTGCTGTGCCCACTTAAAAACGTCTGACTCTGCTACATTTTCGCCTGCTGCATACCATTTAGCAACAAGCTCTTTGACCATTCTATTTTTAATCGTTGGGTCTATTTCCTGTTTATCTAGCTGGTTCACTACTTTTGTTATTGGAGTAGGAATGGAAAAGGAGACATTATTACTTTTGTCTCCAAATGCTTGGACATTTTGATTAATTTCATCTAATTGCTTTGCTATATCTGGAAAATCAGATACCCTTTTTGACATACTAGCTTCATCAATGGATTTCGTATTTGTTATTGGTTGTTTTATTAAAACTGGATTTCGCACTTCTCGCTTTTTAGGCTGCTGCGGGATTGATGTTTCCGATAAACTCGGATCAATTGCAGCAAGAACTTCAATATTTCTTTTTTTAAAAAGGCCTAAGAAGCCCCCTTTATAAATCACTTTAGAATGAAGAATAACCGCATCATTTCCTAATTCTGCTCGGATTCTTTTCATTGCTTCTGGCATATCCCGCGCTATATATTTTTGTATTTTCATTCGATATTCACAACTCCCACACTTTGAACTTCCACATTTGCTTCTAATTCATTGTACGATAATACTGGAACTTGTGGAAAATAGCGTTCTGTCAATTGTCTTACATACATTCTTACAGCTGGTGAGCATAAGAGTATTGGCAACTGCTCCATGACAGATAATTGCTCTATTTGTCCTGCAATGCTTTCTAAAATGGATTGGGAAATGCTTGGATCTAGTGCCAAAAAGTTTCCATGTTCTGTTTGTTGAATATTATCCACAATTAGTTTTTCCACTTTTCCTGATAAAGTTACTACCTTAAGTGAATCATTTTGGTTACTATATTGATTTGTTATTTGACGTGCTAATGATTGTCTTACATATTCAACCAATAAATCTGTATCAGATGTCATTTTTCCAAAATCAGCTAATGTTTCAAATATCACTGGCAAATTGCGAATAGAAACGTTTTCTCTTAATAATTTTGCAAGAACCTTTTGGATTTCTCCAATGGATAAAGGAGTAGGTGTCACTTCCTCAATTAATATAGGATAGCTTTCCTTTACATGATCCACTAATTGCTTGGTTTCTTGTCTACCTAATAATTCATAAGCATTTGCCTTAATAACTTCCGTAATATGTGTGGATACAACAGATGGCGGATCGACTACGGTATAACCAAATATTTCCGCTTGTTCCTTTGTACTTTCAGTTATCCATTTTGCTGGCAATCCAAAAGATGGTTCGATTGTATCAATCCCTTCAATGGAATCATCGTCCATTCCCGGACTCATCGCTAAATAGTGATCTAGTAATAACTCCCCGCGCGCTCTCTCATTCCCTTTTATTTTTAACCGATATTCATTTGGCTGTAATTGAATATTGTCTCTTATACGGACAACAGGAATGACTAATCCTAATTCGATCGCCAGCTGCCTTCTAATCATCACTACTCGATCTAACAAATCTCCCCCTTGGTTGGCATCTGCTAGAGGAATAAGACCATATCCAAACTCAAATTCAATCGGGTCCACATTTAATAAACTAACTACACTTTCTGGACTCTTTAGCTCATCTGTCTGTATTTCTTCTTCCAGCTCCTGCATTTGTTCTAAATCATCCTTTGGCTTCCTAGATAAGTAATAGGCACCAAAGATAAGAAGACCTGCGATGGGAATCGTTAAGAAGTCATCAATCGGTGTAAATAAACCTAATAGAAAAATCGTTCCACCCGCTACATACAGCATTTTCGGATATGCCATTAGCTGAGAGGTAATATCAGAGCCAAGGTTACCTTCAGAAGCAGCTCTTGTCACGACAATACCAGTCGCAGTAGAAATTAATAATGCCGGTATTTGGCTGACAATTCCGTCCCCTACTGATAATAAGGAAAAATGCTGGGCAGCATCGCCAGCTGCCATACCAAGCTGAGTCATCCCGATAACAATTCCAAAAATCAAGTTAATAGCAACAATAATAATACCAGCAATAGCGTCCCCTTTTACAAACTTACTGGCACCATCCATGGAACCATAAAAATCAGCTTCTCTACTTACTTTCTCACGTCGTATTCTTGCTTCTTGATCAGAAATAATTCCTGCATTTAAATCTGCATCAATACTCATTTGCTTACCTGGCATTGCATCCAATGTAAACCTTGCAGCAACTTCTGATACACGCTCCGAACCTTTTGTGATAACAACAAATTGAATGATGACAAGAATTAAAAAGACCACTAACCCTACAACAATATTTCCGCCAATAACGAAGGTTCCAAAGGTATGGACAACTCCACCTGCATCCCCTGTTGACAATATAGATCTAGTAGTGGATACGTTTAGCCCAAGGCGAAATAAAGTTGTTAATAGTAAAAGGGAAGGGAAAATAGAGAATTCGAGAGCTTCACTCATATTCATAGTTAATAATAAAATGAGTAGTGCCAACGTAATATTAAGTAAAATAAGAATACTTAATAACCAGGTTGGAAATGGAATAATCAACATTGCGATAATGAGAATTACACCTATCACTACGATTAAGTCTTTCCTTGCCATTTCTTCCGCTCCTTAAAAAACACACATTTGTTTCCTTATTATTTACAATAATTTATTTACTAGTATTCATACTGCTATTTATCTTTAGTCTGGTACACAAATGCAAGGATTTCTGCAACAGCCTTATAAAAATCCTCTGGTACTAAATCGCCTATTTCTACTTGATTATACATAGCACGTGCTAATGGACGATTTTCTACCATCACAACATTATTTTCTTTTGCAACTAGTTTAATTTTTTGTGCAATAAAATCTACCCCTTTTGCAACAACATAGGGCGCGTCATACTTTTCCTCATCATATTTTAAACAAATAGCATAATGAGTTGGATTAGTAATGACAACATCAGCAGTAGGCACATCTTGCATCATTCTGTGCATAGCCATCTCTCTCTGCTTTTGTTTTATTTTAGATTTTATTAATGGATCCCCTTCCATGTTCTTATATTCATCTTTAATGTCTTGCTTGGACATTCGAATATTTTTTTCATAATCATATCGTTGATACATATAATCCATGAGCGATAATATTAAAAGTGCAACCGATGCATAAAGTCCCATCTGAACCGTCAATTTAGCTATTGTCACAGCAATAGCTCCAATTGATTTATGGGAAAGAATCAGTATTTCGTCCATTTTCCCCCATAATACAGAAAAAACGACGATACCGATCACCGTAATTTTCAGCAAAGACTTTAATAGCTCCACAATGGAGCGTAGGGAAAACATTCTCTTGAATCCGGCGATTGGATTTATTTTCTCTAATTTAAATTTAATTGCTTCTGGTGAAAATAAAACACCAACTTGCATATAATTGGCAATTAATCCCCCAACAAGAGCTGCTACTAAAATGGGACTTAATAGGAGTGCAGCTTCCTTCACAATATCCAAAAACAATGCCTGCATATAATTCACCGACAAAGTAATATTTGTGAAGTCACTAAATGTAAAGGTAATAATAGACATTAACCCATCTAAGAGATACTCTCCTGTGAAACTTAGTACACCAAATACAACTAAAAGAACAAGTGCTGTGTTGACATCCTGGCTTTTGGCAACTTGTCCTTTTTTTCTTGTATCCTGTTTTTTCTTTGGAGTAGCCTTTTCTGTCTTTTCCCCTGCAAAAAACTGGAGATTTAATGATAGGAGTTTCATTTAACCAACACCTCCTATTATGTTCATCATCCCCCTCATCGTTGTTAAAATAGACGAGAATAATTGAGAGACGGAAGTCATCAATACTCCCATAACGATGAAGAGTATAATTAAGCCTGCAATAAGCTTAATAGGAACGCCAACAACAAAGATATTTAATTGAGGTACCGTTCTTGCCACTATTCCTAATCCCACATCAACAAGAAAGATACTTCCGACAACAGGGATAGACATTTGAAAGGCAATAGCAAACATTAAACTAAAAGTTTTAAGGAGAAATTCTGCAAAATCTCCGTTTCCAAAGTTAATCCATGCCTGATCCATCGGTATATACTGATAGCTATAAAAAATCCCATCTAATAATAAATGATGACCATTAGAGGCTAATAAAAAAAACATAGCAATAATCGTTAAATATTGACCTGTAAGAGGACTTTGCGTTCCTGTTTGAGGATCAATGACGTTTGCGATGGCAAATCCCATTTGAAAATCAATAAATCCACCTGCTATTTGAATAGCAGCAAACAGCATATATGCGACAAATCCAATTAATAGCCCTACCATAGCTTCTTTAAGAATAAGAAAATAGTAGCTTGTATCTATTGTCAGTACTGGTACATCCATTCCCCAAAACATGATTAAAGATAAAAAAAAGCCTAAACCTACTTTAAAAGATGTGGGAATCGTCCGATAAGAAAATAAAGGCAACATGAAAAAAAACGAAGTAACGCGAACTAAGATAAGAAGGAATGCTGGGAAATTTGATAAAAGTTCATCCATCATCCTTCTATCCAATAAACCTTGTTAAATTTGAAAATATATCTTTTGTATAGGATAACATGTGACTCAGCATCCATGATCCAAAGAAAACAAGCCCAACAAGAACAGCTACGATTTTTGGTACAAAAGCCAAGGTCTGTTCTTGAATTTGTGTCGTCGCTTGAAAAATACTTATAATTAGCCCTACTGCTAAAGCAATAATTAACAATGGACCACTGACAATTAATACGGTAAGAATACCCTTCTCAGCAATGGAAATAACCATTTCCTGTGACATTTTTTCACCTTCTTAAAAACTTTCTAACAGTGATTTAACAACTAAATACCAACCATCTACCATAATGAATAGTAGAATCTTAAACGGCAAGGAAATCATGACAGGTGGTAACATCATCATACCCATCGACATTAGGATACTTGCAACAACCATATCAATGACTAAAAATGGGATGAAAATCATAAATCCAATTTGAAAGGCCGTCTTTAATTCACTAATTGCAAAAGCAGGCACCATCGTCGTTAATGGGATATCCTCAATCGACTTGGGAGCTTCTGCATTCGAATAATTTAAAAACAAGGCTAAATCTTTCTGTCTTGTATGCTTGCTCATAAATTCTTTAAACGGTAATGCTGCGTTATCATACGCTTCTTCCAATGTAATTTCTTCATTAAATAACGGCGTCAACGCTTTATCGTTTACTTCCTGAAAAGTCGGAGCCATAATAAAGAATGTCAAAAACAAAGCTAATCCTACAATTACTTGGTTAGGCGGCATTTGTTGGGTTGCAAGCGCCGTTCTGACAAAGGAAAGAACAATCACTATTCTCGTAAAGCTAGTTAGTAAAATGATGATACTAGGTGCCAAAGAAAGGACGGTTAATAATAATAACAATTGAACAGATGTCGAAACATTTCCTGGATCACTGTTATTAAACAACTGCATAAACTCATTCATTTTTTTCAGACGATCCTTTCTTTTTCTTCTCTAGTACTTCCATCTTTTCCTTACGTTCACTTGATATTCGCTCTAGTTCTTTTGACAAACGATTAGAAAAAGACTCTTTTGTCTTCGGTTTAGAATCACCTGATGTTACGATACTCTTCACCTTTGTCACAATATCGCTTGGTTGTACTAGTTGATCTAATTTTCGATTATACTCTTCCAATATTTCTTTATACTCTTGTTCATCCTCAATCTCTTTGATTAATTGAATACTATCTCCAACACCTACTATTAATAACCGCTTTCCTACTTTTATTAATTGAATAGATCGATTAGATCCTAGTGCAGTGCCACCAATATTTTCAATAATTTGCGAGCTTTTATATCCATGATTTCGTTTATTAATAAATCGTAGAATAAAATACATTAAGAAAATGACAAAGATTGTCGCAAAAATCATCTTAACAAAATCCCAAATCGTCACGCCTATTGAACCAGTATCCTCAGAATCCGTTTCCTCAAGGAGTAAATTCGTTTGATCCGCTGTTGATTCATCATCGGTATTAGGATTCTCTTCTGTTTTTTCCTCTTTTTCACTTTCTTGATTTTTATTCTCTTCTGATTCTTCATTATGTAAAATATCATATACACTTTTATCAATTTGTTCTGCATAGGCTTTCGTTCCAAAGCCTAGCAGAACAATGATGAGTAGTGAACAACGAATTAATAAATATGCTTTATTCACATTCGGCACCCTCTATTTTCATTTTTAGCCTAATGTTTTACTGATTGCTTCTAATACACGGTCTGCCTGGAATGGCTTTACAATAAAATCTTTCGCGCCAGCCTGTATTGCATCAATAACCATTGCTTGTTGTCCCATTGCTGAGCACATAATAACCTTTGCATTTGGGCTCATTTTTTTGATTTCCTTTAATGCTGTAATTCCATCCATTTCTGGCATGGTAATATCCATTGTTACTAAATCTGGTTGTGTTTCCTTGAATTTTTCGATTGCTTGCATGCCATCAGCTGCTTCTCCAACGATTTCATATCCATTTTTAGATAGAATATCCTTGATCATCATTCGCATAAAAGCGGCATCATCAACGATTAGAATTTTTTGTGCCATTTTCCTCAATACCCCCAAAAATTATTTTAAATTTTTTAATCGATCCTTTTGACTAACAATATCAGTTACACGAACACCGAAATTCTCATCAATTACCACTACTTCCCCTTGTGCAACCAAACGATTATTTACAAGAATGTCCACTGGTTCTCCAGCTAACTTGTCTAATTCAATAATGGAGCCTGAAGACAGCTCTAGTATCTCTTTAACTGATCGTTTCGTTCTGCCAAGCTCAACCGTTACTTGTAAAGGTATATCCAATAACATATCTAAGTTTTTTGTTTCTGTTACCGTTTGTGGCTGCATATCAAAGCTAGAAAATCCTGCTGGTTGCACATTTGGTGGCGGACCTTGTGTATTAGACCCTGAGCCAAAATATTGTTGCTGCTGATTCACGTTAGTCTGATTAGCACTTGTATCAGCATAATTACCAGGATTACTATTAGGCATTTCGTTTGAAACCTGCTGATAATTATTTGTCACACGTGACTCTTGCATCGGTTCTTTTGGCTCATATACTGAATTATAATCGACTTCGGGAATATTTGAAACTTCTTCTTCTGTATTATCTGGATTTAATAATCCTTCCACTAGCTTTTGCGCAAAAGAAAGCTGTAATAATTGCATAATATTTGAATCAATTAAATTCCCTATCTTAATTCGAAATGAAATTTTAGCAAAAATATCTTCATCCGGAATCGTATCTGTTCCTTCCCCTTGATTAATGTCTAAAATATCAATACTTGGAGGAGAAATGTCAACTTTTTTGCTAAAAATGGTGGACATGGATGTAGCTGCCGAACCCATCATTTGGTTCATCGCTTCTTGCACTGCACTTAACTGTATTTCATCTAACATGTCTTTATTGGCATTAAGCCCATCTCCACCAAGCATTAAGTCAGCAATAACAGCTGCATCTGTTTGTTTAATAACAAGCAGATTCATTCCTGAAAATCCTTCTGTATAATTGACTCTTATTGCTACATATGGGTGCGGAAATTCATCTGACAGCATTTGTTTCGAGATCACACTTACAGTTGGTGTCGTGATATCTACTTTTTGATTTAATAATGTGGATAAAGCTGTGGCCGAGCTACCAAAGGATATATTTCCGATTTCCCCTAAGGTATCTTTTTCTATATCTGATAAGTACTTTTCTACATCCATTTCAGGACTCTCATTTGTTACACTATCTCCCCGCAAGAGAGCATCAATTTCATCTTGTGAAAGCATATCCTTACTCACCATCTTCCTTCCCCTCCTCTAAAGTTCCTAATACTTGAACAGCCATCTTTTTATTTACTTTTCCTGGTTGTCCAATAAATTTAGGGATATCGCCAACTTTAATAATTAAGGGTTGTTGTATCGTTTGATTCATTTCAATGACATCGCCAATATCCAACATTAAAAAATCCTGGATGGAAATATCAGACGTGCCTAGTTCAGCGACTATTTGTACAACCGACTGCTGAATATTTTCTTCTAAACGAGAAGTAAATTCAGGTAGTCTTTCCTTTTTCTCTGCCTGCATCCAATAATGGCCAGATAGCTTTGGAATGATTGGCTCTAAGACCACATGTGGAATACAAATATTAATCATTCCACTTGTTTCTCCGATTGTCGTGCTTAACGAAATAACTACTACTGTTTCATTTGGAGAAACCATTTGCAAAAACTGTGGGTTTACTTCGAATTCAGCAAGTGTCGGCTCAATATCAACAATGTCTTCCATTGCTTCTCTAAAAAGATCAAAAGCATTTTCAAACATATTGGACATAATTTTTGTTTCAATTTCTGTCAAATTATCTACTTTATTTATACTGCTACCTCTGCCACCCATCATTCGGTCCATCATTGCATAGGCTATATGCGGATTGACTTCCATCAAGATTCTTCCTTCTAATGGAGGAACATCGAATACATTTAGAATCGTCATTTTTGGAATAGAACTAATGAATTCTCCATATGGAATTTGATCTGCTGACGTAACAGATATTTGCACATATGTTCTTAATTGTGCCGAGAAAAAAGTTGTTAACAATCTAGCATAATTCTCATGAAGTCTTGTTAAACTTCGAATCTGATCCTTCGAGAATCTTAAGGCTCTTTTAAAATCATATACCTTAACCTTTTTTTCCTGTTGCTCTTTTTTCAGCTCATCTGCATCCATTTCACCAGATGATAAGGCAGAAAGAAGGGCATCTATTTCATTTTGGGATAAAATATCAGCTGTCAAATTTACTCACCTCCATCTTTTCTCTTTTTAATTTATTGGAGTAGAGAGTTTACAATATAAACTTGGACTACTTTGCCTTCTTGCATTAGTTCGTTTATTTTATCCTTGAGATCATTCTCTAATTTAATTTGTCCATTTTTTCCTTTTAAGTCTTCTGTAGTTTTCTCAGATAACTCTTGAATAATGATATTTTTCACTTGAAAATCTCTTTTTTCTAGTTCTTCCTTCGCCTTCTTACTATCTGTCTGAATCTTAAAGGATATTCGGATGAAATTATCAGTAGCTAAATTTGTCGTAATTTCTTCCACATCAACAGAAGATTCCAAGATTTCTTCAATAGACGGTTCCTTTGCCTTCTCATCGCCAGTAAATTTCCAAATATAAATGAATGCCCCCGCTCCAGCCAGTGTAATGACTAGTAATAAAACGAGCATCGTAATGATAACTTTATTATTCTTCATCGTCTTTCTCTCCCACATGCGGTAATCCGAAGAGGTTCACTTTTTGAAAAAAATGATTCATTCTCTCCAATACTTCCTCTTCACTTTCTTTAACAACGAATTTATTCCCATTTGTTAAAGTAATTGTTGTATCAGGAAAAGTTTCGACTGTTTCAATAAATAAAGCATTTAATAAAAACTTTTTTCCATTTAGTCGAGTTAAATGTATCATTTTTTTGTATGAGGCTACCCTAAATGATAGCCTCTTCCCCTCCAATTAAATTATCGTTTTAAGTTAACTAATTCTTGAAGAATTTCATCAGAAGTTGTGATGATTTTTGTATTGGATTGGAATCCTCTTTGTGCAACAATCATTTCCGTGAATTCTTCTGAAAGGTCAACGTTAGACATCTCTAGATAACCACTGTTAAGAGAACCTGCTCCGTCTTGTCCAGCAAAAGTTTGAGTCGCCGGTCCTGAGTTACCAGAAACTTGGAAAGTATTACCGCCCGCTTTATCAAGTCCTTCTGGATTTTGGAAAGTGAACATTTGAATTTGGCCACCTTGTTGTAAAGCACCTGTTGCATCAACATAACTTATTTGCCCATCTGTACCAATACTAAAACTTTGAGCATCAGCAGGAATGATTGCATCTCCTTCAATTGATAATTTCAACCCACTTGAGTTAACGATGTTTCTATTTGCATCGAAATAAAAATTCCCTGTTCTCGTATAAAAACTTGCACCACTAGCATCTTGTAATTCAAAGTAGCCTTCTCCAGAGATAGCTAAGTCAAGTACTCGACCTGTTGTTTGCATACTTCCTTGTGTATGAAGAGTATCAATTGAAGCTACTTGTGCTCCAAGTCCAACTTGCTTTGCATTAATACCACCTTGATTTCCGGTTGGAGCAGTTGCACCTGAAGTTGTTTGGCTAATTAGATCACTGAAAGTTGTACGACCTTTTTTAAAGCCATAGGTATTAACGTTAGCAATATTATTCCCAATAACATCTAATTTTGTTTGAAAGTTTTTCATCCCACTGATTCCTGAATATAATGAACGTAACATGTATAATTATCTCCCTTCGAATGAACTGCCTCTATCATTCAGCAGTTTTTGGCCTCCATTTTTGGTCCAGCCTTTTTTTAATTCATAATGATGGTTCCATTTATATTAGTAAAAATCTGATCTGTTGCTTCCTCACGATCCATTGCCGTGATTACCGTATTGTTTTTCGCACTTACGATTAATGCAGCATTATTTAAAAGTACGAGTGATTCTTTTATTCCCATTTTCTTTGCCTGGGTAACTTTTTCTTCAATCGCCTTCCATTTGGCATCATCTATTTCAATACCTCGTTGCTGAAGTCTCTCATTTGCATGTTTACTAATGTTCAGCGTATTTAAAGATGAAATCGACTGTTGTAAATGGGTAGAAAACGATGGAATATTTTGCGCTTTATGCACAGTTGCGTTTGATTTAATCGCCTCAATACCATTTTTAATAGCAGCATGTGATTTTATTGAAGGATAAATGGACTTATCCATCTAATCACTTCCTATTCAATTTTTGTAATTTGTCCTGAGGCAATTTTGCTTCCTGCCTCATCATCCAATGTTAGTTGTATTTGTCCATTCTTTAATGATACTGACTGAACCTTACTACTTACTTCTTCATTATTCGTATTGGCATAAGAAACGGTTTTTCCAATTAATTGACTTGCTAGCACCAGATTATTTTCTGATGAATCTTTACTCACACTACTTATATTTGCTGGAGTAACTTTTAATCCATCATCTAGCGTAAATTCCACACTATCACCCGTGAAAGCAACGGAAGTAACTTTTCCAACACCAGAAGATGTTATGCTATTGCCTGCTTCATCGGTTTCTATCTTACTCCAATTCACTTCTTGTCCCATAAATTGGCCGTAAGAGATTAAATTGGACTGTGTTTGCAGGGAAATTAAGTTTGTCATAGATGAATTCAAATTCTGCATTTGTTCTAAGCTTGAGAACTGAGCCATCTGTGCAATAAACTCTTTATCATCCATTGGATTAGATGGATCTTGGTTTTGTAATTGGGTAATTAAAATTTTCAAGAAATCATCTTTTCCTAAAGAAGAGCTACCAGTTGAATTAGTTGATTTCTGATAGTCTGATAAATAAAGAGAAGTGTCACTAATTGTATTTGCCATCTATTCTTGCTCCTCTAGACTTCCATATTTAATAATTCCTCAAAAAAGGAAGTTTTTCGTTTATTCTCATCTTCATCTGCATCTTTTTTGTGTCTTTGTGATTGAGACTGTTGCTGTTCTTGTTGCTGCTGTTGCTCTTTTTGCAGTTTCTCCTGTGGTTGAGAAGAGACAACGATATCAAGCTTATCCACTTGCAGATTTTGTGCTGCAAACCCATGTTTTAAGCTAGTAAGCTGTTTTTCTAGTGTTTCTTTCGCTTCAGCAGTTGTCGTTATAATTCTCGCTATCATATTACCTTCATTTTGGGTAATTTCAATTCGAATCGACCCTAAATGATCTGGCGCAAGACGAATGGCGAGCTTTTGCATATCGCCTACTTTAGTAAACGTACTATTTGCTAATAGTTTGGCAAATTGTTCCTCCACATTTTTCGGCTGTGCCATTTCTCCTGAACTCGTTAATAACGTAAACGGATGTTGCTTTATAAAGGTATTTTGCACAGTTGGAAGTACATTTGAATCTATATCATACTCATTCCCTTTAACTGTTGTTGCCTTTATTTCTACACTTGGCATGAGTGTTTCTCCTGCTTTTCGTAAGGAACTTACCATTATAGGATTAATCACTTTTTGAACTACCGGTGTATTCTTTTGTTCTAGTTGTTTATCAAGCTTGGTAAGAATCGATGAGATAATCGCTTTAAGCTCGCTCGTTGCTTCTGTAACAATCGTTTGTGAAGCATCCATTTTCGAATTTGTTGTATTTGTTTCTTTCCCAATAATATTTCTACTTTCTTGTAATACACGATTTTGTATGGCTAATAGCTTCGTATCAATAGTTGAATATCTTTTTGGGATATCTCCATTATCCTCACTACCCTGTATTACTGCTTCTTTCATTACTACTTCTGTTTCTTCTAGAACTGGTTCACTTGAACTATTTTGTTGAGATAACAGATTATTCTTCTGTTCTCTTGTCATCTGCAATAAATAATCTTCGTCTATACCATTAAAAGCCATCCCTATTTCACTCACAACTGGAGCCTTCGTATCTGTGTTACTACTACGCTCTTCCATATGTGCTACCATTTCCACTGCATTCGTTTCAATAGGATGATTATCAGTAGTTAGCCTAATTTCTTGTTGAATACTCTCACTAGCCTTTTGTTGCTTATCCATTTGCAATGGCGGATTTTCATCAGCCAAGTGATCGGCAATTTCAGTAACCACTTGATTATTTATTTTGCTATGAAGAACCGGAGGAGCATTCATTTCGGACTTAAATTCTTTGTTTATCGGTGCCGTCTTTACTCTTTCTTGTAAGGAGGCTTCAACTATTTGTCCAGGTAGCTGCTCTTGATTCGTTACCTCAAACGGAATTGCTTTATCCTCACTCACTAAAATATCTTCCGCGTTTTGTTGCTTACCTTCTAACATTTGCTCTTTATCTGCCATTTGCACATTGTTTTTGGCTGAAGGGAACTTAAGTGCACCAACAAAAGTACTATTATTCGTGAACGAATTGCCAGCTTTCGTATCAATGTTCTTATCCGCATTCTTTGTAGCACTGTTTGCATTTAATGCTATAACATTACTAATTGAAAGGATTAAATGGTGTAAATCTTGTACCGTTCCCGTAATATTTTGAGCAGCAGACATTTCTGGTAGCTTATTTACTGTTTGCTCCAACCGTTTTAAATCCTTTAACAAAGCAGGTAACTCTGTTTGCTTAAACATATCTGGAGCTAGCTTCGTATTCATTTCTGACTTTAAAACTTGCGTAATTTTGTTTTCTAAATTAGCAAATGTTTCGGCGACAACAGAATCCATATTGGTGTCATCTAATGCAGGAATATCTACTCCATCTGAAAAAGGATGATGCTTAGATACTAACGCTTCAAGATTTAATGAAAACTCATCATCTTCAGTTGTAAAATCTATAGAGTCTGTCTCCATTTCACTGTCCACATTGGATTGGTACTTTGCATCTGTTGCGTTAGACAGTATGGTCAGTAGCTGATTTAGGCCCTCATTTTGTGCGCTCTTTTGGTCGAATTCACCAGATTGAGGCTTCGTTTTTAAAGCGTTAATTATTTGCATAAACTGTCCATCTATATTATCGGTTGGTATTCCTTGAACACTCGTTAACTCCATTTTTCGCCATGAATTAATCAGTCCTAGTTGCAATTTTTCACCCCCTTTCAATGAGACGGTTCCTATTTACGGATTGACTGTTGCATTTTCCGATAATAGTTCTGTATATTTTGAGGCAATGGATGGTTCCATTTTCTCTAATATCGACGCAAGTTTTGCTGGTTTTAGCTCTGCCAAAATTTTCAAAGCTTCGTTTTCACTCATCTCTGACAAAATCGCCGCAGCATTTTTCGCCGACATCGTATCATATGTTTTCACAATCTCAGCAACTGCCTTTTTTGTTTCCTCTTGAGCTGATTGAAGAGACGTTAATTCACTCTGCAATTTTTCCTTTTCCGCATTGACAGATTGAATTCTATTTTCACTATTTTCTAATTGGGATTCTAATGTTTTTATTTGCGCATCCCGTTCTTCCAGCTTTGTTTGTAAGGAACTGATTGTGTTTTTATTATTTTCAAGTAATTTATCCGTCGATTTTTTTTCTTCGCTAAGAAAAGGAATAGTATTTAGTAACTCTCTGCCCTTCTCTGCAATATCTGCTCCCGAATACATTAGCAATAGCACAAGAACAATGATTGCAAAAAGGCTCGGAATGACTGCAACCATTAGAAAACGCTGGAAAAAGTTAAATGGCTTCTTTTTTTCTTCCCATGAGTTTTCCATTTAGCCACCTACCTTTCATGTTGCATATATTGTTGAAGAGAAATATCATCCATCTGTTTCGCCTCTGCCGCTCGTTCTAACGCTAAATAATTGGTGTGATCTTTTTCCTTTATTTTCACAAACTTTTTTACTTCCATATTTTTTTCTAGCATTTTTTCTTGAAAATAAACCATTGAATTTCGGGCATTTTGAACCATTTTTTGGGCATGTTCAATCGTTTTTGCTAAATTAGCTACAAATTGCTGATGATGTCTAATTTCTTGAACGGATAACCCTGTTGCAATTTTGTCTGCTTGATAAGCTTCTAGGTCTTCTTTTCTCTTTAGTAGCTCATATAATTTTTCAGCAGCCTCTTCAAATCTATTTACTGATTGATTATAAGCAGAGCTTGCCTCTTCTTTTTCTCTTTCTCGAATGGTTAGGATTTTTTCAAATTTAAATTGATAGCTCATCTATTATCCCTCTGTTCCAACTAAAGTTAATAAGGAATGGAGGCTTTCTTCAATTGAAACCTTCTCATCTGTTGCCTGCTTTATATAGGACAGAATACCTGGATACAACCTAATCGCCGTATCGATTTCTTTAGAAGAACCTTTCTTATAAGCCCCTATATTGATTAAATCTTCGGAATTCATATACGTACTAAGAAGATCTCGCAATCGCTCTGCCGCTTTTACATGTTCTTTTGGCACGATATGATTCATTACACGGCTAACACTTTTCAAAACATTAACAGCGGGATATTGCCCCTTATTTGCGAGCGCTCGATCTAGTACATAGTGCCCATCTAAAATCCCCCGCACTGTATCTGCAATTGGCTCGTTCATATCATCCCCATCAACAAGTACGGTATAAAAAGCCGTTATACTTCCGTATTCATTTGTACCGGTTCTCTCAAGAAGTTTTGGCAATATCGCAAAAACAGATGGTGTGTAGCCTTTCGTAGTTGGCGGCTCCCCTATAGCTAGTCCAACTTCCCTTTGTGCCATAGCAACACGTGTAACGGAATCCATCATTAACATGACATTTAAGCCCTTATCACGAAAGTATTCAGCAATCGCCGTAGCTGTATAAGCACCCTTTATTCTCATTAATGCTGGTTGATCGGATGTAGCAACGACAACTATGGACCTTTTCAATCCTTCTGGACCTAAATCACGTTCAATAAATTCTCGTACTTCTCTTCCCCGTTCTCCGATTAAGGCAATGACATTTAAATCCGCTTTTGTATTTCTTGCAATCATCCCAAGTAATGTACTTTTTCCAACACCACTACCGGCAAAAATGCCAAGCCTTTGACCAGTACCGACAGTTAAAAGACCATCAATTAATCGAACGCCAACTTCCATTGATTGCGAGATAGGAGGTCTCGTCATTGGGTTAGGAGGTTCTTGATCAATTGGAACAGACTTTAAACCTTTTGGTAACATCGAACCATCTAAAGGCATTCCTAATGCATCAATTGCCGTCCCAATTAACCCAGGTCCTACCTTTATTTCTAGTGGTTCAGATGAAGCTTCTACTAAGCAGCCTGGTGAAATATCATTTACCGTTGTATAGGGCATTAAAATTATATTTTCATCATTAAATCCGACTACTTCTGCTTTAATGATTCGTTTATGTTTTGTTCCTATATGAATATTACAAACATCCCCAATTGAACTGGTTGGTCCCTGTGACTCGATCATTAATCCTACTACTTTTTTCACACGACCATATTGTTTATAAGTGTCAATGGACGAAATCGAGCTTAGTAATGCTTGTGCTTTCAACCTTCTTCACTCTCCAATATTTCAAGTAGCTTATTTTTAATCATGAGTAATTGTGTATCTACACTTGCATCTAAACGACCAGTTGCTGTTTCAATGATACAACCATTCTCTTCCATCGTTTCATCAGGAAAAATGAAAAGGCTTGGCTTAATCGGGAATAATTGTAATAGTTCCTCTTTTTCCCCTATTATCATTTCGTAATGGATAGGGTTCACATGTAATTGTATTTCTTTCTGTTTTCTCACTTCTTTTAAGGCATTTTGCACAAGAGGAATGAAATTTTGTTGTTCTTCACTAATCTTGCTGTTGATAATTTTTCCTGCAACTTCAAGAGCCAGCTCTAAAATAGTACTTTCAGCAGATTGTAAATACTTTTCATAATCAGTCTTAGATGCAGCTACTGTATCTTTTGCTTGTTGAATGTAGCTGTACGCTTCTTGGTAGCCAATGTTTTGGCCTTCCTCAAATCCTGCTTGAAAGCCATTTTTTTTTGCTTCTTCTATTAAATGTACTTTTTCTAATTCCCAATTTTGCTTTTCTTCTGAAAGCTGAACTCTTATCTGTTCAGCTTCAGCTAAAGCCTGGTTCTTCCATGCTTCGGCTTCTTCATGTGCTGTATTTATTATTTTGTTATATTCACTTTGAGTAACTTCTCTAGATTTTTCAAATTCAGAATCGAAGGCATCTATATACTTAATCGAAATAACTTTCTCTTTCGTATCATCAGGGTTTGAATATCTTGACTTAATTAACCTAGACAATGATGTCATCTCCTCCGCCACGAGCAACCACAATTTCTCCTGAATCTTCCAGACGTCTAATGATTGCAACAATTCTGGATTGCGCTTCTTCCACATCTTTTAAGCGAACTGGTCCCATAAATTCCATTTCTTCTTTAAAGGATTCAGCCATTCTCGTAGACATATTGCTGTAAACAATCTCTTTCACTTCATCACCAGAAACTTTAAGTGCAAGCATTAGATCTTCATTTTCACAATCACGTATAATTCTTTGGATTGCTCTGTTATCCAATGTAACAATATCTTCAAAGACAAACATTCTTTTCTTAATTTCTTCTGCTAATTCTGGATCTTGGATTTCAAGCGCATCTAAAATGGTTCGCTCTGTAGCTCTATCAACCCCATTTAGCACTTCAACAACTGCTTCAATACCACCAGTTTGTGTATAGTCTTGTGTAACAGTACTAGATAGTTTTCTTTCCAATATTTGTTCCACTTCATTGATAATTTCAGGAGAAGTGCTATCCATTACAGCGATTCTTCTTGCAATATCAGCTTGTACTTCCTGTGGCAATTCAGACAATATTTGTCCTGCCTGCGTTGGATCCAAGTACGATAAGATTAATGCGATTGTCTGTGGATGTTCGTTTTGGATAAAATTTAATATTTGGCTTGGATCTGCTTTTCTTGCAAAATCAAAAGGTCTTACTTGAAGGGAAGAAGTCAATCTATTTAAGATAATAGATGCTTGTTCTGAACCAAGCGCCTTCTCCAACACTGTTTTTGCATATCCAATACCACCTTGAGAGATATAATCTTGAGCAAGTGCGATATTATGAAATTCTTCTAAAACATTTTCTTTAGAAGTATTCTCCACTTTTCTAACTCCTGATATCTCAAGTGACAATCGTTCAATCTCTTCCTCACTTAAATGTTTATAAACCGAAGCTGCAACATCAGGACCTAATGATATAAGGAGAATGGCCGCTTTTTGCTTGCCAGATAATTCATTTGATTCTTTCCTTGCCATTTAACAACACTCCTTACTCTTCCGTAATCCATGTACGAAGTAATTTTGCAAATTCCTCTGGTTTTTCTTTTGCCATTTTTTCAAGTTGTTTTCTTCTGATCGTACCTTCATTCTCTTGCTCATCATTTATATCAACGACAGGTGTAACTGGTTGAATAATTTCTTCCACTTCTTCTTGTTTCTTTTTCTTTCTCGCATTCATAAATAAGAAGATTAATAGAATAATAATGGCAAGTAATGTTCCACCAACTGCATAAATCCACCATGGAATCGACGCTTTTACTACTTCTGTCGTTTGCGTTTTTCCATTAAATGGTTGAACAGACACTGCAATCTTACTTTGAACATCCTCATCTGTCAGTTCTCCACCAGTAGAAGTTTTATCAATAGATGTTCGAACGATTGTTCCTAAAATATTGGAAATATCATCAATGCTTTCCTGTGGTAAGGAAGTAGTATCATTTGCATCAGGTGGCTCTACCATTACCTGAATGCCTAAATCACGAATTTTATAAGGACTTTCAACAATTTGTTTTTTTATACGATTTACTTCACTATTAACGGTTTGTTCGACTTTTTCATAATCGCCATTACCGGATCCTGTTTCTGCATTATATGTTGTTGTATCTGTACCCTCTTCTGCTTGTACAACTCCACCATTTGCAGCATTTTCACCTGTATATGTTTCAGTAATATTTTGGGCACTAATTTCAATTCCTGACATATTTTCTTCATCAACAGGTGTAACTAGGTTTTCTTCTCTATTTTCTTGGGTAAAGTCAATATCAGCAGTAACAGATACAACGACTTTATCTTGTCCCATTAAAGTTCCTAACATTGTTTGTACTTGTCTTTGAATATCACGTTCAATTTGTTTTTTCACATTGTTTTGCGCAGTAAAAGTATCTGTCGCAGAATTATTTGAAGAATTTAAATCAAAATACTCAAAGTTTTGGTTAGTTATGACGATATTATCTGTAGGAAGGTTTGGTACACTTTTGGACACGAGTGTATATAACCCTTTAATTTGATTTTCCGAGAAGTTATAGCCTGGTTTCGTATTTAATACGATAGAGGCTGTAGCTTCTCCACCTTGATCAGAAACAAATACACTTTCTTCTGGTAAAGTGATAACAACATCTGCGTTATTAATCCCTTCAACACCTTTGATTAAGTTTGCAATTTCAGTTTGTAAAGCATCTAGTTTTAAAACATTAAATTCGTTATCTGTCATTCCAAAGCTTGCATTCTCGCTAAAGAAGGAATAATCAATACTACCTGACTTCGGAATGCCTTCTGCTGCTAGTTCCACTTTTAATGTGTCTACCACTTCTTCTGGAACACTAATAACTGTACCCCCACCAGAAATTTCAGAAGTTATCCCTCTACCATCAAGACTCTCTTTAATAGCACCTGTTTCAGAAGGCGTTAAATTACTGTAAAGTGGTACTAATGTTACTCTCGTAAAAAAATAAGCCGAAAATATAACAACTAGAAGAAGCAAAAGTCCGCTACTTGTAATCACAGTCTTTTGCTTTTTTGTACGACTCTGCCAATACTCTTTTAAAGGATTAAATATTTTATTTAGATTTTCTTTCATTATCTTCCCCCGGCTACCGTAATTTTGTTTAGGTAAAAACCGCCCATCTTTTATGTCAAATGTTTTTCCTCTATTGAATGAAGCCCGTTTATCGCATGGACACTTGCTTACACGGGAGATTTTGCATTCACTCCGTTATGCTACGCTTCGCAGAGCTTTGTCACTTTATAGAGTAGGATTAAACGCCCACTCTATTTAACATTCAACCATATTTTTTTTGAAACAGTCTTTATATTACACGGACATTCGCATTATTTCTTGATAAGCTTCTACTGCTTTATTACGTATTTCCATTGTAGCTTGCATAGTAATACTTGCTTTTTGAGATGCGATCATCACTTGAGATAAATCGACATTTTCACCTTTTGCTAGCTTATTTGTCAGCACATCTGATTCATTTTGTGCTTGATTGACACTGTTAATAGATTCTTTTAAAAAGGAAGCAAAGTTTTTTTGAGTATTTGCAACAGATGTTTTATTAGTAGTTGCTGTATTCGTTAATGGAAATGCAGAAGATACTGTTGAAAAATTTAATGGTTCCATCTAATTACCTCTTTTCGCTCTATTTACCGATTTCTAATGTTTTCATTAACATACTTTTTGAAGCATTTAAAACAGTGACATTCGCTTCATAAGATCTAGAAGCACTCATTAAGTCAACCATCTCACGCAATGGATCTACGTTAGGCATATTAACATATCCATTCTCATCCGCATCTGGATTTTCCGGATCATAAACCATCTCAAATGGTGTTTCGTCTTCTACAATTTGCGATACTTTCACTCCTGCACCTGCATCATTGTTATTTCCTCTGGCGGCATTTAAATGCGAAGCAAAGGAACCTTCTTGCTCTTGAAAAACAACTTGTTTTCGCTTGTAAGGCTCCCACTCACCATTTACTAATTTCCCTCTCGTTGTATCAACGTTCGCCATATTAGAAGAAATAACATCCATTCTTAACCTTTGGGCTGTTAAAGCAGAGGCTGTAGTGTTTATACTATTAAAAATAGTCATCCTTACTTACCTCCTCTAATTACACTTTCTAATGAACTAAATTTACCACTAATCCGATCAATTAACGCATTGTAGTATATTTGATTTGTTGCAAGGTCTGTCATTTCTTTATCCATATCCACGCTATTGCCGCTGTTATTATAAGTAACTCCATTTTTTGAAACAACTGCTGTGGAAGAGTTAGAAGATGCAAAAGAAATATGTTTACTATTTGTTACGTTCGCACTCATTGCACTCGATAACGAATCTTTAAAAGTTACTGTTTTCGCTTTATAGTTTGGTGTATCTACATTTGCGATATTTTGCGCAATAACCTTTTGCTTTTGATTCGAATAATTTATTGCATTTTCTAAGGTTGTTATTGTATTAGAAAAAAGATTCACTTTATCACACCTCAAGAAATCATTTTTAAGAAAATTGTTGAATATTGTTTTTTTATGACGTTTTTTTTACATGATAGGTTTAATTTTAATTAATTTGTAATAAGATGTCTATGGTAAAGAGGAGAATTTTAATGATGCTTTTTACCTATTTTAGTTTACATTCGACATATTTCATCGTTTTTCTGGTAAAAAGTTGGTGATTTATACATTTATCTATTACTTTTTTCGTGGTCATTAATTACTAATTGATACAATATATTGGCTATGTACACAAATATACAGGGAAACACTCTGTCATGTAAATGAAAAATAATTGGTAAATGTGCGGTTTTTGTCGAATGATATGTTTAGATTAAATAATCTTTTCTTCCTGTTCATTTTAATACTTTCTTCAAATACTTATGTAGACACAAAAAAACCTTTTCACATAGCTGAAAAGGTTTTTTATCTTCATCTGTTACATAAATGAATTTATTTCGGAACAGATAAGTATTATTTATTTGTTTTTAATTTCTCAAGCTCTAATAAGAATTTATCATTAAGTACTTTAATATAAGTACCTTTCATTCCTAAAGAACGAGACTCGATAACGCCAGCACTTTCTAATTTACGCAATGCATTTACAATTACAGATCTTGTAATACCAACACGGTCTGCAATTTTAGAAGCTACTAACAATCCTTCATTACCATTTAATTCTTCAAAAATATGCTCAATTGCTTCTAATTCACTATAGGATAGAGAGCTAATCGCCATTTGAACAACCGCTTTGCTTCTTGCTTCTTCTTCAATTTCTTCTGCTTTTTCACGAAGAATTTCCATACCAACTACAGTAGCACCATATTCAGCAAGAATTAAATCATCATCTTGGAATTGTTCTTGTAATCTTGCAAGAATTAATGTTCCAAGTCTTTCTCCACCACCAATAATTGGTACAATTGTAGTAAGACCTTTTGCAAATAATTCTTTATTTTCAACTGGGAAAGCTGTATATTCACTTTCAATTTCTAAGTTGCTTGATGTAGTCTGAATATTAAACAAGCTATTTGTATATTCTTCTGGGAATTGGCGATCTTCAAGCATCTTTTTCATGCGATCATTTTCAATTTGCTGATTAACTGCAAAACCAAGTAGTTTCCCTCTTCTACTTACAACGAAAATATTTGCTTCAATAACGTCACTTAACGTTTCAGACATTTCCTTAAAATTAACTGGTTTTCCTGCAGCTCTTTGTAGCATTGCGTTTATTTTTCTAGTTTTTGTTAATAAATCCATTTCATATTCCTCCTGTTAACTAAAACCAACACTTGAAATAATCTATGTCTACTTATACCTTTACCTTTCAGGAGTACATTTTCGTTCTACTAAATTATAGTATAAATTGACTTAAGTCTTTATTTCTTGAGATGGCTCCTAACTTTTCCTCCACATACTTTGGAGTAATCGTTATTTTTTCCATTGTTATTTCTGGTGCTTCGAAAGACAAGTCTTCCAATAGTTTTTCTAGAATTGTATGAAGTCTACGCGCACCGATATTATCTGTATTTTGATTCACTTCATAAGCTACTTCAGCTATCTTACGAATAGCTTCGTCAGAAAATTCTATTTCTATACCTTCTGTTTGTAATAATGCTTGATATTGCTTAATCAACGCATTATCTGGTTCAACAAGAATTCGATAAAAATCATCTACTGTTAATTTCGTAAGTTCTACACGAATTGGAAATCTTCCTTGCAATTCTGGGATTAAATCAGACGGCTTCGACATATGAAAAGCACCAGCAGAAATAAATAATACATGATCTGTTTTTACAGATCCATATTTTGTTACGACTGTTGATCCTTCTACTACAGGTAATATGTCTCGCTGTACGCCTTCTCTTGATACATCCGCTGAAGAACCGCCATTAGACTTACTAGCAATTTTATCAATTTCATCAATAAAGATAATACCCATTTGTTCGGCACGAACAAGAGCATCCTGTGTAACCTCATCCATATCAATTAACTTTTGCGCTTCTTCATTTGTTAGGACAATACGCGCTTCTCTAACTGTTAGTTTGCGCTTTTTCTTTTTCTTCGGCATAAAGCTACTCAAAGCATCCTGCATATTCATCCCCATTTGTTCTATACCAGAACCTTGGAGCATATCGAACATAGAAGGCTGCTGCTCTTCTACTTCTACCGTTACTACTTCGTCTTCTAGTTCGCCTAGTGCAAGTTTTTCTTTCACTATTTTTCTTTTTTCTGACTTACTAGTTTCTTCCACAGTCGACTCTTCTTCGTCTGTATCTGTAGCCCCACCGCCAAAAAGCATTTCCAAAGGATTTTTGTAATTGGTGGATTTCTTTGTAGCAGAAGGAACTAATAATTCAACAAGACGATTATTTGCTGCAATTTCTGCTCTTTCTTTCACTTGAAACATCTTTTCCTCTTTTACCAAGCGTACAGATGTTTCAACTAAATCACGAACCATAGATTCCACATCGCGTCCAACATAACCGACTTCCGTAAATTTAGTCGCTTCTACTTTAACAAATGGCGCATTAACAATTTTCGCAATTCTTCTTGCTATTTCTGTTTTACCAACTCCTGTTGGTCCAATCATTAAAATATTTTTAGGATTGATTTCATCTCTGAGTTTTTCATCCAGCAAGCTTCGGCGAAAACGGTTTCTTAATGCGACAGCCACCGCTTTTTTTGCATCCTTTTGTCCAACAATATATTGATCAAGACGCTCTACAATTTGACGAGGTGTTAAACTAGCACTTTTTTGCATAATAAAAATCCTCCCCTATAATTCTTCCACGATGATATTATTATTTGTATAAACACAAATTTCACCAGCAATCTCTAGAGCCGCTTTCGCGATGTCGTATGCAGAAAGATTATCTCCAGAATAGGTTTTGAGCGCTCTACCAGCAGCAAGTGCATAGTTCCCACCAGAACCGATTGCAAGTATACCATCATCTGGTTCAATTACTTCGCCTGTCCCAGATACTAATAATAGGTCCGTTTCATTCATAACAATCAACATCGCTTCCAGCTTTCTAAGAACTTTATCACTGCGCCAAAGCTTCGCAAGCTCCACTGATGCACGCTGTAAGTTCCCATTAAACTCATCTAATTTCCCTTCAAATAGTTCGAAAAGGGTGAAGGCATCCGCAACTGATCCCGCAAATCCTGCAATTACTTTCCCGTTAAAAAGTTTTCTTACCTTTCGGGCAGTATGTTTCATTACAACAGCATTCCCGAGTGTTACCTGACCATCACCGGACATTGCTGACTTCCCTTTATGTTTTACCGCAAAAATAGTTGTTGCATGAAATTGTGGCATTTCAGACATGTTACTTCCTCCTTATCCAATTGACTATGCCCTAGGGTGATAAGACATATATGTCTTTTTTAAATACTCATTAGTAACATGAGTATATATTTGAGTTGATGTTAAAAATGCATGACCTAATAATTCTTGAACTGTTCTCATATCTGCGCCATTTGCTAACAAATGGGTTGCAAATGAATGTCTCAATTTATGGGGATGAATTTTTCCTTGTGAGGATGAAGTATCCATCATTTTATTTAAGATATCACGAACTCCGTTATCTGTTAAAATTCCTCCGCGATAATTAACAAACAAATAAGAATGAGTTGAAGTATTTTTCATCAGCTTATTCCTACCAGTCTTTATGTACGCTTCAAGAGCTTGATGAGCAAAACTACCAAATGGAACATATCGTTCCTTTTGTCCTTTTCCCCTAACCAATACGGTAGAAACACTAAAATCAATATCGCTTAATTGAATTTTTGTACATTCTCCAACACGAATGCCAGTTGCATACAATAATTCAAGCAATGCTTTGTTTCTTAGCCCAAGGGGGGTGTTCGTATCACATGATAAAAAGAGTTGCTGCAATTCTTCCTCGTAGAAAAAATCAGGTAATCTCTTTTCTAGCTTAGGGATCGATACGGCAGAAAACGGATTATTTTCTACTACTTTTTCCCTTAGCAAAAATCGATAAAAACTTCTCAAACTAGATATTTTTCTCGCAATCGTTTTTCTTGCTAATTGCTGTGAAAAAAGCTCTGTTAAGTATATTCTTACATCAGATGGACTAACGTCTTCTAACTTGTCTATTACTTGATCTTTCATAAAGTGAAAGAATTGATTAATATCTTGCGTATAAAATTCTATTGTATATGGTGAGTAATTCTTTTCAATCTGCAAATAGGTAATAAATGCCTGTACATGATTGTTTAATTCCAGTTTCATAACCTCACCTCACAACGGCTTCATCATATTATCATACTTTTTATCTACAAGCAATAAATTTACATATTTTTCACAAAGTTCCGAATTGTTTGTCACAATATTTTCGTTTTATGTTTATTTCTTCCTTTTTCCCTAAGATTAGTATAGCTAATCCTACATTATAGGAAGTAATCACTCATAGCATTTTACTATACGAATGAAAGAATGAAAAGTTTCTACTTCAAGAGAATAAATATTTTTTTATAAAAATAATTTCCGGCTTTCATTATCTTCCAAATATATTATATTCAGTAAATCAATAAGCATAATTTGGTAGTAACAGACAAGAGAGTGAGCATACCGCTCACCCTCAAAACCATTTGCTTATTATTCTCCATTTTCCTAAAAGGTAGATGCACTATTTTAAAAGAAACCTTTAGCTTTGTGGCTCTTCTTTGTAATCACAGCTTACACACTGTACTTGTACACCTTTTTTCAATTTTTTCTCTACAAGCATGCTTTCACATTTTGGACAAGGTCTTTGGAGAGGCTTATCCCATGAAATGAAATCACATTCTGGAAAGCGATCACATCCATAAAAAATTCTGCGCTTTTTACTTTTTCTTTCAATTATATTGCCTTCATGGCACTTCGGACATTTTACGCCTATATCCTTCACAATGGCTTTTGTATTTCTGCAATCTGGGAAATTACTACAAGCCATGAATTTTCCATATCGACCCATTTTATAAACCATTGGATGACCGCACTCTTCACAGTCCTCTCCAGCTGGTTCATCTTTTATTTCAATTGTTTGCATTTCTTGCTCTGCTACTTCAAGTCTCTTCTCAAACGTTTGATAAAACTCATCAATAACTTTTACCCAATTGACTTTACCTGCTTCAATATTATCTAAATCTTGTTCCATATTGGCAGTAAATTCGATGTTTAATATTTCAGGGAAGAATTCCAAAATCAACTCTAGGACAATTTCTCCTAATTCAGTTGGAATAAAGCGTTTATTGTCAAGCGCTACATAGCCCCGTTTTTGAATCGTATCTAAGGTTGGAGCAAAGGTTGATGGTCTCCCTATTCCTAATTCTTCAAGTGTTCTTACCAGTCTCGCTTCTGTATAGCGTGGAGGCGGCTGAGTAAAATGCTGCTTTGTATCAATATCTTTATTTAATACCGTGTCCCCTTCTTTCAAATCAGGAAGCTGTCGATCTTTTTCGTCCACATTATCATCTGTGCCTTCCACATATACTTTCATAAAGCCTGGAAACTTAATTTTTGACCCGTTTGCACGGAATTTGACGTTACCGTTTGATAAATCGACACTCATTGTGTCCATTACTGCTGATGCCATTTGGCTAGCAATAAATCTTTCCCAAATTAACTTATACAATCGAAATTGATCTCGAGATAGGAATTCCTTTACCTTATTCGGCTCACGACCAATGCTAGTTGGACGAACTGCTTCATGGGCATCCTGAACCTTAGCATTTTTCTTTTCTTTTTTCTTTTCTTCTCTTGTATACTCTTTCCCGTAGTGACTGTTAATAAATTCAAATGCTTCCCCTTGGGCAACCTCTGAGATTCTAGTTGAGTCGGTTCTCATATACGTAATTAAACCAACTGTGCCTTCTTTACCAAGATCAATTCCTTCATATAATTGCTGTGCTAGCATCATCGTTTTCTTGGCACGGAAATTTAATTTACGAGCAGCTTCCTGTTGAAGAGAAGAAGTAGTAAATGGGACGGCTGGATTTCTCTTCCGTTCTTTTTTACTCACTTTATCTACGGTGAATTTATTATCATTTAACTGACTAGTTATTTTCTTAACATCTTCTTCTGAATGAAGCTCGATTTTTTCTCCATTTACCCCATAAAAGGATGCTTCAAAATTATTTTTCCCTTTAATAAAGCTTCCTTCAATGGACCAGTATTCCTCTGGCTCAAACGCTTTGATTTCTCGTTCTCTTTCAATAATGAGCCGTACAGCAACAGATTGCACTCTTCCTGCACTAAGTCCTTTTTTCACTTTTTTCCATAATAGTGGACTGATATTATATCCTACTAGACGGTCTAAAATCCTTCTAGCCTGCTGAGAATCCACTAAATCCATATTAATCGCTCGAGGGTGCTTAAATGATTCTTTAATGGCATCTTTTGTGATTTCATTGAAAACAACACGACAATCTGATTCAATGTCCACATTTAAGCTATTCGCTAAATGCCATGCAATTGCTTCCCCTTCGCGATCCGGGTCAGCTGCTAGATAGATTTTCTTCGCTTTTTTTGCAGCTGTTTTTAGTTCCTTTAAAACAGGACCTTTACCGCGGATGGTTATGTACCTCGGTTCAAATTCTTTTTCTATATCAACACCCATTTGACTTTTAGGTAGATCCCTAATATGTCCCATCGATGCTTTTACTTTATATTTTTTTCCTAAATATCGTTCTATTGTCTTTGCTTTCGCTGGGGACTCAACGATTACTAAATAATCTGACATCCACTGTCCTCCTTAAGAGGGATTTAAATATTCACTATTATTGTATACTATGTTTTGATTTGTCAAACATTCCGATAAGTAGCAAACGTTTTCACTCTCTTTTTTTATGTAAATTTTCGGTTTAAATATCTATACGTTGCAAAATGTATAACAAATTTCTAAAAATAGCAACACTTTTTTTTGAAGTTTCATGAATAATTCCAAATTTATGGAAAGATTTTGTTGCTTGCCACTCTCTTTTGTATAAGTGGTGCTTTCTGATTCCGCTTCCCTGCATACCGCGAGCGCCGAGCCGCTCCCATAGGAGTCGCCTCTCCAAACCAACTTAATAGTAGCTTTCAAATAAAGAAATCCTTATTTCATTTTGGGAAACTATACTTTACTGTCCATTTAGAGTGGTGAAAAGATAATTCCTTAAATAATTTTATGCTTATAGCGTAACACTTTCCTTTCGTATTGAAAACTATTTTCATTTGTCTATTGTGAAAATGATTATTTTTATTTTGATAAACAGCGATTTAAAACGATTTTTTTATAAATAAATCAGAGGATTTTGCTTATTTCTTCCTTAGATCAAATGCTTCCATTCTTCTATTATATCTTTCGCTTCGAGTACGGGCTTTGCGCCTTGCTGGATTAATTCATTTGGACCATCTGAATAGGGACTAAAAATATTTCCTGGTACAGCGAATACGTCTCGTCCTTCGTTGACGGCGAAATTAGCAGTAATTAAGGAGCCACTTTTCTTCTTCGCTTCTACTACTAAGGTTCCGTTACTTAACCCACTAATAATACGATTTCTCATTGGAAATTGCCATTTAAGTGGTTTTGTTAATGGGGGATATTCGGATAGAACAAGATGATGTTTCATCATTTCTCCTGCTAGCTCGCGGTTTTCTTTTGGATATATATGAAACAGTCCTCCAGCAATAACACCTATTGTTTTCCCACCATTTTCGATAGTAAGCTTATGGGCTATGGAATCTACCCCGTGTGCTAGACCACTTACTATGGTGATTTTCTCCTCTACTAATTCATTTATAAGCTGTTTAATCACTTTCGTACTATAAGTAGTTGCTAAACGGGAACCAACAATCGCCAGCTTCTTTTTCGAATGAAGCAAGGAAACATCCCCTTTCGCATAAAGAACCCAAGGAGGCTGATAAATCTCTTTTAGAAAGGGGGGATATAATGGATCAAAAAAAGGAATGGCGTGGATTTGATTATAACGATACTGGTTCAATAGCTCTTCCACATCATTGGAGTGGAGTGTTTCTACTATTTCCTTTTCTACATTTGGAGGTAACGAGGATAAAAAGGAAGGAGTTTTGTGCAACTGAAGAGTAGGATCTGCTTTTAGAAGACTTCCGATTATTTTCCAGCTAATTCCTCGACAGTGGTGCAATTTAATTAATGATTTATTTACGATTTCCATCTTTTCTTCCTTTCACTTGTCTACTTTTTCACAAAAAATTAGCTGAAATACAAAAGGAAGGCAAAAAACACTTATTATATAAGGAATTATCTTCCTTCATTATAAATATTTTTTTGGATTATGCCTAGTATTCATTTTCGCTGTTTGCTTTTGTAAATCCGCAGATTACCTATCCTCCTTACTAATCTCCAGAAAAAATCACGAAAAAACCTAGCCTTACTTTAAAATAAGGCTAGATTTTCTATTTCATTTTGTTACTACTTCATGTGTTTTACATTTTTCGTATAAGGACTGCTCTTTTAATACTTCAATAAGTGTAGCACCCATATCTGATGGAGTTGGAGATACTTTAATGCCACATTCTGTTAGCACACTGATTTTTTCATCTGCTGTGCCTTTTCCACCTGAGATAATGGCACCTGCGTGACCCATACGCTTACCTGGAGGAGCAGTGCGTCCACCGATAAATCCTACTACCGGTTTCGTCATATTTTCCTTCACCCATCGTGCTGCTTCTTCCTCTGCAGTACCACCGATTTCTCCAATCATAATTACCGCATACGTATCTTCATCTTCATTAAATGCTTTTAACGTATCGATAAAGTCTGTTCCGTTTACAGGGTCTCCCCCAATACCAACCGCTGTAGATTGGCCAATTCCAGCTTGGGAAAGTTGATGAACAGCCTCATAAGTTAGGGTTCCTGAACGAGATACAACTCCAACATGTCCCTTCTTGTGAATGTATCCTGGCATAATCCCAATCTTACATTCCTCTGGCGTAATCACACCTGGACAGTTCGGGCCTATTAATCTAGTCTTTTTCCCTTCCATATAACGTTTTACTTTCACCATATCTAGTACTGGAATATGCTCTGTAATACAGATTACTAAATCTAATTCTGCATCTACTGCTTCAAGAATAGCATCTGCTGCAAATGGTGCTGGTACATAAATAACCGATGCGTTCGCTTCTGTTACCTCAACAGCATCTTTCACCGTATTAAATACAGGTACTCCTTCTACTGTTGTCCCGCCTTTTCCTGGCGTTACTCCCCCAACGATTTTTGTACCATATTCAATCATTTGTTTTGTATGAAAAAGTGCTGTTGCACCAGTTATTCCTTGAACAAGAACCTTTGTATCTTTATTGATAAAAACACTCATTATTCGTTCCCTCCCTGTTCTACTAGAGATACAATTTTCTCAGCACCATCAGCCATTGATTCTGCTGCTACAATATCCACTCCAGATTCACGGAGAATCTTTTTACCTAAATCAACATTTGTTCCTTCTAAGCGAACAACAAGAGGTACATGAAGACTAACTTGCTTTGCAGCTTCCACAATTCCTGTTGCGATGACATCACATTTCATGATGCCTCCAAAAATATTGACAAAAATCCCTTTCACTTTTGAATCGGAAAGAATGATTTTGAATGCTTCTGTTACTTTCTCTGCTGTTGCGCCGCCCCCAACATCCAAGAAGTTAGCCGGTTCTCCGCCATAATGCTTGACAATATCCATCGTCGCCATAGCAAGTCCAGCACCATTTACCATACAGCCAATATTTCCATTTAGAGCAATATAGCTTAAGTCATATTTGGAAGCTTCTAATTCTTTCTCGTTTTCTTCATCTAAATCTCTATATGCAACAATATCTTTATGTCTATACAAAGCATTTGAATCAAAATTTAATTTTGCGTCCAACGCCATAATATTTCCATCCTCTGTTAGAACCAGTGGATTAATTTCTGCAATCGAACAGTCTTTTTCTACAAACACTTTGTATAAGCCAGTCATAAATGCAACTGCTTTATTTACTTGCTTGCTTGGGATATTAATCGCAAATGCAACTCGGCGTGCTTGAAATGGAGTTAAGCCAGTCACTGGATCAATAACTTCTTTTACAATTTTCTCTGGGTATTTCTCTGCGATTTCCTCAATTTCTGTACCGCCCTCTTCAGAAGCCATCAATACGATTCGAGATGTTGCGCGGTCCACGACAAATCCTATGTAATATTCCTTCTTGATTCGGCAGCCTTCTTCAATTAATAGTCGTTTTACTAATTTTCCTTCTGGACCTGTTTGATGCGTAACTAATGTGGTGCCTAGAATATCAGATGCATAAGTTTGTACTTCTTCTAAACTTTTTGCAACCTTTACTCCACCAGCTTTCCCTCGACCACCAGCATGGATTTGGGCTTTCACTACCCATACATCACTGTTTAATGTTTCTGCAGCTCGCACTGCCTCTTCTACTGTAAAAGCTACTTTTCCTTTTGGTACTGAAACGCCATTTAATTCTAAAATCTCTTTCCCCTGATATTCATGAATATTCAAGCTTCCACACCCCTTTAATTTCCCTTTTTTGTAAAATTGGAGACAACTGCATTATTACATCTTATAACGAAAGAATGAAATTTATTTCATTCTTTTTTGTTTCCTCTTTTGACATAAAGATCGTTATCACTGTATTAATAGGTTTTTTCGCAGTGATTTTCGATTTTTTATGTATTTAGAAAAAACAAAAATATGGTCACGCTTTCATTTTAAATGAAAAAACCTTTCTTTGTCTATAAAAAAGGCTTTTATCTTTAAATATTTTACATTCAAAAAAATTTTTTCTTGATTCTCGGTCTTTTTAGCCGTCTTTTTTCGTTATTTCCTTTTCTAAAGAATAAATAAAAGCAAATACTTCTGCGACTGCCATATATAAATCTTCCGGTATTTGTTCATTTATATTTAATTTACTTAGAAGTTCTACAAGCGAAGCATCTTCCTGGATCGGAATATTCTCTTTTTTCGCCCGTTCCAGTATTTGCTCTGCCACTAGGCCCTTTCCTTTAGCAATAACAGTAGGAGCTGCATGTTTATGCTGTTCATAGGTTAACGCTATCGCTTCTTTTCGTTTGTTCATATTTTAAGATCCACCCCTTTGTAAGTATTCACTCGCATTGCCTGCTGTTGAGTCCATACAGGCTTATCTTCTTTAGTCAGGGGTTTCGCATGAACGGACGTCAATTTATAATCGAGCTCCTGTAATTTTTCTTTTAACGGCTCTTCTGCTTTATTTATAAATGACATTATTTCTGGTGCACGATCATTAAGGATACTCATATTCATGATCCGATTTTGAATAGTTAAATCAATAACTGTATCCTGCAAGTTAGCCAGCTTTAAATAAAAAAGAATTCGACAATAATTACTATCCACTTTGCCATCTGCTGTTTTTCTTCCATTATACTGCATCGTAACATCTACCTGCTGATTAAAGAAACGAAGGGGAATTTCTGTAATTAGCTGCATAATAGGACCTGATTGCTGAGACATTAGCTGATAACCTGTCACTTTATCGATTAATTGACTAGCTGTCTCTTTCACAACAAGCGGAATATCTTTTCCCATTAACTCTAGTAGAATGGGCTTTAGCATTTCCTGAGTAGCTTGATCCGTTCCCATTGGTGATCGTTTTAACAAACCAGCTTCAAATGAATAGCCCATTTTTTGAAAGATAGTTTTTAGCATCTCTACGATATTATCTTGGGAAACGTCCCCTCCCTCCCTTAAACTAGAAAGCAAATCGTTTAAGATTGGTTCCTTCACTTTATGGGCAGAAAGCTGCTGTGCAACTCCTCTATCAGAACACTAATTCCTTTATCTGATTGTAAAGACGAAAGACTAGAAAACACTTCTTTTGTTAGCGGCAGCTCTCTTTCAAGCATAAGGCCGATTGTCGCAAGCTCTTGTTTTCCGAAAGAACTCGGTAGCCATTCCCTTATGTTTCCAATCGCTTCTTTCGTAATTGGTAGATTATTAGAAAGTAGATAATGGAGCAACATTCTATTTTCTTTTGAATTAGGAAGATTTAACTGTTGAAGCAAGCCTGTCATATTTTCTTTTTCTGTTGGCACTTCATTTGCTTGGGTTAATACTTTTAAAATCGGCTTATCATCCGTTATAGAAACTTGAAACCAATAGCTTTGATCAACGGTTACTGGAATGGTTAAGCTGGCAAGCATTTTTTGCGCGCCTATTTGTACCTCTGCCATTTGCTGAGGAAATAATTTAGTCAATTTTCCATATACTAGTTGTCCATCTCTTAATTCAAGGGCTTTGTTACCTAAACGATTTTCATGAAATAAATCGTGTACAATATGGTTAATATTCATCTACTTCCTCCTTTCTTTCTTAACAGAAATACAAACCATTCATTTACCTACTATTTATTCTCCACCATCTCTTTGACAGGGGAAAAGCTCTTACGGTGATGAATCGTAATCCCATATTCCTTGAGAGCTACTAGATGCTCCTGTGTACCATAGCCCATATTGCTTGCAAAATGATAATCAGGATATATTTCATGTAACTCTTTCATCATGCGATCTCTTGTCACTTTCGCGATAATACTTGCCGCTGCAATCGAAACACTTTTACTGTCTCCTTTAATTAGAGACTGGCTTGGGTATGGAGTTGTTAATTTCATTGCATCAATAAGTAAATAGTCTGGCGTTTGGGAAAGCTCATTAATTGCTTCTAGCATGCCTTTTTTTGTTGCTTGATAGATATTAATTCGATCAATTTCTTCAGGCGAAATAATGCCTACTCCAATAGATATTGCTTCTTTTTTAATAATCTCGTAGAATAATTCTCTTTTTTTCTCGGACAATTTCTTTGAATCATCGATACCTGGTAAATAAAAGTTTTCAGGAAGGATAACGGCTGCAGTAACAACAGGTCCTGCAAGCGGGCCTCTCCCTACTTCATCAATGCCTGCAATATATGTATATCCCTTGCTTCTTATTTCTTTTTCATAGTAATTCATCGTTACAAAATGAGCATGTAGCTTCTCTTCCTTTGCAATACGCTTATCCCATGCTTCTAGAAGCTTCTGAGCCCCTTTTCTCTCGTCTTTTCGTAATTCCAGGATAAAAGGGTCATTTACATCCTTTACCCCTTCTAGCGTCTCTTTTATTTCTTTCATCGTTGCTAATTTCATTGTTTACACCTCGATATTTATATCGGTTTATGGATTGTTTTTTTTATTGCCTGTTTTCGCAATTCTTGTTGCTACCATTTGCAGCCTGACTACAACTTGCTCTCCATAAGACTGCTAAATAAAAAAGAGAAGTGTCTGTTTTTAGCCACTTCTCGTTGGAGCTCTTACATTTCTTCTGTTTTTTCAAATGTTAAAGGTCCGAACTTTTCCCCTCTGATGTCTCGGATAATGAGTTCTGTTACTTTATCATAGTCGACAATCCCGCCGCCTGATAATGCTCCTCTAAACGTTCCGATATGATCAAATAGCTCTACTGTATCTTCTGGAATCACTTCTAAATTATATCTTTCTTTTAAGCGCTCTGGATATTCTTTTTCTAAAAAACGTAGTCCGAAGATAGCGATATCTTGTAGATTTAAAATGGTATCCTTTATGGCACCAGTTAAAGCAAGCTTTAAGCCAACTTCTTGGTCTTCAAATTTCGGCCATAGTATACCTGGCGTATCTAAAAGCTCTAGTTCTTTCCCAACTTTAATCCATTGCTGTGCTTTTGTAACACCTGGTGTATTGCCTGTTTTCGCAATATTTTTCTTCGCTAATCGATTGATCAAAGTAGATTTACCTGCATTTGGAATTCCAACAATCATTGCTCGAATCGCTCGCGGTCTAATTCCTTTGGCTTTCATCCGATCAAATTTTTCCGCTAAGACTACTTTCGCTAAGGCAGTAATCTCCTTCATTCCAACCCCTGCGTGTGAATTAATCGCAAGTGCTTGTATACCTTGTTTTTTAAAATAGCTTATCCATTCTTTTGTACGTTCTTTATCTGCCATATCTGCTTTATTCAATAACACAATTCTCGGCTTATGCTGGATGATTTCATCAATCATGGGATTTCGAGATGATTGAGGAATTCTCGCATCCACTAATTCAAAAATAATATCTACCAGCTTTAATTTTTCCGTTACCTGTCTTCTGGCCTTTGCCATATGCCCCGGGAACCATTGTATAGTCATACGTGCACCTCTATTTCTTCCACTAACATTATTCTACTATTTTTAAATCGGATATTGGCCAATACACAACACTTGTACTACCAATAATTTTATCAAAGCCAATCGTACCGATATGACGGCTGTCTTTACTATTTTGACGGTTATCCCCCATCACGAATAGTTCTCCGTCTGGAACTGTTGCAGTGAAATCTTCTGTTAGGGGACCATTTATCACTTGTTTATTATGCTCTAGATACGGCTCTTCATAAGCTTGTCCATTTACATATAACACATCATTACGATACTCGATTGTATCCCCTGGTAACCCGATTACTCTTTTTATATAATCTTTTCCTTCAGGAGCGTGAAATACAATGATATCAAAACGCTTTGGTTCACTTACTTTATAGTTGATTTTATTCACAATCATTCGATCTTGATCCAGTAATGTAGACTGCATGGATTCGCCATCCACTACAATTGGAGCAAATAAAAAATACCGAATGACAAAAGCGAGTAAGACTGCAATAATTAGCGCTTTACTCCATTCCCAAACTTCATTTTTCTTCTTCTTTTCAGTTGCCATACCTTTCACCAATCCTTAACTGAACAATATAGGTAGTTTTTTATGTATGATTGATCGCTTCTCTAACATGATATATTTTAGCGGAATTTTTGGATGAAGTAAAATTGGAAAGTTTTCAGTTGTTTTGTTGGGTATACAGATTCACTCACAATGTAAGCTCGTTGATTTCCTCTACAGATACAATCAACTCAGGGAGCGTTAACTTTATTAACCATAAAAAAGAAAAAACATTTAAAAAGCATTTAAAAAGCAAGATATAAAAAAGAACTTGTTACAAGAACAAGCTCTTTTTTGGTAACAATTATCGAATTTCTTTAATACGAGCTTTTTTACCACGTAGGTTACGTAGGTAGTAAAGTTTCGCACGGCGTACTTTACCGCGACGGATAACTTCTAGCTTCGCAATTTTAGGTGTGTGAACAGGGAATGTACGCTCAACGCCAACTCCGTAAGAAACTTTACGTACTGTAAAAGTTTCGCTGATTCCACCACCACGACGCTTAATTACAACACCTTCAAATAACTGAATACGCTCACGAGTACCCTCGACAACTTTCACGTGTACACGTACAGTGTCACCAGGACGGAACGAAGGAAGATCAGAACGAAGTTGTTCTTTTGTAATTTCTTCTATTAATTTTTGCATCGTTTTCAACTCCTTCCAACAGACGCTCTTGCACTCATAATCGAGACCTCTTGCAGCGGAACATCGTTATAAGACCCTTCACAGAAATTCATCTGCTTAAGTCACAAGTGTTATCTTAACATAAAACTAGACTAACAGCAATATTTTTTCTAAAAATAATAGAACTTTGCTACTTTCCTCTAGCTGTTCTTTTACCTATTCACATAATAGTATTATGTTAACTTGGATGATGCTGCTTTTTCAGTTCACTTACTAGCTTTTTTTGCTTCTCTGTGAGCGGATAATTTTCTAGTAAGTCTGGTCTTCTTTCAATGGTTCTTCGGAAAGATTCCCTTTCTCTCCATTCATCAATATGAGCGTGATTGCCAGATAGCAAAGTGTCCGGCACCTTCATTCCACGAAAGTCAGCTGGGCGTGTGTAATGAGGATGCTCTAATAGACCAGTACTAAAAGAATCATTTACATGGGACGCTTCTTTTCCAAGCACCCCTGGCAACAACCGTACGACGCTATCAATGACGACCATAGCACCTAATTCGCCACCTGTCAGGACATAGTCACCAATGGAGATTTCATCGGTTACCAAATGCTCTCTGATTCTCTCATCATACCCTTCATAATGACCGCAAATGAAGATTAGATGCTCCTCTTGCGCTAATTCTTCCGCTTTTGCTTGCGTGTATCTTTCCCCTTGAGGACACATCAGAATGACACGGGGCTTAGCTTGGCCTTCGTTGGCATTTAAAGCATCCACAGCGTCAAATATCGGCTGTGGCTTTAACACCATCCCAGCACCGCCTCCGTAAGGATAATCATCAACCGTTTGATGCTTATTATCGGAGTAATCGCGAAAATTCACGACATTGTAAGCAGCCTTTTCCCCTTCTTCTGCCTTTTTTAAAATAGAACTGTGAAGAACCCCTTCAAACATCTCTGGAAATAATGTTAGTACATCAATTTTCATTAAGACAACAGCCCTTCCATTGGCTCTATTACAACTAATTTCTCTTGCACATCTACTTTCATCACTACTTCTTCGATATAAGGAATCAAGATCTCATTTCTATCTTTGCCTCTCACAACCCATACATCATTCGCTCCTGGCGTTAATATTTCTGTGATTTCTCCAAGCTCTTCCCCTTCTACCGTTACTACTTTACAGCCGATAATTTCATGGAAATAGTATTCATTTTCAGCCAGCTCTCCAAGAAAGCTCTCTGGAACCTTTAGAAGGCCACCCTTCATAAATTCCACATCATTCACATTGTCATAGCCTTCAAACGTAAGCAGATTAAAGTTCTTATGTTCCCGATGACTCTTAATTTTCAGCTCAAGAGGGTTTGCCTTATCTGTTTGAAAAAAATAAATCGCATTCCCAACCTTGTATCGTTCCTCTGGAAAATCCGTACGAGAAATAACACGGATTTCTCCTCTTATTCCATGTGTATTCACAACTTTTCCAACATTAAACCATTTCTCCATTGCATTCACCTCTATCGAATATCAACCACTATTCCATCTTTCACAATAATCGTCTTATTAGTACTTTCCCAAGCCTGTCCTACCTGAACATCGACAACAGCCATTACTTCCTGTTCCTTGATTTCTGTCCCTAATGGTAGTATATGTAATTGATTTAATTGAAACTCTATCGTTTTTTGTTTCTCTAATTTATTAGTAACTTCCTTCCGAAAAAATTTTTTTATTTCCGTACCAGAAGGATGATTTTTCAATTGTTTTTTTTCCTCAAAATGAAGCTGTTGCACTTCTTTTTCTAGTTGCTGTATTTCTTCCATATATCGATTGGAAATAGACTTTCTTGTAGCCTCGGTTAAAACTTGTTTTACTGTTACAGACTGAAGAATCTTCATAAACTTCCTCCTAACAGATGACAACTCTTGAACATACTACTAACAAGGTACCATATATTGCTTTGTTCGTCTAAAAGGGAAGAAAATATCAATCATTTTACCAGCACTACAGCTATTTTTCAAAAAATGCTAACACGGCGTTCAACATATCAGCCAAATTCTTGTTGATATCAGCCAACGCAACATGTTTATCAGCCAAAATAATCATTTATCAGCCAAATCACCATCGATATCAGCCAAAGAAACGTCATTATCAGCCAAACGCAAATTTCTCCCTAAAAAACAAAGGAAGGAGGGTTCCCCCTCCTTCCTTTTCATTTAATCTCTAATATCAACTGTAATTTTCTTTTGTTGTAATGATCCTGCTGCATAAACAACCGTTCGAATTGCTCTTGCAACTCGCCCTTGCTTCCCTATTACCTTCCCGATGTCATTCTCGTTGACAGAAAGCAAGTAAGTGATACGATTATCCTCTTCTGTTACAGTTACAGCAACTTCCTCTGGAAAATCAACAAGGGGCTTAACAATCGTTTCTATAAGCTCTTTCATTTCATCAAAAATTACTTAGCGTTTTTGATATTGTGGAATTTCTCCATAATACCTTGGTTAGAGAATAGGTTACGTACTGTATCAGATGGTTTTGCACCATCTTGTAACCATTGTAGAGCTTTATCTTCGTTGATTTCAACGATAGCAGGGTTTGCTACTGGATTGTAAGTTCCTACTGTTTCAATGAAACGTCCATCACGTGGTGAACGAGAATCTGCTACTACGATACGATAAAAAGGAGATTTTTTTGCTCCCATTCTTTTTAAACGAATTTTTACTGCCATTTAATATTGCACCTCCGAATAGTTTCACACAAGATAGTATATTATCAGATACTCCAACACTTTGTAAAGTGTTTTTTCTTGTCAGTGTTAAAAATCTTTATTTACGCCTTCTAACGGACTGTTTTTGCTCATTTTCAATAGACAAACGAAGCCAATTTTATACAAAAATCGTCGTTAAAAAGGGTTAAATGGTAATTTAAATTTACCTTTTTTCTTGCCTTTTTGACCCATATTGGTCATTTGCTTCATCATTTTTCTCATATCATCAAACTGCTTTAAAAGTCGATTTACTTCTGGTACGGTTCTACCGCTTCCTTTTGCAATCCGCTTTCTTCTACCAGCATTGATAATCTCTGGTTGTTCTTTTTCTTGCTTAGTCATGGACTTAATAATTGCCTCTACGTGGGCAATTTGCTTTTCATCCACTTTCATATTGTTTAAGCCTTTGATTTTGTTCGCACCTGGCATCATTTTAATTAATTCGTCAAGTGGTCCCATGCTTTTTACCTGACTTAAAGAATCAAGAAAATCGTCAAAGGTAAATGAATCTGTCTTCATTTTCTTCTCTAACTCTCTCGCCTTTTCTTCATCCACATTTATTTGTGCTTTTTCGATTAGGCTAAGGACATCGCCCATTCCTAAAATTCTGGAAGCCATTCTTTCAGGATGGAACGTTTCAAGCGCATCCATTTTTTCTCCCAAACCAACAAATTTAATTGGTGTGTTCGTTACAGAACGAATGGAAAGTGCAGCTCCCCCACGTGTATCACCATCAAGCTTTGTTAAGACAACTCCCGTTAATCCTAACTGCTCGTTAAAACTGCCGGCTACATTGACAGCATCTTGCCCTGTCATCGCATCGACAACTAGTAATATTTCTTCTGGGTTTGCAAGTTCCTTGATTTGTTTTAATTCATCCATAAGGGCTTCATCGACATGAAGACGACCTGCTGTATCAATTAATACATAATCATGGTGATCTTCTTTTGCTTTTTCTATCGCTTGCTTTGCAATCTCAACAGGGCTAACTTGGTCTCCTAGTGCAAACACTGGAAAATCAAGCTGTTTACCTAATGTTTGTAATTGCTTAATCGCAGCAGGACGATAAATATCCGCAGCTACTAATAGTGGATTACGATTATGTTTTTTACGCAGTAAATTTGCAAGCTTACCAGTGGTTGTTGTTTTCCCCGCCCCTTGAAGTCCGACCATCATAATGACAGTTGGAGGACGCTTACTCACACCAATTTTACTTTCTTCTCCACCCATTAGTTCTGTAAGCTCTTCTTTTACTACTTTAATAACTTGTTGTCCAGGAGTTAAGCTTTTTAGCACTTCCTGTCCTACTGCACGTTCACTTACTTTTTTAACAAAGTCTTTTACCACTTTAAAGTTAACATCTGCCTCAAGGAGCGCAAGACGAACTTCACGCATCATTTCTTTAACATCCGCTTCATTTACTTTCCCTTTTCCACGGATTTTTTGCATCGTGTTCTGCAGTCGGTCAGCTAAACCTTCAAATGCCATACGTCAGCCTCCTTAATCTAATTTCTCTAGTTCCTCTACTGCCTCTCGCAACGCAGATATAGATAAGGTATCATGTTCTAGCATTTTTTTCATCTTTTCAAAAAGAACTTGACGTTCCTGAAATTTCTGAAGTAACAATAACTTATTCTCATATTCTTCTAGCATTGCCTCGGTACGTTTAATGTTGTCATACACCGCTTGACGGCTTACATTGTACTCAGCAGCAATCTCCCCAAGAGAGTAATCATCCAAATAGTAAAGAGACATATAGCTTCGTTGCTTCGGTGTTAACAACGACTGATAGAAATCAAATAAATAATTCATTCTCGTTGTTTTCTCAAGCATCGAATAATACCCCCGTGTTAAGTCAAAAGCCTTTACATCGACTATTGTACACACCAGGAAAAAAGATGTCAAGAAAATATCTTTACAAATTGAAAAGCGGAGGGGGCCCGTTTAGGGGCGTGTGGGGTGGAGCGACGATTCCTGAGATATAGGAAACACAGTGAACGTTAGTGAACTGATGTTGACTTATCGTAGGGAATCGTCGTGAAGCCCATCAGCCCCTGGGCACCCGGAGCTGGACTATTGAAAAGCGGAAGCGCCTGGTTATCGTTGTACAAACTGGAGGGAGCCTGACTGAGATAAAGAAAACACGGTGAACGTTAGTGAACCGATGTTGACTTATCGTAGGGAAGGCACCTAACGTAGATTCTATAAAATGTAAAAATTTTAAAGCTGACTTTCCCTATTTTGTTATAAATAAATATAAATAGGCTTTTATAAGGTTCCTCTGTTACCTTTTCCTGTACTTATTCTTGCTTTTGGTCACAGAGGGACCTTCTCTGTTACCTTCCCGACTTCTTTTCCCTACTTTCGGTCACAGAGACCTCTCCTCTGTTACCTTCTCCACTTCTTTTCCCTGCTTTCGGTCACAGAGACCACTTCTCTGTTACCTTCTCCACTCCTTTTCCCTGCTTTCGGTCACAGAGACCTCTCCTCTGTTACCTTCCCCACTTCTTTTCCCTGCTTTCGGTCACAGAGACCTCTCCTCTGTTACCTTCCCCACTCCTTTTCCCTGCTTTCGGTCACAGAGATCTCTCCTCTGTTACCTTCTCCACTCCTTTTCTCTGCTTTCGGTCACAGAGACCTCTCCTCTGTTACCTTCTCCGCTTCTTTTCCCTACTTTCGGTCACAGAGGGAGCTCCTTCTCTGTTACCCCCACCCCCTCTTTTTATCCCAAACCAGCTCTTTGTATAAAAAAAACTGCAGACAACCTAATAAAGTCCGTCTGCAGTATCATGCCAATTTAACTTATCGCTTTTTCTTCCGCTTCATCTCTAACAGTTGATCCAAATGATTTTCACTCTCTGCCTTTTCATTTACTGCCTTTGTTTTTTTCAATGGTTTTTCTTGCTTCTCCTTTGTTTCTTTACTAGAAACAGGCTGTATGTCTTTCTTTTTTGCTACTGGTGTTTCTCTAGGCGCTTCACTTCTCTTTTGCTTAGAAGCTTTGTGCCGCTTAGCAGCTTCTCTTTTTTCAAACACTGCAAGGAACTTCACTGGCAATCCAAATCTTCTAATCGCTATTTCTACGAACAAAAGCAGGAAGCTAATTAGTAGCAAGACTTCGGTTATCTCCTGCTTTTGCTTAACTGGGTCCTTAAGGGGGCGAAATGCTTGTGATTCTTTCTCTAGCTGAGAGCCTCCTGTTATCGCGAGGAGCTCTGCTACCTTTTCTTCATTTGCTCCGGTAATTAAATATTCGTCTGAATAGGGAACAGTAAAGCCTGATTGGTAAACAGATATGTTTCCTTCCTCATCTGTTTGTTTGATATGAATAAAATAAAGACCAGGATCATTGCCAACATCCACTTCATATTTGCCTGGAGCAATCATTTTTGTATTTCCTTCAATCACTTCTCCGCGTTCTGATAGAATAGTGGTTTCGATCGGCAGCATGGATAATTTATCTGCTGCTACCGTTAGATAGGTTCGATCCTTCTCTTTTTCAACAGACAAGGAATACGCCTCTGAATCATATTGGGGCAAAGTGTTTGCGACCATTTTTGTCAGAAAGCTGCTCCATTGGTTCCAGCGCGCCCAATCCCCAGCCCACGCTCCATTCACGTCAGAAGTGAATGCTATCGTCTTGCCTAAACCGTATTGCCATTCTGCTAAAACAGGGTCTTCCTTCGTGCTCCCTATAGGAACGGTGCTTTCTGATTTAGCAGTTGTTGCAATATAGGCATTCATTTGTGGAACACCTTGACTAAACAAGGAATCCCATCCATAGCCAGACTTTATTTTCGGATAAAACGGATTGTCCTCAATATAGGTTCTTGTTGCCATAACGGTTTCTCTTGATAAAATAGAAGGTATTACCGTTGAATCCTGTACATCATAAAAACGGCCTGCTCCAAGCTCTGCTAATTCCTCCAACAAATTTCGGTCTGCATCTGCGCCTAACGCTACCGTTGACATTGTTACATTTTTCTTACTGCCTTCATTAATTAACTCTTCATAATCATTATTCGTTGCCGATTGTCCATCTGTAAGTAAAATGATATGTTTTCTTTTCACATCTAAATCACTGATTTGATCATAGGCTTCTACTAAGGATCCATAAATTTCGGTTCCTCCGCCGACTGGAACGGAACGAATTTTGTCCACTACTTCCTCTTTATTTTTCAAAGGCTTAGGCTCTACAATAACCCATGGCTTATCATCGAAAGCAATAAACCCTAGTGTATCTGTCTCTTGAAGTAGTTCAACCGATCTCGCTGCCGCTTCTTTCGCCAATGAAAATTTCTGCCCATCCATACTTCCAGAACGGTCTAAAACAATCATTAACGCTAATGACGGCATTTCTTTTTTTCCTTTAATGTCCATATCAACTGGGAGGAGCTTTTCAATAGGAGTTTGGAAATACCCTCCTAATCCAAAGCTATTTTCCCCACCCGTCATAAGAAATCCGACACCAAAATCTTTAACACTTTTTTCAATCAGACTCATTTGATTTTCCGTAATATCTGTTGCAGCAATATTATTAAAAATAATCGATTGATAGTTCAAATAGCCAGAAAGTACAGTAGGAAGCTGAACCGACGAACGGACTTCCACTATATACCCTGCCGCTTCTAAGGTTTGAACGAGTGCTTCATTTGGATTATTTTGCACTAATAAAATTTGCGGAATCGTTTTAACCATATTGACGACCTGAAGCTTGTTATTTTCAGCATAGGCATCATTCGTCAGTTCTAGTTCTGCTTTATAGGTTACTAATCCAGTTTGTTCCACCGAAAACTGAATTGGAATGATATTGGTGCCTTCTTTTATTTCGATTGACTTCGAAATAATTTTATTATTATTCTCATAAAAATGAAGCAATCCTGTTTTTGCCGTATTACTTTCAATCGTTACCGAAACCGCAGCTTGTTCCCCTTCGTATAATGTGGAAGGCAGTTCTACTTCGGTAACAGCAGTATCTTCATAGGAATGGGGATCGAGTAAAACAGTATCTAATTCAATCGAACGATTTTTCAATAATTTTGCCGCTTCCGTAAGATTCCCCATTGTTTCGTTTCCGTCCGTAAAGAGAATGATTCTCCCACCACTATTATTCGGAAAAACACTACTGGCAAGATTAATTGCCCCTTCAATATTCGTATGATCCTTGCCTATCTCCTCATCCCATTTTGGAAAACGAAGACCTTCTTTTCCCATCATTTGCTCAATGGTCGCTTTCTCTCCAAAAGAAAGAACACTATATTCCTCTTTTTCTTTCTTGTTTTGTATGCTTTTTTCCAGCCACTCGAGTTGCTTTTCTCCTGAATCCTGCACACTTGCACTTCGATCCATTAGAAAAACAACGGGCGTTTCTTTTTGTGGCAAAATCACTTGTGGAACGGCAAGTGCAATGATTAAAAGAAAAAAAATGCAGCTTCTTAAAAAGAGGATAACATGTCTTTCCTTTCGATTCGGCATCGTCTTCGTCTGTTTCCAATATCGAAAAAGCAGAAAAGCAATAGGAAGGAAGATTAATAGAATAAATGGGTATTTAAACTCTATCTGCATGTCGGTATACCTCCCATTCCATACATAAAATGACAAAAGCAAGCAAACATAATACATACCAAAGCCAATCATTTTCCGTTTTTGTAACCTGATTTTCCTTTAGTTGATTTTCATTAAGAACAAACGACTTTTGAGAAGCGATTGTCTTCTCTCGATCATCTAAATTCACAGAGAAATAAAGAAGCTCTGTATCATTTGTCAGCTGATAAACACCAGGTAGCTTCGGTGCTTGGAAGCCTTCTTCCATCGAGAAGGAGCCAACTAATTGATCGTTTTCATTATAAATATCCCAACCTGTTTCTTGATTTGTTAAATGAATCGTTCTCGATTCTAAAGGCTGAAAATCTCCAACATAATTAGATTGAGAAGAAAGCCATTGATACATATTGTATAAAAAGATCGGAAAACTTGGATGTAATGGCCAATCACTATCTTTTAAATCAAATTGAATGAGTATGGCTGGCTGATTATTGACGTTGCCTTTTTGAATTAACGGCAGTTCTCCACTTTTTACAATTGGTGTCATGCTTTCCATCGTTTGCTTAGTAGCACTTGCGATAAAAACATCCTTCATATCTACATGTAAAAGTAATTCATCCTCACTTGGTTCTATCGCTGATTGCAACGCTTCCTTTTTTCCATCTGTATAGAAGAAAACAAATGGGGCTTCGATATTAGCTGGTAGTGTAGAACCAGCTAAAAGGAAAATACTATCCTTTTTCGTTAGAAATTCTTCTTTCTCCTCCATTTGAATGACACGAAGACCAATTGCCTCAAATCCTTTTACCAAAAATGGATTCATTTCATTATCTGTATAAATGGTTGTAGCCTGTTTATTAAATACAGCCGCTTGCATATTGTCAACCAAAAAATCATCTACAACCGTAATTTTAGCATTGTAATACGATTTCTCAGGAAGCTCGTTTATCGCGATTATTTTTCTTTCTTTTGGCTGTAATTCGATCTCTTGCTGAAAAAGCACTGCCTTTTCACTTTCAACCTGAAATGGTATTTTTTTGATAGAATCTGTCTGGTTTTCCACCATAGCGATTCCTGCTACTTTATCGTCATTTTTAGATACGCCAAAAGATAAAATCGAAATATTTTCTTCCTTTTCCTTCTCTTGATTATGTACTTCCACATAGAAAGAATCGATATTTTTTATGCTTTCCTTCTCTACCCCGTCAGAAAAAATATGTATAGCACTCTTGCCTTCCTTCGCTAGACTTGCACTTAGCTCTGTTGCACTTTGCCAATCTTCATGGGTATAGGATAGCTCTAAATCTTGAATCACTGCAGTTACTTTGTTTCGATTTGCCTCATTATGCAACAGTATTTTTGGACGGTCATTTACCTCCAGCACTGTGACGGTTTGATTTTCCTGAAGGTCTTGCATCATTTGTAAGGCGGTCCCTTTCCTAACTTCTAGACGGTTAGCAGCATTTCCATTTGCTGCCATCGAAGCCGATGTATCAAACATGAAGATGATTTGTTCCCCTTTAATCGTCTCTTTAGCAAAATATGGTCCCACTAGTGCTAGCATCAATAAAAGCAAGCATAAAAGCTGCAGCCAGAATAAGACGTTATTCTGCCATTTATGAAACCAGGAGGATGCCCTCATTTCCTTGAGAACTTCTTCCCAAAGTAAATTGGAGGGGATGATTTGTTTTGTATATTTTTTCCGAAAAAAATAAAATAGGATAAATAACACAATAAAAAATAGTAGCAAAAAATAATATGGATTTGCTAAATGCATTTTGTCTCTCCTTTTGGCTCGTAATGAGTATTATTGAACCAATCCAGCAAATGCTAGTTCACGTAAAATAATCGTTTGTATATCCAGTTTATCGCTGATTTGACAATAACGGATTCCATGTGTCCCACAAAGAATTTCTAGTTCTTGATTATGCTGATCAAGTCTATTCTTATATAGATTTTTGATGGAAGTATTAAGACTTACATCCACCATTTTTCCATTCTCACTATCGACTAATTGTATGTCTCCAGAGAAAGCTGGATTTATCTCCCTCTCACTTAGTAATTGAATCAGCCATATTTGTTGGTTTCGGTACTTTAACCGTTTAAAACTTTCTTCAAATAAAGACAATTTTTCTAAACCATCTGTTATTAAAATAATCATTTGTGTTGGGGTTATAATGGTGCTCCTTAATGATTGTGTAAAGCTTTCATTTACCGTTTTCTCCTTCACACCAACAATTTCATAAAAGGTTCTTTTATTATGAACCGATCCTTTGCGATGAAAGGCAAGCTTCGTAGATATAGCCGCAAAACTCAATCGATCTTCATGGGACAGTGTAATATAGGCTAAGCTTGCTGCTAGTTCTCTTGCTAACTCCCATTTGGAATGGATTTGTTTCATCGAAGAAGTTGCATCAAGGAATATACTAACGGAAATCTCTTTTTCATCTTGAAATCTTTTAATATAGGGCTTATTTGTGCGCCCATAGACATTCCAATCAATTTGCCGGATATCATCGCCAGGATGATAGATTTTGTAATCAGCAAAATCAAGGGAGGTACCATGGATATGGGATTTTCTTCTGCCATTTTGCATGCCTGCACCTTTAGTCGAAACCAGTAGACTTTTTCGATTCATTCTTGCTAATAAGGAATGGTAGTCCTTCATCTTCCCTTCCCTGCTTCAATCCGTAATGTTTTTTCTAGAATATCTTCGATGATCTGGTCAGGTGTTATACCCGCAATCTCCCCTTCAAAATTAAGCAAAATACGATGTCTAAATACAGGGAGTGCCGCGTATCGCAAATCTGCGATAGAAACATGATATCTGCCAGATGCTAAAGCTCTTGCCTTTGCCATTGTTACTAAAGATTGCAGCCCCCTTGGCCCACTTCCTGCTTGAATATACTTATTTCCTAATTCTGTCGCATCCTCTGAACCGGGATGAGTAGCAGAAACAATATTGACTGCAACGTCTAAAATGTCGTCAGCAACAAGAATTTGTTTGACAAGACTTTGTAAATGAATAATATCCTCTACAGAGGCAACTTGCGTTAATGTAGTGGAGTCTGTCCCTGTTGTCCTCTTAATAATCGCTTTTAGTTCCTCTTTTGATGGATAAGCGACATGTAATTTACATAAAAAACGATCCAACTGGGCTTCCGGCAATGGATATGTCCCCTCCATATCAAGGGGATTTTGTGTTGCTAATACAAAAAAAGGTGCTTCTAACTTTTTGGTTTCCCCCATGATGGTGACCGTTTTTTCTCCCATTGCCTCTAATAAGGCACTTTGCGTTTTCGGTGTAGCTCGGTTGATTTCATCAGCCAGGACAATATGCTTAAATAAAGGTCCCTCATGAAAATGAAATTGCTGTTTTCCTTTTTCATCAGGCTGCAGCACCATCGTACCCGTAATATCTGCAGGCATTAAATCTGGCGTAAACTGAATTCTGGCAAAGGATAAGTCCATTACTTCCGAAATAGTACGAATCATCATCGTTTTACCTAAACCTGGTAACCCTTCTAAAAGTACATGTCCACCTGCCAGCATACTCCAAAGAACCTCATCGGTAATTTTCTCTTGACCAACAATAAAATTTCCTATCTCTTCTTTTACGTTTTTAAGTATTGCTTCTGCTTGAATAAAATCCTGTTCTACGATTTCTTTTTCCATCTTCTTCCCCTACTTTTCATTTGGTTTGATATCGGTAAAATAATTCTTTACTATATTTTCTAAGTCATTTGGTAATTTATATCTCGCTGTGCTTTCTCGGTAAGAGGCTTCATATTCTGAAAATACTTGTTCATATGGACGAACATTCCCTTTTAGAATTGGCCCTTCTCCTTCTGAGATTTGACCTTGCTTTCCATCCCCGAGTTTACCTGAATCCACTTCCGTATTTTCTTTTCCATCCACTTTTTCCGGAACTGTTAATAGCTCTCTGCTTCCGCTACCGAACCCAGCTCCTGAGCCATTTCCAGATCCCCCACCATTACCGGAGCCTGAGCCGCTTCCAGATCCACTGCCTGATCCTGATCCAGAGCCATTTCCACTGCCAGAACCATTCCCCGCACCATCCCCTGAGCTAGAACCAGCATTTCCACTAGTTGATCCGTCATTGTCATTTTGATCTTGTTGACCATTTGCATTTCCAGGAGAATTCGCACCATTATTACTCGATCCATTCGCTACTGTACTTGAATTAGGTACCGTTATTCCATTTGCAAGACTTTCATTTTTCAGTAGATTTTCTATTTGAGCTAGTTCGGTCTGTACAGATTCTAATTGTTGTAGAAGCTCTTCATTATTTAATAATTCATCCATCTGCTCTAATAGCTGCTGTAACTGTTCATCTGTTAACTGCTTATTTCCACCAGTCAGTTGATTGAGGGCCTCTTTTTGCTTATCTGTTAACTGTTCATATTGTTCGTTTGCTTTTTGTAATTCCTTTTTAACTAATTCTTGATCCTTCTCTGAAATGGCTTTAGAAAGAGACTTTAAACCAGCTTCATCTAGCGTTGCTTCTGCTTTTTGACGTTCGCCGCTTTTCTCTTGGAGCTTCCTTTTTTTCAGCTGTAGCTCTTTCGTTTGTTTTTCCAATTCTGCAAAGTTTTTTTCTACTGTTTCCTTCTTCTCTAATTCCTTTTGCACCTGTTTAAGTTCTTTTTTCACTTGTTTATCTGTTTCTTTTTTTATCGCTTTTTCTAATTCTTTTTCTGCTTTAGCGATCGTTTTTATCTCGTTTTCCTTTTTCTTCGCAGCTTCCATATTAACCGATGGGAAAAGCTGCAACAGTACACACATCGCGAGACAGGCAACACCTGAAAAAATAAATGTTGAATAGATATACCTTTTCTTTCGCTTTAATACAGCTAGTTGTTTCCGTTCCATTTCTGATATGGCCTGTTTTACTACTAGCTGTTCAACCGCACCCTCACTCTGTAAATAGGAATAGGCCGCCAGTGCATAATCATCGGAAACAAACTGATTATATAGTTTTACTGCCTGTTTTTCTGTTGGCCATTTTCTCCATAATCGAAACAGGAGAAAGAAAACACAAATACTTGAAGCTATCAGAAGAATGGAAGACAGAAACGGAAGGACAAAAAAATAGGCAATAACAGAGAGTAGGAGGAAAACCCCTCCTACAATCGCAAGAAATAAACATAACTCTTTTGCAATCAATTCTCTCGCCAGGGACTGTCTTACCGGCTTCACTAATTCCTTATATTGTTTAAGGTTTTCCATGCCTTTATCTACTTCCCTTTTTCATATTTGCCCGTAATTTCCGAACACTGATTGTTAGTGACAAGGCAATAACGAAGCAATAACTAATGATATGAGCCGCCCATATTGGGAATTTGATACCAGTTAACTCCTTTATTTGTTCAGATACAGTTGGTTCAAATATATCTGCTAACACAATGCCAGGGTTAAACATGGCACTAAAATAGACGGAAGGTACTTCTTTAGGTACTGGACTAGAATAGATATCTGCCATTTGAAAAAGAATGAGCGATATAACTACCGTTCCACCAATAATAAATAACGTTACACTATAGGTTGTAACCATGCTGACAATCGTTTTGCGAATCAGCGTTGAAAATAAAACACCAAAGCTACCAATAACAAGCATGGTAAATAAGCTAAAGAAAAACACTTGCACTAGCTGTATCGGTGAGATTCCACCATATAAAAATACAAAGCTATATATCGGCAAGCTTGCTAGTATCAACAAGACTAAATAAGCAATGGAGGAAAGTAATTTTCCAATAATGATGGTGAAACTACTTTGTGTTGTTGTTAACAAAATGCTTAATGTTTGCCTTTCCCGCTCACTACTTATCACTCCGCCAGTAAGACCTGGGGTAATAAATAGAACCAAGCCTAGTTGAAAGAAAGCCAAAAACATGAACATCATACGACTTTCCTGCGGTTTAAAAAAACCGATGGGACTTGTTGTCCTTAGTACATACATAAAAGCAACCATCAGTAAGGAAAGTGCAAGGAGATAAAAAAGAATTCCAAGAAACGTTTTTCCTGAGCGAAAGCGTAATTTTAACTCTTTATTTAAAACAGGGTTTATGAAATAAGTTTTCAAGAGAATTCAACCTCCTTTGTAATTTCCATAAATACATCTTCTAAATTACTTTCCATTTCTGACAAACTAATAATCGGAATATCCTTAAGAATCGCTGTTTTTAATAGCGCTACCTGCTCCTCATCTGCCCCTTTAAATAGAAATTGAATCGTCTTTGCATCTTCTAACACTTCCAATTTTGTAATACGTGGGTTTTCTTCTAAAAATGCAACTGTTTTAGGAACTTCAAATGTTTTTACACTAATGATTTTTTCACTTTGTAATTGCTGTTGAATGGCGGATACTGTTCCTTGGGCAACCAGTTTCCCTTGATCCAAAATTCCAATGACATCACACATTTCAGCTAGCTCTGGCAAAATATGTGAAGAAATAAGGATCGTTTTCCCCATACTCTTTAATTCTTTTAAAATCTCACGCATTTCAATTCTAGCGCGAGGATCCAATCCAGATGCAGGTTCATCAAGAATAAGAACGGATGGATCATGGATTAAACTTCTAGCAAGGCAAAGTCTTTGTTTCATTCCTCTCGACAAAAGATCCACATAGTCTTTTCGCTTATGAGAGAGATTTACTAGCTCTAATAGCTGGGGGATTAATTTTTCTCTTTGCCTTGCGGGGATCCCGTAGCTAGCACCATAGAAATCTAAATATTCTTCTGCTTTTAGTTGATCATAAACACCAAAGAAATCAGGCATATACCCTAACTGCTTTCTTACCTCTTTTGGCTGCTTAATAATATCCGCTCCATTAATAGTTGCTGTGCCAGAGGTAGGCGCTAATAAAGTAGCAAGAATGGAAAATGTCGTAGATTTACCTGCTCCATTTTGACCAACAAAACCAAACACACAGCCTTTATCAATCTGAAGATCTAACGGCTCTAGTGCTGTAAACTTTCCATACTTCTTGGAAAGGCCTTTTATCTCTATCATTCTTTTATCTCTCCTTTGATTTTAACGGATGGCAGCTGAATATACGGATCTCCATTCGTTGCTTTATCTACCTTCATATTGATTTTTCGATTTCCATCTATATAATTAGATATTTTTTCTTTATCCACTTTAAAAAGACTCTTTATTTCTTCATAAGCATCCGTTTCCTTGTTATAAATACTATATTTTACACCAGCATTCCCCTTTGGCTGTACAGTTAATGAATCAAAGATTAGTGATTTAACATCATATGACTTCGGAATTTCAAGCGTATATAAATATTCGCCATCCTCTAATGAAATATCATTATTTTGGTAGCTCTCACTATAAATTTCCCCGTCGAGAATGGTTAATTTTTGTTCCATATTCCTATCATTAATCGTAAACTCTCCAGAAAAATGATTGGCTAAAATAATTGGCTCCATAATTAAATTGGTACTATTTTTCGTTACCTTTCCACTAGCAACCCCAACATTAACGATATCTTCATTTGTAATCGCAATTAACATTGGATTCCCAGTAGATAAGTCTTTAAAGTAATCCGTGCTTAGCACCATACTTTCAGCCACTGATTCCCTGAACTCCCTTAAATCATTGCCTTTATAATCGTACATAGAATAACCATAGCCATTTCCATTTGGACTGGAAAAATATTTATTCTTACGTGTGACTTGAACCTTCTTCGTTTCGCCAGCTGCAATGGAACCTAGCTCTATTTTTTCTTTACCAGACCATATAAATACTTTTGCAAAGTCAAATGGATATTGATTCGTTATCGTTCCTGAAATATCTTTTTCTGTTACATCAAAATCATGGCTGAATCCACCTTCTATTGGCATAGTGGATTTTCCATACATCGTACGGTTAGACCAATATTCTACCTCTGGAAAAATGATTTCATTATTTTTCACTTTTTCATTTGTAATAGTTTTGACTCGGAGCTCTCCATATCCTAAATAAGGAAAAGGTGTATACGTATCTTTATCATACGTTAAAGCAAAATCACCAGATTTATTGGATAAAAGGGTTGTTGCTTGGTAGCCCGATAAATAATTGTTGCTATATTGATAGATACCCATTTCATTTAATTGAGGGTTTTTTATTTTATCTTTTGCCCCAGTAATAAACATTCCTAGTGATAAAAGGATCGAAAGACTCGGAATGATCCACCAAGCATGTTCTCTTTTATCGTATTTTTTTAATACAAAGAACAAAATTGGCACAATAACGACTAAATAACCTACCAATATTATTAGTAACAGACCAGTTGTAATCGTAGAACTTTTAAAATACTCATTTGATTCGACAAATTGATAGTATAGACTACTTAAAGGATTCCCGCTGTATTGATAATTGACGGTTAGCTGTGTATTCTCTGTTCGCAATAGGTTTTCCATCCAACTATTAAAACCTTGCCAATTAAGTAATGCAGGATCACTAAGTGAAAAAGCGGTTTGAATAATTTTCCCTTCCCCAAGGTTTTTTTTCGCTACTAGGGGATGTTCATTATGTATCGTTATAGCATCAGACCCATCTGTTAGAGAAGCTCGAAATGCCGATATCTTTTCTTGTTCTTTCGTTTTTGTATCGATTCCGGACAATGGAATCTCTTCTTCCTTTCCAAGTTCCAATGGCATAAGTGCTTCTAAACTGCCGTATGCTTGCTTTCCATTTGTGGTTGCTCCGGTAATTAAGATTCCTCCATTTTCAATCCATTTCTTAATCGCCTGCTGCTGCGTGTCTGTTAATTCTGTAAGGGAGAACTGATCCACAAGTAAAAAGCTTAACGTTTCAAGTGCCAATGCTTGATCAGGTATTTCTTCTTTAAGAAGTTCCGTTGTATATATTGAATTACTTGGAAGCTTTCGTAAATCTTTAAATTTGTCATATCGATCTGTAAGAATTCCTAAAGTCTGATCAGAAATTAAGGTCAGTCTCACTTCTTTTATTCCAGTGAAATTTACTTCCTCGTCTTCCTGCCAACTTCCTCGATATAATTTCATCTTATTGCTAGAATAGTTAGAATCAGAAGAAATTCCTGGGATAGTTACTGTATAAGTTTTCTTGCTATTTGCCGGTATATCGACAGGCACTAATGTTTGTCCGCCTATATCATAGCTTGGCGAATAAGGAATAAGTAAATCACCTTTGAAATCCTTTTCGTTATTGTCAATCGTAACCTTAAGTGTAAACCCTTTTCCGTCTATTATCTTTCCATCCAAGCCAGCTTCTGTCGTAATTTTTATCCCGGCTGAAGCTGCTGCATTTGCTTCTTTCACAATAAAAGTAGTGGCAAAAAATAAAATAAAACATATAATTAAGACTTTTTTGACTTTTCGCAAACTATGTTTCCCCCATTTTTTATTTTTTCTTTCTAATTAATAGACGATTGGCAATCGTTTCCTCCCTACACTAAATTAGAAAAATTTTATAATGTAATTTTACAACATAATACACTTTTTATACATCTGTTTTTGTAAAATTTTTCTTCTTTTTGTTATTAGACGAAGGGAATGGTCGAAAGGTTTTATATGCCAGGAACTATTTGTTAGTATTTTCGAATAAAAAACTCCTGTTTGTGAAAGTTAACAGGAGTTTTAGTGTATATTCGTTATTGATTTTGGTTACTTCGGACGAATTGCTAGCAAAAGCATCCTTTATAATCAAACAAAAATCTAATTTATATATCTTCTAGCCATTATATCAGCCAATTTTGCTCTCTTATCAGCCAAAAAATTTATTTTATCAGCCAATCTGGATCTCTTATCAGCCAAAAATTTATTTTATCAGCCAATCTCGCTCTCTTATCAGCCAAAAAATTTATTTTATCAGCCAATCTCGCCCTCTTATCAGCCAAACCAAAAACTAATGAATATGAAATAAAATTAGAATACTAGCCGGAATCGCTATTAAAAGCGCGCCGATTATTTTCATGCGCATGCCTGATAAACTACTTAGAAATAGATTTTCTTCTTCTAAAGTAAGCAGATTTTCCCACTCTGCTTCCTCCATTTTTTTAGTTGGTAAGGAGTCTCCAAGTTGAACATAGGCATGATGCTCTACAAGATGCCCTTTTATCATTAAGGCAATTCCTCCAATAAGAACAAGTAAAACAACGCTTTGAATAATCAAACGTTTTCCCTCCGAAAAATAAAGTTATATGCTACTTTTTATTATTCTACTTATTCTTATTTTTATTACGCCTTTGCAAATATTTAACAATAATTAACAAAGCTAGTACATAAGTATAATGCCCATCTATAAAAACACACAATCTCTCATTTAATTGGTAGGCTGTTTCACTAAAGTTGGTCTTACCGATTGGCTGTTTTCGTAAAGTTTGTTGCTATGAGCCGCAGCCTGAATACACTCCGCTTTCCGTGGGGCTCGCGCTGAGCCGCTTCGGCCCTTGGCCTGCAGGGTCTCAGGCTGTCTCGCTAATCCCACAGGAGCATTCCTGTGAGGTTAGTTTTAGGGGCTTGCATAAAAAAAGATCCTCCGATATGATGCATGTATCAACGCCAATCAATACGCATCAAGGAGAATCTACTATGAATAATAATCGTAATCAACGAATAAATCAAGTCACTAATTCTACTCTTATCTTGGGCATTGATATAGCCAAAAGAACTCATTATGCTTGTGCAGTGGATGATAGAGGACGGGAATTAAGTAAATCATTCTCCGTCCAACAGTCTAATCAAGGCTTTCAACAATTTTATATTCACTTACATCAATTGTTGAAAAAACATCAAAAAAAGGATCTTTTGATTGGTTTTGAACCTACTGGTCATTATTGGATGAATCTCGCTGCATTTCTTGCCTCCAAAGGCATTCGTTACGTCATTGTCAATCCCTTACATGTAAAACGATCGAAGGAATTGGATGACAATCTCCAAACTAAGAATGATAAGAAAGATGCGAGAGTTATTGCCAAATTAATCACAAACGGCTATTTTAGTCACATTCGCAAGCTGGAAGGAATAGAAGCAGAACTTAGACAAGGATCTTCTATTCGGGGGAGTGTGAAGAAAGAAATAGCGAAAGTAAAAAACCAGATCATTCGATGGACAGACCGGTATTTCCCTGAATTTCATACTGCTTTTAAAGAGTTAGGAAAGAATGCCTGTGCGGTGTTAAAACAGACGCCTTTACCAGTAGACTTAGTAGGACGGGAAGTAGAAGAGTTGATCACTTTCTACCGAGATAAAGAACATCTTGCCTATCCAGCAAGACCCAAAATAGCCAAGTTAATAAAGGCTGCAGAACAATCCATCGGCTTAAAAGAAGGCGTTGAAATGGCACGAATGGAAATTGTTATGTTGATACAAAAATATGAACTATATACAAATCAGTTAGAAATAGTGAATCAAGAGTTAAAAGAAATGGTGGAAAACCTAGCAGAATTCCACTATCTCTTATCGGTTCCAGGTATTGGGGAAGAGACAGTGATTGATTTACTGTCAGAAGTAGGATCTCTCCAGAACTATCAACATCCACGCCAGCTCATAAAATTAGCGGGATTAACATTACGAGATAATTCTTCTGGAGAGTATATTGGTCGAAAAAGTCTTTCAAAGCGAGGAAGAAGAAAGCTACGATCTCTTCTCTATCGGGCAGTACTACCTTTAATCCGAAACAATAAGGTCTTTCACGATTTATATCAATATTATATTACTAGGACAAATAATCCACTAAAGAAAAAAGAGGCACTTGTTATACTCTGTAGTAAACTATTGAAAGTTTTTCATGGGTTAAGTCACCATAAAGTTTTATTTGATGGAGAACGGATGAGAAAGGATCTTTCCGTACTCCAACCCAAACTTATCCAAGGTAGAGCTTAATTAAACAGTTATTCACAAGATGACACAATAGCTGGCTTATAAAAAGACATACGACTTAGAGTCCATACAGGAGCAGAATGCCAGCCTCTACCTTATGATGAGACCAAACGAAGGAATGTAAGCGCGCGACGCTAAGAGACATGGGAGGGTACGTTCTCATAAGAATAGTAGAGACCAAAGTGCATCGAATAATGTACATTTGTTAATTAATTCCTATTGACTCTAGCGTAGCGTCCTCTTATTTTCCAGTTATTTAAAATAATGGGCAAAACCACCTGTGATAAGTCTGAAATAAGTTTAAAAAAAATTTTTTATTTCACAAATAATCAACTACAAACGTTGGTATATCAACTTTTCCGGAGGGAGTCTATGTGTATTCAGGCTGCTCAGATTTCCTCATTAATTGATTTTTTCTATTGAGAAAGCAACAATCTTTTAAAAAACAGCCTACCGATTTAACAAAGCGATGGAAACGAATTAGTTTTTATATTTGACTATATGTAAAATCATAAATATTCAGGATGGAAAAGTAGCCTTTATTGAATAAAATTAAAAACCCGAACATCTCCATATAGAAAATCTCGTATGGTTGTTCGGGTTTGTCTATGGCTAAAACACTTATGTCCCAGCCACTTCCATATTCTCTTTTACTCTTCGCTTTCCTCTACCAATGTAGAAAACAAGCCATATACATATCTCTCTGGATCGAAGCTCTGTAGATCGTCCATTTTTTCTCCTAAACCAACAAATTTCACCGGAATATGTAGTTCATTACGGATTGCTAGTACAATTCCACCCTTTGCTGTACCATCTAACTTCGTTAAAACAATTCCACTTACATTTGTCGTTTCTTTAAACGTCTTTGCCTGTACTAATGCATTTTGTCCAGTTGTTGCATCTAATACAAGCAGAACTTCGTGAGGAGCTCCAGGAACTTCTCGTTCGATAACTCGTTTAACTTTTTCTAATTCCTTCATTAAATTCACTTTGTTCTGCAGTCTTCCCGCCGTATCGCAAAGAAGAATATCTGCATCACGAGATTTCGCAGCCTGTACTGCATCGAACATAACCGCTGCTGGGTCAGAGCCTTCTGAATGTTTAATGACATCTACTCCAACACGCTCTCCCCATACTTCTAATTGTTCAATAGCTCCAGCGCGGAAAGTATCGCCAGCAGCAAGTAATACCTTTTTGCCTTCTTCTTTATACTTGTGAGCAAGCTTACCAATTGTCGTAGTTTTCCCTACTCCATTTACTCCTACAAAAAGAATGACGGTTAAGCCGTCTGCTTGCATATTAATCGTAGAAGATTCCTCTTCCCCGTTCTGATAAATAGCAACTAGCTTCTCTGAAATAACATCTTGGACTTCTTTTGGATCTTGGATGTTTTTTCTTTTTACTTCATTTTTCAGCTCATCAATTAGCTCCATAACTGTTTCAAAGCCAACATCTGCACCTATAAGAATTTCTTCCAGCTCTTCAAAGAAATCTTCGTCGACTTTACGATAACGAGAAACGAGATCATTGACCTTGTCTGAAAAATTATTTCTTGTTTTTGATAATCCTTCTTTAAACTTCTCGGTTACCGTACTCGTCTGCTGAGACATTTTTTCTTTTAACTTTTTAAAAAAACTCATTATTTATCCCTTCTTTCCTTTAGGTTTTTTTTAAAGTTTATTGCTATGCCCCGCAGCCTTAAATACACTTCGTTTTCCATAGGGCGAGCGCCAAGTCTACTCATTCCTGCGGGGTCTCGGACTTTCTCTCAGCTCCCAAAAGAGTCTTTCGTGTATTCAGGCTTCTCCATATTTTACTTAATTTATTTTTCCTATAAAAAAAGCAACAATCTTTTAGAAACAGCGTTCAGTTAAAAATACTGGTTATGTAAGTTTCATTTCTATTAATGGTGAGCATTAAATCTCCCAAGGCTAATTACTAGGCTTAACTGCCAGAGCAATTAGCCTTGGAACTTATAAACTATTAACTACATTTAGCAGCTAGCCAAAAAGGATTATGCATTTGCTACTAACTCATTCGTTTCACTTAAACGGACGGAAACGAGCTTGGATACGCCGGATTCTTGCATTGTTACCCCATAAAGAACATCTGCTTCTTCCATCGTTCCTTTACGATGGGTAATAACAATAAACTGTGTTTCATGGCTGTATCGTTTTAAGTAGGAGCTGAATCGGAATACATTTGCTTCATCTAATGCTGCTTCGACCTCGTCCAAGATACAGAAAGGAACTGGTCTTACTTTTAGAATGGAGAATAATAAGGCGATAGCTGTTAACGCTCTTTCTCCACCAGATAACAGACTTAAATTCTGCAGCTTTTTCCCTGGAGGTTGGGCAACAATCTCTACTCCTGTATTTAAGAGATCTTCCGGATTTGTTAAAACTAAATCTGCGCTTCCTCCACCAAATAAGCTTTGAAAGACGGTTTCAAAATGAGCTTTTATCCCTTCAAAGGTTTGTTCAAAGCGATTCTTCATTTCTTCGTCCATTTCATCAATTACTTGATAAAGTGTATCTTTTGCTTCTTCTAAATCCATTTTTTGCTCTAAGAGGAACTCATATCTTTCAGAAATTCGCTCATATTCCTCAATGGCACCAAGATTGACTGTCCCTAGCTCTTCCATTGCTAATTTAATCAGCTTTACCTTTTTACGAGCCTCTTCTACTTCTAGCGTTAAAGGATATTCTAGCTTTGCTCCTTCATACGTTAGTAAGTATTCCTCTCGCAAATTAGTTAATCGTGTATCTAGCTCTACGTCAACACGATTCAATTTTACTTCTTCATCCTTTAGAGACTGAACAATTCCTCTGTGAAGTCTGCGTTGCTCCTTCGTTTCAAGCTCCAGCTCTTCCAATTGCATTTGTTTTTGCAATCTTTCCTCTCGACGTAAAGAGATAAGCTGGATAGTTTCTTGCTTTTCATGCTGTTTATGATCCGCTGCTTCTTCTAGCGTCGCCTCTCCAGAATGAGAATTACTCATTTCTGAAGAAAGCAAGCGAAGATCTTCACTGACAAGCTTCCATTTTTCTGCTGTTGTTTCGTGTTCATGCAGAATTGTCGCAAGCTTATCCTTTTCATGTCTAAGCTGCTCCTTCTTTGCCGCAGACTGAATCCGTAGATCGCTAATTGTGTTCACTACCGATTCCTTAGAAACGGTTTGTTTATTCTTTTGCTCTGTTAATAAGGCAATCTCCTTATCCAATTCTGTAAGCTTTTTATTCTGCAGATCCAGTTCTTTTTGCAAATCAATTCGTCGCTTTAACAGTAGCTCTTGTTCTTGATGAGAATCAGCCTTATTACGGTCATATAGCGACAATTTATCATTCATCGCTCTTTCTTCAAATTCAACCTCTTTTAAATCGTCTTTCCACGTTTGAATTTGAAAACGAAGATCCTCGACTTTTAATCGCGCTTCTTCCATCGATGATTCTTCTGCTTGTAATGCCGCTTTTCCTTTTTTCAACTGTTCCTCAAGCTTAAGGGACGTTTTGTCCATTTCAAAAATCTTTTTCTTCAGCTCTTCTAATTCACCTTTTCTAGTGATGATAGAAGCTTGCTTTTGCTTAATTGCTCCACCAGTCATGGAACCACCTGGGTTCACAATCTCCCCATCTAACGTAACAAAACGGGAGCGATACTGAACGATTTTCGCCATTTCATTGGCACCCTTTAAGTCCTTGGTAATAATGACATTTCCAAGTAAACTGCGCATGATTTCACTATATTGACTGTCATAACTAATTAAATCTGCTGCAATGCCAACAAAGGCAGGATGCCCTTGAATTAATCGCAATTGCGAATCGGCAAGCGTTTTCCCTTTAATAACATTCATCGGTAAAAAAGTAGCTCGTCCAAAGCCATTTTTCTTTAAAAACGCAATGGCTTCACGACCATTCTGCTCTGTTTCCACAACAATATGCTGCATCGATCCACCTAAAGCAATTTCTAAGCTAACACTATATTCCTTTGGAACATGCATCAATTCAGCAACTGCTCCTCTAATACCATGTAAAGACTTGCCTCTTGCTTTAAGAACCTCTTTAACCCCTTGGAAAAATCCAGAATAGTCCTCTTCCAGTTCTTCGAGCATTTCTTTTCTCGATTTTGCCTGTTGAGCAAACTGGTAGGATTGATAAAGAGATTTTTCAATCTGCTGAACCTTTGCTTCTATTCCTGCAAAATGGCTTTGTTTTTCTTTCCAAGCTGTCGACCATTTCTCTAGTTCGTCAGAAAGCTCTTTTAGCTTAACTGTAATCCCTGTCTTCTTTTCCTGAATTCGTACTCGCTCATTCGTAAAATTAACATTTTCCTCATCAAGCTGAGATGTTCTTTTTTCCTGATTCGACAATTGATGAATAACAGAATTCAGTTCGTTTTTAGATGCCGCTTGGTTACTAACTATATCAATATAATCACTTTTTAACATTTCAATTTTTTCTTCTAAATTCTCATTAAATAGAGCTAGATTTTTCTCGTTAACCTTTAATGTATCTTCAATCTCTTTTGATTCAGCTTGCAATTGGTGTACAAGCTTTTGTTGTGTTTCTTTTTGCGAAACTAGCGCTGCTACTCTTTCCTGTAATTCCACTTTACTTTTTTCAAGCTGATCGCGGTTTTGGGTAGCATTCTTTTTTCTTTCTTTTAATACTTCTTTTCTACCTTCTAGCTTCTCTAGTTCTTCACTCACTAAAAGAAGAACCTGCTGTAGATCATCAATTGATTCATCTAAAGCTGCTACCTCATTTTTCACTTCTTCCATCTTTGCTTCTTTACTTTGCAGCATGGAAGATAGCTTTAACTCTTCTTGTTTATTGGCCTCTAGCTGTTTCGAGATTGCTTCAAACCGCTCATGAGCTTCCTCGATATCATGAACCATTAGAGCTACTTCAATCGATTCAAGATTTTCTCGATGATGCAAATATTCCTTTGCCATGGAGCTTTGAATCTTTAATGGCTCAACCTGACTTTCTAATTCATGTAAGATGTCATTTACACGATTAAGATTGTCTTGTGTTTCGACAAGCTTTCCTTCTGCCTTTTTCTTACGGGTCTTGTATTTTAATACCCCTGCCGCTTCTTCAAATATAGACCTACGATCCTCTGCCTTACTATTTAAAATTTCCTCGACTTTCCCCTGGCTAATGATTGAAAAAGCCTCTCGTCCCAGTCCAGAATCCATAAATAGATCAACAATATCCTTCAAGCGACAAGACTGTTTATTGATTAAAAAGTCACTTTCTCCTGAACGATACACTCGTCTGGTTACACTCACTTCATGGTAATCCAACGGCAGAAAATGATCCTCATTCTCTAACGTTAATGTTACTTCCGCAAAGTTGACTGCTTTTCTGGAGTCACTCCCTGAAAAAATAACATCCTCCATCTTGCTTCCACGCAATGATTTAGCTGACTGTTCGCCAAGTACCCAGCGAATTGCATCTGTAATATTACTTTTCCCACTTCCGTTGGGGCCAACCACTGCCGTTACACCTGGCACAAAATCGACAGAAATTCGATCCGCAAATGACTTAAATCCGATAATATCTAACCGTTTTAAGAACATACCCTCACCCCGATTCTTCCTCGTTTCTCTAGTTGCATTATTCCTATCTGTGTCATGTTAAATCCCTTATTTATCACTGTCCGCCTTTAACATTAATAATGATTTCTGAGCTGCTTGCTGCTCTGCTTCTTTTTTCGAACGTCCCATACCTGTTCCAAGCTCTCTATTATTTAAAAAGACTTGTGAAATAAATTCTCGATTATGAGCTGGTCCTTTTTCAAGAAGTATTTTATACTCAATTGTTCCAACAGCATCTCTTTGAACATATTCTTGTAGTTGGCTTTTAAAATCCATCACATGAGAAAAAGCACCGTTATTTATTTTCGGAAAAATAACTTCTTCTAAAAATGCTACCACCGAATCTAATCCTTGATCTAAATATAGGGCACCGATAAACGCTTCAAACACATCAGCAAGTAGCGCTGGTCTCGTTCTTCCCCCAGTCATTTCCTCTCCTTTTCCTAATAGCACATAATTGCCAAAGGAAAGCTCATTAGCAAATGAAACCAATGATGGTTCACAAACAATTGCAGCTCGCAATTTGGTTAGTTCTCCTTCACTCATCATTGGAAATTTCTTAAAGAGAAATTTAGAAACCGTTAATTCTAAAACGGCATCACCAAGAAATTCTAATCTTTCATTGTCTTCATGTGGTTTTCTTCGATGCTCATTCACATATGATGAATGGGTAAAAGCCTGCTTCAATAGTTTTTCGTCAGTAAAATGAATCCCTATTTTATCTTGTAGTTCCTTCATTTTTTTTTCATTTGGTCGAACGGTTCTTTTGTCTTTTCGATTGCCTCGCATTTTGCCTCCACCTTAGCACTAAGTTTACAATTCATTTCAAGTTTAAGTAAAAAAGATAAAAAACGCAAAGAAACTTGGAAAGTTTTTTCTCTCCAAGCCTTTTCTAATACAGAAATCGGGCTACCACTAGGGGGCTAACCCCACTTCACATAAGAAAAACTATTTCTATCCATTTTTCGCGCGCCTTTGCGCTTATTTAACTACTTTTGAACAGCATGCAATTTGTCTGTTCTGTCTACCTTAACTCTACCTATAGACTATAGGCATTTAGTTATTAGTATACATCAAACAAACGGAAATTGTCATCTAATCTTAGGACTATTATCATCAAGTTTGCGATAACTTTTCCCTGCAGTTGTAGTTTTCGTTTAAATAACCGCTACTATACAAAATTAAAAGCCCCGGGGTTAGCGGAGCTTTTAAACATTGACTAGCGATTACTTATGTAGTTCACAGCATCACCTACTGTAGAAATCTTTTCAGCATCGTCGTCAGAAATTTCCATATCGAACTCATCTTCTAATTCCATAACAAGTTCAACTACGTCAAGAGAATCAGCGCCTAAATCATCTTTGAAAGAAGCTTCTAGAGTAACCTCTGATTCTTCCACACCAAGACGATCTACAACGATTTTTGTTACACGCTCTAATACATCTGCCATTTATTTCACCTCCCCTCAAATGCATTATAGAGTATTTTAAAGAAATAATAAATGAGAACTTTATCTAATCTTTATTCTCCTACTATTTCCACTAGTTCCCTTTCTTTGAGGAAACATTACATATACATTCCACCATCAATGTGCAATGTTTGACCAGTAATATAACTGCTTTCATCAGAAGCTAAAAAGACTACTGCATTCGCAATGTCTTCTGGGCTTCCGAATTGTCCTAGAGGAATTTGCGTAAGCATACTATTTTTCACTTCGTCTGTTAGTTTATCCGTCATATCTGTTGTGATAAATCCAGGCGCGATTGCATTTACAGTAATATTACGCTGTGCAAGCTCTTTTGCAGTCGTTTTTGTAAAACCAATGACACCTGCTTTTGCAGCAACATAATTGGCTTGTCCTGGGTTTCCTGTCACACCAACAATGGAAGTAATGTTAATAATTCTTCCTTTTCTTTGCTTCATCATTGGTCTTGTGACAGCTTTCGTGCAAAGGAAAACACCTTTTAGATTCGTATTAATAACGTCATCCCATTCGGAATCTTTCATACGCATTAGTAAATTATCTCTTGTGATTCCAGCGTTATTTACCAAAATATCAATGCTGCCAAATGCTTCTAAAGCCTCTTTCATCATCGCATTTACAGATTCACTATCGGAAACATCACATTGAATACTCATTGCTTTTCTACCTAGAGATTCAATTTCCTTTACTACTTCATTCGCTCGATCTACACTACCTGCATAGTTAACGACAACGTCCGCACCTTGCTTCGCTAACTCAATCGCAATCGATTTCCCAATCCCACGAGATGCTCCAGTGACAACAGCCACTTTACCAGCTAATTTCACTTACATATCCCCCTTTAATTCTTCTGCAACCTTTTTACTTGTTTCTATATCGTTCACAGCATACACTTTTACTTTGCGATCAATTTTTTTAATTAACCCAGAAAGGACTTTCCCTGGTCCAATCTCGATAAATGTATCTACCCCTAAGTAAAGCATTTTGCGAACGGAATCTTCCCATAGAACAGAAGAATATAATTGTTCGACTAGCTTTGTTTTAATTTCTTCTTTTGCCTGAATCGGCGTTGCTGTTACATTGGCAATGACAGGGATTTTTGCATCTGCTATTTCCAAGCCATCCAATACAGTAGCAAATTTCTTTGCAGCTGGTTTCATAAGAGCAGAATGGAAAGGACCGCTTACTTCAAGTGGGATAGCACGCTTAGCTCCTGCTTCCTTCGCTTTTTCCCCAGCTAATTCTACACCCTTTGTTGTACCTGAGATAACAATTTGTCCTGGACAATTAAGATTAGCTAGCTGCACAGAATCACCCGCATCCGTGACTTCTCTTGTCACAGCAGTCAATAATTCTCTGTCTAAACCAAGAACAGCTGCCATCGCTCCTTCCCCAGCTGGAACGGCCTCTTGCATATATTCCCCACGCTTACGAACCGCATACACAGCATCTTCAAAAGATAGTACACCTGCTGCTACTAACGCAGAATATTCGCCAAGGCTATGGCCAGCTACAAAATCAGCTTCTATATTATTTTGTTTAAAGTGCTCATAAATTGCCATACTTGTTGTGAGTAATGCTGGCTGTGTATTATGTGTAAGCGTTAGCTCTTCCTTTGGTCCTTCAAAAATTAATTTCGATAAGGAAACATCCAATTTTTGATCAGCTACTTTAAACACATTCGCTGCCGGTTCAAATTGTTCAAATAAATCCTTTCCCATTCCTACTACTTGTGAGCCTTGTCCTGGAAAAACAAAAGCAATTTTAGCCATTCGTTTCTACTCTCCTTCTTTCCATTCGAGTTCTGCGTCCTGCAGTTTCATTAACGTTTATTCTGCCTGATGCTCCATTGCATCCTTAATCTGAGTTACAACACCTGATTGCACAAACTCTCTTGTTTGCCTAATTGCGCTAAAGATCGCCTGACTATCAGATGAACCATGTGCCTTAATAACTGGGGCATTTAAGCCAAATAAAGCTGCTCCCCCATACTCTGAGTAATCCAACTTATTTTTGATTTGTTTTAAATTCGGCTTTAAAACAGCAGCAGCCATTTTTGAAGTAAAGCTACTCATTAGCTCTGTCTTAATCATTTTAAACATCGACATTGCTGTACCTTCAACCGTTTTTAAAATCATATTACCAGTAAATCCGTCTGTAACAGCAACATCACATACTCCATCAAGCAAATCACGTGCTTCTATATTTCCGATGAAATGGATATTTGTGTTTTGAAGAAGTTCAAAGGTTTTTTTCGTTAATTCCGTCCCCTTTTTCTCTTCTGTCCCAATATTCAATAAGCCAACTCTTGGTTTAGCAATTCCTCTAACCTTCTCAGAATAAATACTTCCCATCATTGCGTATTGAACTAAGTTTTCTGGTTTGGCGTCTACATTTGCACCGACATCTAGTAAAAGAAAGCCTTCTCCACCAATTGTCGGTAAAGTTGGAGCTAATGCTGGACGGTCTATTCCTTCCATTCTTCCAACTACAAATAATCCAGTTGCCATTAAAGCACCTGTATTCCCTGCTGAGATAAAGGCATCTGCTCTATTTTCTTTCACTTCTGTTGCACCAAGAACCATACTAGCTGTTTTTTTTCTACGTACTGCTCTTACTGGCTCATCTGTTGCTAAAATTTGCTCTTCTGTATGTAAAATTTCGATTCGTTCTTTATTCGTAAGAAAAGCTTGAATCTTATTTTCATCTCCCACTAGGAGTATTTCTAAATCTGAAAAAGCTTCTATTGCTTTTTGAGCACCAATTACTATTTCTTTTGGGGCATTGTCTCCGCCCATCGCATCGATTGCAATTTTCATCATAACGATTGCTCCTTTATTTTTTGGCACGGTACATATCAAATTCGCCTTTAAAGACTAGCTCCGTGTTCACGTAACTATTAACCTCTACCGTTGTTCTTCCCGTTATACTATCTATATGACTTACTTTTGCTTTTGCAATAATTCGTTCACCTAATTTTACCGATCTTGTGAAATGAATATTCGCCTTAGCAGTAAGTGCAAGTTCATCATTTATGAGGGCTACCGCAAGAGAATTAGCCTGTGCAAAGAGATGATGTCCCCTTGCTATGCCATTTCTTTTAAAGACATGCTCTTGTTGTACTTCAAAGATAGATATAGCTGAATTATCTAATTCCATATCGATTATTTCGCCAATTACTTCTTCAATAGGCAATGCTTTCACTTCGTCTTCAAGTGATTGTTTGGCGACATTTTTTATTCGCTCTCGAAGCTCTGGAATGGATAATTCTAACCTATCTAGTCTTATTGTCTGTACACTAACAGAGAATTTTTCCGCCAATTCCTCGTCTGTAATAAAAGGAGTTTCTTTAATTGTCTCCACTAAAAGCTGCTGCCGATCTCGTTTATTTCTTTTCATCTATTAACACCACCGCACTATTAAGACTAGGTACTAATAGTAGTATATAATTTATGTAGTTGGAATGCAAGCCGAAGTTTTTGCAAACGGCTGGTGAAGATTTTAGAAATACTATACGGAGTGATACCCATTGATTTCCGCAGGGCGAGCACCGAGCCGCCTTTGCAGAGACTCGGACTTTCTCGCATTTCCCGTAGAAGGAAAATATATCCGTTCCAATCAACTCAATGTAAGTTGAATTTTCCATTTCATAAATAACAGAATTCGTTAAAATATTTCAACAAAACCGTTTGTTATTTACTGGGAAATATTGTTCTGTTAATCTAGTTTTTCACCGTTTAAGACACCTGTTTCTTTAAGTGTATCTCTTAGTGCTTTGTAGTCATCGTTTTGCCAGAATGCTGTTGATTCGATTAAAATAGTTGCATCATTTCGAGCAGTTTCTAATATGCGGTAATCGTGGACCATATCGCCCATTTTGAATTCAGGCAGGCCACTTTGTTTTTTTCCGAAGAAGTCTCCTGGCCCTCTTAATTCTAAGTCTTTTTCACTTAGGACGAAGCCGTCGCTTGTTTCCGTCATGATTTTCATTCTTTCTTTTCCTACATCTGTTTTCGGATCTGCGATTAACACGCAATACGACTGAGCATCCCCTCGACCAACTCTTCCTCTAAGCTGATGTAATTGGGATAATCCGAATCGCTCTGCATCGTATACGAGCATAAATGTCGCATTCGGTACGTTTACACCAACTTCAACAACCGTTGTACTTACAAGGACTTGAATGTCATTTTGACTGAACTGCTTCATCATTTGATCCTTCTCATCTGCATGGAGCTTCCCGTGCATCAATCCAACATTGTATCTTCCTTGGAAAAAGGTGGACAGCATCGCATGGACATCAATAGCATTTTGGACATCTAGCTTTTCCGATTCCTCAATTAACGGACAAATAACATAGGCTTGTCTTCCTTGATGGAGTTCTTTTTCCATAAACTGCAGGATTCTTGTTAACATATCATGCTTTACCCAATAGGTTTCAATGTTTTTGCGCCCTGCTGGCATTTCATCAATAATACTGACATCCATCTCTCCAAAGACCGTAATAGCAAGTGTTCTTGGAATTGGGGTTGCTGTCATAAACAGAACATCGGGGTTTTCCCCTTTTTCTCGAAGTACTCTTCTTTGCTCTACTCCAAAGCGATGTTGTTCGTCTGTGATTACTAACCCTAATGATTGGAATTCAACGTCATCTTGAATCAACGCATGTGTGCCTATTAAAATATCTATCTTTCCTTCTTTTAACTGGGCTAGTAATTCTTTTCGTTTTTTTCCCTTAACAGAGCTTGTTAACAAGCCACAAGTTACCCCAAATTCGGTAAAGATACTATGCAAGGAATCCGCATGCTGCTCTGCGAGAATTTCCGTCGGTGCCATTAATGCACCTTGATGCCCCGAAAGAATGGAAGCATATAGGACTATTGCCGCTACAATTGTTTTTCCAGATCCAACATCCCCTTGTAGCAAGCGATTCATTCGAACATCTGCTTTCATATCCGTTAAAATTTCATTTACCACTCTTTTTTGAGCATTCGTTAACGGAAAAGGTAGCCCTTCTATGAATGTTGTTAATTTCCCAAGAGAATAACGCTGGCTTTTACCACCTGAATGTTCTCTTTCGTATTTTCTTAGTGCACTCATCTTTAGTTGGAATAAGAGAAATTCCTCATATACAAACCTTCTTCTTGCTTGGGTAAGGTCTTCTCTTTTTTCAGGAAAATGGATAATTTGCAATGCTTCCTGCCTTGGAAGAAGTCGATATTTCGTTAGCATGGAAGCAGGAAAATTCTCTTCAATTAAGTGTGCATATTGACTTAATGCAGACGAAATATATTTCCGTAGATTTTTGACGGTCATATTCCCCTTAACCGCATAAACTGGTTCAAATAAATGTCCCTTTTGGTTACTGCCAATTTGCAAGTGATTTGCTGTTATTGTTTGACGATGCTGATCCCATTTTCCGGTTACAGTAATCAATTCTTGGACAGCTAATTTACTTTTAAGATATGGCTGATTAAAAAATACGACTGTAATTAAATATTGTTCTACCAATAATTTTATCGTTAAACGAGATTTCTTTCTTCCATGAAAAATAAGGGATGGTTCGCTATGAACCTTCCCTTCTACCGTCACTTTTTCTTCATGCTTTATTTCTTCGAGGTTTTTCAGACGATAATCCTCATAGCGATAAGGAAAATATTCTAGCAAATCATTTATTGTGTATATATTCATTTCTTCTAATTGTTTTTTCGTTTCGGTTCCAACGCCTTTTATATTATCAACAGATACTTGTAAGGATTCATTCACTTATTAGCGGCAGCGGCACTACCAAAGATTTCAGCTTCCAGTCTACGACCAGTCGGTGTTGCTGCCAACCCTCCCCGTGCTGTTTCTTTAAGTGCTGTCGGCATTGCCTGACCGATACGATACATGCTATCAATAACTTCATCACAAGGGATGCGGCTTTTAATCCCTGCAAGCGCCATATCTGCTGCAATCATCGCATTTGCTGCTCCCATTGCGTTTCGCTTCACACATGGAACTTCGACTAGCCCCGCAACAGGATCACATACAAGTCCTAGCATATTCTTTAATGTGATTGCCATAGCATGTGCGGATTGTTCTGGTGTTCCCCCCGCCATTTCTACAATCGCAGCTGCAGCCATTCCAGCAGCGGATCCTACTTCTGCTTGACATCCACCTGCTGCACCAGAGATAGATGCATTATTCGCTACCACAAATCCAAATGCTCCAGAAGTGAATAGGAATGCAATCATTTGCTCTCTTGTAGGATTCAGCTTATTTTGTACAGCAAATAGCGTACCAGGTACAACCCCTGCTGATCCCGCTGTTGGAGTTGCGCAAATCATCCCCATAGCAGCATTTACTTCATTTGTTGCAACTGCTTTACTTACTGCATCTAAGATAATTTCTCCAGAAAGAAATTGTCCTTTTTTAATATAATTTTGAAGTAACACAGCGTCGCCACCAGTTAATCCTGAATGGGATACAACTCCGTTTAACCCTCTTTCAACCGCTTGCTCCATTACCTGCAGATTCGTTTCCATCTGGGCGATAATTACTTCTCTTGTTTTTCCAGTTACTTGCATTTCTTGTTCAATCATAATTTCGGAAATCGGTAAATTTCTAGTTGTTGCTATCTCTACCAATTCTGCTACATTACGAAACATATTTACCCCTCCCTCTTTATTCCACAATCGTTGTTACTTTTTCGATTGAATCCAATTGTTCGAGCTCTTTTAAAATTGGTTCTTCTATATTTTGATCGACTTCAATTGTCATTAAAGCCAATTTCCCTTTTTCTTTACGGCTTACTTCCATATGGCCGATATTTATTTCATATTTAGCCAATACATTTGCAACCTTCGCAATCGCCCCAAAGCGATCATTATGGACAACCAATATTGCAGGATGATGACCAGAGAGCTTTAGCTTAAATCCATTAAGCTCTGTTATTTCTATTTTTCCGCCACCAATAGAAATTCCGACTAGCTCCATTTCTCCCTTTTCATCGCCTAATTGAATTTTAGCTGTATTTGGATGCTCTGGAATGGCTTCTTCTATATTAAATTTCACTTGAATTCCATGCTGCTCTGCGATTTCTAAGGACTGTTTAATACGTTCATCAAATGTATCGAAATCAAGGATTCCTCCAATAATCGCCACATCTGTTCCATGACCCTTATATGTTTCAGCGAACGAACCATAAAAATGAATATTAACCCATTTCGGTTCTCTTTCAAAAAGATTTCGGGCCACTCTTCCAATTCGCGCAGCACCAGCTGTATGAGAACTAGATGGACCAATCATAACCGGACCAATAATATCAAAAACGCTTTTATATTTCATGGATTTTTCTCCCCTTAAATACTCTAATATCAAATGAAGAGTCTTTCAGCATTACCTTATTTAAATTCATTACACTATATAATATCATACTATATTAATATATGGTTCTAATTCTTATCGTTCTATTTATTTTGATAATTGGAACGTTATAGTTGTTGTGTTTGTTGATTGATATGGGACAATTATATAGTGCGATTTTGTTTGCTTTGTGGATCTTGGCGGGGAATTCCTCTGTTACTTTGTGCGACCTTTTCTTGACTGAACGGGCTTAGAGGTTGCTTCTCTGTTACCTTGTGCGACCTTTTCTTGACTGAATGGGCTTAGAGACTCCTTCTCTGTTACCTTATACGACCTATTCTTGACTGAATGGGCTTAGAGACTCCTTCTCTGTTACCTTGTGCGACCTTTTCTTGACTGAGCGGGCTTAGAGGCTGCTTCTCTGTTACCTTATACGACCTTTTCTTGACTGAGCGGGCTTAGAGGCTGCTTCTCTGTTACCTTATACGACCTATTCTTGACTGAGCGGGCTTAGAGACTCCTTCTCTGTTACCTTATACGACCTTTTCTTGACTGAATGGGCTTAGAGACTCCTTCTCTGTTACCTTGTACGACTTTTTCTTGAATAAACGGGCTTAGAGTCCTCTTCTCTGTTACCCCACGCGTCCTTTCCCTACCCAAACAGGCTCAGACATCGCTTCTCTATTTACCTTTTCATTCAGCCAATCACCTACAAAGTAACAGACTCCGTCCCCAGCTCTCTTCTTTCAAACAAAATTGCCCGACCGATCGTCACACCCCCAAACATACAAAAAAGGCATGCCTATACATACAGGCACACCTTTTTAACCTAATACTTATTCAATGGAAAAAATGAAGGAATAGAGTGGTTGTTTTCCGTTATGCACTTCTACTTCCACGTCTTCATAATTTTCTTCGATAAAGGATACAAGCGTTTCAACTTCTTCTTCCGTCGCTTCTTCCCCTTTGATTACTGTTACAATTTCAGAATCCTCATCAATCATGGACTTTAAAAGTTCCATTGCAGATTCTGTTTTATCTTTGCTTTTTACAACGATTTTACCTTCTGCTAGTCCCATAAAGTCGCCAGTTTCGATTTCCAGGCCATCAATGCTTGTATCTCTTACGGCATACGTAATTTGACCTGTCTTCACATGCTCAAGTGCGGCTTTCATATTCTTTTCATTTGTTTCTAAATCGCTAGAAGGATTGAAAGCAAGTAGGGCTGACATTCCTTGAGGTACCGTTTTAGAAGAAATAACAACAACCTCTTGTTCTAATACTTCTGCCGCTTGTTCTGCTGCCATAATAATATTTTTATTATTTGGCAAAATAAAGACCTTTTTCGCATTTATACGGTTTACTGCATTTACAATATCTTCTGTGCTCGGATTCATCGTTTGACCGCCCTCGATAACATAATGAGCACCGATGCTTCTGAATAAATCTGCAATGCCGCTTCCCATAGAAACTGTTACAATTCCATACTCTTTTTGTTCTTCCACAGAATGAGCAGTTGTTTCTTGATGGCCTTCCGCACCATCCACTAAACTACTATGTTGCTCACGCATATTTTCAATCTTCATTTTCACCAAGTTTCCGTATTTTTGACCAAATGTCAATACTTCACCTGGCTTATTAGAATGAATGTGAATTTTCACAATTTCATCATCTGCGATAACTAGTAAAGAATCGCCGTATTTACTTAAAGCCTGTCTAAAGTCATCTTCCGAAAACGGCTTGTTTCCTAATTTCTCCTGCTCTAAACGAACCATAAACTCTGTGCAATAGCCAAATTCAATATCCTCTGTATTGATATAGCTATGAACACTTTTATGATGCTCGGCATTTACTAATTCGTTCATAGAGACAACGTTTTGTACAGCGTCAGGAAGTTTTTCCCCTTTTAGTTCAGCAAGGAAGCCTTCGTATACGAATACTAGGCCTTGCCCACCACTGTCAACTACTCCAACTTCTTTTAATACAGGCAGAAGATCTGGCGTTCTATTTAATGAAGCTTTTGCTTCTTTTACTGTATCTTCCATGATAACAATAATGTCGTCATTTGTTTCTGCAGATTGAACCGCTTTCTTTGCTGCATCTTTAGCAACTGTTAGAATCGTTCCTTCCACAGGTTTCATTACTGCCTTATATGCTGTTTCCACACCGAATTGTAAAGCTTGTGCAAATTCATGACCAGTTATGGATTCCTTTTGCTCAATATGTTTGGAAAATCCACGAAATAATTGAGAAAGAATAACCCCTGAATTTCCTCTAGCTCCCATTAGTAAACCTCTTGATAATGAGGTTCCAACTTTACCGATATGTGATTGAATATTCTTTTGGACTTCCTTTGCACCTGAAGTCATCGATAAATTCATATTCGTCCCTGTATCTCCATCTGGTACTGGAAAAACATTTAACGCATCTACATATTTAGCATTAGAGGATAAATGGTTTGCACCTTGGATTACCATTTCGGCAAAACGCTTTCCTTCTAAAACTGTAATTGACACTGTGTTTCCTCCTCTACTACGGGTTCGTCACACGAACTCCCTGAACGTAAATATTAACCGAGTCAACGGCAAGTCCAACTGTCTTATTGAGTGTGTATTTAACTTTTGATTGAACATTGTGCGCAACCTCGGAGATTTTCGTTCCGTAACTTACAATGATATACATATCAATATGTACTTCTTCTTCAACTTTTCGAACGATTACACCACGTGTAAAGTTTTCTTTTCGCAAAATATCTGTTAAGCCGTCTTTAATTTGATTTTTCGACGCCATTCCAATAATACCGTAGCAGTCTACTGCTGCTCCACCTGCGATTGTCGCGATAACTTCTGTAGATATATCAATTTGTCCGAAATTCGTTTTTAGTTCAATGGACATGAGATTTCCCCCTTTGGAATTGCTCCTTGACTACTGACATTTTACTATAACCAATACTTTTTTGAAAGCTATAGTTAAAAAGCTTATTATTATTATATAACAAAACAATACTTCTATTAAAGCATTGGGATAAATTCAGAAAAAAGTTACTAATTTTACTATTCCCATAAAGAGTATGATTAAACGAACTAGTTTTGATGTCAAGGAAATTTTCTTGAAAGCTTTTAATCCAACTATTGCATTCATTTAAGTTGTATGATAAATTATTAAGGTATCTGTAACGAGGATTATTTAGCAGACTATAAGTAATTGCTATCTATGACTTTTCAAACTCATTTTAATGGGTTTCTGTAATAAGGAGGGAAATATACATGCCACGTAAATGTGTTATCACTGGAAGAAAAACAACTACAGGTAATGCTCGTTCCCATGCTATGAACGCTAACAAACGTACTTGGGGAGCTAACCTTCAAAAGGTTCGTATTTTAGTAGACGGTAAGCCTAAACGTGTTTGGGTATCTGCTAGAGCATTAAGATCTGGTAAAGTAGAACGCGTATAATCAGATCGCAATAAAAAAGGACATGTCACATGTCCTTTTTTATTTTGTCTTTCTTACCAACACTACAAGCAAACCATATAAGTACAAGTTTCGAAATTCCCTGCCTTTTCACTAAAGGTTGTCTTTACAAAAAAAATTCGCAGAATCTTTTGTTAGTCCTTCTTAAAGGTTCCTAACATTGCGCGGACAAGTCCTCCTAAAAATTTCGGCAATTTAATGGTATAAAATCTCATGAATACTGTCCCTCCTTAATCAATAAACATCGCTAGCACTTACATATCCTATTCAGATAAAACAAATTAGTACCATCATTAATCAAATTTTAATCACAACTTCTTATTACCATTAATATGCCTTCATCAAAGGAAAAAGTACCAGTTTCTCGAATTAGTTCATTACTAATGCATAATGTGCTGCTAGCAGGAAGATTTCTCCTTACTAAAGGGTATTTAAAACCTTCTAAAGTTAGACCTATAATCTTTGCACTAAAGGGGAAAAATGAAATATATTTGTATTCACTCCTCTTTTTCAAGGTATAAGATCCCGCTTGTACAACGGCTATGCTATTTTGTTTATCCATTATTTCCACTTCAATATTTTTATTATCTATTGCTTCTCTTAATAAGAGCTGAAGGTTAGCAAATGTATGATCAAGTCTTCCTCCTGTTGCACCGAATAGTCGAATGACTGTTGCTCCTTCTTTGATCGCCCATAGAAGTGCAAGCTCCATATCTGTTTCATCTTTTTCTGGCTTAAAACGTTTAATGATTCCTGTTTTTTCTTCTATTGTATGCAGTTCTTCTTCTGAAATGGAATCAAAATCGCCGAAAGCAGCATATATCGGCAAAGATTTTTCCATTAAATAAATTACCCCGCGATCCACTCCGATCCAGCAAACATCTTTCGGATAGCTGTCTACTTCAGGAATATATTGCTTTGGACCACCAGCCATAATATGTACAATCATTGTTCTCCTCCTCTGTTTTTCCTTCTATCTCTTTCTATACAAAAATGCAGACTCTTATATATAACCCTTTGTTTCCTTTGCTTGAATGGAAAGACTGCTAATCAAGCAATTACTACAAATAGCTATAGAAAGAATCTGCTTTTGTGGGACATTGAAAGTCAATTTACCTAGTATCTAGGTTTTCTATCTCTAATTTCTTGAAGGAAATCTTTATAATGCTCATAACGATAAGCTGGTATTTCATTGTTTTCGACCGCTTCTTTCACTGCGCATTTAGGTTCTGAAAGATGGAGACAGCCTCTAAATTTACAGTTTTCGCTCGTTTTTTCTATTTCAGGAAAACAATAATTCAAATCTTCTGCTTCGATTTCAAGAAATTCTAGAGAGCTAAAACCTGGTGTATCTGCGACAAGTCCGTCTCCGATTGAAATAAGCTCAACATGTCTTGTTGTATGCTTTCCTCTTCCTAAACTCGAGGAGATTTCATTTGTTTTTAAGTCTAAATCGGGTCTAATTACATTTAACAAGGAAGACTTCCCTACACCTGATTGTCCGGCAAATACTGAAATTTTATCCTTTAAATAAGGTAATAGCTGCTCTATCCCTGCTTCGGTTTCAGAAGAAGTTAATATGACAGGATAGCCAACAGCTTCGTATTGTGCTGCAAATTCCTTCATCTTTGATACTTCATCGCTATTCGCCAAATCCATTTTCGTAATACAAATTAGTGGATCAATTCTGTTGTATTCGATTAATACTAGAAAACGATCTAATAATGCGGTGCTAAAATCAGGCTCTACACTAGAGAAGACAAGAATGGCCTGATCGACATTTGCAATGGGTGGTCTTACTAGTTCATTTTTTCTTTCATTCACTTCAAGGATATACCCATCTGTTTCGTTTTCCGCCTGAAATACTACTTCGTCCCCTACTAAAGGAGTGATTTTATTTTTGCGGAAAACGCCTCTTCCCCGGCATTGTATTAATTGACCCTCACTTAATACATAGTAAAATCCACTTAATGCTTTAATGATTTTGCCTTTAGGCATACATATAACGCTCCTTACTACTTTTAGCCTTTAAAACATTTCTAATGTGTTCCTAAAAAGAAGCATTCCCTTATCTTTGCAATTCAAACCAATAGCCATTACCATCAATTTGGGTACGGAACTTCTTCATCGAGGATTACAACACTATCAATTTGCACACGATAATATCCTTTTTGCCCTTCTGGAATTTGCAGATAGATCGTTTTCTTCGTATTTTCGGTAATTGTAAACGTCTCAGCAGGTTCTGTCATGCTATTATTAAAATCACCAATATAAATTCTAACGGTTTGTTCTACCGGCTTTCCATCAGGAGTCATTTCTGTCGGTTCATACGGAATGGAAATTTCTTTCATGACTTCTTTTGGTTGTACTTCTTTCTTCCCTTTAGATAGAACAACGGAAATTTCTGCGCCTTTTTTCAAATTCGTTCTCGCTTCTGGAGATTGGGATAGGACTAGTCCCTTTTCAACTGTATCACTATATTCTTCGGAAAATGCTACCGTTAATCCAACATCGCTAACATAATCATTTACTTCTTTTTTCGTATAATCCGTCAAATCTTTAATACTAATTAGCTCTGCACCTTTACTGATTGTGAACTCTATTGATGTTTCACTCGGCACTACTTCCTCATTTGGATCAATACTTTGAGCTAGGATGGTTCCTGGTGGTTCGTTTTCATCAAACTCTTCCACTTTGTCGACATCTTTAAACCCCTCTAATAGTTTAACAACATCATCATAATTTCTACCTACATAATCACTTAAGACAACTGTCTCTTTTCCTAAGCTTTCATATAAAGTAATTTCTGTCCCTTCTCTTCTGGTACTACCTGCACTAGGACTTGTTTTAATAACATGACCTATTTCGATGTCTTCACTATTTAAGGTGATCGTGTCAGATACAACAAACCCTTTTTGTTCTAGCTCTTGTTTAGCTTTTTCCACCTCTAGATTAGTAACATCAGGAATTTCGATATCTTCTGGCTCCAATAAGTCTGGCAATACAAAAATTACTATTCCTATTAGTAAGATTAAGGCAATAAATGTTGAAATAATAATAGCAGCTATTTTCTTTCCTTTTTTCTTGCCCTTTTTCTTTTTTTCTTTCTTCTCGAGCTTTTTCGGTTCTTCCTTTACCTGTTGTTTCCCAGGCTCTTCTTTTTCATTTTTATGAACAATCGTTTCATCGAAATTTTTATACAAACCATCATTGGTGATGACAGGTATTGCTTTTGTTGCTTCATCATCAATCGGAATCGCAAATTTCGGTTCATCTATTCTTTCTATATCAAGAGCAGTGCGTAAATCATCTGACATTTCTTCCATGCTATTGTATCGATAAAAAGGATCCTTCGCGGTTGCTTTCAAAACAATATTTTCCACACTCTGTGGAATTCCTTCATTCCATCTTCTTACACTGGGGGTTTCTGACTGTAAATGCTTTAATGCAATCGAAACAGCAGATTCTCCTGAAAAAGGAAGTCTTCCTGTTAATAATTCGAACATCACAATCCCAAGGGAATAAATATCGGACTTTTTATTCGCCATTCCCCCACGCGCTTGCTCAGGAGATAAATAATGAACAGATCCTAACACAGAATTTGTTTGCGTAATACTTGTCGCACTCAAAGCCATCGCGATTCCGAAATCTGTCACTTTCACTTTCCCATCTTTATCTATTAAAATATTATGCGGTTTTATATCCCGGTGAATAATATGATTTTGATGGGCATGGGCGATTGCTGATGTGATTTGTTGCATAATTGCGATAACTGTCTCGACAGAAAGCGGCGAATTTTTATGTATATATTGTTTTAATGTATCGCCTTCCACATACTCCATGACAATATAATAGATGTCTCCTTCTTCCCCAACATCATAAATACTGACGATATTCGGATGTGCTAAGCTTGTTGCTGATTGTGCTTCTCGATGAAATCGTTTAATAAATTCTTCATCATTAACATAATCCAGTCTTAGCATTTTGACAGCTACATCCCGATCAAGAATCATATCATGCGCAAGATAGACGTTTGCCATTCCACCTCCGCCAATCATATCTAATACCTTATACCGACCACTTATTCTTTTCCCAATCATCATTGCTCGTCACCTGCTTGATGACCATCCCCATGCTCTAATATAACGACTGTAATATTATCTTCCCCGCCATTTCTATTAGCTGTTTCAATTAATGTAGAAGCTTTTTCTTCAAGCGTATGCTCTTTTTCAAGCACTTCTTTAATTTGTTGATCGGTTACTTTGTTTGATAAGCCATCGGAACAAATGAAAATAATGTCCCCTTCTTCAAACATAATCGTCATCACATCAATATCTAACTGAGCATCTGTTCCTAGTGCTCGTAAAACAACATTTTTCCGCGGATGGTGTTCTGCATCCTCTTTGGAAATTTGGCCCATTCGAACTAATTCATTTACTAAGGAATGATCTTCTGTAATTTGTTTAAAGCCATCTTCAGTATAAAGATAGCATCTGCTGTCCCCCACATGTGCAATCGTTGAAAAATTCTCTGTACTGATTACCCCAATAATGGTTGTTCCCATCCCTTCACATTCTGGATGGGTTGAAGCATAGTCGAAAACGTATTGGTTGACCTTTAATATATTCGTCTTCAACCAGTTTTCTGCGTCATCAGCAGTTTTTATCTCCTCAACCATTGTCCAAAGTTCTGTCAGTTTTTCAACAGTGAGCGAGCTTGCAACATCACCTGCACGGTGCCCGCCCATGCCATCTGCTACGATGGCAAGGCGTTGACCGCTTTTATTTCTAATAATTGCTCCACTATCCTCGTTATGTTGTCTAACTTTCCCCTTATCAGTCATAAAAATTTGACTCAAAGGTGATCACCTCGTCTCTTCTTTTCTCTCCTTCGCACGAAGCTGTCCACATGCCGCATCGATATCTGAACCTTGCTCACGACGGATTGTAACATTTACTCCACGGTTCTTTAACGTTTTTTCAAATAAAAAGATTTGATCTTTCGGTGTTCTTACATAGTCTCTTTCTGGTACATAATTTACAGGAATTAAGTTAACATGACACTTTATTCCTTTTACAAGCTCAGCTAGCTCTTCTGCATGCTCTACTTGATCATTTACATTACCAAACAAGCCATATTCAAAGCTTACTCGTCTTCCTGTCTTATCTACATAATAACGGATTGCTTCGATTAAATCAGGTAATTTATACGCTCTGTTGATCGGCATTAGTCTACTTCTTAGCTCCGTGTTTGGAGCGTGAAGGGAAACAGCAAAGTTAATTTGCATATTTTGATCTGCAAATTCATAAATTTTCGGGATAATACCACTAGTGGAAACAGTGATATGTCTTGCACCAATATTCAATGCTTGTTCATGATTAATAATTTTTAAGAAACTTAACATACTAGTAAAGTTATCAAATGGTTCCCCAATCCCCATAATAACAACAGAACTTACACGTTCGCCTAATTCATCTAGTGCCTGTTGTACTTTTACGACTTGAGCAACGATTTCTCCTGCTTCTAAATTTCTTTTTAATCCACCTAAGGTAGAAGCACAGAATGTACATCCAATTCGACAGCCTACTTGTGTCGTTACACATACAGAATTGCCATAATCATGGCGCATTAAAACTGTTTCAATCGAATAGCCATCATGTAATTCAAATAAAAACTTAATTGTTCCATCATTAGATGTTTGCTGAATAAGCGTGTTTAATGTTGTAATCGTGAAATTTTCCTGTAACATCAAACGTAAATTTTTCGATAAGTTAGTCATATCCTCAAATGAGGTTACTCTTTGTTTATATAGCCATTCAAAAATTTGATCAGCACGAAACGCCTTTTCATTATGCTCTGTTAGCCAATCCTTTAATGCTTGTAATTCCATTGAGTAAATGGAGGGAATAGTTGGTTCTGCCTTTTGTCTTCTTCTTGATGATGTTTTTACTTGTTCCATCATTACACCTTCTTTCTTAATGCTGCAATATAAAAGCCATCGGAGCCAAAATATTGCGGTAATACCTGTAATTCATTTCCATCTGTATATTGTTTCAATTCGGTCGGCAATCGTTCCGCTAAGTTTACGTCTCTTTCAAACTGTGAATTATCCGCCAAGAACTTTTCAACCACTTCTTCATTTTCTGCTTTATCAATCGTACATGTACTATATACTAATAATCCACCTTTTTTTAAGAGAGGTGAAACAGAAGCTAATAAATCTAATTGGATTTTCTGCAGGCGATCAACGTCTGCCTCCGTTTTCGTATATTTCATGTCCGGTTTTCTTCTCATTACTCCAAATCCTGAACAAGGAGCATCAAGTAGAATACGGTCAAAGCTTTCTTTTTCTAAGGTACTATCTAACTTCCTTGAATCCATTACTTTTGTTTCAATGCTTGGTAAATCTAAGCGATCTGCATTTTGCTTAATCAGCTTTACTTTATGCTCATGAAGATCAATGGAAAGGACTTTTCCTTCCTTATTCATTTTCTCTGCAATATGTGTTGATTTACCACCTGGTGCGGCGCAAGCATCTAATACGGAATACGGCTTGTCTACATCTAAAGCATAAGCAACAATCATCGAGCTTTCATCTTGAATTGTTAACATTCCTTTTTCAAAAGCAGATGAATGGGCTACATTACCTTTTAATACCTTGATTCCTTCTGGAATTACCTCACTCGCTTCAACGAAGAAGCCTTCTTCTGTTAAAAGGGATAAGCATTCTGCGACAGAGATTTTCGTTGTATTTACCCTAGCTGTTTGCATGGGTGCTGTTAAATTAATTTCACACATCTTCTTTGCATCTTCTATCCCAAGCTGCTCCACCCATCTTTTTACAAGCCAGCGTGGATGACTTGTTTCAATAGCAAGGCGCTCTATTTCATCTGGAATCTCACTAAAAGCTGGTAAGCCCTGTCTAAGAATAGTGCGTAAAACAGCATTTACAAGGCCGCTAATGCCTTTATGGCCCCTTTTTTTCGCAATTTCTACCGCTTCATTAATCGCAGCATGATCAGGAATGCGATCCAAATATACCATTTGATACAGCGTCATCTGTAAGAGAATATGCACCCAAACTTCCATTTTCTTTCCTTTATTAATAAAAGGCTGTAGATAAAATTCAAGCGTCATTTTTCGTTGAAGGGTTCCATATACGATTTCTGTTAATAAACCAATATCCTTTGATGGAATCTCATTTTTTTTGATTGTTGTATTTAGTAAGAGATTGCTGTACGCTTGATTTTTTTGAATGCTCTCCAAAATATCCAATGCTGCTTCCCGAACATTTTTTCTAGTTTTCTTCATTTGTTACTCCTAATATCTCATTTACTTGCATCTTGCTACCAGCACCACGTAAAAATTGGCCAATGTCCATTTTCTTCTTCCCTGCTGGTTGCACTTCTGTTAATTGAATATAGGTGTCATTTCCTGTTGCGACAATTGGTCCTTGATTTGTAATTTCTACAATGGTTCCAGGAGCCGCATCTATCGTTTTCGTGACTTTCTTTCCTGCCCATACTTTCATCACATTCCCTTGATATAGGGTAAAGGCTACTGGCCACGGATTTAACCCACGAATTTTGTTATAAACTTCTTCACCAGAAGTAGACCAATCAATTTTCTCATCTGAACGTTTTAGATTTGGCGCAAACGTTGCCTCCTCGTCCTTTTGAGGTATAGGAGTAATTTCTCCTGCTAACAGTTTAGGCAAAGTTTCGGCTAATAAATCACTTCCAACAACACTTAATTTATCATGAAGTGTTCCTACCGTATCTTCTTCTTCAATTTTCACTTCGGCAACGGAGATAATGTCCCCAGCATCTAATTTCTCTGCCATATACATGATTGTAATCCCCGTTTTCTCTTTACCCTGTAAGATACTATAATGAATAGGAGCTCCGCCTCTTAATTCTGGAAGTAGAGATGCATGGACATTTACACATCCAAATTTCGGTGCATCTAATAATTCTTTTGGTAAAATTTGTCCAAAAGCCGCTGTCACAATAATATCTGGGTTTAGAGAAATAATCGTTTTCAGCTCTTCTGATTGACGAATCTTTTCAGGTTGATAGACAGGAATATTATGCTTTAACGCTTCCACCTTTACTGGAGGAGGTGTGAGCACTTTTTTTCTGCCAACAGGACGATCAGGCTGGGTAACAACTGCAATCACATCATACTTTTCTTCTAATAATCTTTGTAATACAGGAACAGAAAAGTCCGGAGTTCCCATAAACACTACTTTAGTCATTTGCTTCCACTCCTTCTAGCTCTTCTTCCTCTAGATAGCGAATTACTTTTGAAGTAAATAATACTCCATCTAAGTGATCCATTTCATGCAAAATCGCGCGTGCTAAATATTCTTCTGCTTCTATTATATATTTTTTTCCTTTTCTATTTTGTGCTTCCACTTTTATGGAATAAGGCCTTTCGACATCTCCAAATAATCCTGGGAAACTCAAACAGCCTTCTGGTCCTACTTGGGATCCGTTTACCTCTAATAATTTTGGGTTAATTAATTCCAGTGTACCCATTTCATCGTCAATATCTACTACAGCAATACGTTTCGGTATACCAATTTGCGGAGCAGCAAGTCCGACTCCATCAAATTCAATCATCGTATCATACATATCGTTTAATAGCTTTGCTAATTTTTTATCAAATACTGTAACTTCCTCGCACGGTGTTTCTAATACCGGATCTGGGAACATTACAATTTGTTTTATTGCCACCTTATTTCCTCCAAACGTTGAGAGTGATAGTCGGTTAAAATGAATTATTTCGTAAAGTTTGTTGCTATGAGCCGCAGCCTGAATACACTCCGCTTTCCGTGGGGCTCGCGCTGAGCCGCTTCGGCTTCGCCTGCAGGGTCTCAGGCTGTCTCGCTAATCCCACAGGAGTCTACGTGTATTCAGGCTGCTCAGATTTCCTCATTAATTGATTTTTTCTATTGAGAAAGCAACAATCTTTTAGAAAAAAGCCATTATTTTAATCGAAGACTGTTTTTCAAAATTATTTTCAATTTATATAAATAAAGTTCGGACTAACAGCCTATGCTAAAACTCATTCCTTTTTGTATTTTATCAAACCCTGCTACTAAATAGCTATGTATTCCTTTTGGAAATTATAATTATTTCGGGCTAACAAAATAAAAACCCATGTCAGAAAAACTCAGGATAACTCTAACCATCCATCATTTTCGCTGTCATGAGCCTTGAACATTTTAACATATTACTGTTGATAAGTATAGTTTAGAACGGAATCGTTTAGAAAGTTCTTTAGTTAAGGCTGTTTTCAAAAGGATTGTTGTTTTCTCAATAGAAAAAATGAATTATTTAGAAATCCTGAGCAGCCGGAATACACGGAGACGCCACGGGGATTAGCGAAGCCTGAGTTAAAAAACAAAAAACGAGCAGTTTCCCGCTCATTTTTTTACCTACTTAGCCATTCTCCCATTAACCGCCAATCGCTCTGGGAAAAATAGATTATTAAGCTCTTTAATTTTCGCTAAGTCGCATTTTGGTACGCGATCATATGTTAGAATACCATTAATTTCTTGTTCGACATCTGTTAGCTGTGTATAGCAATAGCCCCATAGTCCTTTTGATTGGAAAACTGCTTCCATGATTTTGCGGTATTCTGTTACATAATCTTCGGCGTTCTCTACGGACGTGTAGCCCCAACCGCTTTGATCGCCCATTTTAAATGCGATACCTCCGAATTCTGTTAAAAGAATTGGTTCTCCTTGATGGGAATGATTTTCTGCATACACTTCCCATTTACTATGAGCATGAGTAAGTAAATTTTCAACAGTTGAAATGGACTCCTTGAAATATTGATATTTCGTCTTTTCATCTGCATTTCCATGCCCGTAATTATGGATCGCACAAATATCAGTAACGGTCGCTTCCCATCCATCATTAGAGATTACTAGTCGTGTGCCATCAATTGCATGGAGCATATGATACATAGTTGTTGAAAAATGCTGCTGTGTTTTATCAAAATGAATATCTGGAATCCCCCAGCTTTCATTTAGAGGTACCCAAGTGATAATGGAAGGATGATTATAATCTCTCTCCACAATTTCCATCCATTCCTTCATTAATCTTGTCGCGGCTTCTTTCGTATAAACAGGAGCTGATGCGCATTCTCCCCATACTAAGAAACCTAATGTATCTGCATAATGCAAGAATAAAGGATCTTCTGTTTTTTGATGCTTTCTACAGCCATTAAATCCCATTTCTTTTGCAAATTTTATATCCTTTATATAGTCTTCTGCTTTCGGCGCAGTTAACAGTCCCTCTGGCCAATAACCTTGATCCAACACAAGTTTCTGATAATATGGTTTATTATTTAAATAGACCATGCCATTTTCCGTATGAACTTTTCGATAGCCAAAATAGGACTCCACTTTATCTAAAACGGTTCCATTTTCATCACAAAGCTCGATCGTAACATCAAATAAATTCGGATGTTCTGGTGACCAAGTGTAGCCACCATCATGGAAATTCGTACGGAAGATTTTATTTTGAATAATGTCTACTGCCCGTTTTTCAGCTATATTATTCATTCTAATTCGGTCTTCTGCAATCAAAGTATCCTTAAATATCATTTTATAGTTCACATAATAAGAGGCTTTTGATATTTCTGTTTCTTCATTTAACGATAAATCCATCCATACGACTCCGCGGTCAAAATCTGATGTAAATCGAACTTTATCAATATGTTCTTTATTTACTTGTTCCACCCAAACTGTTTGCCAAATTCCTGTAGAATTCGTATACCAGATTGCCCGTGGTTCCTCTTCCCAAAACTGTTTGCCCCTTGGGATTGTTTCATCTTTTAAAGGATCATAGACCTTAACAGCAATACTTTGTTTTTCTTCTGCTAAATAATTCGTAATATCAAATGAAAACGAAGTATGTCCGCCTTCATGGTCTCCCACGAATTGTCCATTTACATAGACCTTCGAATAGTAGTCGACCGCCCCAAAATGCAAAATCGTTCTTTTTGTGGGATCCTGAGGAATAACTGCCTCTCTCTTATACCATACATATTCATGAATCGTTCTTTCCCCAATACCGCTTAGCTCAGATTGGTAAACAAATGGTACTTGAATTTCTTTATCAAGTGTTTCTTTATTAAAATACTGCTCTTTTTCTCCAACATTCTCATCATCAAACTGAAATTGCCATGTTCCATTTAAGTTAATCCACTGATCACGCACAAACTGAGGGCGCGGGTACTCTTGTCTCGTCATCTTATACACTCCTATGATTATAATCTTCGAGTATTTACTTGTCTTACTCTCTCAACAGAAACTTTTGGTTTTCTATCGATTGTAAGCAAGCCATTTACTTCTTGTTGTACATCGGTTAGTTGTGTATAACAATAACCACATACGTAATCTAAATCTTGAACCGCATGATGGATGTCTTCAAAACGACTAAAAAACGCTTCTTCATCCTTTACTTGATTCCCATAGCCCCAACCTTCCTCTGTTTGAAAAGCGATTCCGCCAAATTCAGAAATAAGAATCGGTTGACCTTTATACGTGTAACCATCTGCAAAGGCATAGAAACCTTTATTAAACTGGATGGCATTCGACAGTAATTTTTCGTTATCTTCATATCTACTTGCAAGAAGTGCTCCAAATTCTTCATAGTCATGCAATGTGATAATATCGGAAATAGTATGTTCCCAGCCGTCATTTGTGATAACAGGGCGATTGCTGTCATACGCCTTTGTTAAATGATAGATGCTTTCTGTAAAAGCTTGTTGTTGCTTGTCATGATGGATATTGCCAACCCCCCATGATTCATTAAACGGTACCCATGTAATCACACTCGGATGATTATAATTTTGCTTCACAATTTCCAACCATTCATTGGTAAAATTACGAACTGCTTTGTCACTAAATCCAAACGTTGAACCAACTTCTAGCCAGACAAGAAGACCTTTTTTATCCGCTAAATATAAAAATCTGCTGTCCTCTACTTTTTGGTGCTTCCGAACCCCGTTATATCCCAATTCTAATACTTTATCGATATCTTCTTCTAACGCCGCAACACTCGGAGGCGTTAAATCTGATTCTTCCCAGTAGCCTTGGTCTAAAATTAAGCGTTGATATAGCTCTCTATTATTAAGAAGGATTCTATTTCCTTCAATAGATATTTTCCGCATTCCAAAATAGGATTGAACTTCATCAAGCAATACATCTTGGTAGTACAATTTAAGCGTCAAATCATATAGATTAGGATTTTCCGGACTCCAAACCTTCATTGTCCATGGATCCAGTCTTTCTAATACACTTCCTTTAAGTTGGGCAGCATTATCCACGATATTAGCCGTTAATTCATTGATTACTTTGCCATTAAATTGGATAGATGCCACTACTTTATATCCTTCAGCTGTAAGCGGGATATCCTTTGTTTCTACTTCAATCACTACCTCTTGCTCATCAAATACTGGCGTAATTTTCGCATGATTTAAGTGAGCTTCATTTACAAATTCTAGCCAAACGGATTTCCAAATTCCCGTTGTCTGAACATACCAGCAGCCAAAATTCTCATCATGCCAGCGTTGTTTTCCTCTTGGTTGTGCACAATCCTTTGAATCTTTGACTTTAACAGTCAGTTTATTCTCGCCAGTTGTCACATAGTCAGCTACATCTACAGAAAAACCATGGTAACCTCCTTGATGGATTGTTACGAGATGACCATTTACATAGATAAACGCCTCATAATCCACTCCTTCAAAATGAACAATCGGATGCTTTTGTATATCATCGATTGTAATCGTTCTTTCATACCAAACCGTTTCGTGATGTTCTTGCTGATTAATTCCACTTGCTTTCGTTTCATAGGTGAACGGCACATTTATGGTTGTACTCTCTGGAAAAGATGCATACCACTTCTCCTTCTCCCCTACTTTTTTATCATCAAAAGCAAATTTCCATTCTCCGTCTAGTGAAACCCATTCCGCTCTGTGGAATTGAGGATTTGGATGTAATTCATTCATTAATTTATACCTCCGATTTGTTTAGTTCTTGTCATATTAATTTTTCGAATAGATTTGTTTTTCGCTAAAACTAAAATACCTGCAGACATACATAAAACTAAGCTGATAATATCCATGATGATATAGGAGAGCGCTCCACATACAAACAGCCATACCGCAACCTTCACATGGACTTGATCATCTATCATGTATTTCTTTGCGCAGACTAAATTAATTAATCCGAGGCCGATTAATAAGGCCCCAAACATACCTATAAAAATATAGATACTTCCAACATAAGATTCCATCGCTTTCATATAGGCAAAAGCAGAGTCTTCCACAAGCTTTGCACCTTCGACCTTTTTTAATGTCCCATATAGCAAGATCGTAAAGAGACCATCGACAATTTGCCAAACACCTACTATTCTCACTAAATTTCTTTCTAGCTTTCTATTCATTAACCTTTCACCCCAGCAGATAAGGACATAGATTCCAAGAAATATTTCTGTGCGAATAGATACAAGATAAACGTTGGAATAATCGCAACCAATGCCCCAGCCATTAATAAGGTTGGTTGTGCTTGGTACATCCCTTGTAATAACTGAAGACCTGGTGTGATTGGCATCTTTTCTATGTCATTAAATACAATGGATGGCCATAAGAAGTCGTTCCACGATCCTGTAAAAGAAAATAGGGAAACAACCAAAAGAACCGGTTTTATCAATGGCAAAATGACTCTCCCTAAAATTTGAAAATCATTAGCACCATCCATACGAGCAGCCTCATCAAATTCGAGAGGAATATTATTCATAAATTGTCTAACGAGAAAGATATTAAAGACCCCTGCTGCTCCAGGTACAATCATCGCAATCGGTGAATTTACCCAACCAAGGACATCGATGATTTTATAAAGAGGAATAAGATTTACTACTCCTGGAAACATCATCGTTGCCATTAAAAAGGCAAACAAACCATTTTTCCCTCTAAAATTTAATCTGCTAAAAGCAAAAGCAGATAATGTAACAACAATTAAAACTAATATTGTGTGTGATACAGAAATAACAACTGAATTTGTAAACCAACGAACCAATGGTGTACTTGTATTATCCACTAATAATGTGGTGTAATTGGTAAGCACCCATTCAATCGGAAGAAATTTAAAGCCAACTGTTTGCAGTTCTATTTCTGATTTAAAGGAGGTTACAACTCCCCATAATAAAGGAATAATCCAAATCACAGCCATGATAAGCAAAAAGGCGAACCCGATTATTTTAGGTAGTGGATTGGTTCTTTTACTGCTCATACTCTTCCTCCTCTAATTAATTCTTTCTCTCTCTTAAGAAAAAGAATTGTAATGACGCAACAACCATTATGCAAAGTCCAAGAATAACAGCCATTGCAGAAGATATCCCAGCAATCGATTGACCTGAACCAAAGGCGTTTTGCTGAATATCCATTAATAACACTCTCGTTGAGTCTGTTGGGCCACCACCAGTTAACATTAATGGTTGACCATAGACGTTAAATTGAGCAATTGTTGTAATAACAACCGTATAAAGAATTTGCCCTTTCATACTCGGAAGGGTGATTTTAATAAATTTCTGGAAAGATGAAGCACCATCAATATCTGCTGCTTCATAATAATCTTTCGGAATTCCATTCAACGCTGCTTGGTAAATGATCATATTACCACCAATCGTCCACCATACCGTTACGGCTACCAGCGCAATCCATGCATACGGCTGAGTTCCAGTCCAAACTGTTTCAAGATTGAAAATATTATTAATCGGACCGTACGTCACATTAAACATAAGTCCCCAGATAATAATGACTGCAGAAATCGCGAATAACGATGGTAAATAGAATAAAGACTGAAATACTTTCCATAGTGTAGGTTTTGTATTCAATGCAGCTGCAAGAAGGAGAGGTACAAGAATACAAAATGGGACAGTAAATAGAACAAATAAAAAGGTGTTTTTCAAACCATTATGAAGTTGTTCATAAAAGACGGAATCAGATTGAAGTAATAATTCTTTATAATTTTCCAATCCAACAAAGGTCGGGGAACTAATCAAATCCCATTCTGTAAAAGAAATATAGATTCCAAAAAAAATCGGAATTAGAAAAAACACTCCAAAAATGATCAAATGAGGGGCTAAAAATAGCCACGGTGCAAAGGATGTATTCCTAGTCTTTTTTATTTTCATTTGTTTCACATGATTCGTAGCGGGAACAGTTTCCATACGCCCTACTTCCTTTCCTCTTGCTTCTATTAAAATAAGATTCATAGATCTTATACATTTTAAGCTTACAGCCTAAATACAATTGTTTACCTACTAGCAACACTGCTTTCTGTAGTTAGGCTGCTTACTATTCTTTATTGATTGGGCTGTTTTGTTAAAGTTGCTTGAGAATACCAATAGCATGAATACACTCCCTTTTTCGATTGGCAAGCTTTTAGCCTTCTCGTGTATCTACTTGTGGTGTCTCCCCATCTTTTAAAAACAGCCCTTCATTTCTAAAATCCAAACACATAGTAAACACTTACATTTTCATTTAAACCTTATTTATTTGAATTATCTTTTGCTACCTTAGCAGAAATTTCTTTTTCCATATCCTCTAATGCTTTGTCAGTTTCTACTTTGGAGAATACGACATCGCCAGCTTTAGAATCAAGTAATTCAGAAACATAGCCATTGTATTTGTAGTCAAAGATTTTTAATGTTGCTTGTTGTTCTGGTGTTGCTAAAAGGAATGATTGTGGCATTGCTTTATATTCTTCATTGTCTAAAAGAGAAAGTGTTGCTGGATTTTGGCCGGATTTTGCCCATTCCATTGAATTATCACGAACCCAATCTAAAAACTCAACGACACCTTTTGCTTTTTCTTCACTACGAGAATCATCCTTCAACATGATAAATTGGTGAGAGGAGGACCAGTTCACTGCTTTAGATAAGTCATCTGATAATTGTGGAGCATTTGTTAATCCCCAATTTACCTTCGACTCTTTAACTTGGTTTTGCATCCAAATACCTTCAGGAAGAAATACAACTTTTCCAGTTAAGAACATTTGTGTTGGATCTTCGCCATCCTTCGTTGTATAGCCAGCCTTCACATAATCTCTCCATAAATTAAAGGTATCTTTCGCTGCTTGGTTAACTAAAGTTGGTTGAATGCCATCTTCTGTTAACTCCCCACCATTTTGAGCATACAGGGACAAGAAATTAGGTTTTAACCATGTTACTCCTAATGCTCTAATTTTATCTTTTTGTGCTTGCTCTCCAACCTGTTTAATCTCGTCAAATGTTACAATATTATCATCCAATGCTGTTGGCAAATACTTATCTACTAAATCTTTGTTGTAGTACATTCCGAATGTATGAATATCTAATGGAACACTATAACGCTCTGAATCTATTTCTCCAATCTTCCAAGCCTCATCTACATAATTATCGCCATTAATTTCTGGAAAATCTGTAAGTAAATCATTATAAGAAGTTAACATATCATTATCTTTGAACTGTTTAATTCTTTCTGCATGGACGATTGTTAAATCTGGAATATTCTTTTTCGAATTTACAATCGTTGGAATCTTCGTATACATATCCGTTTCTTTTAAGGAAACGTTTTTGATTTTGTATTCAGGATTTGTCTTATTGTATTCATTCACCATAGCCTGCATGTTTTTTCCATCTGGCCCTGTGAATGGATTCCAAAACGTAATTTCATTTTTGGCACTACCACTTGCTCCTGAATCTCCACAGCCTGCTAAAATACCGATTGAGAGTCCGATCACACCAACATACTTCCAAAGCTTTCTCTTTGCCCCCACAATAATTCCTCCTTTTTTATTTAACTCATTACTCAATTAAATCGTTTAACCAAAAAGTTAAAGTTGTTATTTTGAATCTCTTTACACTACTAATTTAACAACATGAGAAAGCGTTGTCAATCCTATTTTAACAATATTTTTTATGTTTACTATTGTAGTTAAACACTGTGAATGATAAAATAAACAGACAAGTAAGTATTTAACTATGAAGTTAAAGGAGATTCCTATGCAAATACAAATATCAAAGGATTATTTTCATATTTATCAAGCCCTTGCTAGTGAAACTAGAATAGAAATCATAGAAATTCTCGCAAAAAACAACATGAATATATCTGATTTAGCAAAACAATTAGGCATAAGCGCCGCCATCGTTACCCGTCATATTCAAAAGCTAGAAGAAGCAGGGATTGTTAAATCGGAACGAATCCCTGGTAAATCAGGACTGCAAAAAATAGTTTATTTAGCGATAGACAATATTGAAATTCATTTTCCAAGAAAAATATTTAAAGAATATTTACTTCACCAGACCGATTTAAAAATTGGTCATTATACTGATTTTTCCGCTAAGCCTACCTGTGGCATTGCGACAGAAAAAGAAATCATCGGGAAAGCGGATGACCCGAAATATTTTATGGATAGCCAAAGAGTGGATGCACAGCTATTATGGTTATCCCAAGGTTATGTAGAGTACAAAATCCCAAATTTACTAGGACCAAATGAAATTCCAGAAATGGTAGAAATCAGTCTAGAGCTTGCATCTGAGTTTCCAATCTCTAATAATGTTTGGCCAAGTGATATAACGTTTTACTTAAATAACGTGGAGATTGGCACCTACACTGTGCCTGGAAACTTCTCTGATGTGAGAGGTCGCTATACGCCAAAATGGTGGAATGATAAATTTAGTCAGTACGGCCTTTTAAAAACGATCAGGGTAAATAAAATGGATACAGGTATTGATGGGGAGCCATTTTCTAGTGTCACGATTAATGATTTACAATTAGAGAACTCCCCCTTTCTCACTTTGAAAATTGCGGTTAAAGAAGATTCAGAAAGAGTTGGTGGGATGACTTTATTTGGGGAACATTTTGGAAACCATAAGCAAAATATACAGATTGGGATTTATTATTTGGAGAAGGAAAATTAATATAGCAAAATAAAAAGAAATGACCGTTTCCATTATGTCATTTCTTTTTATTTTCATTTTCAGGTTGAGGGTTACTAGCCACAGTGGCATTATTTGTAGAAGACTTTCCTACATTAAAATAAACGGATTAACATCAATCGAGATTTGCAGTCCATTTGAACTTATTTCTGTCTGGTAATGATCTAAAATCGACTTTAGAACTTCTTCTAGATTCGGTTCTTGTTTATATTTTATCAAACATTGATAGCGGTATTTATTTTTTATTCTTGCGATTGGTGAAGCGACTGGTCCTAAAATAACCGTTTGCGGTGATAATCTATTTCTGACGATCTGCGTGATTTTCTCCGAGACACCGACTACTTTCATTAGCTCTTCATGACTAATCGTAATCATGGTAAGAAAATAGTATGGAGGATAGGCATGCTGTCTGCGAATCATCATCTCCGTTTCATAAAAACGGTCATAATCCTGTTCGCTCGCAAGCTCAATACTATAATGCTCTGGCGTATAGGTTTGGAAAATTACTTCCCCTAGTAATTCATGTCTGCCCGCTCTTCCGCTTACTTGTGTCAGTAATTGAAAGGTCTTCTCCGATGAGCGGAAATCTGGCAAATGGAGCATTGTATCAGCTGACAGTACGCCAACTAGCGTAATTCTTGGGAAATCTAGTCCTTTGGCAATCATTTGGGTGCCTAATAGAATATCTGCTTCTCCATCTTGGAATTTTTGCAGCAGCTTTTCATGGGCTCCCTTTCGACTAGTTGTGTCCACATCCATCCGAATAACTCTTGCTTCAGGCAAAATTTTCGCCAGCTCTTCCTCTACCTTTTGTGTTCCTGTTCCAAAATACCGAATATGCTCACTGCTACATTCTGGACAAGTGGTAGGCGTATATGTTTCATACCCGCAATAATGACACTTCATCTGATTTTGAAAACGATGGTAGGTTAAGCTAATATCACAATTCGGACATTTAACAACATACCCACAGTCACGGCACATGACAAAGGAGGAATGTCCTCGCTTATTTAAAAATAAGACCGTTTGCTCTTTCTTTTCAAGGCGATCTTTCAGCTTATCTAGCAATACTTCGGAAAACATGGAGCGATTGCCGTTTCTAAGTTCTTCCCGCATATCAATAATTTCAACATTAGGAAGAGCTTGGTTATTCATTCGATTAGGAAGGGATAGTAAAGTATATACGCCTTTTTGGGCTCGTGCAAAGCTTTCTAGAGAAGGAGTTGCACTACCTAAAATAATCGAACAACCATGCTTTTTCCCTCTTTCAATGGCAACGTCCTTTGCATGGTAACGTGGATTCTCCTCTTGCTTATAGGTCATTTCATGCTCTTCATCAATAATGATAATGCCAAGATTCGTAAATGGAGCGAAAATTGCGGACCTAGCTCCCACTACAACTTTCACTTCGTTTCTTTGAATTTTTCGCCATTCATCATACTTTTCTCCCACTGACAATCCACTATGCAAAACAGCAACCAGTTCACCAAATCGCCCTTTAAAACGGTTTACCATTTGGGGAGTTAGAGCGATTTCAGGGACAAGCACAATCGCTTCCTCTCCCTTTGCCAATACTTTTTCAATGGATTGCAAATAAACTTCTGTTTTCCCGCTACCGGTTACACCATATAAGAGAAACACTTCATGTCTATCCTCTTCCACAGCCTGATGGATAGGTGCAACCACTTTTGCTTGATCATCGGTTAAAGGCAAGGCATGCGTTCTCTCAAACTCACGCTCTTGATAAGGATCTCGATATACTTCCTTATCCATTTCACCGAGAAGTCCTTTTTCGACTAATCCTTTAATAGCAGCAGTAGAAATATTTAATTTCGTTAAGAGCTGTTTTTGTTCAATGGGTTCTGGATGCTTACTAAAAAAAGCCAGCAATTTTTTTTGTTTCTTTGCGTTTTTATTCAGTGATTCTTCGTAATCGGTTAAAGCTTTTCCATTTACAAGGGGATAAATATGTTTTACCTTCTTCTTCTGTCCTCTTGATTGAACCTCATAGGAAACCACTATTGTTCCTCTCTTCACTTCCTTTTGTAAAGCCGAAAGAGACACATTCTTTAGAGCTTCCTCCCACACCAATTCTTCTGTATTTCTAAAAAGAGCAGCTACCCCTTCTGCCATGTCTTGTTCCTGAGCTGCTACTTTTTTTACTTTGCGCTCATATTTAGCCTTTAAAGCCGGCGGCAGCATCGCCTGAAAAGCAGAAATCTTATAGCAAAGAGTCGAATGGGACAACCAATCTGCAAGAGATAGAAGCTCTTTATTTAAAACAGGCACTAAATCCATCGGTTCGATTACCTTTTTTAGTGATTTAAAATTAGATGTTTCCTCCAAGCTTTCTACAAAGCCTTGTACCTTTCTAGGACCAAATGGAACAATTACCCGCATTCCTGGTTGAATAACATCTTCTAGTTCTTGTGGAATGAGATAATCAAAGGGTCTGTCCGTTTGTTTTGCCGGAACATCGACAATTACTTTGGCTACCGTCATTTTTGAACAGCTTCCTTCATCAACATAGCTTGTTCCAATATTTTTTCCGCTACCTCTTCCTTAGAAAGAAGGGGTAACTCGATTGAAGTTCCATCTCTCCTATACATAGTCACAAGATTTGTATCTGTTCCAAAGCCAGAATCTTGTCTAATTACATTATTAGCCACAATCATATCTGCATTTTTCCGTTTTAATTTATCCATTGCATATTCAGTCATATTTTGTGTTTCTGCTGCAAAGCCAATTAGAATCTGCTGTTCTTTTCTTTTTCCAAGTTCGGATAAAATATCTTGGGTCCGCGTGAATTCAATTGTTTCTGGACCACTTTGCTTTTTCACTTTGTGGTCATAAACAATCGTGGGCTTATAGTCACTTACCGCAGCTGTTTTAACAATAATGTCAGCTTTTTCTCTGTATGTCATTACAGCGTTATACATTTCTTCCGCACTTTCCACTGAAATAATTTGAGCACCTTTTGGTGGAGTTAGATTCGTAGGTCCAGATACTAAAATAACATCTGCCCCATACGCAATGGCTTTTTTAGCAATACTATATCCCATTTTTCCAGAGGAGTGATTGGAAATAAAACGAACTGGATCAATTTTTTCGCGAGTTGGTCCAGCAGTCACGAGTACGGTTGTTCCAGTTAGGATTTTGTTCTTGTTATTATCGGAAAAATAGTCCTCCATATGCTGAACAATCATTTCCGGTTCTTCCAATCTTCCTTTTCCTACATAGCCACATGCTAAATAGCCTTCACCTGGGTTGATAAAGCGATAACCATAGTCATGAAGCGTGTTAATATTTTTAATAACAGCAGGATGATCATACATATGTACATTCATCGCTGGGGCAATCCAAACGTCACTTGTTGCTGCAAGCAAGGTTGTTGTGATCATATTATCCGCAATACCGTTTGCAATCTTTCCAATCACATTGGCCGTTGCTGGGGCCACTAAAATTAAATCAGCCCAATCAGCCAAATCAATATGTGCAATCACTTTTGGATCTTTTTCATCGAAGGTGTCTGTATATACTTCATTTTTAGAGAGGGCTTTAAAGGTCAATGGATTCACAAATTCCATTGCCGATTCCGACATAATAACCTTCACATCTGCACCCTTTTGCGTTAATTTACTAGTTAAAGCACATACCTTATATACCGCAATGCCCCCTGTTACACACAGAAGAATCTTCTTGCCATTCAACATCATGTGCCTCCTTCCTTTCTTTTTATTCTAAAGTTTATGATCATATCATCAGTAAGAGAGGTTGTCCTTCACCCTCTCTGACCGGATTAGTTGAACTATTTGTATCTGTCAGACATATATGAATCTTATTTTGTCCGTTAAGAGTGAGATATATTGTTTGTTTATGAATAAGGCCTATTGGATAAGCATGTTACTAATAGAAGATGCGGGCATCCTTAACGGAAATTCCCCAACTTTAGTAGAATCAATATTCTTAAACTTTAGCCATATGTAAGATTTGCATTTCTATTATTAATGTTAGCATATAATTAAATAATCATTATGTCCATGAAAAAAGACTTAGTAAATGGAATTGTTCCTTTTACTTAAGCCTTTTATTCCGTACTATATTTTTCACAAAAAAATTAATTAATCTTCGCTTGAGCCACTTGGTGCATTCACACGATAAGTAAGTTGATCTTTGTTGATTTCTTCTAATGCTTTCCCGACATTTTTATGAGAAACATATTTTGCTAATTGTGGTCTCGCATTTGTTTGTAGCTTTCTTGCTCTTTTCGCTGCTACAGATACTAATGAATATTTAGAATCGATTTTTGTCATTAATTTATCAATGGATGGATATAACATAAATTATTTAGCCTCCAACATTTTCTTGTATTTTGGTTCTACTCTTTCTCTGCGACAATGCTCAGCAACAATGATTGCTTTAATTTTTTCACATGCATTCTCTACTGTATCATTTTCTACAACATAATCATATAAGTGCATCATTTCAATTTCTTCCCTTGCCACATTCATTCGGTTGTTAATAATCTCTTCTGACTCTGTACCTCTTGTCACGATGCGATTTTTCAACTCTGATAAGCTTGGTGGACTTAAAAAGATAAATAAGCCATCAGGAAACTTTTCACGAACCTGTTTTGCACCTTCTACTTCAATTTCTAAAAAGACATCTTTGCCTTTTAAAGTCGTTTCTCTTACATAATCGACTGGAGTACCGTAGTAATTCCCTACAAACTCAGCATACTCTAATAATTTTCCTTGTTCAATTAAACCCTCAAATTCTTCTCTTGATTTGAAGAAATAATCTACTCCATCTACTTCGCCCATACGTGGAGCTCTTGTAGTCATGGAAATTGAATATTCAAAAGAAGTATTTTTTTGTGAGAAGATTTCCTTTCTCACTGTTCCTTTCCCTACTCCAGAAGGTCCAGACAAAACGATTAAAAGTCCCTTATCTACCAAATCTTTCTCCTACCCTTCCTCTATAATCTCATCACGATCATTTAATCGATGTGCAACCGTTTCTGGTTGAACTGCTGAAAGAACAACATGATCGCTATCCATAACGATAACAGCTCGCGTTCTTCTTCCATAAGTAGCATCTATTAATGATCCTCTATCCCTAGCATCTTGAATAATGCGTTTAATGGGAGCAGATTCTGGACTGACAATAGAGATAATTCTATTCGCAGAAACTATATTTCCAAAACCAATATTAATTAATTTAATGGACATTCGCCTTCTCCAATCCTATTATTTGTAGTTTTAACTAGGAAGATTTATTCTAAACCCGTTTTATTCAATGTTTTGGATTTGTTCTTTCATTTTTTCCAAGCTACTTTTCATTTCGACAACAATTGTTCCTATATCGGCTGAATTAGCTTTGGAACCAATGGTATTCACTTCACGATTCATTTCCTGCAATAGGAAATCAAGCTTTCTTCCTATCGGGTTTTTTTCTTCCATAATTTGATAAAACTGTCTAATATGACTATGTAATCTAACCAATTCCTCATTAATATCTGCTTTATCTGCAAAGATTGCCACTTCTGTAATAAGTCGTGCTTCATCTATCGGTTCCGGCAAATAGCTTTCTATCCGTGTTTTTAACTTTTCGCGGTATTGTGTAATCACTTCAGGAGCTAATGACTGCAATTGTTTAACCCATGCTTCTATATGCTTTAGGTTGTTTTCTAAGTCTTTATATAACTCTAAACCTTCTACTGCTCGCATATTATTTAACTGGATAACAGCTTCTTCTACTGTAGCAAGTAATACTTCTCCGAGTTTCTCCATATCAAGCTCTCGTTCTACTATTTGAAAACATTCTTCTTGATTTAATAAATCACGAAGCGAGATTGGCTCTTTGATGGAATATTTGTCTTTTAATTGATGAAACAATTGATAATATTGATCGAGTAGTGGCCAATTAACGCTAATTTCTTGGCCTTTCTTCTCTTCATCTTCTAATGTTACAAATACTTCTACTCTACCTCTATGTATATAGTTTGAAATAATTTTCTTTATTTGATCTTCCAAATAGAGAAATTGCTTTGGCATCCGAATGATCTGATCGCTAAACCTGTGATTGACCGATTTTATTTCGATATGAAGTGTTGTATGGTGATATTGTTTTGTTGCTCTTCCAAATCCAGTCATACTTTTTATCATGCTGACACATCCGTTTTCTTAAAAATGTGCGAATTAATGTTGCTCATGCTTTTCCCGCAAAGTTTCGCTACTAACCCGCAGCCTGAATACACTTCGCTTTCCGTGGGGCGAGCGGTGAGCCTCCTCAGCTTCGCCTCCGGGGTCTCACCTGTCTCGCTAATCCCCGTGGTGTCTCCGTGTATTCAGGCTGCTTTATTATTCTTTAATAATTTCTCATCAGACTTGCATAGCGTCGAATATTTTAGAAAAAACAGCATTAAAAACTACATTAAATAAATAAAAGGTAATAGAGTGGTCTCTACTACCTTTTGGATTATAACATATTTTATTTTGATTTACTTAATAAAAATGATCCTGCAAGTAAAAAAGTTGGTACGGAGGCGAATCCGATGATCATTGGCCAATCTTTCATTGCTATTGGCAGGGTATGGAAGATCTCTTGTAGGAATGGTACATAGATTACAACTAGTGCCAGTACTAAGGAAGAGATTACTGCCCATACGAGATACATATTGCCAAATGGGTTTCTAGAGAGAATGGATTTTTCGCTGCGACAGTCAAATACATGAATTAACTGGGCAAGGACTAATGTGATAAACGCTACAGTTTGGGCGTATTCTAGATTCTCAGGATTATTATCGTACGCAAACATAAACGCTAATATAGTAGAAATCCCGATTAAGAAGCCTCGTGATATTACTTTCCAACCCAATCCTCTTGAAAATACGCCTTCATTTGGACTTCGTGGACCTCTTTTCATTACATTATCTTCCGGTCTATCTAGCCCTAACGCCATTGCTGGTAATCCGTCTGTTACTAAGTTCACCCATAGGATTTGTATCGGTACGAGTGGTAGAGGTAGAGCTAATAGCATCGCAAATAACATTACTAGTATTTCCCCAACGTTTGAAGCAAGCAAATAACGAATGAATTTACGAATGTTTTCGTAAATATTTCTTCCTTCTACAATAGCTGATTTAATACTTGCAAAATTGTCATCCATTAATACTAAAGAAGAAGCTTCCTTCGCTACATCTGTACCTGTGATGCCCATTGCAATCCCGATATCCGCTTTCTTGATTGCTGGAGCATCATTCACCCCATCACCAGTCATAGCAACCACATGTCCCCTATTTTGGAATGCTTGAACAATCTTCAGCTTATGTTCTGGTGAAACCCGTGCAAATACAGCAACATCTTCTACAATATCCTCTAATTCTTGTAAACTTAAATCTGTAAGTTCTTTTCCTTCCATTACCTTGGAACGATTATTGGCAATGCCAAGTTGTTTAGCAATCGCTTTTGCCGTAATGACATGGTCACCTGTAATCATAACTGTCTTAATACCAGCTTCCTTACACGCTTTGACTGCTTGTTTCACTTCCGGTCTTGGCGGGTCAATAATTCCTTGGAGCCCGATGAAAATCAAGTCCTTTTCTGCTTCTCTTTCGTGCAAAATAATCGTATTAGGAGATATTTCCTTATACCCAATTGCAATCGTACGAAGCGCTTGTGAAGCTAATCCGTTAATCGCTTCTTGCACTACTTTCTTCTGTTCACTGCCTAAAACTTGAGAGCGATTTTCAAAAAGAATGGATTTACTTTGACCGATTAACACATCTGGTGCACCTTTTGTAACAACAAACTGTCGCCCAGATGGATCCTTCACGATGACACTCATCATTTTTCTTGTTGAATCAAAAGGAAATTCATTTACTATCGTAAATTGGTTTAGTAATTGGGAGCGAGTGAATCCTGCTTTCATTCCAGCTACTAAAATAGCTCCTTCTGTCGGATCACCATTTAACACATATTCTCCCTCTTTTTGCAGAATCTCTGCATGGTTACAAAGCATCCCAAATGTTAATAATTGCTGGAGCGCCTTATCATTGGTTGGATTGACTATTTTTTCACCCACATAAAATTTCCCTTGTGGTTCATATCCTGTTCCATCTACTGTATATGTTTTGCCGCCAATCCATGTTCTTGTCACCGTCATTTTATTTTGCGTTAAGGTACCTGTTTTATCGGAGCAGATAACAGAAGCGCATCCAAGCGTTTCTACTGCAGGTAGCTTACGGACAATTGCATTTTTGCGAATCATCTTCTGAACGCCAAGTGACAAGGCGATCGTAACAATCGCTGGCAACCCTTCTGGTATTGCTGCAACAGCTAATGAAACACCTGCAAGCACCATTGTGTATAAATCATTTCCTTGAAGAACACCGATTACTACCACTAACACCGTTAATAGCAGGGCTGTAACAATTAGAATTTTTCCTAATTGCTCAAGACGTCTTTGCAATGGTGTTGTAACAGAATCAGCATTTTGCAGCAGGTCCGCAATTTGCCCCATCGCTGTCTTCATTCCCGTACCGATTACAACCCCAACACCGCTCCCACGAGAAACCATGGTACCCATAAAGCCCATGTTCTCCATATCACCGAGTGCTAAATTATTGTTCTTAATGGCAGATACGGTCTTTGGAACAGGGACTGATTCACCTGTTAACGCAGATTCCTCGACCTCTAAACTTCTAGACTCTATTATTCTTACATCTGCACCAATTCGATCACCACTAGTAAATTTAATGACATCACCAGGAACTAATTCCTTGGATAAAATATTGACCCATTCCCCATTACGAAGGGCATGTACATGTGGCTGTGATAATTCCTTTAAAGCAGATAAAGATTTCTCTGCCCGAATCTCCTGAAAAAAGCCAATAAAACTATTGAGAATGATGATTGCAATAATGGCAATCGCATCAATATATTCGCCCAATAAACCTGAAACAAGCGTTGCAGCTAAAAGAACTAGTACCATAAAATCCTTGAATTGACTGAAGAAAATAAGCAATAATGATTGCTTTTCCCCTTCCTCTAATTCATTGAATCCAAATTTCTTTCGTCGCTTTTCCGCTTCTTCATCCGTTAACCCAGCCGAAAAATCAGTATTCAATGTTTGTTCTACTTCTTTTTCGTTCATTTCATGATAGTTCATCCGGCCATCTCACTTCCCCCTTTTTCATTCACCGTTCGCTAAATGTATCTTGCGAAGTAGTATGTAGTAGTTCTGAACAAAAGGTTAGCAATTCTAACTAACATACATAGTTGTCCCAACACCACTCTATGGAAATCATATTCAGGCTTGGCCGAAAAAATGCTATCAGGGATAGATTTTTATTTCGATTTTAAATTGGAAGTTATTTCGTCTTTTCACATAAAGCTAATTTTTCTCTAGATAGCCTACCAAATCCTTGTATTTCTTCGGAATTAAAGATAGAGTAAAGAGGGAAATTATTATAAATGAGGTTGTTAGTTATGTCATTTGATGGTTTATTCACAAGAGCAATGTCTCTTGAATTAAAAGAGCTTTTACTAGGAGGCAGAATTAATAAAGTTCAGCAGCCTTTTACGAATGAAATTATTTTATCTGTTCGTGCAAATGGAAAAAATCAAAAATTGCTTTTATCTGCACATCCAAGCTATGCACGAGTTCAAATTACCGAAGAATCCTATGAAAATCCAAAAGAACCACCAATGTTTTGTATGCTCCTCCGCAAGCATTTAGAAGGTTATTTTATAGAAGACATTTATCAGATAGATAATGAACGAATCATTGTTTTTGAGATTAGAGGAAGAAATGAAATTGGCGATACTTCGTATAAAAAATTGATGATTGAAATTATGGGTAGACACAGTAACATTATCTTAGTCGATCGCGACAAAAATACCATTCTAGATAGTATTAAACATATTTCCTATGCTGTTAATAGTCATCGAGCCATTCTTCCTGGCTATGAGTATAAAGCTCCACCAAAACAGGAGAAACAGGATCCTTATACAGCTACAGAGGAAGATGTTTTAAGAGCAATTGATTTTAATAGTGGAAAATTGGACAAGCAGCTTGTACAGCAATTCGCTGGATTCTCTCCATTAATTGCCAAAGAAATTTTCCATCATGCTGGTCTCGCTAACCGTGATACACTGCCAAAGGCTTTTCTTGCTGTAATGGATCCAATAAAAAAAGGCAGCTATGCTCCTTCTATTATGGATACTCCCGATAAAGAATATTTTTATTTTCTGCCAATCGAGCATGTGAAAGGTAATGTTAAACCTTTCCCTACATTAAGCAAAATGCTCGATCGCTATTATTTCGGAAAAGCAGAACGAGATCGGGTCAAACAACAAAGCAATGATCTTGAACGCTTTATCGTGAATGAACGAGATAAAAATAGCAAAAAGATTAAAAAACTAGAACGTTCTTTAATGGAAGCAGAGAATGCCGAGGAATATCAGTTACTAGGAGAGCTTTTAACAGCCAATTTATATGCAGTAAAAAAAGGGATGGCTGAAGTAGAAGTAATTAATTATTATGATGAGGATAGCAAGATGGTTAAGATTCCTCTTAATCCTAGACTATCCCCTTCTGAAAATGCACAAAAATATTTTACTAAATATCAAAAAGCGAAAAAATCTATTGATATTATCAAGGAACAAATTCAACTAGCCGAACAAGAATATGAGTATTTTGAAACATTATATCAACAAATTCTTGCTGCCTCTCCAAAAGATATTCAAGAAATTCGCGAGGAGCTAGTAGAAGAAGGCTATTTAAGAGAAAGACAGAAAAAGCAAACAAAGAAATCACAAAATGTAAAACCAGTACTTGATTACTATCTTTCCGATGATCAAACGGAGATTATCGTCGGTAAAAACAATAAACAGAATGATTATTTGACCAATAGAGTTGCTGCAAGAGATGAAATTTGGCTGCATACAAAGGATATTCCTGGATCCCATGTCGTGATACGGAGCAAGGAACCTTCGGAGGAAACAATTCTGCAAGCAGCAAAATTAGCCGCCTATTTTAGCAAAGCCCGCCAATCAAGCTCTGTACCTGTAGACTATACCCTAGTCCGCCACGTGAAAAAGCCTAGCGGTGCAAAACCAGGCTTTGTTATCTATGATAATCAGCAAACTGTTTATGTAACGCCAGATGAAGAGACAGTTATTCGATTGAAAGAGAAACGTAATAATACAGCAGTATAAAAAAACGGGGAGAAATAATTTATTTCTCCCCGTTTTTTTATTTATCACTGCTCTACTTTTAAGGAACTATGTTTATTATTTGTATGCTTTTCCAATACATTTAGCAAACCTTCATTTACTTTACAGTTTTTAAAAGCAAAGGACTGCATAATAAGATCAATTTCTTCTTCAGAAAGATCTTTAAAAATCTTTGCATACTCTGGTTGGATCAATGCTCCAGCATAAATAGTTAAAATTGCTTGTGACAGGCTGGATAGATTAAAGCTGTGAGACATTTCTGGATTAACCACCTCTTCAAGATGAGTTGCTAGTTCTTCAACAGATTGTCTTGCCTTAAATCCTGGTAACCATATCATCCAATCATCTGTATTAAGGGCATGCTTCATTTTGAAAATGGCCGAAACCTTCTGTAAATATTCAGATTCTGGATCGAGTGTTACTAAGCCCATTACTCCTACATCTTTATATGTCCAAGTTGTCCAGTGTGCACCAAATTCCTCAAAGATACCTAATTGATCATCCATCGCATCTAGGCGGTCGGAAATCTCATTTTCTGGCCCATTATATACGGAACCAAATTCCCCTACCCAAAGAGGAACATTATATTTTTCTGCAAATTGTGTCCCTTCATGACTATTAAATACTTCCTTTTGAACGTCTAAATCCCAATGCTTTCCACTTTCAACACGAGCAGTCTTTGCATCAGCTATACCTGGATAAGGGCCAGGTCCAAATCCTGCAGCAGTATAATTATGGCTACTGTAAACCAGATTGGTAGCAAAAGGTGCTTCTAATCCCTCGAATAACTTCGAGTAGTTATCTCCTTCAAGAAAGATAATATGGTCAGGATCAATATCACGGATTGCTTCCACCGTTCTTCTATAGATTCGATTCATCCTTTCCCAGTCTGGTTTATAATTCTTAAAGAAAGTGTGAGGGAAGTCCCCATGGGGAGTATTCACACATGGTTCATTCATAATATTATAGCCTGCAATCACACTTCTGCCATTATAGCGTCTTGCAAATTCTTCCCATAAAGCAATAAATCGATCTTGGTATGTTTTATCATGCCAGAAAAAGCTATGGCGCACATCATTATCTGAATGCCAATGCGTATTTTGATAGCCTTGGACTGCATGGAGATCGAGAATAACATAAAGCTCATGCTTTTCGCATAAATCAATGATTTTATCCAAACGTTCAAATCCCGATTCTTTATAAATAAATGGTGCTTCATCATCTTCAAAATGACGGTAATTTAAAGGAATTCGGATGGCAGTTGCTCCCCAACTTTTGATAAATTTTATATCATCTTCTCCGAAAAAATAATGTAATAATCGATCAAATAGAAACTCAGCTTTTTCTTTACCAATCGTTTCAGCCATTGTATAACGAAGTGCGTGTTCTGTTCCTGTATACCCATTAATAAAGTCTTCCATATTCATCCATCCACCAATACAGGTCCCTCTTAATTGAATTGGTTTTCCAGATGCACCGATAATTTTATTATTTTCTACTTGAAGTAATTCCATTATTATAATCATCCTTTCCTAGCAAATGTCTTATTTTTAAACATAAAATAGTCAAAAAATAGCGGGGAACTTTACTTATTAATTGACTATTTTATATCAAACTAACAGGAGATAAATTGTTTTCCAGATTGAAGAATCCAATAAACGCTGGAAGATTAATAGTTTTTTTTATATAACCTTATACAATCAAGATTATTTTCTAGTATTCAACACTGAAAGTACTCTTTTATGTTCCTTTTCATCAAGGTTATAGAAATAGATAGCAAATAGTTCAATTATGACAAAGACTGCTGGAATAATTGTCATTGTTATTAAAATTCCGTGTAAAGCAGTTGCTGTTTGAATTTGGTTGGCAACATAGCCGAAATTAGCTAGGATTAAACCTGGAATGATTCCGCCAATAGCCATACCGAACTTAAAGAAGAAACCAACTAAAGCATAAATGACACCGCTTGCACGTTTACCCGTTTTATATTCACCATAATCAATCGTCTCCGGAATTAACGCCCATGTAAAACCGCCTGCTGTGATTGTACCAATTGCCGCAATAGCTCTTGATGCAAAAACAAGTGGAACCATAGAAGCTGGCACTAGGAATAGAGCAATCAAACCAATTGCCTTACAAGATAGCGCTGTAAATAGTAATTTTTTCTTTCCCATCCACTTATACATCATTGGCATTAATGGCATAAGAACAAGTGCTGGAAGTGTTCCTAATAATCCATACCATTTTACAAGTTCTGGTTTCCCAACATTATACGTAACATAATAAATACCAACAGAGTTAACAATCGAATTCACGCCGAAGTTAAGAATAAAGAATAAACATACGATGAGAAGCGGACGATTACTCTTTAATTGAATAAATATATCCTTAAATGTAATCTTATCTTCTTCCTTATGAGAAATAGGTACGCGTTCTTTTGTATTATAAAAGCTATAAATCAATAAAAAGGCTCCGACAATTCCCATGATAGACATCGTGATTTGCCAACCAGTACTTGTTGCGCCAGATACACTTGTAAAGATTCCAGCTAAAAGTGGCACTCCGAAAGAAACAATTAATCCGCCGGTATTGGAAAATAGCATTCTATAAGAAGTTAAACTAACAACCTCTTTATTATCTTGAGTGATTGCTGACGTAAGGGCTGTATACGGAATATTAATAACGGAATAGGTTATTGATAATAAAATATAAGTTATATAGGCATAAACAAGTTTCATCGGGTCAGAAAATCCTGGTGTTGTAAAGCAAAGAATTGCTACACCTGCAAAGGGAAAAGCGCCATATAAAAGATATGGACGAAATCTTCCGTATTTTGTATTGGTTTTATCAACAAGTGTTCCAATAAATGGATCGAGAACGGCATCAATTAGCCGAACGATTAAGAACATCAATCCAGCTGCTGCAGCTGTGATTCCAAAAACGTCCGTGTAAAAGAATAATAGATAGCTACTCACTGTTTGATAGATAAAATTACAAGCTAAATCTCCAGTAGCATAGCCAAGTTTTTCTTTCGTTCTAATTTTTACTGTTGGAACCACCGGAATGTTCTCTGCGAGTCTTGTGTTCATATTTATCCCCCTTTTTTCTAATTATTGTTCATACAATATGAATGCTTCCTCGTATTTGGAGTGATTTCTATCACCTTTCCAAAAATAGTTATTTATCGAACAAAAGATTAGATAAAAAATTTTTTCTCTCACAGTTCTTCTAAATTAAGCCTTTCGCCCATTCAATACGAAAACGCAATGCCTACTATCACCTTTAAATTGTTATCGATTTCTTATGTAGGATGGTAGTACTAGCAAAGTATGCCATTATATCAGTGATACTTTTGATTTCACTCCATATTAGCGCTTACAAAATGATCAAATCAAAAAGAGCTTTATTCTCTATACAATTGCTATTATTTATACCAAATCATTGAACATAATAATTCGAATAATTCTAAAAACACTTTCGGATTCTTCCCAGTTAGATCCTTAATTTTTTCTAATCGATAATTCAAAGTATTTCTATGAATGTTCAATTTTTTCGTCGTGTTGTGAATATCGCCATTTTCTTCTATAAATATTTGCAATGTATGAAAAAGCTCCTTATTATTTCCTGACTTATCTAACCCTGCTAAACTGGAATCAATATTATTTCTTTCACAGGAAGCAAGATGAATAAATAATTTAAAATCATCATAGTAATAGACTTTTTCTGATGGCTTTATTTTATTTCCGACCTCCCACGCACTGTCTGCTTGTTCCAATGAAACAGCAGCTAACTCCTCCTTGTTACCGATTGCTATTTTTTCTATTTCTATTCTTTCTATTAAGCCTTTTATTACTTCCATCACTTTAGTTTGTTCCGTAATAAATAGAACAATTTTATTAGGATTTATGCTAGAGTAATGTCTAAAATCTTCTAAAAATGTCTTAAAAGCTTTTGTATTTAAATTTCCTTTGATGACGATTGCTTGACATTTCTGTGTAAGGTCAATTCCATAAAATTTTCCTTGTTGCAAAAATTCATCGTCATAGCATGTTTTTCTTAGTAATAATTCGTTATAAAATTTCTCACGCCTCATTCTGTCGTTTTGCATTTTCTTATTTACGCTTTCCTGTTCAATTAGTAATTTGGCGGTAGCGCCCACCAACTTACTAAATGGTCTCACTTCATCTGGATGCCCAGTAATTCCGATAACTCCTATAATTTCATCATTAATTACAATAGGTTCATTGACTCCCGGTTTCATTGACTCTTCTTCCATATAAACCTCATAGATTTTTTGAGTAACAAGAACCTTTGATGCTCCCTTATGCAAAGTTCCGATTCTTTTCTTATCTCCGCTTCCAAAAATAATTCCTTTTTCATTCATAAGATTAATATTATAAGGGATGATATTCATCATTTCCTTTGCTACCTTTTCCGCAATTTGTTTCGATAATTTCATCCCATCACCTTTTCTTACGAGGTATCCATTTTACATGACTAAATTCATCGATCGTATCATATTCTCAGAAGTACGCTCTAGATTCTGCTTGCCATTTGCTAACGCCTCCTCGAGCGTTGTTACTCCTTGCATGATACAAAAAATAGAATCAATTTTTTCATATAATGAATCAATATTATTACCGATTTTACCAGCAAAGGCCACTACAGGTTTATTATACTTTTTAGCGACCGAAGCAACACCTATAGGGGTTTTTCCAAATTTGGTTTGGAAATCTATACAGCCTTCACCTGTCCAGACCATATCCGCCCCCTTCACTTTCTCTTCCAATGATGAATATCGAATGACAATATCAATGCCTTTTTTTAACGTTCCATTTAAAAACACCATCAATCCAGCACCCAAGCCTCCTGCTGCTCCTGCACCTGGTACATTAAGAATGTCTATATGAAATTCTTCTTTAATTATAGCCGCATAATTCATTAAATTTCTGTCTAATTGTTGAGCGATTTCTAATGTCGCACCTTTTTGTGGTCCAAACACATAGGATGCTCCTTGCTCACCACAGAGGGGATTATTAACATCACATGCAACCTCAACTGATAGATCTTTTATGCGCGGATCCAAATTTTTTATATCTATTCTTGCCAGCCTTCCTAATTCTCCACCTCCAAACCCGAGCTCCTTTCCATTTTCATCAAAAAACTTTCCACCTAGAGCCTGTACCAGCCCAGCACCACCATCATTTGTAGCGCTTCCACCAATACCTACGATAAGTTTTTTAATATTATGATCTAGACAAGCTTTTATTAATTGACCAGTTCCATAAGTAGTAGTAATAAGCGGATTCCTTTCTTCAATTGCTACCAAATGAATGCCACTTGCACTAGCCATATCAATAATTCCTGTTTGGCTATCTTCTAAAATACCATATGATGCTGTCACTTCACGCCCAAGAGGATCTAATACTTTTTCATTGTATATTTTACCTTTATTAGCATTTACTAGCAATTCCATTGTGCTTTCTCCACCATCTGCCATTGGCACTTGGAGACAGGTAATCCGATTATTTGCTTTCTTAATCCCTCTTTCCATAGCCTCACATGCTTCTCTTGCTGTCATGCTCTCTTTAAAAGAGTCTGGAGCTAAAACAATAACAAAATCGTTTTTTATGAGTACTCACCCCTTTCTTTTTAAACAAAAAAGTATAGATAGCGCTTTCTATTTAAAAATATTACTCTATTTTTCTTTGGATTGATATAGTCATATTTACTAAAAATTTTGTACATTTGCACAAATTTTTTAGCAGCTTAATTCGTAATTCCTAATATATTGCGAATTTAATTATTATTAATGAAATTCGGGAATGGAAAGGAACAGTAGCCTATAGAAGTATTGAAAGGACAGTGTCTGCTGCGAAATAGAACTTTGTCCTTTTATCTGTTAAACTTCATTAAATCGAAATATACAAAAAAACATGAAAAAAGACGAATCCAACACGAATTCGCCTTTTTCCATTTAGTTATTTTACCATTTCTCTGGATTTTCCTTCCAAGCTTTTAAGCTTGCTAGATCCGCCTCTTCAATGTATCCTTTTTCTTGCGCTACATTTAATAAACTCGTATAGTCAGTTAACGAATAAGCTGTAATTTCCGCTTCTCCTAGCATTTCATTCCCTTTTGGCAGCTCATATGTAAAGATGGCAACTACTCCAAGAACTTCACAGCCTGCTTCTCGTAAACTCTCAACAGCATTGATAACACTACCACCTGTTGAAATTAGATCTTCCACCACTACCACTTTTTGTCCTTTTTCGACTTTGCCTTCAATTTGCTTACCTTTTCCATGTGCCTTTGCCTTTGAACGGATATATACCATTGGCAAGTCGAGAATATCACTTACCCAAGCCGCATGAGGAATACCTGCTGTTGCAGTTCCAGCTACTACTTCTGTTTCAGGGAATTTTTCTTTAATTAATCCAGCTAATCCTGTTGCGATATTTTTACGCACCTTTGGATAAGACAAAGTTAAGCGATTATCACAATAGATTGGCGACTTTAATCCTGAAGACCAAGTAAATGGATCATTTGGTTGTAAAAATACTGCCTTAATATCTAATAATTGTTCTGCAATTTCATGTTTCATATCGTGATGCCCTCCCACTCGGATTTAAATAATGAATAGCTTTCATATGGATTTTCTGCTCTTGTAATGGAACGTCCAACAACAATTGCTGATACCCCATTTTCTCTCGCAATCTTTGGTGTTGCTACTCGTACTTGATCCTGTACCGCATCTGTCTTTAAACGGATTCCTGGTGTTACCGTTAAAAATGAATCACCTAATCTATCACGTATCGCAGCGGCTTCTAATGTCGAGCAAACGACGCCATCTAGGCCAGCCTCTTTCGTAATCGTTGCATAATGTAATACCGATTCCTGTAAAGGAACTTTAATTAATTGCTCTTTTTGCATGCTTGCTTCAGACGTACTTGTCAACTGTGTCACACCAATACATTTCGCTCGTTTCATTCCAGATAGTGTACCCGCTTCGAGTCCCTCAACCGCTCTGGCCATCATGTCGATTCCACCAGCTGCATGAACATTCACTAAATCAACGCCTAAGCCAGCAATATTTTTCATCGCACTTCCAACTGTATTTGGAATATCATGTAGTTTTAGGTCAAGGAAAATTTGGTGATTTTGTTCCTTTAATTCTTGAATGATGCTTGGTCCTTCTTTATAAAATAATTCCATACCTACTTTTAAAAACAACGATTCTCCGTTAAACCCTTTTAAAAAGGAATGAACCTCGTCCTTACTTGCAAAATCAAGCGCGATGATAAGCGAATTGTTCATGCTTTCCCCAGCTCCTTCCCGTTACTTCTGAAATATGTTCAAATCCGTATTTATCTAATAGCTCAGGTAATTCTTCAATTATTTTTGGGCAAATGAATGGATCAACAAAGTTTGCTGTACCGACTGCTACTGCACTTGCGCCTGCATAGAAAAACTCTAATACATCTTCAGCAGTGGATACTCCCCCCATTCCGATAATCGGTAGGTTTACTGCTTGACTTACTTCATAAATCATTCGGATTGCTACAGGCTTTACTGCAGGACCAGATAATCCTCCCGTTTTGTTGGCTAGAATTGGCTTGCCTGTCTTTAAATCAAGGCGCATGCCAACAAGGGTGTTAATCATCGTAATTCCATCTGCTCCTCCAGCTTCCACCGCTTTTGCCATCTCAACAATATTCGTTACATTTGGTGAAAGCTTTACATATACCGGAACTTCTGACACTTCCTTCACCTTTTTCGTTAATTCCTTGGCAACCTCTGGAATCGTTCCAAAAGCAATGCCTCCTGTTTTTACATTCGGACAAGAAATGTTTAATTCTAGTGCGGCAACATTTGATGCTTTTGAAATTTCCTTCGCAACAGCAACATAATCCTCTTCCACTGATCCCGCGACATTCGCAATGATTGGCACATCAAATTGACTTAGCCAAGGCAATTCTTCCCCAACCACTTTTTTTAGACCTGGGTTTTGAAGACCAATGGCATTTAGCATCCCAGAAGTAGTCTCAGCTACTCTTGGTGTTGGATTTCCAAAGCGTGGTTCCACCGTAGTTGCTTTTATCATGATGGCACCAAGCTTGCTTAAATCATATAAATTGCTGTATTCCCGTCCAAATCCAAAACAGCCAGAAGCAGGCATAATTGGGTTTTTAAGCTGTAATCCCGGAAGATTTACTTCAAGTCGGTTCATAGGACAACCTCCCCTGTTCTAAATACTGGTCCATCTGTACATACCTTTTTATAGCTGAATCCCGTTGGATCATCTGCTGTATGACACACACAAGCGAAGCATGCGCCAATCCCACACCCCATTCTTTCTTCTAAAGAAATATAGACTTTTTTATCTGGGAATGTTTTTTCTAAATTTTTAAGCATCGGCGTTGGTCCACAGGAATATAATACGTCAAATTCCAGATTTTCTTGAAAAATAACGTCTGTGACAAAGCCTTGTGTACCATGGCTACCATCTACTGTAGCGATATACGTATCCCCAAGTGAGGCAAACTTTTCTTCATAAAATGCAACGGATTCTGTTTGAAAGCCTAATACAGCAACAACCTTTACCCCTTTGGCAACTAGACGATTGGCTAATTCATATAAAGGCGGAACACCAATTCCTCCACCAACTAATAAGGCTGTCTGCCCAGTCTTGCTTTCTTCAACTGGGAATCCATTTCCTAAAGGACCAAGAATGTCAATCGCTTCTCCAGCTTGCTTTTTGGCAAGAAGCTTTGTGCCCGCTCCTTCTGCTCGGTAAATCATCGTAAATGTTTTACTTTCCTGATCAATCCGGCAAATACTAATGGGGCGTCTTAATAAGGGAGTTGTACTATCGCTTACCTTGATATGAACAAATTGACCTGGCTCGTTCATTTCAGAGACAAGCTCACCTGTTAAGGTGAGCTCCATAATATTTTCAGCTATTTCTTTCTGTTCGACTACTGTACAGATTTCGTTTTTGATCATACTAACACTGCCTCCGGTTGCGTTTTGCTCGGCTCCATTGCCTCTGTTGAGAATGTCATTGATTCTACTACTCTAAGTATTGCTTCAGCTGTATCTAAAGAAGTTAAACATGGAATGCCATTTTCAACAGATTCACGTCTGATACGGAATCCATCTCTTGCTGGTTGACTGCCTTTTGAGAATGTATTAATCACAAATTGTGCTTCCCCATTGCGGATTACATCAATTAATGTATGACCTTCTCCACCGATTTTACCGACTACTTTCACTGGAATGCTATTGCTTTCTAGGAACGCTGCTGTTCCGCTTGTCGCCATCAAGCTATAGCCGATATTTGTAAATCTTTTTGCAAGCTGTAAAGCCTCTTCCTTATCTTTATCCCCAATTGTCATCAGCACTGTCCCAAATGTTTTTATCTTCATCCCTGAAGCAATTAAGCCTTTATATAGTGCTTTTTCAAGAGTAATGTCTTTCCCCATTACCTCTCCTGTTGATTTCATTTCAGGTCCTAATGTAATATCTACTCTTCGTAATTTTGCAAAAGAGAATACTGGAACTTTCACATAAACACCAGACTTCTCTGCTACTAAACCAGATTGATAGCCTTGTTCTTTTAAGGTAGTACCCAAAATTACTTTTGTAGCGATTTTCGCCATTGGCACATTTGTAATTTTGCTTAAGAAAGGTACTGTTCTACTAGAGCGAGGATTTACTTCTAGTACGAATACTTCTCCTTTGGAAACAACGTATTGGATATTCAGTAGCCCTACAATTTTTAATCCTTTTGCAAGTCTAGTTGTATAATCTACTAATGTTTGCTTAATTTCAGCAGATAAGCTTTGTGGTGGATAGACAGCGATCGAATCTCCTGAGTGAACCCCAGCACGTTCGATATGCTCCATAATCCCTGGAATTACTACATCTGTTCCATCACAAATTGCATCTACTTCGATTTCTTTTCCTGTTAAGTAACGGTCAATCAAGATTGGCTGTCCCGGACTTGCTTTTACCGCATTTTCCATATAAGGAATCAATTCTTCATCCTTATAAACGATTTGCATCGCTCTTCCGCCCAGTACGTATGATGGTCTAACAAGTACTGGGTAGCCAATTGATTTTGCAACAACAAGAGCTTCTTCTACCGTTAATGCCGTTTTTCCGTCTGGCTGTGGTATATCTAATTCATGTAGACTTTGTTCAAACTTATCACGATCTTCAGCACGATCTAAATCTTCTAGAGATGTTCCTAAAATCTTGATGCCACGCTCTGCTAATGGACCAGCTAGGTTGATGGCTGTTTGCCCACCAAACTGAACCACAACGCCTTCTGGCTTTTCTAAATCGATGATATGCATTACATCTTCAATTGTAAGTGGTTCAAAGTAAAGCTTATCTGAGATACTGAAGTCCGTTGAAACTGTCTCTGGATTATTATTAATGATAATAGCTTCATATCCAGCTTCCTTAATTGCCCATACAGAGTGAACCGTTGCATAGTCAAACTCAATCCCTTGCCCGATACGAATCGGTCCAGAGCCAAGGACAACGATGCTTTTCTTATCCGTTACAATTGATTCATTTTCTTCTTCATATGTTCCATAATAGTACGGTGTTTCTGATTCAAACTCCGCCGCACATGTATCTACCATTTTATAAACTGGCACGATGCCTTTTTCTTTTCTCCAGTTATATACTTCAAGCTCTGTTGTATTCCAAAGCTTTGCAAGCTGAATATCAGCAAATCCCTTTTCTTTCGCTTCTTTCACAAATTCATAATCAAATGGATGATTGATTAATTCTTTTTCAAACTTGATGATGCCCTCCATTTTATAAAGGAAGAATAAGTCAATCTTGCTCCATTCATGAATCGTTTCAATGCTAACACCTCGGTTAAGTGCTTCTGCAATGTAAAACAATCTTTCGTCTCCAGCAACTCTTATTCGTTTCTCCAGTAATTCGTCACTTGTTTCATCTGCTGCATTGAGGGAGAAGTGATATACTTTAGCTTCAAGTGATCGAATCGCTTTTAATAAAGATTCTTCAAAAGTACGACCAATCGCCATTACTTCTCCAGTTGCTTTCATTTGTGTACCAAGGTTACGTTTTGCTGATTCAAACTTATCAAATGGAAAGCGTGGGATTTTACTTACTACATAATCAAGTGCTGGTTCAAAGCTTGCATATGTTTTTCCTGTTACAGGATTCATCATTTCATCTAATGTTAAGCCTACTGCGATTTTTGCAGCTAGCTTTGCAATTGGATAGCCAGTTGCTTTACTCGCAAGTGCAGATGAACGACTTACCCTTGGGTTAACTTCGATAATATAGTATTGGAAGCTATCTGGGTCTAGTGCAAGCTGTACGTTACAGCCACCTTCAATTTTTAGTGCACGGATAATTTTTAAAGATGTATTTCTTAATAATTGATATTCACGATCACTTAACGTCTGACTTGGTGCGACAACGATACTGTCACCTGTATGAATTCCAACTGGATCGATATTTTCCATGTTACATACAACAATCGCGTTATCATTGCTATCACGCATTACTTCATATTCAATTTCCTTGAATCCTGCGATACTTTTTTCTAATAAACATTGCGTTACTGGACTGTTTTTTAATCCACTTGTAACGATTTCTTCTAATTCTTGATCATTATGGCAAATACCGCCGCCCGTTCCACCTAGTGTGAAAGCAGGACGAACGATTACTGGATAACCGATTCTCTCCACAAATGCTCTTGCTTCGTCCATATTATGGATGATATCACTATCTGGTACCGGTTCTCCTAATTCATTCATCAAGTTACGGAAAAGGTCTCTGTCTTCTGCTTGCTGAATCGCAGATAGCTTCGTTCCAAGTACTTCAACCCCACATTCCTCTAACACACCTGCATCTGAAAGCTCAACAGCAAGGTTCAAGCCAGTTTGTCCTCCTAATGTTGGCAGGATAGCATCTGGTCTCTCTTTGCGAATAATTCTGCTGACAAACTCAAGTGTTAACGGTTCGATATACACTTTATCCGCCATTTCTGTATCCGTCATAATGGTTGCAGGGTTCGAGTTTACTAAGATAACACGATAGCCTTCTTCCTTTAAAGCGATACATGCTTGCGCTCCTGCATAGTCAAATTCTGCTGCCTGCCCAATGATGATTGGTCCTGATCCGATTACTAATATACTTTTAATACTTTTAAGCTTTGACATATGCGGCACCTTCCTGTTTGTGAGATTGTATCATTTCCATAAAACGATCGAATAAATAGTTAGCATCCTCTGGTCCAGGTGAAGCTTCTGGATGATATTGCACCGTAAATGCTGGATATTCTTTATGCTGTAAGCCTTCGATTGTTCCATCATTTAAAGCAATATGTGTTACTTCTAAGTTTGTATGCTTAATAGATTCTTCTTCTACTGTATAGCCATGGTTTTGAGATGTTAGAGAAACTTTTCCTGTTAACAAATCCTTCACGGGGTGGTTTGATCCTCTATGACCAAACTTCATTTTCTCTGTGTTTGCCCCACTTGCAAGTGCGAACAATTGATGACCTAGACAGATTCCAAACAGTGGTACTTTTCCAATAATTCCTTTAATTGCTTCAATGGACTCGGGCACATCCTTTGGATCCCCAGGTCCATTTGATAGCATCACTCCGTCTGGACTTAAATGTAGAATGTCTTCTGCTGTAGTATTATAAGGAACAACGATTACATCACAATCTCGTTTATTTAATTCTCGTAAAATTCCATGCTTCATGCCATAGTCTACTAACACAACGCGACTTCCACGGCCTGGACTTGGATATGGTTTCTTTGTAGAAACTTGCTTTACTTGGTCTGTGCTTAACGTAATCCCTTTTAATTTTGCGATTACTTCCTCTGCATTTTCCTCGATGCTGCAAATTGCTCCTTTTAACGTTCCATATTGACGGATAATACGGGTTAATTTTCTCGTATCAATTCCTGCAATTCCTGGGATATTCTTTTGTTTGAAATATTCATCTAAGGATAGTTCATTACGCCAGTTTGAAGGAAAATCACACACTTCTTTCACAATAAATCCATGAATGGCTGGCGTTATCGATTCGAAATCATCTCGATTGATGCCATAATTTCCTACCAAAGGATACGTAAGTGTGACAATTTGTCCACAGTAGGATGGATCGGATAGAATTTCCTGATAGCCTGTCATTCCTGTGTTAAATACTACTTCACCAAATTTTTCTGTATCGGCACCGAAGCCTTTTCCGATAAATACCGTGCCATCTTCAAGAATTAATTGTTTTTTCATGCGTGTACACTTTCCTTTCTCCAAGCAATCTTTCCACCAACGATTGTTGCAACTGGCCAACCTTGACATTCCCAACCAGCAAATGGTGTATTTCTTCCTTTTGATAAAAATGTTTCAGGGTCAATTTTATTTATGTCTTCCAAATCAAGAAGGACGATATCTGCATTCTTTCCTTCTTCTAATGTTCCAGCATCCAAATTAAAGCTTTGAGCTGGTTTCACTGTTAGATAATCAATTAACTGTTGTAGCGTCATTACTCCTGTTTTTACAAAGTGTGTATAAAGGAGTGGAAAAGCTGTTTCTAAACCAACAATTCCAAATGGTGCAAGCTGCATCGATTGTGCCTTATCTTCTGCTGTATGCGGCGCATGGTCTGTTGCAATAAAGTCTATTGTTCCATCTAATAAGCCTTCGAGTAGAGCTTTACGATCCTCTGCTCCTCTTAAAGGAGGATTCATTTTATAGTTCGTATCAAGAGAAGGAATATCTGTATCTGCTAATAATAAATGATGTGGTGAAACCTCCGCTGTCACGCGGATTCCAGCTTTTTTCGCATCTCTTACAACACGTACAGATTCTTTTGTGCTGATGTGGCATACATGATAATGACAGCCTGTTGCTTCTGCTAAAAGAACATCTCTTGCAATTTGCACAGATTCACAAACACTTGGAATCCCATTTACACCGTTCGCCTTTGAAAATTCCCCTTCATGAACACAGCCTTTATTAATGAGGCTATTATCTTCACAGTGAGCAACAATCGCCATATCTAATGCAGCAGCTTGCTTCATTGCTTCAAGCATTTGGCCTGCTTCTTGAATTCCCACACCATCATCTGTAAAAGCAAATGCTCCTAATTCTTTAAGTGCCTTAAAATCTGTAAGCTCAGCCCCTAATTGTCTAATGGTAATGGACGCATACGGTAAAACATTTACATTTGCCGTATTTTTAATCCTTTCATTTAAATTATGTAGATTTTCGACAGTGTCAGGAACAGGTCTAGTGTTTGGCATATTCGCAATCGTTGTAAACCCTCCGCGTGCTGCTGCCATTGTCCCTGTTGCAATCGTTTCTTTCTTTTCTCCACCTGGTTCTCTTAAATGAACATGTAGGTCAATAAACCCTGGAGCAACTATTTTTCCAGCTGCATCAATCACTTCATCTGCATTCATATCGATTTCCTTTGCAATCGTCTTGATCGCTCCATTTTCAATCAATATGTCCTTCTGTTCTAATTCCCCTGTAGTATTAAGCAACTGGCCATTTTTGATAAGTATTGACATGTTCATTTCTCCCTCCGATATTTTCTAATGATCTCTTTAAGACACTCATGCGGATAAATACACCATTTTCCATTTGCTTAAAAATTCTGGAGCGTTCGCATTCAACCAATTCATCTGCAATTTCTACATCTCTGTTCACTGGTGCAGGATGCATGATAATGCTGCCTGGCTTCATTTTTCTTTCTCTTTCTACTGTTAACCCATAAAGTCTATGGTAGCTTTCTTTATCAAAAGCCGCTCTTTCATCCCCATGTCTTTCATGTTGGACACGTAGCAGCATAACAACATCAGATGTTTCAATCGCTGTATCAATATCTTCATAATTTGCATCCTGAAGGACTGTTTCATCAAACCATTCTCTTGGTCCTGAAAAAACAACCTCTGCCCCGAGTCTTGTTAGGGCATCTGCATTCGACCTTGCAACACGGCTATGGCTGATATCTCCGATTATGCTTATTTTCAAGCCGTTGAAGCGTTGGAATTCCTGCTGTATCGTCAGAAGGTCTAGCAGTGACTGTGTAGGATGATGACCACAGCCATCACCAGCATTAATGACTGGTATATTTACCTTCCCTACTAATTCATTAAAGTAATGATCCTTTTCATGTCTTATGACAATAGCATTTACTCCTACTGATTCCAGCGTTCGAACAGTATCATATAGTGTTTCTCCTTTAACAACACTTGAGGTTGTTGTTTCAAAAGGGATTACCTCAAGTCCTAACTTTCTTTCCGCTACTTCAAAGCTGCTTTTTGTTCTCGTGCTAGCTTCGAAAAAGAGGTTTGCCACAAAGGATTGATTTGCTGGTTTCCACGTTTCTCCATTTGCAAATCGTTGTGCGTCTCTTAAGATTTCTTTAATCTCTGTAACGGTTAACTCAGTCGTAGTTAATAAGTTTTCCATGATACTACCTCCCGTTATTTGCTACTTTTTTTCTAAAAAAACGCCCTAACAACTTGTTAGGGCGTCAAAAAGTTTGATTCTGCGTAGATTTAGGCAAAGTGAACCTAGCACATACAATCTATGCATCATTTTTGGCACCCTTATAAGTCTCTCTGTACTTGTTTAAAAGGTGTTACTATTTAGTTTCGTCTACGGCAATTGCCTCTTCAAATAAATCTTCTTTTACTTTTTCTCTACCTGGCAATACTAGATTTAAGATAATTCCTAGGATTGCGGCAAATGCCATTCCTTCTAATTTAAAGTTTTCTCCCATATGAATGGAGAAGCCTCCGATTCCTGTTACTAGGATGACTGATGCAATGACTAAATTGCGATTTTTATTGAAGTCAATCTTTGCTTCTACAATGATTCTTAAACCTGAGGAAGCGATGATTCCGAATAGAAGGATCGATACTCCTCCCATTACCGGTGTTGGGATGGATTGAATCAATGCTGCGATTTTGCCAATAAATCCAAACCCGATTGCAAGTACTGCCGCTCCTGCTAATACATAAACGCTGTATACTCTTGTGATAGCTAATACTCCGATGTTCTCTCCATACGTTGTTTTGGCAGGGCCACCCATTAATGCGGAGAGAATGGTTGCTGTTCCATCACCTAAAATACTTCTGTGTAACCCAGGATCTTTAATATAATCTTTGCCAACAACTTTACTTAATACAAGCTGATGACCAATATGCTCTGTTAATGTAACAATTGCAACTGGTACAAATATTGTTAGTAAGGCAAGATTAACTGATACTGGATAATCTACAAATGGGAAGATGAAATCTGGCATTGCAAACCATTTCGCATCCAGAACACCTTGGAAGTTAACAACACCTACTAGTAAGGCATATACATAACCAACAATTATTCCTGCTAAGATTGGGATGAAGCTAAATACTCCTTTGCCAAACATGGTGAAAAGTATTGTCGCTAGTAAGGTTACTAGCGCAACAGAGATATAAAGCAAGCTATATTCTTGATTTTCACTACCATTATTTACATACATTGCTTGCCCTACTGCTGTGGAAGCTAATGCTAGCCCGATAACCATGATTACTGGTCCAACAACAATCGGCGGTAGGATATTCATAATCCAACGATAACCAGCTTTTTTGATGATTAAGGATACGATGCCGTATACAATCCCGGCTATAAATGTTCCAATCATGGCTGCCCCTATACCTCCACCAGGCATTGTCTTCGCAGCTATTACTGGTGCGATAAAGGCGAAGGATGATCCTAAGTAGGCCGGAACCTTAAATTGCGTAATGATTAAGAATGCGAGTGTACCTACACCACTTGAGACTAAAGCAACCGCAGGGTTCATTTCTATTAAGAATGGTACTAACACTGTTGCACCAAACATAGCGAATAAATGCTGTAAGCTTAACGTTACCCACTGAAGGGCACTTGGCTTGTCTTTAATTCCTAATAAGGGTTTTGTTTCGTTCATTGCTGTCTCCTCTTTCTGTTTAAAAAAATTACTTGTATAATTGCTATTAATATCCCCTATTACATAAATAAAACCCCTTTTCAGCGCAGCTGAAAAGGGGTTTTATACAGGCTTAAAGAAACCTGATGAAAAAAACTCCCCTTCTCAGCCTCACAGGACTGCTATTAAAAGGGCTCTATTTAATTTTCAAAAATATTCACTTCATCATATCCATCCACTTCAGTAAGTTCTACCACAATTTTCTCTGAGCTGGAAGTAGGAATGTTTTTTCCAACATAATCAGCTCTTATTGGTAGTTCTCTATGACCTCTGTCCACTAAGACTGCAAGCTGTATAGATGCAGGTCTTCCCATATCCATCAGTGCATCCATGCCGGCGCGAACCGTTCTTCCTGTATATAAGACATCATCTACAAGAATAACTTTTAATCCTTGAATGTCTGTTGGAATATCTGAGCCTTTCACTAATGGCTCCTCATTTTTCGTCTTTTTCGATAAATCATCTCGATATAAAGTAATATCCAATTCACCAACTTCAATTGGTTTTCCTTCAATTTGTGCAATTTTCTCTGCTAGGCGATTGGCGATATAGATGCCTCTTGTTCGAATTCCAACAAGTATGCAATTCTCAATCCCCTTATTTTTCTCGATGATTTCATGAGCAATTCTTGTTAATGCTCGTCTTATTGCTTGATCGTCTAGTACAAGTGCCTTTTGTGACATCTCGCTCACCATCCATGCTGTGATTCAATCATATTTTCTAAAAAAAAATATCCCCTCACCCTTTTAGATGAGAGGATAGACGTATACCAATATAGCTATTGCTTAAAATAGCTAGGATCCGTTTCCTTCTCAACCTCACGGGATTGATTTAAAGGACTTATTCAACTAACGTTATCTTAATATAAAATTAAAAGCGTGTCAACGATTATTTCGTAATGTATCTAGAAGATTCTCATAGTCTTTAGGAAGTGGTGCTTCAAACTCTAAATATTCCCCTGTGCGTGGATGTTCAAATCCTAGTATTCCTGCATGCAGTGCCTGACCGCCGATATCCAATGTTTTTCTTGGTCCATATTTAGGATCTCCTACAAGTGGATAGCCAATATACTTCATATGCACACGAATTTGATGGGTACGTCCAGTCTCTAATTGGCATTCAATATAGGTGTATCCATCGATTCTTTCTAATACATGGAAATGAGTAACAGCATGCTTGCCCTTATCTAATACCGTCATACTTTGTCTATCTTTCGTATCACGACCAATTGGCGCCTCAATCGTTCCATAATCATGTGGGATAGAACCATGTACTAAAGCTTTATATTTTCTCGTTACTGTTTTTGCCACTAACTGATTAACAAGACTTTCATGTGCAGCATCATTTTTAGCAACCATTAAAAGCCCAGATGTATCTTTATCGATTCGATGAACAATTCCTGGTCTCATTACACCATTTATACCAGAAAGATCTTTACAATGTGCCATTAAGCCATTTACTAATGTGCCCGTTACATGACCTGGTGCTGGGTGTACAACCATTCCTTTTGGTTTATTTACTACGATAACATCACTATCTTCATAATAAATATCTAAATCCATTTCTTCAGCTTCGACATCTAATTCGATAGCATCTGGTACTTCAATTTCGACTACATCATTTAAAACACCTTTATACTTTGTTTTTACCGTTTGTCCATTAACCGTAACATGACCGTCTTTTATCCATTGTTGAACCTGTGTTCTCGACCAATCACTGTTAATCGTAGAAACGATTTTGTCGATTCGTTCATTTACTTGTTCACTCTGAATGATATGTTCCTTTTTTTCCATGTTTCTTCTCCTTCTTTGCGTCTCTATCCTCCTTCAGCATAACTAGGATTAATAAAATAACTCCAATTACTAAAGATGAGTCTGCAATATTAAATATTGGGAAATCATAATTAAAGATATACGTATTGATAAAGTCTACTACATATTGATGGCGCGCGCGGTCAATAAAATTGCCGATTGCCCCCCCTAAAATAAGACCAAGAGAAACACCATAAAGAATTTTCCCTTTCGTACCTGTCTGAATTAAATAAATCAATCCAATTACAACGATAACAGTGATAATATAGAAGAACACCATTTGATTCTCAAGCATTCCCCAAGCTGCACCACTATTACGATGGGATGTCAGATAGAAAAAATCTTTTATTACTTCGATACTTTCTCCAAGTTCCATATTTTTTACAACTAACCATTTCGTCCATTGATCAAGAATAATAATTATAGCTGCAATTATGTAATAAAACACTAAAGTTTCCTCCAATTCTCGAGTCTCCTTTAGCATTTTAGCATAAACCAGATGAAAACGATAGCTTGGTTAATTATTTTAAATGCAAGCTATATATCATCACCTTCTAATGAATGGACTTTCTATAATAGGATTGAATACTATTTATATCCTCTTTCGATCGAATCGTTGGAATCATTTCCAACAAATCAACAGGCAGTAATTCACCTGACATTTCGCACATTCCATAATTACCATTTTCTAATTTTTGCATTGTTTCTTCTACATCTCTTAATTCTTCTTCAATGTATTTATTGATTTTCGAGTCTCTTTTCACTCTTAATGTTGTTGCTAATTCGATTTGTGTCATACGGAGTTCTGTATAAAGCTTTTCAATAGTTGAATTCAATTCCATTACCTCCGTTTCTTTAATTATCTTTAGCATTTCCATTGAAGAAGACAAAAAACGATTAAAGATTTAACAGGCATAACAACTATTAACGGAGGTGGTATTATTTCTCTTTATTACGTATGTATAAAAAATTCCACCTGCATCAAGATAATAGACGGACATTACTTTCACGCTATGTATTCATTAATTCTTCTTTTCCTTTCCCAATAAAAGGCTTTTACAAAACTTTTTTCCTTTAATTTTTTTGTTTTAAACTATCTTTTAAAAGCAAAAAACCGATAAACTAATGAAAGTTTATCGGCTTCATAAGTGTTTCTTAATAATTTTCTTCTACTACAAGTGCGCATCTTTTACATAGTGTTGGATGTGCTTTTACTGTGCCAACGTCTGTTGTAACAGTCCAGCATCTTTCACATGTTTCACCATCTGCTTTTGATACTACGATTGCAGCATTTTCTAGCTTTAATGCCTCTTCTGGTGCACTATTATATTCACCAGCAATTTCAAATCCTGATACGATAAATAATTGCTGTAAGTTTTCTTGAATAGAATTTAGTAGTGTACCTACTTCTTCATTCACATACAAAGTAACTTTCGCAGCAAGAGATTTACCAATTACTTTTTGATTACGTGCTTCTTCTAATGCTTTAAGTACATCATCACGTACAACCAAGAATTTATTCCATTTTTCCTCTACCGCATCACTATTTTCAAATGTTCTGTATTCAGGGAAATCAGTTAACTGAACACTTTCCTCTTTTACAGAAGAAATATGATCCCATACCTCATCAGCAGTATGTGGTAAGATTGGTGCAACTAGCTTCGTTAAGCTCATTAAGCTTTCGTAAAGAACGGTTTGAATCGCTCTTCTTTCTTTATTATTTGTTGCTTCAATGTAAAGAACATCTTTTGAGAAATCAAGATAGAATGAACTTAAATCTAATGTACAGAAATTATTAATATTATGATAAATAGTAGAGAATTCATATTTATCATAGGATTCTGTCACAGATTTAATAAGCTTATTTAACTTGATCATCATAAATTGATCCACTTCACGTAATTCTGCGTAAGCAAGTGCATCTGTTTCTGGGTTAAAATCAGCTAGGTTACCTAATAAGAAACGGAAAGTATTTCTGATTTTACGATATCCTTCTGTTACTTGTTTTAAAATAGCATCAGATACACGTACATCTGCTTGGAAGTCTACAGAAGCTACCCATAAGCGTAAAATATCAGCACCTAATTGGTTCATGACTTTTGCAGGAACCATCACATTTCCTAGTGATTTACTCATCTTACGTCCTTCTCCATCTAACACGAAACCATGGCTTAAAACAGCTTTATAAGGTGCTTTACCTGTTACTGCTACGCCTGTAGATAAAGAAGAGTTAAACCAACCGCGATATTGGTCAGATCCTTCTAAATAAAGATCTGCTGGACGTTGTAAATCATCTCTTTCTAACAATACTGCTTGATGAGATGATCCTGAATCAAACCATACATCCATGATATCTGTTTCTTTTGTAAATTCGCCATTCGGGCTGCCAGGATGTGTAAATCCTTCAGGCAATAATTCCTTAGCCGATTTTTCAAACCAAATATTTGAACCATTCTCTCTAAATAAATGAGAGATATGCTCAATTGTTTCATCCGTAATAATGCTCTCGCCATTTTCAGCATAGAATACAGGAATTGGCACACCCCATGCCCGTTGTCTAGAAATACACCAGTCACCGCGATCACGAACCATATTATACAATCTTGTTTCACCCCATGCAGGTACCCACTGTGTTTCTTTAACTGCATCCAATAGTTCATTTCTAAAGTCTTTAATAGAAGCAAACCATTGTGCTGTTGCACGGAAAATAACTGGTTTTTTCGTTCTCCAGTCATGTGGATAAGAGTGTGTAATAAATTGAAGCTTTAATAATGCGCCAACCTCTTCAAGCTTTTCTGTAATTGGCTTATTTGCCTTATCATAGAATAGTCCTTCAAAGCCAGGAGCCTCTTCTGTCATAACCCCTTTATCATCAACAGGACATAGTACTTCTAATCCATATTTTTGACCAACTAGGAAGTCATCTTCCCCGTGTCCTGGTGCCGTATGAACACAGCCAGTACCAGCATCTGTTGTTACATGTTCTCCTAGCATTACTAAAGAATCACGGCCATAAATTGGGTGTGTGGCTAAAATATACTCTAGCTCCGCACCTTTCACTTCTTGAACAACATTCGCCTCTTCCCAGCCAATTTCCGTTTTAACACTTTCTAGTAAGTCTTGGGCAACTAAATATCGATTTCCTTTTTCTTCCACAACAACATACGTTAATGTAGGATGAACGGAAATACCTAAGTTAGCAGGAATTGTCCAAGGAGTAGTTGTCCAAATTACGATTTGTACATCTTCTGCTAAAACACCTTTACCATCCTTGACTTTAAATCCAACAAAAATAGATGCCGACTTTTTGTCTTTATATTCAATTTCTGCTTCTGCTAGAGCTGATTCACTTGTTGGAGACCAATATACAGGCTTCTTCCCTTTATAGATATAGCCTTTTTTCGCCATTTCTCCAAACACTTTAATTTGCTGTGCTTCATAAGCAGGCTTTAACGTAATATAAGGATTTTCCCAATCCCCACGAACACCTAAGCGCTTAAACTGTTCTCTTTGACTGTCAATTTGCTCTAAAGCATATTCTTCACATAATTTACGAAATTCTGCAATCGTCATTTCTTTTCGTTTAACGCCTTTATTCGTTAAAGCTTGTTCGATTGGAAGACCATGTGTATCCCAACCAGGCACATATGGTGCTTGGAATCCAGTCATGGATTTATAACGGACAATAAAGTCTTTTAAAATTTTGTTCAAAGCATGCCCAATATGTATATCACCATTTGCATATGGGGGTCCATCATGAAGAACAAACATTGGACGTCCTTTTGTACGGTTTTGTACTTTTTCGTAAATATTCATTTCTTTCCATTTCGCTTGCATATCAGGCTCGCGATTTGGTAAATTCCCTCTCATCGGAAAGGCTGTTTTTGGCATAAGCAACGTATCTTTATATTCCATTTTCTTCCTCCAACACATTTTATCTTTATTTCATCATGTAAGCTTCTATATATTCAGTATTCTATTATAGACATAACTGCTTTTTTAGAATCAGTATACACAGCAAAAAACCTTCTCATCCCCACGAAAGGGACGAGAAGGTTTTTAAAGGTTCCCGCGGTACCACCCTTATAGATAAAAGAAACTCTTATCCACTTAGACATTTATTAACGGCAATGAACCGCCTCTTCTTACTACTATTTCAGAAAAGGACTCCAGGGTGATTTTCAATTTCCAACTTATATCAGGCTTACACCATCCCTGATTCGCTACTTTAAGTTTTCTGGAAATCTACTATCCCTATCAACGCTACATGAATATATATTTGTGGAAAATTATATTGCATCATTCCATCATTCGTCAAGACTTGGGAGTTATTTTGTTGAATTTAATTCGGATGCATCTAATTCATATTCTAACAAATGATCCCAATCATCATTATTCAGCATATCTAATTGTGCTTCAATTAGCATTTTGAATCGAGTACGGAATACTTTTGATTGCTTTTTCAATTCTTCAATTTCAAGGGCAATCTTTCTTGCTTTCGATAATGATTCATTTACAATGCGATCAGCATTTTTTTCTGCTTCTTTTATAATTAGTTTTGCTTCTTTTTGTGCATTACGTTTAACTTCCTCGGCAGCTTCCTGTGCTACTACAATGGATTTATTTAACGTTTCTTCAATTGTATTATAGTGGCCGATACGATCAGTTAACTCGTTTAATCTTTCTTCTAGTTCTTTTTTCTCACGGATAATATTTTCATAATCTTTAATTACCTGGTCAAGAAATTCATTTACTTCATCTTCATCATAACCGCGGAAGCCTTTGGCAAATTCCTTGTTATGAATATCTAACGGCGTTAATGGCATAATGCCACCTCCCAAACTTCAATTTCTTTATGTATCATCCTTATTTCGACAGTATTACCGAATTTCCTGCATTATTTTTAAAAAATAAGAAGAAACATGAAAAATAATGCTGCTAAAAAATATTGTATCATATATATTCAATAAAAAAACTATGTTTTTTGTTTGATTTGAAATTACACAGCTATTCTTCCCTCTTATTATCTACTTCAATTTACCTACCACAATTCGCCATTTATCTTTTTTGGTTCTACCTTCCATGGATTTAATGGTAGCTCTTCCTTCTCCCCGAACGGAAAATACATCTCCTTCTTCACATATAAATGCAACATTCTCAATTAAAGTAAAATTCACTTTTACTAATCCTTGCGTAATATATGTTTTTGCCTTTTCCCTTGAAAAATTATAAATAGCTGCAATTAGTGTATCGAGGCGCAGAGAGGAAACGGTCGTAGTGATTTCTGTCCAATGCTCTTCTTTAAAAATAAGTTTATCTAAAGAAACAGCTGAAAGGCTTATCTTTGCTTTCCCGATCGATTCAAGCTGAAGTCTTACATAATCCTCTACTTCTGCCGCAACAACAAATTGAATTTCCCCATCCACAACCAAAATATCACCGAATTTATTACGATTTAATCCAAGAGACATTAAGCTTCCTAAAACATGTGGATGTTCAATGGTGACAAATTTCTTTGGATAATTAACTTCTAGTAAAGATAAGTTAAAATCCTCTTTATCTGCTTCGTAATATTCAGGATAGAGGAGGGCGCGTTTTCTTTCTGCCTGTTCATATCCACCAAAAAACTGAAATTTCACTTCCTGATGCTCACCAATAATCATACTGAGTACTTTTTGTTCCCTTGGATCCAAAAAATCGGATAATTTCGGGGAATAGGTATTTTCGACATAGCTTCGCCAATTTTCTACTTGATCGATAAACTCTCTTTCTTCTGGGCGAAAGTGTTGATAGATTGACATGTTTTTTAGCTCCTTTTTTGCATAGAAAAAGGGCTATATTAGCCCTCTTAAACTTATATAAACCACATTCCTAATTGTTGAATTCCCATTCCAGCAAGGTTTAAAACAAAGATAGCAACAATTGGTGAAATATCTAGCATACCAATTGGTGGAATAACCCTTCTGAAAACTTCTAAGTATGGTTCACATACTTTAGCAAGAAAAACACCAATAGATGTTTCACGAGCACTCGGAATCCAAGACATTAGAATGTAAATAATTAATGCATAGGAGTAATACTGTAATAATTTAGCTAATACTAAAATAATAAATGTCATTCGTTGTTACCACCTCGTATTTTCGTATTCTGCATCCTGCAGGATTTGGGATATATTCCCTGAAACTTCTACATTATCTGGAGTGCATAGGAATATGTCTGTACCAATTTTTTGAATATCTCCACCAATCGCATATACAGTTCCACTCAAGAAATCTACTATGCGTTTCCCTTGGTCCTTTTCAATTCGCTGTAAATTCACAACCACAGCACGGCGGTTTTTTAACTGATCCGCAATATCCTGTGCTTCTGCATAAACCCGTGGCTCAACCAAAAATACTTTAGATGATTTTTGTATGCTCTGTAAGCTAACAACATTTTGGTTATTTTTCGGTTGTTGAATATGTTGATTGTGCTGAGTTTGCTGAACAGGCTGCTTATAATTTCTAGCAGGCTCGCTTGGCTCTTCTTGATATCTAGCTTGCTCTTCTTCGTAATCTTCATCTTCTAAAAAAAAGAACGTTTTTATTTTCGATTTTATACTCATTTCACTTGCCTCCTATTTCTCGCTTCCCACTAAAGCAGTTCCAATTCTTATCATTGTTGCTCCCTCTTCGATCGCAATGGAATAATCATTCGACATTCCCATAGAAAGCTCTGTACATGGAGCATATGGTAATTGTAATCCTATTACATTTTCTTGGATGCTTTTTAATTTTTGAAAGCATTGACGTAGAAATACTTTATCTTCCGTAAATGGTGCCATTGTCATTAATCCAACTACTTGAACATTTGGATATTCGGATAATTGTTTAACAAAATCAATTACTTCTTCCGGTTCCATTCCGTGCTTCGATTCTTCTTTCGAAACATTAACCTGTACAAAACACTTTATGGTACGATTCGCTCTTTTATGTATTTCTTTTGCCAAAGATAGTCGATCTAAAGAGTGAATATAGTCTACATAATCTATAATACCTTTTACTTTTCTCGTCTGCAATGATCCAATAAAATGCCAAATTGGCTTGTCCTGAAGAACCTCATACTTGGCCAATAAGCCTTCTTCTCGATTTTCACCTAGATGAACAATTCCCGCATTCAATGCTTCTTGCGCTCGCTCTATTGTAACATATTTTGTCACAGCAATAATTGTTACCTCTTCTGGATTCCGATTCCCTTTTTCACATGCATTTGCAATTTCTTGCTTTATTACTTCAAGATTATCTTTCACTAACATTTTCGTTTCCTTCTTCCTCTCTCCATCCAATATAACTCATCATTCTTCCCGTTTTTCCTTTATCTCTTCTGTGAGAGAAAAAATAAGTGTCATCTTCATAGGTACAGTAATTGGTTATAAAAATATTGCTTTCCAATATACCTTCTTCCAGCATAATCAGCTTATTTGCTTCCTGTAAATTCAGACTGTATTGCCCTTTAGAAACAGTCGCATATGGCTTTTCCTTAGAATGTATCGCCTTATCCATTTCATTAATAACTCGGTCGTCCACAATATAGTGACGATCTGTAATAGAAGGACCAATTACAGCCATTACCTCTTCCACCGGAATAGCATGAGAGGCAAACACTTTCATCATTTCCCTGGCAATGCCTTTTACCGTTCCTTGCCAGCCTGCATGCGCGATTCCAATCGCCTTTGTAGCTGGATGGATAAAATATAATGGAACACAATCAGCAAAGCATAATGTTAATAATATATTTTTTTCAAAAGTAAAAAAACCATCTGTATCTTTTAGTGCACTTTCATAATCTTTGGAACCCAATCCTCTATGCGCTTTTGTTACTTCTACAATATGGACTTTATGGGTTTGCTCTGCTCCAACCCATTGCTCCAAAGGAAAGGCTAATTCCCGTGCTACTTCATTACGATTGGCTACTACTGCTTCTTTTTGATCATTTACATGAAATGCCATATTTAAACTAGCATAATCGCCTTTACTATTCCCACCATTTTTTGTTGTGAAACCAACTAGTAGATTCGGAAACTGCTGCTCCCATAATTCAAGATTAAAAAACTGTTTATTTCCTAAAGTAAAAGGTTCCATACTCTAACCCCATCTTTTTGTTTTAGTTTACCATACGGACCTATAATTGGTCACAGAAAAACATGATTTTCTTTGGAAATATGGTTGCTTTTTATTAAAAATAAGCTGATTTGCTATTTTCTTATTCGTGAACTTGATGGAACGAGCTTTAGCGTTGCCTCTCTGTTACCGTTTTAGCATTTGCAGTCCATTTCCGGGCTCTGACACGGCTCCTCTATTACCTTTTCTACGTTTACTAAGCACTTTCGGGTACTGATACGGCTTCTCTGTTACCTTTTCAAACTCCAAAAGCCATATGGTCATTTGCGACCACTAAACTTCCTAAAAAACAATATCCACCGTAGCTTTTTTGATAAAAATTAAGATTTTTTTCATTCCAATAGAAAAGGCTAGACAGTCATTAAAGTATATATACTTTAAGAAGTCTAACCCGATATTCCTAATTTAGCTTTGGATATTTTTATTCATTTGTTTGATAGCAGCTTTTTCCAATCTTGAGACTTGCGCTTGTGAGATGCCGATTTCATCTGCAACTTCCATTTGTGTTTTCCCTTGGAAAAATCGCTTTCGCAAAATCAGTTTTTCTCGATCATTTAATCGGCGCATTCCTTCTTTTAAAGCCAATTCTTCCACCCATTGTATATCCTTATTTTTTTCATCACTTAATTGATCCATTACATAAATCGGATCTCCACCGTCATTATATATTGGTTCAAAAAGAGATACCGGGTCTTGAATGGCATCTAATGCAAAAACAATATCCTCATGTGGAATGTCTAACTCTTTGGCAATTTCCTCAGCTGTCGGTTCTTTTGATGTTTTGTTCATCAACCGTTCTCTGACCTGTAATGCCTTATAAGCAATGTCTCTCAGAGATCTGGAAACCCTAATTGGATTATTATCGCGTAGATAACGGCGAATTTCTCCAATAATCATTGGGACAGCATAGGTGGAAAACTTAACGTTTTGACTTAAATCAAAATTATCGATAGATTTCATTAGACCAATACAACCCACTTGAAATAAGTCATCAACGAATTCTCCTCGATTATTAAATCGTTGAATCACACTTAATACGAGGCGGAGATTTCCATTTACGAGACTTTCTCTTGCGGATATATCTCCCTCATGCATTTGCTTGAAGAGTAATCTCATTTCTTCGTTTTTCAACACTGGAAGCTTTGATGTATCAACACCGCAAATTTCTACTTTATTTCGAGTCAATCTATTTCCCTCCTCACAGGAGCTGCTGTACAAAAAACAGTATCTCCTTGAGAAGGAAAAATATGCATCAATAGAATTTTTGTTAAATTTCCAATTTACGCTAATTTCAATTGGAATTAAGTGGGACAAGGATTTAGATGCGAAAAATTTTTAAACCATTTTATTAAATTCTTTTTGTAGTCTCTTGATAATTCTTTTCTCTAATCGTGAAATATACGATTGTGAAATTCCAAGCATATCAGCAACATCTTTTTGGGTCTTTTCTTCGCCTGTACCTAAACCAAACCGCAATTCCATGATTTGTTTTTCCCTTTTGGAAAGCTGATGTAGGGCTTTTACTAATAGCTTCTTATCAACACTTGCATCTAAATCCTTCGTAATAATATCATCTTCTGTTCCCATCACATCTGAAAGAAGAAGTTCATTTCCATCCCAATCAATATTTAATGGTTCATCAAAAGAAACCTCTGAACGAATTTTATTATTTCTGCGCAAATACATTAATATTTCGTTTTCAATACATCTGGAGGCATAAGTGGCAAGCTTAATCTTTTTCTCTGGATTAAATGTATTTACCGCCTTAATCAAACCAATTGTACCAATACTAATTAGGTCTTCAATATTAATGCCTGTATTTTCAAACTTTCTTGCAATATAAACAACAAGACGTAAATTTCTTTCAATTAGCATCGATCGTGCTGCTTGATCCCCTTTTGGAAGTTTTTCTAAAAGAATTTCTTCTTCTTCTTTCGTTAACGGAGGAGGCAGTGCTTCACTTCCACCAATATAAAATACTTCGTCTGTTTTCAATCCAATTTTAATTAAAAATTTGTACCAATAATAAGATAAGCGAAGCTTCCATTTCTTCATGTGCATTTCCTCCTTCTAAACGATGATTTTCCTGAGTATAGTATATTAACTAACCTTTTCTTCCACTGATTTCTTTCCTAAAAGCATTTTCGGATGAACAATACAATCAAATGCATCCTCAGCGGAGAGAACTTGGTTTGTAAATGAAATCAATCCTTTTTCAACCGCAATTAGTTCCTGTTCCTTTTTTAAAAGCAGAAAATCAGGTTTCACAGCAATAATTAGCTGATGATCCTTTCCAACTACCTTATATGGAATAATGCGCATCCTACTTTCCCATTCTGGAGCAATCGACTCACTACCATAGATGACCTCTTCTGGCTGCTCTGATAAACGAATTAACTCTGCCGGCATATCACTAACAATATTTTTCAAGGAAACAAACATAACTGGAAGACGAGAGATTGGGTCATACACTTGATTTCCACTATCCACCAATCCTTTGACCGCAAACTCCTTTCCACCTATTTGAAAAGTAACATCGATTATTTGATCGTATTGAATCTTTGTTACTTCGATTCCTTCCACATTTCTACGTGAAAAGTACCAAGCAATCGGAAAACCTAAAAGGACAAATAACCAACTAATTGGATCACCAAATCCTTTCACACTTGCAAGAAGTACGGAAGAAGACAGTTGAAAATCAAACTGTATAAAATAATGAGCACCTATCAACGTTCCACCAATTAAAAAGGTGGTTAAGTAAAAAATCATTAAAGCTTGAAAATAGGTACGAAATCGTTTATATCCAAAAGCAGTTGCTACCATCACAATGGAAAATAGCAGTTTGGATAATGGATGACTTGTATAGGGACTAAGAGAAGTGATGGATAACAAAATAATTAAAGAACCAATGAATCCACCAAGCAAAATTCTCCAATGAATAATTTTTTTCTTTAAGAGAATTCCAGTTAAATATAGTAATAAACTGTCAAACAGAAAATTCAATAGCCATATTACATCTAGATAAATGGCCAAGCATGTAACTCCTCCTCTCCTTCATCGAAGCTTTGTTAAAGAGTGATAATTTCTTTATTCATCTACCGCCACGCGTCAATGATTGAAATACATAGTCTTCGTATTCTTGTAAATGATAAGAAATCTTCACCAAAGCCACAAAAGAAGTAACTCTTCTCTCTATTAATCTGTTACGGAAAAGTATAACGTACTTGTTCTTGAAATTCTGTCACTTTCTGTAATCAAAAAATCAGAAATTTCCTCTATTTCTAACGTTTTTTGTCACTATCTCTCCTAAGTAGCTATATTTTAGTTCTACTGAATTATTATCAGTTTTTTTTACTAATTCTAAAGAAATGTATAAGGGGTATATAAAAAAGGGGGGGTGAAAGAAGAAATGGAATGGTTGCTATTTCCGTGGACTACTATGTTTAACCCTACTCCGTGTTTTCCATACTCGGCTCACTCTATCTAGTGCATGATTGTCGCAGTAAATAACTTCTAATTTTATATAATGGGTCCTTCCTATTAAACGAAAAAAAACCTCTCCATTATTGTATAAAATAACAGAAAGGCTTTTGCTACAGAAGTAATTATCTTCTGCGGTTTCTATTTCTTAAGAATGTTGGGATATCTAAAGTATCCTCTGTTTGTTGTACATTCGTGTTTCTTGGTTGTTCTTTTTGAACATGTGGTTCTTCTCTTTTTACTTCTCTCGTATTAACAGGATTACTGTTTTGGCTTGTACTATTGGTATTTGGCTTTAATCCTCCAAATCCAGGTCTGCCTGGCTGTGGTTGAGATAAATCTTGGTTAAAGCCTGTAGCAATTACAGTAACAACTATTTCATCTTTTAAACTGTCATTGATAACAGAACCAAAGATCATATTTACATCTTGATCAGAAGCAGATGCAACAATATCTGCTGCTTCTTGTACTTCATACAAGCTTAAATTCGATCCGCCAGTAATATTCATTAGTACTCCTTGTGCTCCGTCAATAGAAGTTTCAAGAAGCGGGGAGGAAATAGCTTTTTTAGCTGCTTCAGCTGCACGATTTTCTCCTGCAGCAACCCCTATACCCATAAGTGCTGAACCTTTATTCACCATAATTGTTTTCACATCAGCGAAGTCCAAGTTAATAAGACCCGGTGTTGCGATTAAGTCAGAGATACCTTGTACACCTTGTCGTAATACATTATCTGCTTCTCTAAATGCTTCAAGCATTGGAGTTGATTTATCTACGATTTCAAGTAAGCGATCGTTTGGAATCACAATTAAAGTATCTACTGCATCTTTTAGTGCCGTAATTCCACTAGCAGCATGTGTAGATCTTTTTCTTCCTTCAAAAGTGAATGGTCTTGTTACAACACCGACTGTTAACGCACCTAAGTCATGAGCGATTTGAGCAATAACTGGTGCAGCACCTGTACCAGTTCCGCCACCCATTCCAGCCGTTACAAAGACCATATCTGCTCCTTTTAACGCCTCTTCAATTTGTTCTTTACTTTCCTCAGCAGCCTTCTTTCCTACTTCAGGATTGGCACCTGCACCAAGTCCTCTCGTTAGCTTGCCGCCTATTTGCATTTTAATTTCAGCTTTCGATAGATTTAATGCTTGTGCATCTGTATTCACAGCAATAAATTCTACCCCTTGAACACCATGTTCAATCATTCGGTTAACAGCGTTATTCCCACCGCCACCTACTCCTATAACTTTTATTACAGCTAGTGAATCTATATTTGTATCAAATTCCAACATGACAAATCCTCCTAATTCGTCGATATTCAGCAGTATCGAACTGTCCGCATCTCAAGTCTTGGTGATATGGAGTAACATACCATTTAAATATACCTAGACTGAACCTTAAACGACTCTCAGCCTTCTCGAAGTTCTTTTTATCAAAACATGTCCATCTTTTTGAAGCTTTTCATTAATCAAAGAAATAACCCATAAATTTCTTAAACTTTGAAGGTTCCTTTTCCACTTGTTTTTTTTCATATGCTGGTTTTTGGGATGCTGGTTTTTGAACTTTTTCCCTATTTTCAGCAGGAACGGTGACAGGATTATGGATATTTCCACCTTGAAGTTTACTATTTTTATAGGAGAATTTAATTAAACCAACAGCAGTAGTATATTGTGGCTCTCTAACTCCAATATAATCAGGAATAGCAATTCTAATTCGGCTTTGGAAAACATCTTGTGCTAATTCTAAAATCCCTTTCGTACTAGCTACCCCACCAGTTAATACGAATCCTCCTGGAAGGTCGTATACACCAAATCTAGCTATTTCATGACCAACAAGTTCAAAGATTTCTTCTAATCTAGCTTCAATAATATCAGAAATCTCTAATTGATTAAATTGTTGATGCTGATCGCTTCCTATGATTGGAACACTAAAGACCTCTTCTTCAGAAGCATGATCATAAAAGGCATATCCATACTTAATTTTAATTTTTTCTGCATCTTCTGTCGTAGTGCGAAGACCAATCGATAAATCCTTTGTGATATGGTCTCCTCCTATCGGAATAACACTTGTTGCTTTTAGGAATCCATTTTCAAATACAGCAATAGTGGTTGATCCACCACCTATATCTATCAATGCTACCCCTAAGTTTTTTTCATCTTTTGAAAGTGCGAAAGACCCTGTAGCTAGTGGCTGTAAGGAAATATCTTGAATTTCTAGCCCTGCTCTTTCCACACATCTTAAGGTGTTATGTAAAATGGTTTTACTTCCGGTTATAATCGTACCTTCCATTTCAAGACGTACACCTATCATTCCCCTAGGATCCGTTATTTCATCTAATCCATCGACAATAAATTGTTTCGGAATGATATCAATAATTTCTTTTTCTGGGGGAATGGAGACTACTTGTGCAGCATCCTTTACCCTAATTACATCTTCAATAGTAATTTCGCGATTTTCACTTGAAACTGCAACAACTCCACGTGAAGTTTGCAGATTAACATGATTTCCCGAAACGCCAACAATTACTTGTTTAATCTCCATTCCAACCATTCTTTCGGCTTGCTCTATTGCTTGTCGAATAGAATGAACGGTTTCATCTATATCCACTATTGAACCTTTTTTTAAACCTTCTGATGGGACGATGCCTACACCAATAATATTTAAAGATTCGTTTATCATTTCTCCAATGATAACTTTTATGCTGGATGTACCGATGTCTAGACTTACATAAAGTTCATTGCTGTTCATTCTCGGGCACCTCCTTTTGCATTTTAAATAATGTGAACAACAAGTTATGTCAATTTCAACTTTTTTTATAAAGAAGTAACGTCTTCTATTTCCAAGTTTTGATATACAGAAAAATAATTTAATCTTAACAACTACTCTATTGTATACCAGGCAACACCATATTTTCACTAAGTTTTCGCTTAGTGTCAATACAATTTTGGACTTTTTTACTACAAATAGGACTATTTACTCACCCTGTCAAGGAAATAACGTCATTCAGTTCAACATTTCTATTAATATTTAAATTATTCGCCAAAACTAATACATTCCCTTTTTTTCTCTGTCAACTTTTTTCATTTTTTTCTTGGGAGTTAGTATTTGTTTTTTTTAAAATAATACTTCTTATAACAGCAATATTTTGAAATAGTCTAACACCAAATGCAAAAATAGCCGCTAAGTATAAGTCTACACCAAGATGAACACCTAGAAAAGCTAAACTTGCTGCAAGTGCAATATTAAAGAAGAAGCCTGTTACAAAGACTTTTTCATCATATATATTTTGCAAATGAGCACGAATCCCACCAAATAAGGTATCCAATGCAGCTAGAACGGCAATTGATAAATAGTTAGCATATTCTTCTGGTACTTTTATGTCGGTTAATAGCCCAAATACTATCCCAACAACCAACCCAAATATAGGAAGCCACATTAGTTTCCGCCTCCTTCATTTGTATTTTCCGGCTCCATATATTGGATATTAATTGCCTTACTATACGCTGGGATCGTGATTAACTTCTCTGACTGCTCCACGTTTAATAAAAGATTGGAAAGAAAAAATTCATCGGCTGATTTTGAAACTTTCATGTAATTAAACAATTTTTCTGCCGCATTTGCATCCTTTGCAATCACTTTCACTTCAATTGGCAGCTGATTAAGAGGATTTCCATCCATTTTCAACACATTATTTATCTCGCGGATAACGCTTGTATTCACATAGCGATTATCATTAATCGCTATCTCCTCTGCACCATATAAATTCAGTTCATTTACAAGTCGCTGTAATAATTCAGAAGTTACTACACCTGGTTCTTCCCCTAATAGAATTTCAGTATTAACTGGTGCAATTTTTAGGATAATCCCATTTCCTGTGACTTCTGTTAGACCTGCTTCCTGCTTTAATTCATCCAAAGTTTCTTTCAATACTTCTTCTTTGCTTTCAGAGGTTTCGTTTTCATACTCTTCCACTTTTGCATTTATGGAACGAATTTCATTAATCAGTTGTAATTCTAATTTTTTTTCATTTATTAAATCTTCTCTTAATTCCCATGTATCTCTTGTATCTCGTACAACAGGTTCTTTAATTGTCTGGAATTGTACGGCAATCATAAAACCTACAATAAGCGTTATTCCAGTCATTGTTATAAACTTCTTATTCAAAGCGCATCATACTTCCTGTTAATTAACTTTTAAAGGCTCCATTTGTATCGTTCGTTTTTTCTCGAGCGTAAATCTGATATTATCATTTACTACCAAATCCTTTACGCCACCGTTCATATTAATTGCACCTTCTAGCACTTCACTATCCCCGATTGCCGTAATCACAAATGGTGCAGGATGCTGGTAACCGTCGACTTCTATTACTGGTCCATTACAAAGTATATAAGAATTATGTGCTAGTCTTTGTCCGTTAATACTAATCGCTTGTGCACCAGAAACATAGAGCTCATTAATCACTTTAAACACATGATGCTCATGGACCAAGTAATTATTCACATTATCTTCTTTTGGATTATACTCTCCATCTTCCAGTGTAATTTGTACCCCTTCTCCTTTAACAGCAACCTTTCCTAAATAGATTCGAAACCTCTCCGCATCTTCAGCGAGGTTATGATAGGTTTCCGCTTCATTCGAAAGGCTCTTCTCTAATTGTACAAGTTTCCTTTGAGATGCCTTTAATTCCTTATAAAGCTCGTTATTCTTTTCTTCCTGCTCGATTAATTCATTACGCAAATCTAAATCTCGTTCAAATTGGCTTTCACTAATTTCTTGGCCATCATCTTTTTTTGTATTTTGATACGAAAAGGAAATCATAAATCCGAGTACAAGAAAAACCAAGGAGAAGATAACATTTCTTCTTCTTTTTTTAGTCTTCACTCTTCTTTTCCCCTTCCGAATCAAAAGCTTTGAAATAAGAACCGACCTCTAAATCAATTACTCCCTTTTTGTCCGTATTTAGCTGTCCAATAATGGATGGATAATGCTCCATTTTATCTGAAAAAGAGGATAAAGAAGCCAATACTTGATTTCCGTCATTCATATAAACCGTAACATGCCACTTATCCGTATTTTTAGGTGTATACCTTACTTCAGAAATCGCATTATACACACTTGCTGGCAATTTACTTAACTCTTCCCCCATCTTTGTGATGACTGTATCATCTTCGCTCTTTATATCTTTAATAATAGGAGCATCATAAGGACTATTAGTCATCGCTCTATCATGTAGCATAACTCCATTTTCAAGAAGAGGAATAAATTGATTCTCTACTTCAAAATAAGCAATCTTCCTATATTCTTTTACATCAATATGAACAGTATTTGGAATACCGATGGAAATTTCAACAGACTTCATTCCACCTGATTCCTTTAACTTCTCTGCTAACTGATCTTTTTTGATTGTCCAAATATTTGTTTCGCTAGTAATTCCACTCATTTTCTCTAAGTCTTCATAAGTATATAAATGATTCCCTGTAATTTCGATGTTTTTCACATGACTTAAAGGTGATTGGAAGTAGATAACGCAAACGATGATAAGGAAGAATAGAAGGAGAAGGAAAATAAGTCGACGATTTGCCTTTTTTCGTCTTTGTTCTTTTAATTTTGGAATTCGATCTTCTAAAGAAACTACCTTCCCATTTTCCAAAAAATCACCCCGGTATTTTTAAATAAGGAAATAGTACAAAACAATTGATTAGGTTGTCCACCTTTTTTTAGAAACAAATCGAAAATTTGCTTTTATAATCAAATTTTCGATTCATTGATCTATCTTTTCTTATTGTTTATAACTTCCTTCATGACATTATACAGCCTCATTGCCGCATCAGGAATACCTAATTTTTTGGACGCCTCTTTCATTTCCTTTAATACTTCCGGATTCAGCATAATTGCATCCATCTCTTCCACTAATGTTTGTCCATTCATATCCTTTTCTAGAAGCATCTTAGCAGCACCATTGCTTGTTAAAGCATTCGCGTTTTTCTCCTGATGATTGTTTGTCACATAAGGGCTCGGAACAAGAATACTCGGAATACCGAGCGACGTTAGCTCACTAAGTGTTGTTGCCCCTGCTCTTGCAACAGTCAAATCAATACTTGTTAATACTTCTGGCATATTATGAACAAATGGCTTTATAATTACATTTGAAGGATTCCCTACACGCTCTACTTCTTTTTTAACCGCTTCATAATGGACTTCTCCTGTTACATAAAGAACTTGGTAGGCTTTTTTCCCTAAGTGAGGTAAAGCTTGAATAACAGCATCATTTATCGGTCTAGCCCCTCTACTTCCGCCAACAATGAGTACAGCAGGAGCCTTTAATTGCAAGCCAACCGATAAGCGTCCTTTAATACCATCCTGATTTAATACTTCCGAAGCTCTTGGATTCCCCGTCATCACTACTTTTTCTTCTGGGAAATAAGAAGCCGCTTCTTCAAAGCATGTTGCAACTTTATCGACATATTTACTTAAAAATTTATTAGTTAATCCTGGAACACTATTTTGCTCATGAATAATTGTTGGTATCCCAAGCTTTGCAGCCGCATAAACAACTGGCCCGCATACATAACCACCTGTCCCGATTACAACATCTGCTTTAAACTCTTTTAAAAGAGCCTTGCTTTTTTGTACACCAGCAATAAATCTCCACACGGTTTTCACATTTTCAGGGGAAAGCTTTCGTTTAAAACCTGTGATATGTATAGCTTTAAATGGAATATCTTCCCGTCTAACTAATTTACTTTCTAACCCTTGCTCTGTACCGACATATAGAAACTCAGCATCCTTCACTTCTTTTTTTATTTCGCGAATTAATGCTAAAGCAGGGTATATATGTCCCCCTGTTCCTCCGCCGCTTACTACTATCTTCATTCTTTCCACCTCAAACTACTTCTCTTATCTACTTTTAAAAAAACGTTATTTTTTTCTTTTCCTTTACATTATAGCTTCAATTAATAAAAAACAGAAATAATCTTCTGCAATTTCCTAAGATATTTTTTACTTTACCGTCAACCCCCAAATAATAGATACCTTATTCTACTATATTTTAAACGAGCTTTAAGAATATCTCGAAATTGATAATGAAATGTAACACATTCCACTTTCCTGCATATCTATTTGTCATGATTGCAAAAGGAATATCATATATGCGAAAAAAGTAAATTTTTCTAATTTTGAAGTAAAATCTTTTCCTTGCTTTTCTTGTACAATTAGACATAAAAAAACCTAGTGAGAAGCAATCACACTAGGTTGCAAGCAGCTTTTTACTTTTATTAATACCTCGAAAATCTGCTGACATTTAAAAGAATACCAATCGCAATCAACATAAGTGTAAGAGAGGAACCTCCGTAGCTTAGAAATGGAAGGGTAATCCCTGTAACAGGCATTAGTCCTGTTACAACGCCAATGTTTATCATAACTTGAATAGCAACCATAGAAATGATTCCGACGGCCACAAAGCTTCCAAATAAATCTTGAGCGCCTAAAGCGATTCTAATCCCTCTCCATAGTAAAAGGGAAAATAATAAAAGAATCAGCGAGCCGCCAATAAAGCCTAGTTCTTCTGAAAGAATAGCAAAAATGAAATCTGTCTGCGGTTCAGGAAGATAGAAAAACTTTTGCCTGCTTTCCCCGAGTCCTAAACCAAACAGACCACCTGGACCAATTGCATACAAGGATTGAATGATTTGAAATCCGCTTCCTAATGGATCTGACCAAGGATCAAGGAAGGAAGTAATCCTTTTAATCCGATAAGGCGCCGATGCAACTAATCCAATAAACCCTGCAACACCAATAAGACCTAAAATAACAAAGTGACGAATTCTAGCACCAGCGATGAAAATCATAACAATACTTGTACCAACCATAACCGTACCAGTACCTAAATCTGGCTGAAGCATAATCATTCCAAACGCTAGAAATACTATCCCTAAAGATGGGAGCAACCCCTTTTTAAAGGAAGTAATATGCTTTTGATTTTCTGAAAGAAATTTCCCTAAGAAAATAATCATTGCTATTTTCATAAATTCAGAGGGCTGTATGGAAAATGCACCTACTCCAATCCAGCTTTGGGATCCATTCCGAACTAACCCAACTCCAGGAATTAAAACGACTATTAGTAATACAAAACAAACAATAATAATCGGTTTAGCCCAAGAACGCCATATCCAGTAATCAAGATTCATAATAAATAGCATTGCTGCAATTCCGACGCCAGCAAAAAGCATCTGTCTTTTTGCAAAGAAGAAAGAATCACCTAAATTCCGTTCGGCCATAACCGCGCTAGCACTATACACCATGATTAACCCTATTGCCAGTAACGTAAAAGTGAGAATCATTAGAATTATATCTGGAGTCGTTTTTTTTGATGGCACCATTAACACCTCGAATTGCAAGATTTGGGCTTGAAAAAAAAGAAAAGCGGGTTGTTTCCAGATTTCTTGCATCCTCAAAAATCTGATTCAAAAAAAGAAAGCTCTGTAAATTAACGGTTGAAAAAAAGGAAAAGGCACAAAAGTTATTTGGTCCTATATAGGTATAAAAATAACCTTTATCCTTTTCTCTACTCACCTTGTTGTCATTTACAGAGCTTACTTCCTAGTAAGAACGTTTATATCCTGTTTGATCATTGATGTTTGTTCATACAATTTTAGAGTTTATTTCTTTCAACGCCTACTTACAGACAAGCCCTTATTTAAGCATATGCACCGAATTGATAAAAATGTCTCCTCTGACCTCAAAAGTTTTGTATTGATCCCAGCTTGCACATGCTGGGGAAAGAAGAATGACATCTCCACTTTCTGATAAGTCATAGGCAACAGGTACTGCTTTGTCCACATTATCGACGCGTTTAATTGTTTTTATTCCTGCAAGTCTCCCTGCCTTCTCCACTTTTTCAGCAGTTTGTCCAAATGTAATCATTGCTTTTACATTTTTAAGAGATGGAATCAGTTCGTCAAATTCATTTCCGCGATCGAGACCACCAGCTAGTAAAATAACCGGCTCATTAAAGGCTGCAAGGGCATTTTGTGTTGCTAGTATATTCGTTGCTTTCGAGTCATTATAAAATTTCCGTCCATGTAATTCTTTAATAAATTGGAGACGGTGTTTAACCCCTTTAAAGGTACTAAGAATTTCAAAAATACTTTCATTCGACACTCCTGAAAGCTTTGCAGCAGCAACAGAAGAAAGGATATTTTCTAAATTTAAGGCACTTAAGTACGTAATATCAGATAGCCCCATTATTTTTTCATTATTAAAATAGATGACATTATCTTTCACATATGCACCAAACTCTAATTCCCGTTTCGCAGAAAAAGGAATAATCGTCGCTTTACTGTTTTTGGCGATATTCATTACTACCTCTTGCTCTACATTCGCTATTAGATAATCATTCGCATCTTGATTCTTCGTAATATTTCCTTTTGCCTTCGCATATTCTTCTCGTGTTCCATGATAATCTAAATGCGCCTCATAAATATTCGTAATGATTGCAATATGTGGCTTGAATTTTTCAATACCCATTAATTGAAAAGAAGATAATTCGATAACAATTTTATTATCTTTCTCTGCAACTTGAGCCACATTTGAAGCAACTGTACCAATATTTCCCGCAATAAGCGGCTTTTTCTTATCTACTTCTAGCATATCAAATAATAAAGTCGTTGTGGTCGTTTTCCCATTTGATCCCGTGATGGCAAGGAACGGTGCTTCAGAAACTCTGTACGCAAGCTCTACCTCTGTAATAACTGGAATTCCACGTTCCATTGCCCCTTTAATCATTGGATTAAAATAAGGAATCCCTGGATTTTTTACAATTAGCTGAAATCCTTCGTCTAATAATTCAATCGGATGGCTTCCGCAAATTACTGTTATTCCTTGCTCCAGCAAGCCTTGTGCTTCCGGATTTTCATCTAATGGTTTACTGTCATTGACCGTTACAAATGCACCTAAATTATGTAGTAATTGAGCTGCGCTTACTCCACTTTTTGCAAGACCTAATACAAGTATTTTTTTATGATGATAATCGTTAATCTGTTTCATTATAACCACACCTCAATATAAATTCCTAAAGCGGCAAATAATAATCCAACCGTCCAAAACGTGACAACTACTCTCCATTCGGACCATCCAACCAATTCATAATGGTGATGCAATGGACTCATGCGGAAAATTCTTCTTCCTGTTGATTTAAAGGAAATAACTTGAAGAATAACAGAAAGTGTTTCGATAACAAATACTCCACCAATTAATATCAGTAGAATTTCTGTCTTCGTTAGAATAGCAATCGCAGCTATCGCACCTCCAAGTGCAAGAGAACCTGTATCTCCCATAAACACTTTTGCTGGATGGGCATTAAATACTAAGAACCCTAATACCGCACCAACAATGGCTACAGAGAAAATGCTAATTTCAAATTGTGACTGACTCCAAGCAAGAACAGCAAATGCGCCAAAGGCAACAGCAGAAGTTCCCGAAACTAAACCGTCCAAGCCATCTGTTAGATTCACCGCGTTAGAAAATCCAACTAGCCAAAAAATAATAAATAACGCATAAAACCATCCTAATTCTAATGGTTTATCCACAAAAGGAATAGAAATAGCGGTTGAAAATTCATTTTCACGTAAAACAAAATAGAATATAAGCGAGATAATAATCTGCCCTAAAAGCTTTTGTCTAGAAGTTAATCCTAGATTACGCTTCATTACTACTTTTATAAAATCATCTAAAAAGCCTAGTAATCCAAAACCAACTAATACTAAAAGCAATAAATAGGTCTTAATCGTTGGCTCTGAAAATTTATTAATCATAACCAAAGTTGTAACAACAATGGAAAAAATAATCATTAAGCCACCCATTGTTGGCGTTCCTGTTTTTTTCTGGTGGGATTTCGGCCCTTCTTCCCTAATGCTTTGACCAAATTTCAATCTACGCAAGAAGGGAATAAAAAAGGGAGATATTAATACAGTTATTAAAAACCCTAAAAGAATGGTAAAAAAGATTACTTTCTCCTGCATTTTAGTTCCCTCCTTTCGCTTGACTGTTCGTCTTTAATACATGCTCTCTGATTACCGGTATATCATATGATTCCTCAATGGAATTCAGACTTTTTTCTTTCAAAAAAATGAATTTTGTTTTACTTTCTTGTGCCTGTAGTTGTTTCTCATAAATTTCGATCATTTTTAATAAGCCTTCCTTTAAATCTTTTGTATAAAATATAGGAAAATGATTAGGCGTATAAGAAGGGAGTACGACCCCTTCTTCCCAAATCGCTCCTATTGCTCCGTTTGCTATAGCAGTACTCAAATCACCAGAATTCTCTTCATATAATGGGATAAAAAGCCCTTTTGGCTGCTTAGAATCTGCTAGGAATGACACGGTTTGAAAAAGCAAATCTTCTTTTACAAACCCTTTTGCTTCGGATATTGCCTGAAGGACTAAATTATAGGACAGTGTCATTTTTTCTCTCCTCTATCGCTTCTTTTGCAACTAAACGGTCATCAAAATCTAACACTTCAGAACCAATAATTTGATATGTTTCATGTCCTTTTCCTGCAATTAAGATAACATCGCCAGGCTGTGCTTGATTGACCGCATATGTAATTGCTTCTTTTCGATCAGGGATAATTATATAATTCTGTTCATCCATAACCCCAGCTTCCATATCTTTTAAAATGGCATCCGGATCTTCACTTCTTGGATTATCGGAAGTAAGGATAGCATAGCTCGCTTCCTGACAAGCAATTTTTGCCATTAACGGGCGTTTTGTCTTGTCTCTATCTCCTCCACAGCCTGCAATGACATATACGTTTTTCTCAGCAAATTCTTTCACCGTCTGCAGGGCATTTTGTAAACTATCAGGTGTATGGGAATAATCAACAATCACAGAAAAATCTTGCCCAGCATTTACTGTTTCAAATCTACCTGCTACACCTTCTACCTTTTCGAGGGCACGAATCGTTACCTCCATTGGGATATTGCTCGCAATCGCAGCACCAATACTTGCTAAGGAATTATACACATTGAATTTCCCTACCATTTTTAGTTGTACAAATTGTGCCCCAAGTGGAGTATGTAAATCAAAAGATGTACCGGCTGCCGTTATTTTTATATTTTTGGCCATAATATCTGCCTCTGTATCAATTCCATATGTAAGAATATGAGCGGCTGTAAGGCTTTCGTACTCGTTAGCAGCTGCATCATCTTTATTTAGGATGGCAAACTTCGGTTTTTCCTCTTGAAATGCATTCCCTAATCTTGTAAATAACAGTCCTTTTGCTTTCTTATATTCTTCCATCGTGCCATGATAATCTAAATGATCCTGACTTAGATTCGTAAATACAGCTATATCATAATCACAGCCAAATACTCTGCCTTCCACAAGGGCATGGGAAGATACTTCCATAACAGCTGTTTCGACTTGTTGTTCGACCATTTGATGGAACACCTTCTGAAGTGTCACCGCTTCTGGAGTAGTATTTTTCGTTTCTTGAATTTCCTCACCGATTTTCGTATACATCGTTCCGATGATTCCCGTTTTTTTATGCGCCTCTTTTAAAATAGCATCTATTAAATGACTTGTTGTCGTTTTTCCATTTGTTCCTGTTATCCCAATAAGTTGAAGCTTTTGTGTTGGCTTTTGATAAAATACATCTGCAAGCACACTACTAGCTTTCTTCGTGTCTTTTACAACAATAACGGGAATTGGCAAGGCTAAATTTCTTTCAGCAATCACAGCTACTGCGCCAGACTCGTATGCTTTTTGCGCATAATTATGTCCATCGACTGTGTATCCTTTTATACAAATAAATAGACTGCCAGGTGTTACTTTGCGATTATCATTCTCTATTGATTTTATTTCCACATCTTCTCCATTATAAGGAGCATATGGCTGCAAACTCTCAATAAGTTTTTTTAATTGCATCGCTTTTTGATTCCTCTTTTCTCTAGCTCTATATGTAATCTAAAATCGTTCATAAATAATAATTATATACTAAATAATGAATCAACCATATAGATTATACAATTTTCTTAGCGTATTTTATTTTACATGATAATAAAATTTTTATCTATGTTGTACCTTATTGTTGGAGAATTTATATTAGAAGAATAATTTCAGTTTGAGGATATTTCTATTTCTATGTATTTTTTCTCCCCCCTTTCTCTTTATTAAAAGCAATCAGGGGGAGTTCTTGGTTCCTATAGATAAAAGAGAAGCGGCACGTCAATTCGGCCGCGTTTTATCCTACTAATTAAATTGAATCAATATGGTTGATCCATCCTTTACCTTTGTTCCTGGTTCTGGAGATTGTTTGATAACAGTATCCCCACTGCCACTTGATTCTATTTTTAGATTAATAAACATTTCACTAATGTCTTTTTTCGTATGACCTACAAGATCTGGCACTTCAATTAATGGATTTTCTGGATATTTGTATACTTTATCCATTTGGTCTTTACGGGGTTCTACACCTAGAGCTCTTAAACTATCACCCATAATCGCCCCAACGATCGGTGCCGCTACAGCACTACCAAATTGCACCGTTCCTTTCGGGTTATCTACTGCAACATAGACAACTAATTCGGGATCATCTGCAGGTGCGAAGCCGATAAAGGAAAGAATATAGTTATTTTCTAGGTATCTTCCACCAGATGCTTTTTGGGCTGTTCCTGTTTTCCCGCCAACTCGATAACCTTCTACAAAGGCTTTGCCCCCAGAACCTTTTGCTACAACACTTTCAAGTGCTCTTCTTACTTCTTTAGATGTTTCTTCTGAGATGACCTCTCTTTTGGCAACAGGCTTCTTCTCCATAATTACTTCTCCTGTAGTCGGATCGATTAATTCTTTTGCCACATATGGAGTATATAAAGTTCCGCCATTAATCGCTGCCGATAGTGCTGTTACTTGCTGGATAGGCGTTACCGCAACCCCTTGACCAAATGCTGTGGTCGCTTGCTCAACTGGTCCTACCCTATCCATATTAAACAAGATTCCTTTTGACTCCCCTTGTAGATCGATGCCTGTTTTTTGTCCAAATCCAAAATCACGAATATATTGGAAGAGCTTATCTTTTCCAAGGCGCTCCCCTAACTCCACAAAGCCTGGGTTACAGGAATTTTGAACTACCTCTAGGAAAGTTTGCGAACCATGACCACCGCGCTTCCAGCATTTCAACTTAGCACCGCCAACTTCTGCATACCCTTTATCGTAGAAAGTATCCTTGTCTAAATCTACTTTTCCTTCTTCAAGGGCTGCTGCCAAGGTAATGATTTTAAAGGTCGAACCTGGTTCATAAGAGCTCCATATAGGTAAATTCCGATTATAAACCGTTGAATCTACATTTTGAAAGTCTGATGGATCAAATCCTGGACGACTAGACATCGCCAAAACCTCTCCCGTTTTTGGATTCATTGCAAGTGCAATAATCGATTCAGGATCATACGTTTGCTCTGCAATATCCAATTCCCTTTCTACAATCGTTTGGATTTTTGTATCAATGGTAAGTACTAAATCATTCCCATTCACTGGAGCCTCATAAGCATCGGCCATATCATTCATTCTTTGCCCTTTTGCATCTGAATAATATTGAACAGATCCTTTTTTCCCTTTTAACTCATCATCATATTCAAGCTCTAAACCAATAAGCCCTTGATTATCAATACCAGCAAATCCTAAAACATGGGATAAATAGTTTCCAAATGGATATGATCGCTTCGAATCCTCCCCAATATAGACACCATCTATATCAAGCGCACGAACTTTTTTTGCTTTTTCATGTGTAATTTTTCTTCCTTCTTTTAAACGAACACTCATCTCCTTTTGAATTACCTGCTTATAAACAGATTCCTTATCCGCTTCCAATACTGCTGCAAGCTTTTCTGCTGTGTCCGCTGGATCTTTAATTTGGCGTGGTACTATATAAACCGTCGGCGCACTGACATTTGTCGCAAGCGCTACTCCATTACGATCCAAAATTTCTCCTCGCTGTGGCTCAAAAGCAATTTGTCGACTCCATAAATTTTTCGCTTTAGTTGTAAGCTCGTCCCCCAGAAAAAATTGCACATACGCCAATCTTGCATCAATAATAAGAAAAATAATTATTCCAGCAACTAACGCTGTCAACAACCGTTTCCGGACGGTTACGTTTGAAACCCGCATACAGATGGAACCCCCTTTATACTAGCTCGATTAAAATATATGCTTGTACGAAAGGGAATAGAACGTAGAGTATTTGTTAGTTCGATTTTGAGGTGGTCTGGTTTCTTGAATCGAGGGTTTGCTCGTTGTAATGCAAGAAGACTCTTAAGCGGATTGGATAAGCGGAGAAATTTCCCTTAATAAAGAAATAGTGCGGAAAACAGCTTAATTAGACGGAGGATTTCCGTCTATCCACTTGAAAAACGTGAAAAATAGTGATTTTACTTTTCTTAACCGGAAAAGTTCCGCCTATTTAACCCAAATGGAGCTCTATTTTGCTGCTTAGCCGGAAAAACTCCGCTTATCTCTGCTTGCTCCAAAAAAATTACAACATTTATTATAACGCTTAAACGCTCCATCCTTTTGACAGTAATGAAGTTCATTTCCTTCCATCAACATAGAGTATTAAAAACGCTAATTTAAAAAAGCTCCACCACATCCCAAATGTAGTGAAGCTTTCCTCTTATTCCGGCTCTTTTAACTTAACCGTTAACTTGTCATTTTCTTTTACCTTTGAGCCTGCCTTGATGCTTTGGGAAGATACATATCCACTTCCCGAGCTTTCAACCTTTAATTTATTTAAATCTGCAACTTTTAAAACATCGCGTAGTGACCAGCCCATCATATTAGGAACTGTTTCCTTACCATTTGTTTTTAAAATTACCTTTTCCCCTTTTAGATAAGTATCTCCTTTGATTGGAAGCTGGGCTTCTACTGTTTTACCGTCTCCGATAATAATAGCATTGAGTCCTTTATCCTTGAGAATTTTCTTCGCTTCATCCGCTGTCATTCCACTTAAATTTGGAATTTCAATTGATTTTGACACTTTTTCTTCATTTGGAACAATGTCCATATATTGAAGACTGCTCTTCATGACAGAAGTGAAGATTTCCGCAACAGGTTCAGAACCTCCTTCCGTTTCCTTAAGGGTTGGCTGCTGTACTGCTACATACATAATCAATTCTGGATCATCCTTTGGAGCCATTCCTAAGAAAGAAAAAATATAGTTTTCGCTGCCAGTTAGATAGCCGCCGCCACTTTTAGGAATTTGTGCCGTTCCGGTTTTACCAGCAACAGCATAGCCATCTATATTAAACTTTTTATATCCTGTTCCTTTTTTGCTTGTAATAACCGTTTCCAGAATATCACGCACTTCTTTTGCCGTTTCGGCAGAAATAGGAGTTCCTGTTACTTGAGTCTCCCCTTTTTTTATGATTTCTCCTGTATTTGGATCTTTAATTTGCTCAATTACGTACGGCTTCACCATTTTTCCATCGTTCGCAATAGCGGTTGCTGCTTGAATTTGTTGGATTGGTGTTAATGCAGTACCTTGACCAAAAGCGGTCGTGATTTTTTCTATTGGCCAGTTAAATACAATGGAACTATTCGCTTCTCTTGGCAAATCAATGCCTGTTGGTTGATCCAAACCAAATTTCGTCATATATTCCCTAAACGTGTCAAAGCCTATTTTTTCCTTGGCAAGTTTCGCGAAGGCTACATTGGAAGATCGTTGAACACCTTCTAAATAGGAGATTTCTCCCCAGCCTACACCACCGTTATGATCGCCTATCCCTTCATATCTACCAGACTCATATGGCTCATTCGGATTAAATACTCCTTCTTCCACGGCTGCCGCTAGTGTAAAGATTTTCATGGTAGAACCTGGTTCATAATTGGTTTCGATTGCTTCATTATGCCAAGAATCTGTAATTCCTTCCCTTGTTTCCGGATCAAAGGATGGTCTTTGGCTCATTGCTAAAATTTCTCCTGTTTTTGGATTAGCAACAATCGCAATCATTTTCTTAGGCTTGTATTTATCATTCACTTTTTTCATTGTATCTTCTAAAAAAGATTGAATTTTCTTATCAAGCGTCAAATAAACATCATCCCCATTTTGGGCTGGAACGATTTTATCTTTACTATTTGGCAAAATATATCCCCAAATATCTTTGCTATACTGCATGCTGCCATTTGTACCTGTTAACATGTTGTTTAAGCTTTCTTCAATACCAAGTCTACCTACTTCTTTCCCCTCTGATTCTTCTAGATATCCAATGACATGGGAAGCAAAAACGCCATTTGGATAAAATCGCTTTTTCCCTTCCACGATTAGAATACCAGGGAGCTTCAAATCTTCAATTTTCTTCTTTGTTTCATAGGAAAGATCTTTCCCAGCCTTTCCAAATTCCACTTGTTTAGCGTCTTTTTTTGTTAAAATTCTATAAATCTCTGACTCTGATAAATCGATATATTTTGCTAGTTCCCTAGACGTTGTTTCTGGATCGTTTACGTGAACCGGGTTATTCTTGTCATTCTCGCTTAACTTCTCATCTGTAACAGCTACAAGCTTATAGGAAACTGCATCTTCTGCAATTACTTCCCCATTTCGGTCCAAAATACTGCCTCTTGATGCCTGTAACACACGAGATGTATTATGTTTTATTTCTGCTTGTTCCGAAAGCTCTACTCCTGAAACCTCACCTGTTGCCTGAATATAGACAAAACGAATAACTAAAACAAAAAAGAGCAGACAAAAGAAAACAAAGAGGATGGCTGCTCCAAAATTAATATTAGGCTGCTTTCGAATCATTGCTTAATGCACAACCTTTACATTGTCTTTACTAAAATCCAGACCTAACTTACCAGCTACTTCGCGTAAACGCTCAAAGCTACTTAAATCCTTTACTTGTGTATCTAATTCCTTATTTGACTTTTCAATTGAATTAATAGTGCTTTGTGTTACTTGAATCTCTTTGTTCACTTGATAAATTTCCGCTTGGTTGCTAACGATTTTCACACCGCCAAAACAAATAATCGCGACAAAGGCAATACCTAAAATTTTCTCTCCAGGAGATAATAATGATTTGGTTTGTTTAATAACCTTTTTAACCGACTGTTTTTCTTCTTGATGATAATTTTGATCCTGTTGGATTTTTCTAGCTAAATTACTCATTTTATTACCTCCTGCGTGCATGTATTATTGTTTTTCAGCAACACGTAATTTTGCTGATCTTGCTCTGTTATTAAATTCTAATTCTTCTTCTGATGGAGTGATTGGCTTTCTTGTTATTAATTTCATTTCTGGTTTAAATTCATCCGGGATGATTGGAAGTCCTGGCGGTAATGGCGGCAAGTCGCTCGCTTTTTTAAATGCCGACTTACAGATTCTATCTTCCAGCGAATGAAAAGTGATTACACTAATTCTTCCACCTGGATTTAATAACTTCATTGCTTGCTCTAACGACGATTCAAAAACGCCTAATTCGTCATTGACTGCAATTCGTATCGCTTGAAAAACTCTTTTGGCAGGATGGCCACCTTTTCTTCTTGCAGGCGCTGGAATTGCCTCTTTTATTAATTCAACCAGCTCCCCTGTCGTTTCGATTGGCTGGCTTTCTCTTGCAGCCTCAATTTTTCTCGCTATTTGCTTAGAGAATTTCTCCTCCCCATAACGAAAGAAAATTTTCACCAATGATTCATATGACCAAGAATTTACGACATCATAAGCACTAACATCCGCCTCATTATCCATGCGCATATCAAGTGGTGCATCATGGTGATAACTGAATCCACGTTCTGGTGTATCCAATTGCGGCGAAGAAACACCTAAATCATAAAGAATACCATCTACATGGGTAAGCCCTAAGCGGTGAATCTCTTCTTCTAAATAGCGAAAATTACTTTTTACTATCGTTAATCTGTCTCTATATGGAGCTAATTTTTGCTCTGCATTTTTAATTGCTACTTCATCTTGGTCGAACGCTATTAATCTTCCACTACCTGATAATCTGGAAAGAATTAACTCGCTATGCCCTGCTCCACCTAATGTACAATCTACATAGATTCCATCTCGCTTAATGTTAAGGGCATCGACTGCTTCATTTAGTAAAACTGTTGTATGATTAAACATGAATCCACACCTGTCTATAAATTTTTCTGATAAGTAATAGTTATTATGTACATGGTGACAAAAATTAAATATCGAATCCAATCATATTCTCTGCAATTTCTGCAAAAGAATCCTCTGATTCTGAAAAATAATTTTCCCACTCTTGTTTATCCCATATTTCAATACGATTAGAAACGCCTAAAATGACACATTCCTTCTCTAGCTGTGCATATTGAAACAGGGGCGATGCAATATTGATGCGACCTTGTTTATCAATTTCGCATTCTGTTGCTCCGGAGAAGAAAAAACGGGTAAATGCTCTAGCATCTTTTTTCGTTAAGGGTAATTGCTTAAGCTTTTCTTCTATTATCTCCCATTCGCTAAGTGGGTATCCAAAAAGGCATCGATCGAGGCCACGGGTTAGGATAAAGGTCTCACCTAAGTTATCTCTGAACTTTGCAGGCACAATGATACGTCCCTTAACATCGACATTATGATGATATTCCCCCATAAACATACCCTTGTCCCCCACTTTCTAACCTCAATGTACCACAATCCCCCACTTTCCTCCACTATTAAATTTAATTCTAGCTATTTTGTTTATTTCCTGCAATAAAAATAATAATTTCGAAAAAACTGAAATAACAATTTCTAGAATTCTCCAGCTCGTCTATCGTAAAAAAGTAAAATTTCGATTAACCTATTTAAAAAATAAGAGTAACCATCAAAAAAACACAAAAAAGCTTGGCTAGAGATAAAGATTCTAGCCAAGCTTTTTTCATTATTAACTTTTTAGCACCTATTAATTTAAGGCTTCTCCTACAAAAGGATAGCAAAAACTTTTCCCATTATAGCTTAACTACTTTATGTTTACCATCAAAATCCATCGGCAATTCCATGACAGCTTCAAGGAAATCAAGTCCATACTTATTTAAGAAATAAGTAATGTTCCAGACTCTCTCTTGAGGAGAACCTTCTGGCTTTAAATTTTGCTCAATACGGCCAAACTTATTCACTATGACCTCATGCTTTAATTTTACCGAGGCATCCACTTTATTCTGTAGAAACTCCACCTGGCTCTTTAAAAATTCTTCGTTTTTTTCCATTAGCGGCAATAAACCTTTATGCTCTGATGTGATTTCCTGTTCAAGCTGATCGTACTTGGTTTCAATAACATCCTTTACCTCATTTAGCAACTGAGCTATCTTTTCATTCGAAACAGACTGTAAAAATTGCTCACACTTTTCCGATGTTCCATTAATCAGAACATCCTTCATCGATAACTGTAATTCCTCTATATCTGCTTCTACACTTCTCTCTAGTAGCGTAATATTTAAACGCGGAATGACAGGTGGCATCTTAATCCCTAAATGCTCAAACGCTTTTTTCAGTTCCGCCCAATAGGCAATTTCTCCGGGACCACCAATAAACGCAAGGGTAGGAAATAAAAGATCTTGTGTAATCGGTCTTGTTACAACATTATTACTTAGCTTATGTGGGAATTCACTTGCAATTTCCCTTAATTCGTCCATCGTAAAGGATACTGTTTTATCTTTTCCAATAAAACGTTTATCTTCTACATCGTATTGTAGCAATACTCTTTCTTGCTCCATCTCATCATAATAAAACAAGTTAACTGGATTTTCCGCCATTTCAATAACAAGAGAATAACCGCTATCCTGCACTAATTTTTGCTGTTCTGAAACGGCATCCGCCAATTGTTGAAATTCATTAATTTGTTTCAGAAAAATTTCTTTCTCTAGCTTGCGAATTTCTTTATCACCAGAATCAACCAAAAGCAAGCCATAATCTTTGAATAAACTCATTGTCATATAGCTAAAGAAGTCCACAATTGTGTTGGATTCATTAACTGCAGTTTGCAAAAGCTGAAGTAAGGAATTAGAATGATCGGTTTCACCATATGATTCAACGATAGTTTCCATCCAGTCTAAACAGACCTGTTTATCAAGCTCAATATCGGAAGCCATTCTTTTATCCAATACTCTTTGCGGAAATACAACCTTTTTCATTTTTTCCTTACCTGGTGTATAGATATGATTAATCTCTAAATAATCATGATCCTCTCCAGCTACCCAGAAGACAGGTACAACTGGTATCCCCAACTCTTCTTCTTTTTGTTTAGCTAGAAGAATGATGCTGATCACTTTATGAATAGAATAGAGCGGACCAGTTAGAACGCCAGCTTGTTGTCCACCTATCACAACAACACTATTTTCCAGTCTTAATTTTGCTATCGATTGCCTCACGGTTTCACTTTGAGGATAAGTTTTCATATACGCTTCAATATGGTCAGCAAGATCATTTCTCATAAAAGTTCTTGCTTCTAATTCTTTCAATCTTTTCTCATAGCTACCATTATCAAGATAAGAATAATGAAAAAATTCCTTTGTGCTATTCTTTCGTTCTAAATAATCTGTTACGAACTTATTTGCCACAGGCAAAGAGAGATTTATCATCTCCATCTATGTACTTCCTTTCTCCAATTCGAGTTTTCCTTCTATGTATTCTTTCCTTTTTAATGACTCTTTCATTAATAGGAGTCCCGCCACAAGCTTTTCATTAAGCAAGCACTTTCCGAAAAAACATCTATATATCATGTGAATTATTTCGTTACATAGAAAAGTATAGCATCCCTTTTCTATAATTGAAAAAAAGTTGCTTATACCCAGTGAATTTACCTTTTTAGCCTTTATTCATCAGATTTGTATTTATACCAAACTACTTGTTTCTAGCTTCTGCTAGATCATTGTCCCCTATTCATTTCAAAAGCCTCATGCTTCATTTACTCATACCATTCCTAGTGCCTTTAGGATAGATCGCACAAGACCATAAATGAGCAACACAACATATAAAGTGAAAAAAAGCAGAAATGTTATACGCCAAATACCTTTAAATATTTTTTTATACTCCATTTCCTCTTTTAATTTCCAATGAATAATAACAAATATCATTCCAATCAACAAGATAAAAATAATAATATATATGAATAGCGATGTATTCCAAATGGACTGAATAAGAAAATGCACGGATAAAATAAAAAAGAAGGTGCTAATATCTAGTGCTAGATGAATGGAAAATCGATGTTTTTTTGTAATCAGTTTGCTTATGACAAAAACAATAAACAACGTAATAATCGGAAATATAACGAGAAAACTAATAAGCTGTGAAGTTAAATTAATCATTTATAAACGCCTCTTTTCCTCGTTCTTTTCCTTTAATCATAAAATAAGCAGCAGTGGAGATAGGCGCATTTATCTTTTTCTTCTTGGCTTCTTCTATTATGTATCCTAATATAGCATCAACTTCTGTAGGTCTTCCAGCTTCTATATCTTTTAGCATCGAAGATTTATTCCTTTTCGTTTTTCGAATAACTTCAAAACAATAATCTTGATATATTTTTCTATCTGCTTCCACTATGGATAGAATCTCCAATACCTCATCCATCAATCTATTCATTAATTGAAAATAATAAGTATTTTGTAGTAATTGACCATTAGCCACCTCCAAAATACTTGTTAAACTATTTACAATACTATTTACCACTAATTTTTTTTGCATTATTGCTACATAATCGGGTTCCTTTATGAATGGAAAGTCTGGATTAGTATTAGTTGTTAGGTCGACAAGGATCTCGTCCATGTCTCCTTTTATACAAGCTAGTTTAATAGCTCCTCTGCCTGTATGTACTACCGTTTGCTCATCTTCCTTTATAGCCCCATGCTCTACAATACCGATCATTATATTAGCAATTTTAGCTGAGAGTATTTTCTCTAAGTGACTCATTCCATTTTGTAAAAAGCACATCGCTTTTACCTTCTCCCCAAGCGCGTCCATCTTGTCATAAATAGTCGCTAAATGATACTGCTTCACTGTCACAATCGTAAGCTCGTCTTCTCCATCCCACTCTGCGAAATAACGAACATTTATTATACGAGCCTTCTTTTCCCCATTCTCTTTATAATAGATACCATTGGTCTTAATCAACTCATATTGTTTCTTTGAGCGCACGTATAAAGTTACATCATGCTTTTCCTTTAACTGGTATGCACATAATAATCCGATTGCACCAGCTCCGATAATTCCAATTTTCATTTGAAGCTCCTTTACCGTTACAAGTTTGTTAGTTCTATATTAACATTTTCTGAAAAGTTTGTTAGCACGAAAAGCATAGGAAAAGAAAACTTTTTTAGTTTTTATAGAAGAAGGAAGGTAAAACAGAAAAAAGATGGGAAATGATTATAATAGAAGGAAGAAGCATTCGTTTTTCAACAGAAGACATTTGTATAAGAGGAAGAAAAGGTTAGAAGTGCATTAATTTGCCTTTGACGAAAACCACCAGAATATTGCCTATTTCAAAAATAGGCTTTCCTTTCTGCGATGGCTGAAAAATAAAGTCTCATCTATGCATGAAAAGCAGGAGCCGAGCAGATGCTTTCCCTTAAACTGTAGGCTCTCTCCTGCAAATGAGATAGTATATTATCTTTCTAATTGTTTTAAAACGATACACAAAGCTTATCAGTAATTAAACTTTGGGCAGTTTATCTTCATCTTTAAAAAAGACCATTTGTCTTGCTTTTTCCATCAGCTCCACTAACGCCTTATAAGCACCTTCCATGGAGTCTAATTCATTTTGTAATTCTTGATTTTCCTTCTTTAATACAGTCAGTTTTTCTTCTAATTCCTTTGTTTTCTGTTTCACAGTGGAAGAATCAATATTTTCCTGCTCCCACTTACTCGCCTTATCATATAAATCTTTTAAATAAAGAAGCATTTCATCAAATTGGTTCTGTACTGGTATGGAAGAAGGGGAAGGCTCGGTGATTACAACTTCTGAAGCAATTTCTTCTGTTCCGCTTACCTTCTTTAATTGTTTTCTTTGTTTTTTAGCAAGTTCAATACCTGATTTATATTGTTTGCGAACATATGAATTCCAACGAAATCCACATGCTGCACTTGTTCTTGATAATAGCTTTCCCACCTCTTCAAACGCTTGAAGCTGTGTTCCGCCTTCTCTTATATGTCGAAGAACGATTTCTGCAAGCAGAATATCTTCATCCTTTGACCAAGCATCTTGTCTTGTTGTTGTCATCAGTAAACCCTCCTAGTGTTTTTTATTCATACATATGCATCTACTAGAAAAGATAGACTGATTATTCCTCATTGAAATAAGAAAATTGACAGAATGCTCCTTGGGACAAAATAAACTCCTAACAAAATCAGCACTCGCTTAAGAAATAGCAAATCATTGAAATAATTCGTTCTCTGAAATTACTTTAATGCCATTTCTTCTTAAAATAGCAGTGGTTACACCCACCCCGTCCTTTTTTGTTCCATCAAAAGAGCCTGTGTATATAAAGCTACTTCCACAGGAAGGACTATTTTCTTTTAAGACTACCATTTCCGCGTTCAAGCTTTTAATAAATTCTAATGTTTTATAAGCCCCATTAAGATACATTTGCGTAACATCATTCCCGTTACGATCCTGTACAATCGCTTTACCATCAAGAACATCATACCCATTGCCGCCAATAATCTCTGCAGGCTCTCTCGGAGTAGAAAATCCCCCTAATAATTCAGGGCAAACCGTTCTTATCTTTTTATCATTTAATAGCTTTTCCACGTTTTCATGTAAACAATCGGTTCCATTATACCGAACCTTCCATCCTGCTAAACAAGAACTAACGACAATCATCTGTCATCACCTTTTATGATTAATATGTATTCTCATAATTTTCCAAAGGACTTTTCTGCTAAAAATATTTTTTCACTCGTATATTTTCCCTTTCTTCTATTTTATCTCATCTGCTTTTACGAAAATAGCTATAAATGGAAAAAAGCACAAGAACTTAAGTTCTTGTGCTTTTAATCAAACAAAAAAGATAATTAGTTGCTTACAACTTCTTTCCCTTTGTATGTTCCGCAAGCGCTGCATACACGGTGAGCAAGTTTCATTTCACCACAGTTAGGGCATTCTACCATACCAGGCACTTGTAATTTAAAATGTGTACGACGTTTTCTCTTTGCAGTTTTAGATGTTCTTCTAAAAGGTACAGCCATTCGTCCCACCTCCTTAAAGAGTATTAAGAAAGTAATGAGAAAAGATGATTCCAATCTCACATTTTTCTTTTGCATAATTAAGTATGAGTTTAATTACTCATTTTCAAAAAACTTTGCAAGTCCAGCAAGACGAGGATCTACTTTCTTTTCCTGTAACTCTTGCTCTTGGATTACTTCCCAATCATTACCTGATTGAGGAGCACCTTCTTCTTTCGTATTTTCACAGAAGACTTGCATCGGTACCTCAAGTAAAAGTATTTCAGCAATAATTGGCTTTAAGTCAATTACATCGCCTTTTACTTGATGAACTTCCTCTTCATCTGTTTCATATTCTGAAACTTTTAATAGGAAGGTTTCTGTTGTTTCAACATTAATTGGATAATCCACGTCTACTAAAGTACGAGAGCAAGGTAGCACGAGAGACCCTTTTATATTTAAATGAAAAGTCACTTTCGTTGAATCAATATCTGTACGTCCTGTTATACGAATAGGAGATACTCTTCTTATGTTTGGATCTGTTTCTCTGATCTCATCCATATTTATTGTTTCATCAATTGGCAATCCCTTACTTCGAAATTTTTGTAACTGGCTTAACGTCCATTTCATATATATCACCCCAAGGCAACAAAGGTAATTATAGCTTTCATATAATTATTTGTCAATATTTTTTCTTTACAGTAAAAAATAAGCAATAAAGGTATTAATCCCTTACTTATTTCATGATTTCTTTTCTATTCTACCCATATTCGACAGAATTGCAACCAAAAGTTCAATAGAAAGATTATTTCCCCACTCTATTGCGTCTTTTAAGCTAGTTTAACAATGCTTGTTATTTCATTCCCTTTAAATATATAGCTTGTCATTCAAATAGGTTTCTCTTTTATAACCATTGAAATTAGGATAAACTTTTACTAATACAGGCATTCGCTGTAATGTTTTTAAAGAAGGCTGTTTTCGTAAAGTTGCTAATGACTCGCCTCAATACACTTCGCTTTCCACAGGGAGTGGGGAGCCTCCTCAGCTTTCACCTGCGGGGTCTCACCTTTCTCACTAATCCCATAGGGAGTCTCGTGTATTCAGGCTGCTCTATCTTTTTAATTCATTTATTTTTCCTATTAAAAAAGCAACAATCTTTTGGAAAACACCCTTAAAGAATAATAACTAGGGAGATTATCATGAAAGCTGTTGGTGTTGTTGTAGAATATAATCCATTTCATAATGGTCATTTGTATCATATCCAAAAAGCAAAGGAACTTACTCAGGCAGATATTGTAGTTGCTGTGATGAGTGGCCCTTTTCTTCAGCGGGGAGAACCTGCACTTGTATCAAAATGGGATCGAGCGAAAATGGCGTTGGAAAATGGGATTGATTTGATTGTTGAGCTTCCCTATTCATTTGCCACACAGCACGCTGCCGTATTTGCAAAAGGTGCTGTTGATATTCTTCAAGGTTTACAATGTGATTACTTATGCTTCGGGAGTGAGTCAGGGAATATTGATGAATTTTCTCACACTTACAACCAATTGCTAGAAAAAGAGGCAGAAGAAGATTTACTTGTGCAAGAATATGTTAGAAAAGGAATGAGCTATCCGAAAGCTAAATCATTGGCCATGCAGGAATTAACAAACATAGACAAAACCTTAGGACTCGACCTTAGTATGCCTAATAATATATTGGGTTATGAATACTATAAGGCCGTACATACGCCTAACTACCCCATCGAAGTTTGTACAGTTGCGCGAATGAAAGCAAACTACCATGATAAAATATTTACTTCTGATACGATAGCAAGTGCGACGAGTATTAGACAAGCTCTATTAAATAAAGAAGGTTCTTTAAAAACGATTGAGCCTTTCCTCCCTTCTGCAAGTTTTGCTGTTCTTCAAAAATATAAAGAAGCGTATCATACTTACCATACTTGGGAGAACTACTGGAGCTACTTAAGATTCCGCCTATTGCAATCAACTACAGAAGAGTTAGCCACCATTTACGAGATGGAGGAAGGGTTAGAATATCGGTTCCTTAAATACGTGAAAGAAGCTTCCTCCTTTCAGGACTATCTCCGTCTATTAAAGACAAAGAGGTATACTTGGACAAGACTGCAAAGAATTTGTGTCCATATTTTAACAAACACAAAAAAAGAAGAAATGGCTGCACAATCACAGCCTGCATATATTCGCTTACTTGGTACAACGGCAAATGGTCGCCTCTATTTAAAAGAAAAAAAGAAAGAGTTTTCCCTTCCCATTATTAGTAAACTTTCTTCTTTTGATAAAGAAAAAATAGCATTGGATATTCGCGCTTCCCAGATTTACGCTTTAGGCGCACCTGTAACAGTACAAGAACAGTTGCTAGGCATGGATTACTCCCAGCCGCCTATAATGAAGTAAGCTCTGGTTAAAGCTACCTATTATTAAGAAAAAACCCGCTTGCCTAAAAAAGCGGTTTTTTCCTATTTCTATTTTTACTTCTTCTCATTTGTTTTTCTTTTCTTCATTTCTCTTTTAATTAGCTCAATATATTTTCTCGTTTCTATTTCCCCTATCTCTATAATTTTCTCTAAATCCGTAAATGCTTTACTATTAAACATTTCTACAGGAGGTTTTATCATCACATCACTTGCAAATTCTCGCGATTCCACTAACTCCATTTGCATGATATCCAATGAACGCATAATAACATCATAAATATTCGAAATATCTGCATTCACATTTACCTTTGCTACATCTACAGCAATTATGATATCTGCCCCCATTTCTTTTAAAACAGAGACAGGAACACGGTCGATTACTCCCCCATCTACAAGCAAGCGCCCATCCAATTTCTCTGGTACAAATATACCTGGAATAGAAATACTGGCACGAACTGCGTTAGCAATAGATCCTTTCCTGAATACAACCTTTTCTCCTGTTAATAAATCGGCCGCAACAACGGCAACAGGGATATCTAGCTCCTCTAGATTTTTTCCGTAGGTGAATAAATGGATCAATTCCTTTACTCTATTCCCTGCAATAAACCCCATTTTCGGAACTGTAAAATCCAAATAATATTTCCGTTTGAAGAACTTTGATAACGTGTATAACCGCTCAATATCAGATCCTGCTCCATACAAACAGCCGACAATGGCTCCTATGCTACTGCCAGCAATATAATCTATTGGAATATTCTCTTCTCGCAATATTTTTATTACACCAATATGTGCAAATCCTCTCGCTCCACCTGAACCTAACGCTAAGCCAATTTTAGGGCGTTCCATATCGTCCCCACCTATTCTTATCAAAATTCAATCTACATTAATCTTATGGTCTTTTTTTTCAGGTTATGAGTATATTGATTGGTAGAGGGATATTCTTTTAGGCTGATTGTGTACAAGTATTCCTTTTATTCAATCAGAAATCCATCCTTTCATAGAGAAGAATAAATACCTACTATTTATATTTGAAGGGGGAGCAATATAATTTGTTACGCTCAAAATTTAAGACAGTCGTACTCGCTTTATCTGCGTCTCTATTAGCTCTTGCCCTGATTTCTTTTCCAGGGGTAGCGGTTGACGCTTCAAAAAATGGACTTAACACTTGGTGGACAATTGTTTTTCCTTCACTTCTTCCATTTCTTATTTTATCTGAAATATTAATAGGTTTTGGGGTTGTCCGTTTTATTGGTGTTTTATTAGAGCCCATTATGCGCCCTCTTTTTAAAGTTCCAGGGGTAGGCGGTTTCGTTTGGGCCATGGGGATGGTATCTGGCTTTCCAACAGGAGCAAAGCTGACTGCCCGAATGCGTGAGGAAAAGCAGTTAACGAGAACAGAAGCCGAAAGACTCGTTTCTTTCTCTAATGCTTCTAATCCGATGTTTATTATCGGTGCCGTCTCCGCCTCTTTTTTTCATAGTCCTAAGCTTGGTTTGCTACTTGCTTTCTCTCATTATTTAGCCAATTTTACCGTTGGACTATTTATGCGATTTCATGGAAAAGACACAGAAAAAACGACAAAGGAGCAAAAAGAAAAAGCTTCCATAAAAAGAGCGTTACGAGAACTGCATCAGACTCGTCTAAAAGACAAGCGGCCTCTTGGTAAGCTTATGGGAGATGCTGTAACCTCCTCCATTCAATCCTTATTAATGGTTGGCGGCTTTATCATTCTTTTTTCTGTTATCAATCGTTTATTATTTCACTTACATATTACTTCCTTTTTTGCAAAATTATTAGAATCTATATTCCAGCTGTTTACTTTTTCAGGTGATTTAACGATTCCCTTTATTGCCGGCATTTTTGAAATCACATTAGGAAGTAAATTAACGAGTGATGTAGAAACATCTACCCTTATGCACCAAGCCATTTTAACAAGCTGTATCCTCGGATTTAGTGGATTAAGTGTTCAAGCCCAAGTGGCAAGTATAATTGCTCAGACAGATATTCGCTTTAAACCCTTTTTCTTAGCGAGAATTATGCAAGCAATCTTCTCTGGCATCTACACTTTTATTGCATGGGACTTCTTTAACAAGACTTTCTTAACAAAAGAAACTCCAACAATCGCAATCCCAGGAATGAATCGGGAAGGTTCTTTCTTTCAACAGGTATTTGAAAACATTAGCATGTGGGGACCAATTGTTACGATTATTTCCTTAACCGTCTATTGTTTTATATTAGTAAAAAGATTATCACCAAGAGGACAATTATAAAAAAGGACACTATGCCAAAAGAAATAGCTACTACTTCTTTTCGGCATGAATGTCCTTTTTTCTTGCTAAATAGCATAATAATCGTTATTTCTCATCATGATGAAACTTTGCTCTGAGGGCATCGTTAACAATCTTTGGAACGAGCTCCGAAATATCACCATCATATTTGCTAACTTCTTTCACTATACTGGAGCTTAGGAAAGAATATTGATTATTGGTCATAATAAAAAACGTCTCAATATCGTCTGATAGAACACGGTTCATCGATGTAATCTGCATCTCATATTCAAAGTCTGATACAGCTCGTAAACCTCTTATTATGGCATTTGCATTAACACTTTTTGCATAATCAATCAGAAGTCCTTCATAAGAAGATACAGAGATATTCTTAATATCTTTCGTAACTTCTCTAATTAACTCCAATCTTTCATTCACTGAAAAAAAAGGTTTTTTAGAAGAATTATTTAATACACAAATGTATACATGATCAAATACCTTAGCAGACCGTTTGATAATATCGATGTGACCATAAGTTATTGGATCAAAACTCCCTGGGCAAACTGCTATACTAGCCATCTTTTTTTAATCCTCCGTACTATTTTGTAAAGAATAAATAGAAACTCCTATTATTCCATATTTTTCATGTCTCACTTGCTGAAGTCTATTTACTGCCTCAGGTAAAGAAATTTCTGAACCATGTTCACAAACAATGACTCCTTCATCCTTTAACAAATCTGCTTCATCAATAAACGTTAATATTGTTTCTAATTGCTGCTTTTTATATGGCGGATCTAGAAAAATATAATCAAATCTTTTTTCTCTTTTTTGCAATGCCTTTAAAGCGCGATTCGCATCATTACGAAATATCTCTGCTTGGCTTTCTAATTTACATATTGCAAGATTTTCTTTAATCGTATGTATTGCTTTTCCTTCTTTATCTACAAAAATAACAAGATCTAATCCTCTACTTAAAGCTTCAATGCCAAGTCCGCCGCTCCCAGCAAATAAATCAAGGCCTTCTCCTCCTTGAAAGTAAGGGCCTATCATATTAAAAATAGCCTCTTTCACTTTATCCGTAGTTGGTCTAGTCGAGTTACCAGGCACTGCCTTCAATGGAATCCCCTTATTCTTACCGGAGACAACTCTCATTTCAATCACCACAACCCTATTTTACTTTAAGTTCTTTTCCCTTCCCTATCCTACCATAAAGCTATTAGCGAGCCAACATTTTAAAGATTTTTTGCTGTATTTTAGAATACTGCTAGGAGAGAAATAATACAGGGAAAACTCTTATTCCTCTTTCTACTATTAAAATAAACAATACTAATTATACTCTCTCCAACCATCTCAAAAAAATAGTTCATTTTGATGTATAAGTGCTCGGTAGATGGAGATACTGTAATTAACAGCATCTATTCGAGGATGTTGTTGCCAACCGCGGAGAAGACTTACGTTTCCCCATAAGTTCTTCCTCCGGTTTCTCCTCTCCCTTTACCTTCTGTCCTTATTGAATATAAGGACGTGGAAGGATCCTGCAGGCATATGCTTGCAGGCTTTTTTTTGTTTTTCCCATTCCATACAAAAAAACAGAATTCATGAAGGAGTGGTCGGAAACTTTCTATTCCACCACTCCTATCATAAATACTGTTTTTATTCTTTAAAGAAAAGCTGACCGCTTATATCCCCATTTTATAATCATATTCTTTTGCCTTATCTGGTCGCGAATTTTCAAATTCCATTTTCAAAAATGGTTTATAAGAAGGCTCTACCTTCTTTACAAAAGAATGAGCATTAATTTTTTCCATTATGCTTTCCACATCACTTTGATTGGTGTAGAGCACAACATATTTTAATCTCTTGGAAATAAAATGAACATTTCCATATCTTCTTAACATTTTTGCTTGTTTCAGTGAAAATAACCAAACAATTATTCCTTGTCGTTGCCCTAGCATAATTTAACCCCTTTAAATACCATTATTTATCATAATAGCATAGGCAAAGAAAATAGAAAAGCTGGAATCTACTTTTACAGAAGCTAGGAAGCCATTAATGACGCTACAAAAATAAAAAAGCAATGATCCTACATTCTGATCATTGCTTTTTCGTATATTAGGCAGAACAACTACAGCTTCCACCACTTCCACAACCACCTGAGCAACCAGAAAGTTCATCAAAAAATGGATTACCTGTTGGTACTTTAATAAAAGTAGAAACAGAACGTCCAATAATAACACTGACATCATCTAGTAGCTTTTGTAAACCATTCTCCGCTACTTTAAATGCTGCCACATTATCATCTACATCCATATCGCGTTTAAGCTGTCGAATTTCCATCATGACTTTTTTATATTCAGGATGATATTTTCCAAAACGCTGAACCTCTTCATATAGTTCTTTCATTTGGTTAAAGGAATGAATTTTCCGCTGTGTTTCCTTATTTGATTGAATATTGGCCAAACAAATACGGTATTGTTCTGCAACATCTGAGTCTAATATCATTTCTGCAATCGCTTCTGCTTCCTCTTGAATAAGAAGTATTTCAGTTGTCGCAAGCACGTATTCGCTCACCTCCAATTCTTATTCTACATGAAAGACAGAAGAAAGAAAAGGCTTGTGATTTCCTTTTTCTAACCTATTCATTTACGATGACTTGAAATGACTTTTTATATTTTGGCATCTTGCTTGCAACATCAATAACCGATAAGGTCATCGTATGCTTTCCTGCTTTTAGTCCTTCTATTACAAATGCTGCAGAAGAATATTCTTTCTTTTCACCGTTCATTTCCAAAACAATTTTCCCTAAGTTACCATTACTATCTTCTCTGAAAGAATAATCTTTCACTTTGCATTCAATAAATACTTTATTCCCTTTCACAATATGGTGAACATAAAAGCCCGCATTTTCTGAAGAGGCTTGTACAGCCGCAGTTGCAGGAAGAGAATAATGAGCAGTAGCTTCTTTTTTTGGCTTTACTTCTGGATCAGGGAGATCATTCCCACAACTAGCTAAAAGGAAAACAGCAGGAAGACAAATCAATTGGATTTTTTTCAACGTAAACACTCCTGGTAATTTTAATGAATTCTTTTAGGTTAGTATTACCATTCCTGTTTATTTTACTCTAAGTATCCTTTTCCTAAAGCTTTAAGATTGAGCGTTCATTGCTTGAAACATGCTAACCATCATGGAAGCCATTTGAACCCCATTTGAAAACTTTTGAACATGATCAGGGATGGTTTTCTTATAATAATGAAGTGACGCTATCTCAAAGGCTTCCAATTGATTTGGATTTCTGCTTAGCTGTCTATACCACTGTGGCTGTTCCCGTATAAATTGTTGTAATTCCGTATTCTGCGCAATATATTCTTTTATACTCTGTCTCATATACTCCTCCTATTTAATCTTTTCTAAAAGAAAATGGTCCAGAAGGTTTTTGTTCGGTTGGCGCAGATGATCCACTTGAACCACTATTCGGGGCAAATTGAGATATAACTCCTTGTATGGTTCCTAAAGCTTGATTTAAATTTGCTAAGTACCCCTGTATCTGGTTTTGGTCCATGTTTTTTAATGTGTCGAAAATATTAGACATCCAGACGGTTTTAGTAGATGATGCATCTTTCTCCTTTTCTTCAGAAGCTTCAGAACTACCTTCTCGTAAACCGTCCCATCTTGCATCATTTGGACCTAATAAATACCAATCCTCATATAATTCCTGTAATGTCACCTTCCCGTTTCTGGCTTCTTTCAATATTTTCGGATTTGCTTTCACAAATGCTTTAAATTCTTCTATAGAAGGATGAAGTTGTTTATTCGCCATCGTTATTTCACCTCTAATTTGATACATCTGCCTATATTACCTTATGATGCACTTTAGAAAATGTGCATTCTCTATTAAAAAATCCTCTTTCCTTTTATGATAATAATTAGATTATCCTAATTATTTCACAAAAAAACTGCCAACCACTTCATTACGAAGTTGTTGACAGTCTTTTGCTTATATACCTTTTACCATTGCTCGATAAAATTCTGTGTGTAGTATTTATCAAATACTCCTACTCCAAGATGAGTAAATTTCTCATTTAATAAACATTCACGATGCCCTTTGCTGTTTAGCCAACCTTCCATTACTGCAGGTGCATCCGCATAACCTGCTGCAATATTCTCCCCAGCAACTTGATAAAATACGTCCCCTGCTTTTAAGCGGTCCTCTAAATCTCCATACTTCTCTGACGTATGGGAAAAATCCTCTGTTTCAAACATATCTTTACTATGACCTAATGCCACTTCAGCAGTTGGTTGATCCCACTCCACTGTATTTAATTCAAATCTTTTTCTTAGTACATTGGTCATATCTAATATTTGTTTTTCATTCCCCTCTTGAATCGCTTCATTATCCTCTACATTATTTTCCGTTTCTAATAGTTCTCCGCGATAAACTAATTCATATGGTCTTAAATGAAGTAACGTACGTGCATCCATGTAACGAATACTTGATAAAGTACCGTTAAATTTATCAAAGTACAGCTGTGCATAATAATCGCCTATTTGAATAAGTGGGCGGTTATTTATTTCATCCTCCGATAATTCGAAACGATACGAAGAATTTTCATAATTAAAGCTAATATTTGTTTCAATTGGTGTTGTTGTATAAATATCCCCAACTTCTTGTCCAATTTTATAAGGGTTAATATTTACATCACTACCAATCGCATAAACAGTCACCACTTTATCATTCAGAATTCCCGCTTGAAAATATTGAGAGTCTTTCTTATTGTAAATCCACCAATTGTATTCATATGCTGATGGATCAATTCTAGCTGGTTCTCCATACTTCTCTTTTAATTCACTTACACTTTTACCGATTAAGCTCCCTAAGCCCTCTTTAGGAACTGGTAGAATTTGCGTATTTTCATTTTCTTCTTTGAGATTATCCTTCACTTTTGTAGGATTATCCCCATTTTCCACTAGTACCTCTTGCTGATTCTTATCATCTGTTATACTAAAATAGAATCCAATCGCCGATAATACTGCAATAATTACGACAGTTCTTAATAAAATTTTCAGAGGATTCCCCCCTCTCTAGCATTGTTTCTATTAATATATGTAGCATTCTTACTAAATAGTATAACTTACTTTAAATAATTTTAATAGAATTAGTAGTTTTGGATTTCTTGCCATATAAGTAAGGAAAACTCATTAAAAGAACAATAAAAAAATGCTTCTATTTTCTAGAAGCATTTTTTTATTCATTAAAAGCCTAATATCGCCTTTATAACAGATGTTGTTTCTCCTCCGTGATAGAAAACATAGAGAAGTAAATAGACAGCTGTTCCTGTAATGGCTGTAATAAACCAGATAATACTTGTTATTGGACCTAATTTACGGTGTTTCGCATATTGTTTTTTATAGCCTGTATACAACATGATAATTCCTAATACTGCTCCTATTGTTGCCAGTGTAATATGAAATATTAAGAAGATTGTATAGTAAATCTTAATATCATCTGGTCCACCAAAGGAAGTGTTCCCTATGAAAATCGTTCTTGATGCGTAAATGATGAAAAAGATAACAGCAAAAATGGCTGCAATAAGCATTACTGTCTGATGCTCTTTTCTTTTTCTTTTCTTGATTAATCCCCAACCAATAGCTACAAAAATGCCGCTTAATACGATAAATGCTGTACTTATTGTCGGCAAAATCGGTAATGTAAATTCCATTAAACTACCCACTCCATAAAATATTTACCTCTTTGTTTAGAAAATCCCCTTTTTCCCTTTGTTCCATTACGTTCTGAGAATTAAAATCACAGAAAGCCTTACTCTTTATGAAAATGGCCATTCCCTTAATATAATTTATTCTAATGGATTGTTTTCCCCTAAAACGAATTCCTTAGAATAATGTGAATACTACCATTGAAACAAATAGAATCGTTAAATATTGAATAGAATAGATAAACATTGCAGTAGCCCACTTATATTCATCTTGCTTTTTACTTGCTCGAATTCCTGTAACAACCCATCCTATATTCAGTAATGTTGCTAAAATTAAAAATGGAATTCCAATTTGATATAGCAAAAATGGAAGTGGAAATAAAGCGACAATCCAAATATACGTATGCTTCTTCGTTACTTCAAATCCTTTAACAACCGGTAACATCGGAATTCCCGCTGCTCGATACTCTTCTACTCTTCTAATTGCTAAAGAATAGAAATGGGGTGGCTGCCAGACAAACATAATTAAAAATAAGCTCCAAGCAATAACATGAAGACCAGGATCAATTGCAGCCCATCCAATTAATGGAGGAACCGCTCCAGAAAAACTACCAATAACCGTATTAGAAACTAGTCTTCGCTTAGACCACATTGTATAAATTACGACATAGCTAAATGCGCCGACTAAGGCGATTACCGTTGCAGTGATAGTAGTTAACAATAAAAACAATGTTCCAATTAATAGAAAGCCAAATCCTAAAATGGCAACATTTATAGGCTTTGCTTTTCCTGTTACAGTCGGTCTAGCCTTCGTTCTTTCCATTAATGGATCAATATCACGATCAATAAAATTATTTAAAACACAGGAACCAGCAATAATTAAACCTGATCCAATCAAAGTATATAAAACTGTATCAATTTGCTCTAAAAACCTTACATCCGTAAAGACAATTGCAAGCCAGATTCCTGTAAAAACAGTAATTAAGTTTGAATTTACGATTCCTATTTTAATTAATGCAAGAAAATCCTTCCAAGCACTTGTTTCGGATTGTTTATTCGTCAATTTGGCATCAGGATATACGCGAGAATTAGCCATTTGATCATGTCTCCCCTTTCCATTACATAGTAAAGGATAAAATACTATATAAATAACCGTTCATTTTCCTTGTGTCATTATTCACATTTAACAATATAGTAATGTTAAAAAAGACTCTTTTGCTATTAAAACATATTTCCATTAAGATTTCTCTATTTTTTTGAAAAAACTTCAGTTTTCACATTATTGGTAAACCTTACCATTAATTCCCCACTCTAAGAGAGCATATTATCGAATAGAAGACACTCTTCTTATTATAGCTTTTTTTTACTAGGAAGCAAATCAATTAACTTTTTCTCCTATACTTAATGCTACTAGATGAAGATTAAAGCTAAAAAAAAGATAGCACCACTTTTTCTGGGCTATCTTTTCTATTTCATTAAAGACTTTATTATAAAGGTCGGTTTGTCCGCATAAATGGAGAATTAGGTTGTTTAGGAATATCCACAACTTCCTCTTCTTTTGATTTATATACTCTCTCGTATTTTACAAACATGGAAACATTCACCAATATCCCCATCCCGATGGATAATTGTAATAGAGAAGATCCTCCATAACTCACAAAAGGTACTGGTACACCCGTTAAAGGGATTAATCCAGAAACCCCGCCAATATTGATAAAGGCTTGTATCCCAATCATACTAGAAATTCCTATCGCTAATAAGCTTCCAAAAGGATCTTTACACTTTAATCCGGTATAAATTCCTCGTAAAACAATATAGCTTAGTCCTAAAACAACAAAACCTACGCCAAATATCCCTAATTCTTCTGCTATTACCGCCATGATAAAATCTGTATGACCGTCTGTTAAATAGCCAAGCTTTTGTACTCCTTGACCCAAGCCAACACCTTTAAGGCCACCAGAGCCGATAGCGATAAGTGAGTTACTCATATGGTAACCGGAATCTTGCACAACATCCTCGCCAAACGGGGAATCCATAAACACAAATATTCTCGCCATTTGCTTCTCAGTAAACATACTTTTACCAGCCAACTGCATACAAAGAAGGAATAAGAGTAAAAACGTTAATCCAATAAGCATCAGCTTCGATAAGTTCTTCCAATTCATTCCTGAACAGAGAATAATCGTTGCACCAATCATAACAATGATAACCGCTGTTCCAAAATCAGGCTGAATCATAACTAGAGCACTAACAATAACTAGATAGGCTAGCGGCGGGACAACTCCCCTATTAAATTCATTAATATATGACTGCTTTTTTGAATAGATAGCCGATAAATAAATGATTACAGATAATTTAACAAACTCTGCCGGCTGAAGACTGGAGGTTCCAATTTTATACCAGCTTTGCGCATTTCCATAAACACTACCGAACAAAAATATTCCACCTAAGAAAAAAATAGACCCAAATACCATCGGCACTAATATTTTATTGCTTAATAGAGCTTTATATGGGAAAAGTGCAACTAGAATAAAGGCGAACCCAGCAACTACAATATTCTTAATCTGCCTCTTATAATAAAAATCACTACTATCTTGTCCGTAATATTGGACTGCTGAAACCATGCTTGCACTATAGATCATAATTAACCCAAATAAAACTAATAGCATCATTGCTATAATAATTGTATAATCATACGATTTTAATATCTTCTTTACCATTCAACCGCATCCCTTATTCATTCTCCTCATTTAGAGTATTCGTTGTTTCTTATCTATTTCCTGCTGAAAAGGATAAACTTCTATTCATTCTCTCAAAATATTGGGCATAAACTTTTTTACTATATATCTTAAAATGACCCTTGTTTCGTATGTACTTCCCTTATTTTAGAATAATACACCTAGCCACTAAAAAAACTCAAACAATGAATGCTTTTGTTTGAGTTTACTTTTTATTTTCTTATAGATGCTTCGTGCAAATTCGATAATTCTTTTTCCAATTCATCTAAAATCTTCTTGCCAACCTGCTCTTCTACTAATCCTAATCGAATAGCAAAATCTATCTCTTTCGATAATCCATACATTTGCGTATCCAATACCTCTTCATATAGAGGACATTGAGGCATTGTTAAATTATCCATCTGAACTTTAATTAGTTTTAATATCTTTTCAGCATCAGCTTTCAATAGCTCATTTGCTTTTTCTTTATGATTAATAATCATTTCAGAAGTCAATCCTATCCCCCCGTTTCCGAGCGATTATCCTATCTATAAAGTTTAAACTCAACCTAGAAAAATTGCAAGAACAATCCCCTTTAAAAAATCTAAAAGTTTTCGTTTCTTACCTACTGAATGACAGATAAACAAGAAGAAGTTATACTTAAATTAACATAAGTTTGAATCTGCTAATTAAAAAAATCTTAATCCCTCATTAATTTGCAGAATTTTTATACAAACAAAAAAAACAATTAAGGAGGAGTTTATGAATGAATAGTATTATCCAAGTTACTGGGTTGGTAAATTTTCCAATTACGATTGATCCAACTGTGTGGATATTTGATGATCGTAAGCAAACCGCTGATTCAGTATTTGCGCCCGTGGAAGTGAAGGATGAATTAGAAGCGTATACAAAAGAAGCCTCCAAGCATTGGGATCAAGAGATTACAGAAGGTGCAAAAGTTCCAGAGCAATCCACGAAAACCTATAAAAAAGTAGAGATGCTGACTGGTACCTTTTATATGGCTTTAGCTCCCTTTATTAAAAATGCTGAACCAAAGGAAAACGCAACAACTCTTTTAATCACAACAGAAGACGAAGAACATGCAATTCCATTAGAAGAAATAGATTCGATTTTCCTATTATTTTGCGTAAAAGGAAAACCGCTTACAGAAGATGGTCCTGTACATATTTACGATAATACAAAAGACAAAGAACAAACGCCTATCAAAAATGTCAAAGCAATTAAAATTACATAATTTCCACCCATACATACGCCATCTAGCATTACTAGATGGCGTAAACATTGCTCATTAGCAAAATTTTATAATAAATCTGCAGCCAGCTGTGCTAAAGAGGATCTCTCTCCTTTAACTAATTTCACATGTCCGGCAATTGGTTGGTCTTTAAAACGCTCTACTACATAGCTTAATCCATTATTAAAGGCATCTAAATATGGATGATCAATTTGTTCTGGGTCCCCCATTAAAACAATCTTACTTCCTTCTCCAACCCTTGTTAAAATCGTTTTCACTTCATGCTTCGTTAAGTTTTGTGCTTCGTCAATAATAATAAACTGGTCTGGAATACTTCTTCCTCTAATATACGTTAATGCCTCTACTTCAATAGATCCCATTCCTGCAAGGATCGCTTCTAATTCCCCAGGCTTCTTTGTATTGAACAAATACTCGAGATTATCAAAGATTGGCTGCATCCACGGCCTTAATTTTTCCTCCTTCTCACCAGGAAGGAAGCCTAAATCTTTCCCCATCGGTACAATCGGTCTTGCCACTAATAATTTTTTATAATCCCCAAAGTCTTCTGTTTGCATTAAACCTGATGCTAATGCCAATAAAGTTTTCCCTGTTCCAGCTTTTCCTATTAGTGTAACTAAAGGCATGTCTTTCTTTAATAACATTTCAATCGCCATTGTTTGTTGCACATTTCTTGGGCGGATTCCCCAAATATGCTCATGATCGAACACTAGCTTTTTAATATATTTTCTCGATGAATCCACGATTGCTAATGCCGAAGAGGAAGATCCTAGAATGTCCTTTAAGATAAGAAACTGATTTGGATAATACATCCCATTGCCAATTTCCGTTATAGGAAGCTGTCCATTCTCATAAAAGCGATTTAATACATCAATCGTTACTTGTACATCCATAAAACCGGTATACAAATCTTCATTTTCAACTACTCGGTCACTTAAAAAATCCTCACTCATAAGCCCAATTGCGTCTGCTTTAACACGAACTAGTGTATCTTTACTTACTAATATAACGGTTCGTCCATTTTCTTTTTTGCTTTCTTCTATTGATAAATTTTTTGCAACTGCTAATATTCGGTTATCATTGGTTTTTTCTACAAATATTTCTTGAAGCTCATGAAAAGAACGGTGATTCAGTTCAATCCGTATAGTTCCACCATTCTCCAAAGGAATCTTATCGTGCAACTTTCCTGCTTCTCTTAAGTTATCGATCAATCTAGATATTTGCCTTGCGTTCCTTCCGATTTCATCCATGTACCGTTTTTTGCTGTCAACCTCTTCTAAAGCTACTGCTGGAATTACTACATCATTGTCACTAAAAGAAAAAATGGAATAAGGATCCTGTAACAAGACATTTGTATCCAATACGTAAATTTTACTCAAACCGATGCCCCCTGCTCTAAAACGTCATATATTGCTGCACTTATCCGTGTAACGGAAAGAACCTTGGTAAAATATATGTTTTACCGCATAAAGATAGAAGATATTTTGCACAATAAAGAGAGAGGAAGTGTAAAAAATCATAAAAATGCTCATTTACACCTAGGAATTCGGTGTAAATGCACACTTTTAGAAGTTATTCTTCAATATTAAGGAGGTAATTTTTATGAAAAAAGGATATTTTATAATTGCAATCCTTTTTCTGCTTGCTGGATGTAATAACAATAATGTAGAAAATAGCCAACAATCGGAGAATAGAGATAATACCCCTCATGTAACAAATGTAAAAAATTCTACAATACAGGAAGTGGATCGAAAAACGGGACAGGATATCGCCAAAAGACTCGTTTCCCTTGCAACAAGTATTGAAAATGTGAATGATGCAACAGCAGTTGTGATTGGGAAATATGCCCTTGTAGGTGTCGATATCAATGCTGACTTAGATCGTTCGGAAGTAGGTTCCATCAAGTATACCGTTGCTGAAAGCTTAAAGAACGATCCTGATGGCGCAAATGCTATCATTATTGCTGACCCTGATATAACTGCAAGATTGAAAGAAATTGGTGAAGATATACAAGATGGAAAGCCAATCCAGGGAATTTTTAATGAATTAGCTGATATTAGTGGCAGACTTATTCCTGAAGTCCCTGCTGATATGATTAAAAATGAACCAGATAGAGATATGAAAAAAACGAACGAAAAATTAAATGAAAAAGAGGAAAAAGAACTGAAAAAAGATCAAGATGAACAGTCCAATAATCATATAAGAGATTAAAATTCGATTTTCTATACAATTTTATATTATAATGAGCCTATAATCTATTTGATTAGAGGTGCAGCTATTGAAAGTAAAATGTGTGATATGCGATAAAATTGAGGATATAGACGAAAACTCCTTTGAAGCAAAACGTCTGAGAAATAGACCAATTCATACGTATATGTGTAAAGAATGTGAAGATAGAATCGCGTTAAACACAAAAAAAAGAATCGATTCTGGAAACTTTGTTCTTTATCAAAATAAAACGCAAGAAGATGATTGGTAAGTAGACAAGCTTTTGTATAAAAAGAAGATCTTTTAACTAAGGTCTTCTTTTTTTATATACGCTTCTCTTTTAACGGCATTTTTAATTCAGGCATTATATCTTCACTTTCAATAACGATGGCTGTTAACCCAATATCTGTTTTCGTTTCATGCCATTCCTCTTTATCCCAGAACACCGCATCCCCACTTCGAACTTGAAACCATTCATTCGTTTCTCCTCTAACATAGCCCACTCCATTAACAATTAACAAAAGCTGAGGTACTACCGCTTGATGAAAGCCAATAATCCCATTTTCTTCAAGATGCATACATCCAATATGAGCTGCTTTCTCTGTTTGAACGATGCGACTAAGGATAAAATTAGAATTAAATGGAGTGATTTTCTTACCAGACTCTTTATTAAATTGAAAAATCTTCATTATATTCCTCCCTTTCCTTTATTTACTAATTACAAAATAGAGTTTGATGGAAGAAAACACTTTAATTATTTTGATTATGTTGTTGTATTACTATTAGTGGGAGGGTATTAAATTTTGATAGCTATGAAGAGGTTATTCAGTTACTTCTTATTCTAGTTTTTCCTTTTTGACTTCATTTTTTATTACTTGCAATGGTTAATGTGGCTTTTCATCTACGGGATGAACGCTATTTTTTTCACTCAAAATGCTTCATGTAGCTTTTATCCCCTTTATGAACACCACTTTTCCCTCTCACAACGCTTCATGTGGCTTTCATCCCCTTTATGAACACCACTTTTTCCACTTGCTCAACAATCCCTAATACCGATTTCCAGCCATAATAACCCTCTCCGCCCTTTTCCAAACACAAAAAAGAAGCCATCACCCGATGACTTCTTTTTACTCTTATTATTCAGCAGATTTTTTCTTCTTGCCTGCTCTTTCACGTTCTGCTTTATTTAAGATTTTTTTACGTAAACGAATGGATTCTGGAGTTACTTCACAATACTCATCTTCATTTAAGTATTCTAAAGATTCCTCTAGAGTCATAATTCTTGGTTTTTTCATTGTTGCTGTTTGGTCTTTGTTTGCTGAACGGATGTTTGTTGCTTGTTTTACTTTTGTGATATTAACAGTGATGTCATTTTCACGTGTATGCTCTCCAACAATCATTCCTTCATAAATTTCAGTTCCAGCTTCAACAAAGATAATTCCGCGGTCTTCTACTTGCATGATTCCATAAGTAGATGATTTTCCTGATTCCATACTTACTAATACACCTTGGCGACGTCCACCAACTTGGCCAGATGCCATTGGTTGATAGCTATCGAATGTATGGTTGATGATACCATAACCGCGAGTCAATGTTAAGAATTCAGTTGTATAACCAATTAGTCCACGAGCAGGTACGTTAAAGATTAAACGAACTTGTCCGTTACCATTATTGATCATATCTAACATTTCACCTTTACGAGCACCAATTGACTCCATTACAGAACCTGTATGCTCTTCAGGAACATCAATTTGTACACGTTCAATTGGCTCACAACGAACACCATCTATAGTTCGAACAATTACTTCTGGTTTTGAAACTTGAAGCTCATAACCTTCACGACGCATGTTCTCAATTAAGATAGATAAATGAAGCTCTCCACGTCCTGATACAGTCCAAGCATCTGGAGAATCAGTATTTTCAACACGTAAGCTCACATCTGTTTCTAATTGAGCGCGTAATCTTTCTTCAATTTTTCTTGAAGTTAAATATTTACCTTCTTTACCTGCGAAAGGTGAGTTATTAACTAAGAATGTCATTTGAAGAGTTGGCTCATCGATACGTAAAACAGGAAGTGCATCTTGATGTTCAAACGGACATACTGTTTCACCAACGTTAATATCTTCCATTCCTGATACTGCGATTAAATCTCCAGCGTATGCTTCTTCGATTTCTTGACGTTTCAATCCGAAGAAACCAAAGATTTTTGTTACACGGAATTGCTTAACAGTTCCATCTAATTTCATTAACGCTACTTGTTGACCAACTTTCATCGTACCGCGGAATACACGACCGATACCAATTCTTCCAACATAGTCGTTGTAGTCTAAAAGAGCTACTTGGAATTGTAAAGGCTCTTCGCGATTATCAACTGGTGAAGGAATATGATCTACAATTGCATCATATAATGATTGCATGTTCTCATCTTGTTTTTCAGGGTTTGTGCTAGCTGTACCATTAATAGCTGATGCATAGATAACAGGGAATTCTAATTGTTCTTCTGTTGCATCTAACTCAATAAATAAGTCAAGAACTTCATCAATTACTTCAGCAGGACGAGCAAAATCACGGTCAATTTTGTTAACAACTACAATTGGAGTTAAGTTTTGCTCTAATGCTTTTTTCAATACGAAACGTGTTTGAGGCATACAACCTTCATATGCATCAACAACAAGTAGAACACCGTCAACCATTTTCATGATACGTTCCACTTCTCCACCAAAGTCAGCATGTCCTGGTGTGTCTAAGATGTTAATACGTTTATCTTTATATTGAATAGCAGTATTTTTCGCTAATATTGTTATTCCACGTTCTCTTTCTAAATCATTGGAATCCATTGCACGTTCTTCCACATGTTCATTTGTACGGAATGTGCCGGATTGTTTTAGCAGCTGATCAACCAACGTCGTTTTACCGTGGTCAACGTGAGCAATAATAGCAATGTTACGAATATCTTCTCTAATTTTCAAAAATTTCACTCCTACCTAAAATATGTCTATCTGGATTTAACTTATTTTTTTAATAATATTATAACTGAGTCATTATATCACATAATTACGAAGAAACCTAAATGCTTTTAAAAAAAATACCGAATGTAAACGCTATTTCCAAAAAATATTTTTTAACCAACCCATTTATCCTATAAATTATCAAATTCTTTACATTATTTCTGTTCTTTCCATTCCATACCATAGTATTATAGAAGGGGGAACCACAGATAAAAAACCCCACATCATTCGCTGTGGGATGGTTTTAAGATTATCATACGCTATTATTTCGGATTAATATACACCATAATAAAGGAAGATAAACATGAATTTTGATAAATATCCATTTTTTCACTATAACATTTATGGAATTTCAAGTTTTGTTAGTATCGGGATATGTATTGTTGAAAAAACATTAATTGGCACACTTATTTGCTTTTTCCTGTTTTGTAGCATATGGTTCCTTAGATCCCATAAAAAAAAGAAAATGCAGCAAGTAATCGCAAAACAGCGTTCTTAGTTGTTTACCAATTACCATCCTTTAAATATTTTTGAAGAATTTCATCATGCAATCCAGGTTTAGACGCAAAAAAGGATTGTTGGGTTAATAAATCGAGAGACTCATTTCTTAAAGTTGTTACCTTTCCTCCCAGTTCTTCTACCATTATCTTACCTGCTGCATAATCCCAAGGAGATAATCTTAAAGTTAAGTACGCATCCATACGTCCAGCAGCGATATAGGCAAGCTCTAAACAAGCAGAACCAAAAGATCTTGTCCCTCTTGACTCTCTTACAAGTGGTTCTAATATAGTCGGATCTATCCGTTTATTTTTTGTAACCCATGTGGCATTTAACCCAATTATCGCCTCTTCAACAGCAGTGTCCTTTAACGGCAATAGCTTAGTATCATTCATATAAACACCATTTCCTTTTTGAACATGATAAAGTTCATCTGCTACAACATCATATATGAGGCCGATTTTTCCTACTCCCTCTTCATAAATTCCAATAGAGATAGCAAAATCCCGTTGCATATGAACAAAATTCATCGTTCCATCAATTGGGTCAATAATCCAAACGATTCCTTTTAAGTCTTCTAAAGATTCACTTACCCCCTCTTCTCCTAAAATGCGATGAGAAGGGAAAACCTCATTAATTTTATGAATCAAGAATTCTTCTGTTCCCTTGTCAATTTGTGTGACTAAATCATTTTTACTTGATTTTGTTTGAATAACGAGCTCGGACGAAAAAGACTTGATGATTCTTTCGCCTGCCTCTTTAATCCATTCTTTTGCATACTTATCGATTTCAAGCCAATTTGTCATCTTCTCAACCTTCTTTACATTCTTTTTTATCACTTACTATATTTTAGCTTATCTAATTCGTAAACATACTTCAAGAATAATCAAAAAAATCAATCCTTATAATCTATAGTACCATATAAGAAGAAAATCCCACGAGTTACTGCTCGTATTAAATCCTTCCATTCCATGCAAAATCATGTAGCTGACTCTATAGGAAAAAATTCGTCCTACAGAGTCAGCTACATGATCACCTAACTTCTTTCTTATTATTTATTACAACGCTTTAAGTCTTAGAAGTTCCTGTCTAATTCTTTCTAGTTTTTGCTTACTTAATTTTTTTTGCTTTTCATTCTTTTCATTGATTGCATCGAATAAGGTAGCCAACTCATAATCCATTTCTAGACGAAGAACGGCCTTTTTTTCCTTTTCCACTTCCATTTTCTTCGCTAAATTCATTAATTGTTTCACTGACAGTACACCCCTTTCATCGACTTGCATTTCTGTTGATTTCATATATATTATGTGGAAACCAATTAGCTTGCTCCTTTTTTGTGCTATAACCTAGTTCAATCCATATTTCTTCATAATATTATTTATGTATGCTACAATATTTGCGAAAAGCATATCTAAAGATGAAGATGCAAGTAACTGACTAGATAGCTTACTTGATTTTATATACACTATTTACCCGGAAACTTTAGAGATAAACTAAAAAGGAGATAAGAAATAATGGCGTTCACTGGTTTTGCACAAAAAGATTTTGATACATTTATGATAGAAGGACTGGACTCACGAATGGAAGCAATCCAAGAGAGAATTCAGCCAAAATTCCGTGAAATTGGCACAGAGCTTACAGAGCAGCTTTCTGGAAAACTTGGGATGGAAATGTTCCTGCATATTGCTAAACATGCAAGACGCACTGTAAATCCGCCAAAAGATACATGGCTTGCCATTGCAAGTAATAAGCGCGGATATAAACAACATCCTCATTTCCAAGTTGGATTATTTGATGACCATTTGTTTATTTGGCTAGCTTATATATATGAACTTCCTAAAAAGAAAGAAATTGCAGAAGGCTTTTTAGCGAATTACGAGCTATTAGAGTCAACTCTGCCAAAGAATTATTTCCTTTCTATGGATCATATGAAAAAAGAAGCTGTCACAATTGGAGAAGCCGATTTAAGCGCAGCCTTAACTAGATTCCGCGATGTAAAGAAAGCTGAATTTTTAGTGGGACAGCAAATTCCTGTTGGGGACCCTATTCTCTCAAACGGAGAAGCATTACTTTCCTTAATTGAAGAAACGTATGAGACATTACTTCCAATATATAAATTGTCATTGGAGTATTAAATCGGACAAGCTATATGGACAGCGAGAACACAAAAAACTTGGGATTCCTACCCAAGTTTTTTTATCTTTATATACGGATGGTTATTATCAGCCAATAATAACCATCCCTGTATGTATATGTAAAGTGCATTTCTTCCGCTTTAGCTACAGAAACAAATTTTCGCTTACGGCATCTTTATTTTACTATTATCCGGTGCTTCTTTTGCTTTCTTTATCGTTCGGTAGGTTGAATACCCACTTACTTCTTCAAATTCATCGCAAACTTTCTTTTCTTGCGCTTTCCCGGGTACAATTTTTTTAAATGCACGGTATTGTTCCATTAACTCTGTCTTGTCTACCCCTTTTTCAAAGGCTAGTTCGATGCATTCAAAAAATTTAACCACTGTAATAATTTCATCTGTAGACCAATCGATATCAATTGGATATTGATAATCCATCTTTTCACATCCTATCATTATTTTTGCAACTGAAATTATTGTAATGTAAGTATCGAAGAATGTAAAACAGCGCCTTAAACTTCTGCTAATCCCCTTTTTAAACCACATTGAAATATAAAATTAGGCTGTTTTCGTAAAGTTTGTTGCGATTATCCCCATATCAGAATACACTTCGCTTTCCGTGGGGCTAAGCTTAAGCCTCCTCAGCTTCGACTCCGGGGTCTCAGACTGTCTCGCTAATCCCCGAGGCAACTACGTGTATTCCGGCTGCTCCATTATTCAACTAACTCTTTTCTCCTATTGAAAAAACAACAATCTTTTAGAAAACAGCCTAAAATTATGATGTAAATAAATAATTCTTTTCCTCATACTAAAAACTAATTGTATGCAAAGAAAATAAAAAATGCTATAATTCTTTTGTTTTATGATTTTTATATATTATGATTAGGGTAATAACTAGTAATCAGTAGTTAATTTTAGACAATACAGCGACAAAATACACTGTACATTTTCTAGCAACTACATAAGGAATTTCAATAAAGTTCGCTTAAAATTGCATAAAAATACTAAATAAAGAGGTGTGGTAATAAATTGTCACAACACGAAACACCGTTATACCACGGATTATTGGAACATGTTAAAAAGGATCCTGTACAATTTCATATACCTGGGCATAAAAAAGGAAATGGAATGGATCCAGAATTTAGAAACTTTATCGGAGAAAACGCCCTTTCGATAGACCTTATTAATATTGGTCCACTTGATGATCTTCATTATCCAAAAGGGATGATTAAACAAGCTCAACAACTTGCTGCAGAAGCATTTGGAGCAGATCACACTTTCTTTTCCGTTCAAGGCACAAGTGGTGCTATCATGACAATGATCATGAGTGTTTGTGGCCCAGGAGATAAAATAATTGTTCCGAGAAATGTTCATAAATCAGTTATGTCTGCGATTATATTTGCTGGAGCAATCCCAATTTTCATCCATCCAGAAGTGGATAAAAACCTTGGCATTTCCCATGGAATCACCATTGAATCTGTTCAACATGCTTTAGACCTTCATCCAGATGCGAAGGGCCTATTAGTCATTAACCCAACTTATTTTGGCATTTCTGCAGATTTAAAGACGATTGTCGATTTAGCACATTCTTATAATATCCCTGTTCTTGTAGATGAAGCACATGGGGTTCACATTCATTTTCATGAGGATCTTCCCATGTCTGCTATGCAAGCTGGTGCAGATATCGCAGCAACAAGTGTACACAAACTTGGTGGTTCAATGACGCAAAGCTCGATTTTAAATATGAGAGGCAATTTAATTAGCTATAAACGTGTACAATCTATTTTAAGTATGCTGACAACAACAAGTACTTCCTACCTGTTACTAGCATCTCTAGATGTTGCTAGAAAACGCCTTGCAACAGAAGGAAAAGAGTTGATCGATAAAACGATTAATCTTGCGCAATATATTCGTAGACAAATTAATGATATAGATCATCTATACTGTGTTGGGGAAGAAATTCTTGAATCTGATTCAGCTTTTGATTACGACCCAACAAAGCTGATAATTTCTGTGAAAGATCTTGGCTTAACTGGTCATGATGCAGAAGAGTGGCTTCGTAAAAATTATCGTATTGAAGTAGAAATGTCTGATCTGTATAATATCCTGTGTATTATTACACCTGGTGATTCAGAAAGAGAAGCAAATATTTTAATTGATGCCTTAAAAGCTCTAGCCGAAGAACGAAAAGACAAAGCTTCGAGAGTAGAGGCAAGAGTGATGCTACCAAACATCCCTCTTTTAGCATTAACACCAAGAGATGCATTCTATTCAGAGACAGAATTAATTAATTTTGATGAGTCCGTCGGAAGAGTGATTGCAGAATTCATAATGGTGTACCCACCAGGAATCCCAATTTTCATCCCTGGTGAAATTATTACGGAAGATAACCTTACCTATATTAAAAGAAATATGGAAGCAGGATTGCCTGTTCAAGGGCCTGAGGATTACGATTTTAAAAAGCTTCGCGTCATTAAGGAGCATCGTGCAATAAGATAATAGAATTATAATAATGAACAGGAATGCCAAATGCAGGTATTCCTGTCTTCTATTTGGAGATAACTGAATAATAAGCATCTATCTTCTAGAGGTATTTGAAAGATTGGAGTTTTCTTTTTTGAAAAAATTTATTGTTATTACGATTATAAGTTTACTAACTAGCCTTGCAACCCCCTTTATCTTTAAAAATTACGTGGAACATAAACCAGAACAATTAGAACAATCCTTCCGTTTTGGTGGTCCAATCCCGTTCGCAGAACAACAAAAGCTGTTACCTGCTTCATCGAATGCATATCCTTTAGAAGTTTCATTCGAGTCTCCGATTCAAACGAAAACAATTTTTCATCCAGTTTCGTTTATTTTTAGTTTTCTTGTGTTTTTCTTGCTAATTCTATCAATCTACACTGTTTTGAAAAGCTATTTTGGAAAAATACCAGCAAAACGGAGACAATAAAATAAGTTACGTGGGCTTTGATTCTATATAGATAACATGCCTTTGTTTATTACAAGGGATTTTTGCTTTAAAAGAAGTAGTAGATAATGGATCAGTGGATTTCTCTGTTACCTTTTTGCTGCTTCTCTACTCTATTTCGGCGTAGAGACGCTTTCTCTTTTACCTTTTTGCCGCTTCTCTACTCCTTACGGCTCACGCTCAGAGACTTCTTCTCAGTTTACAAAAATCCAACTAATCCTATAAGAACAACAATTTTATCGTTATCACTTTTTCTTTCATACTACAGAAATAATCGTCATAATTAAATGGAAGGAACCGTAAATGGATAAACTGATCATTGTGGCTAACATTGTTTTTCTTGTTGATTTTATGATTGAATTTCCTATGATAATAGCCAAATAAAAAAATACCCCGAACATAAACACTTTATATAGAATTAAATCATGTCTTGATAACCATTCAATAATGGAAAATCCACTCCAAATGATTAGTTGAAATAATATTGCTGTATAAATCTTCAAGAAAAACACCACCCTTCCTCCATTAGCGATTAATACTAGTATATGTATCAATCTTTTGTTTTATTTTATAATTATTTTCTTGAAAAAAACAGCAATAAGGCTGGATAAAATATAGCTAATTATATTAAAAATGTGTAAATTCAAGAGATTCCTTCTCTATTTTTAAACTCAAAAAAAAGAAGCCCTCTTTAAAAGAGGACTTCTTTTTTAATAATTAACGTAAGATATGAATTGGGTTACCAATTGCAACTTCCGCTGCTTCCATTGTTACCTCACCTAAAGTTGGATGAGCATGGATAGTCATAGCTAAATCTTCAGCTGTCATTCCAGCTTCGATAGCTAAACCTAATTCAGCAATCATATCAGATGCACTTGGACCAGCGATTTGAGCACCAATTACAAGACCATCTTCTTTACGTGTAACAAGCTTCATGAAACCTTCAGCATCGTTAAGAGCTAGGGCACGACCGTTAGCTGCAAATGGGAATTTAGCAGCTTTCACTTCGATTCCAGCTTCTTTCGCTGATGCTTCTGTGTGACCAACTGTAGCTAATTCTGGCTCAGAGAATACAACTGCAGGAATTCCTAAATAGTCGATTTCTGAGTTATGTCCAGCAATAACTTCAGCAGCAATTTTACCTTCATAAGAAGCTTTATGAGCTAATGGAGGACCAGATACTACGTCACCGATAGCAAAGATATTGCTTACAGTTGTACGGCATTGCTTATCTGTTTTAATGATTCCGCGTTCGCCTAACTCAATACCAACTTGTTCTAAGCCAAGTTCGTCTGTATTAGGTTTTCTACCAACCATTACGAATACATAATCAGCTTCAACTGATTTTTCTTCGCCTTTAACTTCATATTTAACAACAACGCCAGTGTCACTTTCTTCAACACCTTTAGCCATTGCTTTTGTAATGATTTCAGCGCCTTTTTTCTTAAGGTTACGAGTAACTAATGAAGACATTTGTTTTTCGAAACCACCAAGAATTTCGTCAGCACCTTCAAGGATTGTTACTTGAGTACCAAAGTTAGCATATGCTCCACCAAGTTCAGTACCAACATATCCTCCACCGATTACAACAATTTTCTCTGGAATTTCTTGAAGTGCAAGAGCACCAGTTGAATCAAGAACTCGTTTAGAGAATTTGAAAGTAGGGATTTCGATTGGACGAGATCCAGTTGCGATAATTGCATTTTTAAAAGTATAAGTTTGAGAATTTTTCTCGTCCATTACTTTTAATGTGTTAGCATCTACGAAATATGCTTCACCATATGCAATATCAATTTTGTTTCCTTTTAAAAGTCCTTCTACTCCACCAGTAAGCTTTTTAACAACACTGTCTTTCCAAGCTTGAACTTTTGAGAAGTCAACTTTTACATTTTCAGTTGTAATCCCCATGTCTGCAGAATGTGCAGCATGCTCATAACGATGTCCAGCAGAGATTAAAGCTTTAGAAGGAATACATCCAACGTTCAAGCAAACTCCACCTAATACGTTTTTCTCAACGATTGTAACTTTTTGTCCTAATTGTGCTGCACGAATTGCTGCAACATATCCACCAGGACCCGCACCAATGACTATAGTATCTGTTTCAATAGGAAAATCTCCAACTACCATGTTTTTACGCCTCCATTAACAATAGTTCTGGATCGTTCAATAAACGCTTAATATGATTCATTGCATTTTGAGCAGTAGCTCCGTCGATCATTCTGTGGTCAAAGCTTAAAGAAAGTGCTAATACAGGAGCAGCAACAATTTCTCCATCTTTAACGATAGCTTTTTCCGCAATACGACCAATACCTAAAATAGCAACTTCAGGATGGTTGATTACTGGAGTAAACCATTGTCCACCAGCAGATCCAATGTTAGAAATTGTGCAAGAAGCACCTTTCATTTCAGCTGGAGCTAATTTACCGTCTCTTGCTTTAACAGCAAGTTCATTAATTTCGTTAGAGATGTTAAAGATACCTTTGCGATCAGCATTTTTAACAACAGGAACTAATAAACCTTTTTCTGTATCAGCAGCAATACCGATATTGTAGTAGTGCTTATGAACGATTTCGCTTGTAGCATCATCTAATGATGTGTTTAAAGCTGGGAATTCTTTTAATGCACTTGTTAAAGCTTTTACTACATAAGGTAAGAATGTTAATTTAATACCTTTTGCTGCAGCAACTTCTTTATACTTCTTACGATGTGCAACTAAGTTAGACACTTCAATTTCGTCCATCAATGTTACGTGAGGAGCAGTGTGCTTAGAGTTTACCATTGCTTTAGCAATAGCTTTTCTAATTCCACTCATTTTCTCACGAGTTTCTGGGAAGTCACCTTCTGGAATAGCAAGTGGCTTAGGTGCTTCAGTAGTAGTAGTTTCAGCTGGAGCAGCTTCTGCAGCTGGTTGGCTAGCAGGTGCAGCACCACCATTTAAGTGTGCATCAATGTCTTCTTTCGAAATACGTCCGTTTTTACCAGAACCAGAAACAAGTTGAATTTCTACTCCTTTATCACGAGCATATTTACGTACAGAAGGCATTGCAATGATGCGTCTGCTTGGATCAACATCCGCTTCTTGTGCTTTGCTTTCTTCAGCAGCTTCAGGTTTTGCTTCTTCAGCAGCTGGAGCTTCATCAGCATGATCGCCTTTGAATTGTAGATTTTCGTATCCAGGAGCATCAAATGTAATTAATACATCACCAACGATTGCAACTGTTCCTTCTTCAACTAAAACTTCTTCTACAGTACCTTCAACTGGAGAAGGAATTTCAACTACTGCTTTATCATTTTGCACTTCACATAATACATCATCTTCTTGTACTTTATCGCCTGGTTTAACAAACCATTTTACGATTTCGCCTTCGTGAATACCTTCACCAATGTCAGGCAATCTAAATTGAAAAGCCAATGTGACAACCTCCTAATATTCTTATGAAAAATTTTCTTCTTTAACTAACTTATCTTCTAATTCTCATGCGAATTTTATTCGGTAATGATTAGAAAGTTAGAACTTTTTTAGCCGTTTCAATAATATCTTTAAAGTTTGGAAGCCATACAGTCTCTGCTTGAGTAAATGCAAATACAGTATCAGGTGCAGTTACACGTAGAACTGGAGCTTCTAAGCTTAGAATTGCGCGATCATTGATTTCAGCAACAACATTAGCTGCAATACCAGCTTGTTTTTGTGCTTCTTGAACTACAACAGCTCTTCCTGTTTTTTCAACAGAGCCAATGATTGTTTCGATATCTAGTGGGCTAACCGTACGTAAGTCAACTACTTCCACTGAGTATCCTTCTTTTTCTAATTCTTCTGCTGCTTTAATAGACTCTTGAACCATTGCTCCATAAGTAATGATAGAAAGGTCTTTACCTTCGCGCTTAACATCCGCTTTTCCAAGAGGAATAGTGTACTCTTCTTCTGGAACTTCTTGACGGAATGAACGGTATAATTTCATATGCTCTAAGAAAATAACAGGATCGTTATCTCGAATAGCAGAAATTAATAAACCTTTAGCATCGTAAGGAGTTGATGGAATAACAACTTTAAGACCAGGTTGTTGTGCCATTAATCCTTCTAAGCTGTCCGCATGAAGTTCAGGAGTATGAACTCCACCACCAAATGGTGAACGAATTGTTACTGGTGCATTGTAGCGACCACCTGAACGGTAACGCATACGAGCCATTTGTCCAGAAATACTATCCATTACTTCATAAACGAAACCAAAGAATTGAATTTCCGGTACTGGACGGTAGCCTTGAAGTCCTAAACCGATTGCTAAACCACCAATTCCAGATTCAGCTAATGGAGTATCAAATACACGATCTTCACTGAATTCTTTTTGAAGACCTTCTGTCGCACGGAATACACCGCCGTTTACACCTACGTCTTCTCCAAATACTAATACATTTGGATCATTACGTAATTCTGTGCGTAACGCATCAGTGATTGCTTGAATCATAGTCATTTGCGCCATGGCTTACTTCGACTCCTTTGCTGCATAAATTTCATATTGTTCTTGAAGATTAGCTGGTAGCTCTTCATACATGATGTTCATTAAGTCAGTAACTTTTTGTTTTGGAGCTTCGTCAGCAATTTTAATTGCTTCTTTAATTTCTTCTTTAGCACGCTCGATTACTGCGTTTTCTTTCTCTTCGTTCCAAATGCCTTTGTTTTCAAGGAATTTACGGAAACGTACTAAAGGATCTTTCTTTTCCCATTCGCTATCAAGGTCAGCAGTACGGTAGCGAGTTGGGTCATCCCCAGCCATTGTATGTGGACCATAACGGTAAGTTAAAGTTTCGATTAATGTAGGACCTTCTCCGTTGATTGCTCTTTCACGAGCTTCACGAACAGCAGCATAAACTGCTAAAGCGTCCATACCATCTACTTGAATTCCAGGGATACCTGCAGCAACTGCTTTTTGAGCAATTGTTTTCGCAGCAGATTGTTTCTCAACTGGAGTAGAAATTGCAAAACGGTTGTTTTGAACAACGAAAATTGCAGGAGCTTTGAATGCACCAGCAAAGTTAATTCCTTCGTAGAAATCACCTTGTGAAGCACCACCGTCACCTGTATAAGTAATTGCAACAGATTTAGCACCACGTTTTTTCATTCCTAATGCTACACCAGCTGTTTGGATGTATTGTGCACCGATAATGATTTGTGGAGAAATTACGTTAACACCTTCAGGAATTTGATTTCCTTGGAAGTGACCACGTGAGAATAAGAATGCTTGAGATAAAGGAAGACCGTGCCAAATAATTTGTGGAACATCACGATATCCTGGAAGAATGAAATCTTCTTTTTCTAATGCGAATTGAGAAGCTAATTGAGAAGCCTCTTGTCCTGCAGTAGGTGCATAGAAACCTAGGCGACCTTGTCTGTTTAATGAGATAGAGCGTTGATCAAGAATACGAGTATATACCATACGAGTCATTAATTCTTGTAATTGCTCATCACTTAAATCAGGCATTGCAGATTCGTTTACAACTTCGCCCTCTTCATTTAGAATCTGAAGTGTTTGAAATTGGTTTGCCACTTGTTCAAGCTGTGCTTGCACATCAAATTGTGCCTTCTTTGTTTTAGAAGCCATTAAAGCCACCCTTTCCTTTCATATTAAAAGACTTTTCTCTGTAAAATGCTACATGTCTACAGTTGTAAACATTGAGTTAGGTAACGCTTTCTATTACTTACAGCATATCACTTTAAGCAACAAAAAAAACCATACTAAAACAGTTTTCCACAAAATACGCAAGAAAAAACGTCTTATAAATTAATTCGGTTTCCGTATAGACTGTATCAATTATTTATATGTAAATATTAATACAACTGTTCAATACATGTATAAGTTTAATATACTTAAATATTATCCGTCAATCTTTAAGCTCGAAGTTTTTAATATTTTTTTACATAAAATTAATCTAACTGTATTATTTATAAAATAGCATCTGTATCATACAGATTCCACTATTCGCAACTGTTTTATAATAATTTATCTAGTTGTCGAATAAACAGCATTCTTGCTTTTTTAAGGAAGGAACCGTTTTTTTATGTTTTATCGAACTCTGTTAAATAGAGAAATCCATTATATTAAACCATAAAAAAAGTCATAGAAACAGTTTGTCCAACAGAGTAAATTTATTACTCCCAAGACTTTCTGTTCTATGACTTATTTTAATTATTGTAGGAAGACATTTTTTTAAAATTGTTTATTTCTCTTCCTTCTCGTCACTCATTTTAATTTTAATTCCAGCTTCGTTGTAAAAGTCTACTTTTAATTCATTATATTTTTTCGTTAACTCATTAAACTTTTGGTTGTTTTCGTATACCATCTCATACGTTTCATTGATTTTTTTCACTTGATTTTCTAAATCTTCCATATTAACGTCTTTATCTTTAAACATTTCATACAGTTTTTTATCGCTATTAAGACCTTCTATGTAATTACCGTATAATTTATCATGTTCTTCATAACGAGCCATCATTGTTTTATAAAGCTCATCTGCTTTTTCTTTTAACTGTTTATCTTCCTTTTCTTCAAGATCTTCCATATCAGATGTTATTGTCTCAAACTTTTCTTGTGACTGCTTTATACTATCTGCTTCTTTATCCATATATTCTTTTCGTTTTGCAATGGATTCGATCGCCTCGTCCGATAACTTTGTAATTTCATCCATATCTTCTAAACCAAGACTAATAATTTTGGAATAAATATCTTGTTCTTTCTTTTCTAAAGTTACAAGAGGCTCTTGTTGTTCTTCAAAACCAATTTCAATTTCAACTACTTCTTCGAGTTTTTCATACATTTTCTCACTCGGAGACTGAAAATTACAGCCAGCAGCAATCATTGCAAATAGCATGATTGTGCTAATCATTAAAATATTTCTTTTCATCTGTTTCCTCCTCACTTTCTTATAACTATATCGATTCTTCTGTATTTTTACAATAACGGTTGGCTGATAACTAATATATATAATAAACATATTAGCTTGTCCTGTAATATATTATAGGTATATATAATTATCTTGTTGCATAAAGTACTATTCTCTTATATTAACTTTTTATTCTTTCTCTGTTAGACTACTTTATAGACAGATACAAGGAAGTGATTATTTTTGATTACAATGGAAGATATTATTCGCGATGGCCATCCGACATTAAGAAAAGTGTCTGCGGAAGTTACCATGCCACCAAGTCAAGAAGAAAAAGATATTTTGAAAAGCATGCTTGAATATGTAATAAATAGTCAAGATCCCGAAATTGCGGAAAAGTATGGCTTAAGAGGTGGTGTAGGATTAGCTGCCCCACAAATAAATGTTTCAAAACGCATGATTGCGGTGCACGTTAAAGATGAAAATGGCAAGCAATATAGCTATGGGCTTTTTAATCCTAAAATCATTAGCCATTCGGTAGAAAAAGCCTATTTAACTACAGGAGAAGGCTGTCTCTCTGTAGACGAAGCCATTCCTGGATTTGTACCAAGATACGCAAGAATCACGGTAAAAGGAATCGATTTGGATGGAAAAGATGTGAAACTACGCCTTAAAGGCCTGGTGGCTATTGTGTTTCAACATGAAATCGATCATTTAAATGGTGTCATGTTTTATGACCATATTAATGAAAATGATCCGTTTCTTCCTATTGATAATGCAATCCCTGTAGAAAGATAAGCTTAAACTTCCCAATCCTTCTTTTTTGGGTTCGATCATTTACAACATAAATCTTCGAGCCTTCCCCTTCCTCTTTTCTTCAAAATGCAATGAAAATAGGTTAGAATTCGGTCTAGATATTCCCCCTCTTAATCAGCTTTCTTTAAAAAACCATTTAAGCTAAAGCCTATTTTACAATTACCAACATTATCCATGAGAATCCTACAAAAAAAAGCATATACTATTAATATAAAAGGCATTTTCATCTAGAATGTGATAATTATCATCGTTTCCACTTTGAAAATAGCCTGATAAAATGAACGAACCATTCACTGTTAAATAGATTATGTAAAATCACTTTCAATTTAAATAGAAAAATCAGTCAAAAACAACATCTCAAAAAACTATTTTTTTACAAAAAGATATATAAAATGAGAAGATGACTTTACTTTGTACAAGAATGGTTTAAAATAGAATTAAGGAGATGATCCACTATGTTAAAGAAGCTAAGAAAAAAGCTTTTAAAACAGTGGAAAGATTTACTGCGTAAAAAAACAATAGCTTAAAAAATTGAAGGGTATTTTTATGGTCTGACCTATGCCACGCTTTATTAAATATAGTGGTTATTATACCACTATATTTACAAGTTGAGTGGAGATGAGTCTGACCTTTTATTTTATAATCATTTCCTAGTGGGTAATGTACATACTATAGTTACTTTTCTATCCAACCATTGATTGATAACGATTGCTATTAAAAGAAAAAACATGAAAAACATGTTATTTTTTTATATAATAAATTTTAGATACAAATGATTAAGGAGCGAATTACAATGATATTCAAAGTATATTTTCAAGATTTAAAAACAGAGGTACCAGTAAGAGAAAATACAAGAACCATTTATGTGAAAGGTGTATCTGAAAGAGATGTTAGAACAAAATTGGCAGAAAAACCATATAATATCGAGTTTATAACTCGTGTAGAAGGTGCATTCTTAGAATATGAACAACTAAACGAAGACTTTACAGTATTGGAGATTGAATAATGAAATTTGTAAAAAATGATCAAACTGCTGTATTTGCCTTAGGTGGACTAGGGGAAATCGGCAAAAATACCTACGCTGTCCAGTTTCAAGATGAAATCATTTTAATTGATGCTGGAATTAAATTCCCGGAGGACGAGCTTTTAGGAATTGACTATGTTATTCCTGATTATACATTTTTAGAGAAGAACGTAGACAAAATTAAAGGCTTATTTATCACGCATGGTCACGAAGATCATATTGGTGGTATTCCTTACCTTTTAAGACAAGTTAATATTCCTCTTTATGGAGGGAAATTGGCATTAGCCCTTGTTCGAAACAAACTTGAAGAACACGGATTATTACGTCAAACTACAATGCATGAAATTCAAGAAGATGATGTGATTAAATTTAGAAAAACATCCGTTTCCTTCTTTAGAACCACTCATAGTATTCCAGATTCCTATGGTATTGTTGTAAAAACACCACCTGGAAACATCGTGCATACTGGAGATTTCAAATTTGACTTTACACCGGTTGGAGAACCTGCCAATTTAACAAAGATGGCGGAAATCGGTAAAGAAGGCGTACTATGCTTATTATCAGACAGTACAAATAGTGAAGTTCCAAATTTCACAATGTCCGAGAAAAAAGTTGGAAAAAGCATTCATGATATATTTATAAAAGCAGATGGACGATTGATTTTCGCTACTTTTGCATCCAATATTTATCGATTACAGCAAGTAACAGACGCTGCGGTAGAATTTGGTCGTAAAATAGCTGTATTTGGACGAAGCATGGAGGCTGCCATCAATATTGGTTTGGAGCTTGGTTTTATAAAAGCGCCAAAAGAAACCTTTGTTGATCCTCAGCAAATTAATCGATTGCCTGCTAATCAAGTGGTGATTCTTTGTACAGGAAGTCAAGGGGAACCTATGGCTGCTCTTTCCAGAATCGCAAATGGAACACATAGACAAATCCAAATCATCCCTGGTGATACAGTTGTGTTCTCTTCTAACCCTGTACCAGGAAATACACTAAGTGTAAACAAAACAATTAATATGCTTTTTAGAGCTGGCGCAGAAGTTATTTCTGGACCGCTTAGCAATATTCATACTTCTGGACATGGTGGACAGCAGGAACAAATGCTAATGCTTCGATTAATTAAGCCTAAATTCTTTATGCCAATCCATGGTGAATTTAGAATGCAAAAGACGCATGCGCAAACAGCTGTTGACTGTGGCGTGAAAGAGGAAAACTGCTTTATCATGGATAATGGTGAAGTATTGGCCCTTTCAAGTGATACAGCGCAGGTTGCTGGTAAAATCCCATCCGGTAATGTTTATATTGATGGAAGCGGAATTGGAGATATAGGCAATATCGTATTACGCGACCGTCGAATCCTTTCAGAAGAAGGCTTAGTGGTTGTTGTTGTAAGCATTAATATGACAGACTTTAGAATCGCAGCTGGACCAGATCTTATTTCAAGAGGATTTGTGTACATGCGTGAGTCTGGCGATTTAATAAACGATGCTCAAAACTTAATTAGCAAGCATCTAAATAAAGTAATGGAACGCAAAACGACGCAATGGTCTGAAATCAAGAATGAAATTATTGATACGATTTCACCATTCCTTTACGAAAAAACAAAACGTAGACCAATGATTCTTCCTATTATTATGGAAGTGTAACAGGATAATAAAAAGGAGCTATTTGTTCAGCAATTGAACAAATAGCTCCTTTTTTAAGTTTAAGAAAATATAGATGTCCATTTCTGGAGAGCCCACTGTTTATAGGCTCGAGCGTTCACCGTGTTTCCTTTATCTCAGTATTGGCCACTCCACCCCACACGCGCCTAAACGGGTGCCCTTCGCTTTTCTTTTTGTCTAGCTCCGGTCAACCAGGCGCTGATGGGCTTCATGTCCATTCCCTACGATAAGTCAACATCGGTTCACTTACGTTCACCGTGTTTCCTTTATCTCAGTATTGGCCACTCCACCCCACACGCGCCTAAACGGGTGCCCTTCGCTTTTCTTTTTGTCTAGCTCCGGTCAACCAGGCGCTGATGGGCTTCATGTCCATTCCCTACGATAAGTCAACATCGGTTCACTTACGTTCACCGTGTTTCCTTTATCTCAGGATTGGCCGCTCCACCCCACACGCGCCTAAACGGGTGCCCTTCGCTTTTCTTTTTGTCTAGCTCCGGTCAACCAGGCGCTGATGGGCTTCATGTCCATTCCCTACGATAAGTCAACATCGGTTCACTTACGTTCACCGTGTTTCCTTTATCTCAGGATTGGCCGCTCCACCCCACACGCGCCTAAACGGGTGCCCTTCGCTTTTCTTTTAAGACATTACTTTTTTTTCAAAGCGATTTATATCGGAATCTGCACCAATAACAATTAATATATCTTTTTCTCTTATTGGTTCTGATGCCTGTGGAGAAACAATAATTTCCTTGTCTCTTTTTATTGCAACGATTGTGATTCCATATCTCGCACGAATATCTAAGTCTATAATGGAACGGCCATCTAATTTATGGCTAGCTTTAATTTCCACAATACTATGTTCATCAGAGAGCTCTAAATAATCAAGTACATTATTAGAAACAATATTATGGGCAATCCTTTTTCCCATATCTCTTTCGGGGTGTACAACAGCATCTGCTCCTATTTTACTTAATACTTTCTCATGATAATCATTTTGTGCTTTGACGGTTATATTTTTCACACCAAGTTCTTTTAGCATTAAGGTTGTTAAAATGCTTGCTTGAATATCCTCCCCTATCGCAACAATAACATGATCAAAATTACGGATCCCAAGACTTTTTAATACTGTTTCATCTACTGCATTACCAACAACTGCATGCGAAACTAAATTTGCGTATTCATTTACTTTTTCTTCGCTTTTATCAATAACCATTACATCCATGCCTAGTTCCGTTAATTCTCTGCAAATACTGCCTCCAAATCTCCCTAAGCCAATAACCGCAAATGCTCTTTTCACTATATAATCCTCCAACTATCGTAAAAATTCCCTCTCGCATCACAGGCAGTATTATCTCCCATAATAAACTTAATTTTGAGCGAGAAGTCAACACCAATTGACATTCTATCTTATCAGTGTGGGGATAAAACTCCTAAATAAGGAGTTTTCCTTTATCTAATTAAACGCCATAATTATAACATTAAATGGCACTGCGTGGGTATACTTTCCTTTCCATGTCAAAAGGTTCCTACCTATATTCACTAAGTTAGATTTACTGGGCTATTTAATACCCGACTAATTCGAGTATCCAACATTTTCAAATTAGTCCCACCAGCCTGATAGTATCGTAATTTTCCATTCTGATCAAACAAATAATAAGATGGAACATACTCATTCGAAAATGCTTTAGCTAACTGAAATTCATGATCAACATAAATGGAGTGTGTTAACTTATATTCCACTGCCGTTTTTTTCACTAATTCAATGTCCAAATCATGTTCCGATCGAGGAACATGAACAGAGATAATGTTCAGCTTTTCTTGATAATAATATCTGTATTGATTTAATTCCGACATAGCCCTTTTACAAAAATAACAGCTTACAGACCAAAAATGAATTAAAGTTGCTTTATTTCCCCATTCTTCCATTTCCTTTGCTTCTCCATTAATCCACATTGTCGGAGCACTCCATTTCGGGAATGAATCACCTATTTTCACAGTAGTATTTACCCTCTTTTCTTTTCTCACTAAAAATATAATATAACCCATAGTTTATCAAATACATATAAGGGAATAAAACGATAAAACTTGATTAGTTAATTTTTCTAAAAGGAGTACAGCATAAATGATCTATTTAAACGAATTACAAACCTATATACAAACCATACAATGGGGAGAATTCTTCTTAAACACTGCCCTCTTAGCATTAAAAATATTGCTTATCCTTCTGAGCTATCTTCTAATTAAAAAAATGGCTAAGCAGCTAGTAAACAAATTATTTGAAACCTATATTCAAAAAAACTCCATCTCTCAAGGAAGAGCATTTACACTTGAAAGCTTAATTAATAACCTAATTACCTATGTACTATTCTTCATACTCGTTATTACTATTCTCCAATTGCTAGGAATCGATGCTACAGCAATATTAGCTGGTGCAGGGATTATTGGATTAGCAGTCGGTTTCGGCGCTCAAGGACTCGTAAGTGACCTAGTGTCTGGTTTTTTTATCCTATTAGAAAAACAATTAGATGTTGGGGAACTGGTTACAGTTGGAGAATTTTCAGGTACTGTGGAACAGGTGGGGCTTAGAACAACACAAATCCGCGCCGTAGATGGCACTTTACACTTTATCCCGAATCGAGAAATAACGCAGCTCAGTAATCACTCCCGTGGAGAAATGCAGGCTCTAGTGGATATAGATATTTCAGTTCATAATGATTTGACGAGAACTCTAGAAATACTTCAACAAGTATGTGAACGCATTGCCATCGAAAACGAAAGTATAACAGATGGACCAAGTCTGATTGGTATACAAAGCTTAGGACCAAATACGATTACATTAAGAATAATTGCAAAAACAAAAAATATGGAGCAATGGGGAATGGAGCGCTTAATCAGACAAGAAGCAAAAGTAGCGCTTGATGAAAATGGAATTCAATTCCCTCAAGCTCCCTTTATAATGGAAAAAGAAAGTTAAGGCTTCAAAAAAAGCTTACTGCTTTCATTCGAATTTAAAGCAGTAAGCTTTCTATTTTCAAATAAGCAACATACTTATAAAGACAACTTATATGAAAAGAAAATTAATTCCCTTTTTTCGTTAAATAAGCAGTCAATACATTTACAGCTACTTGTAAAGCATCCTCTTTCGGATTAAGCTTACTATGATGTAAGCCATATGGAGAATCAACACCTAGCCAAAACATAAACCCTGGAATATCCTTTAGCATATAGCCAAAATCCTCACCTGTCATCGCTTCTTTGCATTCAAACAGATTTGCTTCTGTTTCGCGCTCGATAAAGTCCATAAACTCTCTTGTTAACAGCTCGTTATTATACACTTGATAATAACCACTACCGAAATCAATGGCACATTGACAGTCATAGCCAATTTCGATTCCTTTTACCAAGGATTGGACTCGTTTTTTCACCTTTTCCATTGCTTCACTTGAAAGAGTACGCATTGTACCTTCTAGTCTCGCATTTTCAGCAATAACATTTTGCACTGTTCCACCAGTAATTTTTCCGATAGTCACCACTGCACTATCAAGAGGATCAATATTTCTGGATACAACAGACTGTAGCTGTGTTACAAGGCTACATGCTGCAACCACCATATCATTTGTAAGATGTGGGTATGCCGCATGACCACCTTTCCCTTTTAAATCAATAAATAGCTCTGATGTATTCGCAAACAGCAAACCTGGCTTTACTGCTATCGTACCTACTGGATATTCAGGAGCAACGTGAAGAGCCAAAATCATGTCAGGCATCCATTCTTTAAGCTCTTTACTTTGCAGCATAGGTTCTGCTCCACCCGGTCCTTCTTCAGCAGGCTGAAAAATAAACACGACATCATCTTTAAGAGGAGCTTCCATTATATTAGCAAGTACCCCTAAAGCGATTGTCATGTGAAAATCATGTCCACAAGCATGCATTTCTGTAGGGTGCTCTGATAGAAATGGTAATTCCGTTTCCTCAACAATTGGTAGGCCATCAATATCCGCACGATATCCGATTGTTTTCGTTGGGTTAATCCCATGAACCTTAACTATAATTCCTGTCTTCCATGTTTTAATTTCTACCCGCTCATTTGACAAGCTTTGTATTTTTTCGAGTAAGTACTGCTGTGTTTTAAATTCTTTAAATCCAAGCTCTGGAATTTTATGCAAATCTCTGCGAATCTTGATTAAATCAACCGTATTCCCCATATAAATCCCCTACTCTTCCTTTCGTCTTCTATCAGCTATGACCTACTAGAAAGCGTTTTTCTGCTTCTATAACAAAAGCGTGGAGCTTTCTCCACGCTTTTCACTGAAAATTATAGTTGACGTAGCTCTTGCATAATTTCCGTTTTTGATTTTGTTTTATCATCAATTTCTTTAACAACACGTGCAGGAGCTCCTGCAACTAATGTGTTTGCTGGTACATCTTCTAATACGATTGCACCTGCTGCAACTACAGAACCTTTTCCTACTGTAACGCCTTCTACGATTACTACGTTTGCACCTACTAATACATCGTCTTCAATGATTACTGGCTTAGCAGAAGGTGGCTCAATTACACCAGCTAATACTGCGCCTGCACCAATGTGACAGTTCTTCCCTACAGTAGCTCGTCCACCCATAATAACGCCCATATCAATCATAGTGCCTTCACCAATGACTGCACCGATATTAATAACAGCACCCATCATGATTACCGCATTGTCGCCAATGTCTACTTGATCACGAATGATAGCGCCTGGCTCAATGCGAGCTTTAATATTCTTTAAGTCTAATAAAGGAATAGCAGAATTTCTGCGATCATTTTCAATCACAAAATCAGTTACTTTGTCCTTATTTCCTTCGATTACACTTTGAATATCTGTCCATTCTCCGAAAACTACACCAGAATTTCCGCTGATAAAGGTTTGAACATTCTCTCCAAAATCAACTGCAGATAAATCACCTTTCACATATACTTTTACTGGTGTAGATTTTGTACTATTTTGAATAAATGAAATAATTTCATTTGCATCCATCATTTTCATAGACTATACCTCCATTATGTATATATAACAGTCAACAACCCACGACTGAAGTCACGGGCTTGTAAGGTCTTGCAACCTTTGGAATTTACAGCGGACAACAAGACCAATGTCTTGCCCTTCAAATCACGCTAGAGATACTGTTTGGGCTCCAAGCAACCCGTTAGTATTATTATACCACAACTGTTTGCAGTAGTAGTATATTTCTTCTTTGTTTTTAGCTAAGAAAGAGAATGTCGGACAATTGAGTTAGCAGAAACTAAGCCTTGTCCGAAGCCGATTCATCTCACGACTGAGGTCACGAGGGTTCTCGGTTAAAGCCTAAAAATTACTTTACCAAACAAGAGTGATGAAAACAAGCCATAAATACTAACTTTTATTGTTGATCCAATCCGGTCCCTGTCTTTTCTTCATCCAAATATTCATTAACAATTTCTAAAAAAGCTTGTACTTGTTTTAATTGAAATGTTGCTTCATAGCCTATTAACCATGTTCCTCTTGTTATCGGCTCATTCTGATCATTAAATAACGGGATTCTAGAAAGGGAATCATCTGCTTTTCTTAAGGCAATAGAGGGTAGAATACTATAACCAATCCCATTAAAAGAAAGCTGTTTACATGTTTCTATCTGATCAACGAGAATAGTATTTTTGGGAGGCAATTGAAAATTCCGATGCCACCAGACCTGTATTTCTTCGTAATAGTTAGAATCACTTTTAAATTGAATAAATGGGCGATCGGTTAATGCAATATCCTCTAGCTTAGCAATTTCTCGATCCACTAAATATAGGGGATCATCGAATAAATGCATTTTTATTCCTTTCCAATCAGATACTCCTCTTACAATGCCTAAATGCATACTATCCTCAGAAACTGATTTCATCATATCGCTACTCCAGCCTGTAACTAACGATACCTTTGCTTGAGGATAGCGTTCAACAAATCGTTTTAATACCTCTGGAAGCCAATTCTGTCCTACTATACTTGCCACAGCTATCTTTAATGTTCCATACACTTCTTCTTTAAAAGCATGGATGGATTCCTTTACTTCTTCTTCTTTCTTTAAGGTTTCCATTGCAAATTTAGTGACTAATTCGCCAGCAGCAGTAAGCGAAAGCCCTCTTTGTGATCTGATAAAAAGGGGTGTTCCCCAATCTTTCTCTATATTTTGCAGCCTTTGAGAAAGGGCAGGCTGTGTAACAAAGAGTCTTTCTGCTGCTTTCCTCATATTCATTTCCTGCGAAAGAACAGTTAATAATTGTAATTCAGAAATCGTTGACATGTTATTATATTATCCTCATAAAAAAATTTTGTTATCAAAGAAGGATATAACTCTAATGAAGAGAAACAAGTGCGGCAACATCGGGTGAAGGAATTACTTTTAGGATTGCTGTTGATTGTTTTGATGTAAATAAATATTAAGTCGCTTTAATATCGCCCTTCTCGTTAAAATCCCATCAAAATAGCCATCTTCTGTTTCCACACAAATAAAGGGATGGTCTACCAAATGTTTGATTGTATGTAATACAGAACTTTTGCTCTTCACTCTTGGTATTACCGTGTTCATAATCGTCTCTACTTTTATTTCTTCTAATTTTTCAAATTCAATTCTTTCTAGCCCAAGTATACTCTCCATAATAAGCGGTGTACTTACCAAACCATGGAGCTTATAGCTTGCATCTAATACTGGAATTGCTGAGTATCCACTTTTTGTTAAGACTAGCAGAGCGTGTTCTAAACTGTTACCTACCTGCACATGTGCAACTCGTTCAGACGGAATTAATAAATCCTTTAAAGTGATGTTTAAAAACTCTTCGCTGTTCATACTTATCATAGCCGAAAACTCCTCACAAAATATATTTATACCTTATTTTATCATAGTTCTCGGCTTAATGCTCTTTTAACCCTTGCTCGTTTTGATATTCCTTACAAGAAGCTGACAATGCGGACATTGAAAAATCACATTTTGATTAGATTGAGCTGTAAGGACGTTCTCTAATTTTTCTTCCTGGGAACATTCTGGACAAATGACCGTTGGCATCATATCTTTCACCTCAATCATTAGTATGGATTCCCATCCCATTTTCCATGTAAGTGAAATATTAAAAAAAGCTTTCTGCATGTGGAGATGTACCCATTTGCAGAAAGCTTTTTATCCATTACTGAATTAAATCAAAAATCTCAATTGTAATCATATCAACATTATCAAATTGATATCTTTTTGGCTTTTCTTTGTCATTGTATACTTCTAGTTCAAACGTTTCTGTTTTTGGATGAAATGTTACTTGACACTTTCTGTCCCCATTCACCTCAAAGAAACGTTGAGTTGGTTCTCCCCCAGTTGCCTGCTCTTGCAGATTTTTTAATCTTGTTAATATGCCTTGTAATTGTGACATGCTCTCTCTCCTTTCAAAACAAACCTTGTGTTAACCATAGGTTTCACTATTAGCATGTTTCTATACACTTTCTTCGTTAAATTAAGTACAATTCGCCTCTTGTGTAAAAATGCCAATACTAACAGAATAAGAGATTGTCGAGAGTTTGTCCAAGTAAAACTGAAAAAAACTAGTTGTTTTTTTATTATTTATTTCCTCAGAATATTCCCACTTTTATCATTCTAATTAAAATGCTACTTATATAACGGTAAGAATAACTTGCCTCCGCTCTTATGATACGGCCAAATGATGAGGTATATATGCGATTAGATACAGAGAAGAAAGAAAATAATATCTTCCACTGGTTAAAAAGAATTGCATGTAAAAAGCTTTCTTTGTATGATTAGAAGATGAAAGAATGTAGGAGGAATCAGATGCATAAAATCACGCTCTATACTCAGCCAGACTGTCCCCCTTGCGAATATTCGAAGCTATTCTTAAAAGAGCATGGATTTGTCTATGAATGCAAGGATATTCAAAAGGATCCGCGCGCTAAAAAAGAATTGATAAAGAAATATCAATCTTTTTCCACTCCAACCTTTGTAATAGACGGAACAGTTATTTATGGTTTTGATTTGGAAAAGCTTAAATTCTCTTTAAATTTATAATAGATAATTACGTCAACAACCCACGACTGAGGTCACGAGGGTTCTCTGCTATAGCCTAAATAATCTGTGGCGTACATATATACAAATCTGGATAAGTATGCCACAACTTTCTACCGAATTCATTCCCCAATCCCCTTAATACTACAGAGAATTGGTAATTAAATTGTTTTGTTTTTTTCTATTGTCCTTTATATAGGTAACTTGGTTTTCTATCGAAAGCACTGGCATGTAAACTAATGTATTATAGTTTTTTTCCTTCGTATTTAAAATGGATCTCACTTCATCATCTTTGAGCATATTCGTTACGAGCCATTTTCCATTCAGCCTTCTTATAAGAACTCCTTCGTAAGAACCTTTATATGTTTTTTCTCCAATAACAATTGGTTCATAATATTCATAAAGAAGAATACTATTTTCCTCTGTATCCATAAAGGTTTGGTCGGATAACTGATAATAAGGCAGATAATATTCGCCAAATTCATTCCCGTATGTAAAAAATCCCCCTTGTTCCCCAGTCAAATTTTCATTCAGAAATAAATAAATCATTTCCTTTGAAAAATAAGGTGCCAATATTTCTTCTATCTCCTCCATCTCCCTAGCTTCCTTACTTAATGACACTTGTGCCTGAAATGCCTTTTCGATAAAAGCAAATACTTCATCCCTACTTGTCAAATGGCTAGCAGCATGTATGGAATATGGATACATACTCCAAAGCAACATAATCACTAAGGTAAAGAAGCCTTTTTTCATGGTATTCTCTCCTTCTCTATTTATTCTTGTTTATTTGATATTTCTTTACCCTTTCTCCTCCTAATAAAAACAAGCTGAAGAGATTTTTCTCTTCAGCTTGTTTTTTAACTAAGCAATAATTTCATGCGATCCAGAAAATTATAGGATAAATCAATAAACAAATATTCTTTGGCATTTAATGGATAGGAGTAAGTTCTTACCGTTTCACCCGTTTCGATATCACTGTATAAATCTGATAATATCCCTCTTTTTTCATTTCGCATTTTAATAATATTTTCTAGGAAATATGGTCGCCAGCTCCAATTTTTATGGGCATATTCAGGCTGAACAATCCAATCATCGTCGTATTTAATAATATTTGCAGATTTTTGAAAACCATCTTCATCACATACATACATTCGAAATGCAACATCTGTTAAATCTGCTGTAAGTAACTTTAGAAGTTCTTCATACGAAGCATATTTCTTATATTTCACAAGCAAAGCCTGCAATTGAACTTGAAACTCTTCTGTTAAGTCAAAAATAGTAGATAACTTCTTCTTTTCCGAAAAAATAAATTCATGAAATAGTTCTCTTAATATTTCTTTTCTACTATTACGATCGACGAAATTTTCCTCAGGATAGTGTAAATAATATCCCTGATAAAATCTCCCTCCATTTTTCCAAGCAAATTGAAGCTGATAAACCATCTCGATATTTTCAAATAATAAAGTAGCACCAATTTTTCGTGCAAGCATAGACAACGAGTATAATACATTTTGGTATGCATGAGAGGTAGAGGTGGATCGCAAAGCTAATAGATCAATCTTAAGTATGTCAGGTGCTAAATCACCAATTCGGTCTAAGTAACTACTATCACTTCCCATTTTATCGATCGCAATCTTAATGCCATACGTTCGATAGTATAATAATAAATGGTCTAAATGATAAAATTGTCCATGATAATTTCGCTCTGATATCTCAAGCACAATGCGATCTAGCTTGATCCCTTTCCCTTGATATTCCAACAATGTTTCTAAAAATAATTCCCCATCATCTTTCATCAGTATTTCTGCATCTCTATTGATAAAAAGTAATACATCCTCATCAAGGGATAAAGCTTTATCTAATGCTTTCGTCAAAATGACTTGATCTACTTCTAATTTGTATTCATCTGGGATTCCCTCATCTAAAAAGAAATCACCAAGACTTTCAACACCTTCTGCCCCATTGTATCTTCCTAATATTTCATATCCGATAACTCGATGTTCATCAGCACTAAAAATAGCTTGAAAATAAGGGATGACATTATCTAAATCAGTCAAAATATCCAAAGCATCCATATTTTGATAGCCTCCCCGTAAGAAAAGCAAGCTCCTTTGCTTATCGCTTCCAATTTTAAATCCTATATTACTGTTTAAATAATCGAATGTTGTTTACTATTCCTAAAACCAACAAACGGTAAAAGCCTTTTTAACTTTTGTTAGACAGTAGCAAAGGTTCTTCACTTTATTTAGTAATTAAAATAAGCCTAATTATACCACATAAACCTTCTTGCAACAGATACATTGAAAGAAAATTCTTTCTATTTTTCTTATTAAATTCATATTTTCTTCCGTTTTTACTGAATGTCTTATTGTAGCTTAGAATAAAAGTCGTTGGTAATATTAAGTTCTAATATTTTGTATGAAACTTCGCATGATAAAAAAAGGAGTTGGCAAGAAAGAGGTAGTACATGCAGATATTCAAACTATTACTTTTGCTCGCTCCCTTTTTCGGTTCAGAGCAAGCTTGGGAATATTTCCATATTGAAGATAATAAGCCTAAAATGGAACTCGTTAATCAAGTGTCTAGCCCCAATAAAAATACACTGTTAAATGTTCCATTGATTAAACAAAATCCAGAATTAAGATATGGATGTGAAGTGACCAGTTTAACTATGGTTTTAAATTATGCTGGTGTTAAAGTAAATAAAATGGAGCTCTATAGAAATATTCAGAAGGACTTAGACCCATTGGTCCGAAAAAATGGCAATATTATTAAATGGGGAGACCCATCCATCGGGTTTGTTGGTGATATGACCGGTAAAAAGCCTGGATATGCTGTGTTTGATAAACCAATGGAAGATCTAGTTAATAAATACCTTCCAGAAAGAGCTGTTAATTTAACAAAATATCCCTTTCACGATTTAGAAAAACATGTTCAGAATGGTTATCCGATTGTCGTTTGGACTACAGGGGATTATCGCTTACCAGACAGATGGGAATCATGGGAACATAAAGGGAAAATAATTAAAACACCATTAGATTTACATGCCGTAGTATTAGTTGGCTTCAGCAAAAATCATGTTTACTTAAATGATCCATTATCAGGTAGAAAGAATGTAAAAGTGGATAAGAAAACCTTTATAAAATCCTGGCATGCTTTAAAGTCAAGAGCAATTAGTTATCGATAAATGAGATAGCATTACCTATTTACAAAGGCTGTTTTTACAAAAAAAACATTTAATAATGTGCGTTGATTGCATTTGTATCCGTTATTCTTGCTTCTGGAGTGGGAATATCATGAATAAATTCGTGATTATTTTTTCCTTCATCAGCAAGTATTTGGAAACTGCAATCAACGCACTGCTTTCCTTCCAATAATGGTCCCTGTTTAATATCAGCTTTACTATAAGCTTATGATTCAAATCGATAATCATGTTTAAAAGTCTTTAAGAAATTGTTCTGCATCCTCACAAGTCAATGGCCTTGAATAATAATAGCCTTGCGCTTTTTGACAATTTGCCTTCTTTAAGAAATCTTCCTGTTCTTTATTTTCAACACCTTCTGCAATTACTTCCATTCCTAAATTTTGCCCTAAGTGAATAATCGTCGTTGTAATGGCAGCATCCTTTGCATTTGTAAGAACATCCTTTACAAAGGACTGATCAATCTTTAATACATCTATTGGAAATTGCTTAATATAGCTAAGCGAAGAATAGCCAGTTCCAAAATCATCGACAGAAATAATTACGCCTATCTCCTTTAGTTTTCGCAAAATAGGAACAGCCTCTTTAATATTCTCCATAAGCCCTTCTGTTATCTCAATTTCCAGTAAGGAAGGCTGAATTTCAAACTTTTTGATAGAATTTCGTATCACTTCTACAAAATTAGGCTGTTGAAATTGCTTTGGCGATATATTGACTGCTATTCGCACATCCTTATTGTATAAAGCTTTCCAAACGCTTATTTGTTCACATGCTGTTTCGATTACCCAGTTTCCAATGGAAATAATAAGCCCTGTGTCCTCAGCAAGTGGGATAAAATCATTCGGAGCAACTAACCCTAAAGAGGGACTCTCCCATCTTAAAAGTGCTTCAAAACTATTAAATGTATAGCCATTTAAATCAATTTGTGGTTGATAATATAATTTCAGTTCATTTTTGTGGATTGCTTTTCGTAATTTCGTTTCTAACGATACTGCATTGGTTAGACTTGAAGTCATATCAGAACGGTAAAATTGATAATGTGCTTTTCCTCTTTCTTTTACGCGAAAAAGTGCCTCATCTGCATTCTTAATCAATGTTTCAATATCCTCTCCATCATGTGGATACATACTAATTCCGATACTTGGACTTATGTAATATTCCTGAGAGTTTAAGTAGAATGAGTGGGCAAAGCTTGAAATGATACGTTGTGCAAAGCTTGCTGTTTCCTGTCTATTGGTATTAGAAAGAAGAATATTAAATTCATCTCCCCCTTGTCGATACACATGACATTTATAATTTTTAAACTCTAATAATCGTTCCGCTACTTTAATAAGAATTTGATCCCCAACAATATGACCAAATGTATCATTGATATATTTAAAACGATCTAAATCAATTGTCAGTAAGGCAATTGCAGCTTGCTCTGTTTCCGCTCTTTTAATTTCCAGATTGATATCTTCCATAAGAGCTCTCCTATTATAAAGGCTAGTTAGCTGATCATGAAAGGACATATATCTTATCTTTTCTGCCGTTTCCCTACGTTCTGTTATATCTCTTAAAATGACATAAATACCTCTAATCACATGATTCACTTTAATAGGGACAAATTTTGTGTGTACAGACAATTTCTTGCCATTTTTGCTCATTAACATAAAATCGAGTGATTGCGAGCTTTCCGTTAATTTACATTTTCTAAAGCTTTCGTAGAAAAGTGTATTTTCCTCATCTATTAATTCATAAAGCGAAAACAATGGCATCTTCTCATCTTGGAAACCAATTAATTTTAAACCAGCTGGGTTTACTTCATGAATAACCCCATCTAAATTGACGGTGAAGACGGCGTCTAAGTTATTCTCTACTAAAGAACGATATTTCTGTTCACTTTCATGAAGCAGTCGTTTTTCCGTAATAGATTCTGTTATATCTCTTGTAATGGAAACAATGTACTTTACTTCATCTTGTTCATCCATAATAGGCGTTAAAACAGATTCTGCGTATACAATGTCTCCATTTTCCATCTTTATCTGATCTGAATATATATGATTTTTCTTCGTCTCACACACAATGGAATATTCTTTTTGTAATCGAGCAGCCGTTTCCTCCGATGACACTTCTTGAAGCCCTTTCCCAATAAAGTTAATTGGTAATTTAGCAAATAAAAAAGCAGCTTCATTTACAAAAAGATATCGAAATTTATTGCCTTTTTCTGCTTTCATAATAAATACCATATCTTTTATATACATAAAAATAATTTCAAAAATGATATTTTCTATATTTGATTTGGATTGAGCGATCATCTTCTTACTCGAATTATTCTTGTTATATTTGTTCATCTATCTCATTCCTAACATGCAGCAATATAATATTTTGTTCTAAAAGGATTGAATTCATTTACAGCAACCATCTATCTAAATTTTCTTTTTACTTTTTTTATCGGCAGTTCAATTGCAATCTGTACCTAAAAAGATAAAAAATTTAGTTTATTCTTAAAAGACTGCTCTTTTATTACGAATTTTAGGAAAACTGTAGAAAAGATATTCTTTTTTTATTTCCTTTCTCGCGCAAAAAATAGTATAATAACTTGTACAATTTAGATAGAAAGGAGAATAAAACGATTGAATAAGCAGCAAAAATATCCACCACCAATACAACCTACTATTGAAAATCTTCTTCAGGCAATATCTGTTGTAAATCGTCACGCAAAGACTGCTCCAAATCCAAAGTTCTTATATAAATTAAAGCATGACAGCTTACATAAGCTATTAGCAGAAGGCAAAGCAAAAAAAATGGGCCTACACTTCTCAAACAATCCAAAATATAGCCAACAACAATCAGACCTATTGATTGCATGTGAAAACTATACTTTTCATTTACCTCCTACTAAAAAGGATTTTGAGGAATTGCCACATTTAGGATCTCTCAATCAAAGTATTCGAAATCCCAAATCAACTCTTTCCTTAACACAATCAAAAAAGCTTTTATCTGGATACACTGGTTTAAAAGAAGAGCTACCACCTAATCAATCAATTCGCCAAAAGAAATATCAAAAGCCAGTGTTTAAAAAACTTGGTGAAAGCTATTAATTGTTTCTTTTAAGAAGTAAGTATTATCATAATCCCGATAAATCCCTCCATATACGTATACAATTAAATGTATGTCACGTCATTTTTATAATTTTGGCTGTTTTCTAAACGATTGTTGCTTTCTCAATAGAAAAAATCAATTAATGAGGAAATCTGAGCAGCCTGAATACACGTAGACTCCTATGGGATTAGTGAGACAGGTGATACCCCATAGGCGAAGCTGAGGAGGCTCACCGCTCGCCCCATGGAAAGCGAAGTGTATTCAGGCTGCGGGTCATAGCAACAAACTTTACGAAAAAAAAAAGCTGCCAATCTATTTCAAAAAAAACAAAATAGATTGCAGCTTCTATTAATTAATTGGTTTCCAAATCAAATACTTCTCTTATAGCTATTACACAAGGATTTAGTACATTTAGATTATTATAAAATAATGTTATCGATTATATGAATTAGTTCATTAATTTCAGGTTTACTTACTTGCGCATTCGCTCCAACTAATTGTCCCTTATGTCTTAAATCATCTGTAATTAAAGATGAAAAGATAACAACAGGTAATGCTTGTAAATTTGCATTGTCTTTAACTACTTTTGTTAAATGATGTCCATCCATTTGCGGCATTTCTACATCTGTAATCATTAACTGTGCAACATCTTCTATTGAATTACCAGCCTCTATACTCTTTGTTAAATAACCTAACGCTTCACGACCATTTTCAAAAAAAGTAATATGCTCAAAACCAGCAGCATTCAACGTATCTTCTAATAATTTTCTTAAAAGCGCAGAATCTTCAACGACAATAAGTTTCTTGTCACTTCTCTGTCTTTCCCCTAATTTTTTTACTTGTTGAACATTTATTCCCGATTCAGGATTAATATCCACAACGATTTTTTCAAAATCCAATAGTAAAATCATCGCACCGTTTAATTTTACCACTCCAATGATTTGACTTTCAGAACCATAGTAGGTCTCAGATGGTTTTTCGATGTTTTCCCAAGAAATTCGATGAATTTGTGTAACATTATGGACATGGAAAATAATTTTTGTTTTATTAAATTCTGAAACAATGTATTTGTCTTTCTCAGGAGTATCAGAAGGAGAATAACCTAATACATTCGCAAGATTTACAACGGTTAATACTTCCCCTCTTAGTTCCATAATTCCTTCGACGTATGGATGAGCATGAGGAATCGGAGTAATTGGTACTGGATTAATAATTTCTTTTACCTTAATTACATTGATACCAAAATTATTTTTCCCTACATTAAATTCAACAATTTCAAGTTCGTTTGTTCCAGTTTCTAATAGTATACCTTTTTCATTTTTCATTGATTCTGTCCTTTCGGTTCAAAAAATTCGTTCATTAAGAAATTTCCTATTCTTCAATATACCTATTCTTTATATCGGACTTATTATCTATTCTTAAAGTAGACCTATTTAAATTTCTCAATAAAAAAGTATTTATAAACTATCTGTTAGATCTAGAATTTTCGCTTCCAACAAAATCCTCCTGTTACCCTCTTTATAAATAATTCATCGTTTGCTGAATACTAGGCTTATCGGAGATTAACGAGACATTAGACACTAAAAGCAATGCGTCTTGTGTTTATACTGAATGAATAACAATGACTATTGAAAAACAGACTAAAAAGAACTGTTCCTAAAAAAGAAACATCAAGCATAGTATTCCCATTACTCCTCTTACCCTTTAACGGAATAACTGCTTCTGTTAGTTTTCCTGAACAGCTCTATAATTACAATATTTTTGATAAAACTAACCAATTTTTTACCATTCTTCTTTTACACGTGCATGAATCACTAACCCGATAATCGTTAAAATAATTAATGATCCCAGCGCCATTCTACTTGCTATATTCCCTAAATCAGCAAATACGAATGTAATGGTACCATATAATAACGGACCGAGAATAGATGATACCTTACCAGAAAAGGCAAATAGCCCAAAAAATTGTCCTCTCTTCTCTTCCGGGGTAATTTCCACAATGTAGGTTCTCGTCGTTACCCACATGCTTCCTAATGCAACTCCAAAAAGACTACCAGCAATCCAGAAGGATCCTTCATTCCAAGCAAACGTTGCAATAATTAAAGCAATCACTAATAATATTCCAACATAGCGAACAGCCCGATAAGCGCCAATACTTTTAGTAATATATCCAAAGATAAATGATCCGATTATACTAGCAATCGTTGACACAAGGTATAGAATAATAAATTTTCCAGTACTTAATCCAATGATTGCATTTGCATAAACTGCCATCATAGCAATGGTAGTCGCTAATGCATCATTTAGGAAAAAATAAGCAAGCATAAAAATAAAAATTTTCCGATAATTCCTTATTTGTTTAAAGGTTTCTACAATTTCACGATATCCTGATAAAAATGATTGTTTCTGGACATTTTCTTTTGGTGTATCTTTGATGAAATAAAATAATGGCAAGGATAAAAGCAAAAAGAGAATCCCAGTTGGAATAAAGGATTGATTATAAGCTCCATCATCTATAAATAAATAAACAGATAAGCCAATGAGTGTACCAATATAGCCTACTGCAACGCCAAATCCAGATATTAAAGGAATTTGCTCCTTGCTTCCTAAATCAGAAATCATAGTATCATAAAATACTAAGCTAGAATGATATGTAAATTTAGATAATACAAAAAAGAGAATAACGAAAATTAAAGACATTGGTATTCCAAACATCGTTTGTGAAAATTGAATAGACGAAAAAATCCCCATAGCAATCGTTCCAATAACAGTTAATAATGTTAGGATAACGATATATTTTTTCTTCTTCCCTGTTCTATCCATAATAACTCCAAATAAAGGGGAAAAGATTACTAACAGAAAGCTTGCAACAGCATTTGCATAGGATATAAAAGTAGACGCTATTTGATTCTGCACTTCATTTGAACCCACGATTTCCTGTAAGTATAACGGAAAAAAAACGGTATTAATATTTGACGAAAAAATGGTGTTTGCAGCATCATATAGTGCCCATGAAAGAATTGGCAAAGAAAAATATAACGCCAATCCTTTTTTTTGCATTTGAACTTTATTTGTTATCGGCTCCATCCATCAAGCTCTCCTCTCAATAAGCAAGTATGCAGATGACATACTCTTTTTTTCCTTGTCCCCCATAGAACCTTTTGGCTTATCCATCATGCAAGTGATACTCTGCATGATGGATATCTGATAGATAGTATCTAATTATTTTTTTACTACAAATGAACCGACGATTAAATCATGTAATGCTTGCTTCTTTTCTGTAAAAGCTGCCAAAATAAAACCAATTAATAGAATTCCAGATAAAAGACTAGACACTATGTATCTTCCTAAGCTTCTCCAGAAAGAAAGTCTATTTCCATTTTTATCTGTCACCTTTAAACCTAATAGTTTTTTCCCAATCGTTGCTTGCCACTTTGATGAATGAAGTAGCGAGTAATAAAAAAGACTAATAAGCAAACATACTGCCATTGTTCCGAAAAAGGCAACCATCATCGGACCTATTATCGATAAAATTTCAGCATCTGATAATGTTTCTATACTTGCTGGATCAAGCAGTAGCTCTTCAGGGATTTCCATTGAATTCACAAATAGAGCAAAAATGACATTAGAAAGAATTAATAAGGGAATCCCGACAATAATACTATCGATTACCCATGCTCCAAAACGAATCCAGAATCCTGCATATTGAGGTTGTTCCTCTTTATCTATTTGTATTGTTGTTACCTTCTATATTTCCCCTCCTACTAATATGATAAATGGAATTTATTATCTGAACAACCTTTTTTATGAAATGAGTGGTAGTTTTACAATTTCTAAACATTAACAGGAGCAATTAGATTCCCCCTTTACTACTCCTAAAAAGTTCATAAAATGTTTATTATTTTTTTACTATTTCGTGAAAAGTGTAACAAAGACCTAGACGATTTAAAGTGATTGGAATAATCTAAAAGTGTAAGGAAGTGAATAAGAAAATTTAGGATTTTTTCTTAAATACACTTAAGGAGAGGACGAGTACACAATGAAGGGTACTGCAATTCTTTTTCATGATGACTTATCTGTAACTTTTTTAGAAAATGTTGATTTAGCTGCATGGAAAGAGCTAGAGAAAACAGATAATACAAACGAATCCATAGAAAACCATGAACAATTATTGTTGATAGAAGAAGATGTTGATTGGGATTATGGTTACTAAATCAAATTAATTGGAGTATATATGTTAGAGCAGTGATTGCTATATAGTCACTGCTCTTTTTATTTGCCTATATGTGGTCAATGGTTTTCAATAATCTCCGCTTTTGATATCATAATAGAATACGTTACGATAGGAGACTGGATATGGAACATTTAATTAATACAAAAGTTAAAAATATTGAAATTTCTGGAATAAGAAAATTCTCCAATATGGTTGCTGGAAAGGAAGGTATGGTTTCTTTAACAATTGGTCAGCCAGATTTTCCGACACCTTCACATATTAAAGAAGCTGCTAAAACGTCCATTGACGAAAACTATACTTCTTATACGCATAATGCCGGCGAACTTGAATTACGCAAAGCCGCATCACAATTCGTACATAAAAAGTATAATCTTTCCTATGACCCTTCCACCGAAGTGCTTGTTACAGTTGGAGCTAGTGAAGCAATCGATGTTACCTTTCGAACCATTCTCGAACAAGGTGTAGAGGTGATTCTCCCTGGACCAGTTTATCCAGGATATGAACCAATTATCCGTTTATGTGGAGCCATTCCAGTATACGCTGATATTCGCCATACTTCTTTTCGTTTTACAGCAGATGTAATCCAAAAATACATAACGGAAAAAACTAGATGTATCGTCTTACCTTACCCATCCAATCCTACAGGAGTTAGTTTGACGAAAGAAGAATTAATGGAAATTGCTGCTCTTATTAAGGGAAAAGATATCTTTATTTTAGCAGATGAAATATACAGTGAATTACTCTATGATCAAGACCATGTGTCCATTGCCGAGTTTCTGCGCGAACAAACCATTGTCATTAACGGACTATCTAAATCCCATAGTATGACCGGCTGGAGAATTGGACTATTATTTGCACCAGCATATCTTAGTCAGCAAATTATTAAAGTACATCAATATAATGTAACTTGCGCCTCTTCTATCTCGCAAAGAGCTGCAATAGAGGCATTAACTGTTGGTATAAATGATGCCGAACCAATGAGAGATGACTATAGACTGCGAAGAAAATATGTGTATGATCGTTTAACCTCTATCGGATTAGATGTAGTAATGCCAGATGGTGCTTTTTACTTTTTCATAAAAGTACCGACAACAAAGTTGAATTCCTTTGACTTTTGTCTCGATTTAGTTGATAAAGTAAATTTAGCGGTTGTTCCTGGAAGTGCTTTTTCAGCATTAGGAGAAGGATATTTCCGGATTTCATTTGCCTATTCAATGGAAACATTAGCTGAAGCTTGTAATCGTTTAGAGGAATATATGAAAAGATACATAAAATAGAAAAAGCTTCCAACTCTTTAGTTTTAAAGAGTTAGAAGCTTTTTCTTCATCAATCCCAATATTTAAATAAAGCTTGTGTGCCGCTATCCTCTTCACCTTTTGCTGATAAATGAGTATATAATGTCTCAGCAAGTGATAAACCTGGAGTTTCCATGTTCATCCCCTCTGCCTCTTTAAGCGCAATTCGCATATCTTTAATAAAATGCTTGATATAAAAACCTGGCTCAAAATCGCCTTTTATCATTCTTGGTGCTAGATTGCTTAAGGAAAAGCTTCCAGCTGCCCCAGTTGATATACTATCTAGTACCTTCTCTGGATCTAATCCGGCTTTCTTTGCATAAACAATAGCTTCTGTAACACCTATCATGTTGGATGCAATAGCAATTTGGTTGCACATTTTTGTATGTTGTCCAGATCCTGCAGGCCCTTGATATACGATATTTGTTCCAAGTATTTCAAATATTGACTGAAGTTCTGTAAAAACTTCTTCGTCACCACCAACCATAATGGATAATTTCGCCTCTCTTGCCCCTACATCTCCACCGCTAACAGGCGCATCTAAGGCATAAATATTTTTTATTTTTGCTTCTTCATATATTTTTTTCGCAAGGCTAGGTGTAGATGTTGTCATATCGATTAAATATGTATTTTCTTTTGCATTCTTAACTAAGCCATGTTCCCCTAGGTAGACTTCCTCTACATCTTTTGGATAACCAATAATCGTAATAATCACATTTGCCTTCAATGCCATCTCGTACGGACTTTCGACCCATTCAGCTCCTTCAGCCAAAAGTTCCGATGCTTTTTCTTTTGTACGATTATGAACAATAACTTGGTACCCTGCATGCAATAAATGTTTAGCCATGCTTTTCCCCATTACACCTGTACCGATAAAACCAATGATAGTAGTTTCTTTAGTCAACATTTTTCCCTCTCCTTTATACAATGCTTATCACATTGTTTTTCTTTATAGTATCATGAAAACATTTCTAATTGTCTAATTTCTCTTTTGAAGTTAGTATCACAATGATAGAAAAAACTACCCTTAATACAAATCTTTATCATCGATTGTATAGGTAAAGGTAGTTTTTTCTTTCTACTTATTTGCGTAATATCCTCACAATAAGTACTTTCATTATTTCCATTACAATCACAGCAGCAACTGCTAAACCAGTTGCGATTAACCATTCATTCATGCCAAATGAAGCCGGAATAGCAAAGACTTCTCTAGCAAATGGCAAAATGGTAATCAAATATAACAAGAAACAAACTCCTACAGCTCCTAATACATATTTATTGGTAAATAAACCAACACCAAAAATCGTTTGTGTACTAGATCTAGCAGCAAAAGTCTGTAAAGAACGGGAAAGGATTAATGTGGTAAAAGCCATAGCGACTCCTAATTCATCAGAATGCTGTAAACCAATATAATGGGAGATGATAACCGCTATACCAATTAATACCCCTCTTACAACGACTGCTCGAAGTGTTCCACCGGCAAAGATTCCCTCTTTGACATCTCTTGGTTTGCGCTTCATTACACCTGGCTCTGATTTTTCCATTCCAAGTGCAATCGCTGGCAAGGAATCATTCACTAAATTAATAAACAACAGCTGTAATGCTGTAAAAGGATTGGCCCAACCTGCAATTACGGCAAATAATATGGCAATGATTGCCCCAAAATTCCCTGCAAATAAATAACCAATTGATTTTTTAATATTATCAAATACAGTTCTTCCTACGCCTACTGCATTTACTATCGACACAAAATTATCATCCGTCAGAATCATATCAGCTGAATCCTTGGCTACATCCGTTCCACTTCCCATCGCAATACCAATATCAGCTTGTTTTAATGCTGGAGCATCATTGACACCATCTCCAGTCATTGCAACGATTCGATTTTTCTTTTGCCATGCACGAACAATTCGTATTTTATTTTCAGGAGACACCCTAGCATAAACAGATATATTCTCCAATTTTTTATCTAGTTCCTCTTCTGATAAAGCATCTAGCTCTTGACCAGTTAATGCAATATCGTTTTCCTCCATTAAACCGATTTTCCGACCGATTGCCTGAGCGGTTGTTTTATGATCACCCGTGATCATCACTGTGCGTATCCCAGCATCCTTTGTTTGTTCAATCGATCCATATACCGCCTCACGAGGTGGATCCATCATGGCGGTTAAGCCTACAAGGATAATATCTGATTCATCCTCTTCCGTTATTGCCGATTTATCTAAAGAAACATGTTTGTATCCATATGCGAGGACACGCAATGCCTGGTTTGAAAAATCTTCGTTGGCATCTTGTAATTTTTTTAACCAATCATTTGTTAATGGTTCTTCTTTTTCATTGACCAAAATCTTCGTCGCTCGATTGAACATAACATCTGGGCCACCTTTAATAAGCATTAGACGTTGGTTATCAATCGTATGAATGGTAGACATTAATTTTCGATCCGAATCAAAGGGCAATTCCGCTTCTCTAGGATATCTTGTGCGGACTTCTTCATAGCTTCGTTTGCCATCATTATAAAAGTTAATAAGGGCAACTTCTGTTGGATCTCCCACTTCTCTGTTTTCTTTATTAATATAAGAATCATTACATAATACAGCAATATTTAATAAAAAGGTTTCCGAGTGATTCCATTGAGAAGGATCAGCTGGTATATGCTCTACTACCCCTTCTGGAATAAAATAATCGGTCACAGTCATTTTATTTTGAGTTAAAGTACCTGTTTTATCTGTACAAATAACACTAGTAGAACCCAATGTTTCAACTGCAGGCAGCTTTCGAATAATCGCACTTTGTTTCGCCATCTTATTAGTTCCGACCGATAAGACAATCGTAACAATAGACGACAGAGCCTCAGGAATGGCTGCTACTGCTACTGCTACTGCAAATAATAAGGCATTAAGGATAGAAGTAGTAACATCTACCGTTTCATCTCCTAGCCATATTCTTAATGCTTGGATCGCAAAAATAAGAATAGAGAGGATTAGAATTCCGACCCCTAATTTCTTACTGAATTGAGCAAGTTTTTGTTGTAAAGGTGTCTGCTTTTCTTCTGCCTTATTTAACATATCCGCAATTTTACCAATTTCAGTCTTTTCACCAGTACCTGTTACGACGAATGTGCCTCTTCCATAAACAACAAGAGAACTGCTATAAACCATATTAATACGGTCTCCAAGGGCAGAGTCCTCTGTAATAACCTTTTCTTGTTTCTCAATTGCTTCTGATTCCCCTGTTAACATTCCCTCATTTACTTTCAAAGAACCACTTTCTAATATTCTTCCATCTGCCGGAACATAATCACCCGCTTCTAGAAAAACAATATCACCTGGAACAAGCTCTCGTGCTGGAATCGTACTATTCGTATTATCTCGTCTTACTTTTGCCTCTGGAGCACTCATATTCCGCAATGCATCTAAAGAGCTTTCTGCTTTTTTTGTTTGAATAACACTAATAACAGAATTAAGTAGTAACACTAAAAAAATAATGAGGGATTCAACAAATTTACCCATTATTAATTGGATAACAATTACTACTAATAACACAATAACCATCGGATCTTTAAACGTTTCTAAAAAAAGCTTCCACGTTGGCACTTTTTCTTTATCTTGTAGCTCATTATATCCTTCACTTTCTAAAAGCGCCTTCACTTTGTCTGATGATAATCCTTGTTCAGAGGACTGTAAATCTTTTAGTACAACATCTTTTTCCTTTTGATAGAAATCCACTTGACTTTATTCATCTCCTTCATACTTTGTCTTGTTATTATTTTCGCCTTTTCTAAGAATTCCAACATAGAACGAATTAACAGTTCTTTGTTCATATGTATAACAGAAAATCTCTTTTTAAAACCACTTCCCATTATTTATTCCCAATAAACCTGTCCAAACAAATCGAAACGATTGAATCTTACCGAAGTTTACAAGTGGGATAAAAAATAGATATTTGTATTTTACCTCTTTCCTTTTCTTTTCATGTATGCATTAGCTTATATTTACACACAAAAAACTGACTAGAGATTATTCTAGTCAGTTAAATAAGGGGAAAATGAGAATAGCGTTAAGCTAACTTGTAAAAAGAGCTTATGCTATTTTTATTTATACCCACTATTTTTAAGGATAAACCTATTTTTTTAAGAAAGTTTTGCTGCAGCTTTAACTGCTTCCATAACTTCTTCCGTTGTAGACATTTGCAATGCTTTTTCTGCTAATTCTTCCATTTCTGCTTTAGAAAGGTTTAGAATTTGCGCTCTTGCTTTTAAGATTGATGTAGCACTCATAGAGAATTCATCTAAGCCTAATCCTAATAATAAAGGAATTGCTGTTTCATCTCCTGCCATCTCTCCACACATACCTGCCCATTTGCCTTCTTTGTGCGCGGCATCGATAACCATTTTAACAAGACGTAAAATAGAAGGATTGTATGGTTGGTAAAGGTAAGAAACTCTTTCATTCATACGGTCTGCAGCCATTGTATATTGGATTAAGTCATTTGTACCAATACTGAAGAAGTCAACTTCTTTCGCAAATTGATCTGCAAGAACTGCTGTAGAAGGAATTTCAACCATGATACCTAATTCAATTTTATCTGCAACTTTAACGCCTTCACTTGTTAAGTTAGTTTTCTCTTCTTCTAAAAGAGCTTTTGCAGCACGGAATTCATTCAATGTAGCAATCATCGGGAACATGATTTTTAGATTTCCATATGAGCTTGCACGTAGCAACGCTCTTAATTGCGTACGGAAAATATCTTGCTCTTCTAAGCAAAGACGAATTGCACGGAAACCTAAGAATGGGTTCATTTCTTTTGGAAGATCTAAATATGGTAATTCTTTATCTCCACCAATGTCTAAAGTACGTACAACAACTGGCTTCCCTTTCATGCCTTCAAGAACAGCTTTATAAGATTCAAATTGCTCATCTTCTGTAGGAAGCTGGTCTCTACCCATATATAGGAATTCAGTACGGTATAAACCAACAGCTTCCCCACCGTTATTAATAACACCTTCTAAATCGTTAGGTGTACCAATATTTGCTGCAAGTTCAACATGAACGCCGTCAGAGCTTACTGTTTGTTCATTAACTAACTTAGCCCATTCCGCTTTTTGCTGCTCATATTGCTCTGCTACCTTTTTATAGCTTTCCACTACTTCAGGTGTTGGATTAATATGGATTTCTCCTTTTAATCCGTCAACAATTACTAAATCGCCATTATTAATTTCTTCTGTTGCTTTTTTTGTACCAACAACAGCAGGAATTTCTAAAGAGCGAGCCATGATTGCTGAGTGAGAAGTTCTTCCACCGATATCTGTTGTGAACCCTTTAACAAACTGGCGGTTAAGTTGTGCAGTATCAGATGGTGTTAAATCTTCTGCGACTACCACTACTTCTTCAGAAATCATACTTGGGTTTGCTAAATGTACGCCTAAAAGATGAGACATTACACGCTTTGTAACGTCACGAATGTCAGCAGCTCTTTCTTGCATATATTCATTATCCATCGATTCAAACATTGTAATAAACATATCTGTTGTTTCTTTTAATGCATATTCTGCATTCACTAGGTCCGTTTTAATTTTATCTTCAATAGGTGCAATTAATTCTGGGTCACTTAATACTAATAAATGCGCTTCAAAAATAGCAGCTTTATCCGCACCAAGCTCTGTATGGGCTTTTTCACGAATAGCTTCTAATTCTGATTTCGCTTTTGTTAAAGCTTCTTGAAAACGAGAAATTTCATTTTCTGCATTTTCAACAGTAGTCTTGTCAAAAGAAAGATCTGGTTCAACTAGACGATATGCTTTAGCAATGGCTATTCCACTAGATGCAGCAATTCCCTGTAAAAAACTCATTATTCTGCTAAACCTTCTTTATTTAAAGTTTCTTGTAATCCATTAATTGCTTCTTGCTCGTCGTTACCTTCTGCAATAATTTTAATATCAGCACCTTGAGCGATCCCTAATGACATAACACCCATAATCGATTTAAGATTAACTTTTTTCTCTTTGTATTCTAATTGAATATCTGAATCAAACTTGCTAGCAGCTTGTACTAAAAGAGTTGCTGGTCTAGCATGAATTCCTGTATCTGCAATAACTTTAAATTGTTTTTCTACCATAATAAAATCATTCTCCTTTATAAATTAAGTTATAAGATGTAAACATATAGCTAAACTTTTCAAACTTAAACAACCTTAATATAAACTAACAATTGTTTATCATAAATAATATATAATTTATATATTACAATTGTAAACCGAAAGCTATGTATTTTGTCGAAAAAAATTTACTGTCTATGTACACAAACTTTCTTTACAACCATTTATAGCATCTTCTATTAAGATGAGAACATGTAAAAAAGTGTTCAAAAATAGGCAGGTAATTTAAGTTTTTGAAAAAGACATCTCAAATGAAAGAATAGCATTTCTTTCTTAACTAAACAATCAAAATTTATTAAACGACAAAAAATTGTTAACTTTATGGCGAAATTTAGTACTTTTTATCACTAAAAAAGCATTCTTACTGGAGTTATTTCCTGTTTAGTAAAATTCCCTATTCATTCACTTTTATACCATATATATATCTTGAACAAGTATCTGTAACAAATCCTTCAAACATTCGAATAGAAACGAGTAATTATTTGAATAATATATTGCAATATCTAGTGAAACAAGCTTTAATATTATTGAAAACTTTCAAGTTGAATAGCTGATTTATAAATTACTAAATCCTCATACTTTAATAATATAATATGAAAACAACCTAAAAAGGATAAGGGAGGGGAAATATGCGATACAAACGAAATGAGGCTTTTCGTTATCAATTAAATGATTCTTTAGACGCCGTATTCACACTAAAAGTTGATGAAGACACACTTTCTAGTAAAGGACAGGCCCTTATCTATAATATAAGTCCCAATGGATTAAGATTTCGCACAGAATTTGATTTACCTGTCGGTGATACGCGCTTATTATTGCAGCTTCAATTCACCTTAAATGGACAGGAAATATGTATGCCTGGCCAAATTACTTGGAAGAAAAAACTTGGAAGCCACTTTGAATATGGTTATGAGGGAACTGGAGATAATGAAGCAAAACAGAAGATAATCAATGGCATTAAAGAACTTGCTCGAGAAGAGAATAAAGATGCTCTTTAAAGGGGCAAAAAAAACCTCGCTTTCCTACCTGGTTTACTGGTTTGAAGGCGAGGCTACCTTCTTATTAACTTCTTGGTTCATCCATGTATTTATAAGTAACATCTCCACCAATTTCGGCAATTCCTTTAAAATACTTAAAGTCTTCTCTCTTTACTAATTCTGTTCGAAAAGTGAGAAACTCCTCTTTTTTTACTCGATAGCTTTCCATTTCTTTATTCTTTAACTTGTCTAATATTTCTTCTGCCAATTCCTTATTCATCCAAATCACCCATATTCCTTTCTATCATTTTCAGTCCATATTTTAATTTATTCGGATACTTTAAGCAAAGAATCTACATAATTCTTATTTTTATACTATTTTTTGATAATAATTATGTATATTTTTCCTAATTATGTTATAATATCTTCTAATATTAGAAAAGTACATATTAGTGATAGCCGAAAATTTGGCTTTTTCATTAGACGATCACTTAAACTACTTTCTTTTATATGAAAAATACATAATTTTTTGATAAAACTGTATTTCCCTTTATTTCATCATGTTAGGTAGATATACCTTCCAAAAAAACCTATTTCAAAAAAGTAAATGATACACATTTTATTCGCAGTTTCATAGTATATATATATTAAGATTGCTATACTGCTATTTTTTACGAATAAGTTCTAAGTAGTGCAAACTATAATCAGAATTTATATAAAATTTGGAATGATAAGGAGAGATTGTGAGTGAAAAGAGCTGAGGTTGGAAATATCATTGAATTTAGAGGATTACAAGGAATTGTTGAAAAAGTAAATGAAAATTCGGTAATCGTAGATTTGACTTATATGAATAATTACCGTGATTTAGAATTAGAGCAAAGAACAGTAGTAAACCATAAAAACTATCGTATCATTAAATAAATGTTAAATAGATGAAAAGAAGTCAGATAGGGATTTATCCCTTTTATCGACTTCTTTTTTGTATGCGCTTTATTTAATTTATATATAATAAGGAAGAAACTATTCTTCCGCTAATTCTTTTTTCGTTTTTACTTTTCCATGTGGCTTTTGTTTCTGCTTACGTACAGTCCATTCTCTTTCCTTTTCTCTATGTGCTTTTGACACTTCCCTCACCTCCTCCTTTCCATTTTATAATAAACATTATTTATTTTTTTATCCGCATTCTTCCCTACGAACTTATACCAATTTTACGCTCCCTTTTCTATTCATTAAGATGGACAAGATTCACATCTCCATTAACAAATATTTGATTGACCATACGAAAAAAAACTGTTAACATCACATTATATTTCTTAAATAACTGCATGCTATGAATGTTATGGATCAAACTATAACAGGAGCAGCTTCTGGAGAGACCGTTTTATTTTTGCAAACGGCACCGAAGGATTCACAATCTCAGGTAAAAGGACAGAAGATTAACCAATACATATTAGCTTATCATGTCCTGGTTCTTCTTATCCTTTGAAACAGATTGGTGTATCCAATCTGTTTTTTTCGTACATTCATAAAATAATGCTTTATTTAAGATGCAATCAAAATAGTGAATTATGAGGTGAAATGATGGTTCAACAACGTCGAGCAGTCGTTAGCGTAATTGGAAAAGATCAAATTGGAATTATCAGTAAGGTTACGACAATCCTTTCTAATAATCACATCAATATTCTAGATATCAGTCAAACCATTTTACAAGATTTCTTTACGATGATGATGTTAGTAGATATTACCGATAAAGAAAACTTAGATGACTTAACAAAGCAGTTTAATGAATTAAGCGAGCAACTTCATTTAAAAATAAATATTCAATTAGAAGAAATTTTTCAATCTATGCATCGCGTCTAAGGAAAGAAGGTCGAAAAAATGAAAATTGCATTAAACGAAATGATGGAAACGATTAACATGGTACAGATGGAGAATCTTGATATACGTACTGTTACGATGGGAATCAGTCTCTATGATTGTGCAGATTCGGATTTCCACAAATTAAATGAGGCTGTTTATAAAAAAATAACTACGTATGCAAGCAAATTAACAGAAGTAGCAAATGCTGTTGAAAAGGAATATGGCATTCCAATTATAAACAAACGTATTTCTATTACTCCAATTGCTGAAATCCTCGGAAATAGTACCGTAGAACAAGCAGTAACTTTAGCACAAACATTAGATAAAGCAGCAAAAGATTTAAATGTAGATTTTATCGGTGGTTACTCTGCACTTGTACATAAAGGGATTACTAAAGGAGATCAAACATTGCTTGATGCACTTCCAGAAGCACTTTCTGTCACAGAAAGAGTTTGTGCATCTGTATCTGTCGCAACTACTAGAACAGGTATTAATATGGACGCTGTAAAGCAAATGGGAGAAATCATCAAAAAAGCTGCCGAAAATACAAAGGATCAAAACGGTTTAGCTTGTGCTAAGCTTGTTGTTTTCTGTAATCCAGTTGAGGACAATCCATTTATGGCTGGCGCATTCCATGGTGCTGGCGAAGGAGAAGTTGTAATTAATGTGGGAGTTAGTGGACCAGGAGTCGTTTTAAGTGCTTTAAAAAAATATCCTGAAGCTGATTTAGGAGAAGTATCAGAAATCATCAAAAAGACGACATTTAAAATTACTCGTGCTGGTGAATTAATCGGTCGTGTAGTTGCTGAACGCTTAGATGTTCCATTTGGAATTATGGATTTATCCCTTGCTCCAACAAACGCTATTAATGATAGTGTTGCTGAAATATTAGAAGAAATCGGTTTAGAGCGAGTTGGAACTCATGGCACTATTGCAGCGCTTGCTTTAATGAATGATGCAGTTAAAAAAGGTGGTGCAATGGCAAGTAGTTACGTCGGAGGATTAAGTGGCGCCTTTATTCCAGTCAGTGAAGACAATGGAATGATTAAAGGGATTTTAGACAATAGCTTAACCCTTTCCAAACTAGAAGCAATGACTTGCGTATGCTCTGTTGGCCTTGACATGATTGCACTTACTGGAGAAGCTACACCGGCTACCTTATCTGCAATAATTGCTGATGAAGCAGCCATTGGGATGATTAATAAAAAAACTACCGCTGTCCGTGTCATTCCTGTTCCAGGGAAAAAAGAAGGAGAAATCGTGGAATTCGGTGGACTATTAGGACGAGCACCAGTAATGGGTGTGAATCCATTCAGCTCAGAAAAACTTATTAATCGTGGCGGACGGATTCCTTCCCCTTTACAAGCTTTAATTAACTAACAGAGGTTCAAATAAGACAATAAAGTATCCCTTTTCCTTTACATTCAAAAATAGGTTAAGGGATACTTTATGACTTTTCATCTATTATTTTGGCACAGGCTTAATCCATAAAAACAAGAGAAAAACTAAACTAATATAACCAAATATAGGATATAAAAAAGATAGTAGCGTTCCATACTGTACATAGCTAATCAAGTAGGAAACTAAGATAATCCCGCCGATTAACACCATACTTGGTAATGGAATGAAGCTTCGCAGTTGCCTCTCTAAACCATAGATATTCCCAATTACTGAACTGAAAATTTCTCCATAAATAACTAAAATATAAACCCATGAAAGCTGTGGTGCTAAATGTTTCATTATAGTAGCCATAGGAATGGAATAAAGATAAACATCCTTTAGCATGATAAGGGAGAAATGACTCGATATTAAAATCATCATAAGTGCAATTCCACCTAGTATCCCTCCCCATTTAACGACTTCTTCATCGCCAATTTCAGAGGCTGCAGGTACTAATACCGCTATTGCTAATGCCAAATTTAAGGCAGTATAGGAAAATGGGGAGCTAATCGTTTTCCACGTAATGGTCTCCATTTGAAATATCTCTCCAAAAAAACCTGGCAAAGAAACAGATAGAATAAAGAGAATAAAGCTGAAACTAATCATAATAGGCACAACAAAAGTATTTACGGCAAATAACCCTCTTGTACCTACCATCATAACAAGTAAAGAAAGGACAATTGTAAAAATAACTCCGACTGTTTTATCTAGGCCGAGCTGCTCTTCAAATACAGCACCAGCTCCTGAAAACATCACTGCACAGACCCCTATAAGCATAAGTAATAATAGAAAGTTAATCATCGTTCCTATGACATTACCAAATAAGTAAATAGTAAACTCTTGATAAGAAGTAGCCTTTATTTTAACAGAAATACGCATTAATTTTGCGCCAAAATACGCAAAAATAAACCCACTTAAAAGGATCCCTAGCAAGCCAATAAATCCATATTGTGAAAAAAAGACTACTATTTCTCTACCTGTCGCAAATCCAGCACCGACAACAGTGCCTACATACACTGCCGCAAGCTGGATTGCAGCATACCATTTATTTTTCACACATTTCCCTCCCTACCTAACTATATGTTGAAATGGACAAACAATGACGAGCATTTTCTCCTATTAATAAATAAATTTTTGAAACTAGATCGTTCTCCTTCCCAAGCACCACCCCCAGAAAATTCCATTTGATTTTCCCAAGCAAAAAACTTGAAAGTCAAAAAAGGTCAAAGTATAATCATAATTACAAAAGGTCAATATTAGTCAAATTCAAAAGGAGGATATTTATTTATGAAATGTGAAATCTGCCAACAAAATAGTGCTACAATCAGCCTACGATTTGTATTAAACAATATGGAAAGCACAATGAATATTTGTCATGCTTGCTATCAAAAAGAAAAACATAAAATGACAGCACAAAGTGGCCCAATGTTTTTCCAACCTTCCCCTTTTGACGAGTTATTTCAATCATTTAACCAATCAAATGCATTTGGGGGAGCTAGTGCTTCAAAGGAAGCCCCATTTACTAATAACCATAAAAAAGCTGGTATTCTCGATAAATATGGTAAAAATTTAAATCAAATGGCAAATGCCGGTTTAATAGATCCTGTTATCGGCAGAGAAAATGAAATAGAACGTGTAATTGAAATTCTAAATAGAAGAAATAAAAATAATCCAGTGCTAATCGGGGAACCTGGGGTCGGAAAAACAGCGATAGCAGAAGGATTAGCATTAAAAATTATCGAAGGCAATGTCCCTAAAAAATTGCAAAACAAAGAAATTTACTTGTTGGACGTGGCTTCCCTTGTATCAAACACAGGGATTCGTGGTCAATTTGAAGAAAAAATGAAACAAGTAATTCAAGAAGTACAAGCAAGAAAAAATGTTATTGTCTTTATTGATGAAATCCATCAGCTAGTTGGTGCAGGATCTGCTGAAGGATCCATGGACGCAGGGAATATTTTAAAACCAGCTTTAGCACGTGGAGAACTGCATATCATTGGGGCGACCACTTTAAAGGAATATCGCCAAATTGAAAAAGATGCTGCATTAGAGCGAAGATTCCAGCCAGTACAAGTAAGTGAGCCTTCTGTTGAGGCAACATTATCTATCTTAAATGGAATTAAAGACAAATACGAAAAATTTCATGAAGTAACGTATACAGAAAATGCAATCATAGCGTGTGCTGAGCTATCTCACCGATATATCCAAGATCGATTCTTACCAGATAAGGCGATTGACTTAATGGATGAGGCTGGTTCTAAAATGAATCTTTCTTCTACTTATCAAAATACAGAAGAAATCGAAAGTCGCCTTGCGGTGATAGCTAAAGAAAAAGAACAAGTATTAAAAGAAGAAAATTATGAGAAAGCAGCTCAATTACGCAAGGAAGAACAACAGCTTGAAAAAGCATTAAATGAACCAAACAACGATGATAAGCCACTAGTCGATGTCGCCCTTATCCAGCAATTAATCGAAAAGAAAACAGGTATTCCTGTTGGAAAATTACAGGAAGATGAACAGCAAAAAATGAAGTTTTTAAGTGAGCGCTTAGCAGCAAAAGTAATTGGACAAGAAGAAGCTGTTCGTAAAGTAGCTAAAGCCATTAAACGAAGTAGAGCGGGACTTAAATCCAAAACGAGACCAATTGGTAGCTTCCTATTTGTCGGACCAACTGGTGTTGGGAAAACAGAGCTTACCAAAACACTTGCAGAAGAATTATTCGGTAGCAAGGATAGTATGGTTCGCCTAGACATGAGTGAATACATGGAGAAACATAGTATTAGCAAAATCATTGGTTCTCCTCCAGGCTATGTTGGTCATGAAGAAGCAGGACAACTAACAGAGAAAGTTAGAAGAAATCCATATAGCATTATTCTACTAGATGAAATAGAAAAAGCGCATCCTGATATTCAATCGATTTTCTTGCAAATTTTAGAAGACGGCCGCTTAACAGATAGTCAAGGCCGTACTATTAGCTTTAAAGATTCCGTTATTATTATGACAAGTAATGCAAGTGTCGGCCATAAACATAAAGTCGTGGGCTTTGGAAATAATGATGCGATTGAAGAAAGCAATCTATTACAAACACTAGGAAACTTCTTTAAACCAGAATTCCTTAACCGCTTTGATGCGATTATTGAGTTTAAATCATTGGAAAAAGAACACTTACTACAAATTACGGACTTGTTATTAGATGAGCTTTCTCAAAACCTACAAGAACAACAAATCACTTTACAGATAGCAGTAGCTACAAAAGAGAAAATCGTAGAACTTGGAACACATCCAAGCTTCGGCGCTCGTCCTCTAAGAAGAGTAATACAAGAGCATTTAGAAGACCAACTAGCAGATGTTATTCTTGATGAACCAACTATAAAAGAATTAACAGCAGTTCTAGAGGATGACCAAATTAAAATTAAACCAGTTCAGACTCAGTCTATTTCTTAGTAAATTGATTGTAAAAAAAGAAACGTGGGAATCGTCCCACGTTTTTTTCTTTTATAGTTTTCGATCATCTACAGAACTTAACCATTCATCAATGACTCCAACAACTGATTCCACACAGCCATCTTCAAATGGAGAAATTAGATTAGCCTCTTTCACTAATTCCGTAAACGGCTTGCTTCCGCCTAATTTGCAAAGCTTCACATAATCTGCCCAAGCATCTTCTTGATTCTCTCTTGACCGTTTCCAAAATTGGAATGCACATATTTGCGCTAATGTATAATCAATATAATAGAATGGAGAATTAAAAATATGACCTTGCTTTTGCCAGAAACCACCATTTTCTAAAAACTCATTTCCATCATAGTCAAGATGAGGACTATATTTGTTCTCAATATTTCTCCAAGCTTGCTTTCTTTCTTTTGGCGTAGCTGTCGGATTTTCATATACCCAATGCTGGAATTCATCTACTGACACTCCATAAGGAAGGAACAACAGTGCCGAACTTAAATGGGAAAATTTATATTTCTCTACATCTTCTTTAAAGAATAGCTCCATCCATGGCCATGTAAAGAACTCCATGCTCATGGAATGAATTTCTGCAGCCTCATATGTTGGCCAATAGTATTCCGGAATATCAAACTCACCACTAGAATAAACCTGGAATGCATGACCTGCCTCATGTGTTAATACATCGATATCTCCTGATGTTCCATTGAAGTTAGAAAAAATAAATGGTGCCTTATAATTTTCAATAAAAGTACAGTAGCCGCCTCCAGCTTTTCCTTTTTTAGCAACCAAATCCATTAATTCTGTTTCTCTTAAATAGGAAAAGAATGCTCCTGTTTCTTTTGATAGCTCATCATACATCTTTTGACCATTTTCAACAATCCAAGCTGGACCTCCTTTAGGCGCAGCATTTCCCGTTAAAAATTCAAATGGCTCATCATAATATTTTAAAGAGTCTACCCCTATTCTCTGTTGTTGTCTTTCTTTTAATTTAGTTGTAAGTGGTACGATATGTTCTTTTACTTGGTTTCTGAAGGCCGCAACCATTTCAGCATTATAGTCCGTACGGTACATGCGATGGTATGCTAGCTCGACGAAATTTTCATATCCTAGCTTTTGGGCAATTTCTGTACGAACCTTTACCATATCATCATAGATTCTATCTAACTGCTCTTCATGTTCACTAAAGAAAGCAAAGCGAGCCTCACTCGCAGCCTTTCTAATATCCCGGTCTTTTGACTCTGTAAATGGCTGTAATTGAGCAAGTGTTCTCTCTTCACCATCAAACATAATCTTCGCAGAAGCAACAAGCTTTGTGTATTCTGTTGATAGTTTATTTTCCTGCTGCAGAAGCTCTACTACTTCCTCTGAGAAAACTTTTAATTGCGCTTCCGCTAATGCAAAGAGTTGATGCCCCCATTTTTCTTCCAATTGATTTTTAAATTTGGACTGCACAAGCGCTTCATAATATTTAGTCGTTAGCCCCTCAACTTTAGGAGAGACTTCATCCATATAATCTTGTTCTGCTTGATAAAATTCATCATTCGTATCAACCGAGTGGCGAATATAGCATAAATTAAACATCGTAGAAACATCATTTCTAAGTTCGTTTATTTTCTCAATCGCTGTGATTTGCTGCTGAACATGCTCTGATTTGTTAAAATCTACTAATAATTCATTCATTTTTGCTGAAAATTCATCTATATTTGGTCTTTTGTATGTAAATTCCGAAAACTTCATTTGTATACCCCCTATTTTGTTCATTACCTTATTTGTAAAGGCCAACTTATTTAATTATACATGAAAAATTACAATTCAAATACAAAAAAGCGAATATTCATAATGGAAGATTTCTTTCAAAAATATACTTCGAAATGAAACTTTAAACCATATATGAATACCGCCTTATTAACATTGTGATGTTAATTATTTACCAATAGATAAACCAAGTCGTTTAATCAATCCAATCGCCACATCTTTTTCTTCTGGAGATAATTCCGACATAATTTCATGGATTCTTTGCTCATGATTAGGAAAAATACCTTCAATCAATTGTTTACCATCATCGGTAATTTGAGCGAATGTAACTCTTCGATCCGTTGGACAAGCAATCCTTCTCAAAAATCCTTTTTCCTCCAGTTTATCAACCACATAGGTGATACTTCCACTAGCTAATAAAATTTTCCCACCAATTTGCTGTAACGGCTGATCTCCTTTATGATACAACAATTCAAGAACAGCAAACTCCGTTGGATTCAATCCATTTGCCGTAATTAATTTATTTACATTTTCATTTATTGCTCGATACGCTCGAGACATGACAATATATAATTTTAATGATTGTTCAATATCTTTTTTTTCCATATAAAAACGTCCCTTATTAGTATAATTCAATATCTCGAATTCAAATAGATTATATTATTCCCCATTACTTTTGTCAATTTCAAGGAAAACTCTCCCCTTCATTGAGGTTTGTCTAATTCATGTTATAATGAAGTCTATATATCGGAATTTCGTTATGGAGAATCTATTGATGAAAATAAATACACAAAAAAAGCTATTATATGTTGCAATCGTCGTTATTCCTATCATTATTACTGCAATCCTTTTTTTTAATTATCAAGTTAATAAAGAAGTCGCAAAAAATAAGGCTCATGCAGAATGGGTAGCTTCCATTCATCAGAGACAGTGGGACTCTTATATAAACAAAGTCGTTTCTTCTTTAAATATATTAAGTCTTTCGATTCAAACAAATATTGACACACCAGAAGAAATGGACAATTTACTGAGAAAAGTATTTACAAACGAGCATATTTATGGTGGTTTATTCTTGCTTGATAATAAAGGGAAAACACTTGCTGGGGTAAACGATACCTATGATTCAGTTGATATTTCAGAAGAGGATTACATATTAGAAGTGATTAACTCGAAAGATTTAGTCATTTCTAATAGAGAGGAAGTATTAAGCAACGGCCAGAAAGTTATTGGTATCGCGATGCCAATATTAAGTGAGCATAATCGCCTAGATTCGATTATAACTGCTTATCTGCGTGTTGATTATCTTATTAATATAACGAAAATGTTATCCTCCGAGGAAAATATCGCCATTATGAATGGTCAAAAAGAAACAATCCTCTATATAAACGATGGCGCAACATTAAGCACAAATGTTATTAGTATGCCGATTGACCGTTTACCTTGGACCATTATTGTCGAATTAGAAAAAACAAATATTTGGAACGTCGTAAAATCGAATATTTGGATACTTCTTTTCTTTATTCTAATTTTTCATCTGATATATCTGACCCTAATCCTTTACTATCAAAGGAAAGGGAGAGAAGAAGAAACAAAACAGAATGAAATTCAAAAATTAGAGCTCGTTGGAAATTTAGCAGCTAGTTCTGCACATGAAATTAGGAACCCATTAACAGGAATCAAAGGATTAATCCAATTATTAAGCGAGAAACATCTAGATCAACAAGATCAGCTATACTTTTCCATTATCCAAAAAGAAATTGTACGGATCAATGAAATCGTTAGCCAATTCCTTATTTTAGGGAAGCCTACCGCACAAAAAAAACATAAAATGAATTTAAAATCCATTATCGCAGAACTTGATCCACTTATCATTTCAGAGGCAAATTTATATAATGTAAATTATATTGAAACGATTCCTGAACAAGATATTTTTATCCTTGGAATTGCAGACCAAATGAAACAAGTGCTTTTAAATTTAACCAAAAACGCACTTGAAGCGATGGAAAATGGTGGTCAATTAGAACTTACAGTCCGTACCATTCATTCAAACGTTTTCATTACGATAATTGATAACGGAATAGGCATGTCCAGCCAACAATTAAAGAAAATATTTGAACCTTTTAATACTTCAAAGGAATCTGGAACTGGTTTAGGGCTTGTAGTATGTAAAAGAATCATTGAATCATTCGATGGTGAAATTCAAATATCCAGTAGAGAAAAAAAAGGGACTAGGGTTAATATAATCTTGCCTTTAATGGAATAAAATCTTATCCATTCGCTTCTTATATGTCCATTTTCTTATTAACCTTCGTACCCTGAAGGTTAATAGCTTATGAACGAAAGAAGCGTTTTTCTTTTTCCGATAAAAGTGGACATAAAACAGTAAAACGAGGTGCTAAAAGTTTCAATTAAAGAAGGGCATTGATTTAGATGAGATATTATACAGGTAATCACTGCCATTACCCTTCACCATAATTACTGATATTCTATTTATCTATAGACAACCTGAGAATACTCTTTTCGTTTATATTGACTAGCATTTGACCAAAAAATTCGAGTATTTTTATATTGCCTTTTTATTTGTTTTCTCTTTTCTCGCTCGTAACGAAAAACAAGCTGATATTTATAGATTAATTCATCCAGTTCTTGACTTAATCTTATTGTCTCTTCATCGATTGTCCCACGCTCTTTTGCTGTTTTAATCATTACCTCCCTCTTATCTTGAATTTCAAATAACAATTCTGATTTCTTACAATACACCTTTTTCTTCCTCCTAATCAAATTCCAGTACTTTCAAACAATCATTATTGTTTACTTGATGAATTATTACAATAAAACAAATAAATGTAAATAGATTCGCAATATTAGACATTTTTCTAAAAGAAAATAGGCAAAAAGACTCATCTATTTGTCAGAACACCGCTTCTGTTCGACAAGAATTATAGGGAATTTAGTCGAAATGTACAACCGCTTTAAGCAAACGCTTTCTTTTTGGTCATTATAGCCTATCATTTCCTCTATTAGAGAATAAAAGAAAAGATTCTATATTAAAAAAGGATTAAATAGATAAAAATCTATTCAATCCAAAAGTCTAGTTATCATGTATTCCCTTACTTAAAAATTGGTAGTGTACTTAATCTTTCCACTGCCTCTTGTAATCTCTCTTCTTCCGTTAATAATCCAACTCGGACATATCCCTCTCCAAATTTTCCAAATCCTGATCCCGGAGCCATAGCAATATGTACTGTCTCTAATAAATAATCACTAAATTCTTGTGAGGTAAACCCATCTGGTACTTTCAACCAAGCAAAGAATGAACCATCAGGCGCATTAACTTCCCACCCAATTTCGTTGAGTCCTTTTATTAATACATTTCGTCTCTTTTCATAAAGCTCATTCATCCTTTTAACACTCTCTTGAGCTTCTGTTAATGCCGTGTAGGCAGCTTCTTGTATAGCTCCAAATAAACTTACATACAAATGGTCTTGATAAAGATTAATAGCAGAAATGACACTACTATTTCCAACCGCAAATGCTACTCTCCAGCCTGCCATATTAAACGTCTTTGATAAAGTATAAATTTCAACACCAATATCCTTTGCCCCTTCTACTTGAAGAAAACTAATCGGTTTCTTTCCATCAAAGCCAATCGCTCCATAAGCAAAATCATGAACAACACATATGTCATGCTGTTTGCTTAAAGAAACTGTTTCAGCAAAGAATTCCCTTGTCGCAATTGCCCCTGTTGGATTATTCGGATAATTCAAAAACATTAACTTCGCTCTCTCTAAATCTGTTTCTTCTATATCATTATAGTTTGGTAAAAAGCTATTCTCTTCTCGTAATGGCATCATGACTGTTTCAGCTTGTGCTAAAGCAATCCCAGATAAATAGTCGGGATACCCTGGATCAGGAACCATTACCGTTTCACCTGGATTCAATAAGCATAACGGTATTTCTACAAGACCTGCCTTCCCACCGAATAAAATAGCTACCTCTGTTTCAGGATCTAAATCTACCTTATATTCTCGTTTGTAAAATTGAGAAATGGCCTCCTTTAAATGTGGATATCCTCTAAAAGGAGAATACTTATGATTTTTCGGCTGTTCAGCTGCCACTTGCAAGCTCTGAATAATATTAGAAGGAGTCGGTTGATCTGGATTACCTTGTCCTAAATTAATCACATCATAGCCTTTTTCAATATAGCGATTGACCTTCGTAACTAAGGAAGCAAAAAACTGTTCTGGCAAATTTTTTAATAACCGAGACTGTTCATATGTCTTCATGTACTTCACACCTTCTTTAAACGTTAAAAATATTATTATTACTTTAATCATGAACTTACAAAATAATCGTTTAATAATTCGCTTTTTTATGATATAACCAAATTACCATAATAATTGGATTTTTTTGTTGATTATCATTATATAGGAAAATAACAAAGATGAATAGAGGTGTTAGCTTATGAAATTACGAATTAGTTTGATTCAGATGGATATTGCATTTGGTAAACCGGAGGATAATTTTAAGCAAGTAGAAGAAAAAATTACTGCTGCATGCAAAGAAAACTGTGATATCGTTGTATTGCCTGAGCTTTGGTCAACTGGCTATGACTTAACAAGACTTCTTACAATCGCTGATAATGATGCAAAGAAGACAATCTCCTTTTTAAAAAATTTAGCAATAAAACATCATGTATCTATTGTTGGTGGTTCTATCGCAAATAAGAAAGAAAACGGCATTTATAACACCCTGATTGTTATAGATCATTCTGGAAACATCATCCACACTTATGACAAACTTCATCTTTTTCAGTTAATGGATGAACATTTATATTTAAAAAGCGGTAACTCAAATGGCCTATTCTCATTAGAGGATAGAACTTTTGCTAGCATGATATGCTATGACATTCGTTTTCCTGAATGGATAAGAGCCCACACAACGAAAGGGGCAGAAGCAATATTTGTAGTTGCCGAATGGCCAAAGCCTCGATTAGCACACTGGAAAAGTCTACTGATTGCTCGAGCTATTGAAAATCAATGCTATGTCATTGCTTGTAATCGTGTTGGAGCAGATCCGGATAATGTCTTTGCAGGCCATAGTATGATTATTGATCCTTGGGGAGAAATTCTTGCAGAAGCTGGCGAAAATGAAGAAATACTAACAGCACCTATTGATTTAAATAAAGTCACAGAAGTTCGCAAAACAATCCCTATTTTTGCTGATCGTAAACCAGAATTTTATCAATGATTTTATCTTTATAAACATACTGGGACAAAACTAAATAGCCACTCTGTAAAGACGAACAATCTTTAATTTAGCTCTTAAATAAAGGCTAGTTTTTGATACTAGTTACTTATGATTTTAAATATACTCAAGTGTAAAAAAACAATTCGTTCCATTGCGCTACAGACACTCGCTTTCCGCGGGGAGGAAGCTGAGCCTCCTCGCTGCGCTGCGGGGTCTCAGCCTTTCCTCTACTTCCCGCAGGAGTCGAGTGTCTTCCGCTCCATTTCACTCCATTTTTAAAGCTTATTTCCTAAAAAACATTGTTTTTTCAATAAAAAATAAATTAGTAGGAAATATGGAGCAGCCTGAATACACGTAGACTCCTGTGGGATTAGCGAGACAGCCTGAGACCCTGCAGGCCAAAGGCCGAAGCGGCTCAGCGCGAGCCCCACGGAAAGCGGAGTGTATTCAGGCTGCGGGTGATAACAACTGAGTCAACTTTTTTACAAGTTAATTAAAAAGCCAAACAATCGTACGAAATTTCGTGTAATCGTTTGGCTTTAACTTGGGCTGGAATACTTTTGTCTCTTTCAGTTTGTCGACAAAAGATTTTTAATAAGTTAAATTTAAATTTTATACGTTGCTTGGAGCGAAAGGGGTATAAATAAATATATTATATAAAAACGTCTGTCTCTAAAATTGGGGAGTTTGTCTACAGTCCTTTTCCCTTACTTTGCCCACATTTCCTCTGGATTTAGTTCATATATATTATTTTCTCTATACATAAAATGATTGATGATAAATTCTCTTCTAATCGTGGCATAATCATCGAAATATTGTTTTATATGTTCATTTATTTCTTTTTCTTCATATTTTCTACCAAACACTAACCCTTTCAGCATGTATTTAAATACAATTAATTTTTTCTTTCTTTGAGAAGGAATATTTTTAAGTCTCCCCTCTGCGGTAAAGAAGTTTTCAATTATTTTTGCTTGTTCCCCATCGTTGACATTCATTACACTCGCCTCCATTCCAATTGCAAGTTTTTGTAAAGACTCCGTTTGTTGCAAAATAACGGATTTGTTTAAATAAAAATAAATCGTATTCTTATCTCTTCTGTCATAAACGATATTTATTTCACGCATTTTCTTTAAATGATGGGTAATCGTAGGAGCAGATAAGCCAAGTTTATCTGCTAACGCTTGCCCATTCCACGGTTTATTTGCTAATAAAGAAATAATTCTTATTCTTGTGGGATCACCCATTGTTTTATAAAAAGCAACCAGTTTATCTAATTGCATGGAAGCACCTACTTTTATGATTATCTAATTAGATGATAATAAAAGTAGGTAATTGTGTCAAGGAACAACCTAATCTTTTATTAAAAGAATGCGGTTGTCATAATCACTACTTTTCCAATTACTTTCCTTCCACAAAAAAAGACCTAGTTGCATGAACGGGGCCTTTAGTAATAAAACTTTAGTCTATTATGTCTTTTTTATTGGTAGTAGAAGGTGAAAAGTCGTACCTTTTCCTAGTTCCGACTCAACCATTACTTTCCCTTTATGATCTTCCATTATTTGATAAGAAACTAATAAACCTAAACCGGTCCCTTTTTCTTTTGTTGTATAAAAAGGTTCACCAATTCTTGCAAGCTTTTCTTTACTCATTCCCTTGCCATTATCCCGTATTGCTATATGAAAGTAATCATCTTTTGGTTCAATTGAAACCTCAATTTCCCCACCATCTTCTAATACCTCGATAGCATTTTTTATAATATTAATAAATACTTTTTTCATTTGATTTGGTTCACAGTAACTCATTGGAATTTCTTTATCATATCTTTTTATAAATTGAACATTTTGTAATACGGCTTGAGCATGAAGCAATTCCATCGTTTCATTCATTATTTGTCTTAAATCTATTTGTACATATTTCACAGCCTGTGGTTTAGCTAGCAATAAAAATTCATTAATGATCGATTCAATTCTTATCAACTCTGATTTTATTACCGAAAAATACATCTCATTTTCTTCAGAAGACACATCTGTTTCTAACAATTGAATAAATCCTTTTAAAGCTGTCATCGGATTACGAATCTCATGAGCTATTCCTGCTGCCAATTCTCCAACAACATTTAATGTAGATGATTTCCTTAACTGTTCTTCCAATACGGCATTTTCTGTAATATCGCGTAGTGTCGTAATACTTAATCCTGAATAGATATTAAATTTATTTCTATATTCAATCTGTGTATATTCTCGTTTATGGGGAAATTTCACGGTATAGAGTCCTCGATTTTGCCCCTCTTCTTTGACATTTAATAACTTAGGCTTTATATCTTCTCCAATTGATTTTGCCGAAGGAAGAATTGATAATAAATCTAAACCGATTAAACTCTCTTTATTTTTGCTTAGTAAACGTTCCGCTGCTTTATTCATATCAATAATTTTAAAAGTCTGATCCCAAATGATAATACCGTCAAATACTTCTTCGAAAATATTCTCAAACATCGCCTTACTTTCTCTTAATTCCTCTTCCATTTTATAACGTTCCGTTACATTGCGGAAAATACTCATATTTAAGCCTTCTACAGAATGAAGCTTTGTTGTAAATTCTAGGATTTTTTTCTGTCCATTTGGCATCAAAAACATCAATTCTTCTCTATTTTCCTTTTGATAATAGAGATTCATGACTATTTCTGCATAACGCTTATCTTTTTTATAAATATAGTCACTAATTTTTGATGACAGCAGCTGTTTTTCGGTGCTTTCAAAAATTTTAAGTGCGGAGGCGTTAGCAGCAATAATTTGTCCTGTTTCTTTCCATAGCACAATCCCATCAAGCGCTTCTGTAAAAAATTCATTATAAAGAATTTGTGTCTCTTCTTTCTCTCTTTCTTTTTCTATTACTTCTGTTTTATTTTCAATGATTGACACAAATCCCATTTCATATGGCAATCGACTTGTCTGGGTTTCAAAATAATTTAATTTATTATTAACTGTTAAAGGCAATATACTACGGGCTAGACCAGATATATTTTTCACATTATTTATATATTTTCTAACCTTAGAACGTTCCTCTTGTTGAAGAAAGTGCGTAATATTTCTACCAATAACTTGATCAACTTTCAAGTTAAAGTTATCACAAAGACATGTATTAATATCTCGAATAACTCCATTTTCATCAAATATAATAATTCCTACATTTATTGTCTGGAAAGCAATTAATCTCCTATCCCATATACGATCCTTTTCCTGCAGCTCTTTTCTCAGAAGTGTATTCTCTTTTTCCACTTCACTAAGTTTCTTTTGTAATTGTCGATATTCTTCTGAATAGGACGTACGATCCATCTTAGTGGTTACCCCCCCTTACAAACGTAGTGTTTACATTATTCTACATATTTCTTGAATTTCCTCTTACCTTCTGAAAAATAACATGAAATTAGCGAATTTTTTGTAAATAGAAGAAAAAGAAGCTTTCTATTAAGGGGATACCACCTATTTCCCTGACTTTCTTCTTTATCCCTCCAGCTCCTATCATTTCAAAAATACTCCAACATATTCTTAAAGAATTTTAAAGGTTTCCCTGTTATTATAGATAAGGATTTTCTTTCTTACTATTTCGCCCGTTCATTTCAATTTTGTAATAAATATAAGTTATTTAGTTAACAGATTAACTACATGTGATTAAAACTAGCGAATTTGTGTTATATATAATTAGTGAAATTGGTGATATTTCCATTCACGAAAGGATGAGTTTATGAAACAACGGGATTACTACTTTGATAATGCAAAATTTATTTTGATCTTTTTCGTTGTCTTCGGTCATTTTATCCAATCATTCATAAATGACAATCAAAATATCTATACGTTATATAAAGTAATTTACACTTTTCATATGCCTGCATTTATTTTAATTTCTGGATTTTTTGCTAAGGGGATTGCAGAAAAGGGGTATATAAAAAAATATGCAAAAAAACTAATCATTCCTTATCTTATCTTTCAGCTAGTATACAGCATTTTTTATTATTTTCTTTATGGAAAGTCCACTTTTGCGATTGAACCGTTGACACCACATTGGTCGCTATGGTTTTTAATTAGTTTGTTTTTTTGGAATATCTTTTTATTAGCATTTGCGAAATTAAAGCCGATACAGGGAATTATCCTGTCGCTTCTATTAGGACTCGCAATAGGTATGGTTGATTGGACTTCAACTTATTTAAGCTTAACACGAACTTTCGTATTCTTTCCTTTATTTTTAATAGGATTTTATATGAAAAAGGAACATTTCTCTTTTGTAAAAACAAAAAATGCAAGGATAATGGCTATTATCATTTTTACCCTTGTATTTATTGGCTTTCATTTCTTTCCATCTATTAATTATCAGTGGTTGTTTGGCTCTAAATCCTATGAGGCATTAGGAGAAGGGTACTTTATAGGAATGGCAATCAGGTTATTTTTCTACGTATTAAGCTTTCTGATGATTTTTTGTTTTTTCGCTTGTGTACCGAAAAAGGAGTATTTCTTCACTAAATTCGGCAAATCGACGTTATATGTTTATTTATTGCATGGCTTCTTTATCCGTCTTTTTAGACAAAGTGATTTACCAGATATATTTGAATCTCCAAGATCGTACGTGATGATAGTAATTGTATCTTTCTTAATCACGGTACTGCTGTCAAGCAATATAATCATTTCTTTAACACAGCCAATTATTGAATTAAGAAGCTCAAAATTGAAACAACTGCTTACAAGAGTTCAACGTACACTTCAAACAGATAGATAAAGAATCTTCCCATCAGCAAGACTAATTCACTGATGGGAAGATTTTTTTATTTTCGTTTAGCTTTCCCTTTTACTTTTTCCTTCGTTAATGCTTCTGTATCATAGAATTTGCTTGCATTAACATCACCGAATTCTTGACCAAATTCTACATTTGAGTTTTCTTTCTGGATAAGTTTTTTACCTTTTTTCGGCATTTACTGTCCCTCTCTTCCATGCTTCGAATTTCTGTTAGCACCTTTGATTGGGTTTTCTCCCCTGCTAAACTCAGCAGAAAATTCTGTCTCCTGTGTATTTTTCTTAGGAGTTTTGCTATATTTTTCTACACTATTAAATTCAGCCTTTCGCTTAGCCACTTTAGTCATCTCTCCTTTCGCCATTACATTATTATTATCCGCAAGCGATAGAAAGATATGCTTCCCTACATTTGTTAAATAGAATAAAAAATAGAGCTGACTATGTGCAACTCCATTTTTTTATCTTTTTATTATATTATCCAATAATTATTCGTTCCTTAGGATAGTGGAAATTATCTTTTTTCTCTTTCCCACCGATAATATAGATGAAAGAAGTCAATCCAATTCTTCCAATAAACATCAACAACATAATCACACACTTACCAAAGTTAGATAATTCTGGCGTTAATCCTAATGAAAGCCCGGTCGTACCAAAAGCAGAACAAACTTCAAAAAGAATTGCAATGAGTGAGGCATTTTCTGATATAGACAGAGCAATAACAGCAACAAGACAAATTCCAGTCGCAAATATTGTTACTACTAACGACTTTATTATATCCTCTTCATAGATTTCTCTTTTAAATATCTTTATATGCTTGTTTCCATTTGCATAATGATAAATAAATAATATATTTAATGCAAAGGTTGTCGTTCGTATCCCACCACCAACAGAACTTGGAGATGCACCGATAAACATTAGCAAACAAAAAATAAGCAATGTCGTAATCGAATATTCATTTATATCCATTGTTGCTAAACCACCACTTCTCGTAGAGGTAGAATGAAAAAATGCATTAAAGAATATCTGATGCCAGCTCATTCCTGCATAATAATTGCCCCATTCTAAAACAATAATCATAATTGTTCCGAATAATAAAAGAAACCCAAACGTAATTGTCGTTAGCTTTGTAAATAAAGAAAACTTAAGATGCATATTTCCAGCTTTCGGGAAAAGATAATTTTTCCCTTCAATTAATACAGGAAATCCAATTGCTCCTAATGTAATGAGGATAATATTGACAAGTTGTACAAAATAATCATCCTTAAATGGCGTAAGGGATTGACCGGTTAAATCTAATCCTCCATTTGTAGTTGCACTAACAGATGCAAAGGTTCCATGTAAAATTGATTCCTGCCAAGTGGGATAATAATTATGAAATTGTAAAGTAAGAATAATAGCTCCAACCACTTCAATGATAAGTATAATTTTAAAAATTTCTCTAATTAAATTTACAAGTCCTGAAAGATTAGACTGATTATGGTCGATCATGATAAGCTGTCTTTCTCTTAAGCCTATTTTCCTGCGAAAAATCATCCAGAAAAATGTTCCAATTGCCATTACGCCAATTCCACCAAATTGTAATACAAGCATTAAAATGATAATTCCAAATGTGCTATATGTTTCAGCGATATTAATTACCGTTAGTCCCGTTACACTTACTGCAGTGACAGCAGTGAACAATGTATCCATAAACGAAACCGTTATTCCTTCCTTATGTACTCCTGGTAAACTAAGTAATAGAACAGAAATGCTAACCGCTAAAATATAATAGCTGGTTATCATTTGTGCAGGAGTCAGATTTTGAAGGACTAACTTAAACTTCTTGCCCATGAAAAAACAATTCCTTTCTTCAAAGCTATATAAATTATAGCATGCCTCATTATTACGTGAATAATTATCAGTATAAGTTATCTAACCCTACCCGTACAACCATATATTATTAATGTTTGGATATCTTTTTTTAATACCTCCAAAATAATCATCTAAACTCTAAGAAATTATATCGTAAAGGGATATGTAAACATCCTATTTTCTCCCCTATACACAAACTTTACCACTAATGAATATAAAATAAATCCATATATTATAAGTACAGAATCATTTATCATTTCCATATAAATTGCAATGTAATTGATAAATAATCACTGTACTATTTTTAAGGAGGAAATCAGAATGGCTTCTAGAAATAAATTATTAGTTCCAGGAATTGAACAATATTTAGATAGCGTTAAATACGAAATTGCGGAAGAATTTGGGGTAAGCTTAGGATCAGATACTGTTTCACGTTCTAACGGTTCTGTTGGTGGAGAAATAACCAAAAGACTTGTACAACAAGCACAAGCTGAGTTATCAGGTAAAACGCATTAAGATGTAAAATAATAAGTTTAGAAAAAAAGCCATTCCGATTGGATGGCTTTTTTCCTTTTTGTTTATGCATTACTTTCTTTTGCTTTAACGGCTTCTTTATTAGAGAAGAAATATCCGGCAACAGCAATTGCTACTAATACAAACCAGAATATTCCTTTCCAAATTTTTGATTCTGGAAAATGCTCATCTAATAATCCAACAGATGGATGTGCTAACGTAAATACTGCTAATTTTACACCAACCCAACCTACAATTAGGAATGCTGCTGTTTCAAGTGATGGACGAGAATGAAGTAACTTAACAAACCAGTTAGCAGCAAAACGCATAATGATCAATCCGATTAAACCGCCAAGGAACATAATTAAGAATTGTCCTCCATCAATTCCGCCAAGCGTAAACCAATTCGTTTTCGGTAAGGTAATCGCAAGTGCAACTGCAGCTAACATAGAATCGATCGCAAAAGCAATATCTGCTAATTCTACTTTTAATACAGTCATCCAAAAGCCAGATTGCTTCTTCTCCTTCTTCTCCTTACCTTCCTCATTCTTCTTCGCATACTTGCCATAAATATTATGCACTGCGATAAAGAGAAGGTAAAGAGCTCCTATTGCTTGAACTTGCCATACATCCACTAAAAAAGAAATCATGAATAAAGTAGCAAAACGGAAGACAAATGCTCCTAATAACCCGTAGAATAGTGCCTTTTTTTGTTGCTCTGCTGGCAAATGCTTAACCATAACCGCCATAACAACTGCATTATCTGCTGCCAATAGCCCCTCTAATACAATTAGAATTAGTAAAACCCAGCCATACTCTAATAACATGCTTGCATCCAAAAATATTTCCCCCTTTTAGGTGTTTATTTGTATACTTCCTATTAGCAGGTTTTGCCACGCCTCTCGATATTATGTACAAAAGTGCGCAAAAAAGACCTTTGCCAAATAGGCAAAGGTCTTGCTAAGCACTAAACATGCCAACAAAGCCGATGGCATATGCCATGAACTGACGACTTTGTTTTAGGTATAAACCTAAAAGCTACTCCCCTTTGAGTAGTATACAAATATTAATATGTATTAATTATATACATAATTGAACTAATTGACAATGGTTTATTTCATTTTTTCCATTTTACTGATAATTCTCTTCATAGATAGCCTAGTAAACTTAACTGCTTTAGTACATTATTCAAGTTCTACAGAGTACATTTATACTTGTCTTTTTTTTTCAAAAAAAATTAAACAATACTTTACTGCATGACCACAAATAATACCAGGTATCAAAAAAACCATCGGTAAAAAAACAGGACCGAACAATACACCAAATATCTTCAAACTTGTTGAATAAAAAACACCGACTGTAACAAAATATGCGCAAAAAACAAATGGCAAGAAAGCATATTTATCTTCCGTTTCCATCACTTCTTTATATGCATCCCACATCGCAAACAAATATAAACAAGGATAAAACAGGATCCACTGGAAATCCATTACTTCAATCGATTTCTGGATATTCCCACAAAAACTAAACATGATTGCTAAATTAAAATTACTTTTCGCATTTATAATAAATTCTAAAATAACAAACAATGTTCCTTTCCAATATTTTTTCAATAATAACTGACTAAAACCTGGAAGTGCAATACTCCACATAATCGCTTCAAGTCTACTTAGGCCCTTCATTGGTATCACCATCTAATTTTCTATACCTACTGTTACATTTTTAGCGAAATAGTGATATTTTATACAAAGTGAATTTCTAAATTTTTACAAGCTTTAAAAGAAATTATATAATTTTTTTTAAAATAATATCATTATCCCAGTTCCTTATCTTAATAGAGAGAGTCATTATTTAGAAAGTTTTACACATAAAAAAAGAGCCATTGGCCCTTTTTTATAGTATCTGGGATAAGAATGCTTTCGTCCGTTCATGCTTAGGATTGTCAAATAATTCTTCTGGTTTGCCCATTTCGACAATTTCACCCTTATCAAATAAGATAATACGGTCGGCAACTTGTCTTGCAAATCCCATTTCATGTGTTACCACAAGCATGGTCATTCCAGATTCCGCCAAAGTTTTCATAACATCTAACACTTCCTTTACCATCTCTGGATCGAGCGCAGATGTAGGTTCATCAAAAAGCATAATCTTAGGCTGCATTGCTAATGCTCTAGCAATCGCAACACGTTGCTGCTGACCACCAGATAATTGTCCCGGATATTTATTTGCTTGCTCCGGAATACCTACTCTTTCTAGCAATTCCTTTGCAATTTGTTCCGCTTTTGCTTTTTTCCATTTTCTCACCCATATAGGTGCTAAAGATATATTTTTCAAGATTGTCATATGTGGAAATAAATTAAAGGATTGGAATACCATTCCCGTTTCTTTACGAATTTCTTCAATATTTTTAAGATCATCCGTTAATGCAATATCATCAACCGTTATTTCACCCTTTTGAAATTCTTCTAGGGCATTAATTGTTCGAATAAATGTGGATTTACCTGATCCAGATGGTCCTAAAATAACGATTACCTCTCCTTGTTTAACCGTAAGATCTACATCCTTTAATACATGATGATCCCCATACCATTTATTCAATTTATTTACTTTTATAATATCTTCTCTCTCATTTAAAGGGGTTGTTAGTTTATTTACGCCAAATACACTTTCCATATACTCCGATTCTCCTTTCTATCTCGTTCCTACACCAAGTGATTTTTCTATATGTTTACTAACATGGGACATTAAGAAGCAGAAAATGAAGTATATAAACGCAATGACGATGTATAACTCCATATATTTACCTAGATATTCAGGGTTGGCAGCTATTTTCTTTCCCATCCCAAGAAAATCCGCTAATCCTATAACTGCAACCAATGATGTATCTTTAAAAACAGAAATAAATTGACCAACCATTGCAGGAATAACTGCTTTTAAGGCTTGTGGTAAAACAACAAAAACCATCATCTTGATATTGTTTAACCCAAGTGCCTGCGCTGCCTCAAATTGCCCTCTAGGTATAGATTGCAAACCACCACGGATATTTTCTGCTAAATAAGCTGCACTAAATAAAGTGAAGGCAATCATAGCACGAACAACATTATCCAGTTGAATGCCACCAAGGAACATAGGAAGCAATAACTGGGCAATAAATAAGACCATAATCAGTGGCATCCCACGAATTAATTCAATATATAAAATACAGCAATATTTAATAATAGGCAGTTTACTTCGTCTTCCAACTGCAAGTAGTAATCCTAGTGGAAAAGAACATATAATGGATACCGATGCGATTATTAATGTTAATAAAAATCCGCCCCATATATTTGTTTTAACTGGCTCTAATACTCCAAATCCATTAATAATAGAAAGACAGATTGGAATATATAATATCCATAACACAAGCATAGGAATTTTTAATTTAGGAACATACTTTCCCACGAAATAAAAAACACCAATCGCTACAACACTTGAAAACAAATACACTTTCGATTCGATTTCCGTATAAGGAAGAATGCCGAATACCAATAATAGAGCACCAAGACTAATAGCTACATGACCGATAATACCTCTCCAAACACCCCAAGAAGTACCTAATAATACGGATAAAAATAGAATGGATACCCATAATCTCCAAATTTCCTCTATCGGAAATTGCCCCACGAAAAGTAGCCTTAGATTATCTGTCACTACACTCCATTCACTTGCTACTAGGAATCCGCCAATATTTACAAGTAAATAAATCGTGAACATTAGCGTGACAATAGTCAGTATTGCATTTTTCCAATCTTTAAATAAATTATTTTTCAACCATAACTGTAGTTTCTTCTGACTAGTTAATTTTTTCTTTTCCAAAACTGGTTCCGTGTTTTCCAATTGTATATTATCCAATTTGCATCCCTACCTTTCTACCAGCTGGAATTTTTTGTTGAAAAGATTCATTAACAGGGATGTAGTTAAGCTAAATAATAAATATACAGAAATAACAATTAACAATGTTTCTAACGTATGTCCTGTCTGATTAATGATTGTATTTCCAATTCCAACAATATCTTGATATGCGACTGCCATCGCCAAGCTTGAGTTCTTTATTAAATTTAAATACTGGCTTGTTAACGGCGGAATAATAATTCTAATTGCCTGTGGGAAAATGATTAAACGAAGAGCGGTACGACTTTTAAAGCCAAGTGCTTTTGCCGCTTCTGTCTGCCCTTTTGGAACACCCATAATTCCCGCACGGACTATTTCCGAAATAAAAGTAGATGTATATATTGTTAGTGCAACTAACACAGACATAAATCCAATGGATAATGATGTCCCACCTGCAAAAGCATTACCATTAAAAACCGGAACCGATACACCAAAAGGTCCATTTCCTAAAACAATAAATGTAATAATTGCGCCAATTGCTATTAATCCAATACTACTTATTAAAGGATATGTAGACTTACCAGATTCTAAAGAGACTTTCATTAATTTTCTATACAAAAACACACTAGCTACAATTAAGAGAACAAGTACAATAAGCCAAATAGCCGTATTATCTTGTAAGGTAAACCACGGAATAGACGCTCCTCTGTTAGAAAAATAGAAGCTACCAATAGAAAGTGCATCTTGAATTTTTGGCATCGGTAAAAATACTGCAAAGTTCCATATAAAGATTTGCACCAAAAGTGGTGTATTTCTAAAAACCTCAACATAAACAGTTGCAACCTTACTTACTAACCAGTTATCAGATAAACGTGCAATTCCTACTATTACTCCAATAATACTTGCAAATATAATTCCAATGATAGAAACCTTAAATGTATTTAATAATCCAACCAATAAAGCTCGAGTATAAGGATCATCAGGGGTATAGCTAATAATAGATTCTGCAATTGGAAAGGATGCTTTTAGATTTAAATAGCTTAATCCAAGCGTCAATCCAATTTGTTCTAGACCTGACATCACATTTCTTACCATAAAGGCAATTACTATTCCTACTATAATGACAAAGAGGATTTGGGCAATAATAGGAATCATTTTTCTATTTCTCCAAAGAGGAGTCGATGTTGTCTTTTTTATTTCCACTCTTTCTCACCTCTCACTTAAAAGAATAGGGGGTACTCAAAAGGGTGTGATACTTTGGTTTTGAGAACCCCCTTATTAATCAATTTATCAGTTTAACTTAACGGAACGGAATAGAGTACAATAATCCGCCATCACTATATAATGCATTTTGAGCACGCTCTAATTTGAACACTGTATCTGGACCTAAGTTGCGATCATAAATTTCCCCATAGTTACCAACTTGCTTAATTACTTGGTATGCGAAATCATTGGAAAGGCCTAATTGTTCACCAAGATTTCCTTCCACTCCTAAAAGACGTTGAATTTCTGGGTTTTCGCTCGTTAAGAAATCATCTACATTTTGAGAAGTAATTCCAAACTCTTCTGCTTGAATCGTTGCAAATACAATCCATGTTACTGCATCTGCCCATTTTTCATCTCCATCTTTAACAGCTGGAGCTAATGGTTCTTTTGATAGTGTTTCATCTAAAATAATATGCGCATCAGGATCTTGTAATGTAGACTGACGTGAAACTAGTCCTGATTTATCTGTTGTCCATGCATCGATAGAGCCTTGCTCATATGCAGCTATTACAGCATCAGCATTATCAAATGTTTGTGCTGTATAGTTAACTCCTGCAGCTTTCATTTGATCAGCTAAGTTTAATTCAGTAGTTGTTCCTGTTTCTACACCAATTGTTTTCCCTTCTAAATCTTCTAATGTTTTGATATTACTATCTTTTGGTACCATAATTCCTTGCCCGTCATAGAAAGTTACTGGAGCAAAGCTTAAACCTACTTCTGCATCACGGTTTGTTGTCCAAGTTGTGTTACGTACTAATACGTCAACTTCACCAGACTGAACAGCTGTAAAACGGTCAGTAGCGGATAATGGTCTAAATTCAATTTTCGTAGCATCTCCAAGTACGCCTGCTGCAACTGCTTTTGCAAAATCAACATCAAAACCAGTATTTTTTCCATCTGATCCTATGTATCCAAAACCAGGAAGCGCATCATTGACACCAGCTTTTAAAGTTCCTCTATCTTTAATAGTGTCAAGTAGACTTTTAGAAGAACTTGATTTTGCTCCACTACTACTATCCCCTTCAGATCCTGTCTTACTTGAACATCCAGCTAAAGCAAGTACAAGCACTAATAAAATGCTAAAAATAAGCGACAAACTTTTTTTCATGCAACTTATCCCCCTATAGTCTATTTTTTTATGATACTATCAGACTCACATTGAACGAATATTCAATCTATTTAATATATAAGAATACTCTTATTACAACGAAAGATAGTATCATCATTGCTAATAGCTAACAAGTCAAATTAATTAACATTTGTTTGTTAACTTTTATAACAACTTGTTTTTATTATACCTATTTTTTTTTGAAATACAAATAGTTTTTTGAAAACTTTTAATTTTTATAATTCTTAAGCGTTTTCATTTTTATTTAGTAATACAAAAACCTTATATATCAGTAATTCGTCTATCGAAAGACTTTCTTTTATCCTATAAATCTCCATCAATGAATAATGTTTTGCGAAAAACAATAGCATAAACAAGTAAAAAAAACGGCTGTAAATTATATTAATATACTAAAAAGCCATCTTTTTAGTATAAACACATGTTTTCTCCCATCCTCTATTCTTATCATTTGTTCAAAAACCTGACACAATCTTTACATGAAATTCTCTTTATTAACAATTAGACTTAGCTAAACTATTACTAAATATACAAACCTTCATCTAAAAGTGTCCGCCTGTAAAAATAAAAGAGACTGTTCCAATAAAAGTCTCCTTGAAAAAATCGAAGAAACCTAATTGGAACAATCTCTTTTTTAATTATTCTTGTTCATCCATTGGATTAAATAATTTCACTTCTGGATTTTTATCTTGGAACCATCGCAAAGCAAATTCATTTTCAAATAAAAATGCTTTTTTACCGAAGCGGTCTTCCACTAATAAGCTTCTTCCGCTAGAAAGGTTTTCATTTACCTCTTCGTCCACTAACCAACGAGCAATTTTAGAACCTACATGTTCCATAATCACTTCTACATTGTATTCATTTCTCATGCGATGCTCGAACACTTCAAATTGCAATTGACCTACTGCTCCAAGAAGATAATCTTCTGTTTTTACAGTCTTATACAATTGAATGGCACCTTCTTGCACAAGCTGCTGAATTCCTTTATGGAAATGCTTTTGTTTCATAACATTTTTTGCCGTCACCTTTACAAAAAGCTCTGGAGTAAACTGTGGTAATTTTTCATATTGAAAGGTATTCTTACTAACTGTTAATGTATCTCCAATTTGATAGAAACCTGGGTCATATAGTCCAATAATATCTCCGCTAACCGCTTCATTAACAGTACTTCGATCATCTGCCATAAATTGAGTCGATTGAGCTAGCTTCACTTGCTTCCCAGTTCTCGGTAAGTTTACAGTCATTCCTCTTTCAAATTTCCCTGAACATATGCGTAAGAAAGCGATACGGTCACGGTGAGCTGGATTCATATTCGCTTGGATTTTAAAAATAAACCCTGAAAACTCCTCAGTAAGTGGATCAATCTCGCCAACAGAAGATTTTCTTGCTTGTGGAGATGGTGCAAATTGTAAATACGTTTCTAAAAACGTTTGAACACCAAAGTTGCTTAATGCACTGCCGAAAAATACAGGCGTTAAATCTCCGTTATTAATTTTTTCCTCTGAGAATTCATTTCCAGCTTCATTTAAAAGCATGATTTCTTCTAATGTTTGATCATATAAAGAATCCCTTTTAATCGGATGGTCTCCATCAATTTCTCCATCTTCATTCAACGGAATATATTTTTCACTATCTTTCACACGGAACTGTTCAATCCGTTTATAAAAACGGTCATATATTCCTAAAAATTCTTTCCCCATTCCAATCGGCCAATTCATTGGATAGGACTCTATGCCCATTACTTCTTCCAATTCTGCAAGTAATTCAAGAGGTGCTTTCCCTTGGCGATCCAATTTATTAATAAATGTAAAAATAGGGATGCCTCTCATTTTACAAACTTTAAATAGTTTTAAGGTTTGTTCCTCTATCCCTTTTGCCGAATCAATAATCATGACAGCACTATCCACTGCTGTAAGCGTACGGTAGGTGTCCTCACTAAAATCTTGGTGACCTGGGGTATCCAGAATATTCACTCGTGCATCTTGGTAATCGAATTGCATCACACTGGATGTTACGGAAATTCCTCTTTGCTTTTCAATCTCCATCCAGTCACTTGTTGCATATTTTCCTGTCTTCTTTCCTTTTACTGTTCCAGCATCGCGAATTGCGCCACCGAATAGTAATAGTTTTTCCGTTAATGTCGTTTTTCCGGCATCCGGATGGGAAATAATCGCAAAGGTGCGACGAGACAGTACATCCTGTTTAAAATTCTTTGACATGTTACTTTCCTCTCTTTTTACGCTTTCAAATTTAGTCCATTCCCTTATATTATCTCGATATATCGAAGTTTGCAATGGGTTTAAATGTATTCTACTCGTTTATTTTGACTATTTTCTTCTATATTCTTTAGGAACTTTAAATCCTATACGCTCCTAACAATACTGATTATTTCAAAGCTTAGAATTTATTTCCTTTAATACACTGCCAATTGGTTCATGAATAACGTAATCTGCAATCCCATCCATTTCTGTTGGTTCTTTATTCACAATAATTAACTTAGCTCCTGTTTCAACAGCAAGTAATGGAAATTGATTTGCTGGTGAAACCGATAAGGAAGAGCCTAATACTAAAAAGACATCTGACTTTATCGCAGCTTCTTCTGCTGTTAAAAAAGGCTTTTCTGGAAGCATTTCACCAAAGAGAACAATAGACGGTCTCAATACTCCTCCACAGCTACATGCATAATTCCCATGTAAATATTCTTCACTAAGATAACTCGCACCACACGTCTCACAATGAACTTTTTTTAACGTTCCATGTAATTCTGCAACTTTTTCGTTTCCAGCTTCTTGATGAAATCCATCAACATTTTGGGTAATGATTTGTTTTAAAACCCCCATTTTTTCCCATTCAGCAAGAATGTTATGCCCTTTATGAGGCTTAAATTCATGGATTCCTTGAACTCTTTTTTTATAAAATTCTATAAATTCCTGTAAATGATCATTTAAGGCATTAGTACTTGAAAGATATTGTTTTTGATCCCTTGTCCATAATCCTCGATTTGCCGACCGAAAATCAGGTAAACCACTCTCAGTAGACATTCCTGCTCCTGTAAATACAACTAAATTATTTGCAGATTTTATTAGTTGATTTAATGAATCCATCCACCAGTCCCCCTAACACACTTCTCATTCCTTTATTTTATCAAAAGTCTTAAAGTACTCAAACTCAAACCGCTTATTCCAATTCCTATACAATAAGCGATACTCTCTTCCTATTTCCTTCTGATATAATTAAACTGTACAAATTTTCACTACTTCTTTCCATTATAAAATAAAAAGGTGGCAAAAGATGAATCAGATAATAGATGCGCATATTCACTTAGATCAATATAGTAACGACGATATTATTCAGTTTGCTCGTGAAGATACATTACTAGCTGCTATTTCTGTTTCAACAGATTTAGACTCATGTATTACGACCAAAAAATGGAGTCAAACGTTTGATTTTATAAAAGCTGCCTATGGTTATCATCCAGAGCAACCGATTCCTTCTGACACTTACTTATCCAATTTATTTACATGGATTTATACAAATAAAGATTCCATGACTGCCGTTGGCGAAGTCGGTTTACCATACTATAGAAGGAAAATGGATCCTTCCGCTATTCCTTTAGAGCCTTATATTGAACTATTAGAACAATTTATTTTACTAGCAAAAAAATTAGATAAACCCCTTATTCTACATAGCGTTTACGACGATGCTGATATAGCCATTCATTTACTTGAAAAACACAGCTTTTCAAAGGTTCACTTTCACTGGTTTAAGGGGAGCACGAAAACAACCGAACAAATGATCACAAATGGGTATTATATTTCCCTTACTCCTGATTTATTATATAAGGAGAAAACTCGCCAGCTTGCAAGTCGATTCCCAATTGATCATATAATGGTAGAAACAGATGGTCCTTGGCAACTAGAAGGTCCTTTTCTCCATCAGAAAAATGTTCCGACTTTGATTCATCATACCATTCACACTTTATCCGCATTGAAAAAAAATAATGTACCAACTATGTACAGCCAACTTTTAATAAATACCAAAAACTTTTATTCCATATAATTTGATTTTACCTATGTATAGATGAAAAGGAGACTGACTCTTCGAATCAGTCTCCTTCATTTTAACTTTTTACCATTTAAAGCAAGCTGCACCTACAATGATTAAAAGAATGAATAAAACAACGATTAAGGCGAAACCTCCGCCGTAACCAGCACCACCGTAGCCATAGCCAGGATATCCATAACCACCATATCCGTACATTCTAGTTCCTCCTTTTAATTTCTATATTGGTTACGGATTATTAAAATCCGCCGTAACCCCAAGAAGCACCGATAATCACCAATAAAATAAATAATACTACTAAAAGAGCGAAACCTCCGCCGTAACCTACTCCAACTTCACCCATGAATAAAAACCTCCTTTTTTTGATTCCATATATCCTATTCAGGAATTTAAAATGTGCGATAGACAAATGCACATTTTTTAGGTTTTTTAACCAGTTTTTGCCCAAATCATGTGATATCCTCTTTCATCTTTTTCTTACTTTTTTTCGAGAAATACACCAAATTCTTTAGAAAAGAACAAAAAATGTTTTCATTTAAGGATTGGTTTAACCCTCTAAATGAAAACATTTTTTTAAAAATAATAATTCAATTAATTCAAACTGTAGACTAACTCCGATATTTTGAGACAGACATTTTTATATTATTTATTAATCTCTTCGAATAAGATATTGCTTTCCGCTACAGGGGTTCGCTCCAAGCAACGCATAAAAATTAAATTAAACTTACTAAAATCTTTTTGTCGATAAACTAAATTAATTGTCTTCTTTTTTCGGTACTAAATTAAAAATCTCTTGGGATTCTAAACTATCTACAAAACGATCAAGCCAGTCATAATATTGGATGGCATAGTTTAATTTTTCTAAATCATTTTCTGCATCTTTCCTTACATCTTCAGAAATACCATCTTTATCTATCAAGACTTTTAACTCATTAATGGACTTTTCAATTGCATAAACATTTTCTGTAATTGCTAATCTCCATTTAATCGTGAAAAAATCGATAAATGATTGATACCAATCTTCTTCCGCTTTATATAAATCTTTTCGAACACCTTTTCTCCATACTTTGTCCACCATTTTTAATTCAAGCAATGTTCGAACCGAGGTACTCATACTGGTTTTACTCATTCCCAGCTCTTCTTTCATTTCGTCAAGAGTCATTGGATTTTGCTGGAACAATAACATTCCATACAATCTACCTATTGATTCTGTCACGCCATAAAGATCCATATTTTGAGCTACAGAATCAATTACTCTCTCTCGAGCAATATTTAACTGCTCCCTATCTGTCATTTATCATTCACATCCATATTTTATGTTTACTTATTCATTGTAATGATGATTATTTCAATAATCAAGGTGAATTCCATAATCAAAAACCTAAATGCATTTTCTGTTTATAGATTAACATGATTGGAAAAAAAGTAAAGTAGCATCCATGATAGGAAAAGGTAGCATATGGGCGTATTTTTAAGAATTTAGACACTACAGTTCGTTCAGTTTTTTCTGTACGTTCAGAATGAATGTTTTTAACTGATTATACAGTTTGAAATGATTACTAACTAACCAGTATAATAAGTGAGGGCTCGATATACATAAGAGCGGCTAGAATTAAAGAGGTGAAAATATGGAAAGTATGGCAAAATTAAAAATCGAAAATGTAACAAAAATTTTCGGAAAGAATACGAAAAAAGCCATTCAGTTATTAAATAATGGTGAATCTAAAAAAGATATTCTAAAAAAAACTGGTGCAACAGTCGGTGTAAATAAGGCTAGTTTTGAAGTAAATCCTGGAGAAATATTTGTAATCATGGGTCTTTCAGGTAGTGGTAAATCAACATTAGTTCGTATGTTTAACCGTCTAATTGATCCTACCATCGGGAATATTTACATTGATGGGAAAGACATTGTACGTATGTCTAAAGAAGAGTTACGTAAGGTTCGTAGAGAAAAAATAAGTATGGTCTTTCAGAAATTCGCGTTACTTCCCCATCGAACAATCTTAGAAAATGCTGAATTTGGTTTAGAAATTCAAGGGGTAGATAAAGAAAAGAGAAAAGAACAAGCCTTAGAAGCTCTTAAACTAGTTGGTTTAACAGGTTATGAAAACCAATATCCTGATCAATTAAGTGGCGGAATGCAACAAAGGGTAGGTCTTGCTCGTGCATTAGCAAACGATCCTGATATTCTTTTAATGGATGAAGCATTTAGCGCACTAGATCCTTTAATTCGCAAAGATATGCAGGACGAGTTATTAGACTTGCAATCCAATATGGAAAAGACAATCATCTTTATTACACATGATTTAGATGAAGCTTTGCGCATTGGTGATCGTATCGCATTAATGAAGGATGGGTCCATTGTTCAAGTTGGAACACCTGAAGAGATTTTAATGAATCCTTCCAATGATTATGTAGAACGATTTGTCGAAGATGTTGATTTATCGAAAGTATTAACGGCAAATCACATTATGAAACGAGCAGAGGCTGTAAATATAGACAAAGGTCCTCGCGTCGCATTACAAATGATGAAGAAACTCGGAATTTCCAGTATCTATGTTGTAAATAAGCGTAGAGAGCTTCTTGGAGCCATTACTGCTGATGATGCACGTAATGCTAGTGAGAAAAATGAAGGAATTGAAACCATCCTGCAAAAAGATGTTATTACTGTAACTGGTGATACATTATTATCTGACCTATTCGATAAGGTTTCTACGGCAATCATTCCAGTTGCTGTTATTGATGAGCAAAATAGGTTAAAAGGGATTTTAGTAAGAGGTGCAGTTATAGGGGCACTTGCTGGTAATAATGATCTTATAAATACACCCGAAGCAGAAGAAATTGCGTTAGTTGGGGGGAATGAATAATGAATAATCTATTCCCTAAGCTACCTGTTGCAGATTGGATTGATTCCTTTGTCGACTGGCTTACAACTACTTTTGAAGTATTATTTGATGGAATTACAGCAGTACTAGAATTTGTAGTTAATACATTAGTAGCTTTCTTTGGATTTATTCCTCCTATTCTATTAATTATTTTATTAGCATTACTAGCTTGGAAATTAGCGAATAAGAAGATTGCACTATTTACACTTATAGGTTTATTACTTGTAGATAATTTAGGTTATTGGGAGCCAATGCTTGATACATTAGCACTTGTGCTATCTGCCGTATTTATTTCCATTGTAATCGGTATTCCGCTAGGCATTTGGGCTTCTCAAAATAGTACTGTCCGCAATATTGTCATTCCAATATTAGACTTTATGCAAACAATGCCAGCATTTGTCTATCTCATTCCTGCTATATTCTTCTTTAGTATCGGAGTAGTGCCAGGGGTTGTCGCATCTGTTATTTTCTCAATGCCACCTACTATACGCTTAACGATTCTAGGAATTCAACAGGTTCCAAGTGATATTACAGAAGCTACAGAAAGTTTCGGTAGTACAACTTCTCAAAAATTAATAAAAGTTCAATTACCACTTGCAATGCCAACAATATTAGCTGGTATTAATCAAAGTATCATGCTTGCGCTATCAATGGTTGTTATCGCTGCAATGGTTGGTGCACCAGGACTTGGTGCCGATGTTTATCGTGCTGTAACCCAAATTCAAATTGGTCGTGGGTTTGAAGCCGGTATATCCATTGTTGTGCTTGCCATCATTTTAGATAGAATTACCCAGAATGTGGGAAGAAAAAAAAAGGGGGCAAATTAATATGAAAAAAATGACAAGTTTACTAGGAGCAATTACACTTACTTTAGGGTTAGCTGCCTGTGGTTCCAACAGTGCGGATAACGAAAATGCCACAGTTGGTGAAAAAGTAGATTATGAAATTATCGGTATCGATCCTGGAGCTGGATTAATGAAAGCAACGAACCAGGCAATTAGTGATTATGAATTAAGTGATTGGAAGCTAGTTGAAGGATCAAGTGCTGCTATGACTGCCGCTCTTAAAAAAGCTTATGATAAAGAAGAACCAATTATTGTAACAGGTTGGACTCCACACTGGATGTTTGCTGCCTACGATTTAAAATACTTAGAAGATCCAAAGGGGTCTTTTGGCGAAGATGAAAACATTCATTCCATTGCACGTAATGGATTAAAAGAAGACATGCCAGAAGCTTATGAAGTATTAGATAATTTCCATTGGACAACAGAAGATATGGGAGTTGTTATGATGGATATTTATGAAGGAGAAGCTCCAGAAAAAGCAGCGGAAAGCTGGGTGGAAGACAACGCTGATAAAGTAAGCGAATGGACTAACGGTGTTAATAGCGTCGATGGTGACAAAATTAAAATCGGCTATGTTGCATGGGATAGTGAAATTGCAAGTACAAATGTTGTCGGCAAAGTATTAAGTGATTTAGGCTATGATGTAACATTAAGTCAAGTAGAAGCAGGTCCAATGTGGACTGGTGTTGCTGACGGCAGCTTAGATGCACATATTGCCGGCTGGTTACCAATTACACATGAAGACTATGCAAGTAAATACGAAGGCCAATTCGAAGATTTAGGTGCTAATCTAGAAGGAACAAAATTAGGTCTTGTCGTACCAAGCTATATGGATATTGATTCCATTGAAGAATTGAAAGAATAACCAAACTTACCACATAAAGAATAAACAAAAAGAAGAATGCTAATTACCAAGCGGCATTCTTCTTTTTAATGCTATCCCCTTCTTCTATGAGCTAGGATTTTCATTTCGTTTATAAAAATAGCATAATAATGTGCAATGAAAACATGCTTATGATAGTAGAAACGGTAATATATTGAGAAACCTTTTCCCCTTTTTGAGCATATTCTTCAGCAAAAACGGCATTTAATGCGCCAGTCGGCATCCCAGAAATAAGCGCTACAATCCCAATCAATAGATAATTATCTGTTACAAACTTCATGATAACAATAATAATTATGGGAAAAATGATCAACCGAATAAATGAAAATAACAAATTATCAACGTCTAAAAACACCTTTTTTATATTGGATGAATAGAATAGAGCACCATTCAAAATCATGGATAACGGTACTGTCATATCCCCCAAATATTTAAGACTATTATACATAAAGTTAGGAATGGGAATCTTCCATACGAATAGCGTAGCTCCAACTAAAGCAGCAATAATGGCAGGTGTTCGTACTACTTGCTTCCACTTTAAATGATAACGATTAGAAAAAATCATTATACCTATAGTAAAGAGAACAAGATTAGCCACTGTATTAAAAATAACGAGAACAATCAATCCCTTTTCTCCATATAAAGCCTCCACTATTGGCATACCGATAAATAAAATACTAGAAAAAGTAAAACAACATACCCACATTCTTCGTTCAACATATTTTCTCTTAAAAATCACACAAAACAAATAGCTTAATCCTAAAGTACCTATAATAAACACGATAGAATACAGCAAACTAGTTAGCATCAGTTTTTTTATTTGTGCAGTATACTCCATTTGAAAGCTTCTTAATATCGCAGATGGAAGGGCTATATTAGTTAAAAACCATCCTAGAAATACATTTACTTGCTTAGTAAAATACCCCTTCACTTTTACTATTACTCCAATAAGCATATAAATAATAAGACTAATTGTTTGGTAAAAAACAACGGTGAACAATTTTCCACTCCTATTTCCATTAATAAGCATAATTGTTTATTTCCTTCTTAAAGCACTCTTTATTAAATGGATATTTTTTAAGAAATAGCTCCCTAATTTAGGGAGCCACTAAAAAAAATTTCTATTATTCTATTACATAGAATAATGCTTTTGTAAAACTTCAATAGTCGTTTCTTTTGCTTTTTTAATGACTTCTTCTGGATCCATTTGATAATACTCTGGTCTAAATAACTCAACAGAAGCAACAAAATCATAATTTAGTTCTTTTAATTTTTTCAAATGTGCATCTAGATCAATGACTCCATGGCCTGGCCAAACTCTGTTTGTATCATGCATTTGTCCGACAGGGTAACCTTCAACGTCATTAATATGGAATATAAATAGCTTATCTGCTGTTTCTTCTGTTACATCTTCCAGTCTTGATCCCATACCAGTGAATTGAAATGTATCGTACACTAGTCCAACATTGTCTCTATCAATTTCTTTTACAATTTGATACGCTTGGGCAAACGTGTTTACTGTATTTTCAGGAATTCCAATGAATTCAATCGCAATTTTAACCCCGTATGGTTCTGCTAAATCAGACAATTTGGTTAAGACTTCTACACAACTTGCATTAACCTCTTCAATCAAAGTCTTTCCTTTTTCTGTTACATCTATATTAGAAGGAACAACACAAATATATTCACAATCAATTTTTTTACAAATCTCTAAGTACTCTTTAAATTCCTCAATAACTTTTAACTCATCCTCTTTCTTTCGATTATTAAAAAAACAAAGGGCATTTAATGAGAGCGGTTTAATATGATGGGTATCAAAATATTCTTTTAAATCATCTAATGTGTGTTCTTTTAAATAATCAATCAATTGATCTATCGACCGAATTTCAATATAATCATATCCATGTTTTTCACAGTAATCTAAGTTTTGTTGAAGTGTTGCACTTTCCCATGTTGTCCCTTCATTAAATGCTAATTTCATTTTTTACTCCTCCAGTACCTTTTTATTAACATGCTTTTTTAATTCCCCTTAAATATAAATAATTCACTAATAGTGGTAGGAAGAAACACTAAAACACCATTTCCCTATTTCACATTTTTATCACGCTGTTACTTTTTCTCAATGATACATACCCTATTACCCTATCAATAAATCAAGATGCTCTCTACCCATTAAGGCATATTCTAATGGATTGGCGATGGCTGGATCTTGTTCTGCTTCGATTACTATCCATCCTTTATAATGATTTTCTATTAGATAATCATATATTTCTTTATAATTTATTACCCCATCTCCAGGAACTGTAAATACCCCATGCAAGAAGGAATCTAAAAACGATTTATTTGCAGCTTTTGCTTCAGACAATTTATCTGCACGGACATCTTTAAAATGTACATGAGCAATTCTATCAAAGTGAGTTGTTAATAATGCCATATATTCATTATCCGATACATAAATATGTCCTGTATCATATAATAAGTGAACTTTTAATGGATCAGTAATGCTCATTAGGCGATCAACCTCTTCTTTTGTTTGAACACCAGTTCCCATATGATGATGAAAAACCAGTTTAATGCCATAACTGTTGGCAACCTCACCCAAAACATTTAGTCCTTCCCCTAACAATTCCCATTCTTCATCTGAAAATGATGGTTTTTCGGTATAAACACATTTTTTTGTTCCTTGAATGCTATACGTTTGTTCAGAATATACTGCCACATCTGCATTAACCGCTTTCAAATATGCACAGTGCTTATCAAAATCTTGTTTCGCCTGTTCTATACCATCTCGAATAATAAATCCACTAAACCACTGGCCTATTAATCTCAAATTTCGTAATTTTAACTCCTTATTTAATACTCCTGGATCTGTAGGATAACAACCACCTACTTCTGTACCTTCAAATCTTGCCACGGCTGCATCACTTAAAATTTGCTGATACGTATTTTCTTTGCCTATTTCAGGAATATCATCATTTCGCCAACCAATTGGTGCAATTCCAAAACGAATTCCCTCTGCTCTTCTTGACATATCCATTCTCTCCCCCAAAATATCTTTATAGAATAACGATTAGACAACCTCTTTTTGTATGCGTTTTCAGTTTATATGATTTTTTATTATTATTCTCTATAAAATCCTGCCAAAAAATTGCATAATAGTGCTTAAATGATTATTTTCCGTTTGAAATCCGCCATTTTTTTCAATAATTTGTATTATGTCTTGTATATTTTTTGTACATATAGAGTAACTCTTGATTATATTTTGTGTAACTACTTTTAAATTTTCGATTTTTATAATACAATCTACAAATAGATAGAATCTATTCTAAATGGTGAGGGGATTAAAATGAATTATTATATTCCAAAGGTAGAGCCTGGCTTAAAGAATAAGAAAAGACTCCACTTCTATGAGTCCTCTGATATCGCGAAAAAAATATACTATTATGCGCTTTGGGGAGGGGATTATACGGTCGATGTTCCCTACAGTATTGAACGTGATTATATGAACTCCTTTATCCTTTTTTGGATTCAATCAGGGACCATTCACTTTCATTACATGGATCAGTCTTTTAGTGCTTCCGCAAATGAAATTGTTCTATTAGATTGTAAAGAAAAACACCACTATTATGTGAAAGGAGAAACAAATTTTCAGTTTTTGCATTTTTCAGGAAAACAAGCGCAAGAATTTTATAATGAACTATATAATAAAAATGGTTGTGTATTTACACTTCCTAGTCAAAAAAATAATATTCCAACAATCTTATCTCTCATTGAATCAAATCATGAAAATGATTTTAACATATCGTTACTCTTATATGAGCAACTTGGAAATTTATTAGAAAGCTCACGAAAAGGTTATGAGCATAGAGATGCAATCTTCTAAAAAAACCGCAGGAAATTCAAGCAGCATTAACGTATATTCATGAAAACTATGCATCAAAATTAAGTGTCGAGGTATTAAGTAATATTTCTAATTTAAGTACGTACCATTTTAGTCGTACCTTTAAAAAATATGTTAGAACTAGTCCCCATCAATATTTATTAAACTACCGATTAATTCAAGCAAAAAACTTACTAATAGAAACAAATCTTTCCATTGAAGAAATAAGTATTGAATGTGGGTTCTATAGCATCGCCCACTTTATAAAAGCCTTTTCCAAATCAACAGAAGGATTAACTCCTGGTAAGTTTAGAAAATTACATTTTTAAAATTAAGGGGGGTGAGTAGAAGTTGAGTAATCAAAAAATATTAAATTGTGGTGTAATCGGTTTAATGCGAGTTAGAAAGATGCATCAAAAAACCCGATATCACTATCGGGTTCTCTTCCTTTATTCAGCTGATTTATTGCTTAAATTATTATTTAACTCGTTAATACTCTGGCGAATATTCCCTTTACCAGATAAATTCTCAAGCAATTCTTTAACATCAATTCCAGCAGATGCCTTTAAGGATTCTTGCATTGTTGACATTAAGTTTGTTGCATAGCCAGTTACTTTATTGGCTCCACCATTACTACCGTCACTTCCTGTATCAACAACAGTAATCTTATCGATATTAGCTAATGGACTTGCCACTTGTTTCGCATATTCTGGTAACATTTCAAGCACCATATCTAAGATAGCCGCTTGACCGTATTGTGCATATGCTTCTGCAATTTTGCGTTTTGCTTCTGCTTCTGCTAAACCTTTTAGACGGATAATTTCTGCTTCTGTTTCCCCTTTTGCTTTTTCTGCTTCCGCTTTGGCTAGACCATCTACACGTACTTTTTCAGCCTCTGCTTTTGCTTGTGACTCAATACGATATTGGTTAGCATCTGCTTCTGCAATTTCACGACGTTTATTCGCCTCTGCTCCCTGTTCCATTGCATAGCGGTCTGCATCGGCTTTCTTTTTAACCTCTGAATCATACTGCTTTTCTCTTCTTAGAATTTCTTTTTCTTCTAATTCAATTTGTTTTTGTCTTTCAATGATCTTAATTTGCATTTCTTGTTCGGTAACTTCTTGCTTAGAACGAGCACTTTCTAGATCATACGCTTGGTCAGCTCGGGCCTTCGCAATATCTTGATCTCTTCTGTAATCGGCAATTTTCATTTGATTTTCTTTTTCCGCTTCAGCAATTTCCGTAGCTCTTTCTAATTCAGCCTTTTTAGCTTCCTTATCAGCTTCTGCTTTTTTAATTCTCGTTTCTTTATCTGCTTCTGCAGTTGCAATATCCGCATCTCGTTTTACTTGAGCTATTCTCGGCTTACCTAAAGATTCTAAATATCCATTTTTATCTCGTACGTCTTTAATGGTAAAGGATACAATGATTAGTCCCATTTTAGCTAAGTCATGAGAAGCAACTCTTTGCACTTCTTGTGAAAACTTATCTCTATTTTTATAAATTTCTTCTACTGTCATACTACCGAGGATAGATCGTAAATGTCCTTCTAATACTTCTCTCGCTTCATTTTCACGATCTTGTTTTGTTTTTCCTAAAAATTGTTCAGCAGCTGTAGCGATTTCCCCAATGGAACCACCAATTTTAATAATCGCTGTACCATCGGCCATTACAGGAACACCTTGCTCTGTATATACTTCTGGTGTAGAAACATCTAATTTACTAGATAGCAAGCTTAGTGGTTCTGACTGCTGGAAAACTGGGAGAATAAATGCCCCTCCCCCTCTAATAATTTTAATTTTATTTCCTGATTCATCGACATGAACATTTTTAGAACCTAAATAGCTTCCTGTTACAATCAGTGCTTCATCCGGTCCTGCTGTCTTATATTTCGCCACAAAAATACTAATAAGTGCGATTAACAAAAATACTACAATTCCTATTACAATATAAATCTCCATTGCCATCCATTTTTCCTCCTCTTGTATGCTTTTCTATATGCCATCCTTGCGAACCACATAAGCAACATTCTCTTTAATCTCTACTATAACTGTTTCTTCCCCAAATCTAATTTCTTCATTATAAAAGCTTGCAGCAGTTTTTGGGATATTCCCACTGATGCTTTCAATTAGTATTTCTCCATAACCATCTTGTGGAATAGCTGTTATAACCTTGCCAATTCTTCCTTTTAATGAATCATCATTATATACCAATGATTCCTCTGCGTTAGCAAGTGGGATAAAAACAAAAAAGTGTAAACAGATGGAAATAATAAGTGCGATTACTGCAGAAATCGATAGAATAATGACACTATTTACATTAGAATACTTCTCCATAAGATAACCGCTTGCTGATAATATCGTAAAAAAGGCAAGGATTAGGGTAGGATTGAATACACCAATATCTCCACCAAATAAATCTGATAACAACAAGGTTAAAATAACACATATTCCTGAACCGATTAATACGGTTAAATAGATGGTGGGAAGATCAAAACCGAATAATTCCATATACATCATTCACTTTCCATTTTTTTATTTTTTTATGTAATCACTTAATCATTCCCCCTTCATTTATTTCTTACCAAATATACGGTTAGAAATGGAAAAGGTTTCAGGATTATTTAAATAATTAAAATTATTCCCCTTTTCATAAAGAGGATATTTTTGAGCTATTTTCATTTTGTCAATTGAAGCGCTTAAGATTTAGAAGTACTAGCAAGAGAAAAAACAACATTCCACAAATTTTTCGTCATCTTTATGATTTTGTTTCATATCCTAATTTAGAGGGAATTTCATATATATCAACCTATTATTATATATGCCATTGTTACCGTTTGAGCAATTAATCTGAACGAAAAGGTGATATTGTGGAGGCGCATATGAAACATACGGAAAAACAAGACGAAAAGAAGAATAGTATTGGTAAAAAAATTATTTATTTTTTAGGTTCCATTTTACTGTTAACCACACTATTTGGTGGCTATATTTTCTCAGATAAATATTTTGCTAGTGAGACTAGAACAGGAAAAGAAGAATTCGGAGAAAAAGTAGTCATCACTTTACCAAATGGAAAAAAGGTATTTACCTATGAAAACCTAATCGTGAAAGAAGATGGAAAACTTCTTTATAAAGGAGAACGCAATACCATCGATTTATCAGGTGGAGTGGTTGTTTATGAAGATTGGAAGGACTAAATCAACAGTTTTTATCTTATAGAGCTGTCAAAAGACCAGAAAAAGATGGATTTTGACAGCTTTCTTCTATGCATACTATTTGTCTAAGAATTATATAAGCCCAATCTTTTTCAAGCCATAAGATAATCCACCCTCATTCACATGTTTAGTAACAAATTTCGCAAATGGCTTAACGTCTTCATGGGCATTTCCCATAGCTACCCCCATCCCAACAAACGAGAGCATTTCTTTATCATTTAATCCATCTCCAAAAGCCACCGCTTCGTTTGGATCAATATTTAGTATGGTTAAGATTTGTTCTATCCCCGCTGCTTTTGACCCGCCTTTTGGAATAACATCCATTGATAAAGGATGCCAACGTACAAAGTGAATATTTGAAAATGATTCTTCGTATAATTTTTCTTCTTTTTCCTCACAAAAAAGCAAGCATTGATAAATATCTGCTTCCTTCCAAAAATCCTTTCGATAGGTTGGTGCATTTAATTTCAAAGACTGAAAGGATTCAATAATATGGGCATGCTCTTTATGATTTGCACAGCATTCCTTACTTCCTTGAAAAACTAGCGGATGATTATTTTTCAAAGCAATTTGTTCTAGTACCTCTAACGTCTCAACAGGAATTGGTTTTTTATATACTTCTTCTTCCTCGTGCATAACATACGAACCGTTAAACGAGATATAAGAGGATAAGCCTAGCTCTGTTAATATATCTGAAAAGAAATACGGTGCTCTTCCAGTTGCTAATACGATAGGAATATTTTGTTTCTTTAATTCAGTAATTGCCTCTTTTGCATCCTGAGGTATTTTTTTCTCTTCATTTACTAATGTTCCATCAATATCAATAAACACTATTTTATATGCCACTATTTAGTCTCCTTTGCCTACTTTTCTATCAATGAGCTCTTTCTTGCCAATAGTGGCCGTTCATTATTCCAAATAACTTCAACTGGTAATGAAAAAAAGCTACTCATATTCTTGCTTGTTAATATTTCCTTAGTATAGCCTGAAGAAAATTCCTTCCCTTCTTTCAAAAGAAAAGAGTGAGAAAATACCGGTAATATCTCTTCCACATGATGTGTAACATAAATGATGCTACTATCTTCGCTTACTAGCTCGGAAATGGTTTCTAATAATTGTTCTCTCGCTAAAAAATCTAAGCCTGTTGCTGGTTCATCCAATATAATGAGCTCTGGGTTTAGCATTAATGCCCTTCCTATAAGCACCCTTTGCCTTTCTCCTTGAGACAAGCTATTATAAGTTCTATCTGCATAATCTAAGCTACCTAACTTCTTCATTAGTTCAATTGCTCTATTCCTAATTTCTGTTGTCGGTGATTCATATAAACCAATAGACGCATAGGCACCGCTTAGTACTATTTCAAATGCACTGTCTGACTCATATAAATTCTGTTGCAAACGATTCGATACTAGGCCGATTCTTCTCCTAAGCTCTCCGCCTAACTCCGATTTTCCGAACACTTTTCCTAGCACTTCCATGTTACCAACTGTTGGATGATAATAGGCACAAATCATGTTTAACAATGCTGTCTTTCCAGCACCGTTTAGACCATATAAAATCCAATTTTCTCCTTTGTTAATCTCCCAATTAATATGTTGGAGAATCCACTGTCCATTTCTTTTTAGGCCAACATCTTCTAATTTAACGATCATGCCAATCCCCCTATTCTTTATTTATTTTACTAAATATTCTCATAATATGTACAGAGAGAAATAGGGGATGAAAAGATATACTTATATAAGTATATACAAATGATTGCTAAAAAACTCAAAATACTACCCGCTGAAAAAAACAAAAAAAGATCTAACTTATGATATCTAATCATACATAGTCAGATCTTTTTTGCTGAAATTAAAATGTAAACGCTTTAATTTTTATCAAAAAATAAAGGAGAGTGACCCCCATTTCAGAGGGTCATTGAAACATAAAGATTAACCAACTAATCCTTCTTTTTTAAGGACAGTTTCTACACCTTCTACTGCTTCTACTTCATCTTCACCAGTTGCAGAAATAGTAATTTCTCCACCCTTAGGTACACCTAGTGACATTACGCCCATGATAGACTTTAAGTTCACAGATTTTCCTTTGAAAGAGATTTGCATATCAGATTTGTATTTACTAGCAGTGCTTACTAATAATGTTGCTGGTCTTGCATGAATCCCAGTTTCATCAATTACAGTAAATGTTTTTTCGCTCATTGTTATGCCTCCTAAGAAAAAATTGTCTTACCTTCTTATTTTAGCTGATTTTAAGAGTTAATACTAACTTTTTTTTCATCTTTTTTTGCTTTAATCCTATATCTCTATCTTTCATTGCATGCATGCTACTTTTCTAAACGACTTCATTTATGTACCATATTAACTTTTTCTATTTTCACGCTTTTAATAAATTCAGCAAAAATTCGATTCATTTTTTCATTAGTAGCTGCCATAGATTCAGGATGCCATTGGACTCCTAACAAAAAATTACGATAACTCTTATGCTCAACTGCTTCAATTATGCCATCCTTGCTTGTTGCAACCACTTCCAGCTCCTCCGCTAGACTATCAATTGCTTGGTGATGTAGACTGTTTACTCTTGTTTTTGTTTCTCCAATAATTTCCGCTAATTTGCTATTTTCTTTAATCGTTACAAAATGGGTATCCCAGCTTCTATCGACAGTTTGCGTATGTTTCATCCCCTCTTTTACTTGAGAAGGAATATCTTGGATTAGTGTTCCCCCTAAAGCAACATTTAATATTTGGATTCCTCTACAAATTGCCAATATCGGTTTATTTGTTTCCATCGCTCTTTTGATGATGTTTAATTCAACTTTATCCCGTAGGAGGATGGTATCCCCGATATTTTGATGGGGATCCTCTCCAAACATGATAGGATCTACATCTTCTCCTCCACTTAAAATGATAGCATCGCAAATATCTACCATTTCGATTGCTAGCTTCTCTTCCACAAACGGAAGAATGATTGGCAATCCATCATTTGCCGCAATTGATTTATGATAATCATGATGGACATATGAACCTTCCATAAATTTATTTTTAAATACATAAGCACCTGTTATTCCTATTATCGGTTTGCCCAACATATCCATCCCCTGACACTTCTTAATTTTTTTAATATTAACAATATTAAAAAGGATAGAAAAGAACTTGTCAATGAACTTTTTGAAATAAAAGGATAGAAAAATCAGCTATAATCGAAAGACCATATACAGGTTCTCTCGATATAGCTGACTATACTTTCCTTATAGAATTGGTTCCTGTAATACCATTACCAAATAACTTTCCAATTATGATTACAAGTAGCAGGCACCGTTTTTCGTTCCATTATATAATTAGCAAGTAATTCGGAAGCATCGAATTGAATTTCTCGGACAATTGGCTTATTTTTAAACATAAAGAAATCACCGCCACCCCCAGCCCGATAATTATTCATTACTACTTCATAAGTAGCTTCTTCGTCTATTGGTTTGCCTTCAAAATCTAGCTGAATGACTCTTTCGCCTATTGGTTTTCTTAAATCTAGCGTATAGTCAATTCCTTCCCACATATCATAGTTATAATGCTGTGGTTTAGGATAAACAAAAGAAGGGTTAACTATTGGTTCTCCTTTTTCACTTAAAGCAAAGTATTTAGCACTTTGCTCAAGAGCTTGACGGATATCTTTCCCATTTAAAGCTAGCACTTTAAATGTATTAGGATAAATATAATTGGAAACGATGTCTCTCATTGTTACATTGGGTTTGAATCCAGGCGAATCATTATTAAAAAGTGCTGTATTACTGATTTTTACTTTCGCAGCATCCATTTGCACTTTATTAATAAATTCGATAAGCGGACTATCTGATAGACGAATCTCCATTGGATCTGTTACTAGCATATCTCCATCAATATGACCAATTGGCGTATCTAACCATTTTTGCGTACTTTCTTCATATTCTTTTGCTAACAGGAGTATTTCTTCATCTGCCTCCACATCTGCAACAGATAATAGTTCAGAGCCTTTCTCGATTACTTCCCCTTTATCATCCAGTATTAATGTTATCTTGCCTACGAATTTTCCATTATTACTTGGTTGGATAATTTCTGTACCATTAATATTCCCCGTTAATTCTCGATGCTGATGACCTGTTAATAACACGTCCACTCCATCTATTTGTTTACAAATCGTATATCCTTGATTCTCTCTCGTTAATACTTCCGTTGGCTCTCCTGACTCCAGATCTCGTTCAAAACCACCATGATAGGAAATAACAAGCACATCTGGTTGTTCTTCCTTCTTAATAAAGTCTACCCATTCCTTAGCACTATCAAATGCGTCATTGAATTGGAGGCCTTCGATATTCTTAGGATTTTCCCAATTTGGAATATAGTGAGTCGTTACACCTAGTATAGCAATCTTGAAGCCACTTACCCTTTTAATCAAATAAGGCTTTCCTAAAAATGGTTTATTTGTTTTTTCTTCTACAATATTGGCACAAAGCCAAGGAAAATTCGATTCCTTCACTGCACTTTTTAAAATATCCAATCCGTAATTAAATTCATGATTCCCAATAACAGCCGCATCGTACTTTAACTGATTTAAAATGGTTATCATTGGATTTTTTTTATCAGCTAAAAAATTCACATAATGATACGTTAAAGGTGTTCCTTGTATTAAATCTCCATTATCTATTACAACTGTATTCGGATTCTTTGCTCTTTCATTTGCTATAATGGAAGCTATTTTTCCTAGTCCAACAGCAGACGGCGCGTTGTTCCCATAATTTAGTGGAAATATATTTCCATGTACATCACTCGTTAATAAAATCGTTACTTCTGTATTCAAGATTTCATCTCCTAAATTTAAATTTCCGACTATTATGCATACACGAGTAAGAGCTTCGCCAATTAAAGCTTTACTTTATTCTCCTATGTAAAAAATGCCATTAATATCCATAAATATCTTATTAAGCATTTTTATTATAGCAAGTTCATTCTTTAATAACTACCTATAATTCTTTTATTTCTCTTCTAGTTTCATTCTATTAATTCATTGAGAGAAACCAATAATCATCTTTACATAAACTTTGCAATTCTTTACATTAATCCCTCTTTAATTATGATAAATCTATTATATATTTTTACAGGTAACACATTAATTACATTCGGAGGTTTAACAATGTTTAAAAAATTAGCTATACTAGGACTTTCCCTTACATTGGCTACAGGGATTCTTTCTGCTTGTGGTTCAGAGGAAAAAACGACAAACGACGCAAATGGTTATGAACCAAAGGAATTAACTGTACAATTCGTACCATCTTCTAACGCAGATACTTTAGAAGCCAAAGCTAAGCCATTAGAGGGCCTGCTATCTGATGAGCTAGGAATTCCTGTTAAAGTGAGTGTATCCACTAACTATAACACGATTATCGAAGCAATGGATTCCAAAAAAATTGATGTTGGTTTTTTACCTCCAACGGCATATGTTCTTGCACATGATAAAGGATCTGCTGATGTCATTCTTCAAGCACAACGCTTTGGAATTAATGATGATGGAAGTGAAAATGACGAATTAGTAGATTTCTATAAAAGTATTTTCATCGTAAAAGCAGATTCTGCTATTAAAACAGTAGCTGATTTAAAAGGAAAGAAAATCGCAACTCAAGATGTTACTTCTTCTGCTGGTTATGTATGGCCAGTTGGAAAACTAATGGAAAATGATATTAATGTTCCTGGAGATGTAGAAACAGTTACAGTAAAAGGACATGACCAAGCTGTTATTGCATTATTAAATGGTGATGTAGATGCTGCTGTAGTATTTCAAGACGCTCGTAATATCGTGAAAGCAGATTACCCAACTGTTTTCGAAGATACAAAGGTACTTGAGTTTACAGAAGCTATTCCAAATGACACAATCTCTGTTCGCTCTGATATGAGTGATGAATGGAGAAAGAAACTTCAAGATGCGTTTATTGCGATTGGCAAAAGTGATGAGGGACATCAAATTATTCGAGACATATACACACATGAAGGTTATGTTGAATCAGAAGATAGTAAATTTGATATTGTTCGAGAATATAACGAAAAAGTTACTGAATAAAGAAGCAGTGCCAACCATTTAAATTCTAAATGGTTGGACTTTTTTCTCGTAAGTGCCGGATTAAAGTAACATTAATCCGACCTTTACTAGGAAAAAGAAGCATGGATGTATATACAAACTGCTTTCTCTTTCAATATTTATTAGAAAGTTGGTAAAAAATTGATACAGTTTAAAAAGGTAACAAAAATTTATCCAAATGGTACAAAGGGATTGAATAACATTAATATTACAATTAACAAAGGAGAATTTGTTGTCATTGTTGGGCTTTCTGGTGCAGGAAAATCTACTTTTCTACGATCAATCAACCGTCTTCATGAAATAAGCGAAGGAGATATTCTTATTAACCAAAAGTCTATTACCTCAGCAAAAGGTTCCGAATTAAGAGGTATTCGTAGAAATATCGGTATGATTTTCCAAAACTTTAATCTTATTAAACGTTCATCCGTTCTCCGCAACGTTCTATCCGGACGAGTTGGTTATCACGGTACTTTAAGAACCATTTTGGGCCTTTTTCCGAAACAAGATATAGATCTATGTCTTCTTGCATTAGACCGAGTCAATATATTAGAAAAAGCATATTCCCGTGCAGATGAACTCTCTGGTGGACAGCAGCAACGTGTATCGATTGCACGCGCATTAGCACAAGAAGCTGATATTATCTTAGCGGACGAGCCTGTAGCCTCTCTTGATCCATTAACTACCAAACAAGTAATGGATGATTTGAAACGAATTAATGAAGAAGATGGAATTACAACCATCGTGAATTTACACTTCATTGACCTCGCTCGTCAATATGCAACACGTATTATCGGGCTTCGAGCAGGAGAGGTAGTATTTGATGGCCCAGTTGAAGAGGCAACCGATGAGGTGTTCAAACAAATATACGGACGTGAAATTAAAAAAGATGAATTACTAGGTGAGTCTATATGAATGAAAAAGACAACAAACAACCCGTAATAAATAGGCCCACTCCACCAGCGAAAACAAAATCAATTTTTACAATATTACTTATCGTTGTTTTATTATGGTGGAGCGCTTATAAGACAGATGCAAGTCTTACCGAATTGATTCAAGGCTTTCCCAATATTTTCGATGTTCTCGTACAAATGATTCCACCTGATTGGCAATATTTCCAAAAAATTATCGAGCCATTGTTAGAAACAATACGAATGGCCATTATCGGCACTACCTTTGGTGCTATTATAGCGATTCCTCTTGCCATTTTTTGTGCCAGCAATATTGTACAGTCTGCGTATATTTTTTATCCATTTCGAATGATATTAAATTTGATTAGAACCATTCCAGACCTATTACTTGCTTCCATCTTTGTTGCTATATTTGGGATTGGATCGTTACCAGGGATTATTGCACTTACTATTTTTTCAATTGGTTTAATCGCAAAGCTTTTGTATGAATCGATTGAATCGATTGATTCTGGACCAATAGAAGGAATGACTGCTGCAGGTGCCAACAAAATTCAATGGATTTTCTTTGGTGTCGTTCCCCAAGTTACTGCTTCTTTTACTTCCTATGTGTTATATACATTTGAGGTAAACATACGTGCTGCAGCAATTTTAGGATTAGTTGGTGCCGGTGGAATTGGTGAATATTATGATCGTACACTTAATTTTTTACAATATGATCGAGCTTCTTCTATTATAATTCTTACTTTAATAGTTGTTTTATTTATCGATTATTGTAGTACCAAATTACGGGAGAAACTGTTATGAGTCAAACAATAAAAAAAATAACAAAGCCAAAAAAGAAATATTTTAGAAATAGCATTCTACTACTCTTACTTGTACTTATATATATTTGGGCTTTCTCTGGTTTTCCAATAACATCCATTAAAGACAGTGCTGCTCAAATTTCTAAAGCTATCTTTTCAGGTATTTTTCATCCAGATTGGGAATATGTATATTTGCCAGAAGGAGAAGATTTGTTACGGGGTTTGCTTGATACTTTAGCTATTGCCATATTAGGTACATTTATATCTGCACTTCTTTGTATTCCATTCGCATTCTGGGCTGCTAATAATATGAGCAAAGGAAAAACAATCGCTAGTACGGGGAAATTTGTACTAAGCTTCATTCGCACCTTCCCTGAAATTATCATGGCTATTTTGTTTATTAAAGCAGTTGGACCTGGATCATTTGCTGGAATACTAGCATTAGGACTGCATTCAATAGGGATGTTAGGAAAATTATTCTCTGAAGAAATTGAAAATCTAGATTTGGGACCAACAGAAGGTTTATTAGCAGCAGGCGGGAATAGACTACAAGTCTTATGGTTTGCCGTTATACCACAAGTTTTACCTGGATTTTTATCCTATACCCTTTATCGATTTGAAATTAATATTCGTTCTGCTGCTATCTTGGGTGTAATCGGCGCAGGAGGAATAGGAACACCACTTATATTTGCACTGAGTACGAGAGATTGGGACCGTGTTGGAATAATTTTACTTGGAATTATTGTGATGGTAACAGTAATTGATGTAATAAGTGGTTTTGTAAGAAGAAGGATTACTTAAATGTTGCTCTTTTCTATATACTGTTAAAAAAATATTAAAAGAAAAGACATACAGTGCACACATTAACTTTGCTTGATGTGTGTTTATTTATTTAAATAATAATCAAAATAGTTCCAATTGTTGCGTAATTTGATACAATAGAAATTATAAGTGATAAAGATAAAGGAGTGTTCCTCTATATGAATAGCAGAAAAATATTAATTACCCACCCCCTCCACCCTTCTCTTTTGGAAAAAGTTAAGTCTCAATTCTCTGCATGGCAAATTATTCATGCATTAAAACAGGATGATTGGCAAGAGCATTTGATTGATTCTGAAATTATCGTTGGTTGGAAAAGCAGTTTTGATATGGAAACCATTATCCAAAATGACAAACTAAAATGGATTCAAACATGGAGTGCTGGTGTAAATTCACTCCCATTAGACCAATTAGGTACAAAAAATATTTATATTACAAGCGCAAATGGTGTACATAGCTATCCTATTTCCGAAACAATTTTTGCTCTCTTGCTAGGATTAACGAGAAATATTCATACATATGTTCGAAATCAGCTAACAAAAAAATGGGACGGTACAGATATAAAATTAGAAGCTCACAAGAAGACCATTGGCATTATCGGAGTAGGGGCAATTGGACTGGAAACTGCTAAAATTGCCAAAGCCCTTGATATGCATGTAATCGGTGTACGAAATTCACAGAAACCGACTGATTATGTTGATGAATTATACACTTCCAGCCAATTAAATGAAGTACTTCCTATCTGTGATTATGTCGTCGTTACTCTTCCATTAACCGATGAAACATATCAACTATTTCAAAAAGAACAATTTCAACAAATGAAAAAGTCAGCATTTTTTATTAATATCGGTCGTGGAGAAATCGTCAAGGAAGATGACTTAATTGAAGCCCTAACAAGTGGAGAAATCTTAGGTGCTGGATTAGACGTATTTGAAAAAGAACCTTTGCAGCAATCAAGTCCATTATGGGCTTTAGAAAATGTTATTATAACTCCTCATACCTCTGGTTCTACTGAGCATTACAGCAGTCGAGTAATAGAGGATATCTTCCTGCCAAATGCCAATCACTATTTAAAGGAAGAGCCGCTACCAATTAATTTAGTTGACTACCACAAAGGGTACTAATGCACAAAAAAGAGGAGCTATAAGAGGCTCCCCTTTTTTCAACTAACTTTTTTATAACTTTTCTGACTAGATGCACGTCGAAGCATCATATATATCTTTTGACTTAAGAAACCTACTAGCAGGATAATCACTAATAATAAAGTAATGGTTGCTCCAGGAGGGGTTCCTAAATGATAAGATGAGAATAATCCAGTAAAAATACTAACCGCAGCTACTAAAATAGCAACGAGAAACACCCATTTAAAGCCCTTTACTAATTTAATGGAAAAAGCAGAAGGTAACACCAACAATGCAGAAACTAATAATACACCAATAGTTGGTATAATCACTGAAATGGCAATACCTGTTAATATGCTAAAAGCAATAGATAGCATACTTGTATTAATACCACTCGTTGTGGCTGTATCTTGATCAAAGGTCATGATATACATCTGTCTAGTAAAGAAAACAAAAAATAGAAGAATAATTCCAGTTACAATTGCTAATATATTTACTTGCTGTTTACTTATTGTAATAATACTCCCAAATAAATATTGATCCATACTTGTTGTCATTCCACCACTTGATAAACTCATGAGAAACAAAGCGAAGGATAATCCAGCAGCCATAAGGATGGCAATCGATACTTCTGAATAAGTGTGATATGCCCGGCGCATATATTCAATTCCAATCGCCCCAGCTACTACCACAAGAAGACTAGAAAGTGTCACATTTGTTTGAAAGAAAAAACCAATCGCAACACCAGCTAATGAGATATGTGACAACGTATCTGCCATTAACGCCTGTCTTCTAAGGACTAAATAAATCCCGATGATTGGTGCGATTATTGCAATGAGCCCACCTGCCCAAAATGCTCTTTGCATGAATTCAAGCTCAAACATCTCCATCCGCCTTTTTCTCCTTTCTCTATATGAATAATCTTATCTAAATAACCTTCTACTTCATCTTGATCATGTGTTACCATAACAACCGTTCTATTATGTTCATTCACCTGATGCTTCATAAATTCATAAAATCCTTTTCTACTGTCCGCATCCATCCCTGTTGTTGGTTCATCCAAAACAAGTAGATCTGGTTCTGAAGCTAATATCCGAGCAATAACAATTTTTTGTTTTTGTCCACCAGATAATTCCCCAATTTTCTTATTACGATATTCCCACATTCCAACCATCTCTAATGACTTTTTTACTGCCTCATGGTCTACTTGCTTTAGTCTCTCGTAAAATTTCTTACGCTGATATCTACCGGATCGAACAAGCTCGATTACAGTACTTGGGAAGCCAACATTAAAAGAGGATATTTGCTGGGGAACATAGCCCACAGTTAATTTTTTGCCATTAGCATTAAGCTTGCTAATTTTCACACTACCTGACCATGGTTTTAGCAATCCTAACAATAGCTTTAACAAAGTAGATTTACTTGCTCCATTCGGACCTGTAATCCCAACAAACTCTCCACTTTCTAATTCAAAGGTAACATCTTCAAGAGAAGGAACATGTTCATACCCAAATGTAATATTTGATACTGTCGCTAGTTTCATAGTTAATAACTCCTTTCCATTGTTCTTTTGTCTATTGTGTACGATAACACTTATACAAAAAAAGTCGATTATTCTAATTAATACAACCATCTGTCACGTAGACAAAACATACCCAAAAGTATTGCTATCTCTCATACCCTTGAATACCAAGCTCCTCTATTTCCATCACAACATTATTCATCTAACCTGAACGTTAATAATTTTTGCCATTCCCCTCAGGTATATACTCTTCTTGCACGCTTGCTATCCTAATCCCAATTAGGGAAAGGGGGCTAAGGGAGCAATGTCTAACCATTTCGTATTCATTACGATTTATAGTTTGAATTTTATAACATTATATTAGTTGTTTAGGAGAAAATCATGATAGGTTTAAATCTCGAACTTTTTCTTTTTATTTCTATTATACATGACACTTAATAATAGACTTTTCCTATTAAGGTGTCAATATAAATCCAAACGATTACGATTAAAAATTCTATAATAAATTAGTTAATTGGTCAAGAATTTTCCCTTTTTTTAAATGAATCCTGTTTTTCTTCATTAATATAGTCCATTTCGATGAAAGATAAACATACTACTTTCACAAACAGTAACACTCTTTTCATAAATCTTGTGGCTATAATAGGAGCAGTCTAAAAATTGATACTATCCCTTTAAATAACAACTATCTTTTTGTAAATAGTAACGATTAGTTTCTAAAAACAACACATATATCGATAAAATCTGCATATATTTTAAATAGTAGGGTATAAAAGAAATAAACAAAAGCATTACTAGCGCAAATTCATCTAGTAATGCTTTCCTTAAAAAATACTATACTATATTAGAATCGAACAACTCTGCCGTTAAATACAGATTTCCAATAGCCGCTATCCATAGATGCAATCGCAACACCAGTAGAACTCTGTGAACCGATAAACTTGCCTCCACCTACATAGATTCCAACGTGTCCATCTGTTTTATATGTGTTAAAGAATACTAAATCTCCTGGTTGCATATCACTTGTTGATACGCGCGTACCAGAGTTTTTCAAAGCATCTGTACTAGCAGGGATGCTGTATCCTGCTTGTGAATAAGCCCAACTTACAAATCCAGAACAATCAAACAGTCCATTTGCTACATCAGAAGCTGTTCTTCCGCCACCAAATTTATAAGTAGAATTTCCAATGTATTTATAACCTGCAGTAATAGCACTTGATTTACCGCCGCTCGCCTTTACACTTGAACTCTTACTAGCTTTACTAGTATTTCCACTGCTACTAGTTCCAACGGTAGAAGCAACCAATTGATTTAAGTTATCTTGCTCTTTTTGTTGAATCATTTTTTTAATTTGTGGCTCTACAGATTGTAGAGAACCGTATTTTTGTTCTAATTCTGCTTTGCGCTCTTTATTTTCAGCTTCTTTAGCTTTTAAATCTTTTTTTGCTTGCTCATTTTTCTTCTGTTTATCTACATTTTGCTTTTGCATTTCTTCAAGATCTAACTTCGTATCATTCAACTCATTATATTTATCTTTCACTTCATTTTGCTTCGCTTCTAAGTCTTTTTTATCTTTTTCATTGCTTTCAATTAAGTCTTGATCAGCTTCCATAATAGTAGCAACCGCGCCTACACGGTCAACAAATTCCTTAAAGCTAGCAGCGCCGAATAATACTTCAATATAATCAACACTTCCACCATTTTCTTGGAAGGTACGTGCTCTTTCTTTTAAAACATTGTTACGCTTTTCTATTCTATCTTCTAATTCTTTTATTTTTTTCTCAAGAGAAGTAATTTCTTTTTCGGTAGCTTTCATTTTAGCCTTTGTTTCATCAATAAGGCTTTTATTTTCTTTAATTGCTTTATCTACTCTATTAATTTGCGCTTCTAATTTTTTTAATTCTTCTTGTGTTTCTACAATCTTTATTTGAGCATCAGAAATTTGGCTTTGTAAAGATGCCTGTTGTTGCGTAACGCTAGTTGGTTGATTCGCATGAGCATTAATTCCTGGAACGGCTAAGCTAGTGCCTAATCCAAGTAGTATCGTCGTATTTAGTACCACTAGTTTCTTTTTTAACATTTCCATTTCCCCCTGCACATTATCTAATGTAGAATTCTTCTAATTTATTTATCTATGTATCTTCTTTATGTTTATGATGTAATTGGTAGAGAGACTCTTATAATATAGTATTCTCTACATTGTAAATCAAACAATAACCCTGTTTTCGACGAAAGTTCTTTATATAAAACATCTTTCGCCACAAATAGAAGTATAACATCATAATTTGTCATTTAAGTAATAGGAATATTACAGTTGTGTTTCAAATGTCATTTTTCATCGATTGTTCACACTTTTTTCAAACTTTTTTCCTATATATTCCTCTAAAAAATGGAATTACTTAAATAATATTAAAATAATGTATCGTTCTTAATACAAGTATTTTATCGTTTTTTCTCGACATAGTTCAACATTTTTCCCATAAAATTATTCTTAAACAGTATGTTATATTATAAAGAGGACATGTATTCAGGTTGCTCAAGCATTTCTTACCTGTTGGAAAAGCAAAAATCTTTTTAGAAAACAGCATTTAATACTAATAGAAGGAATTGATATATACATGAAAAAAGTTGTAGTAGTTGGCGGAGGAATTCTGGGCGCCTCTATCACATTCGAATTAGCAAAACGAGGAGCAGAGGTTATTATCATTGATAGAGAAGATCAAGGACAAGCTACTAAAGCAGCCGCTGGTATTATTTGTCCTTGGAATTCACAGCGTAGAAACAAGAAATGGTATCTATTAGCTAGAGAAGGTGCAAAATACTATCCATCCCTTGTACAAGATTTAAATAGCTATCATCAATTAAATACAGGCTATAAAAAAGTTGGTGCACTTAGCCTTCATTCCGATGAGGCAAAATTAGAGGCGATGAAAGAAAGAACATTAAAACGGAAATTAGAAGCACCAGAGATTGGCGATGTAAATATTCTTACTTCCTCAGAAGCAAAGGAATTATTCCCTTTATTAGCATCAGGATATGGAGCTCTGCATATTAGTGGAGCTGCAAGAGTAAATGGATGGGCATTACGAAACGCCCTTATAGAGGCCAGTAAGCAATTAGGAGCAACCTTTATCCAATCATCTTGTATACTTATTAAAGAAAAAGATACGATAAAAGGGGTTAAACTTAGTGATAACACGACTATTTATGCCGATGAAGTAGTCATTGCTGCTGGGGTTTGGGCGAATGAATTACTCGAACCATTACAATTATCCTTTGACGTAAAGGCACAGAAAGGACAAATTTTGCACGTATTGTTAAATGATGTTCAATGCGCTGATTGGCCTGTTGTCATGCCTCCACATGATCAGTATTTATTAACTTTAGAAAATAACAGTATTGTAATAGGAGCAACACACGAAAATACTACTGAGTTAGCTCCCGACATTACGATGGCAGGGATAAAAGAGATTATCGATAAAGCATTACTATTTGCCCCTGGCTTATCAGATGCAGTTTGGCGGGAAGCAAAAGTTGGCTTTCGCCCATTTACAAATGACTTTCTTCCAGTGTTCGGGAGATTGAAACAGTACGAGGGAATAACAATTGCTAATGGTTTAGGCGCATCCGGCTTAACCATGGGACCATTTATCGGGCAGCAGCTTGCAAAATCCCTACTAGAATCAGAATATGACATCGATTTTACTCCGTATTCCATTGATAGTTCTATTCAAGAAAAATAAGTTCATTGCATTTCCAAGTTTCTTAAAACGGCATCTTGTATGAAATTTAATTGAATTATGAAAGCAGTATGGAAAAAAGGACACTTGATGCCCACTGTCATCGGGAGAATCAAGTGTCCTCTTTCCTTAACAATAGGGAATCTTTTTCATATAAACTATACTTCCCCTAGATAATAATAGGCACTTTTTCCTTATTTTTTCTTCCATCTCTACTCATAAATACCCTTCCACGAATAATACCATCCCAAAAACATTTAAGCTCAATCAGTCTTTCTCCCTATTAGCCATCTAAAACTCTTGTAAAATGTTCAAAAACCTCCTAATGTTGCAAAGATATCAATTGAATAGATAGTAGTTTCTACATATGGCTCTTCTACATTATTCATATTAAAATTGTTCTGTATTACGTTCATTTTCATTCGATTGAACGTTCTTATCAATCTAAATCTTTATATATAAAGTGAACCGCCATTAATATATTTTTTCATCCTCGATTAATCGTTTAACCAAACAAACATAATAAAAGGTTTAGCACTCTTTTAATCTGGGATTTAGTTATTGCTTTTATACATATTAGGGGGATTAATAATGAGTCGAATTATTACTATTACTTCAGGGAAAGGAGGAGTTGGAAAAACTACAATTACTGCGAACATCGGCATTTCTCTTGCTTTAAAAGGATATAAAGTATGCTTAATCGATGCAGACTTCGGTTTAAGAAACCTTGATATTCCATTAGGCTTATCTAATCGAATCATACTGGATATTTCCGATTATTTGCAAAAGCTATGTTCTTTTAATCATGTAGTGGTTAGGCACCGTACAATGAAGAATCTGCATTTAGTTCCGGGTAGTAAAAAAACATTATCAGAAAGGGAATTAGGATATTTTGTGGAGATGCTTCATGAAATAGATCCATTTTATGATTTTATATTAATTGATTCTCCATCAGGATTAGAAAGTGGATTTTTCTATGCTTTAAGTGGAGCGGATGAAGCAATTATAGTAACTACACCTGATAAAACTGCCTTACAGGATGCAGACAGAGTGATCGGCATTCTCGAATCACAAAATAAACAGCAATTATCTTTGCTTGTAAATGGATATAAAAATAATCAAGAAATAGAAAATATATTACAATTATTAAATATAAATACACTAGGAGCCATTCCTGCTGATGTAAATATTATAGCAGCTAATAACAAAGGGAATCCCATTGCACTTAATCCTGCTATACCTTCTGGCGTGATGTTTAGAAAGATTGCAAATAACCTTTCCAAACACCACTATAACCAGAGATTTGACTTACCTTTATATAATCAAAATCTTTTTACACACAGAAAATTAAAGCTATCTTTTTAAAAGGAGAAAATACGGCAGATATCATCGCTTTCCTACTTAGAGCTTACTTGATAGTTTGGAATTTCATAGTTTAATGTATAGGAACTTATTAAACTATATAAGTTATAGATTTGATTCACTTGTTTCGTAGCCCAACCAATATCTGAAGCATACTGATGCGTTGCTGTCCCAGTTTTCTCAGCTGCATCAGGATTCCATCTCATTTTGTATAAAGTATCTTGTCCAGCATTTACATAACCTTGGGCAATAAATTTCGCACCACCAATAATGGCAGCTTCTGGTGTAAACCAACCTGCGTTATAAGCATATTGTGCACCACTTGAAATGGCAGATCCATCATAGGCACCAATACCATACATGTTATATACCGTTCTACCATTTATCTCTACACCATTGGCCAAAGTTGACGTCCCATTTCCAGTCTCTAAAAGAGCATGTGAAATTAAGTAAAGTTCATTAATCCCATAAGCATTAGCCGCAGTGACAAAAGCAGCTGCTTTACCAGCTAAGATACCTTTGCCAGCTAGTATCTTACTATCTACTTCCTTATCATCTACATTTGCTTTTGCAGACAATTTTAGAAATTGAAGAGATTGAGTGTCACTATTAACAAAATTATTTGGATCAAGATAATATGCAGTGTCCTCTTTACTAGCACTAACCCACGATTGCGAATAATCTACTTTATACCAGTAGTAGCCATCTGTTCCCTTCACTTTGGAAACCACTTTTAATTCTTGTCCACTAGTTAAGGTGCTAACAACAGAATAATCAGTTCCAGCCCCTCCACGTAATCTCCAACCATTACCGAGTACGGTTCCTTTTGTGGAATCAGATGTTTTGAACGCAATCGCATCTTCTCTGATATATGTATCATATTTTTTATCCGTTTGTGGATTAACCTTTAATTGAATATCTGTCATTTCTTCTAATGTCAGATTGTAATTCACATAATTTTTATTAATTGTAACGTTAGTGCTTCCATTTCCTTTAGCCGCTAAATATTCTGTGCTTACATAACCCTCTAGATTATTTACTGTGATTTTGGACCAGCCATTTTCTTCTGACTGTACGATTACTACTGTTCCTGCAGCGAGCTTGCTAATAATTGCACCACTTGTTGATGGAGTGGATCTCATATTTAAGCTAGAGCCTGCTTGGACATTAACGATTTTTTCTAGCACAGTTGGTGTTTCTTCTGGTTTGGTTTCTTCCTCTTTATCATTTGAATCTGTTTCTTTTTCTGGTGTAATAATGCTCGTTAAATATTCACTACTTACATAGCCTTCCAGATTAGCTGTCTTGATTTGAGACCATCCATTTTTCTCGTCTATTACTGTTACTACCGTTCCAGCAGCAAGTTTTCCTTTAATTGCACCACTTGTCGAAGCTGTTGATCGCACATTCAAACTAGAACCGGCTTGCACATCAACTTTCTTTTCTAGTAGTTTTGGAGCTTCTTCTGGCTGTTTGTCCTCCGTTTTCTCTGGTTGTTCTGTTCCTTTTTCAGGAGTAGTAATGCTCGTTAAATACTCACTACTTACATAACCTTCCAGATTAGCTGTCTTGATTTGAGACCATCCATTTTTCTCTGATAGGACCGTCACGACTGTTCCAGCACTAAGTTTTCCCTTAATCGAACCACTTGTTGAAGCTGTTGATCTTACATTTAAATTAGAACCAGTCTGCACATTTACTTTCTTATTGATTAATGTCGGCGATTTCTCCGAATTGCTTTGCCCACTATCTTTATCGGCTTCTTTGTTGGTAGAAGTATCATCTGTCATTTGCTTATCAGTCAAATAACTACTACTTACATAACCTGTTTTTCCAGATACAGTTACTTTATCCCAACCGTTTGCACTGGAAAGAACAGCAACCTTTGTTCCTCTAGAAAGCTTCGATAGGATAGAACTATTCGTATTCGCTTCTTTTCTCACATTTAGCGAAGAATTTTTAGCCACATTTACATATTTTGTAGTCGTCTTTACACTTGTGTTTGTTTCTTTTGATTGCTCAGCATTAGCAGTTGATTTTTTTTCGGCTAAATACTGTGTTGCTACATATCCTTGTTTTCCATACACTTCTACCTTTGACCAACCATTGGATTCAGAATAAACCGTTACAGCTACATCTTTTGCCAGTTTAACAATAATAGAAGCTGAATTAGAAGGACTATTTCTTAAGTTCAAACTAGATCCTGCATTTACATTTACATACTTTGTTCCTTTTTTTTGTTCACCTGATACATTCGTTGTTTTCTTTTCCTCTGTTTGAACAGCTTTTATGTATTCTGATGCTACATATCCATTTCTTCCATCGACTTTAATTTTTGACCAGCCATTGGATTCAGAAACTACCTCTACCTTCGTATTATTCTTAAGCTTTGTTACCACCTTAGCCTTAGTGGAAGCTGCTTCTCTAACATTTAAAGTGGAATTTGCGTTAATAGAAACATATTTTATCGAACTTTCTTGTTTTGTTATTAAATAACTTGAGGATACATATCCAGTCTTTCCATTTACATTCACTTTTGACCAACCATTTGCTTCCGAAAGAACATTAACTTTCGCACCAGCATTTAACTTGGTTACGATATTTGTATTTACAGATGGACCGACCCGTACATTTAATACCGATCCCTTATTCACTTCTACATATTTGGTTACGGACGCAGCTTGAGCCTCTTCCATAAAAAGCGGAGAAGATAACGCTGCTAGAAATATCCCTGGTACTATTACTTTTTTCACTACTACATGCCTCCTAGTTCTTATGACTCAATTTTTTATTGAGTATCTTTAAACCTATCACCTTATAACTATCTATTTTTCATACCCCGATTATGTATTCTTTAATACCTATAATATTATCTATTATTCTACTAGTATATAATCCTATAGTCACGTTTTTTTCACACTTTTGTACACATCAGTCCAAAAGTTTCATGTATTTTCAAAATATCCCCAACTTATCTATTTCAAAAGTTGCTTTCTTAACGATTAATCTTTGTTTCACAACTTTTTGAATATACATACAAGGCACAAAATTAGGTAGATAAACCTACTTCTATACACCCGGATTCCTCCTCGTTAAAACTGGATAAAAAAAGCGACCTATCAATCCGGAATACATGATTGATAGGTCGCTTTTTTTATTCTAATAGACCAACTCTTTAACTCTCCCATTCTACTGAAAGATCATAGGCAATTGGACTTTCCATTACTCTCTTTATTTCATTTAATGATGGTTCACTACCCAGTGCCCACATTAATTTTGCCACAATAGCTTCTGTATTCATATCTGCGGATAATATAACATTGTATTGGGAAACCTTTCGTCCCACCTCATATAATAAGAGATCTTGTCCTTCTTCTAAACACTGTGTAGAAATTACAACTGCAATTCCCTCGTTTACCATTTCTGCAATCTTCGGCAAGAGATTTCTCTCCTCAAAAGGTAATCCTCCATTACCAAAGCTTTCAATAATGACACCCTTATATGCATGTTTAATAAAATCAAAGATTTCAGGTTTTGTTCCTGGGTGCAATTTTAATAGAAACACATCAGGACAGATCCTTGTATCCAATACTAATTCATCCGTTTGCTTGTCCGGCTTCCATAAATAATGAATTTGATTTTCTTCTATTTTGGCCACATATGGATGGTTAATGCTTTCAAATGCATCATAGCTTTTAGTGCGCATTTTTACGGCTCTAGTTCCAATAATCACTCGACCATCAAAAACAACAAATACGCCACCAATGTCTTCTTTTGCAAAGCGAATACTATCCATGACATTTTTCTTAGCATCTGTTTGTTTAAAACTAATCGGCACCTGTGATCCAGTAATAACAACAGGCTTTTTCAGACCATGCAGCATATAAGAAAGTGCAGCTGATGTATAAGCTAACGTATCTGTTCCATGCGTGATTACAAAACCATCGTATTCATGATAATGTTCCGCAATGGTATTAGCCATCATAATCCAATGTTCTGGCTGCATATTCGTACTATCTCTATTCATAATGATTTTACAAGTTACATCAACTTCTAAAATATCATTTTTAAAATATTGAAGGAGCTCTTCTGCAGACAAACCGGGGACAAGTCCTTCCTTTCCTTCTACTGAAGCAATTGTTCCACCAGTTGCAAGTAACAGCAATTTTTTCATTTATAGTCCTCCTAGATGCCATACTCCTAAAAGTAACATTTGCGATATATACCAAATTATTATATAGACTTAAAGAGGTTTCCGCAATAAGAGGATTCTATCCATTTTACAGAGTAAAATTTACGTTTTGCATGTTACCTGCTTCTATACTCCTAAATAACGGAAAAGAACTAGGAAAAAAGCTGGAACAAAACTAAATTGCCAATCTGTAAAGATGAACAAACGCTAATTTAATTCTTAAATAAATACTACTTTTTTATACAGAATATTTATGATTATAAAATATAGCAAGTTTAAAAACTAATTCATTCCATTGTGCTTCGTTTTTAAATAAAAAAACTAAACCCGAACATTGATAGAACACTTTTGGTTGTTCGGGTTTAGCTAAAGCTGGAATACTTATGTCCCAACCTTCGAAATTATAGATAAAACATAATCTAACTTTAATCTAAATAGGTAATTTTATCCTCAATGGAAGCTCGTTCTTTCGGTGCCATTATTTCTTCTGGATAACCAATTGCGAGCACTCCAACGACTTCATACTCATCACTTACTCCTAAAGTGCTTCTTCCTAAAGTAGAAGCACCTACAGAGCTCCAAAATGTTCCAACTCCTTCATCCCATGCCTGTAACATAAAGTTTTGAATAAAGCAGGAAACAGCCGATAAGTTTTCATCTCGTTCGATTTGATTTCTTCCTTTATGTGATAAAATCGCTAACACCTTTGATGCCCCGCCAAAATTTGTTTTATGCTTTAATTCTGCTCGAGTCTTTTCTCCAATAAAAAGAATCTCCCAAGGTTCAGTCATCTTATGATTTGGTGCAAATTTAGCATGTTGTAGCCACTCCACAATTTTGGTATTGTCTATTTCCCTCTGTGTAAATTTTTTTATCGTTCTTCTTCCTGTGATTACCTCTGTTATATTCATTTTAACCTCTCCCCTATTTATGAAGTCTTTCTTATTTCTCCTTCTTATCATAACGCTATTTTAATTTTTTATAAATAATTCCTCTTTCTAGCATTTTTTTAAGTATACTAAAACAAATCGTCATTCAGTTTACATTATAGCTATTGTTTCTAAAGCCACTTCTTTTTATTTCAATATTAACATGCGTATTTATCTTTGCATCTTTAAAACCAATATCCCAATTTTCTTCATATTGTTTAAAATGCTTGTAATCCTGGTCTCGAAATATTTCTCCTAATCCAAATATATCAGCGACATATTCTTTCTGCATTTTTTCAATTAACCCATTAAACTCCTTTTCTAAATAGCTGTTGGTTCTTTCTTCAAAATCTTCAAATGCATTTATCTTTGCGACTTTTATTGCTTTATCTGACCCGTCTAAAGTGGATTCAGCACGTACGAATATATCTATTTGCGGTCTTCCGTTAACTTGCCTAGCTTTCACTTTTGTCTGCGAATGAATAACACGCAATCCAAAAAACTTTTGATCTTCATAGGGAATAGTCAGAGAAGTTTTTTCCAATTTATTTTGGATCCACAATAATATTCTTGTCTCATGTAAATTAAGATACCCTTGAAGCTTTCCATATTTAAATATTGCCAAAGAATCAATTTTGGCGATTGCTGCTGGAACCGTCGTTGTTATATTATCCATACTGCCGCCCATTTCTTTATCTCCAGAAATTTTCATAGCAGCTAATACTGGAACTTTACCTTGTGATGAATAGGTACGAATAAAGTCATTTAATTTAATTCCAGGAGTCCCTCCCCATTCATCCAGCATATGATCAAACTGCGGAAATATTTTCAAAGAAGAGACTTTTTGATAGTCATTAATTACACGTAAGAAATCAACCGCATCTGAATCTCTAGCAACAACTATATTAAAATCATCTCTTATCTCTCTATCCCTATCGAAATAATCCATAAAGCTAAGAATACCCTCTCGCGCAATTTCTTCCCCAATTACAAGTAATCTCGTGTGGGAAAAAACTAAATGCGTAGATATGGCAATGTTAAACTTATGGATAATCTCTCCAAGTGTATCCCCTTCTATCGAGTAAACGATTGCAGGGGCCAACCCTTGAGCAGTTCTAGGGTTTAACTCTATTGCAGAAGTACTCTCTATAGAAAGTTTATATTTACACTCTTCCCCTTTATCTACTGCAATCCCTGTTACAATAGCACTTTGATTTAATTCCGAATGATCCCAACAACCAGTTAACAAAAAGATTGATAAAATGGACATACTTAATAAACAGCGTCTCATATTATAAACTACTCCCTTAGAATCATCGATATCGTATTTATCTCCTTCCTAACAATATTGCTAGGATATACAAAAAGGATAATTTCCACTTTTTCAAAGTTTACCAATAGGTTATGAAAAAGAATAAAAATTATCCTTTATATCGATATTATTCCAATTACTATTTTCTTAAATGATAGGGAACAGTTGTAACAATAACATTTCTTTTATATAGAAGATGTGCCTTTATCAAAAGACTTGATTGATTGTGTAAGATATTATGCCAATTTTTCTTCGTGATAAATTGTGGGATAATAACTGTGACATTATGCTTCTGTTCAGCAGCTTTTTCCTCTATCGTATCAATAAATCTCGCTAATGGTCTAATAAGACTTCGATAGTGAGAATGAATGGTCACTAACCGAATATCCGGTCTAAACCCCTTCCATTTTTCTTCCATCCGTCTTTCGCTCTCTCTGTCAAATGCCACATATACGGCAATTACTACATCTCCTACTGTCTCCGCATACGCTAAAGAATTCTCTACCACTTTGGTAATTCCAGCAACCGGAAGTATGACGATATTTCCTTCCATTTTTACAATAGAATGCTTCTCTGGTATTCTTAATTGCTCTGCAACATTTTGATAGTGCTTGTTTATTTTATGAAACACGAAAACAACAAAAGGCAGAAAGATAAGTACTGGCCACACTTGTAAGAACTTTGTTGTAAAGAGAATGAGTAAAACGGTAAAAGTAATAATCGCTCCGATTAAATTAATAGCTAGTTTCCCTCTCCATCCAGCTGGTTTCTCTTTCAACCATTTTCTACTCATTCCGGTTTGCGATAATGTAAACGGAATAAACACTCCAACTGCATATAAAGGAATAAGTTTTTCTGTATGACCTCCGAAGAAAACGATTAATAATATAGATGCAATCCCTAATATAACAATTCCATTTGAATAACTTAATCTATCTCCTCTAACAGTAAATATTCGAGGCATATATTTATCCGTCGCTAGATTTACTGCAAGTAACGGAAACGCTGCATAGCCCGTATTGGCTGCTAATATTAATATGATTGCTGTTGTCACTTGAGTAATATAATACATAGCATTTTTCCCAAATACTTCTGTGGCTATTTGAGAAATTACCGTTTCCTCTCCATTTGGAGCAACCCCATACCAATAGGCAAGAAAAGTAATCCCTGAAAATAATACTGCTAAAAATAATCCCATCATCGTTAATGTTTTTACTGCATTTTTAGCAGATGGTTCTTTGAAATTTGGCACAGCATTCGAAATTGCCTCCACACCTGTTAAAGCAGAACATCCAGATGAAAAGGCCTTTAACAAAAGAAAGATACTAAGACCTGGTACAGTTGTCCCCATTGGTGCATGAAGCTCTGCAGGAACTTCTCCGTTTAAAACTTTCCATATACCTACACCAATTAAAATTAATAAGGTTAAAACAAATAAATAAACTGGATAAGCTAAAACAGAAGCAGACTCCGTTACCCCTCTTAAATTTAAGATTGTAATTAGAATGACCATCATGATGGCAATTAGAACGTTATACGGATACAAACTCGGAAAGGCAGAAATTATTGCATCTGTCCCAGCAGTAACACTAACTGCAACCGTTAAGATATAATCTACTAAAAGTGAGCCTCCAGCAACAAGGCCAGCATTCTCTCCTAAATTATTTTTGGAGACTACATAGGCACCTCCACCTTGTGGATATGCATAAATAATTTGACGATAAGACAGCATTAAAGCTGTTAATAATACAAGGACACCAATTGCGATAGGAATGGAATACCAATATGCTAAAAATCCTACTGCTGATAATACAAGTAAAATTTGTTCTGTGCCGTATGCTACTGATGAAAGCGCATCGGATGAAAGAATAGCTAAAGCCTTTAATTTATTTAATTTCTGTTCCCCTAAAGCATTTGTTTTTAACGGTTTCCCAATTATCATTCTTTTTACGGTCGATTTGTTCACCATGTATCCCTCACTATAAATATTAATGCTTTTCTGTTTTTGAGCAAAAAAAAACTACAAAGAATTACTTTGTAGTTATGTAATAGTAAACATCAAGTATTCTCCCCTCTAAACGCTTCCGGAGTTAGCTGTCGGATTAGGGCATATGAGAGTTGCCCTTCCTTAATAAGGATTCACCCCTAGTGTTTTACACAAAATTTGGGTCCCCCGTTCCAAAAATGGATTAAGCGATTTGTATTAATTTTGGTTTGCATGAATGATATTACTCCTGAAAAATAGGAAAGTAAAGAAAGCAAAAGGGGCATAAATCAGCAAATCTTACCGAAAAAACTATAATGCAACGAATTATATGGAAGAATCTATATGTAGCTCTTTATTTTAATCATTATCTATCAAGCGCAATATTTCTTTGAACCATAGTAAAAAGTAAAAAAAAAGATGAGAATGGTGTGATTACACCAAATCTCATCTTTTTTCCATTTATTAATAAGCTAAGCTGAATAGACCTTTGATATGTGATAAGTAACGAATATTACTTGCTTCTTTCATTAACGAAGCTGGTAATCCTCTTAATGGAGTAGAGCTTCCGCCAACGATTGCTACTCCGTCTTTTCTACCAAGACTTGCAAGTGTACCAGAGTTAATTGGATCAAAAGTATCTAATGCTTTATCCTCAAGGTAAGCATATAGGTTATATCCGATTAATTCTCCCATTTGCCAAGCAATTTGCGCTGTTGGTGGTGCTGGACGACCATCTCCATCAGCAGGGAAGTATACAGCACTATCTCCAGCTACGAATACATCAGGGTGTGATGTAGATTGTAGGAATTCATTAACTGTTGCACGGCCACGGTTCACTTCTAGTCCAGAAACACCAACTAATGGATTCCCTTGTACTCCACCAGTCCATACAAATGTATTAGCTACAATTTGTTGACCATCTTTTAGATCAATAACATTGCCAGAAACATTTGTTACAGGAAGTCCTGTTAAGAATGTCACGCCACGCTTTTCCAAGCTTTTTGTAGCACGGTCGATTAAGTCTTCTGGTAGTACTGGAAGAATTTTTGGACCTGCTTCTACTAATAGTAATTTAATATCTCTGAAATCAACACCATATTTTCTTGTTAATCCTGGTAAGATATCAGCAAGCTCACCAACAAGTTCTACACCTGTTAGTCCGCCACCACCGATTAAAATCGTAGCATCTTCTTGCTTTCTTGATTTTGCATATTCACGAATACGCTCTTCAACATGATTATAAATTCGGTTTGCATCCTCTGCAGATTTAAGAACCATGCTGTTCTCTTCAAGACCTGGGATACCAAAGTATGCAGTTACACTTCCTAAAGCTACTACTAATGCATCATAAGTTAATTTAGATCCATCGCCTAAAACAACTTCTTTATTATCTACATTGAAAGAATCAACTGAAGCAATTTTCAAATCGATATCTTTCCCTTTGAATAATTTCTCTAACGGCATTGCAACAGCTTTTTCAGAAACATTACCTGCTGCTAAACGGTGCAATTCCGTAATAATTTGATGTGTTGGGTATTTGTTAATAACGGTAACTGTAGCTTCTGCTTTACTGTAAAATTTACGAACATTTAAAGCTGCTAAAAGGCCACCGTATCCAGCACCTAAAATAACGATATGTTTTGACATAGTAAATCCTCCGTCCTTATTACATTTAAAAGTATTGGCAGGCTTCCTTGTCCGTATTGTTCATAAAAAGAAATCCTTTTTATATACAATACACAGACTAGGCTAGACTACATGAAAGATTATTTATTATTGCGCTCTGACATAATTTGAAGATAGCTCTGTAAAAAACGGAACATCTTTTGTGCTTGTGGGTCTTTTAACATTTTCATTAAACCAAAAATACCAATTGTTTCATTGCTTTCTTCTGCACGATCTTTTGCTTCGATTGCTGCTGAAGCCATCCCCTTAACGGAATGGATTACTGGTTCGAACATTTCAGTAGTCGCACCAACAATATCGCTCTTGAAAACTTCATCTTGTGATAGTGATTGAACAACATCATAAGATTTAGATAAACCATTAACCATTTCAGTTAATTTAGGTAGTTGCTCGATTAATGTTGTCAATGATTCTTGTACCTCAGGCTTTAACAACTGATCCAATAGGTCTTGATTTGTAGCAGTCAGTTGTTTTTCAGCATTCGTTTGAGCAGTAGTTTCTGACATAACTGATTCTCCTTTACTATAAGCTTTTCGCTTAAATGTTATTAACAAATTTCTTGTGATTCAATGCACAAAAATTTGCAAAAGATATTTTTACCAACTCTAGTTAAAATGAATGAAGGTATGTACGAATTAATACTGGTAATACGCTCCTCTTTCACACATTAGTAGAGGATGCACAACCTCTCCATCATTAAACTCCTTTAATATAATACCACTTTTTGAACAAAAATAAATGTAAGTTTGACAAAAAAATAGAGTTTTTTTGAACAAAAGTGAAGTTTATCACGATTTAAGAGATTATCGTCACAAAACCAACAAATTAAATATTAACTCGAAATATTCTTACGTTTTACTATATAAGCTATTATGCGAAAAAAATGATGAAATATTCGTTTTCTTCCTTATATATATTCTTCATAAAAACCAGAATTCCTGTAAGTGTTTTCATTTTTAGCTAACGTTTTTGTTCTTTAAGAATGAATGTATGAACAAATTTATTCGTATTTTATAGTCTGCCCATACATTCTTCATTTATTTACTAACAATCGGCAAATATACAGAAAAAGTTGTTCCTTTATTCACTTTACTTTTAATCTTAATTTTGCCGTTTAGGTGATGAACAATATTAAAGCATACAGTGGTCCCAATTCCCGTACCTTGTGTTTTGGTAGAATAAAAAGGAGTTCCTAGTCTGTTTAGTTCCTCTTCGGACATTCCTTTTCCATTATCCGTAATATTTATCTTTATATAAGACTCTGTCATTTGTTCGGAAATAACGACTTCACCCTTGTCCTCTATTGCTTCAATAGCATTTTTGATCATATTTATAAATAATTGTAGAATTTCATCTTGCCCAGCATGAATTATACATGGTGTTTGAACTTTATTAAATATTTTCACGTTATTTAGAAGAGCATATGGACTCATAAGCTCTTCTACTTTTTTGAGAAGATTGGCTACATCTATCTGTTCTTTCATGCCTTCATTTGTACGAGCAAGTGATAAATAATCATTAATTATTTTTTCTGCCCTCACCAATTCTGATCCCATAAGCGAAAGCATCTCTTGTTGTTTTCCTGTAATATTGGAAGATTCCTTTAATAAATGAGTGTATCCTTTAACAACAGTTAAAGGGTTTCTTATTTCATGTGCAACAGAAGCTGCCATTTCACCAATTAATCTAATTCTTTCTGTCTGCTGTTTTTGCTCTTTCTTCCTTTCTTGATAAGAGAGTGACTCTATAAGATAAATAGAAATAATTAAAGTAACAATATGAGACAAGTATAAATAAACAATAAATGTTAAGGTTATTTTATTTGTGAAAAAAGAAGTAGCAATTAAATCAATGCTTATAGGAAATAATGATGTGATACAAGCAATCAGTATTCTTTTTATTAAAGATTGGGCCTGCTTGTATTTTTTGATTGCGAAGTACAAAATGGGTACGGATAATAGTACGATAATCATCATCACTACTAGTCCTTCATTAAACCCAATCATATATCTGTATATTCCCATCACAACAGTTGTCAATAATCCTGCTGGAAACCCTCCATAGAAAAAAGCGACTAACCAAGGAATTGTTCTTAAATCATAAATATGACCAGGAGCTATTTCTAAAGGAAATGTCATAGATAAAATTAATATGGCTGAACAATAGATAAAGGTAAATAGTGTTACATTTTTAATTTTCATTTTATGGAAATAATAATAATAAATAAAAATTGGAACTACATTTAATAATAAAACAAATAAGTAATTGTCAAATCTAATCATCTTTTCTCCTCATTTATAAAAAATCCTCACCCTATCTAAGTTACCATCTTTTCACAATTATTTCATTAGGAAATAATATTTTCTGCTTTTAAAAAGAACAGCCATCTTTTCTATCTAACTTAAACAAATAATTGCTGAAAAAGCTGACATACTAATAGTGGTTAATAACGATTCAATCTTTTGTAAGTAAGCCCTGATTATTACTTAAAGAGGAGAAAAACATGACAAATAAACAGGAAAATTCTAATTCATCAAAATCTGAAAATCTAAAATGGTGGCAGCTATCTTTAATTGGTGTGGGCTGTACGATAGGAACTGGCTATTTTCTAGGGTCTAGCCTCGGGATTAAAGAAACAGGTCCTTCCATAGTTTTCACCTTTATTTTAGCTGCAATTGGAACGTATATTGTTTTTAACCAATTAGCGAAGATGACCGCTGAAGATCCACAGGAAGGATCATTCTGCTACTATGCAAACAAAGCTTTCGGTCCTTGGGCCGGCTTTAGTTGTGGATGGAATTATTGGTTCTCTAATATTCTAATCATGGGGAGCCAATTGACAGCACTTTCCCTTTTATCTCAATTTTGGTTTCCTAAAGTCCCATTATGGGTATTCGCCTGTATTTATGCTGTTCTTTCCTTATTTGTCGTCTTTCTAGGGACAAAGGGCTTTGATCGTGTTGAGAATTATTTAGCTATTATTAAAACAGCAGCGATTCTTATGTTTATTGGCTTAGCAGCAGCGGCTGTTTTTGGTTGGATACATGGAGGAAACGGTGATATATCTATCCCGCGTTCCATGAATGAAATATTTCCAAAAGGATATAAAGGTTTCTGGATTTCTTTATTATTTGCCTTTTACGCATACGGAGGAATAGAAGTAATCGGGTTAATGGCCATGCAGCTGAAAGATAAAAAAGACGCGCCAAAAGCTGGGACAAATATGCTCATAATTCTCGTGATAATCTACGTTCTTTCTCTAGGGCTGGCGTCGATTTTAGCGCCACTCGATCAGTTTTCCGAAAAAGAAAGTCCGTTTGTAACTGCCTTATCCGATTATCACTTAAACTTTTTCCCCCATGTTTTTAATGGAGCTATTATCATTGCTGGATTTTCCACTATGACAGCTTCATTATTTGGAGTGACTAGCTTGTTAGTTACATTAGCAAAAGATGGGGATGCACCAAAAATCTTCACAAAAAAATTAAAGAAATTCAATCAGCTGCCTCTTCCGTCCTTTATTCTCGGAGGAATTGGGCTCTTTGCTTCTGTTATAGCCGCCCTTTTATTACCAGGAAAAATATTCGAGTATATTACAACGGCAGCTGGGATTCTTTTATTATATAACTGGGCTTTCATCCTGTTTTCTTCCTTTAAAGTGCTGAAAGGAAAACTGTGGGATAAAATAAAATCTTCTTTTGGTATTTTACTTATTGTCTCTGCTGTTGCAGGAACTATCATCGAGAAGCAAGTTCGAATCGGCTTCTTTGTTAGCTTAGCATTTGTTGTGATTATTGCGGCAGCAACATTTTTCATGCGACATAAATTAGGGAAAAACAAAGCGGGCTGTGCAGAATAAAGTCAGTTGTTTTCCCCCGGCATGATTAGTGAAATCCTCAGTAAATGGGAAAAAGAAAAGTCATTGTTTTAGCTATGACTTTTCCCTATCCCAATGTCATTGATTTTGTTGAGCAAATACTCTTTCTATGCCTTCTTTAAGTGTTTGAACCGTTTTAGCATATGGGGTATCTTTTACCTCTTGCATCAGCGATATCAATGTACTTTCAATAATAAAATATCTTGGGTGTTTAATCTCTATCTCTTCTTCAATAAATGTTAATAATTGTTCTGTTTTTTCGTGATTAGTAAGAAATTCTCTCTCTTTTTTCAAATCCGCTTTAAACGTATAAAGCATACAAAGAATTTCCTTCTTTCCCATATCATCATCGTTTATAGATTGAAGTGCAATCCAATTATACAGCGTATCAGGTTTTAAAAGGACTTCCTTGGAATTAGATAAATGGTTAACCATATCGAGAATCCTATTCACACAGTACTGAACAATTTGATGTATATTTGCGTGATCCTGATAGACTAATGAATGCACATAAATGCTTGAATGAATCATTCCCATTAGCATGATGGAACAATCTAATAAATAGGTTTTGTTTTGTGCACCACATACATCAACTAATCGATTATAAATCCAGCCAAACTCATGCACTCTTCTATTTTTAATATAATTTTTTAATTCTTCATCCTTTGTAAAAAGGATTTCTTCAAATAAAGAAATTATTTTATATTGATTATTTGTGCTTATCAACATTTCAATTTGTTTAATAAATAGAGTGCTGTCTGTTTTATCCTGACCAATTAGTAATTGTTTCCTTTTCCATTCCAATTCCGTATAGATATTTTTAAAAATTGAAATTAACAACTCATTTTTACTGGAGAAGTAATTATAAAACGTACCTTTTGAAATATTACTTGCAGTTAGTATATCTTGGATCGATGTTTGCTGAAATCCGTTTTCAATAAATAATTCATGTGCTTTATCCATTACATGCTGTTTACGTTTGTTCATTTAATCACCTTAAGAATAAATTTAGACTACTGGTTCAAATTATATACTAGGTTATTTAGAATGAAATTACAATTACGTAAGAAGGGAATAACGGGTGAATGTCTTGTGCTATAAGGATTTCTCCATAGTATCTTAAGTCGATTGTAAAGAAATTATTTTTTACTTAGGGATTCTAAACATTTTTATTGCAAAATTTATACTACAGGTATATTATTATTTAAGCTTAGATTCAATGGATAAAAAGAACGTAGAGTTCATAGGGAGGAATAGTTTTAATGAACACAAATGCAACATCGAATGAAAAAAAACCGCCATATGGCATAATTGTTATTTTAATGGCGGGTGCCTTTGTCGCATTTTTAAATTCAACACTGCTAAATATCGCTTTACCGTCTATTAGTGCAGACTTCAAGATTGATCCTTCAGTAGGTCAATGGCTAATAACTGGATATATGCTTGTAAATGGAATTATGATTCCAACATCCGCCTTCTTAATTCAAAAATATTCGACAAGAAGATTGTTTATCACTGCAATGTCCCTTTTTGCAGCTGGTACCTTAATTGCTGGAATCGCACATACCTTCCCAGTATTACTTCTTTCGCGAATGATACAGGCTTCAGGCTCTTCCATTATGCTACCTGTATTAATGAACTTTTTGCTAACAAGCTTTCCAGTTGAAAAACGTGGAAGTGCAATGGGTGTTTTTGGTCTGATTATGACGTTCGCACCAGCAATTGGTCCTACACTATCAGGATATATTGTGGAACATTATGAATGGAGAATGCTGTTCTATGTTGTTTCACCGATTGCAATCCTTGTTTTAATTTTGGCGATTTTTAAAATTAAAGATAAGAAAGAAAAAGTAGATATTCATATTGATATCTTATCTGTCGCTTTATCTACTTTAGGTTTTGGTGGATTATTATACGGATTTAGTTCAGCAGGTACGAAAGGATGGAGTAATATTCACGTTTATGGCACTTTAATAGTAGGTGCAATAGCGCTCATATTCTTTGTTCTTCGTCAGTTAAAAATGACTACACCAATGCTTGAATTCCGAATCTTTAAGTATCCATTATTCTCGTTATCAGCAGTTATTACGATAGTAGTTAATATCGCACTATTCTCTGCAATGCTCTTGATGCCAATGTATATTCAAACTGTTAGAGGAATTTCACCTTTCCATTCTGGTCTATTATTATTGCCTGGTGCCATTATTATGGGGATTATGTCACCGATTACGGGAAGACTTTTTGATAAGTATGGCGCGAGAACACTTGCTTTAGTTGGGTTAACCTTGACTGCCATTACTACCTATATGTTTAGTCAATTATCGATGACAACTACTACAACTACATTGGTGCTTATCTATTCTTTACGTATGTTCGGTATGTCCATGGTTATGATGCCGATTATGACAAATGGTTTAAATGAATTGCCATCTCGCATGAATCCTCATGGTACTGCGTTAAATAATACATTATCCCAAGTGTCAGGAGCAATCGGATCTGCCGTTATGATTACGATCATGTCTCAACGTACAACCGCACATGGAGAAGAATTGGCAGCTCAAGCAATGAAAGATATGAGCAACGCAACTACTCAACCATCTCCAGAAGCCCTCGCTACTATGCAGGAGCAGCTGGGAATGCAAGCAATGCTTGAAGGAATAAATGACGCTTTCCTTATTTCAGTCGGAATTGTTATCATTGCCCTTATTCTAGCAGCATTTGTAAAACGTGCTGTTCCTCCAAAGGAAACAGAGGAACAAACTGGTCCAACGAAAATGAATGAGGCAGTAGAATAAGAATATCATTAGTCAGCGTTAAAACCGCTGACTTTTTTGTTACAAAAAAATAAGGACAGCCCTTTTTATAATTAGCCATCCTTACTTTTAATATATTAGTTCTATTATTAATCATTGTTGATTTTCTTGAAATCATAGGCGGGATATATTTCGATAACTACTCTATTTAAAACAATATCTAAAGATTGGGATAACCTTAAACGGAAAATCTCCTCTTATTTTTATGGAAATATGGGTATTTCTCCATTTAAATGGAATTTTACTATTTATAACAGGCCAATATGATATGATTATTCCGCACTCACTAAAATCTTCACCTGATTTTTTTCTGAAATCAAGGATTGGAAGCCTTCATCAATTACATCATCTAGCTTAATTTTCTTCGTCACTAATTTATCTGCTGAAAAATATCCTTTTCTCATTAAATTCAACACACTTGGAAATACATCTCGATAACCAATAATCCCTTTAATAGTGCGTTCTTTAATGACAATATCATTAGGAAGAATTTCTGCACCTTTCTCCCAAATACTAACAATAACTGTTTCTCCTGCAATCTTAGTAGATTGAATAGCCTGTTTTAATACTACTGGTACTCCCGTTACTTCAAAGGATACATCTACGCCACCATTTGTACGGCGAACAAGCTCTGCAACGACATCATCATAATCAGCTGGATTAACAATGATAGCTCCAAGCTCTTCTGCTTTTGCTTGACGCTCCGGAGATAATTCCACTGCATAAATATCTGTTGCTCCTGCAGCTTTTAATGCTTCAATTACTAATAACCCAATTGGACCACATCCAAAAACAGCTGCTGTATCCCCTGCCTGTACTTTACTAGAACGAACAGCGTACAAAGCTACAGCAGAAGGCTCTACTAATGCTCCCTGCTCATATGATAACTCATCTGGCAATTTATGTAGTAATTCTGTATCAACAGACACATATTCGGAGAAACCGCCTCCTCCGCCTGCTAATCCAAGGAATCCCATATTCTCATCTAAATTATAAGCTCCCTGATGACCATGTGTAGCAAAAATAGGTTCAACAACCACACGATCGCCCACTTGATAATCAGTTACCCCTTCTCCAATTTCCACAATTTCTCCTGAGAATTCATGTCCCAATGTAACTGGCGCTACTTCATTTGTTAAAGGATGTGGCTGATCCACTGGTATAAAGATAGGCCCACCTAAATATTCATGTAAGTCACTTCCACAGATTCCACACCATTTTACTTTAAGCTTTACTTTGCCTGGTGCCACTTTAGGTTCCTCTATGTTTTCTAGTCGAATATCCTTTTGATTATGCCATCTTAATGCTTTCATTAATCAACATCCCCTGACTTAAATAGTTTTACAGCTAATTTATTAAAATTTTATGCTATTTGTTATTTAAGGCCTTAAAAACATACGTTTCAGAAACAATTTAATTATAGTACTTATATTATTAATTTAAAATTATATTATAATTAACTATAGTTAATTATTACTTAACTAAACGATTATTTTGTAGAAAGGAGCTATCTATGAATATTGAACAATTAAAATATATAGTAGAAATTTCAAATGCTGGCTCTTTAAAGACTGCTGCACAAAAGGTAAATATCTCTTTACCTGCTCTTAGTCAATCTGTAACAAAACTAGAAAAAGAGTTAAACGTCGAAATTTTTCACCGTTCAAGAAAAGGCTCTTACCCAACTGCTGAGGGAAAAGTGCTCATTCAAAAAGCTAACGACGTTCTGGAAAAGCTACAAGAATTTTATGATCATGCCGAAAGCTTTACACATACATTAAAAGGCGAGTTAAAGATCGCTACTTTTCCAGGACCATTAGATTTACTAGCAGATCAAATTACTTTATACAAAAAAGATTTCCCCTTTATTAAGGCATCAATAGAAGAGGATAATTCTCAGCATATTATTGAAAAAATAAAAAAAGAAGAGGTGGATATTGGACTTATCATATACAACGATGAAGATATCCAAAAAAACAAAAATATTCTTTTTCATAAACTATATGATGGATGTATGGTTGTGGCAGTAAATAAACAGTCTCCTTTGGCGAACAATACGTACATCACCGAAAAAATGCTAGAAAATCAACCAATTATTTTATATAACGATCATTCGATATTAGATTTCATGCAAAACTTAAATACTTTAGAAAATAATATGGAAATTTTATTTACCACTAATAATGTAGAAACGATTCGCTATGCTTTAGAAAGAAATACCGCTATAAATATTGGTTACGATTATGCATTTAAAACGATAACCGGATTAGCAAACAACAACAGCTATGTAACCATACCATTTGTTGATACCTTAATGAACACCTATTATTTTGGATATATCTATGCTGCTAATAAAGGCATTTCCCGGGTAGCTAAAGAATTTTTAAAAAGATTAACATAGCCTTTCTCGCGGATTCTTCTAATCTTTCATCCCTATAAATCTCTTTTGAAGAAGAGTCTCGAGGATTTTATATACACAAAAACCAAAAATAATCCCAAACGCATTTAAAATAACATCATCAATATCGGTACTTCTTCCAATAAATAATTGAGTAATTTCGATAAAAAAAGGAATAAAAATGGACATCCAAAATAAGGAGGTGAATGTTCTAAACGGTTTCCATATTAACGGCAGGAAAATGCCAAAAGGAACAAAGACAAGTACATTACCTAATAGATTAATAAGAGAAACCTGATTCCAATTACTAACTTGATCATTGGAAAGAGCTAAGTAGGATAAAATCGTCGAAAAAGGAATGAGATTAATGCTTCTTATCCCCTCTAGCCGATTCATATAGATATGTGCTTTGCCATCCTGCCCAACCATCGTATACCATTTAGGAATAATTGTTTGCGATGCAACCCCAATACAGAACATGACAAATAGAAACAATACAATTTCCTTCCCCCAGTTCTGTTCACGCTTTTTCCATTTAATATATATAAAACGACCTAATAAATAAATTGGTGCTCCGATACTCATATAAATTATCATCGCCTCTAGATACATTCTTATCATTCTGTTCCTCCACATATGTTATTGAAAATTTTTTCTGCGAATAATGCTTAATATGAGGCCAATTAATAATGCATTAATAATCGTTGGCACGATACCATAGCTAATAAACGGCAAGGATAAAGAAGTAATAGGCAATAATCCTACACACATGCCAATATTATAAATCACTTGGACACTATATAACGCTGTCGCTCCTATTATGAGCAGCTTTGCATATGAATTTTTTATATACTTTACATTAATAAACATTTTTACGATGAGTGCAGTAAAAAGCAATATAAGTATCCCTGCCATTACATAGCCAAACTCAAAGGCTAAATGAAGAAAAACAGTGTCCGTATAATTAACAAAATAAGTATCTGCTTCAGAAGAACCTATCCATTTTAAACTAGCCCACATTTTATCTCGATATAAGTAAAACCAGCCGGCATCATCTCCATATTTTTCGGGAAAGAAAAAAGCCATTAGTCTATTAAGCCTGTAGTTTCCTCTTGTAATATAGATATACGTATTTATTAATAGGAAGATACTTATCCCAGTTCCAAGTGTAAGGAGAACTTTCTTTTTTGAAAACTTGCTCCAAAATAGCATGACAACAACTGTAAAAATATAAATAAAGACTGTTGAGATACTATCAAATCCGAAAAGAAAGAGGACACATGAAAAGAAAAACAAACACAAAAAGAAAATATAGCTAAAGTCTTTTTTACTAAAAAAAGAAGCCCATGCTAATAGAAAAAATGGTATTGCCATTATTCCCTTCACTAAAATGGGACCAAATTTAAGATAAGCAGCTCCGTTTATCGAAAAATTCGAGAAGAAAATTATTGATAATAAAAGCAGTGATCCGACTATATAAAATAGATATCCATATTGGGCTAATTTACGATAATCAAAAAACATAATTCCAATAACTACCGCCATTCCGCCTATAACGGTTAACAATTTCTCACCAATAAAATGTATATCATATGTAACTACTGGCAAAATTCCTATCATTAATAAACTCACTGTTAAAGAAACGATTACCCAATCAATAATCGGTCGATGGATTGCACTTAATTCTCTCCCCAATTGCATCGGACTTCCCATTTCTTCGATTGCTTTTTCTTCTGCTTCCATTTGGGTCAAACCCTTTTTAATCCATCCTTCTTTTGCAAGCTGGATATGATGGGACATTTCTACTTTAATCCATTCTTTTGCTTCATTTGATTTTACATGCTCCGTCACTTTATCTAAAAATAAATGCTTGTTATTCATTCACGTACACCCATTCTATTAATTCTCTAATGTCTTTATTTCGTCCCCCTTCTATTTCTAACTTTTTCTCAAGCTTTTTTCCTTTTCTATCTATTTTGTAATATTTAACCTTTTCATCCTCCCATTCAGAAGTAATGATATTTTTCTGTTCCAAACGATGTAAAAAGGTATAAATAAAACCCTCCTTTTTCTCAAACCTTTGAAAGCCTCGGGCACGTAATAGTTCTATTAATTCAAAACCAGTTTTTCTATTATGCAATAATTGCAAAACTGCTAGCAGTACTTCCTCTTCTTTATCCTTCATTTGAATTTTTTTTAAAATCTCTTTACGATGCTCCGCTGTAAAATGAAGATGATTAAAATAAGTCTTTTTTAAGCTAGGTTGCAGATTTTTTAGGCGTTTGTCCACTTTTGCTCATCTCCTATCTTTTTTAATAAATCCTTCGCTCTTCGAAGTCTCGTTTTGATAGTATTTTCATTTATCTTCAATATGGCAGCAATCTCCTTTATTGGTAGTTCCTCGAAGTAAAAGAGAAAAATAATTTCCCGGTACATGACCGGCAAATTCATTACAGCCTGAATCAGCAATTGTTCTTCTTCTTTTTGAAGAATTTCTTCTTCCACATTTTCACTACTGTCTTCTCCAAAAAGAAATTCATTATCTACTTTCACAACATTTTTTGTATACCAACTTTTTAAATAGTCTTTACAATGGTTAATAGCAATTCTCCATAGCCATGTTCGAAAGCTAGATTTCCCTTTATATTTATGTAACGAATAATATACTTTCACAAATATATCCTGTGTTAATTCTTCGGCGATTGTTTGATTTTTCACATAAGAAAAAACTAAATGCAATAATTCTTGTCCATATGTAATCATAATTTCATCAAATACTTCTTCTTTATTGTCTATTTCATTCCAGCATGCTGATAATTCTTCCAAACGATTAACCCCCCTTACCTATTTATTAGACGAATATAAAAGGTAAAAGTTTGGATAATAAGGTGAAATAATTAAATTTATTGTTAGATTCCCATCATTTTTGTAATATAAGGCGGAAAAACATATAATGAAAGAATAGGTATAGAAAATGCTTATTTAGATATATATTCCAATAATTTAGTTTAGGCAATTTCTTCACTCTACTAAAACAACGCAAATGAAATATGCTTATAAATGGAGAGATTAAATGTATAAAAAAATCATGCAAATTGGGTCCATCATTATTATGTTCTTCTTAATCATTTATTTAGGTACGCTAATTGATTGGTTTTTCAGACCAATTATTGTATTTGTGCAAACTTTATTCATTCCCATTTTACTAGCGGGTGTCCTCTTTTACTTATTTAGACCCTTAGTGCTATGGCTAAGTAAAAAAATGCCGAGAAGTTTAGCGATTCTATTATTGTATGTATGTTTAATGGGTATAGGTTTTGGTCTAATATCCTTTATAGGTCCTGAATTACATAAGCAATTCACAAATTTAATTAATAGTATGCCATTTATTTTTTCTGAATTAAATAATGTCTTACGTGAAATTCAGCAAAACGAGCTCGTTTTACGGTTTGGTCTAGAGGATGTATTTAATTGGGAAGATAAAATTGAAGAGATTGGCGTTATAGTTAGTGGGATATTAAGGAATTTGGTAGCAAACTCCCTTTCCTTTGTTGGAACGATTTTTAATACCTTGCTTTTATTTATTATTGTACCTTTCATCCTTTTCTATTTGTTAAAGGAAGGAGAAAGACTCCCTACGTTTTTCTTACAAACCTTAAGCAACGAAAAGAAAGAAAAAGTAAGACCTATTCTTTCCAATATGGATGAGACATTAAGTAATTATATCCAAGGAGTTTTAATCGTTTGTTCCTTTGTGGGCATTCTATACTATATTGGTTTTAGCACTATAAAGTTAGAATATGCTCTTATTCTTGCGATTTTTGGAATGATTACTAATCTAATTCCTTATGTCGGTCCTTGGATTGGCGCGATTCCTTCTGTGATTGTTGGCCTATTGCATTCACCTATGCAAGCGATTATCGTACTTGTCATTGTTGTAATCATTCAACAAATTGAGAGTATTTTTGTTCAACCGCAAATTATCGGAAAACGGATGTCTATTCATCCAGTGACCGTCATGGTTTTAGTATTAGTGGCTGGCCGCTTTATCGGTGTAATCGGAATGGTTCTCGTCATCCCAATCTTTGCTATTATCAAAGTAATTGTTACACATACATATAGACTGTGGAGAATTCGACAGGAAGAAAAAATACTTAAGGAATAGTTATTTAGTTGCTGGCTGCATATTCTATCGTCTTTTTCTCAAATAACCATATAAAAAAACACCTCTGTTATTGGCTCAGCTCCCAATAACGAAGGTGTTTTTTTACTATAACTGTTTGACTGCTTGTAAATTTCTCTTTTTCATTTCGAATTGTTTAAACATCACATAATAAATAAAAGCACTTATTACGGCAAGTATAGCAATAATCAAAAACGTCCATTCAAATCCAAACCATGCACTCATTGGAATAGATAATGGTGCAATCATTTTGGAAAAAGTAAACCTCAAGCTTGCTGCTGCGAAATATTTTCCTCGTTGGTTCTCGGGAGCAATTTCAGAAATAAAGCTTTGCTGAATACCTGCTGTCATCAGCTCAGCAAAACTAAATAATAGCATCGCAAACATTAGCCCCCAAATCAAATTAGTTTGACTGAACATAATAACAGCCATCGCATAAATAAAGGAGGAAACAATAAATACATTTTTCTCTTTATATTTAGACATCCATTTTGTCACCATTATTGTAAATATAGCTACTACCAACCCATTTTCTGCTAGGATTAATCCAAAAGCCTGTGTACTTTGAATTTCTAACGACCAACTGCCGATAGAAAATAAACTTTGGGTTGCAACCATTTCATCGACATAAACAGGTAGTAATAAATCTAATTGCATAAAGGTTTGGCCAATTAATACCCCTGCTAAAATAAACATTAAAAAAGTTCGATCTCTTACAATAACCTGATAATCTTTCAACTGAGTACCTAATGCCATAATCCAATTCTTTTTTGTCCCCACTGACTCTTTATATGGTGGTGCTGTTTCTGCTATCCAAATTTTTAAAACAATACTTAGTAGTATATTTAATAGTCCTGCTGCTAGTAAAAGGAAGAATCGATAATCCTTATAAAAGAACCCTCCTAGTACGGGACCTATTACTACTGCAATATTAGTAGATGTATAGAATATCGCAAATACACTGCTACGATCCTTCTCTTTTACTACATCCGCTACCATTGCTTGACTTGCTGGCCAATAAATACTAGTAAAAAGGCTAATCACTGTAAAACAGATAAAACTAATGGCAGGTGAATCAAGCCAAGGAGAACTTGCTAGAGCAAAGATTAGATAAGAAATCCCTTGCGCCAAGCTTGAGATGACCATCATTTTCTTTCTTCCAAATTTATCTGCATAATAGCCACCAAGTAGATTGGCAACTACCGAAAATGCTTGAGAAAGTATTAATAAGAACCCAGCAATTGATTTTCCAAATGATTCTGTAAAATAAATCGCCAAAAACGGGAAAAACATCCAAAACGTTACATTAACGGTTGATTCCCCAGCAAGACGAATCTTTAAATTTCGATCCCAATCTCTAAGTCGCATCGCCATGATTGTTGTTCACTCTCTTTCTATTTACTTCTCCTATCATACCTTGATAATTCGGATTAGAAAAGACTTTCTTGTTCCCTGTATAGCTCTAACACTTCCACAAAAGAAAGAGGCTTGTTATCTAGCAACAACGCCTCTTTTATTAATAGTGGAAAGCAAAAAATAACTTCTAGCAGTTTTCTATTTTGCTATTTACAATTTTTATAGGTTTTCAGCCATGTTTGTGCCATTAGCAGATTCCCAGCAGAATTCATATGTACTCCGTCTATTGTCAATACTTGATGATTCGGTTGCTGTATATATTCGATAAACACTTGATGTGTCGGAACAATTGTCGCATCATATTTTTCTGCTAATTGATGAATCACAGCAACATAATCTTTTAATAAAATATTCCCTTTCGCATCTACTGATTCCTCAATGATCGTTGGTTCCATTAAAAAGATTCTGGCTTCCGTATTTATCTTCAATTGTGTTAAAAGACGCTCATATATTTCTTTAAAAATAGCGGGTGTAACTTGTTCTAAACCATGGTTGTCTAATTGTCTCCATACATCGTTAATCCCAATTGATATAGAAACCAAATCTGGGCGTAAAGATAGAACATCCTCTTCCCACCTTTTCTCTAAGTCTGGGATTCTATTTCCATTGATGCCTTTATTAAAAAAACTAGGTAATGCTTCGGGCTGATTTATGGCAAAATAATCTTTAATATACCGAACATATCCATAGCCAATTTGTTCACTGTCTTCAAACTTATCTGCCTGTGTAATACTATCTCCTATAAAGACAAAACGTTGATTTGCAACCATTCTTATCCCCCCATCAAAACGCTTTCAATAATACAATAACACTTTCAACTCCAGCAAAGCAACAGGTAAAGTTCACCTAAATAAGAAGCCTCCATTGGAAAGAGAATAAACGCCAATGGAGGCTTACATTAACTATTTTATTATTGTTGAGCTTGCACGATTTTTTCTAAATTTCTTTCCATTACCTTTATATAATCCAATCCATTATCTTCATCTTCTTTGCTTAACACTTCTAAAGTGCTAAGTACTTCTGTTTTTGCTCCGATTTCAGTTGCCAGTGTATCGGCAACCTTTTTAGATGCAGTTTCTTCAAAATAAATAACACTAATATCATGCTCTTTTGCAAAATCTTTTAATTCAGCTAAACGTTGTGCGTTTGGTTCTTGTTCTGGTGATAATCCAGCAATCGGCACTTGTGTAAGTCCATATTCACTAGCTAAGTATCCAAATGCAGCATGCTGTGTAATCATCTCTTTTTTCTCTACTTTACTTAAAGAGTCTTTATATTGTTGATCAAGTGCTGATAATTTAGCAATATATGCTTCACTATTTTGTTGATATGTTTCCTTATTATCTGGATCTGCTTCGATTAAGCTAGCTGTAATTGTTTCTACTTCTTTAATCGCTAATGCTGGGCTTAACCACACATGTGGATCTTTCTCATGGCTATGCTCGTGTTCCGCTTCTTCACTTTCGTGATCATGATCTGCTTCTTCACCCTCATGATCATGGCCTGCTTCTTCGCTCTCGTGATCATGTTCATCTGTAATTCCCTCTTTTAATGTAATTCCTTTACTTGCTTCAACAAACACTGTTTCTTTATTATCAACAGCAGATTTAATAGTATCTACAAAGGTTTCCATATAAACACTATTAAAAACAAATAGATCTGATGATTGTACATTCGCTATATCTTTTGGTGTTGGCTCCCAACCATGTGGCTCCTGATTAGAAGGAATAAGTAATTTTACATCTGCCTTATCACCAGCAATGTTTTTTGTAAATTCATACATAGGATAAAATGTTGTCATGATCTGCAGCTTTTCTTTGCTTGCCCCACCTGACGCATCATTTTCGCCTTTTCCACAAGCAGCTATTATCAATACTGCAAGTAACATCATACTAACTAATTTAAATTTTTTCCCCATTTTTTTCACCCTGCCTTTTTATTTACTCTCTTTATGCAATGTTTTTCTTTTTAAACGTGGACTATATTTCATTAATTCTAATCGATCTGGGTTATTCCGCTTATTCTTCGTAGTTATATAGTTACGATCCCCTGTCTCTGTGCAAACAAGTGTTATATTTACTCTCATAATTACCAAACCTTTCTATGTTCATACCGGTACTATCTCAGCGCAATCCAGGAATAAAAATCCTCCAATAGATTCCCAATCCATGTTTCCAAACTGAGATATAGCTTTTTTATTAATTCCCTCTTATCTTGCAAAACCTCCTTGCTAAAAGCTGTGCGTCTCTATGTATTTCATCATTTACAGATTCTCTTAAATCATCAATTTTAATTAACAGAGACGTATTTTACCAGTAAATAGATACTTCGTATAAATCCAAATATTTTCTTACCTACTATTCTCCCAATCAAACAAATCGAAACAATTACGATTTAATTATTAAAAGAATAAGGGGCAAGTTTTCCATCGACTATATTATATTAACCGTAACGATTACGATTTGTAAAGTGTTTTTTAAAATTTTTTATCCGTACATATAGTTTAATGGGATTAAATGAATTATTCAAAAAATTTACAAATAGAAAAAGCTATACCCTCCGTCATTCATGGAAAATATAGCTTCTTTCTTTTAAAAAGATCTAAATGACTTTTTTACAAAGTTTCTACTTTCGATTTAAAATACACACGTTCTTTTTTCTTCCCTGATTCATAAACTGCACAAATCATTTCTTGTGTTTTTAACGCTTCTTCCCCTGTAATATCTAAAGGGATTCCCGTAGTCAATGAATCATAAAAATTATTTATTTGCTTCACATGACTTACACCCCAGTATCCTTTTACTCCATTTTCATAATGAAAGGTTTCCTGTGGATTGTTATCTGCAATAAATTCTCTTCCATCCAATAAACGTACAGTTGCACGATCAGCTACCATTTTGGCAATTCCCTTTTCACAATGTAATTCAATTTCAACCGGTGCATCATACGTATAATAATTAATAGCATGAAAAGCCGTCACGATGCCATTTTTATAGGCAATAACTCCTTCAGCAGCATCTTCCACCTCTATTATTTCATGTGCTCGATTACTTATTGATGCATCGACGTACTTAATTTCCTCGTTAATAAACCATCTCATTAAATCCATCGTATGAATCGCTTGATCGATTATGACGCCGCCGCCCTCTTTTTCCCATGTACCTTTCCAATCGCTTTTTTGATAATATTCATCAGATCGATCCCATGTAACAGATAGCTTACCTGATTTTATCGTACCAAGGTCTCCATTATCTAGCATTCTCTTAATGAGCTGTGACCCAGGATTATAGCGATTTTGGAAAATGACACCAAGGGTAACCTTATTTTCCTTTGCTGCCTCAACCATTGCCTTCGCATCGTCATAGTGAATAGACATCGGTTTCTCTGTTAAAATATGAATCTTCCTTTTTGCTGCTTCTATTGTTACCGGTGCATGCAGATGATGTGGTAAACAGATATGCAACACATCTATGTTTTCTATTTCAAACATTTCTTTATAGTCGGTATAGCTTGCACATTGATAGATTTTTGCTTTTTCTTCCGCTCGTTCTTGTTTTACATCACAAACTGCTACTAGCTCTGCATCTTCTCTTGATACAATCGACTGTGCATGCATAGGAAAAATATTGCCACAGCCAATAATAGCTACCTTTAACTTGGACATAAGTCTCCCTCGTTTCTATTGTTAAATACCATTTTATTTAGATTGCGACTACTTACACCCACCATATTTGAGAAGGTGATTCTTCAATTAGGACCGATTTCAGATTGGTTACTGCCCTTGTTAGTCCCTCTTTTATTGACATAATTGGATCCTCATGCTCAATGCTAACAACATAATCATATCCATAAGTTCTTAAAGCACTCATCATATCAGACCATTCACTTACACTATGTCCACATCCTACTGAGCGAAATGTCCATGCTCTTGTACGAACTTCCCCATATGGCTGCATATCTGTTAAACCATACATATTGACATTTTCCTGATCAATATACGTATCTTTTGCATGAAAATGATGGATGGCATTTTCCTTAGATAAAATTTTTATCGCTGCAACTGGGTCTATCCCTTGCCACCATAAATGGCTTGGATCCAAATTTGCTCCAATAGCATCACAGGTTTCCTCACGTAATTTCAGTAGCGTATATGGTGTATGCACAAGAAAACCGCCATGAAGCTCTAAGCCAATTTTCACACCATGCTCTTTTGCAATTTTCCCTACTTCTTTCCAATAAGGAATCAATTTTTCTTCCCATTGCCATTTTTTCACATCACTATATTCATTTGGCCACGGTGTAACAGGCCAGTTTGGATATTTCGCTCCATCATGATCTCCAGCAGTTCCTGAAAAGCAATTTACGACAGGAACATTCATCAAAGATGCTAGTTTAATTGTTTTAATCAGCGTTTCATGGGATTCCTTTGCAAATGTTTCTTCTGGTGAAATAGGATTTCCATGACAGCTGAAGGCACTAATGATTAAATCACGTGCTGCGACCTTTTCTAAATATTCTTTTCGCTTTTCTTCCGATTCCAATAATTCCTCTAGATTGCAATGATTGTTTCCTGGATAACCACCTGTACCTATTTCTACCGCTTGAATTCCAGCTTCCTTCACTGCATCAAGCATTTCTTCAAATGATTTATCTGCAAATAAAACAGTAAACACACCTAATTTCATAAGAATTCCCCTTTCAATCATTCCATATGGATAAGTACAGTTTGATTATAGTTCCTTATATTTTTGTAATTGTCTTCGTTTCTTGTGACTTTAAAGCTGCAAGAATAATAGCTAAGGATTTTTTGCCTTCTTCTCCACATATAAGAGGGTCTTTATCCTCTATAATACTTTCTACAAAATGATCAATAACACCTGTCTTATTCTGACCACCATCAGCATTTGACTGAATTCTACCTAACTCATAATTTACTTTTTCTCCATTTGTATATTGAATAATTAACGAATAGTTTGGATCATCCTCTAAGCGAATAACTGCTTTCTCTGCATAGATAACAGTAGAATTATCTTCTCTCCCTCTATAAGCCCAGCTCGCTGTAAGTGTTCCGATAATACCGCTCTCTGTTCGTAATATACAAACAGCATTGTCATCCACGCTTGAGAATTCTTTGGCATTCGTTTCTACAAATGCTCCTACCTCAGAAAATTCTTCTCCTAATACATATCGTAATAAATCAGCTTTATGTACTCCTAAATCTCCCATAGCTCCAATAAAAGCTTCTTCCTTTTTAAAGAACCAGCTGTCCTTGCCATCTACACTCCAGCCTTCTGGACCACCATGACCAAATGTAGTACGGAAGCTGTATATTTTACCAACTTCCCCACTTTTAATTAACTGATGTGCCTTTTGATGGGAGGCAACAAAGCGTTGGTTATGTCCAATCATTAATTTTTTACCACTCTGTTTAGCAGCTTCTATCATTTGGTTCGCTTCTTCTTCTGAGGTCGCCATTGGCTTTTCACAAAGCACATGTTTTCCAGCTTTCAAGGCATCTATTGAAATAGGAGCATGAAGATAATTAGGCGTACATACACTTACTGCATCTATTTCTGTCATTTTTAATAATTCTTTATAATCTGTAAATGCTTGAACCTGATGTTTTTCCGCCACTTCTGCTGCTCTTTCTTCGTTGATGTCACATACAGCAACTAATTCCACTTGCTTATTCCATAGATACTCCGGAATATGACGATGCTGCGCAATACTTCCACATCCAATTACACCTACTTTTAATTTAGCCATTTTCTCTTCCTCCTTATTTAACTGTAATTGTTTCGATAGGCTTAGCATTCCCATACACTGGTCTCTTCCGTTTAACAGGTGTTGCCCATTTTACTGCATTGCTAATTACTTGTTGGATATCTTTATGATGATATGTCGGATACGTCTCATGTCCTGGTCTAAAATAAAATACCTTTCCGTTTCCTCTTGCATACGTACAGCCGCTTCGGAAAACCTCTCCTCCTTCAAACCAGCTAGTGAAAATAAGTTCATCTGGTACAGGTATATCAAAATGTTCCCCGTACATTTCCTCTTTTTCTAATTCAATGTATTCACTAATTCCTTCCACAATTGGATGATTAGGTGCTACCACCCAAAGTCTTTCCCGATCATCCGCTTCTCTCCACTTTAAGTCACAGCTAGTACCCATTAACGATTTGAAAATTTTAGAAAAATGACCAGAATGAAGAACAATTAAACCCATTCCATCTAAAACACGCTGTTTCACTTTTTGTACGATTTCATCCTTTACCTCATCATGTGCTAAATGTCCCCACCATACTAATACATCCGTATTATTTAATACTTCGTCCGTTAATCCATGCTCTGATTCATCTAAAGTAGCCGTATGCGTTTCAAAGCCTTCCTTCTCCAAAAAAGCAGCAATCGTACCATGAATTCCATTTGGATAGATCTCTGCAACAAGTGGATGTTTCTTCTCATGACGGTTTTCATTCCAGATTGTAATCATTGTTTTGCAACTCCTTTTCTCATCTATGTATGGCTTCATTATAAAAAATGAAAACGCATAAAAAAATACTTAATCCTGTCTTTTTTTTATGCAATACTGTCATTTCATTATCAGCTTTTTGCTACAATAGAGAGACGAACAGTATCTTTAGAACCTCGTCAAATAGGAGGAGAAGTGGAAGTGGAAATGAGGACAAAGCACACCTATCATCAGCCTGTTAACGAAAAAGTTATTTACCAAAATCCTCTTCTATCCCTAAAAGTGTGGGAGATAAATGATGAGAGGGAAAATGCAATGACTTCTGTTGAATATTATCCTTGGCACTATCATAAAGAAGTGGAGTTACTTGCAATTCTTGATGGTAGTTTGGCGGTACAAACGAAAGAAATGGATCAAACGATTTCTGCAGGGGATGTACTTATTATGGGAGCGTCACAACCTCATAGAACAAGTAAAGCTAAGGGTGATAAATTGCGTTATATCGTCTTGCAAATAGATTTACATAAGCACTTTGATCAAAGTATTCTTCCTTATTTCTATTGCTTTTCAGAATTAACACATCCATTAGACAGGATAAATTATATCTTTAAAGAGAATCAGCACATAAAAAAAGAGGTACATTTTTTAATTAACGAGATACATAGAGAAAGTCAAACAAAAGAAAAAGGCTATGAAATTGCCATCAATTATTCAATCAAAAGGCTTCTTCTTTTATTCGTTAGAAATGATACAAAAAATATGCTCCATTATTCAGAAGAACAAGACCTTTCCAGACTTAAGCCTGTTTTAGATTATATTGATAGTCATTTAGAAGACCGAATACTTGTAGAGGATGTCTGTGAGCTTTTAAATTTTAGCTATCATTATTTTATCAAATACTTTAAAAAAGTAATGGGTATGTCTTTTGTCGATTATATGAATCTAAAGCGAATAAAAAAAGCCGAATTATTACTCTTAACTACAGACAAAAGCATTTTAGAAATAAGTTATGAAGTCGGAATTACGAATATGGCCCAGTTTTATAAACTTTTCAAACGAGAAAATCAGTGTTCACCTAAAGCCTTTAAAAATAAAATGCAAAAAGCTTAGACCTTTATCAATTTTAAAAAATCATTTTATCGACAAACGGAACAGCTGTTAACACAGCTGTTTTTATATTTGTGACACTTTTGTAAATTTTTTCAGATTATTCGAAAAAAACTTAAAAATTTAATAAAAATCCTTCATATTTGTCAATACTTGTCGAAATAATAATTAACTTTTGATTATAAAGTACATTTAAAAATGGCTTATCATCCTTAGTTATACAGCAATGTCTAACAAACAATTAATTCATGGATGACACAAAATATATGGAAAGGAGCTAAGATTGATGAGAAAATTGAAATCATTCAATCAAAATTTAAAATTAAGCACCAAACTCTACATTGCATTTACCCTTATTCTAATCGTCCCTACTTTAACGGTAGCGTACCTATCTCTGCAAAGTGCTAAACATGAACTTAGCGAAAAAATATCGGAGAGCACAAAAGAGAATGTAAAATTATTAAACAGTAGTATCGACAATACGATTTCTCCCAAGCTTTATGATGCCAATTATTTGGCAGAAATAATAACAGGCGACTTATTTGAAAAACAAGAAGATAATCCTGTTGCTCTTATGACAAAGCTAGAACAATATAAAGGACTTCATCCAGAAGCTGACGCCGTTTATTTAGGAACTCTGGACGGAAAAATGTACACATCTCCAGCTTTAGATCTTCCAGAGGATTATGATCCAAGAGAAAGAACTTGGTTTACACAAGCAATGAACAACTCAGAAGATAAAGCAATCGTAACAAGTCCTTATATAGATGCTAGTTCTGGAGAAATGGTAGTAACTATTACAAAAAAAACAATAGATGGTGCCGGAATAATTGGAATTGACCTTAATTTATCCGAATTAGAAAAAACTACTAAAAACGTAGAAATTGGTAAAGAAGGCTATATCATACTTTTGGATGCAGAACAAACCTTTCTTGTTAGCCCAGTAAACGAAACTGGTACAAAGGTTGAAAAAGATTTTCCTAATCTATATAACCAAAATTCTGGAGAGCATCATTATAAAAGGAATGATGAAGATAGAACACTTTACTTTTTAACAAACGAGAATACAGGTTGGAAGATTGTTGGTTCCATGCTGGACGCTGAAACAGATGCTGCCGCACAACCTATCTTACAAAAAAGTCTTTTAGTTGTGGCCATTTCTATTATTCTTGGTGGGGCTATTATTATTTTAATTATTCGTTCACTTGTTAATAGATTAAAAGACATTCAGAATAAAGCAAAAAAAATAAGCGATGGAGATCTCACAGAAGAGATACGTATTCAGTCCAATGATGAAATTGGACAACTTGCCCAGTCTTTTACTACCATGCAAACCAGTTTAAAAACACTTTTAAGGACTCTTGAGCAACATTCTTTAACGGTTGCCACAACTGCTGAAGAATTAAACGCTAGTGCTGGTCAAACAAGTGAAGCTAATGAGCAAGTCGCAACTGCAATCCAACATGTGGCTATTAGTGCCGAAAAACAAACAGAAGGCGTAGAAGCAAATATACTATCCTTAAATCAAATAGTAAATGGTACAAATACAGTTTTGCTAAATGCTAATGAGGTATTAGAGCGTACACAAACTACTACTCAAAATGCAGAAGTAGGAAAAGCAATTGTCGAGCAAACCGTTTATCAAATGAGTGAAATTCATCATTCTGTATCTGATTCAAATAAAGTAATTGCTTCATTAAATGATCGGACAAAAGAAATTGGCGCAATCGTAGAGGTTATCACAGATATTTCTAATCAGACTAATTTACTTGCCCTAAACGCTGCAATTGAAGCAGCAAGAGCTGGAGAATCAGGTAAGGGCTTTACTGTCGTAGCAGATGAAGTAAGAAAATTAGCGGAACAATCTCAAGTTTCTGCCAGTCAAATTACGGAAATCATTAAGGCGATCCAACAGGATTCCAAAGAAACAGTCTATACCATGTCTACTGTAGAAAAAAATGTACAGAAAGGACTTAAAATTTCAGAAGAAGCCATCAATAAATTCATGGAAATATATGATAATATGAATCTAATTTCACCACAAATGTCGCAAGTGACTTCGACACTAAATGATATATTAACTTTTGTACAAAACACAGAAAAAACAGCAGTAATCATATCAGATCTAGCCAAAAACAATGCTGCTTCTTCTGAAGAAGTTGCAGCTTCAACAGAAGAACAACTTGCCGCAATGGAAGAAATATCTTTATCTGCCAATACACTTGCTTCCATGACAGATGAATTGATACAGTTAATTAAAAAATATAAGTTTTAATCGGACAAAAATATTATATTTATACAAAAAATAATCTAAAGGGAACTAGTCTGAATAATGATACACCTCCATATAAATTACCATATGGAGGTATTCTATCTACACAGAGGAAAGGAAGTGAAACGATTGAATCAGAATCATGTGTTATTAATCATTGGTGGTGACTTTAGACAGCTAGAAGTGATTCGCCTTTTAGCACCAAAGCTTAGAAAAATATATTTAATGGGGTTTGAAGATGCTTCCATCCCTTTTGAAAATGTTGTAAAAGTAAAGGAACAAACAGCCCCGCTTCATGAAGTGGACAGTATTCTCTTGCCGATTCCCGGAATTCAAGATAACGGAATGGCAGAATCGACATTTTCCAAGGAAGGAGTGATTCTAACCAAAGATATCATTAATAAAACGAAATCAAATTCGATTATATATTCTGGCATTATTCCCCCCTTCTTAAAACAACTTGCTGCAGAAACGAATCGCAATTTGGTTGCACTTTTCGCGAGAAATGATGTAGCTATTCTTAATTCCATCCCAACAGCAGAAGGCACATTAATGCTTGCTATTAAGCATACCGATATTACGATACATAACGCTAATTTACTTGTACTAGGTTTCGGGAGAGTCGGCAAAACGGTTGCTCGTCTTTTTTCTGCAGTTGGTGCCAAAGTTACAGTCCTTGTTAACAAAAAGGAAGATGAAGCAAGAGTAATAGAAATGGGATTCTTACCTATTTTTGAAGCATCATTAGAATCTACAATCTCAGCCCAACATATTGTAATAAATACCGTTCCTGCACTTATTCTGACTGCTCCTCTTATAAGAAAAATGTCCAGCCAAGCTTTAATCATTGATTTAGCTAGCAAGCCAGGGGGAACTGATTTTACTGCTGCAAAGGAACATAATATCCAAACATTATGGGCATTAGGTTTACCTGCAAAGGTAGCACCAAGAACAGCAGGTACCATCATCGGAAAAACCTTATTAGAATTACTTACAACAGAATAACAGTGAAAAAGATTGGAAGGCTGGGACATAAGTAAATAATTAATCGGTAAAGACGAACAATATAATTTAGCAATTAAATAAAGGTTCCTTTCATATATTGGTAATCTATGTTTTAAATATAGTAAAGTGTAAAAATTAATTCGTTCCATTGCGCTATTTCCTATAAACTTATTATTTTCCAAGAAAAATAAATTAGGAAGAAAATGGAGCAGCCTGAATACACGTAGACTCCTGTGGGATTAGCGAGACAGCTGAGACCCTGCAGGCCAAAGGTGTAGTGACCCCCAAAAATTAGACACATATTTTATTTTAGGCTGACATGGTCTGAGTTCGATAGTCAATTGGACTCAGACCATTTAATTTCATTTTAATTCGCTTCGTATTGTAATAATACATGTAAGCCTCTAACTCTTCTAAGAAATGCTTTTTATTTTCAAACTCTGTTTGATAGAAGAATTCCGATTTCATGATTCCAAAAAAATTCTCCATCACTGCGTTGTCATAACAATTCCCTTTTCTAGACATACTCTGAATAATATTTTGTTTTTTTAAGGCAGTTTGATAGGGCTCCATTTGATAATGCCACCCTTGATCCGAATGCATGATTAACCCTTCGTGATTCTTTGGCAAGTGTTCAAATGCCTGTTCAATCATTTGTGATACTAAGGAATAGGTCGGTCTAGAGCCGATTGTATAGGTGATGATTTCTTGATTGTATAGATCTAATATAGGAGATAAATAAAGTTTTTCTCCAAATAATTTAAACTCCGTTATATCCGTTACCCATTTTTTATTGGGTTGAGTAGCCTGAAAGTTACGCTTAAGAATATGAGGCGCGGTCTTTCCAACTCCCCCTTTGTAAGACTTATATTTCTTCATGCGAATCATACATTTTAGTCCTAATTCTTTCATGATACGCTGCACTTTTTTGTGATTGACTAAAAGGCCTCTATTATGAAGTGCCTGTGTTACCCGACGATAGCCATAACGACCATAATGTTCATTAAAAATAGAGGTAATTTCTTTTCTTAGTTTGGCATCTCTGTCTGGAAGATTTTTTTTCTTTACCAAGTAATAATACGTACTACGAGATAATTTAGCTATCATTAGTAGTTTAATCACCGGAAACTTATGCCTTAACTCATAGATCGCCATTACTTTATCTTCTTTGGTGATTTTTCCTTGTCCTGAACTAAGGCTTTCAACTTTTTTAAATAGGCATTCTCCATACGTAATTGTTCTATTTCTGCTTGAAGTTCTTTCATTTTATCTGATTCAACTGGTCCTTTTTTTGGCATGGCAGATGTTCCTTCTTTCTTGGAAACAAAGGCTTTTACTCCCACCAGGTTATACTGCTCCTCCCAACGCTGGATTGTATAGGGAGAAGAAAGATTAAAGCGAATAGCTGTCGTAAGATAAGATGCCCCTGTTTCTTCACGATATTTTAGTACCTCTAGTTTAAACGAGGGCTCATAAAAAGCGCAACTATTCCTAGGGATTAAAGCTTCTATTCCGTACGTCCGGTATAATTTTACCCACTTCGAAACAGATTTTCGATCAATCCCCATCTGTTTCGCTACTTCAGCAAAAGAATATTTTCCACTCTCATATAGTTGAACAACAAACAACTTTCCTTCTGCTGTCCATTTTTCCTTTTTCTTCATACAAAAAACACCCCACTTATTGTGTCCAATAAGTGGGGTGCACTGCAAGGCCGAAGCGGCTCGCGCTCGCCCCATGGAAAGCGAAGTGTATTCAGGCTGCGGATATTAACACGAACTGTACTGAAACAGCCTTTTATAAAACTAATAAATACCCGAACAACCATATGCAATTTGTGGTTGTTCGGGTTCGTCTATGGCTGGAACACTTTTGTCCAAGCCTCTTTTGTATGCAAATAATCGTTTTTTGCTCATTGTAAATATTATACAAAAGTGATATCATAATTATATCAAATTGAAATTATAGGAGTGATTCATTTGAAAGAAAAAAACGCATTTCATTTTAATGGATTTATCGGTGTTCTCCTTATTGCTATTTCCCTTTTTCTTGGTGTCTATTTACTTGTACAAGAACTTCCAGGTGTAGGCATTCCGTTTATATTAATAGCTGCACTTCTTAGTAGTGGGATCACCATTATTCAACCAAATCAGGCTGTAGTTGTAACCTTTTTCGGTAAGTATTTAGGTTCGATTCGCAGTAGTGGATTATTTTTAACAATTCCACTAACTTTAAGAAAAACCATTTCCTTACGTGTACGCAATTTTAACAGTAAGCGATTAAAAGTAAATGACGTCGATGGGAATCCAATCGAGATAGCAGCCGTTATTGTATTCAAAGTAATTGATTCAGCTAAGGCGATTTTCGATGTGGACAATTATGAGGAATTTGTAGAAATCCAAAGTGAAACAGCTATCCGCCATGTTGCCACGAAATATCCATATGATACCTTTGAAAATGTGGAATTGACATTAAGAGGAAATGCAGAAGAAGTTTCCAACGAGCTTACAACAGAATTACAAGCTCGACTTGATCTTGCTGGAGTCGAGGTAATCGAAGCAAGATTAACTCATTTAGCCTATTCTACTGAAATTGCTCAAGCAATGTTGCAGCGCCAACAAGCCTCTGCTATTATTTCTGCTCGTCAAAAAATTGTGGAAGGCGCTGTGGGTATGGCGCAAATGGCCATTAACCAATTAGAACAAGATAAAATCATTGAATTAGATGATGAAAGAAAGGTACAATTAGTAAATAATTTACTAGTAGCGATTGTTTCCGAAAATCCTACAACTCCTGTAATTAATACAGGTACTTTATATTAATGAGTGGTATACATGACGAAGAAAAAAAGCTTTCCATTACGCATTGATCCGGAGCTATACGAAGTACTGCAAAAATGGGCTGCAGATGATTTTCGCAGCATTAACAGTCATATTGAGTATTTGCTTCGTGAATCTGCCAAAAAAGCCAAGCGATTTCCAAAGCAAAAAGAAGAATGACTTAGCAGATGATTCGTTTCATCTAAAAAGGAGACTAGAGCTTTTATAAAAAGCACTGGCCTCCTTCTTTTTTTGCATTTCGCTATTTAGCTTAGCTTAATAATTCCATTAAATCCTCTTCTGTTATGGAAGATATCATTTTTTCATCTGAATCAATAATTTCATCCACTAAGCTCTTTTTCTTTTCCTGTAGTTCATATATTTTCTCTTCAATCGTTCCTTTGGAGAACAGTTTGATGACATCTACAATATTTTCCTGCCCCATTCGGTGCGCACGATCTGCCGCCTGCTCTTCAACAGCAGGATTCCACCATGTGTCATATAGAATAACCGTATCGGCAGTCATTAAATTTAGTCCTGTTCCCCCAGCTTTTAAGCTTATCAAAAAGTAATCTCGTTCTCCTAAATTATAGCGATGACATAATTCCACTCTTTCATCTGAAGGCGTATTCCCGTCCAAATAAAAAAATGATAATCCCTTTTTCGCTAATTCCTGTCCTATAATGTCCAACATACTTGTAAATTGAGAGAAAATCAGTACTCTTCGATTGGAACGTTGTGCTTCTTCCATTAATTCCATTAAATGCGCTAGCTTAGCAGAGCCACCATCATAATTTTCTACAAATAAAGCAGGATGACAGCATATTTGACGTAGTCTTGTTAACCCAGCAAGAATTCTAATCTTATTTTTTCGTAATGTATCTTTATTTAAGTGCTTTAGTGCATCATGTCTTAGTTTTGCCAAATAGGCTGCGTATAATCTCTTTTGCTCTGGTAACAATTCCACCATTTCGCTCCACTGCCTTTTCTCAGGTAGTTCTGCTAAGACATCCTCTTTTAACCGGCGCAGCATAAAAGGTCTTATTTTTTTCGCAATCTGCTTATTTGTAAGATTTGCGTATTCCTTTAACCCCTTCAATAATTCAGGGAAAACAATATGGAAAATAGACCATAGCTCTTCAATGGAATTCTCAAGCGGCGTACCCGTTAAAGCAAAACGATTTATCGCTTTTAACCTTTTCACTGACTTAGCTGTTTGAGAAAGTGGGTTTTTGAAATACTGTGCTTCATCAAAGAAAACAGTGTGAAAAGCTTGCTGTTCATACCATTGTATATCTTGTCTAATTAATGGATAGGACGTAATCAAAACATCGATATTTTCTAAATCCTTTTGTAGCAGCGCTCGCTCCTTTTTATTCCCATCGAGGACAATATATTGAATAGTTGGAGCGAACTTCATGATTTCTCTCTGCCAGTTATATAGAAGGGAAGAAGGACAAACGACTAGCACTTTTTGTTTTTCTCTGCGAATCACTGGTAATTCAGATACGATAAAGGCAATACTTTGAAGCGTTTTGCCTAACCCCATATCGTCTGCTAAAATTCCGCCAAAATGAAATTGCGATAAAGTTTTCATCCACTTAAATCCATCTTTTTGGTAGGACTTCAGCACATCTTCTAAATCAGCGGGAACCTTAATCGTTAATGTTTCTGGATGTAGGAGAGAATTAATCAGTTCAAAATATGATTCGTCTAGTTTAAATATCTTTCTGTCTTCCTCTATAAACGATAGGCTTTCTAAAAGAGTGAGTTCAAATCCACTGACAAAATCCTTATCTTTTATTTGTGGGGAGTGAAGATAGCTTTGAATTTCCTCCATCTCCCTCGTTTGTAAGGCAAAAAGGGACCCATCCTGTAATCGATAATATTTACGCTTTTCTTCTAAAGCAGCTAACAGTCCCTTGATTTCACGTTCTGGAAAGCCTTCCATCTCAAATTTAAACTCTAGCCAGTTTATCCGGTCCTTCTTTAGCTTCACCGAAAAACGAGGCCATGTTTTCTCCTTGAAAATTCGAGTTCTAATCGCGGTTGTTGCATAAACTTTCACAAGCTTTTGCAGCTTTGGTAATACATAATATAGAAAATCAAACTCCAATTCTTCGTTAAAAAGCATATACCCACTATCCGTTTTCGCAAATGAACTTCCATCCATTAATTCTAAAATTACTTCTTCTTTTTTCCAATCTCTAATAAGCACTGCTTCTATGTCTTTGTCTCGTTCATGAACTGGATTGATAACGATATTTTCATAGCGGAATTCTAGGCTTGCCAACAATCGATTATTCACTCTATCTAAGTATAGCTCTGCTTGTAGAGGCGCTTTGCCAATTTTTTTTGAAAGCTCTCTCTCCAATTGAACTTCTCCCAACTTTTTCAAGCCTGGGGCAACCTTTTCCAAAAAGAAGTCTAATTGATTGTTTGCAATAGGAATATCATTCTTGCCAACTTTCTCCGTCATTTTCTTCATTTCTACAAGCCTGTTAAAATCCTCCGATTCCATTTGGATAACCTTTCCGTCTATCATTACTGCATAATATTGATGCAAGAATAAAACAGAATCTATTCCATGAACATTCAATTGATAGCTTCCTGTTTCCTCCTGATATAATTGAAAGGTAAGTGGAAGAGGTTCATGAGAAACTTGCAAGGGTATTCTCGTCTCGCTATATTCATCTAAATAGAATAATTCCTTCCAGTGTGAACGGAGGGTAATCCAAGAGGACGGTGGTATTAATAGAGTATCTTTACCGCCTAGATTGCTTAATTCGTTGTGATGATTCAAAAAAATCGTTTCATCGCTTACCACTTTCCATAATTCCTGAAGGATTGCTTCCCTTTCTTCTTTTACACAGTGAAGCATTGGGTCAAATTTCTGCGATGGGGCATATTCATATGCTTTGCCTTCTTTCATTCGTTCTAAAAATTGGCGAATGTCTTTAATTTTATTAGATAAAAGGTGAATTTCGATGCCAAACATATTTGCTTCTGATCCAACTTGCATAACCTTTACCCAGAATTCAACCGGTACTACTTCCCTTTTTTCAAAGTGCCGTTGTTTCTTTGGTGAAGGAGAACGCGTCTGATTAAATAAGGCAAAAAAATCATTAGATACATTTGGATTCGTATCTTCCATTAAAGAAGGCTCCTTGCCACTCATCTGAAATTTCTTTATCTCCATCAAGACAGCTGCAATATGCTGACACTCCTTTTGGAAGGAAGCAAGCTTTGGACAAGAACAAGTCGCTTTTATTTCACCAGCCTCTAGAGCAACCATTACAGCAAAATCTTCAGATGCTTGAACGAATGCTTCACAGTAATCTTCTTTATATTCTTTAAACAACACCTTATGATTCTTCGAAAATGCCTCGCCCCTTTTCAAAGATACAGGACCACACATCTCCATGACCATTTTTCGTGTAATAACGATATTCAACAATCTAATCTCCTTCATTTAATATTACAAACTACGCACAAATACCTCCTTACACTTTACTACTTTTTTCGTAACATTTCTATTATGAGAGTATTGTAAAATTAGGTAGAAGTTGTTGTTGTTTGTTAGATGCTTTATTGATGGTGAATTGAAAATTTGGATTATATCCTTGTTTGGTTGATCATATATAGGGTTTGGATCATATATTTGATTTTTGGATCATTTCCTTGTTGGTTTTGATCATATATTTAATTTTTGGATCATTTATCCGATTTTTGGATCATATAATCTTTTTTTCATCCATCCCGCCACTCCGTTCTTCTTCCACTACTAAAAAAAGTGGACAATCTTCCCTTTTCAAGAAGTTTGTCCACTTTTAAAAATATTTCTTTCCTCTTAAATACTATTGGCAACAAGTAATTGCACAGCAGATTGGAGTTTTTCCGTCAATTCATCTGGAGCCGTTAAATAGAGAATCCCATTCCCTTCTAGGCTTGGTTTATTTCCTAATGGGATGGTTCTTTTAATCAATTGTGCATAAATTTCTGGTTCTGTTAAATTTCTTTCAAAAGCTTCATTGCTGATTATTTTAATTAATGCTAACGCACCGCTTACATGTGGTGCAGCCATCGATGTTCCTGTTAGGCTTGCATATTTCCCATCTAAAAAGGTAGAAAGAATCTCTTCCCCAGGGGCTACTAAATCGACTTCTCTATTTGAATTGGAAAAACGAGAAGAATTTCTCTCTAAATCGACAGCACCAACACTTATTACTTCATTATAGGCAGCGGGATACCCCAATTCTTCGGTTGAAGCGAGACCATCCCCTTCATTACCTGCTGCACATACGACGAGAATTTGCGCTTCGACTGCTTTTTTCACTGCCGCGTGTAATTCCTCTACATCTTCCGGTCCTCCAAGGCTCATGGAAATTATGTCGGCCCCCTGCTCAATGGCATAATAGATTCCATTTATAATCCAATCATATTGCCCGGAACCTTGTCCATTTAAAACTTTTACAATTAAAAGAGAAACTTCTGGCGCTACTCCTGTTAATCCACTGTCACTTCCAGACGCTCCAATTGTTCCAGCAACATGTGTCCCATGCCCATTATAATCCATATAAATTTCTGAATTTCCATTGTCATCATCCGTAAAGTTTTTACCACCTATAATACGTTCTTGTAAATCTGGATGATTAATATCACACCCAGTATCCAAGATAGCAATGGTAATCCCTTTTCCTTTTGTTTTATTCCATAAATCAGGTGCCTGAATTAGTTCAATTCCTTTTGGTATTTCTGTTGATAGGTCAACTACCTCTTTCACTTGATAAGGAATTACTCTACATTCTTTTTTCATATAACAGCCTCCTAATAATAGAATGAATAACACAAAGATAATTTTAACAATTCTGAATTATATTAATAAGAGGCTTAAGACTCATTTCAGAACATTTGTTCCTTTTCCTTATTTTAATAGACCATATTAATAGAAAAAAATAGCCTTACCAATAAAGACTATTTTTTCTTCGTCCTATTCTCTTTATTTAAAAATAAAGGCTGTTTTCTAAAAGATTGTTGCTTTCTCAATAGAAAAAATCAATTAATGAGGAAATCTGAGCAGCCTGAATACACGTAGACTCCTGTGGGATTAGCGAGACAGCCTGAGACCCTGCAGGGGGAAGCAGACCGCGGCACAGCGCGAGCCCCACGGAAAGCGGAGTGTATTCAGGCTGCGGGTCATAGCAACAAACTTTACGAAAATAGCCAAAATAAAAGAAACATTTATTTTACTCCATATTTTTTCCTAATCAACAAATAAAAAGAAACAAAAATGACAATCGACCAGATTAAGGAATACAATGGACTTGTATCGATAATTCTAAAAAGACTTGGGATATCTCCTGCAACAGAATCATCGTATGTAAATAATAAGAAGATCATCATATTATTCGCCGCATGTGCACCAATAGATAACTCTAAACTGCCTGTTTTTACAGCTATAAAGGTTAGAGCAAATCCTACAAACAAATAATCTAATCCCACTAATAGTGCAGAATGATTCATTTCAGGATTTGCAAAATGCAAGGATCCAAAAATCAGTCCCACAATAAGTGCTAATAGAACGGGATTCTTCAATTTTTTTCCAACCCATTGTAGCAATAATCCCCTAAATAAAAGCTCTTCTACCGTCGTTTGAATCGGAACAAACAGAATTACGACAAGGAATAAATAGACATACTCAGAAAATGAAACATTATTCCATGTATAATCAGCTGCATTTATTAAGAAATCCAAACCTGATGTAACTAGGAATAGTCCAGTAAATACGGCAAATCCCCAGCCTATCTTTTTCCAATTCACTCTTTTTTCGCCAGTAATCAATGTCCGGAATTTTCTTTTGTGAATAAAACGTACTCCAATCCATAGACCAACTAAAGAAATGATATAAATAATATGTGTCAATAATAAGCTGATAGTGCCATTTCCGCCAACTACCATTCCTGTATCTAGATCCAAATATGTAGCATCGTTCCCATCTAACTCCACGCGCAGTAACTCAATAATAAAATAAATAATGGAACCTGCTATCATAAAGCCAACAGCCAATAAAATGGAAAATAAATAGCGCGGCCATTTATTTTTTCCTTCTGTTACGTTCAAATAATGTTTCAATCTCTCTACTCCTTTGTATCATTTTTTCAAATCAGATTCTCTTTTCCAAAGCGAAATTTGCACGTATTTCGCCAATTTTTTCTTTTCTTGCATTGAGCACTGGAGCATGCACATATCTTTCTAAATCAGCAAAAATTTTCTCCTCTTTATAGCCTAGCTGACTTAGTACCGCCATTGCTGCAACATTTACTGCTCGTGCTCCCCCATCTTCCACCTTAATCGCAATTCCGATTCCTTCTTCGACAAGCCCCATACACTGAACGGCCTCAGCACCTGCTTTTGAAACAATCTGTCCTTGATATGCAGTCATTAAGTCCGTATCAAATCTCCTTGTACCACCAACCATTTCAGGAAATTCCATCATGCTATCTCTTATCCGTTTCACTATATTTCTGCGCTCTTCGGATTTAATAGCATCTGGGCTTGCTAGTCTTGCATAACCAAGTGCTGTATGATATAGAGGTAATTGATGGACTGGTACGCCACAACCATCTACACTAAGCTTTATATTTTCTTTCGGAAAATCACATATGTCTTCAATCGCCTCTAAAATTCGTTGTTGATGTGGATGCTCTATTTCCCGATAAGTGGAGATATCTTCTTTCATGTGAATAGCAGTTGCCAGCATACCAGTATGCTTACCAGAACAATTACTGAAAACAGGTGTCACATCTCCCCCATTTCGCAACAACTCTTTATAGCTTGTTAAGTTCCATGGTGTATGGGTTCCACATTGCAGATGATCTTCCTTAATGCCTAGTCTTTCTAACAGCTGAAGAATGGTTTCTCTATGGAAGGATTCTCCTGCGTGAGAAGCGCAAGCAATTGCTATTTCAGCATTATTATAAGAATAGGTATCTGCAGCTCCTGTTTCTAAAAGCGGAATCGCTTGAAATGGCTTCATCGACGACCTAGGAAATGTCATCCTATTTGGATTTCCATAGGAATATAGTAATCTACCTTCTTTATTTACTACAGCAACATGAATAGTATGTGTACTTTCCACATATTGTCCACGATAGACAAGCATCGGCTCATTCAAATCAATCTACTCCTTTTTCTTTTTAAGCATGGAAATTTTCCTTCAATGCTTCATATTGAAATCCTTGTTTTTGATAGTTTTGCATTTTATACATTTCTTTTGGCGTATCCTCTCCATCTGCTAATAAAATGATGGTCTTATTTGGAAATAAATCCATCACCATTTTTTGCATTCGAGCGGCAATCCCTTTTCGTTGATATGCTTCAATTACAAAAATTCCGTCAATTTCGACCGTTTTATCTGCTATAATTACTTCTAAAGCACCAGCTGCTTTTCCTTTATAATAAGCTATTACTTGCAAAAATTGAGGATTTTTAAAATTTTTCCGATAGATTTCTGTTTTGCCTTTAGCAAAATCTATTCCATATTCTAAATCCTGATTATATTCCAATTGTAAATAATCCTCAAAATTATCCTCCGTTACTTCCTTAATCAGAATCTCCTCTATATGCGACAATGCAGGAAATTCACTGGGATCAATTGCATAAAGCTCCGTCAATCCCACATCATAGTGAAGGTTACGAACAATATGGTCTAGTAGCTCTTTCGTAAATTTTTGATTTTCTGGAAAAATAAATTTAAGATGCTTCTGCCCAGTTCTTTGATGAAACTCTTTCAGGTATTCTTCTACCAGCTCAAATTCCATTATTGTAGGCATTGCTTTAAATTGGATGTAATTACTGTCATACTGAAGGAGCATTTCTGCATTATGAATATGTATCCAATTAGTAGTTTCCTTTATTTGATTTCCTTCCTTATGGATGTTGCTATAGGTCACTTTCTCCATGATGTTATTCCTACCCTCTCCCAAACTACTTTTTTACCGTAATATACTAATAATAAACGATTCATTTATAGAAATCAGTAGATTATAGAAAAAAATGACAATATTTCATTTCACCCAAACGCAAATAGGACTGCTCATAAAGGAACAGTCCTAACAAAATAATCATTCTCTCTACAATTATATGGCTTCTGCATTTTCCCTCCTTTCTCTCCATAAAAATACTTCGTTGCCTCTTTCATTATAGTGCACTTTTTGAAAGATTTTCATCATCATTAAAATACCTCTTCCTCGTTCCTCAAGCACAATATCACTCAAAAGCTTTTCTGTACCATATTTTTCGATATCATGAAATTTCTTTGCCACATTAAATCCTTTTCCATGATCTTTAATCCGCATATCGACAGTATGCTTTGTATATTGTAGTTCTAAAATAACAGGAAACTCCCCATGTTCAATAGCATTATTTACAGCTTCACCGATTCCCACACTAAGCATAAAATCCTCAGACAACCAATCTCTTAAATCCTTATTTAATTTATCTTTCCATTCTTTCTCTGTATGATCCTGTATTACTATCGTTTGATAGCTAATATGTTCACTCATATGTTGCCCCCCATTTTTAGAAAAGCACAAGCTCCTTATAATCGACAAATATCGTTAATACATATTTACAAGAAACGAAGATTTGATGTTTGTCGGCACATTGATGCTGGAACTGAACATTCATTAGAAATATGACTCTTTTGTGTCCATAAAAAAAGACTAACAAAACAAACAAGGATAGTTTGGTTAGCCGGTTGCGCTAGTAGCTCATAATCAACAAAGCGCCCAAATAAGTTGATTAATCAAAGCTTTCTACCTTTATATCTTTCTCCATAATATGAAGTTAATCAATTATATAGTATTATATACCCAGATAGAATCGTCATAAACCTATATTGTTAGAAAAATTATAGCAAACTACTCTTACTTATCAAAAAATGGAAAAAGCCAACTTTTTAAATGGATATAAAAGACCCGGAACTATGAAGGACCCTTGAGAAAAGATTACATTTAAACGAAATATACTAACTAGTTTATATTGCATTTACTTACTATAAAGGATAAATACAAAAAATCAGTGGGAATTTTAACTCCCACTGATAACAAAGTTACTTATACTCTTCATACCCACTTAATTATCACCAAAATAAAACATCCTTTTGCCGCAATACGTTAAGAGCCTCAACAAAAAAATAGTCTCCATAAATTAAAGGAACATCCACATTCTTTTGCTCTGGAAAATGACTTGTTCCGTTATTTAGTAAACCTTCCTCTTCTTTGTCTTCTTTTGTAGCACAAGTAGTGTAGAGAGTTTTTAATAAATTTGCTCCTGCCTCCTGATATATTGGCTTTTCAAAATCAGTTACAAGTTTCCCAAGCATGAGTAACCCACAAGCTGCAATCGAACCTGCCGATGAATCAGGGTAGGAATATCGTTTTTCTCCGTCTTCAGGAATACGAAAATCCCAAGCTGGACATTCATTTGGACGAAGATTAGAAAGAAAGAAATGGGAAACTGATTTTGCCGCATATAAAAATTCTATATTATTAGTATGCAAATAGGAAAGAGTCAAACCATATAATGCCCAAGCAGTTCCTCTTGACCAAGCACTATCTGGTGCATAGCCTTGACCACCAAGCTTATCTACTACTTCGCCTGTTTCTGGATCAAAGACAACAATATGATGCACAGAACCATCTGGCTGAATAAAATGCTTTTTAACAGTTTCTGCATGCTTTTCGGCAGCTATTTTGAAACGCGGGTCCCCAGTTTCTTCTGAAGCCCAATATAACAATGGAAGATTCATCATGCAATCAATTATTGCAACGCCTCGGTTATCCTCCTTCTTTGACCAAGCATTCCATGCACGAATATAATTGCCCTGTGCATTAAATCTACCTAATAAAAAATTGGCTGCTAATAAACCTCTTCTTCTTGATTCCTTATTACCAGTAAGTTTATAATTTGCTAGACTCGTCAGCGTCCACATAAACCCCATATCATGATCTAATTTTTCTGAATCAGACAATAAATAATCCAAGTTCGCTTCACACTGTTCTGCCGTTTTTCTAAGTGCGTCATCCTTATTTTCTTGATATACCTGCCATAAAAGTCCTGGCCAGAAACCAGCAGTCCACCATTCAGGATCTTCCAATACATATTTCTTGTCTACACTTGCATGTGGAAAATTCGCACCAATCGTTTCATTATTTCGAGTTGTTTTCTCTATTACAAACTCCCAAGCTTCTTCAAGCCATTTTTCGTTATCACTCATTATAATTGCACAACTCCTTTTATTCGAATCAGCCAACTCCAAAAAAAGAAAAGGTTTTCATTTTTAGAAAAAATGTTAATAAGCCCTCTCTTTCTCTATGGTTACTATACTCTCATTATAGGAATTTCATTACCTATCAACAATGTACAATCTTTACTACTTCTCGAAATAATTTTACTCTTATTGCTATTCCTTTTATAAATCATTATTTATTTTGTGTAGTTTTTTTCCATACTACTACATTTTTTTCCTTTGAATAATCCATTGTAAATTACTCCAGATTTCCCTCAAATTTCAGCTCTCATAATCCGTTCCCCTTCATGGATAATTTTCTGCTTAGTCTAAATGAAAAACTTCTTCTAATTTATGGGTTATAGGACTATAATCTTCATTTGTTTCCATTATTGGCGCCATGTATTTCCACCATTTTCTGCATATTGCTGTTTGGGAGATAAGTTCATATGTCTCTTCATCCGCTACTTCTAAATAAGCAAATAACACTTGCGATTCACGATGAAGGTAAATAGAATAATTGGTGGCACCATGCTGTTTCAACGCTTCCTCCATTTCTGGCCAAAGTTCATCATGCCTATTTTTGTATTCGTTTTCATATCCGGGTTTAATAAACATAATAGATGCTATTCTTTTCATTGAATCTCCTCCTTGTTTTTAACAAAAAAAAACTATCTTAATTAATACGCAAACTACTGCTTCATTGAATAAAATGGGCTGAGAGGGTGAAGAAGACTACTTTTTAACCAATGTTTTCTAATTGCCCAATTATTAGTTTCTGTTTAATAGTTGAATTCTCCTTCAAGAAAAGCAATAATCGTACAATTCCATACTTATTCATAGATTTATCTACCTATATAATTCCTTTAATGGAGAGGCATCCTTTTACCCCTTTATGCCGAATAATGCAATTCCTTCCCATACTTGTTTTTGCTATATCGGAAGTCTTAACTTCTGCGCTTACACTCTTTGCCTTTCACCTCTCTCCTCTTATTTTCTTTTTATTATAGTAAAAATTGCACTTACATTAACGTTATTTTGCTATATACAGAGACAATATTTACTTCTTTTTATTTCATAAGGTTTGGGTTCATGATTTTTAAGGCAGTAGCCATTAGGTTGAATTAGTGGTTTTTGCCATTATTAAGATCTTTCTATCCACAAAAATAGGAAAAAACCATCATGATGATTTTTTCCTATTTTTGTATTTATGCCTATTCTTTTATTCTGTTACTCGAAATTTCAATTTCGTTTCAGCATGATATGTTTCTTCAGGTTTTAAAACAACGGATGGAAATTCAGGATGGTTAATTGCGTCGGGAAATCCTTGTGTTTCTAAACATACCCCTAAGTATTTTCTTCCCGTTACGCCATTAAAATCATATTTATCTTCTAATTGGTTACCTGAATAAAGAATGAGTGCAGGCTGATTCGTTACTAAAGACATTTCTCTTCCACTCTCTTTATCTCTTAAAATAGCAGAATGGGATCCTTCTTCAGAGAAAATAAGGGGATGGTCATATCCATTACCTACTAAAGTATTTTGGTCAAAATCATTATCAATTCCTGCTTTCAACAGCTTTCCTTCCGAAAAATCAAATGGTGTATTTTCTGTATGTACCATTTTTCCTGTTGGAATAAATCCTTCATCTAGTTCTAAGAAACGATCAACATCAGCAATTAGTTCATGATTAGTTATATCTCTTTTATTATTCCCACTTAAATTAAAATAGGAATGATTGGTCACTGTTACAGGTGTTTCTTTGTCTGTTTTTCCGTGGTATGTTAGGACTATTTCATTCTCATTAGTCAGTAAATAATCTACAGTAAAGTCAAAATTACCTGGATAACCTTCTTCTCCATCTGGACTATGATATGTATAGCGAATTCCAATTGCCCCTTCCTCTTCTACAATAGAAGAATCAAAGACTACTTCACTCCAACCAACATTTCCCCCATGTAAGTGATTAGGAGGAGTATTTGTATTTAATCGATACTCTTTTCCATTAAGTTCGAATTGACCACGATTAATTCTTCCTGCAACGCGCCCAACAATCGCCCCTAAATAAGGACCTGGATACTGTCTATACTCCTCTAATGTTTCAAAGCCAAGCACAACATTTTCCTTGTTTCCTTCCTTATCTGGAACTATAATTTTCGTGATAATGCAGCCATAATTCATACTAGAGAAACTCATTCCATTGTTATTCGTAAAAGTATATTCTGTTATCTTTGCTCCGTTTACTTCTCCCATTGATCTTTGACTATAATTCATATTAATCACTCCTTCTAATAATCATTCTTTCTCTCTTATTTTCCCACTTCTAATTTGAAATCGCCTTCATTTCCATGTCTTTAAATGAACATAGATTGAAACGCTTTCAATAGTTTGTTTACCCTATTAACTAATCCCCAACTATATCTTACTTTATTTTATCAGAATTGATAATATTTTTTTTATTTTTTCTAGAGAAAATAAAAAAAGCTGTCAATATCTCACTTATCGATGATGTTGACAGCTTCCGTAATGTTTTCGATCAAATGCTTACAACAAAAGCTTCATATGGCTTTAAATGCACATTTCCAAAATCCACACTTTCACGATGATAATTACTAATAATCACCTCATCACACTCGTTAAATTCTGGTAAATGCAGCATTTTTTCTTGGTCACTAAAGTTGGCCACTACTACCCAAGTTTTTCCTTCAAACTTTCGTGTATAAGCAAAAATCTCTTCTTCCGTATCTTCGATTAGCTCAAAATCTCCCCATACTACGATTGGATTATCTTTTCTCAATTGAATTAAAGATTGATAACAATAGAAGACGGAATTAGCATTTTCTAAATTATTCTTAACATTAATATCCAAATAATTCGGATTAACATGCAGCCACGGTGTCCCGGTAGTAAACCCTCCATTCTCCGTATCATCCCATTGAATAGGTGTTCTTGCATTGTCTCTACCTTTTACATTAATCGAATGAAGGATTTCCTCTTTCGTATACCCTTGCTCTATTCGCTCATAGTACATATTAATACTCTCTATATCATTCACTTCACTAATATCCGAAATTGGGCAATTAGTCATCCCAATCTCTTCCCCTTGATAAATATATGGAGTTCCTTTCATTAAATGTAAAAGGATGGCAAACATCTTTGCACTTTCCACCCGATACTCTTTATCATTTCCCCAACGAGATACGATTCTTGGTAAATCATGATTATTCCAAAACAAACTATTCCAACCTTCATTCCCAAGAGAAGTTTGCCATTTTGCTAGTATGGATTTTAATTGCTTTATTTCTAATGGCTTTAAATCCCATTTTTGTTTCCCCTCTTGCTCGTCTAATCCAATATGTTCAAATTGAAAGACCATGGAAAGCTCATTTCTTGCTGGATTCGAATATAATTTAGCGATTTCAGGAGTTGCTCCCCAAGTTTCTCCTACTGTTAAAACATCATAATTACCAAACGATTTTTCATTCATTTCTTGAAGATAATCATGTAGCTTTGGTCCATTTCCAGTAATACCAAGATCTGGTTGTTTTCCTACTAAATCAATCACATCCATGCGGAAGCCACCGATTCCCTTTTCTAGCCAATAGTTCATCATATTCCAAACTTCTTCCCGCACTTTTTCATTTTCCCAATTTAAATCTGGCTGTCTTTTACTGAATAAATGCAAGAAATATTGTCCGCTATCTTCATCAAATTCCCAAGCAGAACCGCTAAAAGTAGATTTTAGCTCATTTGGTGCTTCGCCATTAACCGGGTCACGCCATATATAGTAATCTCGATATGGATTGTCTTTTCCTTTTTTTGCTTCAATAAACCATTTATGCTCATCTGAAGTGTGATTTACGACTAAATCCATAACAATTTTAATTCCTTTTTCATTCGCAGTTGCAATTAATTCATCCATATCTGCCATCGTACCAAATTCATCCATAATATCTTCATAATCACTAATATCATAGCCATTATCGTCATTAGGCGATTTGTATACAGGGCTTAGCCAAATAACATCGATTCCTAGTTTTTGCAAATAATCAAGACGATTGATGATTCCTCTTAAATCTCCAATTCCATCTCCATTACTATCTTGAAAGCTTCTTGGATATATTTGATATACGACTGACGTTTGCCACCATTTCTTTTCCATTATGTTACCTACTTTCTGTGAAAATATATTCTTTACATAAACGTTTATGTAAAGTTTAAAAAATTTTACTCCATCCTATTTATTACAGACGCCCTTTCTACTAATCGAAATGGCATCCTTTCTGTTTTCACTTCTACTTTTTGCTGAATAGCCTCAATCACTTTCAAGCAGCCCTTTTCTCCCATTAACTGAAATGGTTGCTCTATTGTAGTTAAGGGAGGAACAGCCATTTCTGCAACTCTCGTATTATCGTAGCCTATGACAGAAAGTTGCTCTGGTATTTTTATCCCTAAGTCAAAGGCTGCTGAAATAACACCAAGTGCTACTTCATCACTTACACAAAATACAGCTGTTATTCCAGCCTTTTCAGCATGGAAAGCATAGAGGGCTTCTTTTCCGGCAGAAAAACTATAATCTCCTGCTTTTATGTAGTTAGCCGAAATACTTAATCCGTGATCCATTAATGCCTTTTTATATCCTTCTATCCTCGGAATCCCAGCTACTCGATCAGCGTAATCCACACCTGCCAAGCCAATTTTTCGATGTCCATGGTCAATTAGATACTTTGTAGCAGCATAGGAAGCTTCAAAATCATCTACTTTAATAAAAGGTATTTGTTTATTTTGTGTATCTGTAGACAATAGCACATAAGGGATACTCAATGATTCAATAGCTTGAATTTGCTCCTCGGTTAGTGGGATAGATACAAGAACAAGCCCATCCACTTTTCTTTCTTCTAGCATTTTTAAGCAATCAATTAATCGATTACCTTTCTCCCCAGCATGGGAAAGAATGACACTAAAGCCATGACATTGCGCTACCTTCTCCATCCCATTTACAATATCAGCATAAAAGATGGTTGACACGTTTGGCATGATAATACCAATTAAATTACTAGATTTTTTCACTAAGCTTCTCGCCATTTCATTTCTCCGATAGCCTAGCTCTTCTGCCATTTGCAGGATTTTCTTCTTTGTCTCTTCATTGTAACCACCTGCTCCATTTAAAACTCTTGAAACAGTTGCTGTGGACACATTGGCGACTTTTGCTATGTCTTTAATTGTTATCGTCATTTATTTCACCCTTCACGTAAACGTTTACGTAACTTTACTTTAACACAAAAATGTAACGCTTACAATAAAAAAACGTGTGCTTTGGTAATGGTATGATGAATACCACTACCAAAGCATGCAGCTTATTTTACTTCTATCTTTACATCCCCTTCGATGTAATTAGGGTAAGCGAATAATTCAAGACGTAAAGGATTTTTATAAACAGTGTTTTCTAAATGTAACTCCCATCTCTTTTCATTATTGGTACTTGTCATTAGTTCAGTAGATATTGAGAGTTCTTTTCCATCAGCATCTATTGCATAACTAAAGAGACTAAAATGATTTTCTGAATTCGATTCCATATAAAATTCTATTTGATTCTCAGAAGTTTTTCCTAATTTAAGCTTACCGTCTTTCGGACTTTTTATTAATTTACTTGCTTCCGTGTCTACAATAACCATCGCGTCTTCCTTATCAATTGCCATCAACTTATTTATACACAAATAAATTTCCTTCGTTTTTTCAAAATAATTAGACTGCAAATAAAATGTTTTCTCATTTTCACTTATATGCCTCATTACAGTTCCGTTTTTAATAGAACTCCAAACTTCTTCTTTTTCATTTTCCAACCGCATATCTTCAAATCCCAAAATTTCTTTTGTATTAGCAGGATTAAATGCTACCTTCACTCCAATTCGTAATGGGTACACGATAATTTCTTCTATCGTGATTTTTTGATTCTCCACTTCCACAACCTGGTTTATTGGATAAGTTATATTCTTCTTTACATTTTCCTTGAGTTCAAAAGGAATCAGAAATTTTATTTCTTGATTGTCCATTACTGTAACTAATTCAAAGTTAAACGTTAATTCCTCAAAAGAAAAAGAGTTTACAAATTGGTACTCAACCATATCTTGAAATTCATTTTGAATATCATCAGGAAAATATACATTATAGCTACGTGAATGCTCAGGAAATTCTTCTTTATTTAGGAGATTAATATACTTTATCTCTCCGCCAGTTAGTGGCTTTGTCGATTTCAACGTATAAAATACATTCATTCCTGATTCATCCATAATTACTCCATCTATCGTTAACGTCAAATCTCCTTTTGTCTCAGAAACATCTACCTTTTGATAATAATCATTTTCTATAATGGCGGAAAAGCCTTTATCTTGTTCAATAAAACCAATCATCCATTCCATCCCAGGGATTGTTGAGAGAGCATTTGCAAAAGTTGGGGATATTCGAATGGAAGTTACAAAGAAAATGATAATAATGGCAGCAATCGCAAGCCCTACTAATCTTTTTTGTTTTTTCTTAACCAGATTTTTTTCTCGCTTTGCTTTCATAAATCCACTTAAAATGGCTTCATCCGTTTTTCCGATCGGTAATTCTACTTTTTCTAAGTCATTCTTTAACTTAGACAATCTTTGTTCCTCTTGTTCATACATGATCACTCTCTCCTTTCTCCTTAAAATATAGTCTTAATGTTTTCAGTACTTTATGTAATCGAGACTTTACGGTTCCCTCTGGTATTTTTTCCATTGCGGCAATTTCTTTGATTTTCGTATTTTGAAAATATTTCAAATAGATTAATTGCTGATCTTCATTAGATAACAATCCAAGGGCTTCCTTTAGTTCAATCAAGGATTGGTCTTGGTAAACAGATCCATCATATACTTGGTTATCAGAAATAACTCTGTTGGATCTCTTTACTTGATCTTGACAATAATTGATCATAATTCTTGTTAGCCATGTTTTTAAATAGGCTGGCTCTTTAACGGTATGTATCTTTTTATAAGCTCGATAGGTTACTTCCTGCAATGCTTCTATTGCCGCATCTTCATCTTTTAAAAATGCTAAAGCAGCTCTTAGCAATGATTCTTTATGTAATTGCATTACTTTCAAAAAGGCATCATCATCTCCTTTAATGGCTTTCTTACTAAACTCTAACTCTTCCAATTAATCACCTCCTCAAATTGTCCTATACATTAGACTTTCTACTGGGGAAAAAGTTCAAGAAAAAACTAAATTTTTATTTTTTATCTTAGAGCAAATTATACATGAACTTTTAAACATAAAAAAAGCCACTAAGACAAAGTCCTAGCAGCCTCCTATTTTCCTTTAATACATTCCCTCTGTTTCTTCTTTCGTTACGATATAAATATTTTTCGTCTGTGTATACCCATCTAATATGCTCTTGTATGTTTCTCTGCCGATTCCTGATTTTTTATAGCCTCCAAATGGAGCTCCTGCTGGAAGCTGATTATACGTATTCACCCACATACGACCTGTTTCTACACTTCTTGCTACACGAAGTGCAGTATTAATATCACGGGAGAATACTGCTCCACCAAGTCCAAACTCAGATTGGTTAGCCAGCTCAATAACCTCTTCTTCGGTCTTAAATTTTATTACCGTTGCAACTGGACCAAAAATTTCTTCTTGTGCGATGCGCATCTCATTTGTAGCATCGGCTAAAATCGTTGGTGCCATAAATGCGCCTTTTTCCAATCCATTATTTTCGAGTCTGCAGCCCCCTGTTACAACTCTTGCTCCTTCTTCTTCGCCGATTTTTACATATTCTAAAATTTGTTCTAATTGGCGCTCATTTATTTGCGCCCCCATCACTACATCCTCTTCCCAAGGCAGGCCAACTTTTACATCCTCAAATGCAAGCTTCATTTTTGCGAGGAACTCCTCATAAATTCCTTCTTGGATAAAAATACGAGAACCAGCACAGCAAACCTGTCCTTGGTTAAAAAGAATTCCTAATTGAACCCCTTCCAAAGCTCGCTCCATTGGTGCATCATTAAATATGATATTCGCTGACTTTCCGCCTAGCTCAAGTGTTGATGGAATAAGTCTTTTCGCTGCAGCAACCGCAACTTCTTGGCCAATTTCCGTTGATCCTGTAAAAGCAATTTTTGCAAATCCTTCATGATGTAACATATAATCTCCAGAGTGGGAACCGCGACCCGTAATGACATTAACTACTCCATTTGGCAATACTTGATCGAAGATTTTAGCTAGTTCTAATAAGCTTAAAGAAGTTGTAGACGACGGATGAATAACTACCGTATTACCGGCTGCAATAGCGGGTGCAATCTTCCATGCAGCCATTAATAAAGGAAAATTCCAAGGAATGATTTGACCAACTACCCCAATAGGCTCCTTTATTGAAATGGACAAAGTATCCTCATCGAATGCTTGCGCAGTCCCTTCTTCTGATCGGATTACCCCTGCAAAATAACGAAAATGATCAGAGCTTAATGGAACATCAATATTTCTTGTTTCTCTTAGTGGCTTTCCGTTATCCAATGTCTCCACTAAGGCTAATTTTTCCGCATGTTCATCAATTAAATCAGCAATTTTTAATAATAAATTGCTTCTATCTATTAAACTTACTTTCTTCCATGTTTTTAATGCCTCTGCTGCTGCAGCCACTGCTTGATCTACATCTGCATAGGTAGCGTCCACAAAATCAGCCAACTTTTCTCCATTACTAGGGTTATAGCTGCTAATTAGCTTTCCTTCTGAACCTTTTACCCATTGCCCATTAATATATAGACCATATTCCTTGTCCAATACTGTTGTTGCATTTAAAGCAGTTACCACTTTCAAAACCCCTTTTTAATATATTTAAAAATAAGGCATGTAGGAAAAATGCTTTTGTTTTAAAAAATCCCAGACCTTATTTTTATCCTGGTTATTAAAACAGACATTTAAGAATACGTTTGCAAAACATCTCAAAAAAGAATTACATATGTGAATTTTTTAACAAGCTAGTAGATAATTAAATTATAGTTTCTATTAAAAGTAATGTCTATTAATAACCGTGTACTTCTTTTTGTTACAATTGCGAGAGTCTTTGGTGAAAATTTCTATTTATCTTCCAAAACGTTTATCATGAAAAATGACATGTGGCTGCCCACATGTCATGCTTTTCTTGCTTTCATAATCATAGTAGTTGGAAATTTTCTTGCTTTGTATAAGGAATAATAACGATCAGAGATTTCCGTTTCGATCGTTTCAAAATTTTTGGAAACCTCACTTTCTATAACGGATTCAATGGTAAATCCAGCTTTAATTAATTCATTTATATAAGTACTCATCTTTCTTTTTGGTATGACTACTGGTGCTTCTTCTCCTTTAAACCTTTGATAAGCTGTTAAACCTTCTTCTTGATAGGAACCTTGAAGATAGATTTGCCCGTTTTCACTTTGCATATGCGCATATAATGGATGATCCCAACTAAAAATAAATTCTCCTCCTGGCTTTAAATATGAATAAATAAGTTTAAAGGTCGAGGCTAAATCTGTTGTCCATCCAATTGCATAGATAGAATAAACGGTGTCGAAATATAATGTCGGAAGACCGATATCTTCCTCCATCGCAGCACAGAATAAGTTGGAAGATAGACCTTTTAATGTTTCTTTTGCAGTCTCTATTTGCTTTTCAGATAGGTCTATCCCCCATAATTCACTAGCTCCTTTATCAGCCATGTACAGTAAAGAATGTCCACTGCCACACCCAATATCAAGGACTTTTTTATTTGTTATTTCTTTCAATAGTCTTAATTCCTCTTCCGTTTGGCTAAAAGGGCCATAGCTAGGCAATGCGTCTATCCCATTAAAATGATGGGCTACTTTATTCCAGCTTTTCTTATTTTGTTGTAAAATATCAATCGTCATTTTTTATCCTCCTCCGTCTTCTTTTATTGATTCTACATTCTTCTTTCCCTTACCTGCTTGCTTTTACATAGGAAAAAAAACACCAAAACGGATAACGGGTTCGGATACCTGTCTCATTTTATGAAAATGTATTTAAAAATTTCCTTTTGTTTGCTATATCTTTTGTCCTGCAAAATGCAGGGCTATTTGTTATGTGTATGAACATTACAAAGTGTCGCTAAAAGTATTTTTGGTCCAAGGCTCAATAATAACTGGATGTTCCTTTCACCGTGATGGGAACATAAACGTAAAAATTTCGCTTATATTGAAAATTGTCCCTATTCACTTAAAAATAAGGTTAGTTTTTCCGCTTATATGCTACAAAACTCTTGATTTTGTCTTATTTAGAGGAGTTAACCGGAAAATTTCCGTTTATTTTTACTTTATAAGCTTTCTTTTGTGCATTAGCCGGAAATTCTCCGCTTATGAATTCTCATAGCTACGCGAACAACAACAGTAACCAAAGCCGAAGAAAAAACATAAATTTGCAAATAAAAAACACCGCATTTTGCAGTCCGATTATCAAGGTAACAGAAACCTCTGTAACCTTACATTTTGATATACAAATTAGCTTACAGCTTCACGCCTATTTTATAATTTTTCCGCGTTATATCAACAGAAAAAGACCATCAAATTCTATTACAAATTGATAGTCTCTTTCATATACATTTTTAGTTTTTGTGATAGGAATCAGAACCAGTTACAAAACGGACGAGTTTTTTTCTAATTCTTCTCTATTTTTCTTTTGTTCCTATTAAGCATTCTCTTGCTTTAAGCCATCAATAATATTTTCTTTCTTAATTTTGCTGACTGAATATAGCATAGCGGAAGCGACAATGATAAATATAGCAATCACTACATAGAAAATGCTTAACCATGGAAGCGCAAAACCATATTCAAATGTATTGCTTATAGACCAGTATAGGATAGCTATTACTCCTATGCTAATTGGAAGACCATACATCAATGCTTTTATCCCATAAAAGATACTCTCAAAGTAAATCATTTTATTAAAACCAGTTGGGGTCATTCCAACAGAACGCAGCATAGCAAATTCTCTTTTTCTTAAAGATATACTTGTAGAAATGGTATTAAAGATATTGGCAATACTAATTAAGGAAATGAGGGAAATAAAACCGTACATAAAAACAGACATAATCATAATCATCTGTTCCGATTGCTTACGATCCTTTTCCACATTGTAAATATAGATAGAGCCTGTTTTTAAATCTTCTAACTCTTCTTGGGCTTTCTCCGGATTGTCGCTATTTAAATAGAGATTGTAGTTCAAATTAATATTTTTTTCCTTTTCAAATAATTTCTCTGCTACTTCATTAGAGATGATCATTGTTAACATTCTATAATTATCAGCATCCATTCCCATGAATGTTTCATTCGTAAATAAGCCAATCTGTATCTTAGTAAATATTTCATCCTTTGCGCTTTCTTCACGGTAACTATAGAGATCGAGATAATCCCCTGGTTTCGCATTCAGCACTTTTTCCTCCACAAATTTCTCTTCATATGGATCAAAATAAGATGCCGTCTCTATCACTATCCCTTTTGGATCATCGGGATTCGTATATTCTTTGATAGGAAAGCCTACTGAATTAGCGTAACGCTTAAAAGCAGATTCAGATAAAATAAAGAAATTTACAGTAAAGGGGAGTTTGCCGTCCTCTAAGAACGCATCACCTTTTTCCACCGATTTCCTATTATTTTCACTTAAAAGATCTTTCTTTAAATAGGTACTTACATACGCATTCTTAATTAAATTGCTTTCTGTAATACTTGGTGCATTCGCTAAAATCTGCAGCTCTTCCTCTGGAGTTGTTGAATCTGCAGACACAGCAATATCGTAATCGATATTTTCCTGTGAGAGTCCCACTGACTTTTTCATATTATCGGTAAAATAAGCCACGACTAAGAAAAGCAAAATACTAATAACTAAGGAAAATACGGTTGTTTGATATCTACGCTTATTCCGTTTTAAGTTTTTTAAGCCAATTTCCGCTTCTATTCCAAATAGCTTGCGCACAAATTTAGATGTTTTCATTTTTTTCCCTGATAATTTAATATCTTGCGTTTGTCTAATTGCATCAATTGCAGAAATCTTTGATGCTTTCCTAGCTGGCAAATAGGTTGAAATAAATATGGTTACAACTGAAATAATAATAGAAAATAGGATGGAATAAGGCGTTACAACTACATTTAATTCTTGAGTAGAGTTTAGGGCATCTTGCAAATACTTATTGATAAAAGAGAATGTAATTCCAATTCCCACAAGCCCAGCAATTATTCCTATTGGTATACTGATGCCACCTATTACTGCACCCTCAAAGAATACAGAATTTCTTTTTTGCTTCTTAGTCGCTCCTACACTCGAAAGCATACCTAAATGTCTTGCCCGTTCCGACACACTAATAGCAAACGCATTATAAATCAGTGCCACAGAACCAATAACGATAACAAGGATGACAATACCTATTAAAGAATACATTGTAAGAAGCAAATTATCATTCGATGATACGCCATAATAACGCAATAACTCATTATTAAAATTTACTTTTGCAATGGCTAATTTCTTTGCCAATGATTCCGAGTCCTCATATAGAGACTGCTTTACCTTTTTCATCACAACACTTGCATTTACACTGCTGCTAGTTGTTAATTCGTTTTGGTCCAAATAGCTAACAACGGTATATCCTGGTGACCATGAAGGTTCCCAAGATGGAGTTTCCATGATTCCGACAATTTTGAATGTGTAGGATTTTGCCTGCTGGATTTCTTCTACACTTTCCCCTTCTTCATTCCTTTGTAGAGGATCTGTTTGTGTTAGGATGGAATCTTCTTCATCTAATTTAAAATGCCTTTCCCCAATACTAACCTTTAACTCTTCACCGATAGCATAATGACTATTTCCCTTCTTCCTCATTTCATCAGATATAATTATTTCATTAGCGGCTTTTGGAAACGTACCTTCTTTTAAGGTAATTAAAAATTGCTTAAATCCTTGCTCATCATACTGCTTAAAAAATAAATACGGTTTATTTTCATTTTTTGAATCCTTCCAGTTCGCATAGCCCAAATCATTGGATAAAATAACTTTTTCTATATTACTATCCTTTCTAATTTCTTTGGCTTGCTCGCTGTTAACACCGCTAAATTGTGCATGCCACTCTCCGTCTCTTGCCATACTGTCTCTCTTTAATAAATCGATAAAAGAAAGACCAAGCGTCGCTACAGCTGTCAGCATACTAACAGAGATAATGACCCCAATTATGGTTACTAGTGTTCTTCGCTTATTCTCCTTTAAATTTCTTAAAGTGAGTTTATTCATGATATTCATGGACGAATCACCTCATTTTTGGCGATTTTTCCATCTTCAACAGATATAACTCGATCTGCTTGTAATGCAATTCGTTCATCATGGGTAATAACAATCAGTGTTTGATTATAGGTTTTATTAAACATTTTTAATAGTTCCATAATCTCTTCACTATTTTTACTATCTAAATTTCCTGTAGGCTCGTCTGCAAGCATAATAGCAGGATTACTGATAAGTGCACGTCCAATGGAAACACGCTGCTGCTGTCCCCCCGATAATTGATTAGGAAGATGATCTAATCTTTGTTGCAAGCCTAATATAGATACAATGCGATTAAATTGCTCTTTATCTACTTGATGATTATCTAATAGAAGAGGCAGCGTAATATTTTCTTCTACGGAAAGAATAGGGATTAAGTTATAAAATTGATAGATAAGACCAATTTGTCTTCTTCTAAAAATAGCTAATTGTGTTTCATTTAATTGATAAATATCTGTATTATCTACAAAAACTTTTCCATTTGTCGGTCTATCCACTCCACCTAGCATGTGAAGCAACGTAGATTTACCTGATCCAGATGGTCCGATAATCGCAACAAATTCACCCTTATTAACAGTGAAAGATACATTATCCAATGCCGTTACTGCCGTTTCCCCTTTTCCATACACTTTAGACAAATTTTCTATTTTTAAAATTTCCATTTTATCGTCCTCCAAATACTTGATGCTCTTAGTGTACCTGTCTAAAGTGACTCTCCAGTGACTTTAAAGTGACAATTTAGTCACTTTCGTAGGAATAGGTGGCAAGTTCTTTTATGCTTTGTTCTTTTTTATGGGGCATTTCTGGCTTTCATTCCCGCTCCTAGATACCGTTATCCCCACTAAATCACCTGTTTATAAAACTTAATATGAAAAGTAGTCCCTTCCCCCACCTTACTTCTAACTTCAATATCGCCATGCTGGCTTTTGATAATACTATAGGCCATCGCTAAACCAATACCGATGCTATCTTCACTTGCATTTTCTCCCTTATAAAATCGTTTAAATATATAAGGCAAATCTTTTTTAGAGATGCCTTTCCCATTATCCTGAATAATGATTTCTGTAAATAAAACATTTTCAGCGTATCGAATATGTATTTTTCCATCTTCAGAGGTATGCTCCACACAATTTTTCAAAATATTAATGAGTGCTTCCGCAGTCCAATTAAAATCTCCAGTATAGGAAACACTCTCGTCTCCTGTAATCTCAAAAGAAAGTCCTTTAATATCCATTGGAATTAATATTGGTTCTACTGACTTATTAATCAGTTTTTTAACATCAACTTGCTCCTTTTTAAAAGGAATCGTCCCAGCATCCATTTTCGATAATTTCAGCAAGGAAGAAACAAGCCATTCCATTCTTTCCAGCTGAATCGAAATATTATTCGTAAATTCACGCCTTCTCATTTCTTCAAGATTTGGATTGCACAACAAATCGGTCATGACAACCATGGAAGTTAATGGTGTTTTCAATTGATGGGATATATCTGAAATAGCATCTGTAAGCTTTAATTTTTCCTCACGTAAAAGAGCGCTCTGCTCCGATAACATTAATGTAACCTTATAAATGTTATTTTTTAAAATACTCAATTCGCCTTCCACATTATCCCGAATATCCAGCCTTACATCTCCGTTGCTAATTTGCTGTAAATAATTCGATAGCTTTTCCATTTCCTTATACCGGTATCTAGTAAAATGATAAAAACAATACGTGATAGCAGCAATCACAACGAGTAAAAAAACTGCAGCTGAAATGGAATATACAACACTTGCATAGATGATAGCCATTATGCTAATAACCGCTAAAATGAATAGAAGTACCTTCACTTCTCGATTACGAATCATATTAATCCCCTACCTTATAGCCAAGTCCACGTATGGTTTTGATGATAGTTGGTTTTTGAGGATCGTCCTCTAATTTTTCGCGGAGCCTTTTTATATAAACGGTTAATGTATTATCATTAACAAAATCTCCTGCCACATCCCATATTTTCTCTAATAATTGGCTTCTAGTTAAAACTTGTCCTATATTATTAGCAAAAATGAGAAATAAGCGATATTCAAGTGCCGTAACCATTACTTCCTCATTTCTTTTATAAATCTTTCCTTCCGATGTGTTAATGCGTATCGAATCTATTTCAATCAAAGGATTATTCTGCAGCTGCTTATTGTACCGCCGCAAAACGGATTTAATTCTAGAAAGAAGCTCTCTTAAGCGAAATGGTTTTGTTATATAGTCATCTGCACCCATATCCAGTCCCATTACGACATTCACTTCATCATCTAAAGCTGTTAAAAAAATGACAGGCTTATCAGCTTTACTTTTGACATATTCACATAGTTCATATCCAGAACCATCTGGAAGGGAAAGGTCAAAGATACATAAATCAATAAATTTTAGTTGGTCCTCTAAAGCTCTTTTGGCAGTTTGTACGTTAAAACACGTAATTGTTTCATACTTTTCACTTTGTAAACTGTATTCTAAACCAGAGGCAATGGTTTTATCGTCTTCCACTATTAGTATTTTCATTTGATACTCCTCAAAATTTTCTTTTTTCTGTATTATTCTAAACGATTGAAACACAGAGGAAAAGGGATTCTATTATTATTACGTTTCAAATAATAGGTAATTACACTTAGCATACAATGAGAAATGATTGAAAATACTACAATAAAACAAGTAAAAGGAGTTTTATTATGGACACGCGCGAACCGCTGAATATACGTTCAACAACAATAGACCTCAATGAAAAGCTTACATCTGCAGAAATGGGGAAACTTTGGGCGACTTATATGGGAAACAGCATGTCTAAATGCTATCTCCATTACTACCTTCAGCATGTGGAGGATAAAGATATTAAGCATTTATTGAAAAAGGCATATAACTTATGTAGCGAATTCTTAAATACGATAGAAGCTATATTTAAGAAGGAAAATTTTCCAATCCCGAAAGGTTTTTCTATATAAGAGGATTTGAACCTTGATGCCCCTCGATTATTTGAAGATGAATTCTATGTACATTATCTTAAATATACTGCCAAAGCAGGAATAAGCATTTATAATGTTGCTGTACCACTTGTTTTTAGAAAAGATGTAAAGGAATTTTTTTCGTATTGTATGGAAGCAACGATGGCTTTAATAGAGCAAATCAAAGAACTATTAATGACTAAAGGATTTATTAGTAAGCCACCTATTATTCCAATACCTGAAAAAACAGATTTTGTTCAAAAGGATTTTTTAAATGGATATTTTGGACATGTCAGACCTTTACATGCATTAGAAGTCGCCCATCTTTACGACAATATTGAAAATAATGTTGCGAGTAAAGCATTAATTATGGCATTTAGCCAAGTTACAAAAAATGAAGAAATTCGCGAATTATTTATTAGAGGAAAAAATTTCACTCACAAGCATGTGGAGCATTATATGGACAAACTACATAATGAAGATTTACCAGCGCCATCTTTTCTTGATCATTTAGTAACAACATCAACCGTTTCTCCTTTTTCTGAAAAAATAATGCTATTCCATAAAGTGGATATGTTTTCCATGAAGATTAGATCCTTTGGAAACTCGGTTGCAGTGAATGGTAGACATGATTTAGGTTTTATGTATACAAGAGGCTTAATTCAAATAGCATCGTTTGTAGAAGATGCAGCAAAAATCATGATTAAAAATGGCTGGATGGAGCATCCACCTTATGCAGCCGAAAGAGATTCGTTAGGGAAATGACTAGTATAATTAAAAATTCGTTCGTCTTCTTTTATTTATTTCCCCCCTAATTGCTGGAGCTCATTAACAGTAACAAAAGTATATCCTTCTTCCATTAATGTTTTTAAAACACCTTCTATTGCTTTCAATTCCTCACCCGTTTGATCATACATTGGATGCATTAAAATAACGGAACCAGGCTTCACTGATTCTTTCACATAGTTTACTTTATCCTCTGCCACTTGATAATAAGTATCTGGCTCGATGTCCCAGAGTATCGTATCCATATTGGCTTTTTTCAAATAATAAGGAAGTCCGATAAGCCTCTTCCCATTAGGCGGTCTGAAATCTATGTCTCCTGTATAACCTGCTTTTTTGATTAATTTATTTGTGTCTTCAATTTCTGTCTTTATAAAGGATTGTGATTTAAAAATCATTCGCTTGTGGGAGTATGTATGATTTCCAAGTTGATGACCATTTTTGGCAATTTCCTTCGCTATTTCAGGATTTTTTTCTATTTCATTTCCTATAAGAAAAAAAGTTGCTTTGGCATCATATGTATCTAATAATGCTAATATCTCGTCCACATTTTGTGTTGGTCCATCATCAAATGTTAACGCAACTACCTTCTCATTAGTATGTACATGATTGGTTAATCCTCCAAATAACTGAAAGGTTCTTGCATTCATTAGTTTATAGGTGCTAAATAAAAGGAGAAATAGAAGCAATATTCCAATTACTACAACCAAAATTTTTTTCATTCTAAACAGCCTTTCTTATACAAATTTTCTCCATCATCCATTATACCTTATTTAAGTTCTTCCTCACTCCATTATCTCTAGTAAATAAAACAGAGGAGAATGACTAATCATTCTCCTCTGTTTTATCAAAAATATTGGAAACAAATAATTATTTTTCATCCTTTTCCTTTTTCTTGTCGATTGTTCCTTCTGTTAAACTAGTATTTGCCTGGTCATGGGTTTCTTTTAAGCCTTTTGAAGCCTCATCTTTTTGTTTCTTCTCATTAGGCTGATGTGTTTTCCCTGCTGGGCTCGTTGTTGATTCTTTACTCATTTTCTAAACGCCTCCATTTTTGATGATATAAATTTATCTACTAGTTTTATACCACCTTTAATAGAACAGAAAACATTATCTATTTAAGAACCAGTTGAGCGATAGTGTCGCACCCCAAATACCCATACAAAAATACAGGGAAGGATAAAAAGTATTCCTGCTAAAGGTGCAAGCATGTACAGCCATTCATCCTTTCCTCCTTTATCTAGAAGATATAATAAAGGTAAATAATTGACACTTCCAAAAGGAATTACAAAAGTAAAAAAGCGTGTCACCCATTTTTGATAAATATTTAACGGATACTGAGCCATTTCTCTACCGCCATCGGTAAAAATATTCGCAATCTCTAAACCTTGTATGGTCCAAAAGCTAAGGGTCGCTGCCAAAATAAAGATTCCTGTGAAAATGAAAACTCCGCTTATTATCATTAAGAGTAGGGTTATCACCTTCAGGAAGCTCCAATCAAACGCTAGATTACTTAAAGCCCATCCTAGTACGATTACGCTCTGTAATAATCGACCAACTCTAGTAAACTCGAATTTAGAACCGAGGACCTGCATAAAGGTTGTTCTTGGTCGTACAAGTAATCTGTCAAAATTACCACTTGCAACGAGACTGGAGAAATTATCAAATCCCCTTGCAAAGCATTCACTTAATGCAAAGGCCATATGAATAATCGCAAAACAAAGGGCAACCTCATAAAAATCCCATCCCTTTATTTGTCCAAATCGTTCAAATAAGAAGTATAATCCAGCAAAAGCAGAAAACGGCACTAGAAATTGCCCTAATGACAATAGCCAGAATGACGTTCGATACTGCATTTGTGATTTAAATAATACGAGAAGGTATTGAAAATAAAGTTTCATCTAGACTTACCCTCCTTGCACAATGACTTTTTTCATTGCTTTATGTAACGCTATTTTTCCGAAAAAAACAAGTACAAACAGCCATGCAAGCTGAATGAAAATACCCTCTATCGCTTCTCCATTCGGAATATTTCCAGAATAAACACGAAACGGAAAATCAGCTGTTAAACGAAATGGAAGAAGATATACAATTTGTTGGAGCCACTCTGGCATCAATGGAATAGGAACAACCATCCCAGCAAAAAACTCCCCTATTACACCAAATACTAGAAGGGAACCCATTGGAGATAAAGTGATAAATACTGAAATATAGATAAACATAGAGATAGCTACTAAAACCAATAAGCCTATTAAAAGAGAGAGACAAAATAATAAGAACGTTTTTAAATCCGGGGGCAACATCATTCGATAAGCTTGTGGCAACAAAAAAGCCAGCAATATGATCGGAAAACATCTTAATAATGCGCTAGCTAACCGCTGTGCTAGTAACTTACTAAACCAATATTCATATATCCCGATTGGTCTGCACAACTCATAAGCAATATTTCCTGTCGTAATTAAGTCAAATAATTCATTATCACGAAACCATAGCATAATAAATGCTAAAAAAGATTGCTGCAGCCATAAATAAGTAACCAATTCTTCTAATGAAATTGGTTGATTTGAGCTTGATTGGGCATAAAAAGCTTGAAATATCATGATATAAATAAATCCCCAGAAAAACTGTGTCGCTACTCCTGCCAGTGCTGCTGCCCGATATTGCATCCCATTTAACAAACGTAGTCTTAATACAGCAATGTATGGTTTCATCGTCCTCATATCTCATACTCCTTATAGAGCTGGACAATAATATCTTCAATTGGCTGGGAAGTCACTGAAATATCAACTAAATCCAGAGAATGGGACAATTTCATGATTACTGCTGATACAGAAATTTGTGTCGTATCCACGCTTAAAATAGCTCTTTCCTCTGTCCAAGAAAGTGTAGTAGTTCCAGGAATTTGAATGGGACGATTGCTTGATTTATAGTCTAAGGTTATGGTGCGATGGGAACCAAAACGGCTTCTTAATTCCTGTAAATTCCCATCATATAATAGACTCCCTTTCCCGATTAAAATGACTCGATCACAAAGTGCCTCAATATCGAACATATCATGTGTCGTAAGGATTACCGTTACTTTTTTCTGTTTATTGATTTTTTTTATAAAGTTCCTCACAGCAATCTTGCTTACTGCATCGAGACCAATCGTAGGTTCATCTAAGAAAAGAATTTGTGGATTATGTATAAGGGAAGCAGCAATTTCACAACGCATCCGCTGTCCTAAACTGAGCTGCCTTACAGGTGAATGTAGGATGTCTTTTAACTCGAGTGTTTCGATTAATAATGATAACGTTTCGTTATATTCTGTATCTGGTACATGGTAAATATCTTTTAATAAGGCAAAGGAATCAATGACCGGCACATCCCACCAAAGTTGAGATCGTTGGCCAAAAACAACTCCGATATTTTTCACATACTCTACCCGATCCTTCCATGGTGTATAGCCCATTATTTCACAACTTCCACTATCAGGAACTAAAATGCCGCTCATTACTTTTATCGTCGTTGATTTCCCTGCTCCATTTGGACCAATATAGCCAACAATTTCACCAGGCTTTATTGTAAAATTCACATCATTTAATGCATGGACAATAGTATGCTCCCTGTGTAGGAGCGCTTTCAAACCAGCTTTCAAACCTGTCGTCCTTTTAGCAACCTTAAAGGACTTATTAATTCCTTCTACTTTAATCAATACTTTTCCCTCCTTTTTCCAAAGAAGATAATAATAGCATTCAAGTTTAGAATGTGTCAATCCGTTTTTTGACTTTTTAAAATCTTCTTTCTGGATTAAATCAACTTACAAGAAAAAGGGTGAAAAAAACCTTGAAACCGATTCGTTATGAATGGCATATTTTAAATAGGTACTGAAATGACTATTGAATTGGCATCATTATTGGTATATAAGACCTCACTCGCAGGTGATATGGTTCATTGTAATCAGGATATCTTTTCCTTTACAAGAAGAACCGCGAGAAGCAAAATTAGCGGAGTTTTTCCGGTTACATGCAGAATGGAGCTTGTTTTGAAGTAAAGTAAGAGGATTTTTTCCGCTTATACATAGCAAAAACACCCATTTCTGAAGCTTTCGAGCCAATAGGCGGAATCTCTCCGTCTATTTCAGCCTTTTTTTATATTAATTACTAATTAAGCGGAATTTTTCCGGTTATTATCAGCTCTTATGCTTAAGCTGATCTCCAGCCAATCAGTTAATATCCATTGCTATGTCAAATCTAAAAAAAATCCGCTGAAACCCTGATATATAAAGAAAAGACGTATGCCATTTCATACGTCTTTTCTTGTGTCATTTAGTAAGAATGCACCCGAAAACGGAACCCTTTAAATAACCTTTCCAGGCTTAACTTTTTTCAAAAAGCAACCAATCAATTAGAAGCTCTATTCCATTTTAATTGGTAAATAACTAATAACAAGATGAACCAAACAGGTGTTACGAATAATGCGATTCTTGTATCCTCTGCGAGTGCTAAGACAACTAGAACAAATGCTAGAAAAACAAGAATAATATAGTTAGCAACAGGGTATAGCGGCATTTTAAACTTATTCTTCGCTGCTAGCTCTGGTCTTGTTTTTCGATATTTCATATGACAGAGTACAGTAATTGCCCAAATATAAATAAAGCAAACAGTTGAGATACTTGTAATGAGCGTAAATACTCCTTCTGGCATGATATAATTTAAAATGACCGCAATTAAAACAACAATAACCGAAAAGAACAAGGCATTTGATGGAACTTGATTTTTTGTTAATTTAGCAAGTGCCTCTGGTGCATTCTTTTCCTTTGCTAAAGCATAAGTCATTCTACTGGTACTAAAAATCGCACTATTACACGCAGATGCCGCAGAAGTTAAAACAACAAAGTTAACGATTCCAGCAGCGGCTGCTATTCCAACTGCTAAGAAAACTTGAACGAATGGGCTTTTGGCTGGATTAATGGCATTCCATGGGTAAATGCTCATAATAATAAGCAATGCTCCTACATAGAAAATCAAAATTCGAACAGGAATATTGTTAATCGCTTTAGGAATAACTTTTTCAGGATTCTCTGTTTCACCAGCTGTTAGACCAACCAATTCAATTCCTACAAATGCAAATACCACCATTTGGAAAGATAGAATAAATCCATGCATCCCATTTGGAAACATACCATCATGACTCCAAAGGTTTGTAAAACTAGATGGACCTGCATCTGTTGAAAAACCTTTAATAATCATAATAAAGCCGATAATAATCAAGGCGATAATCGCTATTATTTTGATTAAAGCAAACCAAAATTCCATTTCGCCAAATAATTTAACCGAAGCTAAATTCATAATTAGTAATACAATCAAGGCTATGAATCCAGGTAGCCATTGTGGGACGGTTGGAAACCAGAATTGTGTATACATGCCGATAGCAGTTAAATCTGCCATCGCTATCGAAATCCAACAGAACCAATACGTCCATCCTGTAACAAAAGCAGCTCTATTTCCGAAATAATCATGAACGAAATCAACAAACGAATGATACTCAAGATTCGATAAAAGCAGTTCTCCTAGCGCACGCATAATCAAAAAACAGATAATCCCTGTAATGATATAAGCAAATAAAATAGAAGGACCTGCTAAGTGAATGGACTTACCCGCCCCAAGAAAAAGTCCTGTACCGATCGCTCCTCCAATCGCAATTAATTGAACATGTCTGTTTTTCAAGCCTCTAGACAATGTTTCTTGTTGCATGTTAAATCACTCTCTTTTCAGTTGTACTATTAAAATCTATTATATTACAAAGTCAACGAATTATAGTTTAGCACATAATAAGGGAACATTCACGAAACTCTCTTATTGTAATGATGAAATAATATTTTCCTAACAAATGATTCATTTTATGCTTTTATAATATGCTATTATGGATAAAATACTAGTGACATTCTATTACGATATTATGAAATGTTTAAGATGTTTCATCCTAAAAATGCTATAATTGGTTGAAATGCAAATATCAGTGTCCTACAATATTTATAGCCGAGTCAATACTTTAAGTAGATTGAAATAGCTAAGTCTGTTCAGATTATAGGAGGAACCATTCATGCCCGATACATATCAAGGAACAAAACTAAAAGTTTTCGCTCTTAATTCATCCCCTGCGCTTGCTCAAGAAATAGTGGAGCATCTAGGTATTGAATTAGGAAAATGTACAGTGAAGAAATTCAGCGACGGGGAAATTCAAATTAATATTGAAGAAAGTGTCCGTGGTTGTGAAGTATTTATTATTCAGTCTACTTGTGATCCTGTGAATCAAAGTATTATGGAATTACTTATTATGATTGATGCCTTAAAACGTGCTTCTGTTGAAACGATTAATGTGGTTATCCCATATTATGGTTATGCACGTCAGGATCGAAAAGCACAACCGAGAGAGCCAATTACAGCTAAATTAGTTGCCAATTTGATTCAAAAATCTGGTGCAGACCGTGTGATAACATTAGATCTTCATGCACCACAAACACAAGGTTTCTTTAATATTCCAGTTGACCAATTAGTTGGTATCCCACTTCTTGCGGATTATTTGAATACAAAAGAATATGCACATGACGTAGTAGTAGTTGCCCCTGATCATGGCAGTGTTACTCGCGCCCGTGAGCTTGCAGATCGCCTAAAAGCACCAATTGCCATTATTGATAAGCGCGGTCCAAAAGATATCGGCCCACGAGAAGTTAACATCGTTGGTAACATTGAAGGAAAAACAGCTATTATCGTCGATGATATCGTCGACACATCCTACCGTATTACTACTGCTGCAAAAGCATTACTTGAGAACGGTGCAGAAGAAATTTACGCATGCTGTGTACATCCTGTTTTATCTGAACCAGCTATTGATATGATCCAAGAATCACAAATCAAGGAATTGATTGTTACAAACAGCATTCCACTTCCAGAGGAAAAGAGAATTGACAAAATTACACAGCTTTCTATTGCTGAATTACTAAGTGATGCCATTAGCCGTGTTTATGAGCATAAGTCTGTGAGTGTATTGTTTAAATAAGCTGTTATGGTTAGAGGCTGTCCTGGAGGCAGCCTTTTTTAGTGGATTGGATTTTGTAGAAATGTTTTTTGGGGGTAGGGGTTGAATCATATCCTTGCTACTTTGGATCATATTTTCTTTTTTTTGGATCATATAGCTAAATCCCCCCTTCTAACAACAAAAAAAGACTCCCTTTTTACTCCAGGAGTCTATCAGTTATCCCTATTCTTCTATTTAAATCACTCTCATCGTAACAATTCCATCAATTCCTTTTAGTTGCTGAGAAAGAAGTGGAATGATTTCATCTGCCACTTGGTTATCGATATCAATCATCGTGTAAGCATACTCGCCACGGCTTCTGTTTATCATATCAGCAATATTCAACTGGTAGGTGGAAATGGCTTGTGTTATCTGTCCTACCATATTAGGAACATTTAGATGGAAGGCTGTAACACGACGTTTTCCTGTATAAGGGATGGATGCATTAGGAAAGTTTACAGAGTTTTTAATATTTCCTGTTTCCAAAAATTCCTTTACTTGGCGAGCTGCCATTACAGCACAATTTTCCTCAGATTCTTCTGTAGATGCTCCGAGATGAGGAATAGCAATCGTATTCTTCATTTGTAGGACATTTTCATTTGGAAAATCTGTAATATAGCGTCCTATTCTACCTTCTTCTAGAGCAACAGCCATATCAATTTCATTAACAAGCTCTCCACGAGAGAAATTTAAAATTTGAGTGCCAGGCTTCATTAAGTTAAAAGCCTGCTGATTAAACATTCCTTTCGTATCTTCTGTTAATGGCACATGGACTGTTATAAAATCTGATTCTGCAAATAGCTGGTCTAAGGTCATCGCCCGCTGTACATTACGGGATAAATTCCAAGCTGTATCCACAGAAAGAAAAGGATCATAACCAATGACATCCATATCGAGAGCAAGGGCATCGTTTGCTACAAGTGCACCAATGGCTCCTAGGCCAATAACACCTAATGTTTTTCCTTTGATTTCATGTCCAACAAATTGTTTTTTGCCAGTTTCCACTAGCTTTGGAACTTGATCACCTTCTGTAAGAAGGGTTTTCGCCCATGACACTCCATCAAACAGATTTCGGGATGAAGCCATCAATGTCATAAGCACCATTTCTTTTACTGCATTGGCATTCGCACCAGGTGTATTAAATACAACAATTCCTTGTGTTGTACATTGTTCAACCGGAATATTATTGACTCCTGCTCCAGCTCGTGCTATCGCCTTTAAGTTTTCCCCCAATTCCATTCCATGCATATTAAAGCTACGCAAAAGAATTGCATCTGGATTATTGCTCGTATCGTCAATGGTAAATTTCCCTTTTTTAAACACACTCAGGCCACTTGCTGCAATATTATTCAATGTCTTAATTGTCTTTACCTCTTTAACAGTCGTAGTGCTCATCTCCATTGCTCCTTTTAAATCAAATATATTCTTTTTACGCTTGGCTAATACGTTTTCTCTTTTAAACGAAATTTCCGTCTAAAAAAGAAAAAGGCAAGGAGTATATAATTCCCTTACCTCTGCCCAGGCGAACGGCATACGACGCTATGTGCTCCCCTACGGTTATCCGTATTTCGCCAGTTACACATAGCCTTTAGATTGCCTTCATTCTATCAGACTATTCAGTAATCATCAATGACTAATTTCTTATTAATTTTCCGTTTTTTCATGCCGTTTTTAGAATGGTTTATTGGTATAATTTATTTTGCTTTATATATTCATAGCATTTTTCTGGCAAAAGATATCTTGGCTCTCCACCCATCCCAAACTCTTCTCGTATATAGGTAGAGCTTATTTCCATGGCTAAACCTTTATCTAACAGATGAAATGTGTTCCCATCATCATGGTTTCGGAGGATTGGTGAACGGCTAATGGTCGTTAACATATCAATTCCGTTTCGAGCCATTACAATAAACCGATTTTCTGCTATTAATTCCTCTCCTTTTGTCCACATACCTCTTCCAATATCAACTAGCAAATCAGCTCCCATGATAAAGTACACTTGATTGTCTGGAAAAAGCTTTTTAAAATAATTCATCGTATGATACGTATAGATTTCCCAGCCATCTTGCTTCATTTCATATTCATCCAACGCAAACTTATCATTATTCTCTATCGCCATGTTCACCATCTTAATACGATGTTCATCTGCTGTTTCCATCGTTTTATCCCTCCTTTTACTTGAACAAGGAAGAAAAATTACTTTATCTAATTTACAACGGTGAGCCACAGTACTGGCAGTCCAGAGATGAACATTGGTTATTGGATCAAAGGATGATCCATAAATCCCTATTTTCCCCAATTTATTCTCTCCCCCTTAAAGTTTGATTCTACGCGTCTTCTCTTTCATTTCTTCTATAGAGTTTCGCTTATTTTCCCAGCATGCTTTGCTTAAATCAACTGGATACTCTTCTGGATTAAGGGTTCGCTTATATTCATTCCAGAGCAAATTCAAGTTCTCTTTAGCCTTCATTTGAATATCCTTTAATGCAGGTGTTTCAAAGTGAACTTGCCCATTCTTTATAACTTGATGGTGTAATTCGATCGCTCTATAATTTGTAACTACTTTATTCAAATACGGATGAACAGGATGAAACATTTTTAAAGGTTCTTGCGTAATTGCTTCAGAAGCGAGCGTAATATAGTCCCCTTCTGCATGATTATTTTCATTATTAATAATTCGATACACTCTTTTCTGTCCTGGAGTAGAAATCTTTTCTGGATTTCCCGATAATTTAATCGTATCCTCCATTTCACCGTGTTCATTTTCAATGCTAACTAATTTATATACCGCACCCAATGCTGCTTGATCATATGCTGTAATCAGCTTTGTTCCAATGCCCCAAATATCAATTTTTGCTCCCTCTGCCTGCAAATTCATAATGGTATATTCATCTAGATCATTAGAAGCAATAATTTTCGCATCAGAAAATCCTGCCTCATCAAGCATTTCTCTCGCTTTCTTGGAAAGATATGCTAAATCTCCACTGTCTAATCGAATTCCTTTAAAGTGAATCTTGTCTCCAAACTCCTTCGCTACCTTTATCGCATTGGGTACACCAGAACGAAGCGTGTCATATGTATCGACTAGGAAAACACATTCTGTATGAGAGTTGGCATAACTTTTAAATGCTTCATATTCGTCTTGATATGCTTGAACAAGTGCATGTGCATGTGTCCCTGATACAGGAATATCAAAGATTTTACCTGCTCTTACATTACTTGTAGCAGAAAACCCACCAATATAGGCGGCTCTTGTTCCCCAAATCGCTGCATCCATTTCCTGCGCTCTTCTTGTTCCGAACTCCATTGCTGTCTGCTCCCCAATAACCTGCTTCACCCTCGCTGCTTTTGTTGCAATAAGCGTTTGGTAATTAACAATGTTTAAAAGGGCTGTTTCGATTAATTGCGCCTCAGCAATTGGAGCTTCTACTCTTAGAATTGGTTCATTGGCAAATACTAGTTCTCCTTCCTCCATGCAGTATATATCACCGGAAAAAGTAAGTTTTTTTAAATAAGCAAGAAAATCCTCTTTATAGCCAACTTCATTTCTTAAGTAATCTATATCACTTTCCGTAAACCGACAATTTTTTATATAAGATAAAATTCGCTCGAGACCAGCAAATATAGCAAAACCATTACCAAAGGGAAGCTTGCGAAAATAAAGTTCAAACACCGCTTTCCGTTCCTGTTTTCCTTCCCTCCAATACGTCTCCATCATATTTATTTGATAAAGATCTGTATGAAGCATTAGACTGTCATCTGCATAACTCATTAATTTTCCTCCTCGTGCTAAATTCACTTCTACTTCTAAAAAAATTGTCCATTATCTTAACATATGACAAATCTCTGTTTGTTATATAAATATCCTTTTATTTATTAAATCATTCTCTTTTGTGCAAAGCTTTTTATTTATGTAATAAAAAAGTTAATTTTCAGATAAGCGGCTTGGAAAAACGCCTATAAAAAAAGCAAGCAGGTCTAAAATAACCCACATGCTCTCTTTATTTTTATTAAAACTGTACCTTTTCCAAAAATAGTCCGTTCGCTTCTGCCATCATTCCGGTTAGACTGCGATCCTTTTCTACAATAATCGCTGGAATAGCATCTGCTTCGATTTTTCCTAGCCCAACCTCTATTAGTGTTCCAACTATTTTTCTAACCATATTGTAAAGAAAACCATCGCCACTCACACGGATTTCAAGAAACCCATCGACTTCTTTTATATCAATCGAGTATATTTCTTTAACCATTGATTTCTTCTTAGATTTAGCGTTCGAGAAAGCTGTAAAATCATGTTTCCCAACAAAATGGGCAGCTGCTTGTTCCATTCTTTTTACACTTAACTTTTTCTCTACATGCATGCTATATTTGCGCATAAAAGGATGGGTATACGATTTATTCCAAATTTTATATAAATACGTTTTATCCTTCGCATTATATCTTGCATGAAAACGATCTTGAACAGTCACTACTTTTGAAATGCTAATATCATTTGGTAAATAATGATTGAGATAATTCATGACCTCTTTTTCCGTCATTTCTTTATTCATTTTGAAGTTGGCAACTTGAGATAATGCGTGTACCCCTGCATCTGTTCTGCTGCAGCCGATGATTTCTATTTTTTCTCCTACCATTTCTGTAAGGACGTTTTCAATTTTACCTTGAATCGATTGATCCCCATTACCAAGACGTTGCCATCCCTTGTATCGTCCACCATCATATTGAATAAGCAATTTATAATTTTTCATTTTTTCTCCTGTTCTCTTACTTTTATGTTCTTTATATTAATAAAAACGTAATCACCTTACCAAGCTGTTCCTTAATTTTAAGGATTATTACGAAACGCAAAGAATACTACTCATTATACACTATTATCTCCAAATTCTTCATTGGCTAAAAAGTCAGATTATAACAGAAATGCTTCATTTTTATAAATTTTTATTTAATTTATTTCCTAAATAAAAGAATCAATGTTAGAGTAAGATATAGCAGTATACTATAAAGAGTTGTAGGTGAACACATGATGATAGAAATTAAAACATCCCCCCTAAGCGATGGGGAATTCAATAGAGGCGTATTTGCTACATGTGATATCAAAAAAGGCACTTTATTCCATGAAGCTCCTGTCGTTCCTTATCCAAATGATCAACATAAATATATTGAAAGAACAGTACTAGAAGATTATGTGTATGAATATGGCATTAATCACAGTGCAGTAGTTCTAGGCTATGGCATGTTATTTAACCATTCCTATGAACCAAATGCAACTTACGAGATTAATTTTGATAAGCATACATTTGATTATTATGCTTATAAGGATATAAAAGCAGGCGAAGAAATTTTAATCAATTATAATGGCGAAGTCGATGATTACGAGCCATTATGGTTTAATAAAGATACAGATGAAGAAGAAAAAGAAGATTAAGAAGCTAAAAATTACTATTGAAAAATGAGTTAACTTTAAGCAATTAGAGTTCTAAACTAACTTTGTTGATTGGTGCGTGCAGTTGAAACTCCCGGATAATGAACATTTTTATAAAAAAAGACCATAAACAAACCCGAATTTTTCAAGTAGTTTGTTTACAGCCTAAAGGCTCGATATTATATCGAGCCTTTTTTCTTCTTCCACTTTGATTCATACTCCGCTTTTTCACGATGGACTTCCTTCAATAAACTTACAGTCATTAAAATCATAATAATAGAGAAAGGAAGAGCCGCAATAATCATCATATTTTGTAATGCTTGTAATCCTCCAGAATAAAGCAAGACAAGGGAAATCGTTGTTAGTAGTAGCCCCCAAATGACTTTAATGCGATTACTAGGATTTTGTATGCCATTTGCCGATAGCATTCCTAGTACGAACGTTCCAGAATCTGCAGAGGTTATAAAGAAAATGCCAATTAACAGAATGGCTAAAATAGATAGTAACGAACTAAAAGGATAATGTTCCAATAAAGCAAACAGTGATTCTTCTGTTGCAAATTTAGAAATAGAGCCTAGCCCTTTATGTTCTAACAACATTGCATTTCCACCAAATACAGAGAACCATAAAAATCCTATAACCGATGGAATAAATAACACGAAAGTAACAAATTCACGAATGGTTCTCCCTTTCGAAATACGTGCAATAAAAATACCGACAAATGGTGACCATGCAATCCACCAAGCCCAATAAAAAATCGTCCAAGCATCTATCCATTGGCGACTTTCACCATCTAAAGGAGAAATTCGGAAACTCATGCGAACTAAGTTTTGTAAGTATGTTCCGATTGTATCTGTAAATAGATTGAGGATAAAGACAGTATTTCCCAAAATAAATACTATCAAAAATAGCGCAAACGCTAATATCATGTTCGTATTACTGAGGATTTTAATACCCTTTCCCAATCCAGTAAGGGCCGAAAGTAAAAACAAGACAGTGACAATTGCTATAATAATAAATTGTGTTAAAAAATTGGAAGGAATCCCGTAAAGAAAAGATAACCCACCATTTATTTGCACTGCTCCAAATCCTAGCGTTGTTGCAATCCCCGTTACCGTTGCAAAAACAGCAATAATATCAATAATTCTTCCAGCTCTTCCATCCATGGAATGACCTAGTAATGGTTTCAAGGTTGAACTGATTAAGGTTGTTCCGCCCTTCCTAAAAGTCGTATAGGCAAGACTTAAAGCAACAATTCCATATACGGCCCATGCATGAATTCCCCAATGAAAGTAGGTATATCTCATAGCATCTTTCATACCCTGATTTGTTCCAATTTCATTTGTTGGAGAGCTAATAGCAAAATGACTTAATGGCTCCGCCGTCCCATAAAAAACAAGACCGATTCCCATCCCCGCACTGAAAAGCATTGCTAACCAAGCTAACCTTGAAAACTCAGGCTTATCTTCTGGTTTCCCTAATTTAATTTTACCTACAGGACTTATTAATAAGTACAAACATATTATCACGAAAAACGTGACCACAATTAAATAATACCAACCAAACGAATCTGTAATAAAGGATTGGACACTAGCCGATCCTTCCTTAAGTGTATCTGGTGCCAAAGCTCCTACTAACACAATCAACAAGATTATGATGACAGAAACATTAAAAACAAGATGATTTTTAAACTTCATATAATAATTTCTCCTTCTATTCAATAATAACCTATGTACAAATAGTCGCCTAGTTATTATATCCGTAATTAGGAGAATTAAACAAGGACAAACCCTTTCAGTTTTCTAACGCATCTATCATTTTCCCTGGTTGATTACTGGACTGGATTATTGCTTCTAACACTTGTTGATTCCTTAGTCCTACTTCAAAATTTGGAAAACCTGATCCTATTTTTCCCTTTAGCATTTGGGCAAAATCCTCCCATTCAGACAAGTATACAGTTTTAGGAACATGCATTTTTTTCTCCACAAGCTCAGCCGTCCCATCATCAAAATGTATCAAATTCACTATCTCTTCTTCCATTGTACTTGCATGAATAGTTCCTTTATCACCGTATATGGACACATCAAACTGATTTCCTGAGCCTATAGCATTTCTTGTTGTTTGAAATGTACCAACTATGCCACTTTCCATTTTTGCCTGAAAACATACAAAGTCGTCAATAACGAATTCTTTCCATTCATTCGATTGCTCCATTTTTCTTTTCTTAATAAAGCTTTCCATTTTAGCTGATACTTCTTGAAATGATCCAAATAAATAATGTGCCATATCAATCATATGGGAACCTAAATCGCCTAATACTCCTGTTCCTGTGACCGCAGGATTAAAGCGCCAAACATAGGGAGTATCATAAGGTAGTGCTCCCCACCCTTGCAGATACTGAATAGAAAAATTCCTTATTTGACCGATTTCCCCTTTATCTAGTAATGCTTTTACAAATCGAAATGCTGGTGTATATCGATAACTAAACCCTACCATACAAAGAATAGGTTGTTGCTTATATTTTTCAGCAAGCTTTTTCGCTTCCTCATAGTCCAATGTTAACGGCTTTTCAGTTAAGATAGGCATGTTTTTTTCGATACAATATTCCAATATTGGCGCGTGTACATTATTGGGTGTGATGGATATAACTGCATCTACTTTTTGAGAATCAATTAACTTACGGAAATCTATATATTGATTTTCCGATTTAATAGCTAATCGCTCTCCGACTTTTTTTAGATTTTTGTTATTTGAATCACAGATTGCATCAATTTGAAACGTTCCGACATTCTGCAATCCCTTTATATGAGACTGAGCCATCCCACCAACTCCAATTAATCCTATCCGTATTTTCTCCATCATACTTCTCCTCCTTTTTTGTTTTCATATTTTGAAAAAATCCTTTTAAATATAATCGAATTCACAAAAGTCAAAATGGAAAGTCCACCAAAGGTAATGAAATAGACACCTGTTAAAAACCCAGTAAAAGAGGATAAAAAGAAAACAATAGGCACTATATTGATCATTAGTACCAGTAATAAATATGGAAAGTGAAAGCCTCCAATCAATAAAGAATTTACAACCGCTGTTTTTATTGAATCTTCAAATCTAGATATATAGGGAAAAATAATTATGAACAATGTAAGATATAAAAAGCTAAAGATAAGGGTTAGACTCATAAAAATAACTTTCCAAATCCCATTGGTGTATACAAGATAATAAATATCTCCAAGTAGAATTACGCCAATACCTATCAGGAGAAACCAAATAAGGGAGCTCTGTTTTAAATTCTTTTTAAACGACTGGATAAAACTTATCCAAATGGAGGGATGTTCTCCTCTTGCTATTTTAAAATTAACCGAATACAAAGCTGTTAGCGAAGCACCTATCGTGACAATAGGAAGTGAGAAAAGAATAAAAATAATATTCAATAAAAGAACATCTACTATTTTCGCTAAATTCCTGCTGATGGGACTATCGAGTTGAAAGAATGAACCCATTTCATTCACCTGCCTTTTCAACAATAAATAATTCACTTCCTATTAGATAATCAAGTAGTCGTTTATAAAGAAACAACAGTCAGAAATAAAAGTTTAATTCTGACTGCTGCACTTCGTACTTTCTACTTTAATGATTCCTGATATCTGTTAAATGCAGTATTTTGGATTTCCATAAACTCACCGTAACCCATTTTTTCTAGTTGACTTATATAATCATCCCATTCTTTTTCTACTCCACCTTCTACAACCCATTTAGATTGCATGGAATTCACATAGGAAGTTAAGTCTACATTCAACGTATTTAAACGTTGCATTTCATCTGCTGTAAAGCTTACTGTTGGAAATTGCTCTCTTGCATATTCACTTATTTTTTTATCAAGTTCTAGCTTTAATCCATCCCCACTATCAGTTGGCAAAGTTACCTTTTCATTAAATCCATCTTCAATATATTTAGGGCCAAAATCACGGAATGAATTAGTCCAAGCAAAAATATCTGCTGATTCTCCTTCAGGTGCATTCAATACTTGATACGTTCCATCATCATTTTTCTCTACCCCAATGCCAAATGATCCATAAAAAGTTTGAATACTAGCATCCTCTGTATAAAATTTATCTGCCCATTGTAATAATTTTGCTGGATCCTTGGCTTGAGTCGTAATAAGTAGTTCATTTCTCGAATAGGTTTCCGTATCAGAAATTACGTATCTTTCTCCATCAGGACCTTTAAGCGGCGCCAATGGAACATATTCCTTGGCATTTGGACCAAATACAGCATCTGCTGTCCATCCAAAAGCGACTCCTACTAATGAACCGTTTTCATCTTTACGTTTTGCTTCTGCCATAGAATCATCCTGTGTAAACAATTCTTGATCGATTAAGCCATCCTTGTACGCTTTATTCATCCATGCAATTCCCTCTTTATATTCTTCCTGTGTAGGAATGTAAGAAGGCTTTCCATCCTTTAAAGTCATTAGACCAGCTTTATCATTTCCTTTCGTTACGCCAAATGGCAATATAAACCCATAAATATTCCCTCCATAAGGAATTTCATCATTTAAATCTCCATTTCCATTTGCATCCTTTTCCTTAAATGCTTTTAGAACATTATAAAAATCTTCATACGTATCTGGCATTTCCAAGCCTAAATTATCTAACCATTTTTGATTAATAAATAGCTGATTTCCTGTTAACGGTCTTAAAGGCAATTTCTTAGGCAAGCTATAAATATGGCCATCAGGAGAGGTAACTAGAGCTCGTAATGATGGCTCTGTCTCAAATGCCGCCATTAGATTCGGCATATTTTCTGCAATTAAATCCTCTAATGGAATGAAAAGACTTTGGTTTTGGGCAATATCCCCATCACTTAAAGCTAACGATCCCCAAAATGCATCTGGTAAATCTCCACCTGCCATCAGTACTGATTTCTTATCTCCCCATTCGGAATTTAAATAGATGTCCCAATCGACTTTAATTCCAGCTTCTTTTTCTGTGTCTTCTACAAAGCCTTTAAGAAAATCATCGCCCCAGTCTGCCCAACGAACGGTTGCAATTCGATATTCCCCATCTTCCTTTTCTTTGGTGCTCATGTTAGCATTGCTACAGCCAACAATTAAACTACTTGCTAAAACAACACTTAGTAACCCTTTCCAGCTTCTCTTTATCATTGCTATTCCCCTTTCTATTACTCTTTTATAGAACCAACCATGACACCTTGATTAAAATATTTTTGCAAAAATGGATATAAACACATAATAGGTGCAGTTGATACAACTATCGCTGCATACTTCATCATTTCGGATAATCTTCTTAATTCTGATGCCAGTTCCCCAGATGCAGTACCAAGCAAAGATTCATTGGAAATTAGAATCCTTCTCAAAACTAATTGAAGCGGCTGCAAGTCTTCATTGGAAATATAAATCAGTGCATTAAACCATGAATTCCAAATACCAACGGCAGTCCACAAACCAATTACAGCTAAAATAGCTTTTGATAATGGCAATACTATCGTTAAAAAATATCTGATTGTTCCACATCCATCAATTTGCGCTGCCTCCCACAACGTATCCGGTATACTATTTTTAAAAAAAGTTCTAGCGATGATTATATTAAAAGAGGACACAGCAAAAGGTAATACCATTACCCAAAAGGTATCAAGTAACCCAAATCCTTTTATAACTAGATAAGTTGGTACCAATCCTCCACTTACAAACATAGGAATAAGTATAAAAATAGATAGCCACTTTTTCCCGAATAAATCAGCCCTTGATAAAGCATATCCTGCAGGAATATTAACGATTAAAGCGATAATCGTCCCCACAACCGTGTAAATAATTGTATTCAAATAAGATCTCCAAATAATTTCCTGCTTAAATAATTCAATATAGCCATCTACCTTCCACTCTTTTGGCCAAAACCATACGTTTCCATTTGTAACATCTGTTGGATTACTAAAGGAAGCGATAATAATAAACCATAAAGGATACACAATCATTAAAATCATTAAAATAGCAGTCGTATAGACAGCAATGTCAAACAAGCGATCATTCCAACTTTTTTTCTTTTGTGATTTTTTATTAAATTTTTGAATAAGTGTTCCTTCCAAGACTGAGGCCTCCTTCCTATAATAAACTTGTTTTTGTTAGTTTCTTGGATAGCCAATTTACAAGAAGTAAAATGATAACATTTACTATCGTGTTAAATAAACCAATCGCAGTTGATAAGCTATATTGAAAGTTTTGCATCCCTACCTTATAAACATAGGTTGAAATAACCTCACTTCCAGTTAAATTCAATGGATTTTGTAATAATAAAACTTTTTCAAAGCCTACACTTAAAAGACTTCCAGCACGCAAGATTAATAAAATCATAGCCGTAGGCATAATTAGTGGTAAGTCTATATGGATAATTTTCTGTAGGCGGCTTGCACCATCCATCGTTGCCGCCTCGTAATAGGTAGGATCAATAGCTGACAATGCTGCCAGAAAAATAATACTATCCCATCCTAAATGCTGCCATACATCACTCCATACATATACACTACTGAAAAGTGTCGGTTTAGATAGAAGATTCGGCATTTCCATCCCAAATATAGATAAAATATTGGCTATAAGCCCAGTGCTCGGTGATAGAAAAATTAATATCATACCACACATTACCATCGTTGAAATAAAATGAGGCAAGTAAGTGGTAACTTGAAAGAACTTTTTAAACATTCCAATCCGCATTTGGTTACAGAGAATAGCTAATGCAATCGGAAGTGGAAACCCTACAAAAAGACTATACAAACTAATATATAATGTGTTTTTTAGCGTTAAACCAAATTGATAGGAATGAAAGTACTGTATAAAATGCTTCATTCCTACCCACGGGCTATTCCAAATCCCGAGTGCAGGAGAATAATCCTTGAACGCCATGATAATTCCATACATAGGGATATACGTAAAACAAATTAATAGAATGAGAGTGGGCAGAAGTAATACATATAATGGAAGACTTTTTTTCATCCGCTTTAAATAATTTCTCTTATTTGGAAAATCAGGTGTGATTTGCGTGTTTTTTTCCACAGCAATCGTACTTTTCAACTCTACCACCTCCTTTATTTGTTATAATCATTATATGAAAGCGCATTCAATAAAAATAGAGCTAATCCGACCTGAAATAATACTAATTAGGACAGATTTTCTTCTTATTTCTCTATTCCACACTAAGAAATAGCAGTATTCCGTTGTATTTCAGTTATTTTCCTTTTTCAAAACGGAATATTGCTAGAAAAAGTGTATTACGTTTATATAATGAAAATAAGCATTGGAGATGAGTAAATGATACGTTCCATTGATAAGAACCCATCCCGCTCTATAAATTACTATTTAAAAGTACTTTTAATCATTATGGTAATTATCTTACTAATAAACATGTTTATTAGTATGTTAACAATCTCTATTACAAGGAAACAAAGCATTGATACCATTACGAATTCCGTCAAATTTTATATAGAAAATGTTCGCTCCAATTTAAACGCGATAGACCACTTTATGATTTGGACAGTAGTACACGAACCAATAATTGAAGAAATGGAAGAGAATATGGATATGGACGTTTTCCCACAAAATTTAAGTAATTTTCGAACAAGAGTAAATGACTTTCAATACTCGATTGGAAAAGAGTTTCAGTTCTTTCTTGGTCTCAAAAAAGAATCGTTTTTTTCTAACGCTTCACCTATAGAACTACCTTATCAAGATTATCTACAAGCAAAGAATTACTTTTTCTCTAAAAATGATGCGCTACATACATATGAAATATTTAGTACATGGAAAACGATAAAAATAAACGAAACTTTTTATTTTTATCATCTATTAAGCTATGATAATCGAATTTTCGTTTGTTTAGTGTCTGCAGAAGATCTATTAAAACCGTTAAATGGCTTTAACTTAGGGAGTAATGGTTCCATCGTCATGAAACAAGAGGGAAAAACGATAATAACAACTGATCAACAAATGGCAAAAGATGAAGCGGCATCCTCTCCCTTTTTTACAAGCAAGTTACTATTTGAAGAAAAGAATATACTACTGCCGTTTAGCTTACAAATAAACGTAGATCATTTCGGTGCCTTTAAACATGTAGTTATCACACAAGTCCTCTTAATTCTTGCAACTATCGTTATTAGCATTATCTTATTTTTTATTTTTCTCTATATAAAAAATCGTTTAATCTTTCCTATTCAAAAGTTTTCTAAAAATCTATCTGAGCTAAACAATAGTAACGATACGATTAATTTTGAAAGCAACAGCATTATCGAACTAGAGCAGGCTAATACACAATTCAAGAACCTAATGCAAGAAATAAAAAAATTAAAAATTAATATTTATGAGCAAGAGCTGGAAAAGAAAAGAATAGAGATGGATTTTTTACGATTACAGATTAAACCACATTTCTATATCAATTGTTTATCAAGTATTCATAGTATGGCAGAACTGCATATGTTTGCCGAAATCAAGAAAATGTCTATTGCGACATCCCGTTACTTTCGATACCTTTTTCAAACAAATCATTACCTTGTTTCGTTAAAAAAAGAGCTTGATCACATTAGCGATTATCTTTCTATTCAACAATTATTACATGGTCCGACTTTTCATTATGAAACATCCATTCAACTAAACATTGAGGAGATGCAAATACCTCCGTTGATTCTGCAAACTTTTATTGAAAATAGTATCAAGTATGGATTTTCTGATATAAATTATGAGGAAACTCTAGTCATTTCACTAAGTATTACCCCTGCAAAAGACGAACAAAAATTAAACATTACCATAAAAGATAATGGGCCTGGTTATCCATTAGATATACTGAACAAACTTCAAAATCAACTACCCCTATCAGAAGTTAATGGAAAACAAATCGGAATAAATAATGTCATCCAAAGACTTCAAATGTTTTATGGAAATAGCTTTTCTATATCCTTTTCAAATGGAATAAATGATGGAGCTTTTGTTCAATTAGTTATACCAAAACAATTACTGGAGGAATAAAAAATGAATGTCTTAATAGTAGATGATGATCGATTTCTCGTTAAGTTACTGAAGGAAAAAGTTAACTGGGGAACTCTAGGGATTGAACAAGTTTATACTGCTCATAATATTCGCCAAGCAAAGAATATCTTTATTAATGAGAACATCCACTTGCTTATTTCAGATATAGAAATGCCATACGGTAGCGGTCTTGAATTATTAGCATGGGTCCGACAAGAAGGATATTCGATACAAACAATTTTTTTAACAAATTTTGCTGATTTTCATTATGCCCAAAAGGCCATTGAACTTCAGAGCTTTGAATACTATTTAAAGCCAATAGAAATCGATAAATTAGAGTTTAGTATTTTGAAAGCGATAAAAAAAATAAAAATAAAGCAGCAAAGCGAAGAAGCTATCCAAGTTGGCCAGTATTGGCAACAAAATAAACAAAAACTAGTGGATCATTTTTGGAGTTCCTATTTAAGTAATCCAAAATGGCTTAAAGCAGAACTGGAAGAACAATTACTAAAAAATCATTTAAGTTATTCCCCAGATGACTGCTTTTTGCCAATTCTATTAAACATATTTCCATATAAGATTTCGTTAAAAGAGGAAATACCTCCTATTTTAGAAATAGATGAAAACTTGGTCTTAAAATTAAACGTCCATTTAGAAGAATCCTTTAAGGAAACCCCTTTTTCTTTGGAAAGTATTGTTGGATTAGATATTAATAAAGAAAAATATGTACTTCTTATAAAAAATTCCAAGGAGCATTTCGATTATCAGTCATTCATTTCATTATGCCAGAACTTAATCCAGACTCTGCGAAATGATTTGTTAATAGATACTCGCTTTAGTTTTTGTTTTTCTACACCTTTGGAAAAACTTCACAAAGCAGTAAAACAACTACAACAAAAAAGCGAGGATATGATTGATTTTAGAAACACAGTTCAGTTTTTTCAATCTTATGAAAAGAAAACAAATCCGTATACAGAACCTAATTTGGACATTTGGGAAAAACATCTTCAAAACGGTAATAAACAAAGGTTTCTAAATAAATGTGAACAATATTTAATTCACTTAAAAGATACCAATAATCTCAACCTTAATGTATTACACAATTTCCGATTAGACATCACTCAATTATTATTTACTCATTTAAAAAAGCAGGAAGTGCTCGCTCACAAATTATTTGATGGAAATACGAATAACCTACTACAGACTCAATCATTACGTTCCATTGATGATATGATGATTTATATTACCTATTTAGCAGATACTTCACTCCATTATTTAGACTTTATTCATTCACAGAAATCTGTTGTAAATACCATTTGCGATTATATTGATGCACATTATCATGAAAATATCACAAGAGATAGCATTGCAAAAATTGTGTACTTAAGTCCAGATTATATTGCAAGAATTTTCAAGAAAGAAAAGGGCCTCTCTCTTGTCAACTATATCATTAAAAAAAGAGTAGAACTCGCTAAGACGTTACTCATTCAAACAACCTTGCCAGTTCATATCATCTCCGATAAAGTTGGTTATGGGAATTACTCTTACTTTACTAAACTGTTTAAAAAAGAGACAAACTATACTCCTTTTGAATATCGACGTAAAGAAAAAGCCTCCACTCATTAGAGTGTGAGGCCAAATTTATTTATCTCAAAGAAACTTGACTATCTACATCTTCTTTACCAGAATAAATAGACTCCTTTAATCATATTTTAGGAGCTAATTCAACCGCCTGACGCATTGCTTCCATTAAGCTTTTTTCATCCGCAATCCCCTTACCTGCAATGTCAAATGCTGTCCCGTGGTCCACACTTGTTCGAATAATTGGCAAACCAACCGTAATATTTACTCCTGCGTCTAATCCCAATACTTTCACTGGACCATGTCCTTGGTCATGATACATTGCTACAACAATATCAAAATCTCCGCGAACTGCTCGGAAAAATAATGTATCTGCTGGAAGTGGGCCAACTGCTTCTATGCCCTCACTTTGTGCCTTCTCTACACCAGGGATTACTTTCTCTTCTTCTTCTCCATAACCAAATAGTCCATTTTCACCAGCATGCGGATTTATACCACATACTGCAATTTTAGGGTTTTCAATTCCTGCTTTTTGCAACGTATCATATGCAAGTTTAATAACATGATAAACACGTTCTGGATTTATCATTTTTACTGCATCAATAATTCCAACATGTGTTGTTACATGAATAACTTTTAGGTTAGGTGCAGAAAGCATCATAGAAAAATCTTGTGTTCCAGTAAGATCAGCTAAAATTTCTGTATGACCTGGATATTTATGTCCACCTTTATGCAATGCCTCTTTATTTAAAGGTGCCGTGCAAATGGCGTGAATTTTCTCTTCTTTTGCAAGCTCAATTGCTTTAGCAAGATATTGAAATGCTGCATTCCCTGCTTCTGGAGATACTGTACCAATAGGAAGCGTTTCATCCAATAAATTTAGATTTAAACAATAAACTGTACCATAATGATAAGATACTTCTGCAATGTCTTCTACAGATATATTCTTTATTATCAACTCGCTATTTACAAACTGTTTTGCTCTTTCTAAAATTTTACTATCACCAATTACTAAAGGTCGGCTAATATCATACATTTCCTCTTTACCGAGACTCTTTAGAATAATCTCTGGACCAACACCTGCTGCATCTCCCATTGTTATACCTACTATTGGTTTTAATTTACTCATACTATCACCCTTCTTTTGTTAATCAAAAATTCTAATGCTTTTATTAATGATTCTTCTGCCCCAAATCCACCAGCCTTAGTAACCGCCCAATAACTATTAATCTCTGTTCTAAATTTACCAAAGGGAAGTCCTGCCTCAATCTCCAAATACAATTCCATTTCCGTAACACCTAGTGCTCGACATACTGCCTTGGCTGTATCTCCACCTGTTAACACTAAACCTTTGATAGTAGGAAAAGCCTTTAATAAATGGTTTGCAATAAACCCCAAACCGTTCGATATTGCCTCACTTACATCAGTTTTACTTAAACCAAACTTCTTACCAGCTTCTACCGCACTCGTTCTGCTAGTATCATCAGCTTCCACATAAAGCACAAAATGTTTACAGCCCTTATGTTGCTCAACTTTATTCGCAAGCTCATCCAATCTATATATTTGATTAACTAAATCAACAGGATTAATTTTCAGAAAATAGGAGTTTGATAAACTCTTAACCTTGCATAGTTGCTTTTTGGTTACTTGAGATAAACTTCCTGAAACAATAAGTGTATGATTAATTTCCATTTCTTCTGTATCTTTTACAGAAGCAGAATTTAGGTTTAATATTTCTGGCAAATACTCAATTAGTCCAGCTGATCCTGCCCATACGATTGATTTATTTATCCTTACAAACAGTTCTGCGATATGGAAAAGATCCTCTTCTGTTTCCGCATCACAAACAAACCATTTATTACCTTCCTCTATCGAAGAGCGTATGATGCTATCTATCTCTTCCTTAGATTTATTCCAAATTTCCTTATTTAATAGTTTAATTTTCCTATTATCTGTTGGATTTAAGAGCTTTGGTAAATAGGATTCTTCCACTGGTGTCTTCGGATCGTTTGAAAATTCAGTTTCTGTTATGATGACACCGCCTACAAAATGATGCCCATTGATGGTTTGACGTCCCATTTTGGGATAGGCTGGAGCAATAACAATGACCTCTGGCTCATAAACAGCTTCTATCGCTGTAAGTTCAGCTTCTATGTTCCCTCTTAGCGTGGAATCAACCTTCTTATATATATGTTGATACCCTCTTCTTTTTAGAAATGTAGCCGCCTCTACTACCGACTGATATGCTTCTTCTTCGTTTTTTGCTCTGCTATCCGTATCTAATATAAGAACATCAGAATCTGCGTTTTCAGACGAATTTTTAACATCAAACACTACAGTAGTTGACAAATCTTTCATCGCCAGCTGAACACCTGAATCATTAGCGCCTGTTAAATCATCTGAAATAATGCCCATTTTATTTCTCAAGTCGAACACATCCTTACCTTACATTTTGATACCTTGTTCCTCAAATTTATATCCTTTTTTTTCTAATCTTTTCACTAAGAATCCTACATAGATTGGAAGTAGTATTGCTGTGGTCACCACAGAAGCAGCAACCTGAACTGTTGCAATATCCACCACTGATGCGAAGCTGACATTTGCAGCTGCTATTACTGCCGGAGTTGCCACCGCATTTCCAGCTGTTGAACCTTCCGCGGCCCCAACAATTGGATTCCATTTTAGAAGTTTAAATACATAATAACCAGCTGTTCCTGTTACAAAAACAGTTAATAATCCTAGAATGATTCCTGCTAAACCACCTTCTATAATGGCAGAGAAATTAATCCCCATTCCAAGAGCAAAAGCAAAGAATGGAATTAACATAGAACTTCCGCTATCTAAAAATTCTCTCATTTTATCATCTAAATTCCCTAACACCATCCCGACAACAATAGGAAGAAGCACGGAAATAAAGGAAGTAACAGAAAACAATCCATCAACAAATCCCATCGCACCAAAGATTGATAAAGCAACCATTGTTAAAAAAGGTCCATCATTAAGAGCTAAAAGTGAATAAGCTGCTCGGTCTTCTTTACTGCCGTACTGACCAACTAATGCAACAAATAATCCACCATTACTATTTGTCATTGCGGCAATAACGGCAATAGGTGCTAAACCTAACCAAAGACCATTATCTCCAGCAAATAGATACGCTAATAATCCAAAGACGGCACCAACAACCCATTTTGTTAGTAATAAGGTTGCTCCTTTCCCAACAGAAACTCCAAAGGATTTTACATTGATTTGTGCTCCAGTACATAAAAGAAATAATGCAATTAAAGTAGGTGCCCCATTAACAAATAAAGCCTCCGTGAAATTTCCAATTCTTAGAAGATTGGGAGTGAATGTATTTAACAGTGCTGCAATTAACAACGGAACTACCATCATCCCTCCAGGAATCCGATCCAACGTTTCTTTTATCTTCATAATTTTAACACTCCTTTTAGTATGTTTCAATTTAAAACAATAAGTAATCGTTTACAATAGTAATTGTAATTGCTTTCATTTATTAACACAATGAAAATAGTATAAAATGTTGCAAAATTAAACACCAGGCACAAAAAAAAGCTGAAAACTTATTGTTTCAGCTTCCTCCATAGAGTCGTTCGATTTATCCCTAGTCTTTCCGCAACTTTTGTTTGATTATAATGCTCTTCTTCCATAACGGCATCAATAATTCTTTTTTCAATTTCTACTAAAGTACCTTGTAAAAACTCATTATCGATACTTTCTATTTTATTTAACCTATCTCCTAGAAGCAGTTGAATTAACCTCTTCCCTATTACGAACCCTTTTTCTTCCCTCACTGCATCACGAATAAGAATATATAATTCTTCCACATTGCCTGGCCAGGTATAGGATTCCAATACCTGCAAAGCCTCTTCCTTTATTTTAATAGCTGAAGTTCCAAATTCTGCATGAAAAGCAGCTAAAAAGAGTGCTGCTAATGGCCTTATATCCTCTTTCCTCTCAAACAAAGTTGGAAAATCAATGCGAGTGAAATCAGAATAGGAAATAGAGTTATATATTTCAGTGTCTATCGTATCTATTGCAATAATCACCGTTATCCCCGAAGCATGTATAGTCTTTACTTTTTCAACAAACAAGCTTAACTCGCGAGCACTTAACATTTCGATTTCATTAATATATATCGATCTTATATCCGAGTCTATTTGATTTTTCATCGTAAGGCATGCAGCAGCAGATAGGATTCCTAAAAAACCAATCCCCCTATTTTTTTTGTAATGAATAAGTTTTGAAATTTGTTTTTTTCCAGTGCCCGATTTCCCTATTAGTATCCAATAATTATTATTAAGATTACTATCTATCTTATCGATACATCTCTTCATCTTCTCACTTTTAGAGATGATTACCGGTTGAGTTTGGACATCTATAATATGCAAAGGATTTTCCGGCACTAATTCATCTAATAAAGAGAATGCAAACAAATAATGATTCTCTCCCTCAAAATTTATTGGAACAATCATCTGTTTTATTCTTTTATGCTGATTCGTCTCTATTATATCTAGTTCTTCTTGAATATAATTTTTTTTATGTATCCCATTTATCAATTTTTTTATTGGAACTTGCGTACGATCGAATATTGCCCAGTTTTCATAGACAATAGTCCCTTCACCATTCACTACAATAACATCCAATAATTGTCTCTCTATGGCGGTTTGCATAATAGTCATTTGCAAACGTTGCTTTCTCAGCATTCGGTAAATGCTCTTAACTTCTTTAATAGCTTCAAATATAGCTTCTCTTCCTGATTGTATCAGTATCCCTTCTAGATTAGACTTAGCTGCTGCATCCCGTGTAATAACGTCCCCAATGATTAATTGATAGCCATCTATTTTCAATTGATTCACCAATGGTTCAACTTCTTTCGCATCCTCAATCGTAAATACCTCAATTGGAATTTCTAACAAATCTGTTATTGCTTTAGCTCCAATGGTAATGTTAGAGAACCCAACAATTGCTTTTTTTCCTGGATAATCATTTGCCAAGGTCAGAACGCGTAGCATATCATAGCCAGAAACATGTATATCAACAACTGGAATATTCACTTCTTGCTCTATTAATTGTGCCGTTCCCCCACGGCTTATTATTATCTCAATTCCTTGCTTTTCCGCCTCTTTTGCAATTGGAATTGCCTCCTGTAGATTCGCCAATTCAATATGCATATTAAGTTCATGATCAATTTTTATACATTCTTCCATTACATGCTCCAATGCAGGATATGGTGCAATTAATAAAGTTTTAATTTCCATCGTATTCACCTATCGTTCGTTATTACTTTATACATTGAAAGAAATAAGATTAGATGTCAAGTACCTGTTCCATAATTTAGTGGAGCTAAAACAAGCAAGAACCCTTTTAAATAATAAAAAACAGACCTACTAATATATAGCAGATCTGTCATGTGGTCATATAGATAAGCTTAAACTAGCGCTTTAAATAAACAATTTCCTCCGCTAATTTAGCCATTCGCTTTTTAACATCTTCATCCGTAATTTCATTCTCATCATCAAAATAGTCATTATGCACAAACACATTTTGTACAGTAACCAATCCTTTAAAATAAGTAAGAATTGGCTTCAATTGATATTCCATCACAAGAAAATGTTTATCTGTACCACCTGTGATAACCATCCCAGTTACTTTTGATTTGAATGCATCAACTGGTAAATGATCAAATAGATTTTTTAATACACCAGTAATGGAAGCTTGATATACAGGTGTTCCTATCACAAGAGCATCACTTGCTAAAATTGTATTTACAACTTTAATTGTATCATCGTTATAATAGCTCAGGGGTGCCCCATTAACAAATTCAATATCGAATTCTCTTAAATCAATTAACTCCACTTGAATAGTTGGATCAAGTGACTTAGCTGCTACTAAAACTTCATTTACTGCTTTTGAAGTTTTGGAACCAACTAATGAACCAGAAATACCTACAAGCTTCATATTATCCTCCAAGCTTAAAGATAAGCATGAAACACTTAATCTTCATTCATCTTATCAGTTATTATTAGCAAATTTATCTGCAACTACGCTCCAATTAATGATAGAGAAGAAATTGGAAATGTACTCAGGTCTTCTGTTTTGGTAATTTAGGTAGTAAGCATGCTCCCAAACATCTAATCCTAAGATAGCCTTTTCTCCATCCATAATTGGATTATCTTGGTTCGGTGTGCTTGTTACTTTTAAATTACCTTCTTGATCAACAACTAACCATGCCCAACCAGATCCAAATCTAGTTGTAGCTGCTGCAGTAAATTGTTCTTTGAATGCATCAAAGCTTCCGAATGCTTTATTAATCGCTTCTGCTAATTCACCAGAAGGAGCATTTTCACCTGTAGCTGGTGCAATCACTTCCCAGAATAAAGAATGATTTAAATGACCGCCACCATTATTTCTAACAGCAGTTCTAATTTGTTCTGGCACTTCATCAAGATTGCTTAATAGCTCCTCTAATGATTTTGCTTGTAATGCATCCTGTCCTTCTAGAGCTGCATTTAAATTATTCACATAAGTTTGATGATGTTTTCCATGATGAATTTCCATTGTTTGTTGATCGATATGCGGCTCTAACGCATTAAATTCGTATGGTAAAGCTGGTAATGAATATGTAGTCATTTGTAATTCCTCCAATATTTGTTTTTATACTTATTAGTTTAAAAAGTATATATAAACAATAAACCAAGGAAAGAAAAAAATCAATTATTTTATCTTTAGAATGGAGGAAAAATACTGCTCGCGAGTTCTCGTACATTAACTGCTTTCAACATTTTATACTATCTGGTATAATTAATTTCACTATACTTTGATTTACTTATTTTCTCTCTCCAATGTATAGAATGGAGGTATATAATGACTAATAAACAAAAAACGACAAAAGATAAAATCCTTCATCTACTTAAAAAGGAAGGATCTTTAACGGTAAATGATTTTACAGATTGCCTGCAAATTACGCATATGGCCGTGCGAAAGCACTTAACGATATTAGAAAAAGATGGATTGATTCAATCCGAACTAGTAAAACAGCCAATGGGAAGACCTATTCAAAGCTTTACGCTGGCGGAAAAAGCAGAACATTTTTTTCCGAAAAGCTATGAAGGAATTAGTATTGATTTATTGCATGATGTAAAAGAGCTTTATGGCGACGACTCGGTTCAGCAGTTATTTAATAAACGGGAAGAACGTCTGACAAAAGAATATATATCTCGCATGAGTGACAAGAACCCTTCTGAGAAAATGAAGGAAATGGTTGAGATTCAAAACGAAAAAGGATATATGGCTGATCTAGCAAAAGTGGACGACCAAACGTTTGAAATAACCGAATATAATTGTCCTATCTTAGAAGTAGCTAAGGAGTTTAAAGTTGCCTGTCGATGTGAAACAGAAATGCTTAAAAACGTTCTAGGAACAAATACAGTTAACAGAACATGCTGTCGTACAGAAGGAGATAATTACTGTAAATTTTTAGTGAAGTTTGTCTCTTAATAAAATGAGAACTGGTACAATAGAAAAGGGAAGCCTTAAGTATTTACTTAAAGACTTCCCTTTTTAAAAAATAACTTATGCAAAAATAGCTAGTTCCACTTCAATTTGCTTCATAATTAATCGGAGACATTCTTCTGTGGTTTTCGCAAAAATTCTTTTTCCATTCACAATGGCATAAGGTCGCTTTGCACACATCCCACAAAATGAAAGACAGCTGCTTTCAATCACTGCAACTTCTGGATATTTTGATTCTATAATTTTTTCTAAATCTATTTCCGTAATCAAACTTCCGTCACATATTTCTACTACTACAATCCCCATCTTTCATCTCCTCCTTTCCCATTTCTCCATTAACTCTATATAAACGATGATTTTATTAATAGTTCACACTTAAAAGAAATCAAAAAATATTACTTTATTTTAATGATCTAACAGCAGATAAATTACTCCTCAAAAGGACAATCATCCACAATTCTAACTCTTTTTTATACCGTATAGTATAAAAAACAAGTATATACATTTAATCACTTTCTATACAAAAAAGCAAGAAAAGTAGCTTTTGTTTGATTCGATTCATAACAAGCAAAAAAACTCCTTTGTAGCTGACTTGTTATGTACAAACAGGTTCAGGAATATCTACATAAAGAGCTTCGTTTTATTAATCACTATTATTCCTCGATGGAGAAATTTGTTCCTATCCTCCAAAAAATTTCTTTAACTTCGCCAATTCTTCTTCGCTGTATGTTTTCGTATTATCAAAATACGGATTATCTTCCAATACATTTTTAGGATCAACATTTGTTTTAATTGATACACTAGGTACATCTGAATCTTCAGCAATAACTCTATCTGTTAAGGCATCAAAATTGGGTAGCTTTGATCCTTTTTGCTCTTCCATATAAGGTACCTCCCTTTTTTCTATAGGATTTTCTATTCCCTTTTATTTATGCTAATAATCTTAAAAAAAGCTTGATTGTTCTCCTTATATCATATGGTAATATTATCCTAATTAATAATAATATTCGGACAAATCCGCTCACTGATTCACAATATTTGATTTTGTAATCGTTTTCAAATATAATACTAATTAGGTTGGATAACATCAGTGGTTATCATCGTACTCAGCGTAGGTGGAGCTGGTACTCTTATAGAGCTTTTTACAGTTCTAAAAAGAAGCAGAAAAATTTTCTAAAAAGAGGATTTTTCTGCTTCTTGCTTTTTCCTTATTGGATAGTTTGGCCAAATTTCTGCTCATGACTAAGCAGCCATTCTTTTCTCCATAAGCCACCTGCATATCCAGTTAATGTTCCATTTGCACCAATAATTCGATGACATGGAATGACAATACATAGCTTATTTTTGCCATTTGCACTTCCAACTGCTCGCACTGCTTTTTCATTCCCAATGTTGTAGGCAATATCTTTATAGGATCCAGTAGCCGCATAAGGAATAGTCGTTAACGCATTCCAAACTTGTTTTTGAAAAGGAGTACCCCCTAATTCCATTGGAAAAGAGAAATCACGTCGTATCCCCTTAAAATAGGCATCTAATTGCTCGCAGCAGGTGACTAATACATTTGGTGTATACCCATCAACTACATTTTCTGCTAGTTCTTTTTCCGAAAACAAAATAGAGTGAACAGCCTTTTCCGTCCCACTAATCTCGATTACTCCAATTGGAGAATGGTAATCAATTGTAAACATGCTATTCCCCCATAAGGCTTATTTTACTATTTATTTTAGCAGAAAAACATGTAGCAACATACTAGTATTCCTTTATTTCATCATGCTTTTGACTAGAATTGCTTTTTTCTAAAAAAATGTCCCCTTGATTTTTAAATTAATGTTTACAAACTCAATAAATGATGGTAACATTTTAAAGAATTTATTTAATCCCTATTTAACCTATTGGAATTAAAAACATTAAAGGAGGACATCCCATTGAATTTTTTTGTTATTTTAAACATTGTTATCTTACTTATTTTGCTTAGCGTTCTTTTCTACATGCAAAAGAAACATATTTCCTTTTCCAAACGTGTGTTTACAGGATTAGGACTTGGGGTTTTATTCGGGGCTATCCTACAATTGATTTATGCTCCTACTTCTGAAGTAATCACAACTACAAATGATTGGTTTGGTTTAGTCGGAAGCGGATATGTAAAGTTATTGCAAATGATTGTTATGCCGCTAGTTTTTATTTCGATTATTGCAGCATTCACAAAGCTTGAAAAATCAGCTAATCTTGGGAAAATCAGTGGTCTTGTAATTGGAACACTTTTACTTACTACAGCCATTTCTGCTGGAATCGGAATTGCTACAACAGCTGGATTTGACTTAAAGGCTATTGATGTAAGTGCTGGCGATGCTGAAATTCTTCGCGGACAACAATTAGAAGAAACTTTAGGAGAAGTACAAAGCACGACTGTACCACAAAAAATTCTTAGCTTTTTACCAGCTAACCCATTTCAAGATTTAACAGGAGCTAGACCAACATCTACAATTGCGGTAGTTATTTTCGCAGCATTTGTTGGGGTTGCATTCCTTGGTATTAAAAGAAAAAATCCAGAGCAAGCTGCTTTCTTCCAAAAGATTGTTGAAGCTTTACATACAGTAGTGATGCGTATTGTAACATTAGTATTACGATTAACTCCATATGGAATCCTTGCACTTATGGCTAAAACTGTTGCAGGAAGTAACTTCGATGCCATAGTAAAGCTAGGTAAATTTGTTATTGCTTCATATGTTGCGTTAATTGCGATGTTTATTGTTCATTTAATCATTCTTGCTATTATGGGACTAAGTCCAAAACAATATGTGAAAAAGGTGTGGCCAGTTCTAACATTTGCATTCACTTCCCGCACAAGTGCTGGAACAATGCCATTAAATATTGAGGCACAAAAAAATAAATTAGGTGTACCTGAATCGATTGCAAACTTCTCTGCATCCTTTGGAGTATCCATTGGTCAAAATGGTTGTGCCGGTATCTATCCAGCAATGCTTGCAGTCATGATTGCACCAACACAAGGGATTAATCCTTTATCCCCTTCATTCATCGCAACCTTAATTATTGTTGTTATGATCAGTTCTTTTGGGGTAGCTGGAGTCGGTGGAGGAGCAACTTTTGCAACATTAATCGTTCTTTCTACTTTAAACCTACCAGTTGCTTTAGCTGGGGTATTAATTTCAGTTGAACCACTAATTGATATGGGACGTACTGCTCTAAACGTAAGTGGATCAATGGTTTCCGGTGTTGTAACAAGTAAAACACTTGGTGAATTAGATACAAAGCAGTATCAGTCTAATGATATTGACGCTTCTGAAAATATTGCGTAAAACAAAAAGCAAGGCTCCTTTTAACAAAGAGTTGCTTTTGAGGTACTTTTCTTAAAATGGGTGCCGATTTGACATTGTTATTGGTATATAAAATAGGAAAACTCGCCATTGGCGAGTTTCTTTATTTTGAATGCAAAATCCTTATTTATATAAAGCCTCCCTTACTTTTAGTACCGTTCATCATCATGCATTAAAATGAAAATCTCTTTGACTCATTGCCTTTTAAATAAGATGTTTTGTCCTGAATCGAGTAACCGACTAAAGGGAAATAAGCGGAGGTTTTCCGGTTAAATGCAAAATAGTGCTTATTTTGTGGCAAATAAGGGAAGGTTTTCCGATTATGCAAAGCAAACTCTCCCTTTTTCCCATTTTTCAAGTCAATAAGCGGAATCTCTCCGTCTATTTAAGCCTTTTTTAATAATAATTACTAAATAAGCGAAAATTTTCCGTCTATTTACTCAGGTGCTTTCCCTTTTACCCCAACCGATAAGTGCGGACCCTCTCGAAACCCTCTATTCTCAAAACGGCACTGCAAAGGACAGAAGAATTGACATCATTGCTATACAGACGGTAAGAGAAGTCCGTAGAAACCTTTTTGATACTCTACTTGTGCAGAAAAATTATAAATAATCTCATCTGAATTGGTTTTCTCCCATTTTATCCAGTGTCCTTAACTTATACTAATGTCTCTCAGGTTCAATCCATATACTAGGGAACCAAAGATTGATACATATTCATCAAACGCTCTATCCCTTGCAAAATATTCTCTATATAAGCCCTCTTCCTATTCCCTTAACCCTTTAATTTCTCCCTCCCCTTCTGTATTCGTATTATGCAAGGCTTAAAAAAAATATAAGTTAATAAAAAAAATCCTGCTAATAACAGGATTTTCCCAAAAATTTAATACAAATATGAGCCTATTTAATCATCGCAAAAACTTCTGCACGCTTATCACTATCTGTTTGGAAAACACCACGAACAGCAGAAGTAACTGTTTTAGCACCAGGCTTTTTCACTCCACGCATCGTCATACACATATGCTCTGCTTCCACAACAACCATTACTCCATGTGGCTCTAGCGTTTCCATCATAGTATCTGCAACAGTAGACGTAATTCTCTCCTGCAATTGCGGTCGCTTCGAAACTGCCTCAATTGCTCTTGCAAGCTTACTTAATCCAGCGACTCTTCCTCCCTTAGGAATATAAGCTACATGTGCTTTTCCGTAAAAAGGAACTAAGTGATGCTCACACATCGAATAAAAAGGGATATCCTTTACTAATACCAATTCTTCATGGTCTTCATGGAAAATCGTTTCAAAATATTCTTTCGGATCAATTGTTAGACCTGAAAAAACTTCTTCGTACATTTTTGCTACACGTTTTGGAGTATCCAATAATCCTTCTCTATTTGGATCCTCTCCAACTGCTTCTAATAATAAGCGAATTGCCTCCTCTATTTGAGGAGTATTAAATTTACTCATCCCAAAATCCTCCTAAATACCTTCCCGTTTATCTACACTCCACGCTTATTTCCCCAAATATACGTATGTAGCTGTGGAAGTACCTTTACATTTTTAAATTCATTATCGAGCATTGTTTTATCAATCAGCCATTCATATTTAGTTAGTAATTGCTCGACTAATTGCGCGTTATCGACCGTTTTATTATCCTCATTACCAACCTGCAGGAAAAATGGAACATCTGGATAACGAAGATGAACCTTCTTCGCATATGCATAATCTTCGTCTGAAAATACAACTACTTTTAGACTAATATGATTACTTCGATTTGCATCTCTTAATCTTTGCATAATCGAATCTAATATGTCAAAATCAGTATTCATCTTCGAGCTTGGTGGTTTAGGTGAAATAGTCAGTTCATCAATATCCACAAACCAATCCTGCCATCTACTTCCCTGTGTTTCAAGGCCAATTTTTATTTCTTTTTCTTTTAATAAATCTACCAGAAAGGAAAGATTTTTCAATAGAGCCGGATTTCCGCCAGAAAGAGTGACAAAAGAAAAACCATTACCACCTAAACGAACCAGCTCATCCCAAATTTCTTCTGCCTGCATTTGCTTGATTAGCTCTTTACCACTACCATCCCAGGTAAAAGCAGAATCACACCAAGCGCAGGAATAATCACAGCCTGCTGTACGAACAAACATCGTTTTTTGACCAATGACCATTCCCTCTCCTTGAATCGTCGGTCCGAATATTTCCATAACAGGAACCTTACTCATTCTCCATCCACTCCCGTCTCATTTCTGCAAAACTAGTAGGAGTTTCATAAAGACGAACAAATTCTACTCTTGCCCCATTATCCGCTTGCTTCATTTCATCCTTGCTCAATGCTTCTTCCATCTTTTCAAAAATCCAATAAACGATATTTTCTGCTGTTGTATTCATTGGTGGCAGTGTTTCATTTAAATAGCGATGATCCAAATAAATTTCTATATCGTTTTTCCAAATCTTCTTAATATCACCAAAATCAATCATTAATCCACGATCATCTAAATAACCACTAATCCCAAAAACAACCTTGTACGTATGTCCATGAAGATTCATGCATTTCCCTTCATAGGCATGCAAATGATGTGCTGCATCAAAAGTGAATTCTTTACTTACCATGACACGCTTATGATGATATTTTAATTGCTTAGAAGAAATGTCTTCTCCAAACTTTTGCAGTTTCTCTACAATTCGAAAGTCATGCATCTAATTATAGCCCCTTTCGAACAGCTAAATATTCATCCAAGCCATTTTTACGGAGCTTACAAGCAGGGCACTCTCCACAGCCATCAGCAACAATGCCGTTATAGCATGTTAATGTTTTTTCTCGAACAAAATTAAAGGCTCCTAGCTCATCTGCTAGCTCCCATGTTTCTGCTTTATTTAACCACATTAGTGGAGTATGAATGACAAATTGATTATCCATGGAAAGATTTAATGTTACATTCAATGATTTAATAAAAATGTCACGACAGTCTGGATATCCGCTAAAGTCTGTTTCACAAACACCAGTTACAATATGCTTTGCTTCAATCTGGCTAGCTAACACACCCGCAAATGACATAAATAATAAATTGCGTCCAGGAACAAATGTAGAAGGCAATGCTCCACCTTTTCCTTCTTCAACTGCAATATCGTCTCTCGTTAAAGCATTTGGCGCAAGCTGATTTAGTAGGGACATATCAAGAATATGATGCTTAATGCCAAGCTCTTCGGTAATCTTCTTCGCACATTCAATTTCTGTAATATGTCTTTGATTGTAGTCAAATGTTACAGCTACTACTTCTTTGAAGTTTTTCATTGCCCAAAATAGACAGGTAGTGCTATCTTGACCACCACTAAATACAACAACCGCTTTTTCATTTTTCATTTCTAAAAACTCCTTCATATAGAAAAAACAGCACTACTAAGAAAGCAGTCCTGTTTTTCTTAGTTTTTTAAAGAGGGTAGCTAGAACCTCCACCGTAATATACGGATTTTGCTATACTATTATTTTAACTCGACTTATTATAACGTAAATTTAACAATTATTCTATTAGAATATCACTTTTTCTCTGAACAAGATTGAAATGAACACTATTCCAAACTTCTCTTTGTATATAATTTAGTTATTAAAAAGCCACAAGCAATCATCAATGTCGCCAGAAATCCTCCTTCTAGACCAAAGGAACCACCTGTTAACCAATCATTTCCCATAGAAACGTCAATGCCATACATACCATGTGGTGTCGTACCACTAACTGGGAAGCCAAACACATTTCCTTGGAAATAATTCCACGTAATATGATAGCCAATTGGCATCCATAGGCTTTTTGTCTTATCATACATATAAGCAAACAGCAGCCCCACTAGAAAAATATTCACGATTCCAAAGATGGCCACATTCGGATTCCATATATGTGCAATGCCAAAAATAAGCGATGATAGGATATATACGACCGTTTTAGAATTACCGTTATCCGCTAGCGTGGACATTATATATCCTCTAAATGTCAGTTCCTCAGAAAAACCTACTAAAATAAAAAACAGAAGATAGGAAATCGTATAAGCAGAAAAATCGGGTGAACCAAAGGAATTAGCCATCTCTATATTCTTTGTGGCCAATAGAATAAAGAATATAATAATGATGGATAATGCTCCCATTCCTAGTCCAGTGATAAAATCAGTAGAAAAATTTTTAAATCCCATTTCTGAAATTCTTTTCTTATTAACAAAACGCCATAAAATAAATAACATAACAATTCCGCCAATTAATCCTAATCCTTGTGTGAAAAGCATGAACCAAGGCGAATTATTTGTAAGTTCGTCTACATTTCCGTTAAATCCATTTGGATTTGTTAGCAATTCCTTCATTATAGGATAAATCATTCCAGGCACCATTAATAACGATTGAATAAGTGACGTTGCTACTAAAGCTAGCAAAATGATCCAGCCCGACCTTACCTTCCCCATCCTATTTTTAAACATCATTCTCCTCCATACTTTTTGAATTTTCATTTCCCTCATCATTATATCTATTTCCAGCTGGAAAATATATGCTTTCACAGATGTGTATTTCTATCAAATTAGAAAGCATCAACCTTATTATATTGATGATACTAACAAGTTTATTCTGCAAAATCCAAGATTCTAATACAGCCACTTTTTAAATTACCATTATAAAAAGATAGACAAGTGAATTATTTGTTTTGTTTTTGGGTATAGACTTAGTACTACAAAATAAATTTTAAAAAAGATTGGAACGATTCTCATGATTCAATTTGAAAATGATATGGAACTGCGAAGGTTTTTACAAAGTGAGTTAGTTTCCACCTCAGAGGTTGCCGAATTATTAGGCTGCACTCGCCAATATATCCATGACTGTGTGAAAAAGGGGATTTTAGAACCTGTTAAAGTTGGCTCCAAAGAAAGAATTTTTTTTAAGTCGGATATAATTGCGCACATTAATAGAAAGAGAAAATGACCAAAATCATTTTCTCTTTCTTCTTGTCTCTTTTATGTTAGCTCTCCTACTACTTTCACTCGTAGTCTTGTAGCATTGCCTGGATGGTATGCTAACGGTATTTCTTCTATTTCTACAAGCTCAATTGTTTCTACTTTCGCACCTGCTAAAATAGCCTGTTGCCTCGCTCTTTCTTCCGCATCTATCCGTGCTTCATCACGAGAAATCTGGGAATAAATATATATTTGCTCATATTGTCCGCTTATTTGAGAAATCGATGCGCCAATCGCATTTGCAACTGCACCATTCTCATTATGAATGATTTCTTTCACTCCATTTAATTGTCTTGGAATAATAATGCTTCCACCACCTACTAAAACGACAGTTGTATCATTATTGCTCGTCTTCATTTTATCAATTGCTTCTTCTGTCATTACAGCTATTTTCGCATAGGCTTGTTTAGCAAATGCTTCATCAATATGGGCTACCAATTCTGGATTACCTACCACTGCTACTCCTAAACGCACTGCAATATCTGTTGTCGTAAGTGTATTACCACCAAATACTAGGGCTTCTTCCGTAATTCGATAGCCTACACTGTCTGGTCCTATCGTTACTTCATTATTTACCTCTCGGACAATACTTCCTCCACCTAATCCGATAGATATTATATCAGGCATGCGGAAATTTGTACGTACTCCACCTACATCAACAGCGAGTGAAGATTCACGAGGAAAACCACCAGTTAGCACCCCAATATCCGACGTTGTTCCCCCTACATCTAGTACCATTGCATCTTTAATCCCTGCTAAATAGGACGCTCCACGAATACTATTTGTTGGACCACAAGCAATTGTTAGAATCGGATATTTACGAGCATAATCAATCGACATTAACGTTCCATCGTTTTGACAGAGGAATACTTGTGCATCATTTATTCCCTCTTCTTTTAACGCATTCTCAAACCCATTGCTTGTCATTGCAATAACCTTAAATAAAGCACTATTTAATATCGTTGCATTCTCTCTTTCTATTAACCCAACAGAACCAATCATGGAAGAACAAGAAACAGGGATTTCTTCTCCCATCACTTCCTTCACTAACTCTGCAACTCGAAGTTCCTGATCATTTTTTAAGGAAGAGAAGACCCCAACAACAGCAACTGCTTCTACTTCCCCATTCCATTCTCTCAAAATCCCCCGTATTTCTTCCTCTGAAAAAAGAGAAAGCACTTGACCATCATACTCATATCCACCACCAGCCAAGCGATACTCACCCGATAAAACAGTTACCATTTCTTCTGGCCAAGCGGTATAAGGAAGGACAGAGGCGGTTGCAGGATATCCTAGGCGAATAACACCTACTTTTGCTAGTTTTTTTCTTTCTACAATTGCATTGGTACATTGCGTAGTTCCTAACATCGCATGCGTCACTTTTTCTCGATTAATCCCGGATTCCTCTAATACTTTTTTTAAAGCAGAAACAATCCCTGACTCTATATCTTCACTTGTAGGCATTTTGACTTGATGAATTAAGTTTAACTTTTCATCAAGAATAACAGCATCTGTATTCGTTCCTCCAACATCAATACCAACTTTATACATCTATTACACTTCCTTTCTCACAAGTTCCTCTAATGGTGTATAGGAAAGATCATAGCCAAAATACTTTGGTCCCACTGTTTCAATCCCCTTTTCTGACCTCCATTGTGGATCAGAAGGTAATGCTAGCACTCTTACTCTTTTTCCATACTTTAAAGATTCAGTCGTGATAGGATTTAATGTCTCTAAATCTACTAAACAAATTAAATCAGGTGTCATCGCAATGGGTTTTCCATTTTTTTGAGCTACTAAGTTCTCATTTTGAAAAAATACTTGTACATTTTCACCCGCATATTGTTCTAATCCATCTAGTGTTACGCAACCTCTATTAAATCCGCCTTTCGTATTTCTCTCCACATCAGTAATTTTTCCATCAAATAAATGATATCCATTCGTAATTTCTAATAGTTCTCTTAATTTGATTGTTTCATCCTCACTATTAGAACGAATAATTTGTCCAATTTGTTCAGACAGGGTGATGATATTTTTCACACTATATTTTTTCAGCTGTTCTCCCGTACAAGGATAGATACTTACTAAAGAACTTGCTCCCATCTCCACAGTTGCTACTCTTGCAATCCGTTCTGTCCATTTATTATCAATTGTTTCCATAATGCCGATATTTCCTTTTTCGTCTGTAATAGCCATTGGTGTAGAAGAAACACCATTTAGATGGAAGGTTACCATTTGTAGCTCTGGGAATGCGCGTCCCATCCCGTCACAATCAATTAGCGGCAATCCTAATTGTGCAGCAACTACAATAGGTATCATCGAATTGACTCCACCTGCCTCCATCGGAAAGGTACCCTTTACTTCTTTATTTAAATAATGACCTAGCTTTTGAAATACGCGGACGAATTCATCCCCTTTTGGAAATTTCTCTATTAAAACAGATGGTGCTCCCATCATTGCTGCCGGAATAAAAAAGTCATCATTTCCTACTTCTTCAGGCGATAATAATTGTACCGGTCCATTTTCTTTTATGGCAGAAAGGGCCATCATCTTCCCGATATAGGGATCTCCTCCACCGCCAGTACCTAAAAACGCTGCACCTACTGCTATATTTTCAATCGCTTCCTCATTTAGATATCGCATGTTGCTACCTCCAGTTGTTCGTATTATTGATTAATTGAAACTTGTTTTTGTATGATCATATTCCTTGCGACTAAATAAAAGACAAAGGAAATGACCATCCCAATCAATGGCTGATTTGGAAGTTGTGGCAAGCTTGGGAAAAAGGAAAAAATCACCGGAATACCAGCAATGGCTGCACCAATTAACCAAGAAATTACGCCAAGAGTATTTACTCCTTCTATACTAGACCATTTCGTTTTATCACCTTTATGAATAACCCAATAAGATGCAATCATTACTCCCGCAACAGGAGGAATCATAGCAGAAAGAACAGACATAATGGGAACAAAATAATCTAATATTCCTACTACTGCAAGAAGTGTTCCTACCCCACCTGCAATGGCTACTGCCATACGCTCTTTCTTTTTGGAAATATTAAATACATTTATTATCGCTATACCTCCTGAAAAGGCATTTACGGCATTTGTTGTCCAGGTTGCTAAAACAAGTGCGATAATTCCTAAAACAGGTAATCCTAATTCAGTAAATACACTTGTAATATCAGCCGTACCAGCTGTAAGCGTCAATATCGCGCCAACTGTAATCATTAAAACACCAGACGGTAAAATTCCAATAAGTGCAGCCTTACTAACATCTCCTCGTTTTTTTGCATATTGAGAATAATCACCTGCGATAACTGCCCCTAATGCGAAAGAACCAATTGTAATGGACAAACCAGATAAGAAAGACATCGAGCCAGCAGGAACATATGTTGTAATCTGATTCATCCCATCGCCCATTAAAGAAACCGTTACTGCATAGATACAAACAGCAAGCAAAATGGGGACTGCAACATAATTAAGAATATTCAGTATTTTAATGCCGTAAATTGCTGATACTAGCATTATTATTCCCCAAATGAGAGAAGAAACTGGTACGGGTAGATTTATCCCATATACACTTAAAAATTGGGAAAATGCTACGCCACATACATTAGCTTGTATACCAAACCATCCTAGACATGCTATTGCAAGGATTATGGAAATAATTTTCTTTGATCCCTGCTCTCCAAAAACTTGGGAAGCTACACTAACTGTTGGCTTGTGAACGTCACTACTTTGAATTCCTTGAAATATCATTAAAACTACAATAATTCCATAACCTAATAATCCAACAAGTATTGCCTCCCATAAAGGCATCCCACTTACTAATGTGCCACCAATTAATAAACTAGGTACACAAATCATAGATCCTGTCCACAAAAACGCCAAACTCTGCCAAGATTGTGTTTCTTGATTCACATCCCTTTTATCACTCATTTTCATGCCTCCTATATGTAATTATTGCTTATTATAACGATAACTACCCAGTATGTATTTAGCTGATTGGAAAAATAAAAAGAGCATTTTTTGTTTAAATGAACAAAAAAGCTCTTTTTCTGTTTTAATTCTCTTTTATCTGCAATAACATTCGATAAACCGCAACTGCTTTATATAATTGAAAAATTTCAGGAGATTTCGTAACGGGATATTTAAGAATTTCAGCTATCCTTTGGACACGATATTTAATCGTATTTTTATGTAAATATAGGATGTCTGCAGTTTCTTGAAAGCGATTATTTCCTTCTAACAAATATACCGTCAATGTACTTATAAGTTCTTCTGCTTGATTTGCCTGTCCCATAATAGACGAAAGTGGCTGAAGTGCTTTTTCGATCGCCAGTTCCCCACCATTTATTAAATAATAGCAATCTCTTGCAAAGTTAATTTCTTGAAGCGTAAAAATCTTTTTATTGGGATAGATAATTTTCGCCATCTTAGTATGTTCACTACAGGTTAAATATGCTTGCTGAACATCTGTTGTATTATTCATATTCTGACAAATTGTTAGCGTAAATGACTGTTCGTCTTCCTTCAACCAATCTAGTAATCGATTAGCCGACTGGAAGGAATCCTCCTGTATGACAGAATTGTCTAATAAGATAACAAGCTTTTGATGGTAATAATCAACTAATGACACATGAAAATTTTGCTTAATGAATTCTTTTACATTCTGTAGCTGTTTTTCCTGCTCCACCCCATTATCAACTTCCATTAACCACATCATATGAATAGCTGATACATCTATATTTAAAATGTTTGCCAGGCGTCGCATTTTCACACTTTCATCATTCATTATTGCCTTCATTAATTCTGCTGTACTTATTTCATCATAATGCTTTCCCCATAAATTTATAAATACTTGCACGACTTCCGCTAATTGGGTAGCAGTTTCACGATCGAATGGATCTTTTTCCTTAATTATATATAAATTCATAGAAGCGATTCCTTCTTGTGCTATTACCTTTTTTGAAAGGAATAAAGGCTGCAGCGCCTCCCTTTCTTCCTTATACACTTCGTCTATAGCCATCTCATTATATTGATCAACTGTTTGAAAGATATCCATTGTACTCGTTCTTGGCCATGTAACGGCATGGATAACCTGATTATTTTTATTTGCTAAGACGAGAGATGAACGTGTTCGGTCAGCTAAAATTTTCAATACTGTATCCATATTTCTCTGCTGAAGGGGTACCCCTGAAATTTGTTCAACCATCTCGCTAACAAAACTAGTTGATGTCATATCGTTCTTTACAATCGATTCTATGACCTCATAAATAACCTCACTATATCTTAAAGACATCTCCTTTTCCGGCATCACAATTAAAGTAAAACCAAGGCTATCTGCTAATTGAATGACTTTTTCATCAATTTTTGGCAAAAAGACGCCAACATAATATAAAATTAAGCCTATTTCACCAACCTTATGCAAATGTTCGATTGTTCTACATTGTGCCTCTACATCATCTTTAATCATAATTAAAGCAGAAATGACAATTTCACTGCCATAAAACTCATCATTATTAAACAAATCTTCCTTTAACGAATCGACTTCCGTATATTCTAAAACAGATATAGATGAGACGAGCTTTGATACCCCTTCTTTCCCTGCAATCACCTTAGCCTCTCGCAAGGATGGAAGCTTTAATAGCTCTTCTAATTTTATACTCATGCAAAAACCTCTTTCTTATTTGCCACACTATCATTTCTTATCCATAAGCCTGTGCCGCAATCGCATATAAGCTATTATTTCTATTTGGAAATGCTTCGATATTTTTTACCATTACCGGAGGGCGATTTGCTATTTGAAACCCTAGCTTTTGTAGCTCTTTTATTATTGTATTTTTTCCTTCTATTACATCTATTCTTGTGCTTCCCTGATTGTTTGCAATGATTGTCTGAATTAGGAGCATTGCCTGTTCATCATCTTGTGCTACGACTGGACCGATAACTAGATTACTAGGTTTTTTTACAGTAAGAGCATATCCAACAATTACGCCTTTTCGATTCTTTAATACAAGGGAGTCTTTTGCTTGTTTTATTCTATTTTCTAGAAATACCACTCTTGAACTTCCAAATGCCGCTTGGTCTAATACAAGCATTTCTTCCACATCTGTTTTCTCTAATGGATTTATGGAATAGCCGTCTAATTCTATCTTGATGTGATTTCCTTTCCCAAGAAGCTTTGTTACATGGCTATAATTTTTAAAACCCAATTTGTCATATACAGGTTTTCCTTGTTCTGTAGCAATTAACATTATTGCTCTATTTTTTGTCGTTTGCTCCATGCACTTAATAAGTAATGCTTTCGCAAGTCCTCTTCCTCGAAAATCTGGGTGAACAATTACCATGCCGATAGATGCTAAATTTGCTCCATACGGAATAATAGCAGCACAGGCTATTACAGTTTTTTCTTCCGTTATGTGACCATACATAGTACCGGAAACGAGTAGAGTTTGAATTTCTTCCTCGTCGTAATCCCAGCCAACAATAGTAGCTAAGGAAAGCAAGTCATTCATATGGGATTTATTTAACTGTTGCATCGTTATTATTTTTTCGTTATTCATTCCATACTCCTTCCTTTTAAATCAACTGAAAATTATAAATAGTATTTCTATTATAATCGGTAACTTCCATCAGTGGGGATTTTTTCTTTTCTGTTTTAATCAAACGCCTTTAAGAATTAGCTAGTCAGCTTTTACAAAAAAAATCAGAAGTATCTTAGCACACGCAAAATACTCCTGATCCATCCTCTATCTATTAAATTTTCATTTCTTTCCCAGTAAAATCAATAAATCCTAGTTCGCTAGTTATGTCTATCTTTCCTTCCAAAATATCAAGGATACCATTTGCTGAATCTTCTGGATAACCTGTTGCATTTTCCCCACCCATATCTGTTTTAATCCAGCCAGGATGGACGGCATATACGGCAATGTCCTTGTCTTTTACATAGCTTGATAATTGAACAGTAAACATATTCAGTGCCGCTTTCGAAATACCATAAGGAAAGTCTCCTCCATAGGCATTTTGAATACTTCCTGCTTCTGAAGAGATATTGATGATGGCTTGTTTTTTCCCATTATATAAAAGGGGTAGAAAATGTTTCATTACTCGCATCGGTCCTAATACATTGACATCCATCGTAAATTGAACATTATCAAAATCCAACTCTTCTATTGCTTTTCCTCGTTCTGTTAATACTCCTGCATTATTAATAATCCCATCAATGGAACTAACATCGTTTGCTACTAATTCAGCGGCTTTTGCAATAGAATTTTCGTCTGTAACATCGAGAAAATAGGTATAAACTCTGTCTGGATATTGTTTTTTCAATCGATTAATAGGTGCATCTTCTGCGACCGTTCGAACTCCCGCAAGGACAGTATGACCTCTTTCCAAAGCTGTTCTAGCAAGATGAATCCCTAATCCTCTATTAGCTCCTGTAAGAACAATTTTCATTCCTTATCCTCCCATTCTTTATCAGCATAGACGAACTTTAGATTGACACCATCACCCTTTTTCTGGCTGAATCTCTGTATGAAGCGCTTTAAAAAATTGCTGTATATATTTATAGCTAGAACCGAAATCTCCTAGAGCTCCTTCTTTTGAACAATATATATCAATTGCAGATTGCATTCCTGCTAGTTTATACACGGTGATAATCATTAAGCTAGATCCTTTGCTTAATACGATTTCCCCACGATCTGTATCAACTTTTTTTAAATCCCAATTGGACATTTTTCTTTCTACTACATTTTTTACCGTTTCCATTAACCGATCACGACTTTTTTTGTAATAGCGAGTCTTTAATTCAGGAACCTTAGGCTGTTCCTTTGTTTCTTCAAAACTTTTAAATACACCTACGAGCACACGTGTTATAGACAATTCTTTTTCCTCCCCCGATTCCAGAAATCTACTATTTTTCTAACATCCACTAGTAAGAAAACTTCCAACCAGACGGTTTTCCAACACCATTTTTGGTTTCGTCAGCAAAATGTAAGAGCTTTCTTTTTCTTTCCATTATATCTTAAATTAAAATATCAATCTAGATTAAACTATTTAGGCTTGTCAATCTCAAATGGATTCTCTTAATAATATATTGTCCCATTACACAGCTTATGCCAAATAAGCAGTGTACCTAAATACACTGCTTCCATACTTAGTTCCCCTTATCCAATATTGGTGGGGTTCGATGCTTTGTCGCTTGTTCATAGCTATATGCCATTTCTATTAAACTTGGTTCACTATATGCTAATCCTGAGAATGTTATCCCCATCGGCTTTCCTTTTGGTGTATAGCCTGCTGGAACTGTAATAGATGGATATCCTGCTTTTGCAGGCATTGCACAACCTAAATATTTCGCAAATAATAACCCATCTAATTGATTTTCTTTCATCGTTATGTCGATTCCTTCTGTTGTAGAAAGTCTAATATCTGTTTCTCGATGCTCTTTATACTTTGCATCTTCCAAATTCCCATTTAACGTTTCACAATACTCAAGAATCGTCTGACCATATTTAACTAAATCTGGATGCTGTTTATTAAATGCAATAACCTCGCTTAATGAATGAACAGGAACTTCTTCAGAAAGTTTATGTAAGTAGTTATCTATGCCATATTTAAATTCATGGTAGAGAACAATGGAATCGAATTTTTCACGGGGAATGGTAACATCTACCAAGACAGCCCCTTGCTTTGTTAACTCTTCCATCGCTTCCTCAAACAAGGCTATCTCTTCATCCTCTTCTGGCAAGAAGGAACGATCCATTCCAATTCTTTTCCCTTTAAGTCCATCTGCTTTTAAAAATGCGGTGTAATCACTTGGCTGCCCGATACTTGTATTGGTCACTTCGTCTGCTTCATCTACTCCTGAAATGATCCCTAAAAGTATTGCTGCATCACCAACGGTTCTTGTCATTGGACCTGCCGTATCTTGACTGTGAGCTAGTGGGATAATTCCCGTACGGCTAACGAGACCAAGTGTAGGTTTTATTCCAACAAGCGAATTATTACTAGCAGGACTAAGAATGGATCCAGATGTTTCAGTTCCAATTCCAACCACTGCAAAATTAGCAGCAATGCTTGCACCAGTTCCCGAGCTTGAACCACCCACATCCCAAACACCAGGACCATATGGATTCATGACCTGTCCACCTAAAGAGCTATAGCCATTAGGCATATCTAATTTCGTAATAAAATTGGCAAATTCTGAGAGGTTAGCCTTTCCAATAATAACGGCTCCTGCTTCTCGAAGCTTTTTAACAATAAAAGCGTCCTCTTTAGCAAAATTATGCTTTAATGCAATGGAACCTGCAGTTGTTGCCATCGAATCATTTGTATCAATATTGTCTTTTATAATAACAGGTATGCCATAAAGTGGTCCCACTTCATGGAGTACCTTCCTTTTTTCATCTAGCTCTGCTGCAATTTCTAATGCATCAGGGTTTATTTCCCTAATAGAGCATAATGCAGGATCAAATGATGCAATTCGATTTAAATATTGCTTGGTCAGCTCCAAAGAAGTAATTGCACCAGACTCCAGGGCTTTCTGTGTATCTAAAATAGTTGTTTCTTCTATATTATATGGAATGCTACTTTCTGTTTTCATGTTCCCTTCTACCCCCTTCACGTTTTCTTTAGTATAGCCTGTTCAAATTCTCCAGAGAAGCAGAATCTACTACTTTATCAAAATATTTCGATATGATAAAATTTTCCTAAAAAGGGAGCCAACAATTATGTATCATTTTGAACTTATTACACAAGAACAAGCAGAAGAAATTGCATATCACTGGCATTATGATGGAATTTATGGCTTTTATGACATGGAGGCAGATGAAGAGGATTTAGCTGCGTTTCTTGATAGTGAACAAAGAAATGAGTCCATTTACGCTGTCACAGATGAAGATCAACTTATCGGTTTTTTTAGTATAAACAAAGGAGAAAATAATACAATCGATATCGGTCTTGGTTTAAGACCTGATTTAACAGGTCAGAACAAAGGATATACGTTTTTAACAATGGGGATGAATTATATAATAGAGCATTTTTCCCCTTCCTTTATCAGCTTGGCGGTTGCAACATTTAATAAGCGTGCTATTAAGGTTTATAGGAAAGCAGGATTTCAAGAAACAACTACGTTTATCCAATCGACAAATGGCGGAGAGTTTGAATTTGTTATTATGATTTATACTTGTTCCCCTGCAGCTAAAAAAAGTGTTGATTTCGTTTAAATGCAACCAACACTTTTTTAATTAGTTTATGAATATCTCTAAACCTGGATATACCAACTGAACAGGACCGCCATATACATTTTTTGCTTCTTCCACTAGCTTTTCCTGTTCACCATATTGGGGAAGATGTGTCAAAAAGAGCTGTTTTACTTCGGCTTGGTTTGCGAGTATCCCTGCTTCTTCTCCTGTAAGATGGCCTTTAACGACTCCAAATTGTTCCTTATAGATACTAGCTTCACTTATTAAAACATCTGCATTCTTCGCAAAAGAAATTAAATCATCCTTCCACTCTGTGTCTGCCGTGTAAAGAATGGACTTTCCTTCGGCTTGTATTTTCATTGCCAAGCAATATACTGGATGAATCGTTTCACAAAAGGATAGATTGAATGGTCCGATATTAATTGATTTTTCAACCGAAATTTCTCGTCCTTCTGTATAGACATCATGGGTTAGGTCATCAAATTTAGAGTCTCTTTTATGTCCATAGATCGGAAAGGGCTCTATTCGTTTTCCAAGTTTATTCTCCACTAACATTGCATATTGGAGGCAACCAACATCAGCGATATGATCATAATGATAATGGGAAAGAATACATGCATCTAAATCCTTTAAATCCACATAGGATTGAACCTTCGATAACACACCACTCCCACAGTCGACCAATAAATGAAATCCTGCAGACTCCAATAAGAAGGAAGAAGTAGGACTATCCTTCCCTGGGTAACCCCCATACTTTCCTAAAAAAGTGATTTTCATCGCTAATCCTCCTTAGGTTTTAACTTCTTCTTCCATTATTACCTAGTTCGATTCACCATATAATCTACTAAGTACTTTAAAAAGCTGGTCTTTGTTGGTAATGCTTCGACGATATCTAATGCCATACAATAATGCTCCCACATTTCCTTACGAGCGCCTTCTACACCTAGCACTGTCACAAATGTAGAGGTATCATTGTCTTCATCCATTCCAGCTTTCTTCCCTAACGTTTTTAGCTCTCCTTCTGTATCTAGTAAATCATCTTTTATTTGAAAAGCAATCCCAGCATGATAAGCATATTTCTTTAATAAATCCATGACTTCATTTGATACACCTGCTAAGATTGCAGGCATTAGAAGCGATGCCTCAAATCCGATACCTGTTTTATAAAAACAAAGGGTATTCAGTTCTTGAAGAGTTAATTGTTTCCCTCTGGATTCTAAGTCCATCAACTGCCCTTTACACATGTCAGCAGTAGCTTTCGTTGTATAACGAATAAGTTTTAATACAATCGATCCATCAAAGTCTTGTAAAGTAGCTTGTTCTTCAATCGCTTTCTGTGTAAGAAATAGCCCCGTTAATTCTGCTGTTGCCGTATCATACACTTCATGTAAAGTCGGTCTTCCTCTTCTCATCGCCGCATTATCCTGTGATGGTAAATCGTCAAAAATAAGAGAAGCTGTATGCATATATTCTACCGATTTCAATAATGGAACGATTTGGGCATTATCCAGCTCGAATTCTTTTACCCCGATAAACCATGTAATAATCGGTCGAATTCTTTTTCCAGTACCTGCAAGACTGTAATTTGCTGCTTCTGTCACGATATCCTTCTCAAGCAACGCATTTTCTGTGATTGGCAGCATCTTATCAATTGGGGAACGGATAGCTTGAATCATTTCAGAAAACTCTTCCTGCTCTCGTCGATTTTCCTTTAAGGTAGTAATCATGTGGTCACGAAGCAGTTTATCAAAAAAGTCTACATCATCCGCCTTTTCGACCATTTGTTGCAGAATCCGATTAAAGGGAGTTATTCCCTTTGTCAATATTCTCATTAAATCACTATATTTCTGTTCACCCAATTTTTCCTTTAGTCGCTTTAAACCATTAATCGCGCGATCTAATATGACTTCCTGTGTTTTGGAATCAGATTGATAGACTTCATGAATTAAATACGAAATAACGGCCCAATACATTTCAAAAGGATTGATTAAATCCTTTCTCGTTTGATGATAGGTTAGATAATACGTATAAGGGGTTACTGCCCCATCTTTTTTATCATCAAACATATCCGCTAAATCATCTGCTAACTGATTATAAATGCCGTAATAAAAGGTTCGTTTATCATAGCCTTCATCCTCAGGTGCATTCATTAACGAACGAACAATCTGTCTGGAAGCAGAAGATTTAAGAATTACTGGAATATAAATTTCTTCATTAGAATAAGTGCTATTGGTTAACTTCCTTTCCCTGTCGACCTCTTGTGAATGAAAGAAGATATAGGATTGACTTAGAAATAACTCCCAGGTCATAGAATCATGCTGAAGCCTCATATATTCAAATGCTTCTTTTAACTCACTATGAATGAATGCAATAAGCTCTTTATTCTCTCCATGCCATCTTCCTAATTCTGGGACAATTCCTGTTTCTAAAGTTGTTCGAATTAACGTCGTATACTGTTTTTCTTCCTCTATAGATAAAATTTTCGCATCAAGTAAATCATCAATTAAGGGATAGGTTAATCCATAGTAAAACCCAAGTTTCATCGCCTTTTCTAGACGGGTTTGCCGATCTTGCTCTGATAGCTCTATGCCTCTTCTATCTTCCAATTCATGCATCAAGACCCCTGCAAGGATTTTCAGGATTTTCCGTTGTGCGTGCTCCACACTCATTCCTTTTGGTATTTGTGAAGTGACCTGTTTCAATTTTTCTAACAACCATATCATCGTGTGCTCGACTTTTTCTTTTTTAGCAAGTTTATACAGACTTGATACACTAAAACTGTCATTCTTTATATCTTTCTTTAAAAGGTGAGTTTTTACATTGTTGACTACTTCGTCCATTCTTTCTTGCGTATGTCGGGATGAAAGCGTCTTTCCTAAATCACGCATATATAAATACGAAATACTTCGATTCAAATAATCATCTAATTTACCTGCGTAGTTCAACCACTCTATATAAGGACGATATCCCTTTACAATCGGTTTTCTTTTTTTTCGGGAAAAATAAGTAAGGATGGAAGGAGAATGAATATGGTTTATCTTCCACGTTTGAAAGTCATTCGTTAAGCGTGACACATAAGATTGATCCGTTAACTGATTTTGAAGGGATTGAAAATAACGAGCAGCTTTATGCTCTGCCGATCGATATTCCTCATTTATTGCATCTTTTAACTTTATATTCATAAGAACATTACCTCTGCTTTACCTTTAAGTTCGTTTAACTAGTCTAATATAATCGGTTATCTTCTTTATTATAACTAGAATGTTCATTATCTCCTATTAATCTATATATTTCATTAGAAAAACTCTCCTATTTTGGAAGGAGAGTTTTTGGATTAGATATATTATTGTTTTATTTTGGCTAAGTGTTGCACTTGAGGGAGATGCCTAGATAAAATTTATTAAACAAATAACTGTCTGTTAGCTTTTTTATAGGATTTCTTCTTTTATGAGAGGGGCTTTCTCTTTTACCTTTCCCCCTTGATGTTCCTCTTTAAAGTAACAGAGACTACTCCTTTAGATTCTTTAAACAGAAGTAGCTTTTTCTTTAGAAATCGATGCTGTTGATTTCGATTCAATTGCTTTTTCCAATATGGATGGTCTAGCTAATATTAATACCGAAACAATTAGAGTACATCCCGCCACGATTAGAACCCACTGTGCTGGTACGTAATCATATAGTACACCAAATAATAAGGTTCCAACAGGCATCATCCCCATCGCAAATGTCTCTAAAATCGTAAAAACTCTTCCTTTATATTCATTTGCAATTTTCTTTTGCATCAATACCATGATTGGAATATTCACCAAAATATTGACCGCTCCAAATATAAACATAAGGGCGAAATAATAGATAAAAACAGACATAGCCGAAAAGGGAATAAGCATTGGAAGAGCTGCCGCAATTACTAATAATCCTAACGTAATTATTCCCAATCTACTAACTGATAAGGGCTGTTTAAACTCCTTACCAAAAGAGAGATAGATAGAGAGAAGCAGCGTCCCAACTGCAAAAGCACCTTCTACAATCCCAAACTGCACGGATGGCATTTGCAACTTCGTATTAACGATAAAAGGAAACCCAACATTAAATGCTGTGAAAATAAAGTTAACAATCAAGCTAATGCTAATGATTGCCATCAATAATGGCTGTAGCCTTATATAGTTTAAGCCTTCTTTTAAACTTTCAAAAACCGATTCTTTTTTCACTTGTTGCTCTCTTTCTTTTTCAAAAAGGGTAAAATTCATGGTGGAATCGAGTATAACTGCGATCAATGATGCGATAAGATAAATGGTTAGAAACACGGACATGGATACTAAGCCAAATAATATTCCACCGATAGCCGGACTTGCGATTTGCGCAATGGAAATAGCTATTTGATTTAAAGAAGATGCTTTCTGGATGCGAGTTTCATCGATTAATCCTGTTAATGATGAAGTAAAGGCATTACTTGCAAACATAGAGGTAATGGACAGGATACAGGACGTTGTATAAATAGCAGGTAAAGACAATCCCATCGTGATGCTATAAAGGAGTAATCCACCAATTGAAATTGCGGAAACTGTTTGCGCCGTAATAGCAATTATTTTTCGAGGATACCTGTCAATTATGGACCCAGCAAAAGGGGCAACAATGGTTCTAGGCAAGATATTACATAGCATATTCACGGCAAAACTCATCGAAGAACCAGTCAAATGCAAAATATACAAACTAATAGCAAATGTGTAAATTTGTGATCCAGCTGTTGCAATTAATTTACTACTGACAAATGTCCACAAGTGATATGTGGCTCTCTTTTGTAATCGATTTTCATCCAACGAAACCCCATCCTTTTTTAAAGAAGTTTAATTTAATTAAACAAATAATAGCATACAAAAATTTCCCTTTCAAGGAAAAGTTTAATATAATTAAACTATCGAAGTAAGGAGTGTACCATTTATGCTAGGAGAACGAATACGTGCATTGAGGAAACAAAAGAAAATGACCTTAGAGGCATTAGCTGGTGACAGATTAACAAAAGGCATGCTTAGTCAGATTGAAAATAATAAGGCTAAACCTTCTATGGAGAGTCTGGAATATATTGCGGAAAGACTTGGAGTAGAGGTAACGGAATTATTAGAAAAGGTAAGTCTTGCAGAATTAAGAAAAGTGTTAGAGGAAGCGGAAAAGATTCATGAAGAATTTCGTATTTATTTCAAATTCTCCGATGAAACCATTGAACAAAGTAACAAGCTAATTTCTCTTATTAAGCCCTACATTCCTAATTTAAATGAAAGCTATGAATCAGCGCGCTTATTGGAAATTTTTAGCCGTAGTCTATTTTGTCTCGATAAAGAGGAATGGAAAATATATTGTGAAAAAGCAGCTCAAATTTATGACCTACTCAATCTGACTGCTAATCGAGCAGACATTGCAATCTTTAGGGGGATAACCCTTTTTGTGGTACATCACTATCAAGAAGCTTTACATTGTTATCTAGAAGAACGAAAACATATTGAAACAACCCATATAAAAATTGATCCAATGACTCAAGTCAATTTAGACTATCATGCTGCCGCCATTTACTCAGCAATCGGTGATATTAAAGCAACCTCAGGAGCTGTGGAAAGAGCATTAGTCTATTCCAAAAAAGAAAAGCTCTACTACAAAACAGACGACATATATAAACTTGCTACCGTAGTTGCCTTATTAGTAGAAGAAGAAGAAAAATTTCATTACTACTTAAAAAAATTAAAACAGTATGGAGAATTTGTGGAAGATGAAATGTTTACGGAACTTTGCGATGTTATTTATGTAGAATATTTGCTACATAGTAAAGGTCATTATCCAGAGGCAATGACGATTATTGACAAATATGTAACTTTTGATGAAGAAAATCAAGAAGTAACCGGTGGCAATTGGAATATGCTTCAAAAGGGAAAAGCAATGTATTTTACGAAAGAATATGAAAAAGCACTTAGCATCTTAAAAACTGTTCAAGTCCCGAAATTTATTAACCACCCTGTTGACCAAGCGCTTTATTTTACAAAGGAAATATTTATGGCTCTTTGCTATAAAGAGCTTAACAATATGGATAAAGCACGTAAATATGCAAAAATTGCGTATGAACATTTTTTACCGTTGCCTGAATCTATCTTTCGAAAACTTAGCTTGAAAACATACGAAAATATGTGTTGAAGCTTTTCCATTATACAATTGTAAAATCTAGCTCATGTATAATCAAAAAACGGGTATGAAAAAATTCACACCCGTTTTTTCCTATATCGCTAAAATCTCTTTCGTAAAATGAATATAATCCGTGAAATAGCCATCCACCTGATACTCCATTACTCTTTCTTGTTCCTCTTTTTGTGTTTGCTTATTCGTAAAATACACATGAACTTCTTTTCCCTGCTTATGCAATTCATTTACAATTTTCTGCGTAACATCTGCAGACTCTATTCCAATAATAGGAAAATCCACCTCATTTGCTTTTTTCAGAGAAAAAGATTCTTTTCTAAAAAGAAGAGCTAGTTCTGTATGCGGAGCCAGTTCTTTAATTTTCAATAAACTCTCTTCCGAAAAAGACTGAATGGTTACTAAGTTTTTATCGAGTAATTGGTATTCCTCTAGCAACTGAATAAGCTTTTCTTCCATTGCTAATTTTCCATTAACGAGCCTTGTTTCAATATAATACCTTTGGGAATCATGAAAGGTCTCAATTATTTCCTTTAATGTTGGAATTTCTTCCGTTATCACTTTACTATTATCCGATTCCAATGTTTGAAAAGACTTTATCTCTTCTAATGTATAATCAGAGACCTTTCCCTTTCCATTTGTCGTACGGTCAATCGTTTCATCATGCATAGCGATTAATTCGCCATCTTTTGTCATCCTTAAATCTATTTCAAGGGAATCTACCCCTGAATCGGCAGCTATTTTATATGCCGTAATGGTGCTTTCGTTATACCATTCATTTGCCCCTCTGTGTGCAATTACTCTTGGAGTGTCCTCTTTTTCTATCGTTGGTTGGGCAACGACAGATACGGAATTATCACCACAGGAAGTAAGAGAAAGGATGAAGAAAGGGATGAGCATGCACACAATCCAGTATTTAGTCAATAGAGACAGCTCTTTCCTGCCTAATTGCTATTGCCTGTTCTGGATAGTCTGTGATAATCGCTTCCACATTCGCTTCTATTAATTGCACCATCTCTTCTATTTGATTTACTGTCCATACTCTTACTAGATTTTTTAATTCCTTCCAATCATTCAGATGATCGATTACCATATCTTTATGAAGATGTAGTGCCTCTAATTCTAGGCTTTTTATGTAATCAAGAGGATTAGAGATTGCTTGACTTAACAACCATGCAATCGAAGCAGATGGATCAATCGCCTTTATTCTTAATAACGTCGGTAAATGAAACGAAGAATAAACGACCTTACGCCCATTTCCATATTCGTTCACAAGTGCGAGCGTCTTTTCTTCCATTCCTTCGTATTCAAATGTATAAGTTTTTAGTTCAATATTTAGTTCAATTGGGTATGGTGCTAACAATTGCAATACTTCTTTTAAGGTTGGTACCTTTTCTAATAACCAGCTTTCTTCATAATCAGGAAGGGATGAAAACTTACTTCCTGCACTAAATTCTTTTATTTCCTCTAATGTATATGCTCTTACAAAGCCCGTTCCATCTGTTGTACGGTTTAAAAATTCATCATGAATGACAACCACTTCGCCATCCTTTGTCATATGAACATCTAATTCAATTCCATCTACGCCTTGTAAAATTGCTTGTTTAAAACTAAGAAGTGTATTTTCTGGATATTTTCCTTTTGCTCCTCTATGTCCATATACTTTTGTTTGATTCATGTTCTTCTCCTCCTTTTTAATAGAAAGCTCTGTTATAAATAATGTTGAGTTTACTGTGTGTGAAAAATAAACGGCATATTTCCGTTTAAATTAGGAAATGTCCATATTTCCTTAAAAATAACGGAGGATTTTCCGTTTAAAGTATCCAAATCTTTGGAGTTTGTCTTATTTAAAGCAGTTATTCGGAATTTCTCCGCTTATATCTACTACTTAAGCCCCCTCTATAAACATTAGCCGGAAATTCTCCGCCTATTTTACAAGAAAATCAACAGTGTATTAAAAAGAGCCTAATGGATAGAAACAGACCAACAAGTATTAAATTTATTTAATCATGTTGGTCTATTCCCCTATATCTTATTTTCTTGCTCGATTCGCCTTTTCAATAGCTTCATTTAACTGTTTCACCATCGTGCTATATGTTTCATCAACATCCCCGCCGTTATAAACCGTTTCAAGGGCCGTTTCACTAATACGGCGACCTTCTGGAATCATATCCATTAATGCTCCTTGAGTAGCATAAGATGACTTTGTTGATTGTAACTGCTCAACTGTTACTTTTAATTGTGGCATCTGTTCATAAGCATCTTTTACAACTTGTTGATCATAAGCATCTGGATTTATCGCAAAATACCCTGTTCCAACATGCCATTTCCCTTGCACTTCTGGAGTTTGTAAGTATTTCATAAATTCCCAAGCAGCCTTTTTCTCCTCACCACTCTTATCTTTCATCATCCAAAGGCTAGCTCCCCCAATAACAACCCCTTGTCTTTCTACTGCTTCTGGGTGGGGAATAAATGCAACACCTACTTCAAATGGTGCATTATCAATTACGTCTCTCGCACTAGCAGAAGATTGCATAAACATTGCTACATCTCCTGCAAGGAAACCAGCGACCATATTGTCACCATTTGTACCATAGTTAGCGAATGTCTTATCATCAATCATCTTTTTAACCCAATTAAATACAGACTTCCCTTGTTCCTCTGTAAAGCCAATCTCTGTTGGTGTTTCAGTACGGCCATTATCATTGTTCATTAATAAAGCCCCTTGGTTCGCTAATAATTGTTCATATAACCAACCATATGCTTGGAGCGCAAATCCCTTCATTTCTGGATTTGCTTTTGCAATTGCCTTTCCTGCTTCTTCTACTTCTTCAAATGTTGCTGGTGCTTTCTCTGGATCTAATCCAGCATCCTTAAAGGCATCCTTATTGTAGTACATAACTGGTGTAGAAGAGTTAAATGGCATCGAATAAAATGTGTCGTCAATTTTATAATAATTCGTGATGTTTTCTTCTAAGCCACTCATATCATAGCCATCTTCATCAACAAGTGTTTGAATCGGCTCGACAAATCCGCTGTTAATCATAGATTTTGTACCAATTTCAAAAACCTGCATCATCGTTGGAGCACTTTCTGTCCCTGCAACTGTATGAAATTTCGTTAATGCTTCGTCATATGTACCTTGATATTCTGCATTTACTTTCACCTGATCTTGAGAGCTATTGTATTCATCCACAATCGTATTTAATGCTTCTTGTGCTGCCCCTCCCATTGAATGCCAGAAGGTAACGGTTGTTGGACCTTCCTTCTCTTCTTCGCTATTAGTAGATGATTCTGTATTATTGCTACATCCCACAATTAATAAAACCAATGAAAGTAAAAACATACTTAGCAACTGCTTTGATTTAGTCATTCTTCGTACACTCCCTAATTTATCAATTATTTTAAAGCTCCTTCCGTTAAACCTTTCTGGAGTTTTTTCTGCCCCAAAAATAATAGGATTAACGTTGGCAAAACAACGATAATTGCGCCTGCCATGATAACGCCCCATTCATTTAACTGTTCCTGTGACTGCAGCTGTCTTAGACCTATTTGTACAGTACGTACACTATCATTTGTTGTTGCAAGTAATGGCCATAAGTACATATTCCATGACGTAACGAATCCATATACGCCAAGGGTAATCAAGCTTGTTTTAGCCATTGGTAATACTACCGTTAAATAAAATTTAAAGTCTCCGATTCCTGCTATTTCACTTGCTTCCTTTAACTCTTTCGGGATTTGCTTGAAATTCTGACGCAAGAGAAAGGTCCCAAATGCGGTTGCGAAAAAAGGAATTGTTAAGCCATTATAATGATCAAGCCAATTAAGATTTCTTATCGTTTGAAAGTTCGGAATAATTGACGCTTCAAATGGCACCATCATGGTTGCAATGAAGATAAAGAAAATAAAATCTCTTCCTTTAAATTCTAAAAATACAAATGCATAAGCTGCTAAACTAGCAAGTATTAATTGCCCTACCATAATGACGATGGATACGACAAAACTATTTAATAAATATTGCATTAATGGAAAGCGGTCAAATACTTTTAAATAGTTGTCTAATGTTAAGCCTGTCGGAATTATTTTTCCAGTCATAATATCCTGTGATGACATAAAGCTCATCAGAAATGCAATAATGGCTGGAGAAAAAATAAGTAGAGCTGCAATCGTTAATAGAATATAAAAGATAATTTTTCTATGCATTGGCAATGTCACTGATAATGAACCTTCCTTTCTCCAAGCTTAAATTGAATGATAGTCAGAACAAGAATAATCACAAAAAGAATAATCGCTTGAGCGCTTGCCGTACCATATTGGTAGTTCATAAACGCCTCCTGGTAAATGGAATAAACGATTAAATTTGTCTCATTCTGCGGTCCACCTCTCGTTAACATATCGACTTGGCCAAATGTTTGAAAGGCATTAATCAATGTTACAGTTAACACAAAAAATAAGGTTGGCGACAACATCGGAATCGTAATTCGTCTTAGCTTATAAAAGTATCCTGCACCATCAATATCAGCACTTTCATATAGATAGGAATCTATGGATTGAAGCCCTCCTAATAAAATCAAGAAGGTAAATCCAACATTCATCCAAATCGTGGAAACGGAGACAGATAATAAGGCCCAATTAGGATCTGTTAGCCAACCAATCGGATCCAAACCAAATGCTTTCACAATACGATTAAGCCAACCTATAGTAGGATGAAATAAGAACATCCAAAACACGGAAGCCGCCGCAACAGAAATTCCCATGGAAGAGGAAAAGACTGTCCGAAAAATACCAATTCCACGGAGCTTTTCATTCGCAAGCACGGCTAAAAATAAGCTTACGATAATAGTTCCTGGTACTGTGTATAATGCAAATAACAGGGTTGATTTTAAACTTTTCAAAAAGATTGGTGATTTAAAGATTTCAAGATAGTTTTCCAATCCTACAAACACGGTTGGGTCTCCTCGATTATCTGTTAAGAAAAAGCTCAAATAGATCGTTTTTCCCAATGGGTAAAATAAGAAGACACTAAATAATAGAATAGAAGGCAATAGAAATAGCATCCCTTTTAACAAATGCTGTAACCGCTGCTTCCTTTTTTCTTTTAAAAAGTCTACAGAATGCTGTGCTTCCTGTTGATATACGATTTCACTCATAGTCCAACAACCTCTTGTTCTTTAATAGCAACTGCTGGGCGAATTAATTCTCCTGATTCAGAATCAAAAAAACAAATATTCTTGGAAGACAATTGGACAGGTACACGATCTCCTACTTGAATTCGCCATTGTCCTAACCATTTCGCTGTCCACAGCTCTTTTCCCACTTCAAAGGTTAATAACGTTTCATTACCGAGCTGTTCTACATTAATTACTTCTAATGTATGGCTTGTCTGTTCTGCTGTTCCTGGGAAAATATGCTCTGCTCTAATTCCCATCGTAAGATTTGGATGTGATAATAAAGGGAGCGTATCCTCTTTGTCCATCATAATTTGCAGACCATTCTCAAGAACCAATTTATGATCAATCAGTTTCGCTTTACTTAAATTAATTTTTGGTGAGCCGATAAAGGAGGCAACAAATAAATTAGCAGGCTGATTATATAACGTAATCGGTTCGCCAACTTGCTGGATTTTCCCATCATTCAATACCATGATGCGATCTCCCATTGTCATTGCCTCGACTTGATCATGGGTAACATAAATCATCGTTAAACCAAGCTTTTTTTGTAGGCGGCGAATTTCTATTCTCATATGAGCACGGAGCTTTGCATCTAAATTAGAAAGTGGCTCATCCATTAAGCAAATAGGAGCTTCACTTACAACAGACCGAGCTAAAGCTACACGTTGTCTTTGACCGCCTGATAGTTCTCTCGGTTTTCGCTTTAATAATTCGGTTAATCCCATCATTTTAGCTGTTTCTTGCAACCTTTTTTGTTGCTCCTTCTTGTCTACTTTTTTGGCACGTAAGCCGAAAAGAATATTTTGTTCCACCGTTAAGTGTGGATATAATGCATAATTTTGAAAGACCATTGATAAATTACGATCCTTTGGCGGCAAGTGATTGACTATTTGATTATTCATCTTCAATACTCCGCCTGAAATTTCTTCAAGACCCGCAATCATTCGCAATAATGTACTTTTTCCAGATCCTGACGGTCCAACAAGAACAAAAAACTCCCCTTCTTCTATCGAAAGACTAATCTCATCAATAACCGATTTCTGCTTATCGTATGATTTAGAAATGTCCTTCATTTCTACTGCTACCACTATCAAACCCCTCCCTATTTGAAGTACATTCCTATTTAAACATACAAATTCATCTTAAAAACCGAATTTACCAATCATTAACAAACTCATAACAACGGTTTGACAAACTTCAATTTCCCTTTACACGCTTTACATTTTTTAAATATTCTAAAATCAAAATAAATAGTGAGAGCACAAAAAAAGCTTAGAGCTGAAAACTCAAACGCTTCCGTTTTGAGGTGCTTTTCTTAAAATGGGGGCCGATTTGACAGTGGCCTTGGCATCGTTATTGGTATATGAAATGGGAAAACTCGCCATTGGAATGATTAATATAATACCCTCACTTACTTTTGGTACGGTTCGCCGTAATACATTAAAACGAGGACTCTCGGACTAACTCCCTTTTAAATAAAATGTTTTGTCCTGAATCGAGTAACCGGCAACATGAAAATAAGCGGAGGTTTTCCAGTTAAATGCTGAATAGAGCTTGTTTTGGGGTATATAAGGGAAGTTTTTCCGATTATACAAAGCAAAATCCTCTTTTTTCGCATTGATCGAATCAATAGGCGGAATCTCTCCGTCTATTTAAGCCTTTTTTTATAATAATTACTAAATAAGCGGAAATTTTCCGTCTATTTCCAACTCAGGCGATTTACCTTATACTCCAACCGATAAGTGCGGACCCTCGACACTCAAAACAGCACTACAAAGGACAGAAGACTTGACATCTTTGCTATGCCAAAGGTAAGGGAATTCCGTAGAAGCCTTGATAAATAAAGAAAAGACGTATGCCAATTCATACGCCAATTCTTGTGTCATTTAATTAGAATGCACCTGAAAACTTTAAGCTTTTTTGTATTTTTTATAGTTCCAATGTTTCATTAATATTTGTGTCTTCTGCTTGTTGACCGGTAATTCTTTTATAAAAGAAGACCATATTCTTCGTGAAGCTTCCTGTATCCCAGTATTCTGCTGATTCTGCTTTCACTTTAATTAATACAATATTAGGATCATCGTATGAAGTTTGCATTATTTTTTCATAGGCTTTACTCCATAATTCTTTCTTCTTTGCAAGGTCATCTACGAGTTCAGCTCTTCCTCTGATAGAAACATAGGATTTTCCTGCATAGGCGACATTGACTTCATTTTCATGCAAAATCTCTTCGTACTTTTCTGTATCCTTCTTTGTCAGAAACCATAAGTCTCCATCAAATTCTACTTCTTGTGTTTTCATTGGACGGGACACAAGACCTTCTTCGGAGATAGTTGTAAGCATCGCCGTATCAACATCTTTTATTAAGTCTCTTAATGTTTCAAGTTCTTCTTGCATTATTATCACCTCTGCTTGGTTTTTACAGATATATTCCCCTTAAACGGAACTTTTAATCAAAGGCAATTTAATCATCTATCTATACTAGTTTTAGTATAAGGAACCAAATAGCAGGAATTAATAGCGCTGGCAACAGATTTAATGTCTTAAAATTTTTAATACCTAATATACTTAGGCCTGAACTTAAAATAAGGATTCCACCAATAATCGATATTTCAGCTAATAAATCTGGTGTTAGAAAGTTTGCAAGTAGGCCTGCTGTCACATAAAAAAAGCCTTGCCACAAAAATAAAACGAGAGCGGAAGCCGCAATCCCAAATCCAAAGGTAGACGCTAATACAATAGAAGTAACCCCGTCTAAAATAGCATTTGTAAAAAGATATGTATGATTTCCTCTCAAAGCACTTTCAATTGGACCTAATATGGACAGTGTTCCTGCACAAAACAACAGAATTGCCGTCGATAATCCTTCTGCTAAATTCCCTTTTGAAAATTTTGCGACCATTCGTTTAAAACCATTTTCAATATCTAGCCTTTCTCCAATTAATCCACCAATAGCAAGACTAACTATAAAAAGAACTGGATACTGACTATCTGGCATATATTGAACAATAGAATGAATCCCAAGAGAAGTTGCAGCTAGTCCCATTGCTTGCATTAATATATCTTGGTACTCCACTTTGATGCCTTTTTTCAAAAGACTTCCAATCGTACTTCCTGCTAGAATCATGAAGCAGTTAAATAGTGTCCCAATCAATTTCTCTTCTCCTCGACTTTTTATTTATTGAAATTAGCTGTCTTACAAAAACAGGATTTCATATATATAAAGTCATTTTATCTTACCCCGCTGCATTTTTGTAATTATTTTAATTAACATCTAGCTTTTCATTTTTATTATTTCTTTGCTCCATCTGCTTAAATAGCAAGGTTAAAACTAAAATAAGGAATAAAGCAATAATAGAAGACCGCAAAAGTAAAATACCAAATAACACACTAAGCACGATTGCCATTCCTTTTATCCATGGAGCAGCTAATAATTTGATTGCTGCAAATAAGCCAATTAATGCATTAGCGATGAAAAAAGCATTCGCAAGTCCAACTAATTGCTCTACTGTCACGATTTTTATAAATAGCAACACAACAAAGAAAAGATGTATCAATACAAGAAGTGTAATTGCTTTATATGGAGCACCATTGGAAAGCTTTTTCGTTAAAAAATGAAAAGGTGGAACTGTTTTTGATAAGTCTGCTATCAGTCGAGCTACTCCTCCAACAACCATTAAATGGGTTGTTATACAAAGTCCCGTTGCCACGATTGCGAGTAAACCGATAGCAAATTGACCAAATAGGGGGTACATAACACCAGCTAAGCGAATGGGAAATGAACTGTTATATGTCGTCCATTGTACAGCTGCAGAGAGCACTAAATTAACAAGCAAAATGACTGTTGCACTAAAAAAGATGGCTTTTCTAATCGTCGACCTCGGATTTTTCACTTCACTGGAATAATTCCCGATAATTTCCCAGCCTACAATTGTCCAAAAAAGAAGCAAAAGGCTATATCCAAAGGAATCGAAGTGAAATTCTGGAAAACCCCAAGTTCCAGTATGCTGATTAAGCAAAGCAAATATGCTTCCACTGACTAGAATCAAAACTGCAAAGGTAGAAATAAGAAAGGATAGTTTCCCAAGAAAATTCAAACGGAGCAGTAAAATAGAGCCATTCAAAACTAATAAGATAATCGCAATCCATTCCACTCTTATCTGATTAGGAAATAGCCAAATCTGAAGGTATTCAGCTGCAGTCATCATGACTGCGACTGGCCCCATAAGTGCTGCAATCATGAGAAAGATGGAGGCAAGATTTTTTATCTTAGCCCCAAATGCCCTTTCCATTGCATTCCCAAGACCAGCTTCTCCTGGAAATTGAATCATTAATTCTCCACAAACATAAGCAAAGCAAATTCCAATTATAGACATGACTAACCATGCAATAACCGCATAGTTTCCTAGATTTTCATAAATAATGGTTGGTAATAAAATAATTCCTGATCCTAATAGCGGACCAATGATTAATCCACTTAAGGTCAAAGAACCAATTTTTCCGTGCTTCATTCTTTCTACCACTCCCTAAAAAAAATTTATCTACTTCTTATTCCCTATTGTATTTCTGTTTTGCAATTCAGTAAAATAGATATGTAAGATAGATGGTATCGGTTTTACCGATAATAGGAGAGGATACAATGGAAATTCGCCACTTACAAACGTTTAAAGCTATAATAGAAGCAGGTGGTTTTGCAAAGGCAGCCAATCATCTTGGTTATGCTCAATCCACGATTACATCTCATATACAAGCATTAGAAATGGACTTAGAGGGCCCGCTCTTTGATCGACTTGGGAAAACAATTGCTTTAACAGAGCTAGGTAAATCCTTTCTTCCCTATGCAAATGAAATGCTTCGTTTACATAAAAGTGCAAAAGAACTTCACCAGTCTTCTGTTACTAAAAAAGGAAAAATCACTATTGGAGCTTCAGAATCATTAACAGTTTACCGACTTCCAACGATAATTCAGGCCTACAAAGAAAAGTTTCCAGATGTCCATTTATCGGTTCGTATGGGTACATGTGAGGAGATTCAACATTTAGTTGAAATAGGAGATTTAGATATTGCATTACTTCTTAATTTAGAATTTAAAAAGCATCCATCGTTAGAAACGATTAAAATGTTAGATGAACATATGAGCATCATTTCTTCACCAGGAAATATGCAGCCTAATTCTATTCTTTATTCAGAAAGCAATTGTCCCTATCGGATGATTTTTGATAAATTTATGGAGGAGGAAAATATTATTCCCTCTTCTATTCATGAATTTTGGAGTATTGAGGCAATCAAGCAATGTGTTCAATGTGGTCTAGGATTAGCACTTGTTCCTGAAATTACAATTCAAAATGAACTAAAGGATGGCCGTTTATCTGCACAACGGATAGATAAGAAACATGGTCAAGTTGCTTCCTTTCTTTTTTATCATAAAAGCAGATGGGTTTCTCCAATTGTTCATTATTTTATAGAAGAAGCTTCCGCCTATTTTAAAAAAGAGGAAGTACAAAGGAAACAGCAGGAAGTATCAAGTTGAAACATATATGAAAAAAGAAGCCAGTTAAACCCTAACTGACTTCTTTTTTCACTACAGGTTATGCAATTGCTGTTTCTTTTTTATGTTTATTGTTTCTTCTATTATTAATTTGATTTTTGATATATGGCATTGCATATCGGTCAAGACCGAATTTACCTGCATTTGCACCTGCTACGATAACGAAGATTGCTAATAGGATCATTTGTCCATTTGTACTTACTGTTCCACTGAATAAGAAAGCGAAGTTCATTACCATACCCATTAATGTTGCAAAGCTTGTAAATAAACCTAAGATTAACGCAATCCCTACAAGTACTTCTCCCCATTGAACCATGAAACTGAATAAATCTGCATTAGGAAGTGCTACATGCTCTAGAAATGTTGCCCACCAGCCTTGCACTGCTGGATGATCGCCTGTGCTACTTGCGATGGCCCCTTGTAAAAATCCACTTGCGTCAAACCCACCACTTGTTATTTTTTCATAGCCTGCATGAATAAATTGATAACCAAGATAAATTCTAAATATCGCTAATATTCCTGCCACCACTTTATTATTTCTTAATAAGTCTAACATGTTACTCCATCTCCTTAAATTTAGTTATTAGTTTATTTATTTGATGATATTGTTCACTATTTCACATTCACTTTTACAAGATCTTGTTTGTTTCTTACTACACTTATATAATATCACCATTTTCAACGTAAGAAAGGTATTTGTGATGCAATTCACATTTAGTTCACAAAGTTATGTCTGATTTGTGAACTAACTAGACGGATGTCACTATCTATAGGGAAACAAGACATTCATTATTCCTTTTCCTAACACAAAGAAAGGTACTGTAAACTTCACAGTACCCTTTCCTGTTATTCTTCTTACAATTCCTCATACTTAAAATAAGGAAAATAGCTTGGTTTCTTTTGCCCACTTAAATCTTGTGTGCAAACCCCGACAAAGGTTCCTGTGAAGCGGATATAATCTGCATCATCATCTGATAAATGACTAATATCGATTTTACTGCCGATATCTATCCAATCACCGTCTCCTTCTGCATAAGCAAACTGAAGCCATTGTTGATCGACTTTTGCCTTTAACTTAATTTCTACAGCAGCCTTTAGGGGGATGTCTTGATCGAGTAGTTCATCATATACACCATGTTTTGATTCAATTATTCCAATACATTTCCCTAATGTTTCATGTGTCGTAATTCGCAGGTACACATAATCGTCTGTATCATAATAAAAAATTAATCCAGCCATTTGTTGAAAGTTTTCTGGAGTATAATCAACTGCCGTTTCTACTTCTGCTGTGAAAGCCTCTAATCTCCGAGCAAGCAAGCTTTGGCGATGAAGAGAACTCATCGACTCTCCACCTTTTAATGTTAAATAGCCTGGTCTCTCAGTAAGAGAAATCCATTCTTCGCTAAATATTCTTCTTAAAGAATTCCAGTATTTTTTTAAGGTATGACCTTGGAAATCATCATGGTTGCTCTCTTGTTCAAAAGGATGTGGTTCTAAATCTGGTGCCTCCACAACGGTTGAGGGATTTGGCCCTCCTTCAACACGAAGCCAATTATCTTCTGTCCAATAGCATTTTTGAATGGCTGTTTCTCTTCCTAAAATACATTTTTTATCGACTACTGGTCTTCCGCATAGATGTGCCATATACCATTCACCATTTTGGGTTTCCACTAAGCTTCCATGTCCTGCTTTTTGTAGTTGATCTTTATCATTTTCATTGGAAGTCAAGATTGGATTAGTCGGATCTATTTCGTATGGACCGAATAAAGAAGTGGACCTAGCTACCGTTACTGCATGGGTATACCAAGTTCCTCCTTCTGCAGTCACTAAATAATAATAGCCATTTCGCTTATATATATGAGGTGCCTCTGTTAAACCAATCTCAGAACCTTTAAAGATATTTTGAATCGGCCCAACTAGCCTTTTTTCTTCTACGGAATATTCCTGTAATGCAATTCCTGCAAATGAATTTGTTCCTTTACGAAAATCCCAAATCATATTAACTAACCATTTTCGTCCATCCTCATCATGAAACAAGGAAGGATCAAAACCACTGCTATTAAGATAAACCGGTTCAGACCAAGGTCCTTCCATATTTTCAGCAGTCACTAAATAGTTATGTGTATCCTTAAAAGCTCCTACTCTACTCTTCACATCTGTATAGATTAAATAATACATACCATCTGAATAACTTAAACAAGGTGCCCAAACCCCACCTGAATTGACATTCCCAATCATATTTAATTGGGATTCTCTTGTTAATGGATATGTTAGCAATCTCCAATTAATCATATCTTTTGAATGATATATTTGCACCCCCGGAAACCATTCAAAAGTAGAAACAGCAAGATAATAGTCATCCTCTACTCGCAAAATAGAAGGATCAGGATGATAACCTGGCAAGACTGGATTGATTATTTTACTCATTACGTATCCCCTTTTCTTAGAATGATAAATGCTCATGACATTTCGAATAAAAACTATTTAGGAAAAGAATCTACAAAACTAGTAAATTCCCTCCCAAATAGATACACCTTTTAAAAACTATATTCTTCTTTTATCCATGATTAGTTCGCACTTCTAGCTTTTAGATCACTGATAATGCGAGGATATATTTTATCTAAACGATAGAAAAGCATGAGGATAATCAAGAAAACAGTAATAGCCATTGGGATGTAAATAAATAATGATTGGATGGAAAGTAATGCTGCACTCGTTTGCGTGCCTCCACCGCCAACATATCCACCAAATGCCAATACCCAGCCTATAACAGCGGTACCTAATCCACTACCGATTTTGATACCCATACTTCCTCCGCTATATACCATTCCTTCATTTCGAATTCCTGTTTTCCATTCTCCATACTCAATCGTATCACCTAGCATCGCAAACATGCTTCCATTAATCGGTGCTTTTCCGATTCCTCTAATAATAGTACCGGTTACAATTAGAGCTATATTGGTAATATCAATGAGCATAATGAGATAACCAATTAACGTAATTACTTCCCCAACAATAATGGCATTTCTTTTTCCAAATCTTTTCGTAATTGGTGCTACAATGACCATTCCTAAAAGGATAAAAACTGTATAAGCTGTTGTTACAAGCCCAACTAGAAGGGTATTATCTAAAATATATTGTGCAAAATAAATTACTGCACCAGAATTTAAGGCGTTGAAAATATAGGTCATAAAGATGAAAGCCGTCACAAGTGCCCAATATTTATTTTTACCTAGTGTTCTTATGCTGTCTTTTAGTTTTACAGGATTCTGTTGCTGTTCTTTGCTAGCAGGCTTTACTCTTTCTGTTGTTGATTTGAAACAAAAGTAGAAAAGACTACTTCCAATCGATCCAAAAATTAAGAATGTTACAATCCATCCAAATTGCCCTCCACCAAAGACATTTGCAAGTGGAAGCGTTAAATTACTAACAATTAGTGATCCGATTAACGCCAGACTCATGCGAAATACATTTAAAACGGATCTTTGATATTGATCTTGTGTGATTAAGGAATTTAACGTTCCATATGGTACATTTAAGCCTGTATACACAAGACAAACTAAATTATACGTAATGGTAATATAAACAACTTGCCAGACTGTGCTAACATCAGGAACAGTGAACAATAATACAGCTGAGATGGCAAATGGAATCGCTAGCCATAATAGCCAAGGCCTCGCCTTACCATGCTTCGATTTCGTCTTATCAATGACATAGCCCATCAATACATCTGTAACACCATCAAAAACGCGGGAGAATAACATGATGGATCCGATAATTCCTGCCGCAATACCAATAACATCTGTAAAGTAATAAACGATAAAAATGCTCATTGCTTGCCAGATAAAATTACTAGCTAAATCACCAGAACCATAACCTATTCTTTCTAATAAGCTTATCTTTTCTCCTGCTGGTGTAGCTTGTGTAGGAGTAACCTCTTCTCTTTGCAAATTGGTCGACATCTTTATTCCTCCATTATTTTAATTTGTTCACGCTTACAACGATTCGAAAATAAAACTTGAACGCTAACAAAAGATACCATGTTTCTATTAATATCATTTTTTAAACTATCTAGAGAAGGAACCTTCTTCTTTCGCTAATGCTTTTTTGCCTGCTTCCAATACTTCAATAATTCGATCGACATCATAGACACTTCCTCGCCAAGTACCCCCACTAACTGCTTGTAGAGCAGCCCAAAGTCTAGTATCATCTGGCAAATGAGGATCTGGTTTAAGATCTGGATGGGCTTCCCTCGTTTCTAAAACGGATGTAGCCTCTTCTTTTGATAATCGTTGATCTTTTGTGCCAACAAAATCAACAGAGCCTATCAAGTTTACACAATCAACAATAATTTCGATTACATCTCCATTCCGTAGCTTTCCGATTGGTCCATCGCTCAATGCTTCTGGTCCAATGTGACCGATGCAAGCTCCCGTTGAAACACCTGAAAAACGGGCATCTGTAATCAAGGATACATGTTTGCCAAAAGGTAAATATTTCAGTGCAGATGTTAATTGATAGGTTTCTTCCATGCCTGTTCCAGATGGTCCACCTCCCATTACAACCATTACATCTCCTGCTTCTATTCCACCAGTTTTTATAGCAGTAATAGCAGATTTCTCAGATGTAAATACCTTTGCTACTCCTGTATGTCTATAAATGCCATCTTCTCCTACTACAGATCGATCGATAGAAGTTGATTTGATGACAGATCCTTCAGGAGCAATATTCCCTTTAGGAAAGGTAATTGTTGGAGTAAGACCTCTTGCTTTTGCTGTGTCAGGATCCATAATTACTTGGTCTGGATTGACTCCATCCACTTCTAACAAACGCTTTCTTAATAACGTTCTTCGTTCGGATTTTTCCCACCAATCTAAGTTTTCTCCTAAAGTGTGACCGGTTACAGTAAGAACATCTTCGTGTAAAAGCCCTAATTTCCTTAAATGAAGCATTACTTCTGGTACACCGCCAGCAAGAAAAATCCGTACTGTCGGATGGTGATCTGGCCCATTAGGCAATACACTAACCAAACGCGGCATTTTGCGATTAATTCTTGCCCAATCATCCACAGTTGGTATATGACATTTGGCAGCATGTGCAAGCGCTGGAATATGTAATAAAAGATTCGTAGAACCACCAAAAGCAGCATGAACGACCATTGCATTTTCAATCGCCTTGTCTGTAATAATATCTTTTGTTGTGATATGATTTCTTTCCATTTCTAAAACAGCTCGTGCTGATTGTCTTGCCATTTCTGCCCAAATCTTTTGTCCAGAAGGTGCAAGCGCAGAATGAGTAATGGCAATTCCTAATGCTTCTGCAACAACTTGAGAAGTTGCAGCTGTACCAAGAAATTGACATCCGCCTCCTGGTGTTGCACATGCGACACAGCCAAGCTCTGCTGCTTCTTTCAAGGTAATTTCTTTATTGGCAAATCGTGCACCTATTGTTTGGATTTTCCCTGCATCTTCCCCAATTGTTGGTGGCAATGTAACCCCACCTGGTACAATAATAGTTGGTAAATCATGCATAGAGCTTAGCGCAATCATCATAGCCGGAAGTCCCTTATCACATGTTGCAACACCTATTACTGCTTCACGAGTTGGTAGTGATCGGATTAAACGACGATAAACGATAGCAGCATCATTGCGATACGGAAATGAATCAAACATTCCTAGTGTTCCTTGAGAACGTCCATCACAAGGATCACTAACAAATCCTGCAAATGGTACTCCTTTATGCTCCCGAATTTCTTCTGCTGCCTCTGCCATTAAGATATCAACTTCCCAATGACCTGTATGGTAGCCTAATGCGATTGGCTCCCCGTTATGGTCTCGTATGCCACCTTTTGTCCCTAGAATAAGGACTTCTGTTCCTAACAAATCTTTTGGTTTCCATCCCATCCCTACATTTTGACTAAGTCCGAATAAATCCCCACTTGGCGAATCCTCCAGCATTTGCGCAGTAAGTGGCAGTGTTCCAGTAGGACCCTTTGCACTGGTTCTTACTTCATAAAGGGATGGATCCTCCTTATCGTAAATAAATGGTAATGTCATATACTCTCTCTCCCTCCATTTGCATACTACTTTTTTTCATCTATTCTAGAACGTTAGCACGCTTTAAAATTTCTTTCACTTGCTGTTTCTTTTCTTCACTTAATGTTCTCGTTGGAGGCAAAACCTCGGTTGAAATATTTATCCCACATTGTTTAGATGCTTCCTTCACTACATTTACAAATGGGCTATCGATTTTATATAGTTGTGGCAAAATGGATAATTGCTTTTGCAGAGAGACTGCCTTTTCCAATTCTCCTGTTAAAAAAGCGTTATATATGCCAACGGACAATTGAGGAGCAAAGTTTGCACTTGCCGTAATTGCACCTGCTCCACCTAACTGCAAAGTATTAAATAAATGATCATCAAATCCGCAGAATACAGAGAAGTTCGGACTTACAGCTTTTACCGTATCAATCATTTCACGAATATGTCCGATTGAATCAATTGTTTCTTTAATCCCAACTATATTTTGATGGTTTAAAACTAGTTCTTTCACAAAATCAGGTGTTAAATCCTGTCCTGTAAGCGTCGGAAAATTATAAAGTAAAACAGGCAGCTCTACTGATTTCGCAATGTCACTAAAGTAGTGATATAAATTTTCTTCTGTCAAATTCCAGTAATACGGATTAATGGCAACAATACCATCTGCACCTATTTGTTCCGCATGTTGACTGAGCAGAATTGCTTCCCTTGTATTGGTACTGCCAATTCCAATTAATACAGGAACTCTTTTTCCTACATACTTAACAGCAAACTCAGCAATTGCTTTTCTTTCCTCTACAAACATCTGAGAAAATTCCCCACCTGTACCTAAAAAGAATAAACCGTTTACTTTTTCCTCTATTAGTTTGTCAATTAGTACCGCCATTTCATCTTGTTTCAATTTTCCTTCTTTATCAACAATACTTGAAACGGGCGGAATAATACCTTTAAAACGATTCAGTTCGGTCATTTTTCTCTCTCCTCTTTCATTTCTATGTATGCCTCAATTTGTTCTATATTATAAAACTAAATTCTATTATTTAGATTATTTGAGTTGATTATAACATACAACCATTAAAAGTAAACACTTACATTACATTAATTTCAAATTTTTAATTATTTCTAAAAGTTCATTGTTTTTTTAATTTGGTTATATTATTGTAAAAGTACATCTTAATGTTTGTTATAATAGTAAAGAGTTAAATATTATAAAACGAATACGGAGAAGATACTATGCCAATCATTCAATCTGTGGAACGTGCTCTTCAAATACTAGATTTATTTAACGATCACACAATAGAACTAAAAATCACGGAAATTAGTGAACAAATGGGACTTCATAAAAGTACTGTACATTCTTTATTAAAGACGCTTCAACAATCGAGGTATATTGATCAAAATCCAGAAAACGGAAAATACCGCTTAGGCTTTAAGCTAGTAGAAAGAGGAAATTTAGTTATTAACACATTAAATATTAGGCAAATAGCCAATAAATATCTTGTCGAGTTGGCGCTTAAAACAGGACAAACATGTCATCTTGGGATTCTAGATGGCAATGCAGGTGTGTATATTGACAAAGAAGAAGGAGCTAATTCTGTGATTCGATATTCACGGATAGGACGAAGAATTCCCCTTCATTGTACAGCAATCGGAAAATTACTGTTATCTTATCAAAATCAAGAAATAATCGATTCACTACTTGACGGCTATCTGTTTACACAGGCTACAAACCGAACTATTACAAAGAAAGAAGATTTACTTATTGAATTAGAAAAGGTTCGTCATAATGAGTATGCTGTGGATGACCAAGAAAACGAAGTAGGTGTCCGCTGTATTGCTGTACCAATTATTAATCAGCATGGACAAATATTAGCCGCACTTAGCATCTCTACATTAGTTTCAAGAGTAAGTGATGATATCCTTGATGACTATATACAGCTATTGAAAAAGACCGGAAAAGAGTTATCAGAAGAAATGCGGTATGGGGTTGCGATGAAATAAGAAATTAGGCACATCAAAGGCTGGGACATAAGTATTCCAGTTATAGATAAAAACGAATAATCATATGATGGTTACATATGATTATTCGTTTTTATTGTTAATTTTATAAAAGGCTGTTTCAGTAAATTTGGTGGTATTGCCCGCAGCCTGAATACACTTCGCTTTCCATGGGGCGAGCGGTGAGCCTCCTCAGCTTCGCCTCCGGGGTCTCACCTTTCTCGCAGCTCCCATAGGAGTCTACGTGTATTCAGGCTGCTCCGTTTTTCCTATTAATTATTTTTTTCTATTTCGATATTAGTTTTTAGAAAAACAATCTTTAAAAACGTAATGGAACGAATTAGCTTTTACACTTGACTATATTTAAAATCATGAATATTCAGGATAAAAAAGTATCCTTTATTTAAGAACTAAATTAGAGATTGTTCGTCTTTACAGATTGGCTATTTAGTTTGTCCCAGCCTTCATCTTGTTTAATTCTTTGTTCTCCCAATCACGGAAACCCGTTACTTGAATAACTCGTTTACTTTACTTTCATCTTGTAAATATTCTTGTGTTAATTTTCTTAGTTCATCTTCACTCGTAAAATCACTCAATTTTTTCCCATACCAATTCTGTAAATCTTCTTTCGTTATTTTATATTCGTTGTTATCGAAATAAAACGTAACCCACTCTGCGTTTTGAACTAAAGCAAATATAAATGTAGCATTGTAAATTGCCGTTTCTTTATACTTTTTTTCTATTTCTTCGCCTTTTATGCCTTCATAATTTAAAATCATTCCATAAGGTTCTTCCTTCGTTTGGAGTTCAAACCCCTTAAAATATTCACTACTTGGTAATTGATTAACAATGTTTCCTATCCCACTATTATCTCCGACAAACGAATCTTTAAATTCAAATAGATCATCATTCACGTCATTTGAATTACACCCATTTAAGAAGAGTAATACCAATAAGGAAAAGAAGAAAATTCTAATAGTTTTTCTCATATTTTCCTCCTTAAAATTAGTTATTTGACAATATATTTTTGCTTTTTACAAATTCAAGGATATAAAAGTTAATACAAGTAATTATGGGAATAAAAAAAACAAATACAAAAATACCTAAATTTGAAAATAGCCCCTCTACTTCTTTCACATTATAAACCTTATAAAAAATAATCGTAGCTACTGATAACAGTAGTGTATTAATACAAAATCCTATTAGAACACCTAACCATTTATTTCCTTTCTTTTTAAATAACCAAATAGAAAATAAGGTTGATACGACCAAAGAAATTAAAATAGTATGATAAGCAGCTATAACTATGCCCCCCCAAAAATTAAATTCACTCTTTTTTTCGCCAAATAATCCATACTTCATTCTGAAGAGGCATATAAAGCAACGATATCTACCTCCGATGCTGTTACTTCCTTTTATATTTTGGAAAGGAGCCCCATAAATCATTTACGCGGATTAGCATTCTTTCGATTTTATGCTCATCATTTAAATCTGCTTGCCCCGTTATTTTTTTCACTTCTGGTGATTCCTTACCTTCTTTCTGGTACTGTAATTGGATGGAAAAATTATAAATATTCTCTTTAGAATGTGTTCTTTCATACTCAATCGTTTCAACCTTCAGTATGCATTTGTTTTTATATGGTTCTGTCATTAGTAGTGTTCCATACCTTGTAGTAAAATCATTGTATGCTGTTTCATTTGCAAAATAATCTTTATATAGTTTTGCCTCGTATTCAGCCATAGCAAGTGTTCTTTCTTTGCCTTCCTTTCTTTCTAGTATTTCTTTTAATTTTTCATTTGGACCTGTTAAGGTATTATGTAATACAGCTTCTATTGTTTGTATATATTCATCTGTACTCTTATCTACTTTTTCTGTACAGCCAATTAATAATAAAAGAAAAGGAAATAAAGTAATACTTACCGCTTTGTATTTCATTCTTTTCAACGACACCCCTCCTTGCTATCAATGCATACGAATAGGCATGCCATAAAGTTTCAAATATTTTCCTTTTTGTTAGCGGGTTTAAAATGAAAAAGAGGAGCATTCGTATATGAATTACTCCTCTCATTACATTGATTTTTATATTTTCGCAAAACGAAATATTAGTTTCTTATCACGTATAAATTATATAGAAAACGCGTGATTGCCGATCTCTTTAACCACTTTTCTTGAGAAAATCCAATCACTTGTTGCTGTATCTGGGTTATAAAAATAAAGAAGCTCTTCATTCTCTTTTCCATTTTCCAACGCTTCTTCTACTGCTTTACGTGACTCTTTATCTGCTTTTTTTTGGATAGAACCGTTCTGTACAGGTTGAAAGGCATTCTTTTGATAAATTACACTTTCTACTGAATCAGGAAACTGTTTATTTTCCACACGATTTAATACAACATCAGCTACTGCCACTTTACCAGCATACGGCTCACCCTTCGCTTCTGCATGAACAAGACGGGCCAGTAAATTCTTTTCATTGTTCGTTAGTTTTGCTGATTCATCAGAAGCTTGTACTTTTTCCTTCTTATCAACAGCAAATTTTCTTGTTGATACATTTTTTGTTTCTTCTGTATTAGTTGTTGCTGCTTTAGCAACGGATGGAATATATATATAAGAACTAATAACTATAGTAATTGTAATTGCTAAAAATAATAACTGTTTCATTTTTGTATACCTCCTGTTTTAACAGGCCCATATACAAGGCTAACAGGTTTGCAAGCAAAACTCATTACATAATTGTTGGTAAAAATGTAATTTCCCCCGGAATAATTGGAATAAATAACTATATTTTTACAATTAGAAGTTTACCTATAAGTTCGTTCCCTCTAATTTCAGGGATAAAATTGTGTAATTAGGAGAAGTTAAAATGACTAGTACAACTCATCAAAGAAAAAGGCTGATATCTGTCAAATACTGATATCAGCCTCACACTCTTAATTATTACGAACTAATAATGCACAGCACTCAACGTGAACTGTATGTGGGAATAAATCCACTGGTTGAACTACTTTTAATGTATAGCCAAATGGCTCAAGCTGTTTGATGTCTGTCGCAAATGTATCTGGATTACAAGATACATAAACGATTCGTTCTGGTTGAGATCGTCCAATACGTCTCATTACTTTTCCGCCTGCTCCAGAACGAGGTGGATCTAATAATAATAGCTCTGGTCTGCCAAATGTTTCTAAAACTTGTGCTAATCCAGTTCTTGCATCTTGCGCTAAGAATGTCGCATTATCGATGCCATTATCGCCAGCATTGCGTTTGGCTGATTCAATCGAGCTTTCGACAATTTCAATTCCGACAAGCTTGCCAACTCTGCTTGCAAAAGGAAGGGAGAAAGTACCAACACCACAGAAAAGATCAATCATATTCTCTGATTTCTTTGGTTCAGCCATTTCTACAGCTAAATCAACTAATTTTTGTGCTTGTGTTGGGTTCGTTTGGAAGAATGTATCAAACCAAACACGGAAACGATAGCCATCCATTTCATCATAGATAAAGTCTCTGCCGGCTAATGTATGACTTTTCTCGGATTGCGTACGATCTGCCCAATCGGTATTTTCTAACCACATAAGGCTTTTTACTTGTGGGAACTTTTCTGTAATGCGAGCAACTAAAATGTCCACTGCATTTTTCAAAGATCCATCTGGTGCTTCTGTAGCAAATAAAGCCAACATCATTTCACCTGTAGCAAAAGACTGTCTCACCATTAAATGACGAAGAAGCCCTTCATGTGTATCTTTGTTATAGCCTTTTAATTCATTTTCTTTTACCCAATTTGCTACTTCAAGTGCTGCTTCCACCATTTCTTTTCCAGCAATAAGACAAGTTTCTAAAGAAATAATCTTTCTAAAGTTTCCTTGCTCATGTAAACCAAGAGAACCGTCTGTAGCAAATGTAAATTCCATTTTATTACGGTATCTCCAAGGCTCGTCCATACCGATTGTATCTTTCACTAAGCTAGAATCAAATCCTTGCTCTTCAATTACACGTTTCACATGATTTGTTTTTTGTTGTAATTGTCCATTATATTCCCAATGCTGCCATACACAACCGCCACATTTTTCAAAATGAGGGCACTCAGGTCCAATTCTTTCCGCATGGGCATCAAGAATTTCTTCTGGCAATGCCTTTCTATGTCTTCTTTGCGGCTGATCAACTATTACCTTTACTCTTTCACCAGGTAATGTTTGCGGAATCGTTAGCTTTAATTTCTTCTTGTTTCCTAATTCATTTTCGCGCCAAACAACAGCCTGTCCAGCACCTTTATCATCCACATTCTTAATATCTACAATCATTGTTTCTTTTTCAATTGTCGTCAAACGCTTTTTCCTCCTTACACCATTTCACTAATCAAATTTATTTTAAAATGATTTATTTTTCATTGTTAGTCTAGCTATTATATTTTTAACATACTTCCCTAGTATAAAGGACAATCATACATATGAAAATAATTTTTATTTTGTAGATATTAGTAATTGATGTCTATTTAATAAAATTATCAACCTGATATAAACAAAAAAGAAGCACTGCCATATTAGGCATACTTCTTTTTACTATCTTTATTAATTAATCCTCATAAATTCCATGACCTCTTCTTCATTAGGTAGTGCCATAATTGCTCCTTTTTTCGTAGTCACAATTGCAGCGACAGCATTGCTGTACCGACCTATTTCTATCCATTCCTCATTAGACAGTTGGTTAATTGCTTTATCTTTTAAAGCAAATTGCCTTAAAAAAGCTCCAATAAAAGAATCACCTGCACAAGTTGTATCAATTGATTTTACAGAAAATCCTGGTACTTCTATTATTTCCTTATTTGTTATAAATGCAACTCCATCTTTACCTTTAGTTAAAACTAAAAGACTTATCGGTTTAGAAAGGAGATATTGAATTCCCTCTTCTATCGTTTCTTTCCCTGTAATAAATAACATTTCATCATCACTAACTTTTAATATATCAGCATAATCAATAAATTCATTAATTGTCTTTTGATAAGAAGCTTCATCCTCCCAAAGCGTTTTTCTTACATTAGGATCAAATACTACTAATCCCCCTTGATTTTTTATACTTGTAATCGCCTCTATGTGTGCATACTTCACTGGACTCTCTAGTAAACTAACGGAACAAAAATGTAAAATATCTTCTGCTGTAAATGAAATGTTTTCTATATATGCTTTTTCTAAAAGCATATCTGCACTTGGCTTTCGATAGAAAGAGAATTCCCTTTCTCCATTTTCTTTCAGTGCTACAAATGCTAAGGCTGTATTGGCTTCTTTTATATGAAACATATGGGTAACATCCACATTGTTTTGTGCTAAAATTCTCTTTAAATAATACCCAAACAGGTCATCTCCAACCTGTCCGATAAAAGCACTGCTTCCTCCTAACTTAGCAATCGCCGCTGCTACATTCGCTGGTGCGCCACCTGGAGACTTTTTAAAACTTTCTACTTGATCCATGGAAACACCTATTTCATGCGGAACAAAATCAATTAACGCTTCCCCTATTGTATAGATTTTCCTCATCACTTAAACCTCAATATCCCATTTTTCCATATTGTCTATTCTGATTTCTCCTTCAGCCTGTATGATCACTTTTTCTGCCTTATTTACAGGATAAATGGTAGACGTCATTGTATATTCCCCTTCATTAACAAATACTTCTATTGAAGCTTTATCGAGAAATATTTCTACCTTTAATTGCTTATTTTTTGAATCCATATAGATTGTTCTTTCGTATTGATGTTCCTTTTCTTTCCCAATAATAGGTACTCCACTCTTTTGGCGATCAAGTTGCAAATGCCCGCTGCAATAATCATAACTTAATACTGTTTTTTCTAATTCATTGCTTCTAAATATAAGTGTAAGTTTTTCTCCATTTGTTCCATCTGCTTCAAAAGACAATATACCTATTTCGCAGGAAAACTCATCTAATTTTCTTACCTCATCTTTTAGTAAAACAGATTCAATCTTTTGATAATTACTTACATATTTCTTTATTTCTGGAATCGGTTTTTGATGGAGACGATTATTTATTAATTTTAGCTCTCTTGGTAAAGTCATTGCTCCAGCCCAACCATGTCCCTTTGTCTCTGTAGGGATATTCCTTCCCCACATTTGCATCCAAGAGACCATGATTCTTCTATTCTTATCATCTTCAATTGTCTGCGGAGCATAAAAGTCTAAACCGTAATCAAGTTCTTCCACTAGTTCTCTATGAAAAATGCCATTATTCCAATCCATTTCCCCAATGAAGCTAAGAACAGAATGTGTATTAACGAAATTATTATCTTTTTGAGGCAATCCCTCTACTGAGATAATTAAAACATCCTTTCCGTCCAACTCGAAAATATCCGGGCATTCCCACATTGCCCCTTCTTCACTCGTTCCTTTCAGCATTACGGACACATACTCCCAATCAAGTAGATTCTCTGATTTGTAGAGTAAAATCTGTCCTCCGCCATCAGTTGCTTTAGAGGCTATTAATGAATAATAGAAATCACCTTTTTTTATTACTTTGGGATCTCTAAAATCCTGTGGCTTTGCATTTTCAGGAAGATCCTTTTCCGTTAGTATTGGGTTTTGTGCTACCTTTTCAAAAACAATCCCATCTGAGGATACAGCTAAACACTGTACTTGTCTGTTTTTTTCAGGCGTTTCTCCTACAATATGTCCTGTATACATCAAATACATTTTTCCATCTTTTTCAATCGCCGTTCCAGAAAAACAGCCATCCTTGTCATATTCTTGATCTGGCGCAAGTGCAATTGGAACATTTTTCCAACTTACTAAATCCTTACTAACTGCATGGCCCCAATGCATTGGCCCCCAAACAGCTTTATACGGAAAATATTGATAAAACAAATGGTATTCGCCTTTATAATAGATAAACCCATTTGGGTCATTAATCCAACCAATTGGTGCCATCATATGATATTTATGTCGATATTCAGTGTTCACCTGATGATCATTTTTTTCAATATAATTATTCGCACGTTCTAAAGTGTACATGTTGTTCTCCCCTCATATGCTATTCCTATTTTATTCCTGTACCAGAACCACCAAGTCCTTGAAGTATATATTTCTGAGCAACAATATAAACGATAATCAACGGAATCGTCGAAACCGTAAGTATTGCCATTACTTGATTTGTATATACAGGCTCTGTTGTATTTATATTCGTAATTGCAACCTGCAATGGAAACTTATTTGTATCTGTTAGTACCATTAAGGGCCATAAATAGTCATTCCAACTAGCAATAAAAGATAAGGTTCCTACAGTAGCGATAGCTGGTTTGGACATCGGCAACATGATTCTCCAGAAAATAGTCCATTGATTTGCCCCATCTAATTTAACAGATTCAATAATTTCATCGGGAACCGCCATAAAGAAGTTTCTAAAAAGATAGATAAAGAACATACTTGCCATCATCGGTAATACTACTGCTAATCTCGTATTTAAAACACCAATTCCATGGGCTACAGTAAATTGCGTAATAATTATGGTTTCTGCTGGGACAATTAACAACACAAGTAACAATCCAAATAGAAACTTTTTGCCTCTAAATTGAAATTTGGCAAAAGCGTATCCAGCCATTCCGTTTATAATAATAGAGCCAATCGTCACAATTACTGCATAGAAAACACTATTCCAGACATATTGAAGGACATTGAATCTTGAAAATAAAGCATTGTATGTCTGGAACCATTCACTTGGGCTAAAAGATGGAAGTAGTGCTTTCATGCTATTCATATCCAAATAGATACTTGCTTCTGGTTTCATAGAAGAAACAATCATCCAAACCAAAGGAAAGACAAAGATACACGCTAAGAAAATTAAGAAAACATACTCTACAATTTTTCTTCCATATTTGCTCATCAAATATCCTCCTCCTTTGTAAGCTTGCTTTGAATGAGCGTCACAATCGCAATAACAATTCCAAACAATACGGTCATTGCACTGGAGTAACCAATTAACCGATCAGAAAAACCAGTTTGATAGATATAGTAGACTGGTGTAATAGTAGAATTCATTGGTCCTCCTTGTGTCATAACCATTGGTTGAATAATCAATTTAAAAGCCCCAATTAACGTAGTGATCATAATTAAGATGGAGGTTGGTTTTAATAAGGGCATCGTAATATAAATGAAATTCTGCCATTTACTTACTCCATCAATTTTGGCAGCTTCATACACAGTTCCAGGTATGTTTTGTAGACCTGCTAGGAATATTAACATCTGATAACCCGCTCCTTGCCATGCTGAAACAAATACGATCGTGTACATTGCTTGCTTCGGGCTACTTAAAAATGGCTGGGCATCAAATCCAATGTTTACTAGCAAACTATTAATTAAACCTTCTGAAGGATTTAATAAATACAACCATAAAACAGAAATAACGACTAAAGATAAAACTACTGGAGCGAAAAAAGCTACTTTAAAAAATATATTTCCTCTTCTCTGCTTATTAATTAGTAGTGCTAAACCAAGTGCTGCTCCTACTTGCACAGGTATAACACATAATACAAAAACAACAATATTCTTTAAACTCTGCAGAAAAATAGTATCTTTAAAAATCTCAATAAAATTAGCAAGCCCAACAAATTGCCTCTTATCTGGTGTTAGAAGATAATAATCCGTAAAGGCGTAGTAGATTGCTAATAAGGCCGGTATAACCAGAAAAAGTCCTAATAATAGTAATGCTGGTGCTAAAAATCCGTAGGCAGCTAAGCTCTCCTTTTTAGTTGAATTCATCGTTTTTAACTCCTTATAAATATTCCGGCTTAAAGAAATTCTCTAAGCCGGTATATCCTTACTTATTTCAATACCTTATCTATTTGCATCACTTTATCATCTAATAATTTTTCGATATTTGCATTTTCTTCATAATAAGTTACATCGCTAACAGTCTGTTGGAAAATCCGACTTACTTGTGGATACTCTGGTAATACCGGGCGTGCATGAGCAGAAGCTGCATTTTGCTCTATTAAGATGTTCATTTCATCAGAAACTTTATCTTTAACTTCTTCTATGACAGAATACGCAGCTGGCAATACGCTATTTGCCAAGGTAATCTCTGTTAAAGATTCTGTCGAAGTCATAAAATCTATTAACGTCCCTGCTGCTTCTTTTTTATCAGATGTAGCGCTCATGGCATACTGCCAGCTTCCAGATGGGGAGACTAGTTTATTCGTATCTGGTGATGTTGGGTATGGCATAATTCCATACTCTACATCTGGGTATTCTTCCATTTCAGCAATGGTCCATGATCCGCCAAACTTTAATGCATATTCACCAGTGTTGAAACCCTTATCAACTGGTGAGATGGTACTGTATCCTTTTTTTATCATATCTTGGATAAACGTCATTGTTTTAACAGCATTTTCATTATTAAACACACCATTTGCAGTTGCTCCATCCTCGGAAACAATATTTCCACCCTGTGACCATAAAAATGGCGTAAACGCATACATTAACCATTCACTTTTATCATTAAAGCCCATATCTATTACTGGTCGATCGAATTTCTTAACCAACTTTTCATTTAAGTCTATAAATTGATTCCAATCCCATGGGTTTTCAACTGTTGGTAAAGTCGTAAGATCCACTCCTGCATCTTTCAGCATTTGCTTATTATAAAAAACACCTACTCCAGATTCAGAGTAACCCACCGCATACATTTTTCCATCATACGTACCTTGTTGAATAATACTTGGCAGTAAGTCATCTTTGTTTGTCAAATATTCATCAATAGGAGCAATCATTCCAGCCTCAGCATAAGCAGCTGTATTAGGACCATCTAATGTCAATACGTCAGGTAGAGTATTTGTAGTTAAAGCTGCGTTTATTTTATCTTCATATCCTCCTCCACTTCCGCTTCTCGGAATAAACTCAATCCTTGCCTCATACTCTCCTTTGTATTTTTCATTGAATTGATCAATGATTTTTTGCATCGCTTTGCCTTCTGGAGTTTCATTAGAGGTATGTACCCATACTGAGACAGCATCATCGTTACTTGATCCTTTCTGGCTACATCCTGCAATAATTAAAGAAGTTATTATTGCACAGACAACTAATATCCATATCTTTCTCATTATTATCGTTCCTCCCCATCTCGGATAATGTAACTGCTTACAAAAAGAGTATATGTCATCCGGTTTCATATGTCAACCGGATGACATATTATTTAAAAAAAAATATTTTTTTATTTTTTCTTTACTAGCTAACTAGGTTGTTGTTTCACTTTCTATTAATTTTACTGGTAATATTGTCTGTTGTTCCTTTTCATCCCATTTTCCATCAATTTGCTTGATTAATAAATCTACACATGTTTCAGCAATGTCTTTAATAGGCTGAGCAATCGTACTCAATTCAGGCAATAGTACCTTGGTTGTATCTGTCCCGTCATAGCCAATAACCTTTAAATCATAAGGAATTTTTCGGTTTCTCTTCTTTGCTACTCTTAACACAGTTGCAGCAATCAAATCATCACTTGCAAAAATTCCATCGACTTCAGGATGTTCTTCAAATAATTTATTAATAGTTGCTTCATTATCGCCTAGAGTCTCATATGTTATTGGATTACGTCCATGTTCCTTCATTACTTCTTCATAAGCTTTTCTTCTTAGATTAGCTGGAGTCTCTAAATCACTGGGACCATTAATATGAATAATATGATTACATTTTTTATTTATTAATAATTGCGTTGCTTTTCGACCACCATCGTAATTATCGCTAGAGACAACAGGTGTATTTTTAGAAAGATAACGGTCAAATCCTACAACTGGCAGATTGGGTATATCATATTCTTCTATCCCTCGGTTATGTGCACCTGCTATTATTCCATCAACTTGATTGCGCTGAAGCATATGTAAATAACTTTTCTCTTTATCCTCCCGTCCTTGGCTATTACATAATAAAATTTTATAACCCAAAGAATTAGCGTAATTTTCCAAATGAAAAATAAGCTGACCATAAAATGGATTACTCGTTGTTGGGAAAATTACTCCTATTAAATAGGTTTTTTTTATAAACAATGATCTTGCAATATCGTTAGGAAAATAATTCAATTCTTCCATTGCTTCTTGTACTTTTTTTCTAGTCTCTTCTCCAATATAACCTCTATTATTTAATACTCTTGAAACAGTTGTTGGCGAAACACCAGCCACCCTTGCAACATCAGAAATTTTCGGCTTCACATTAAACTTCTCCTATTCATTAATTTTGCAAAAACAAAATAGTAATACTAATTACTATTTTATGTAAACGTTATTATTATCTTATCATATAATTAAAAGCCGGCAAATAATATGGAAATAGTTTAATTAGAAGAGCAATAATAACATCATTTAAATTGCGTCCGCGGTAATAATCATGATACTATCCTCTTTATTCGTTTCATATAGAGAAGTATCATTATATCTATTCAACTTATGAAAGTGTTTCTAAAAAATCATCTAATACCAAAAACAAAAGAGTATGTGGATAACTATTCAACACATACTCTTCTATAGATAATTATATTTTCCTTATCTCATTCCAATACTAACACATCATAAGCCTTCATCCTTACCTTCTGATAAACCTTCTCTCCTGTTAAAATATCTGTCATCTCTTGCTTTACATCAATATCTTGCGGCTCATGAGAATAATTCAATAAGAAAACAAATTCCTTCCCTTCTTTCTTGCGAATGGATAACTCCACACTTTCAGGTAAATCAAATTTATTTTTATAGTCATTTATTTGTGTTTCTTCGATTAGTTTTTCAGCAAGCTCGATAGTAAAAACACCACCAAAATAATAACAAGTACCCTCTCCATATTGACGCTTAACAAGGCTAGGCTTTCCTTCAAAATAGCAATCTGTAAACTTCCCAATTACTTCAGCATTGTCTGCCTCTACTTTCAAAGCCTCATAAAAATCAGATGTTTTGATCTCTGCTTTTTCTTTATACATTACCTTCGGAGTAGCTTCAAACGGTGCTTCCTTTGTAAAATCCTCTACCGTAATACCAGTAAGCTCTGCTAAATAACCTGGGAATACTTTCATATAAGTTTGACCAGTCTCATCCTTAAAGCCAGTTCGGCAGCCTAATATTAATTTCCCTCCTTGCTTTACATACTCTTTCAGCAAATCTGCAGTTTGTTCGGACACAATCGCTGCATGTGGATACACGAGTACTTTGTATTTTTTTAACTCCGCCACATTTGAGTTTCTATTTAAATTATAAGCATCTACAGGAACATGATTATACTGGAGTGCTTTAAACCATGCATCTTTGCTAATGGAAGTAAAAGGTCCAGACCACTTATCAAATTCTGCGTCCCACTCATTATCATAATTGGTGATAATTGCTATCTCTGCCTGATAATTTGCTCCTACTACCTTCTCTCCAATTCGTTGTATTTCCTTGCTTACTTGCTCCACTTCTTTTATACGGCGGTTGGGCAAATTATGATAGTCATTAATCCCATGCCAATATATTTCTGTTCCTTTTGTTGCTGTTCTCCAGCGGAAATACATGACTAAATCTGCACCATGAGCAATGGATTGATAGGTCCAAAGGCGCAGTTGCCCAGGATTAGGAGACGGCTGTTCTAGTCGTGTTACCCATCCTCCTGGACCTGATTGTTGTTCAAAGATAGCAAAATTGGACGAAATGCTGCGGACTACACTTAAGTTCCAGCTCCATTTTCTATCACGCAGAGGCTTCTCACTGTTATCTTCTAGCACTCTTCCAAAATTAGGATAAGAATCATAAGCATAGAAATCTAACACTTCATTTGTTAATTTATGATTATCTAAATGTTTGAACATTCCATTTGTAGTTACCCATTGACTAGAAGTATATGTTCGAATGATGTCCCCTTGCATTTTTGCAAAGGAAATAGCGCTATCCGAAATGAACCTCTTTTCATCTAACATATGATGAGGATTCGGTGAATTTGGAACCGTTGTACGAGTTAAATAGACTTGATCCCAGCTGGTATATGTCTGATTCCAAAAAACAGTTCCCCACGCCTCATTTAATCGATCTAACGTCTGATATTTTTCTTTCGCCCATTTTCTAAAAGCAAGATGATCTGCCTCTGAATAAAAAATATCTATTTCACAGTTTAATTCATTATCAATCTGCCAACCGACAACTCCTGGATTATTGCTATAATGCTTTGCCATTTCTGTAACAATAGCAGAACTAAGTCTTCTGTAGTTATCCGAATTATAATTATAATGTCGACGGGCGCCATGCTGGTACGGAATACCTGATTGAGACACATTCAACACATCAGGATATTTATATGTGAGCCATGCTGGTGGTGTAGCTGTCGGAGTCCCAAGCACTGTTTTCAAGCCTAATTTATGAGCCTTTTCAATTGCCCGATCAAATAAATCAAAGGAATATACACCTTCTTCTGGCTCAAATATCGTCCACGCAAATTCTCCCATACGAACATAAGTAAAACCTAAATCCTTCATTCTTTGAAAATCATCTTCCCACAGTTCCTCTGGCCAATGCTCTGGATAATAACATACACCGAGTGTAAGTTTTTCTGCTGTCCATTTTTTTGTCATTATTTAATCTCCTATCTATACAAATTATTCTTTTATCGAGCCGCCTAAAATCCCAGAAATAAAGTGCTTTTGCAGGATAAGAAAAACGGCCATTACTGGTATTACTGAAATAGCTGTCCCTAACATTAACTGCCCGTAATCAATAGAATTAAGACCAGCTAAAGTGGATAAAGCTACTGGCAAGGTATAATTCTCCTGTGTCGTCATCACTATTAATGGCCACATAAAATTATTCCATTGATGGGTAAAAAGGAAAATCCCAACAGCTGCCAAGGCAGGCTTCATTGTTGGCAAAGCTATTTTGAAAAAGATAAAAAATTCTCCTGCTCCATCAATTCTTGCTGCTTCTATTAAGGAATCTGGTATCCCTTGCATATTTTGCCTAATCAGAAAGATAGCAAATGGATAACATATTTGCGGCAATATAATCGCTTGATACGTATTAATCCAATCTATCGCCCCAAAGATTTGAAATAGCGGAATAATTGTAGCCTGATATGGAATCATCATCGCCAATAAAAAAGAGGCAAAAATGAGGTTACTTCCTTTAAATTTAAACTTTGCAAAAGCATAACCTGCTGCGGAGCAAATGAATAAACTTACTACCACAAAAATAATCGCAATGACAGATGAATTAGTTACCGCTTTTACTATATCAATGGAATTACTTAAATTTCTTAAGTTCTCCATCAAATAATTACCTGGAATCAACTTAGGTGGAAATGCCAACACATCACCAGAAGGATTGGTTGCACCTACAACCATCCAGTAAAAAGGACCAATAGAAATGACAACACCAATTAGTAAAAAAAGATGCATAAATATTTTTTGAATACGTTTCTGTTTTGCCATTAGTCATTCCTCACCACCTTAAATTGAATCCATGATAGAACTGCGATAAAGAGTACAATTACATAAGCAATGGCAGATGCATAGCCAAAATTAAAGAAACTGAAACCTTGATTATAAAGATAGTAAGTAATCGTTATCGTCGCATTATTTGGACCACCATTAGTTAAGTTGTACGGCTCATCAAATAATTGGAAAGATCCAATTGTCGACATAACAAACGTAAATAATAATACCGGTTTCAACTGTGGAATCGTGATATAAAAGAATTTCTTTATTGTACTAGCACCATCAATGCTTGCTGCTTCATACAAACTATTGGGGATGTTTTGTAAGCCAGCTAATAAGATAACCATGTTATAACCAGTCCATCTCCATGTTGTTACGAGAATAAGAGAAACCTTCGCCCAGAAAGGATCTGTCAACCAACGAACCTTCTCTAGTCCCATTGAAGTTAATACATAATTAATTAATCCGTAATCTGTATTCAGTAATAATACAAAGATGATAGAGGCTGCAACTAATGAAGTAACAGCAGGTGTAAAAAAAGCTACTCGGTAAAAACCTTTCATTCTTAGCAATCCAGAGTTCAATACACTGGCTAAAATAACAGCCAGAAATAACATAATAGGAACCTGTACGATTAAAATAATAAATGTGTTCCCAAGCGCTTTATAAAAGAGCGGATCACTGAAAAGCCGCGTATAATTTGCAAATCCTGAGAATGTATAAACACCTGCAACCTTTGTTTGAAAGCTTAATAGAAAAGAAGCAATAATAGGATAAACAGTAAAAGCAATAAACAACAAAAGCGCAGGACCAACAAAAATATATGGAACAGTCTTAGGGGTGATAAACTGTTTTTTCTTCTTTATGGTTATAGGATTCGTTCCTGTTTCCAGCATTTTATTATCCGACATACTTCTTCCCCTCCTTATATAGAGGCTAGTTCTATTTTCTAAAACTAGCCTCTTATTCTTTTTCCAAACTAATCTTAATTGGTCGATTCTAATCCTGTTTGCTGCTCAGCCTGTTTTTTTCCATCTTCCAATATTTGCGCTGCTGGCTTATCTTCAAGTAAAAACGCTTCCATTTGACTAGTCATGATGGATCTAAGCTCTAATTCTGCACTGCTATGGTTTACGGAAGGAATATCGGTTACTGTATCAGCAAAATCTTTAAAGAATGTTTGGTTATTAAAATATTCTTGTTCTTCGCTGAAAACAGGCTCTTCATATGCAGATAATAGAGCAGGGAATAATCCTCTATTCGTAAGCGCCTTAATTTGGGAATCTACATCTGTTGAGGCAAATTCTGCAAATACATATGCAGCCACTTTATTTTCAGATTTACTTGGAATCGCTAATGCAGATCCCCCATCATTAGAAGCTCTTACTCCCCCTTCTTCAACAGCAGGCAATTGGAACATCCCCCATTTTCCGGACAGTTCAGGCATTTGTTCGATCATTGTGCCACTCCACCAAACAGCACCAGGCTGTGTTGCAACCTCTCCATTTTTCATTGCTGCTACTTGCCCATCCCAGTTATTCGTATAGATAATTAACCCTGCATCTTTCATCTTTTGTAAAATATCAACTGCCTTTTTCGCTGCATCAGAAGTAAGATCTAATTTATCATCCTCTGTAAAATAATAGCTGCCTTGTTGTTGAAGCATGATTCTTAGAAGACCATCGCCATCTGTTCCTAAAAATGCCTTTCCAGTATGGGCAACAACCTTTTTCCCTGCTTCAATATAATCATCCCATGTCTGAATACTCGCTGGATCCACCCCTGCTTCCTCAAAAATATCTGTCCGATAGATAACACCAACTGGTCCTAAATCCCTTGGAGCTGCAATTATATTTCCATCCTTATCCTTTAACCCATCTATTTTTGATTTAGAGAATTCATTTTCATGTTTATCAAAGCCAAGAGAGCTTAAATTCGTAAATGCATCAGGAAAATCATCTGTAAACGAATGAATCCGGTTATTTTCCACTTGTACTACATCAGGTAAGCCGCTCCCGCCTGCTGAAAGGCCTGCACTAACTTTTTGGTATACTTGATCGACACCGATATGCTCTACTTTTACATTTACATTAGGATATTTCTCATTAAATGCTGGTAATACATCCTTTTCTAAATAATTTGCTTCTAATGCCCAAGCCCAAACAGTCACATCGCCTTTTACATCTTCTGGATTATCTGGAATTGTTAAGTCTTCCGTACTCGATGATGAGCTATTACTACAAGCTCCTAACACAATAGTGAATAGGAATAATAAAATAAAGCCATACATTTTTCTCATAAAAGTCCACTCCCTTAAAGAAAATTTTTTCACAAACTATTAATCTGCTTATATACTTAAGAATGAACAATGAAGAAAATCCACGATTAATAGTAAGCGCTTACTTTCGTAGTCCAAGTATATAACGATACGGAGCATGATTATGGTAATATTTCTATCATTTTGGTATTTTAACTACCTTATCACTCTCTAAATTTTGACAACATTCAATTTAACGGAGGAGAATCTAGTGGAAAATCGTCTAAATATGAAGAATTTGGAGTATGTATGTAACTTAATGAAAGATATATTAAATATCTCTATTAATATAGTTGATAAGGAAGGAAACTTAATGAAGGAGATGGTACCATCTGAATTATTCAATCCTCTTTATCCCTCTTATCAATCTTTTGCTAAACAATTCGTACATAGTGATGAAAAGAAAAATCATCATCCCAGCATAAAAGGCACGCCTTTTTATGAAATCGCATCCATTATTCCTATTGTCAACATAGGAACCATTATATTAGGTCCCTTTCTCACTAATCGGCCGTCGAAAGTGCTAATAGATGACTTAATTACTACATTTGGACAAAAAGAGATGGAAGATTCATTAAGTGATTATTATTATTCGCTTCCTGTAATAAATTCTGGGAAATTAGAACAAGTTTGCAAACTCTTCTACTTTTTATTCAATAAAAAGATTTATGATAAAGATATTATCCATCCAAGAACGCCACTGCATCATCATGTAATCGATGAAAAGCTTGCAGATAAATATATGTTAGAAATACATCAAAACTCCTCTTTTCACCATGATCCTATTGCTGAAAAGAAAATCTATCAATTTATTATAGATGGACAAAAGGAAAATCTTCTTGCCTATTGGAAAGCCTTTAAGGAAAACAGTTCTTTTGATTTTGGCAAACTTTCCAAAAAAAACGAGGTAAGAAATCAAAAAAACTTATCGATTGCCATCATTACACTTGCCACCCGCGCAGCCATTACAGGGGGACTTCATCCTGAGATTGCTTATACTTTAGGTGACCGTTTTATTCAAGACTTGGAAGAACTGCAAGATATTAAGGACCTTCATTTATTTACAGAAAATACTTTATATGAGTTTGCAGATAGAGTAGCAAAAACAAAAAGGAATAATTATTCAAGGCCAATCTTCCAATGTAGAAACTATATTTATAAACATATTTATGAACCTCTAACATTACAATCCATCGCAGAACATTTATCTATCAGTCCAAAATACCTATCTAATTTATTTAAAAAAGAAGTGGGGATTCCCATTAGTGAATATATACAGCAAACGAAAATTGAGGAAGCAAAAAAGCTAATGACTTTCGCTGAACACTCCTTATCTGATATTCATGCCCTATTAAATTTTACTGATCAGAGCTATTTCACTAAAGTATTTAAAAAATATACCGGGGTTACTCCTAAGCAATTTAGGAAGAATATGGTTAATTTTTTATAGCAATTAGAAAGAGGGCTTTCCAACAGCAGATTACTGCGTTTGGACAAGCCCTAATAGATTCAAATTCAACTTACTATCTATTTTTATTAATGCCTCCTATCATTTCTCATTAACCCAAACGATCATTTCACCTGGCTCCCGGTTGCACCATGCATAATATGGGATTGCTTTTATTTGGACAGATGTTGATTTGTCTTCTACTGGACGATACAAGGAATCATTCCAGTTTGCTTGGTCTATACGTTCGGCATCCCCTGTAATGGACACCACTCCTTCAAGTAATTCAGAATCATAATTTGCTTTTAATTCTGCATTTCTCGGTAAAATAACACCATGTAGATTTTCTCCATTGTCTACTTGCTCTAAACAATACACTACTGGACCGCGCTGAAGAGCAACTTTTCCAACATTATGACGTACTTGTGGATTCGATTGAATTCTCTCCACCACCATTGGGAAAGTCAATTCAATATGATCATTTTCTTGCCATTTACGATTTAAATAAACATAACCATTTTTCATTAATGGAATATGATCGATTATCTCCCCATTCACTTTCATCACCGTACCTTTTGCCCAGCCTGGAATTCGTAATGCCACCGTAAAGTTTTCTTCTCTCTCAGGAGAAACAATCATAGAGACATCCCCATCCCAAGGATAGTTCGTTTGTTGGGTAAGCTTTACTTTAGTATTTTCTAATTGAACGGTTGTCTCATTTCCCATATATAAATGTACAAATACTTCCTTCTCTTTTTGAGAATAGATATAGTGACCAATTGATGCTATTAATCTAGCTAAATTTGGCGGACAGCATGCACATCCAAACCATTTTTGACGAACGGATTTCACATGCTTTTTATCCTTTCTCTTCTCACACGCTTCTGGTAAAACTTCTAATGGATTTACATAAAAGAATTTCTTGCCGTCTAAATCCATCCCACTAATCGTTCCATTATAAAGAGCTAGTTCCATTACATCGGCATACTTATTATTCACATCTAGCTGTAACATACGATTAGCCCAAAAAACTAAAGCAATCGAAGCACAAGTCTCTGTATAAGACAAATCATTCGGCAGATCATAATTAAAGGAGAATGCTTCTCCAAATTCCATGGAGCCTATCCCACCAGTTATATACATTTGCTTTTGTGTTACATTATTCCAAAGTTCTTCACATGCTTTTTTTAGTGATTCATCTTGTGTTTTTACCGCAAGATCTGTCATCGCTGTATACATATATGTAGCCCTTACCGCATGACCAACAGCTTCTTTTTGCTCTCTTACTGGTTTATGTGCCTGATGATAAGCATAATCATCATTAAACCAAAATGGCTTTGTATCCTTTCTTTTCTTTTTTTCTATATCAAAATAATGAGGCTGTTTTCCTCGTTCATCAATAAAATATTTACTTAAATGTAAGTATTTCTGATTACCTGTAACATCAAATAATTTCACTAAAGCTAATTCAATCTCCTGATGGCCAGGATATCCCTTTAATTTATCCTCTTCTGGTCCGAAAACGCTGTCAATATAATCCGCATATTTACACATGATATCTAGGAACTGCTTCTTACCCGTCACTTGATAATAAGCGACTGCTGCTTCTATTAAATGTCCTGCACAATACAATTCGTGATTATCGCGAATATTTGTCCATCGGTTATTCGGCTCATTAACTATATAATAAGTATTTAAATAGCCATCTTCCTGTTGCGCTCTTCCCATCAAAGCAATTACTTCATCAGCTGTTTTCTCTAATTCAGCATTAGGCTCATTCTCTAAGCTATAAGCAACTGCTTCCAACCATTTAGCAAGATCACTGTCTTGAAACACCATTCCATAATATTCATCCGTTGATTCCCCTGCTGCAATTCGAAAATTCTCAATCGCATGACTTGGTGAGGCATCTGGTAATCGATCATTTAATGCTTCCCATTGGTAAGGGATAACATGGTTTCGTACAACTTCCAAATAGCGTCCCCAGAAATTGTCATTGATTTTCACTTTATTTGTGATGGTTTCTTTTGTTTTTTTCATTCCTTTATTCCCCTTTTTCCTATTTTTTTATTTATTAAAAAGGATCACTCTATAGCTTATTGGTCAATGTAATAATAGAGAACTAGGAGCTTCTGAGATTCATATGAAATAAAATTACAATATTATTATTAAATAATTATTGCTATTATTTCCATGCTTCAATATAAGATTCAGCAGCTTCTACACCTTCTATTTTCAAGAAAATTCTTTTTCCACTTCCCATAACTTTCCCTTTTTGGTCCCATTTTTCAAAAAATAGTGATACACTAGTTAATGACTGTAATATACATTTTTAAAAAAGGAGGTTAGTTAGTTAGCAAAATAGGGTAATTAGTTTTATAGAAAAGTCTGGAGGTGTTCGTAGAAATTGATCCAATTTAATGAAGTAACTAAAACGTTTCAAGATGGATTTAAAGCACTTAAAAACATTACATTTCAAGTGAATGAAGGGGAATTGCTTGTGCTCATTGGACCAAGTGGTTCTGGTAAAACAACAACTATGAGGATGATCAATCGACTCATAGAACCTTCGAGTGGCACAATTACCATCGAGGGAAAAGATATATCCACTGAGGATCCAGTCAAACTCCGCAGAACTATTGGCTATGTCATCCAGCAAATAGGTTTGTTACCCCATATGACGATTAAAGAAAACGTATCACTCGTTCCTCGACTCCAAAAATGGAAAAAAGAACAATACATGGACAAAATCAATGAATTAATGAACATGGTTGGACTTGATCCAGAAATTTTCGGTGATCGCTATCCTACTGAATTAAGTGGTGGACAGCAACAAAGAATTGGTGTTATCAGGGCACTTGCTGCTGAGCCGAAAATAATACTGATGGATGAACCATTCAGCGCCTTGGACCCTATCAGTCGAGAGCAGCTTCAGGATGAATTAGTTCGATTACAGCAGGAAATTCAAAAAACAATTGTCTTCGTTACACATGATATGGATGAAGCGCTAAAAATTGCAGATCGCATTTGTATTATGAAGGATGGCGAAATTGTTCAAATCGATAGTCCAGAAAACATTTTACGGAGACCAGCCAATGCATTTGTCCGAAGCTTTATTGGCGAAGACCGATTGCAAGAAAATATTTCCTTACCACCATTAAAAAAGCTAATGATTCCCCCTGTTACGGCAAGCCAATCCCGTGGTCTTGCTGAATCATTAAAATTAATGAGAAGAAAACGGGTTGATAGTCTTGTCGTCTTAGACAATGCCAAAACCTTTCTAGGAATAGCATCCGTTTGGGATGTGCAAAAACACTATAATGAAGAAGCATTAACCTTAAAAGATATAATGGATACAAATGTACCAACACTTAAAATAGAGGATCCAACAGAAATGGCTTTTCAGCTTGTTAGTGAATCCAATTACGGCTTTATTCCAGTAATTGATGAGGATTCTAAAATTATCGGGATTGTCAATCGCGCTAGCCTTGTTGAGTATATAGCCGATCAAATTGGAGAATAAAAAGGGGGTTTGAACCATTCCTAATATAATCACAGAGACAATTGATGTCTTTATCAACCGTTGGCCAACAATATGGAATTTAATTTTAGAGCATATGTATCTTTCTCTTCTTTCAATTGCTATTGCAATTGTAATTTCTGTTCCTCTAGGAATCTATTTAACTCGCCACAGAAAAATAGCAGACTCTATTATTGGAGTTGCTGGCGTCTTTCAAACAATACCAAGTCTTGCCCTACTAGTGTTTTTAGTCCCTTTCATCGGAACTGGTAAGCTTCCAGCAATTATCGCTTTAACTGTTTATGGTTTATTACCGATTTTACGTAATACATATTTAGGGATTGTTGGGGTAGAACGTTCCGCAATAGAAGCTGGTGTTGGGATGGGTATGACCAATCGCCAAGTGCTGTGGATGGTTGAATTACCTTTATCCTTAAGAGTCATCATGGGAGGAATCCGGACCGCAACTGTCTTAATTATTGGTGTCGCAACGATAGCTGGACTAATTGGAGCAGGTGGACTGGGTGATTTAATCTTCCGTGGTTTACAAACATACAATACTGGTCTTATACTCGCTGGCGCTGTTCCTTCTGCACTCTTGGCGATTATATTTGATTATTTATTGAAACTTCTTGAAGAAGATGTTACCCCTCGAGGTTTACATCAAAATAAAAAAGCGAATAAAAATAAAAGTCGTATTCGAATATGGATTATTGCAGCAATAATTGTCCTCCTTCCACTATCAACTGTCATTGCAAATTTCAGCAATGTAAAAAGTGGAAAAGACACCATCACAATCACCGGTAAAAATTTCACTGAACAAGAAATTATGGTTTACGTCATGGGGCATCTGATTGAAGAGCACACAGATTTACAAGTAAACTATGAATCTTTTCTTGGCGGGACAGCTCCAGCATTTGAAGGAGTTAACACCGGCAATTATGATATGTACATGGAGTATACTGGAACAGGATTACTCAGCATTCTAAAGGAAGATATGGTCAGTGACCCCGATGAAGCCTATGACATTGTAAAAAAGAAATTCAAAGAAGATTACAATTTAGTTTGGCTAGAGCCATTCGGTTTTAACAACACATACACCTTAACGCTTCGTAAAGAAGATGCCGAAAAGTATAATATAAAAACGATTTCGGAATTAAAACAAATGGCCCCACAACTTACCTTAGGCTCTGAACCAGAATTCCTTGAAAGAGAGGATGGTTACCCTGGTCTCATTGATACGTATGGAATAGAATTTAAAAATACACAAGCAATGGACTCAGGCATTATGTATAGTGCCATTAAAAATGGAGATGTTGATGTAATTGATGCATTTTCAACAGATGGACGCATCCCTGCATTTGATCTACAGGTTTTAGAAGACGATCAAAACTTCTTCCCTCCTTACTATGCTACACCTGTAATTAGAGCAGACACATTAGAAAAACATCCAGAATTAGAAGAAGTACTTGGCATGCTTGTCGGAAAAATTGACAATGAAAAAATGCAAGAGCTAAATGCACGTGTCGATATTGATAAAGAGCAATATGAAGATGTTGCTGTGGATTTTTTGAAAGAGGAAGGGTTAATTGAATAGAGTGAATATAACAAAGGGTTAGATACAATAATCGTATCTAGCCCTTTATTATTATCTACTTCGAAACGCCATATCTACTGCTCAACTCATCCCCTAAATAGGTCGCTAGTCTAAGCATTCCATATATGCCAGCTACTTTTTCTGCATCTGCATTATAGTTTGTATTTGTGTTGATATCATACGTATAAATTGTACCGTTATGATCTTTCATGAATTCAATTCCAGCAACTAATATACCTTGTGATGCTAAAAATTGTTCGTATTTTTCGATGATTGGTTCATTGAAGCCTTGTTGAATCGTAAAGCTCGGTTTTTCTTCCACTTGTTCACCTACTGGGCAAAATAGATCATCTATTTGGCACGCATCTGCTGGGCAAAGCTCGAAGCCTCCTGCTGTATCTACCTTGACTGCATAAACGAATTTTCCGCCAACAAATTCGCATCTTGTAATCGATTGATCTGGTGTTTCAATGTATTGCTGGATTAAGGTAATACCATCGACTGGTACCTCAAATTCTGGTCCCTCAACATATGCTTCTAATTCTTTGATAGAATGGAATAAACGTACACCCAAACCTTTTCCTGCTCGGTTATGCTTTGTTATAAAGGAAGGATCTCCCAACTGCTTTGCAGCTGCAATAATATGTTCTTTCCCTGTTGCCACTAATGTTCTTGGAGTAGTTATGCCATGTTTTTGTAATGCAGCATATTGCGCTGCTTTACTCACCTCTAATTTTAATGCGCTACTACCATTTACTACCGTTCTCCCATGAGATTCAAGCCATTCTAATACCGCAGCCGTATATTCAGCAGCATACCGATGACCACGTGTATGAGAAGAAGCACTCATTCTGCTATAGAAGATTCCTTCTGGAGGCTCTTGAAGTAAATCAAAGCTCCCCTCTGATAAATCCCATTCTTCATAAGGTAAATTTAATTCATCTAATCTTTTTGTTAAATGAACCGTCCATTCACTATTTTCATGAATTACATAAATTTTACTCATCAACTAGTCACTTCTCTTTCTTTACGTAATGTCTCCACTAACGGCATAACCTTTTCGGAAAAGTCTTTCATTTCCTCAAGCTGAGGGGAAAATTGTAGTAATAATAAATCTACTCCCGCTTCCTCATAATCTAGTATTTTTTTCGCTATTTGTTCAGGTGTTCCGATTAAATTCGGACGCAAGCCACGGTTGGAAACCGAGTAATCATATAATTTAATTTTCTGTTCTAATTGAGACTTATTAACAAAATCATCAAAGCCTGCATAAGCAGACGACTCTTTTACATCTGTGATTCTCTCTAACTCTTTTTGTGCTTCTTCTTCTGTATCGCGGCAAATAACATAGGCAGCTATACCAAAAGAAGAAAATGGTTCTTTCCCATATTTTTGTCTTTCTTCCTGCATTCCTTTAATCTTCACCGCAATTTCTTCCACCGTACCACCATGCATCACATAGGCATCACAGTTTTTGGCAATAATCTCTTTCCCTTTTGGACTTTCCCCACCTGCATACAGGATTGGATTTGGCTTTTGAACTGGCTTTGGTGATAGTTTTGTATTAGAAATCTCATAGTATTTTCCTTTATAGCTAAACGTTTCTTCTGTCCATAATCCTTTTAATATATCAATAAATTCCTGTGTACGCTCATAGCGATCATCATGCTCTGTGAAAACTCCGCCATATTGCCTAGCTTCTTGCTCCCACCATGCGGAAACAACATTTAACGTAAATCTCCCATTGCTAATATGATCAATGTTTGCAGCCATTTTTGCTGCAACAGCAGGATTATGGAAACCTGGTCTAATCGCAGTCATAATTTCTATCTTTTCCGTAACAGCAGCTAAAGCGGCAGCTGTTGACCATGCTTCTAGAGAATCTTTTTCAGGACCTTTAATATCATTTAAATATAGTTCGGCTATTAAAGTAGTATCGTATCCCCATTTCTCTCCACTTTGAATTACTTCTTTCGCATATTCAAACGTCGGCGGCATTTTCTCATTTTCTACATTTCTTAGCCATCCCCCAAAAATAGGTAGCCAAAATCCATATTTCATGTTCATTACCCCTTTTCCCATATATTCTCAAAGAAGCTATCTTTTAATAATGCAAACTGTTTAGAATATTAATAATATTATTATATTTCTTACTAGAATGCAATATTTACATATTAAAACCGATAAAATTAGTATGATTAAATAACATTCATTTGTAAGCAGAAATTCCCTTCTATTCAACCATTTATATTACATTCATGTAATTTTTTCGTAAATTACCGCTATATTTTTGCGTTATTTGATAAAATGTATATTTAATAGCTCAAATGAGGTGATCCAATGTTTAGAAAAATCATGAAGAAAATACAGCAGATTTCAGGCAGTTACAGCAATAGCCGTCGCCATAAAAGCTATAAAAAATATAGTAGTAGTGACCGAAGAGGTTATCGCAAATACAAAAGTTATAGTAGCAGTGACAGAAGAAGTTATCGGAAACACAAAAGCTACAGCAGTTCTGATTACAGAAAACGTAATCCATACGGTGGCAGTCATTATTATAAGCGTCGGAAGCATAGTAGTTAAGCTAATATTTAAGCAAAAAAATCTTGTACAATTAGGTACAAGATTTTTTTGCTATATGCTTTTGGGTTCTTTTAAAGCTTCCAGCGCATTATTTAGATCTTTTTCTATTTCGTTCACATTGATATATGGCTCAGCTATTCCTAACATCTTTTTGAGCAGTATGACCGTTTCAGGATGCAATGACAATTCCTCTAACCATGTACGTTTCTTGCTTTTCTTCCCTTTAAACTGGGAATACATTAAAAACAAAATCATTTGACCACAGTCATAGTAATCATCTTGACGATAATTCCTTACTGCTTTCTCATTGTCTTCCACTACCGCAAGCCCAAAGTCAATCAAGTGCACTTTTTCTTGTTTAACGATCACATTAGGTGGTCTAATATCTGTATGAAAGATATTATGCTGATGAAGATAACTTAGAATAGAAAGAAGTTGTTTCATTATTTGTAGTGCTTCTATTTCTGTAAACTTTTGATTATGAAAAAATAATAAATCTTCTATATTGTCTCCATCTACATATTCCATTACATAATAATGTTGATTATTTATCTTAAATTCATCCACTAAAGCTGGAATCGCAGGATAATCTATTTTTCTAAGTAATTCTGCTTCATCCTTAAATCTCTCACGTTCTCGCTGTTTTTTCCCTTTACTTGGTCGTAATTGTTTAACTACATATTTTTTTCCTGAACGATTATCTGTGCACAAATAAATGATCCCATATGCACCTAAGCCAAGACATTTTTTGACTTCATATATGTTTAAGCTAGTTCCGCTCTTTAATGGTTTATCAAAGATCCAACGAGTTAAATAACTCCATTTCAATATCGTTTACCCCTTCTGTACTAAATGTTCTACCTTTTATTGTAACAAAAATAGTCAAAAATTTAAAAAAGCACCAATCTATTAAGACTGGCGCTTCTATTACTAGTTATCTAGCAAAACGATGATTTCCTATTGTAACGGTTGCTTCACGTGTTAAAATCCAGTTACTTGTAGCTGTTTTTGGATTAAAGAAATACAGAGAACCATTTCCTTGTCCACCTAAAGCGATTGCTTCATTTACTGCTCTTTTTGATATGGCGTCAGCAGCTTTATTAATTTCCCCATTTTGAACTGGTGTAAATGCATAATATCCATTTGATTTCTCATAGATTACATTACGAATCGTATTAGGAAATTGCTTACTTTTCACACGATTCAAGACAACAACTGCCACCGCAACCTTCCCAGCATATGGTTCACCAACCGCTTCCGCTCTTACTAAACGTGCCATTAAATCTTTATCCGCAGGGGAAACTGTTGCATTTGGTAGAATGATATTTTGACCAGTAATTAATGGTTTATTATTATTAGCTTTCATTAAATCACTAACAGGAATCCCAAATCCCTTTGCCACTTTCCAATAAGTGTCCCCAGACTGAATCGTCCGGTTCGTCGCTGCCTCTGCTTGATCTATTAATGTAAAAGCTGAAATAGATAACACTAATCCAGCGGCTACTATTAGCTTCTTTAATTTATTCAAATCCAATTACCTCCTAGTAGTCGTTTCTGTGTTGTTCCTGTGTCTACTACTAGGCTAGCAGATGTAATATTTCTATTCACCGTCCAAAAAGTGGTAACTGAGAGATTGCTAGGTGAAAACCTTGCTTCGGAAGGGTTTGGATTTTTGGTGGAATTGTTAGCCAATTGGGTTAGTTAGCTAGGAATTTCCTTAGGTGGGGAAATTTAGGTAGGAATGTTACGATTAGGTATTGGGTTGTAATATAAATGGAGAGTTATAGAAAAAGCAGTATTATTGACTTTTCGTTTATCATACTTTTACCCCACTACGTTCAGATAAAACGCAAAACTATGCCCCAAAAGGCATTGTTAGTAACCACTTTATATCCCTCTACGTTCAGATAAAACTTAGAAGATGCTACTCAACCACCAGAAGTATAAGGGCTTTATATCCCACTACGTTCAGATAAAATTCTTTCCAGCGAAACGGCAAAACTCATCATATACATCCTTTATATCCCACTACGTTCAGATAAAATCAAAATAATGCCTACACTTGGAATATTTGGTCCTCACTTTATATCCCACTACGTTCAGATAAAATGACTAATCCCTCGTTTGTCTAACCACTTCCCAACTTCTTTATATCCCACTACGTTCAGATAAAATGGAAACTATAGTGCGGTAGTGACTTTTTCTCCCGACTTTATATCCCACTACGTTCAGATAAAATCCTCAAAAAGATCACACCATAAACCCTTTTATACCCAGGGCTCAAGTACATTATTGTAATACCAATATTTCTCTAATTTGCAGTGAACCTTTAGTAGTGTTTTTATAAAACCTTTTAAATATGCTTTAAGACCTTTGATAGCAAGAGGTTTGGATTTTTTTTCAAAAAGTAGGTTTGATGCAAATCCAAAGCTTATTTAGAATAATTCTAACATCTAAACAACCAAAGTTACTACAAAAAGAGATCAAATGGATTCTTTTCTCTACCATGTACAATCTTTTTTATATTACGTGGATTTTTCACTTGGTAGACATATATGGAATCTGTTTCTTTGTTTACTATATTATTTAATTCTGACATACATTGCGTATATTTTCCAATTGTTATTTCTCCTTCAAAAACAGAATTTTGTGTCCAATCAAGATATTCTCTAAGTTTTTTACAAACTTTTCCGACTCTTTTTTCGTTTACATCATAAGTAATAATAACAAACATTTATGCTACCACCACGCTTTCAACGGCTTGTATACATCGTCGCCAATTACATGCTTAATTAATTTATAACATTCTAACCGAATTAAATAACGATATGTTGTATTTCTTTTTAACATTCGGTGTTTAATAGACTGATTTAATTTTTCTTCCCACGCCGTAATAAATTTTTTCTTTCCTTCCTCATTCAAATAGCAAATTTCGCCTTCTATGTAATCAAAATGTTTTTTTGTAATCTGCTTTCTGTTTATTAAAGAAAAAATAATTGGATCAACGATTAAAGGTTTAAAAATTTCCGCAATATCTAAACTTAAGGAAAATCTCTTAGTCGAAGGCTCATGAAGAAAACTTATAGTAGGATTCAAAGAAGTTTTATAAATTTCTGTTAATACAACTCGATACATCAATGTGTTGCCAAAAGAAATTAAAGCGTTGATTGGATCTCTCGGAGGCTGTTTTTCTCGTTTTTCAAAAACAAAATCTTGTTTAAAGATATGATTATATGCTTGATAATAGAGATGGCGAATTTGTCCTTCTCGACCCATCAATTCAGGAATTGTTGTCGAAGTGTGCAACTGACTAAATAACAACTGGATTCCTTCAATATATTCCGCTGTTCCTTCTTTATAATTGCGCAGATTTCGTAACATATGGTGAACTGCTCCATTTAAAAATTGATAGGCTATGTACAGCCGTTTATACTTATCAGAATAATGCTCGCTTTGCTTCACGATCACATGGCCAGATTCTTTGGCATCTCGAGGATTAAATGCACCAGTAAAAAAACCATAATAATTATAAAACTGCAAAGTGATACCATATTGGCTTAAATAAGTTAATAGTTTTGTATTAACATCTATTTCGCCAAATAAATGCAATGTTTGAATCTTTTCAATAGGAAGTGGTTTCTTCTGCCCTTCTTCATTTTCAAAATATATTGTATTGTCTTTTCTTTTTAGTCTTCCATTTGAAAAAACATAATGATCACGCATCGTCATCTTCATCCTCTCTTGAAAAACAAAATGGATAATAAGCACAACTTTTACAATAGCGTAGCTTCATTAAAGGGGGTGGAGTATTTCGGTCAATGATTTGATAAACCTCTGCAATTGCTTTCTGTACCTTTCTATTATTTTCCTCTGTCAACAATACCTCAACCGTTTTCCTTTCTTTTGTATAGCTAATTAAGCCCTTTTTCTTAATTCCTCTTAAATAAAGCTGATACAAATAAAAAAGCATCTGCATTTTATCTGACTCTTCCAATTTACTAGATAGTTTAATTTCTCTAACAAATTCCCCGTCTATTGCATCTATTTTAAATGCACCGTCAATAAGGATTTCCTTATTAAGGCGAGGATAAGAATTCTCATGAAGAATAGATCCTTCGAGAACTCTATCTGATTCACTTTCCATTCCTATCCCTTTCTTATATAACCAAAGTTTTCTTTTACAGACAATATAGTAGGCTAAATCCACACCACCAACTGTATTCGTTTGCAGCATCCTCTTATCTCTCCTTATAAAATTTGACTATTAGAAAATAATTTTTTATCATTAGAATATTTTAGACCGAATGTTGAATCATATTCATAATCAATTACTTTAATCGATTCATAGCTACCTATCTTTAAAAATTGTTCCTCTCTATTTAATTTTCTTGCATTTGTAACTCTATATTGTGGAATATCCACTGTAAATTCATATAATTTATCACGAAGTATCGCACGTTCTTCTCTAATCGCATTCGTTGCTTTTATTCCTAACGTTTTACTATATTTAGCAACTAAGTCCTCTATTGTATCTTTATTTTCCTGATAAACGGAATATGGGATAATCGTTTCATTAAATATGTCTCTTAAATCTGTAATTCTTGGATCTAAATCTTCATCATATTCCTCTATACTTGCTAAAATATTCAAGAATTCTTTAACTTCTTTATAATAATTGCTCCTTTCTAAACGCTGTGTAGTATAATTTTTTTCTATCAATTCCATCTTTAACTCTTCTGTACAAATAATAGGAGAATTATATTCTTGCAAAGCTTGTTTAGAAATTTCAAAAATACTACTATCTACTACACTATATTTATCACGATAACTAATCCCTGATGGATAATCATCTCCACCATCATAAACAACTACATTGACTCGGTCATGGTCCAACATTCTATTTCTATAAACTCTACCCATTCGTTGAAATAGACCATTTAAATCAGAAAGTTCTGTATAAAGAACATCGAAATCAATATCTACGCTTGCTTCTACTACTTGTGTCGTAATCCAAATGCCACTGTCCTTATTCTCCAATTTTCCCATTTCTTGAATAGCTGTTTCTTTCGCTTTACGATCCATTTTCGTAAATCTACTATGAAATAAAAAAACATCTTCTCGCTCTTTTAATGCATCATATATTTCTTGAGCTTTTTGAACAGTATTTACGATTATCAATATTTTTTTGTCTATCCTATTTTTTTTAATATCCTCTATATTTAATTGCTCATTCTTTACGATTAGACGATGCCTAACTACAACTTCCCCATTCACTTTCTTGTAGAACGCATTATCTGGCTTATTGAATGGTATGTTTAATTTTTTCTCCATCAAATCTGATAAAAATGGAGCAAAGGTTGCAGTCATAATCGTGAATTTCCCACCTATATCTGTAATTTCTTTTAAAGCCGCTAGAAGGCAGGCCAACATTTTAGGTGAATACATTTGAATTTCATCTATCACTAGTTTGGAATAGGATAAAGTTGCAAGTTTCTTTTCAAATCCTTCTTCCTTAAAAACAAAGTCTAATATTTGATCAAGAGTAGAAATTGTTAAAGGCATCGACCATTGTCTTGTTTTTTCAAAATAATCAATAGAATATTGGTCATTTTTCACATATTCACTTTCTGTTTCTGAATGCAGTAATGCGACTTCTTTAAAATTAATTTCACTTTCTATGCGCTTATAAATACTATTAATAGAAACTCGAAGCGGTAATGTAAAGAAGCCTTTACTATTTCCAATCCAATATAGCGCTGCTTCTGTTTTTCCTATACCAGTCGAAGCAATCACAATATTATTCTCCTTTTGATGTTCCAGCAAATAATTTTGCAGTTCATTTCTTCCGCTCCTATATTTAGTAGCAAGAAACTTATCTACATAATTGTCTAGACCAGGGTTAGCAATTTCCACTGGGATATGAGCACTTGCAGCATAATCAATTTTATTAAGCAAGCCTTTAACAAGGACAAATTGTTTCGCTTGCTCTTGATTTATCGTTTTTTTGATTCGTTTAAGGTATTTTTTGAAATTACTTTTAGGCTCAGCCAGCTGAAAGGGAAATACTTCTTTAAAAGCTTGATAATATAACGGCAAATCCTGAGCAATGACCGCCTTTAACGCATTTCGATCTGCTTTAGGTCTTTTATGATGGTAATAGACAGCTTGTGCCACAATTGCCCTTTCTTCATCTTCTTTTAATATCTCTTTATAAGGAATAAATGCACAACTTAAATACCCATGTGACACCTCCTGTACTTTAGGAATTACATCCTCCAATAAATATTCCTTTTTATTCATCGCTATTAATAACTTATTTTGAAATTTAGTATTCACTTTCCCTACATCATGATATATACATGCTAACTTTAATAAATCCCATCTAAGTTCTGGTATATAGGGATAAATATCATTTAAGCTTTTCAATTCATCTAAAAGTTCTTCAGTATGCTTTTGAATTGTTTCTTCAAAGTTCTCATCTGACTTTGCAAGTAATAGATTTGCCACACTACACTCCCCTTTAAAATAAGACTAGGAACTTCTTAAAAATCCTAGTCTCTTTTATATGACTGACTCTATTAATTCAGGAAAAAAATACAATATTTTCATTTTCATCAAATTGATAAACCTCATCACTTACCAATTCTTTTCCTTTTGTACCATAAAATGCGGAAACTTGTTTCCATCTTCGCTGTTCCATCCCTTTTTTTATCTGTACTTTTTCGTAATAACGATTTAACTTATATACTGTTACAAAGTCAAAATCCGCACTATAATTTTTTTGAACTTCTACAGGAATATAAGCTGAATATTCTAACCTATAATCCTCTTCTATTTCTTTCTCTACTATTTCTACAAGCTTTACCTCTTCTATTCTTACCAAATCCTCCCTACGCCCAAGTGAAATATACTCGGAAGGATTTTTAAACGAATGGTACAAAACCTCTAAATCATCTTCTTTTTCTGGCAAAATATGAATCATTAATTCTAAATCTGTTAATAGTTCTGTTGTACTTACCCCACGTGCTAATCCATAATCCCGGTTTTCCACAGAAGAATGCAACTTATAAGCATGTCTGGCTTCCTCATATGTTGATGCAGCGAATTCATATCTTGTTGCTAGATCATTTACTTTTGAATAATAATCTCCCGCAATACTTATTTTTAATGGGTGGTATTCTGTAAAACCACACACTCTATGAATCATGCCAGATACAGTTGAGTAAGGGGGTAGTGGGTATGTTTCTTTTAATTGAAAACTAGATGGTAGCTTATAATTGACCATATTCTGATAAAGCTTTATTCTAAGTGCTCTCATATGCTCACCACTTAATCTAAATAATAATTGCTTACTTCTTTTTGAATGAAATCAAAGAAAGCAGCAACAGTTAGAGGAGATAATTCCTCTTTAATTTGTTGATCATTATCAAATATTCCTTCAATTAGACCACATTTTGTCTGATCTGCTATGTGGCTGTCTAATGCTAAAACACTAGATAACGTTTGTGCGTTTAGTTGATTATTCTTAACTTTAATACGATTTTCAAAAAATGGATTTTTAATATCATATACACCGCCAATCACAAATAATGGCGAAAAATTTTCTCTTCTTCCTTTTATATCGCGATATAAAAATTTTAAAGTTCGCAGTAAAGCATTTACTCTGTTGGCTTTTTCCTCATTAGAAACAGAAATTTCCTTCTCATTATAATCAATGCCTACTTGATCTAAATCAATGGTAACTGTATACGTATAATACGAATGATGAATCTCGCTTTGCGCAATATTGCCACCTTTTTTTTGTTCTTTTCCTTCCATTATAGTTGCTGCTTGATAACGATCGAATAATCCCTTATTAGTTAGAAAATCTGTATCTGCTTGGAAACTTTCTAATGCAATTGCATTAGACAAACGAGCAACAGCAGATCTTGTTTTCGTTCCTTTATTTGTTTTCATATAACCAAACAAATCAATTTCAGGATAATCAGAAATTAAAGCATCTGGAGCAAATTGTATAACAGAGCCATCTAATTCAAGCGGAGTACGATCTTCACCCATTTGCTGGATGATGTTATAGCGAAGTGCTTGCCTTGAAATATATGTAAAACTATCGCCTGTTCCCCTTGTTATTTTTTTTAATGACGTGACATTTCCGACTCCTTCTCCATAGTTGCCACTTTCTGCTTCAAAAACAATCGATAATGTTAAACCTTTTTTATTCATTTTCTTCTTCCTCCTTTTTATCTCCTTTAGGGTTAAGTCCTGAACGCAAACCTAAAACAAATGCATAGCCAAGTGTTTGCAATTTATCTTCATCCATTAATGCCTCTGTCATTTGAGGGGGAATGATTAATTCTCCTTCTCTTGCTGCATATAAATGGGCATTGATAAAAGTGTCCATAAATTTTCCTGTATCCTTTGTTTTTAAAGCATTAAGTAAACGATAGGTAATCCCACCTAATTTATTGCTGGCATTTCTAACCTTATAATTATAGGCTAATTTTCTACCTGAATTTTCCACATGTGCTATTGTTTCCCTATTTACATAAGAATAATAATCACTCATCGAACCATCCTCCTTCTCTTTGCGATTCCGTACAATCGTTCCTATAAAGCTATTATTTAAGTAGACAATGTCTAATATTAGCCTGTTACTTCTTATCGGTTCCTCTGGTCTGTTCGGCAAATTTGTCCTACATAATAAACCAATTAAATCAAATTGATTTTTATTACTGTATAAACGTTCCATTACATTTTGATAGATCCTTAGGTAGGAACCATCGCCTGTTTTCACTACCTTGCTAATCATATTGCTTAATGATTTTTGATGTCTTTTAATAACTTCTAATTTATCTTTTGATAACACATTATAAGTGTATGGTCGGAAATTATCTGCTTTATTATCTGTATTGCTAAATTTAATGACTTGAATATTATCTATCTCATACCTTGATTTTTTATTTTTTTGATTTTCCATGAAATCTATTAATTGATAATATGTTCTTGCTTCTAGTAGTTGAATATTGTCATCTGATCTAACAGCATACATTTCATGATTGTTATTTAATCTTGTTAAAGCTTTAACTGAACTGTTACAGTTGACAAAATATCCTTGATTATTCATAAAAGTAAACCCCGCAGGCATACAAGAATAAATAAAATTAATAAGAGGTGAGATATAGCATGTATTTGACTGCAAATTCCAAAAATGAGATGTTTTCCTGCTCATATCTACTCCCATTTTTGTTAGCCAAGCCATATCATATGCGTATGGTTTTGATAATTTCTTAATTGGTAAGTTGCTAATAAAGCATACATATTTATCTTTTGCATGATTTTCTTCATAATAGAGCCTTATTGGATCAATAAAATATTTTTTATACTCTTCGAAAATATCAGCTGTTGTAGATGATTTATGTAGAAAAGAAACTCCTCCCCAAAAGTTATCAATTATTGTATAAGCAATATTTTTTGCAAGAATATATTTTTTTACATTCTCCTTTTCTAAAAACTCGATAATAACTTTCAGTTGATTTATTTGTTCATGAATTTCATTTTGAATATCTGAAATGATTTGATTCTTTTTCAATTTTAACTTCTTTAGCTTTTTTTCCATTTCTAATAAATCTATTTCCTTGCAAGTCATCATTTTATATGCAGCTGTATAACTATTACTTTTAAGATTCTTTTTTGCTCTTTCAATATATTTATTCCAGTCTTCTATTGTCTTATCATCCCATTCTTTTTTATAAAGAAAATCCTTTCCCTTTGTTACAAGAAAAGTATGTGATAACAGTTCTTTATACCTGTTTGCGAAATAATCAAAATAATAATGATGGAAATTTTCTAAGATTGAAATGTCAAACTCTATATAGTTATTACCACATTTGTAAGAGGTAATATTGGCATCATTTAAGATATTCACAAAGCCCGTAATCCCAGCATTTAAAAGCGCATCAGCAGTCTCTATTCTTGCTATTGTCACTATCCATCCTCACCTCCTCTCAAGTTATAAAACATCTATACAGCCAAATCCCTGGTTACTACGAAGAGCTATGCCCTCTAAATAGAATATATTTAAATCACGAGGATCTCCTTCTACCATGAATCGACCTGTATTTCCTGTGAAAAATAAATCACCTGATGCTTGATGTAAATTTTCTTTCACAACACTTTTTTTCATTTGATGTTTTAGTATTTTAATTGGTTGGTATAAAGGTCTTCCATACTTACTCTTCATCATTTTTGAGCTAATAATATTTAATTCTTCTTCAAAATTATCATCATCGAAAAGCAATGGTTTTCTCTCTTTTGTTTCCACTAAGATCGGTGTTAAAGTTTTAAACCAAGATTGTGACTGTACAATTGTCTTTTCTTTGACCATCTTCATCCCAGTAAATTTCATAATGCTTTCTTTATAGTGGTATTCGCTCTTTTGCTGGCTACCATTAATGAGGTAAATCATCATTTCCATATTCGAACTGGTCACTGTTAGATTCAAAGATTCTGAAACTATTAAATCTCCATCGATTTGAATATTCGGAAAATAAGGAGCGAAAGAAAATCTCTTTGTCTCTTTTTCCCTCTCTACAAAAAACGACTGATAGAACTCTTCTGATTGCGATCGGATTGTTTCCTTTATATACGATAATAGTAATAATCGATACCGTATTGGAAAGTGCTCAATTTGAAAACTAAACACACATCTCACTTTATCACTCCCATTTATTATTATTTTATTCAATGTTACTTTGTTACCATTTCATTTTATACCAAATAAAGGTAATACGCAATATTCACACTACTTTTTCTTTATTTATTATTATAATGGATAAACTGACAAAAAACGTCAGCGAACAAATGTTTTTTCGAAAACTCACAAAAAATGGAGTAGGGTATTTATCACCCTACTCCACTTCCTGCTAGAACTTAATTAATAGTTAGTTATCCCGCTACGTTCAAATAAAAATTAATGCTTAATGAAATAATAATAAATTTTTATATCCCACGACTGTTCAGATACATTTTATTTTCTATAAATGTCCAATAACTTTTTATACTCATTCTTTAACTGTTCTCTTATGTGAAGAGGCTCCATTACTTCAGCATCCATTCCATATTTCCTGACCCATCGCAAAAATAATTTACTCATTGTTTCAATAGTTAAAAATATTGAACCATCTTCCTTTTCTTCTATTATAGCATTCTTATCATAAAAATTTTTTTCCTTTATGTATTTCCCTACTTTATTACTAAATCGTACAACAAATTTATTTCTTTCATCTGTATAATCCATTTTCCAATTTGCCAGATGGTTAGATATAGAAAACTCCTCTTGAAACTCATAGATTTGCTTTTCTATTTGCCATAATCTGATACGATCTATACGAAAATTACGAAACTCCTTTTTTTCATTACAATAAGCAACAATATAATAATGATCATCTCTATCGATAAGATAATAGGGATCAATTATTCTTTTTGTTTCCACTTCATTTGTAGGACTATAATAAGCAATCATTAAACTTCTTCTTTTTTCTATAGCCTTGACAAGCGAAATCACTAAATTTTCATCATAGTTATCACGATAAAGGAAATGATGTAATATTCGTTCACTAATTACCCGATTCCATCCTTTTTCTTTGCTTGTTTTCTTTCGTCCAACCTTGTATTCTGAAAGCATCGAGTTTTCTGAAATCACATTTTGCTTTGGAAGTGCTTGTGTTAATAGAAGTGAGAGCCATTCTCTATCCGTTAAACCAACATTATGTTTAGCTGGCTTTTCCATTAATAGATAGCCTTTTTTCTCAGTATGAAAATAGTAACCAACTGTTTCTAACTCTCTTATATCTCGATAAATATTGCGTTTAGATGTATTAGTAATAATAGCCAATTCCTCTGCGGTTACAAAATCTCCAGCACTAAGGTAGTCAATAATTTTAAAGAGTCTTTCCACCTTATTCATTTTCACCTACAACATCCCCTAAAATAAATTCCGATTTACTACTAAATATAATATACTATAGATAACGATGGACTGCCTTAAATGCAATAGATAAGTATGAAATGACAATCGATTATATTATAATTAATATAATTTCACCCAAAATCTGCAGTAAACCTATTTTTATTTATAATAGCTTTAAACATTGAAGTGGCAAGGGTTTGCCTTGTCTTTTATAAAAAACAGGAATACACGACTATAGGTTCGCTGCAAAATGGATAAATACTATTAAAACAACAATTGCCTTAAAGCCTTGATACATATAGGATTTTCACATAATAAATTTGAGGCTTTTATCTGAACGTAGTGGGATATAAATTCTTTATTAGGTCTCCATTCAAATCAAATACTAATCCTTTTATCTGAACGTAGTGGGATATAAATATGTTAGTTCCATCTCGTCACCTTATTCATTATTTACTTTTATCTGAACGTAGTGGGATATAAATGCGATAACCCCTAGCTTATGCTTAAGCACATGTTCACTTTTATCTGAACGTAGTGGGATATAAATATATTAATGATGTTTCGGCAAAACCATAACTATGAACTTTTATCTGAACGTAGTGGGATATAAATTTCGTTCATAAAACGTACATCTTTAACTTCTTCTTCTTTTATCTGAACGTAGTGGGATATAAATAGTTTTGAAAGAACCCCATGTTTCCTTTCCCCAATTCTTTTATCTGAACGTAGTGGGATATAAATTAAACCATCTGCACTGTTAAAGCTTGAAATATCAGTCTTTTATCTGAACGTAGTGGGATATAAATTCGGAATACCCTTAGTTTCCAATGTTTTATTAATACTTTTATCTGAACGTAGTGGGATATAAATACAATTTGCGCCAAAAAATTTAAAAGTCGAAGCCTTGCCTTTTATCTGAACGTAGTGGGATATAAATTTGCTAAAAGATATCATTCTGTAGTAGCTGAAGTAGCTTTTATCTGAACGTAGTGGGATATAAATGAGAGAATGATCATGCAATTACTATCAACTGGTAAAACTTTTATCTGAACGTAGTGGGATATAAATAGGATACCAAGAGAATTAAGAAAAAGGAGGTAGCAGAATCTTTTATCTGAACGTAGTGGGATATAAATCATTATTGCTAGCCAGATTAAATCAAACAGTTTTCCACTTTTATCTGAACGTAGTGGGATATAAATTTGATTCAATTTGAATTTCTGCCTTTTCATCAATCCTTTTATCTGAACGTAGTGGGATATAAATTGAGTAAGACCAAACACTTTCACTTTGCTATTCATCACTTTTATCTGAACGTAGTGGGATATAAATATGGGATTCTCTTCAACTTCTAGGCCTATAACATTCTTTTATCTGAACGTAGTGGGATATAAATGATGGATGACCGCTAACATGATTTCGTCTGGATCACGCTTTTATCTGAACGTAGTGGGATATAAATGAGGGTTATAGACCTAGTAAGAACTTTCATTATCATCTTTTATCTGAACGTAGTGGGATATAAATGTGAGAATATTCCAAAAATAAACAATGCTCCAACTGTCTTTTATCTGAACGTAGTGGGATATAAATGGTAATAGTTCAATAAAATCACCTGTTAATGCTGAAACTTTTATCTGAACGTAGTGGGATATAAATAGTAATACCTAGATTGTTTTTTAAATCGTTTAAAATCTTTTATCTGAACGTAGTGGGATATAAATGATGTTAAAGCTGTTCCAATTTCAGAAAACGGTGTCTTTTATCTGAACGTAGTGGGATATAAATTTATTACCGACACTTATTTTTACGACATAGTAGACAGCTTTTATCTGAACGTAGTGGGATATAAATGAATGGCATATAACTGGACCGGGAGAAAACATATATATCTTTTATCTGAACGTAGTGGGATATAAATTATACCCAACTATTAGACTCTTTGCTAACGCCTCTACTTTTATCTGAACGTAGTGGGATATAAATAAAGGATCTAATATGGCACATACGGCGGATATTCCTCTTTTATCTGAACGTAGTGGGATATAAATTTAGTCCAATTGCATATCCAATTAAAGCTGCAGCACTTTTATCTGAACGTAGTGGGATATAAATGTAAACGACATAATCGCATGGCAGGACATAGTAGAACTTTTATCTGAACGTAGTGGGATATAAATGATATAAAAGTAGATGCAGAGATTGTTACTACTCCTCTTTTATCTGAACGTAGTGGGATATAAATGATATAAAAGTAGATGCAGAGATTGTTACTACTCCTCTTTTATCTGAACGTAGTGGGATATAAATGTTGGAATAACCGTTCCGGGAGCTCCGCCGAATGTGACTTTTATCTGAACGTAGTGGGATATAAATTTAGGAATAGCGGAAGTAAAAGACGAGAAAATACCACTTTTATCTGAACGTAGTGGGATATAAATAACCTAATATACAACCACTCATTTTTTTATTTATGCCCTTTTATCTGAACGTAGTGGGATATAAATGGGAGATAGAGTATAAATGGGGAGAACAGTTTGCACCTTTTATCTGAACGTAGTGGGATATAAATAAATGTAGTGATTTTGTTAAATGTAACAAGCGCAAACTTTTATCTGAACGTAGTGGGATATAAATTATCCTTTATGCATAATATGGTGAAGCTGATAGTTAGCTTTTATCTGAACGTAGTGGGATATAAATTCGGTTGAGGGATTACATGAACATCTTTGATATCAACTTTTATCTGAACGTAGTGGGATATAAATAGGGAAACCGCGAGAATCTACAACAAGCAATGATCCCTTTTATCTGAACGTAGTGGGATATAAATCATTTATACTTACCAACTGTTTTAGAAAATGAAATCTTTTATCTGAACGTAGTGGGATATAAATATTGATTCTCCTATTAAGACTCTTTCATAAATAGCTTTTATCTGAACGTAGTGGGATATAAATTGATTTTAGGTGCTGCCTTTTCTAGTCCTTTTTTCCTTTTATCTGAACGTAGTGGGATATAAATGTAATGATATTGTTGCTAGTTTCACTAACGCAGTTTCTTTTATCTGAACGTAGTGGGATATAAATTTAAACGTTGCAACTCTAATTCCATTTGAAGATTATCTTTTATCTGAACGTAGTGGGATATAAATTAGACAAAACATTGTTTAGCTTGAATGTTCTTTTTCTTTTATCTGAACGTAGTGGGATATAAATATTTACAGAGTCATTTCCTTATACTCTACGGAAAATCTTTTATCTGAACGTAGTGGGATATAAATTACTATAGACATTATCCTCAAGCTTTTGCTTAAGATCTTTTATCTGAACGTTGTGGGATATAAATTTATTAGTTGTAGCGCTAAAAAGAACTTATCGAACAGCTTTTATCTGAACATTGTGGGATATAAATGTTAGTTGCGCTAACGTTGGGTTTTTACCAACTAAATCTTTTATCTGAACGTTGTGGGGGGAATTAAAGGCTGCGAATATCCCTTGGATTTCTTCTGTATTGTATCCAATTTCATCTGAAATTCAGGAGATTTAAAGAAGTCAATAGCATAAGGTGTTTCTGATTTCCTTAACGTTTCATCTGAATTTAGTAGGGGATTAAGATTTGAAAGCGGTGTGCTGTAGAAATTTCTGTAACGGTTTTATCTGAACATTTCGGGATAAAAATAAATCTTTCAAACGCTCTAGTTCTCCAGTTCGTTCCCTTTTATCTGAACATAATAGAAAAAAGTCGATAAATTGATTAGAAATAAATCATTTATTTCTAATCAATTTTATTATCATTATCAGTTTCGTCATATCCTTACATCATCTACTTGTACAAAATTTCCAATTCATTTTCAGTTTCAAAAACTTTTCTAGTTCCCTAATCCTTTGCTCCCTCTCAATAAACAAAGCTTCTGCTTCCTCTAATGAAATTTCCTGAAAACAAATTTCCCTTCCAAGCTTCATCTGCGCTACTAAAGATAAATCCACTGATATTACCTGCGCAATTTTCGGATATCCACCTGTAGTTTGCCTATCCGCAAGTAAGATAATTGGATGTCCATCTGGCGGGAGTTGGATGGTTCCGACTGTTACGGCTTCTGAAAGCAACTCAAACTTTTCATCTAGCTTTATCTCTGGTCCACTTAATCTATATCCCATCCGATCAGACTGCGGAGTAACAGTAAATTTCCCAGCATAGAAATTTTTCTGACTATTAGAAGAGCACCTAGAAAAATGGCTTCCTGCGATAACTCGAATTGTATGTTCATTTGATAATGTAATAAACTTGTAGAAATCCACAAACCACCTCGTTGTAATAAAGGGTTGAGCAGTATCTTTCTTTTTGAGTTTATTAAATAGATTTAATGAATAATCGGAGATAGAATTAGTCTCTAATTTATCTCCAGCCTTCAGCGCCCTTCCTTCATAACCACCTAACCCCGCACGTAAATAGGTACTTTTGCTAGTCATCACCTCAGGAATGGCAAAACCACCTGCAATAGTAAGATAAGCACGACATCCAGACTTTATTTTTCCGAATTTCAAGACACTTCCTTTTTTCACTAGAACAGGTCTCCACATAGGAACTTGCACCCCTTCTACTTCTGGGGACAAATCTCCGCCTGTAATAGCAATAAGTGCATCTTCTTCCAATAAAAGTGTAGGACCTAACAAAGTAATTTCTAAGCCAGCTTCTCCCTCTTGATTCCCAACAAGTAAATTGCCAATTCTAAGAGAATAGGTATCCATCGCCCCACTAACAATCACACCATGCTTTTGGAATCCATACCTCCCCAGATCTTGAATACTCGAAAGCATACCAGAACTAATTACAGCGATTGTCATTCTATTTCCTCCTTCTGATAAAGAAACTCTTGTTCAGAAATAGGAACAAATTTCACAATGTTTCCAGCTTGAAGCAAACAAGGTGGGGTCTTATCTGGTAAGAATAACTGTAATGGTGTTTGCCCAATAAGTTGCCAGCCCCCTGGTGTTGCAATTGGATATACACCTGTTTGCCCCCCTGCAATTCCTACAGATCCTGGTGGAATCAATTGCCTTGGAGTAGAACGCCTCGGCGTTGCAATTTTTTCTGACATTCCTCCTAAGAAAGGGAATCCTGGAGCAAACCCAATCATATAGACACGATATTCTCCATTGGAATGAATATCTATAACTTGATCTACCGTAAGAAGGTTATGCTTTGCAACTTTCTCTATATCCGGACCATATTCTCCACCATAGCATACCGGAATTTCAATGACTCGATTGTTTGTCCGTTTACCTTCTTCAAGTTGATCGATAACCTCTTCAATCACAGATTTCACGATTTGAAATGGTGACACGTGATTATTCACTTGTTTAAAAGACTCATAGACTACAAACGGATGATAATATACTGCTACATTTGTATAAGCAGGTACACATTCAATCATACCTGGAAAAGGATTGTTTTCTAGATCATTAGCCAACATCTGCACTTTTTCATAAATGTCTGAATTAATCCTATTTCCAAACCGAACGATAATCGCAGAATCTCCAAACGGTTCTATACTTATATTAAGGGTATGCTTTGATGCATGAATCAGTTAACTCACCGCTTTCTTCTCCTATACTATATTTTAATTCTTTGCCTTTTCATATTTATTATCTTAACATGCACCATTATAAAAATTCTATATTTTCAGATTAATCAACATTCCTCAGAATAGAGACTATTTTATTTTTCAAATAAATTCAATTGATTGCTATTGAAAAAAATGCTCTTAAAAAACTAAAATAGAATAAAATAAATCTTTAAAAATACAGTCTAGGAGAATTACAAATGCTCATCCGAAATGTCCAACAAACTGATTTAACTTCATTATTAAAAATAGAAAATATCGCTTTTACCCCAGCAGAAGCAGCAACAAAAGAAGCTTTTATAAACAGAATTCGTACCATTTCTGATACGTTTATTATTATAGAAGAAAACGGAGTAGTTGTTGGGTATGTTAATGGACCTGTCATTTCAGCACCGTTTATTACCGATGACTTATTCGAAACTACAAATCCAAATCCACCAAAAAGCGGTCATCAAAGCATTTTAGGAATTGCTGTTCATCCCAATTATCAAGGAAAAGGAATTGCTAGTTTATTATTAAAAGAATTAGAAAAAATAGCAACTAAAAACGAACGATTAAGCATCACCTTAACCTGCCATAAAGAATTAATTCCTTTTTATGAGAAAAACGGCTATGAAAATCAAGGGATTGCCGACTCCCAGCATGCTGGAGTTGAATGGTTTAATATGAACAAACCGTTGAAATAAGAAAACTTACAACATTTATTAAAAATGTCCAGTCTTAGCACTTTAATAAATGTTGTAGCCCTTCTCCTCGATGCTATCGTTCATCAGGCTAAAGACTCTTTCCAACTTTTCCAATCTAATAAGTTGTTCCTCCTATTTTCTATACAAATTTAACTACTTTATATAGTAACTATTGGATATGGTTCTAATCAGCAATAATAAACGCTCATTCTTCCCAGCAAGTAATTTCATCGATTATCCAGCCCATTTTCCTGATGACAAAAAGGGTAAATCATGATAAAGTAAATTAAAAGAAATACATAAATAACAAATAGTTATTCAAAACCTAATCAAAAACTAATCAAAAAAATGGAGAGTGAAAAGCATGCCCTTAATTAGACTTGATATGATGGAAGGTAGATCCGAGAAAGAAATAAAAGAAATTCTTGATGTAGCACATGACGTTATGGTTCGTAACTTCCATGTACCGGAAAGAGATCGATATCAAATTGTTTCCCAACATAAACCGTATGAAATGATAATCCAAGATACAGGCTTAGGTTTTGAACGATCTGAAAAGGTAATTGTTTTTACGATTACAAGTAGAGCAAGAAAACAAGAGCATAAAGAAAAGTTTTATCAAGAATTAACGGAAGAATTAGAGGCTAAATGTGGAATTGCACCTAATGATGTGATGATTTCTATGGTGATTAATAATGATGATGACTGGTGCTTCGGATTTGGTGAAGCACAATTTCTAACTGGAAAATTATAAAATTCAACTACCCCATATGTGTAGAAAAGTTGTTTTTACACATATGGGTTTTTTATTCATTCTCCCCTTCTCTACATAAAAAAATAAAGGTACCTCCATTAAAGATACCCCTTACTTATTTCTTTATTCGCTATATACCAAAGCTTTCTGACTTGTACCAAACTCTTTGATTTTATTTCTTACCGCTTCTTTCACAGCCTCCATTCCTGGTGTAAGAATAAATCGAGCATCATATACCTCTGGGTTTTCTGCAAGTACCTGGCGAACCGCTTTTGCCCATGCTTGCAAGCATTCCGTATTTACATTTATTTTTGCATGTCCTAGCTCTATCGCTTTTCTTATTTGGTAGTCTGGTATACCCGAACCACCATGAAGTACTAATGGTACTCCGGTTAATTCCGCAATCTCTTTCATCTCGTCAAACCCTAAAACCGGTTCCCCTTGATATGGACCATGAACAGAACCTAATGCAGCTGCCAAAGCATCTACTCCTGCCTCATGAACAAGACGCACACACTCGAGGGGATCTGCGTATTGAATTCCTCCAATTAATCCATCTTCCATTCCTCCAACAGTGCCTACCTCTGCTTCAACTGACACTCCCTTTGGCTTTGCATATTCTACTACCTCTTTTGTCATCCTAATATTTTCTTCTATAGAATAGTGAGAACCATCTATCATTACTGAGCTAAAGCCTGCATCTATTGCCTGTTTGCAACGTTCCACATTCATGCCATGGTCAAGATGAAGTGCTACCGGTACAGTAATATTTAATTCCTTCACTAGTTGCTTAACTACGACTGCAATTGTTTTAAATCCTCCTAAATAATCCACTATTCGGTCAGAAGCTGCTACAATAACGGGTGCCTTTTCTTCCTCGGCCGCCTGAAGGATTGCTTCAACCCATTGAAAGTTATTCATATTATATTGCCCAACTGCATATTTCCCTTGTTTTGCTTTTTGTAACATTTCATGCATCGAAACAATTGTCATGTAAAACACCCCTATTTCTCATTAAAAGCCACTTTTTCTGTATATTCTGAATATTAAATGGTTATTACTTTCTTTTTTCTGAAAAATGTATTACAGCGGGAGGTGGTTCCCCTTAACTTCACCTCCCTGAACCTACTACTTTATTAATTCTGATGTATTTTGTCTCATCCTGCTGGTATGTATGGATCCACTTTCATTTCTTTTAAATGTTTAACCCATCCCTAATAGACTTCAATGTTACTTCATTTGACCAGTCCGCTTTGTCTGGATAAGCAAATACAGAGTTTGTGACAATGCCATCAAACTTAAATTCTCTTAATTTACGATAAAGCGTCTCAAAGTCTACTTCTCCTTCACCAGGATTTAAATGCTGATGAATGGTTACATTGGCATTTGGTGGATTAACAATATAGCGTAAGCCAAAAGCAGCTTTATGGTTCATCGTATCTGCAATTAATACATGTGCAAGTAAATCCTTTGCTTCGTCTAATTGTTGGGCAATATCCCCTTTTCCATCATCATAAAAGAAGGCATGTGCAACGGAGTATACTAGCTTAATCCAATCCTTATCTAACCCACGAATCATGCGAACAGCTTCTGTATTAAGCTCGATAAAATCATTAGGGTGAGATTGAAGATTCAGCTTTATTCCTTCTTTTTCAAAAATAGGCATTAATTCATCCATCGAGCGAATAAAGGAAGCTTCACTTTCCGTTGGACGACTCTTATCACCTGCAAACTCAGAGTTCATTAAGTCCACCCCTAATTCAGAGGTAATTTCTATACAACGTTTCCAGTTACGAACAGCTGATTGTCGTTCTAATTCATCTGGAGAAGACCATTGTTGAACAGGTAAAACAGAAGAAATTTTCACTCCTGCATCTGAACAGTATCGCTTTAAATCCTTGATTAATTGCTTATCAACCTTTGGATATTCATAAAACCAAATAAAATCTTTACGAGGGGAAAGTTCTACATATTCATACCCAAGTCTTGCTACATTATCAATCGTTTCTTTTAATCCTGTATTATCTCTATAATGGGATGGATCATAAGCTAAAATCATTGTTCATTCCTCTTTTCTGTTAAAATATTTTATTCTAGTAGTCCGCTATTTTCAGAGATAAAATGGCGGACTACCAAGAAATTAAGTTTCTATTTATCAATTAGACATTTGCAGTCTTTAAATTATTTTTATAAAAATCTGGTTGCTCCTGTAATACAACTTCCTCTTTCAATCCAGAGTTTTGTGCTTTAATACACGCATCTGCTGTAACTTGGGCAATATAACCATCCCATGAAGTTGGACCTTTAGGCTCACCAGTTTCTTTAATAGCATCCATAAAGTGCTGTAATTCTACATCATAAGCATCTACGAAACGCTTCTTCCAATCCATTAGAATTGTGGACCCTAAAGTAGCATTTTTTCGGAATGGAACCGTTGCAACCTCAGGCAATTTAACAATGCCTTCTTCTCCAACAACCTCGCATTGAATGTCATAGCCATATTTACAGTTAACGGATATTTCTGCATTGATAACAATTCCTGATTGCGTTTCTAAGATAACAATTTGAGGATCTCTTAAATTTTCATGAGCATGACTAGTTTTCTTAGGGAACAATACTTGCACTGATTTATAATCATCATTTACTAACCAATGAAGAACGTCAATTTCGTGAATTAAAGTATCACTAATTGCCATATCTGTAGAATAAGTAGTGTCTACTTCTGGATTTCTATGTGCACAATGTACCATTAATGGATTTCCAATAAAATTATCGTCAATTAACTCTTTTAATTGAGCATATCCGCTATCATATCTACGCATAAATCCAACTTGTACCAAGCGTTTACCATGTTTCATTTCCGCTTCCACTATACGCATACATCCCTCAGCAGTTGTTGCAAGTGGCTTCTCACAGAAAACGTATTTTCCAGCTTCGATAGCTGCTAATACACTCGCTTCATGTGCTGGTCCCCAGCTTGTTACAAAGACTGCATCTACATTTCCTTCTGCGATTAATGTTTTATCATCTGGAAATACAACCGCATCTAAATTAAATTGTTCCACCACATCTCTAGCTGACTCTTGATTAACATCCGTAACTGCTACAATTTGTCCTCCAGATAACTTTTTAGTGATTCTTTTAATATGCTCTCTGCCAATGGCACCAGTTCCAATTACACCTATTTTCAACGTCATTTTATTTAAACTCCTTTTTAATTTTCATTTTTTGTTATGCGCTTACAATTATAAACTACGAAAATATTATTTGGCTATTTTCTCCATTCCTTTTTCTTGGTTACGGAAATATTCTTCTAATTCTTCTAAAGAACGACCTCTTGTTTCCGGCAAATATTTCTTAACAAATGCGATTGCAAAAATACCTAAGACTACGAAAACAAAGAAGGTTGTAGATAATCCGATACCAGCCATTAAGACCGGAAAGGAGAATCCAATTAAGAAATTCGTAATCCATAGACAAAATACCGTTACTCCCATGCCAAGACCTCTTACTCTTTGCGGGAAAATTTCAGATAACATTAACCATGTTACCGGAGAAATTGCGCCTTGCTGAAATGCTAAAAATGTAACAGTTAAGGCAAGGACCACATAAGGCAAGGACGGCTCTCCCTTTAGTACTAATGAGAAGATTCCTATTAATAGTAAGGAAATAGTGGTACCAATTTGTCCTGTTAGTAGCATTGGCCGTCTCCCTACTTTACCCAAAAGCCATATTCCGACAAACGTAGCTAGAACAGAAATGACTCCATTTGCTATATTCCCTATTAATGCTGCTTCCGTACCAAATCCAGAATCTCTTAAAATTTCCGTTCCATAATACATAATCGAATTTACACCTGTAATTTGTTGAACAATTGCTATTCCTAATCCGATAAAAACGATTCTTCTAATCCACGGTGTAGCAAGGTCTTTATATGTTGCTTTCTCTGTTTTCTCTTCTTTTGATATAGCGTTTTCAATTTCTTGCAGCTCTTTTTTGGCCTGCTTCTTATCTCTTACCTTTTCTAAAATTTGTAATGCTTCTTCTTTACGCCCCTTTGATGCTAACCAACGTGGACTCTCAGGTACTCGAAGCATTCCAAAGAATAGAAACACTGCTGGAATTGCCGCAATTACTAACATATATCTCCAAACATGTGTTGCATCACCAAGTACATTACCTATTATTGCGTTAATTGTAAATGCAAGTAACTGACCAGTTACAATCATCAATTCATTCTGTGTTACCATTCTTCCTCTACGCTCTGCCGGAGACATTTCAGCTAAGAAGGTTGGTACCGTAACAGAAGCTCCACCTACTGCCAACCCTAGTAAGAACCGGAAAATTACCATGACTAAAACATTCGGCGCTAACGTACAGCCGAGCGTTGCAACGAAAAAGATGAAAGCTAAGTATAAGAGACTTTTTCTACGACCGTATAAATCTGCTAATCTACCAACAAGTACTGCTCCGAATGCAGCTCCGAATAATAAGGAACTCGTAACTAACCCTTCCGTTAAAGGTGTTAAATTGAGTTGATTTTCATCTGACATAAATGGTAAAGCACCATTTATAACACCTGTATCATACCCAAATAGCAACCCACCAAATGTTGAAATTAAAGTAATCAACATTAAGGATTTCCTGTGAGATTCGCCACCTTTTCTCCCTTGTTTTATCCCCATACTCTTAATCCCCTTTATATATGATTTTTTTCAACAAGTTTTCATCAATATACTTTCTAGCTATAAGAGCGTATTCTAAAGGATGTGCAATGGCTGGATCTTGTTCTGCCTCGATGACTATCCAACCATTGTAATTTGTTTCAATCAGATATTTATATACTTCCTTAAAATCAATACACCCATCTCCCGGTACAGTAAACATTCCTTTTAAAAACGATTGCAAAAAAGATAATTTACTATTTTTACATTCTTCCAGTGTTGGTAACCGAACATCTTTAAAATGTACATGTTTGATACGATTGCGATGTTTCTTTAAAAGAGTCATATAGTCATTATCTGATACAAAAATATGCCCTGTGTCATACAATAAATGAACATAGGATGGATCTGTAAAGGCCAATAATCGATCAATTTCTTCTAAGGTCTGCACTCCAGTTCCTAGATGATGATGATAAACAAGATGAAGATCATACTCCGCAGCAATTTTTCCAAGCTCGTTTAAACCTTGTGTGAATACCTTCCACTCTTCATCAGTGAAAAAAGGTTTCTCCCCAAAAACATTTTTTTCTATTCCTTGAATACTATAGGTTTGCTCAGATACTACAGCGACAGAGGCATTAACCTCCTGTAAATAAGCACAATGCTCGTGAAAAGATTTTGTTACGGTTTGTATTCCATCTCGTAATAGATAGCTGCTAAACCACTTACCAGCAATCTTTAACTTTCTTAGCTCTAGCTCTTTTTTCAACACGTTCGTATCTGGAAAAAATCCACCAGCCTCAGTTCCTTGAAAGCCTGCAACAACAATATCGCTTAACAAATGTGAAAGAGTATTCCCTGCTCCAATTTCTGGTAGGTCATCATTTCGCCACCCAATTGGAGCAATTCCCCATATGATCCCCTCTGTCATTTTCCTGTTCCCCTTTTAATATTGTTTAGCTTGTTGCAATTTATTTTGTCTCTGCTCATTTGCCTTTCTTACCGCTTCACTTTCAGAAACCTCCGCTACCCCAACATTCCACCAGCTTTCATAGCCATCTGTCATTGTTTTTGGCAGCACTTTCATTTCTATTAAAGTTGAGATATTTTGCTTTTTAGAATCCTCTAAAGCAGCTTTTAATTCCTCTACTGTATTGGCTTTATACACTTTCGCTCCATAGCCTTCTGCTATTTTTGCATAATCGATATTCATAATATTTTGGTTGAAATCTCTTAATTCACAGAAAAAGCTTCCATTTCCATGATCCATCTGTAGATTGTTAATACAGCCATAACCAGAGTTATCGAATAATAAGATATTGATTTTTTTGCCGTACTGTAAACTTGTAACCAATTCAGTATGAAGCATTAAGAAACTACCGTCTCCAACAATTGAATACACTTCTTTATCTGGTTCTGCCAATTTAATTCCTAATGCTCCTGCTATCTCATATCCCATGCAGGAGTACCCATACTCAAGGTGATAGGTATTTGGAATAGATGAATGCCATAATCGTTGTAAGTCTCCTGGCAATGAACCAGCTGAACAAATTATTGTACTGTCTGGAGCAATCGTTTCATTAATGGCAAGCAAGGCGGTTGTCTGCGCTAATTCCGTTTGCAGCGTATCTGCATATTCATTTAGGATTTCTTGTGAAAAATGTCCCTTTATTTCTGGATCAAAGTTTTCGCGAGTAAAGGAAACGTTCGCTAGACGATCTCTTTCTCGAAGCCATTCTTCTTTTAAAATACGTATATCATTACCATAAGAGGTTTGATAACCTTCTAAGAGTGGAAATAACTGTTCTAACGCTGTTTTTGCATCTGCCACTACTTGGAAAGCATCAAATTTATATGCTTGCATGCGACTTACATTTATATTAAGGAATTTTGTCTTTTCAAAATTAAAAGCCGTTTTTGATGATGTAGCAAAATCTGTATATCTAGTACCAATTCCGATAATTAAATCTGCATCGTATGCTGCTTTATTCGCTGCAAGTGTTCCAGTGATTCCCATTCCACCCAAATTATTTATAAATTCACTTTCCACAGCGGATTTTCCAGCCTGTGTTTCCACTAAAGGAATTTGATAGGTCTCTGATAGCTTTATAAGTATTTCCCTTGCTTCCGAATATTTCGCTCCCCCACCAACAAGAATTAATGGTCTTTTACTTTCTTTAATCAGTTTTTCAGCACCCTTTAACTCTCTATCACTAGCTGGTTTACGATCGATATAGTGAACTCTTTTTTCAAAAAATTTCACATCATAATCAAAAGCTTCTCCTTCAACATCTTGGGAGATACATACGGTTGCAGGTCCTGCCGTTGCTGGATTTGTCATGACTTCAAAAGCACGCAATAGACTAGACATTAACTGCTCCGGTCTTGTAACACGATCCCAGAAACGAGACACGGACATGAAAGCATCATTTGTTGTTACAGCAAGACTGTGATCATGCTCCAATTGCTGTAATACCGGATCTGGTTGTCTAGTTGCAAAGGTATCAGAAGGTAGAAGTAAAATGGGAATATTATTAGCAAATGCTGTTGCTGCAGCCGTAACGACATTTGCCGATCCTGGACCAGATGAAGTAGTTACTGCATAAATCTTTTGGCGTAGCATTTGTTTGCTATAAGCAATAGCTGCATGAGCCATCCCTTGTTCGTTTTTTCCTTGATAAATTTTTAAATGACCAGGATTTTGTTCCAACGCCTCTCCAATCCCTAAAACATTTCCATGTCCAAAGATATTAAAGATTCCTTCTACATATGGAAATTCCTTGCCATCAACATGAAGATATTGCTGGTTTAAAAATTTTATGAGTGCTTGCGCAGTTGTTAGTCGAATCGTTTCCATCATTTTAAACCTCCATACTTAAACTTCAATTTTTTCATTTTTCTTGATTAATGCTTCAATTTCCTCAACCTGTGGCATCGCTTCTGATGAGCTATGTTTGCTTACTACGATAGAAGCAGAGGCACTTCCATATTTAAGAGCTGTCTCAATATCTTTTCCAGAAATCAATGCATAAAGGAAAGCAGAGGCATAGGAATCGCCAGCGCCAAATGTTTTAAGGACATTTGTTTTATAGGCTTGAGCACGGTATAGTTCGCCTGATTTTGTATAAGCATAGGAACCTTGAACCCCATGTTTAATTACTACCAAATCCGCTTCATGCTGGAATAAATAGTGAACCGTTTCATCGTTTTTTCCATCTTGCTTATTTTCCATTACGTCATATTCATCTCTTGTCCCAATGACGATATCTGATTGTTCTGCGATTAACGAATAATATACTGCTGTTTCTTCAGGGGACTGCCATGTATACGGACGATAATCTAACTCAAATACAACCTTTACATTATTCTTTCTTGCAGCGGCAACCGCTTTAATAACCGCTTCTCTTGAAGGGCTTTTTGCTAATGCTGTCCCAGATACGAGGAGGACTTTTGCTTTTTTAATATATTCTTCATCTACTTCAGAAGGAGCTAAATATAGATCAGCAACATCATCTCTATACATTAAAATACTGCATTCATCAGGACTTAAGATTTCGGTAAACGCAAGACCTGTCTTGTGTCCCTCCTTATCAAATACCATATTGGAAACGTCGATGCCGACTCCTTGCATGTAGCTTTTAATAAATCTGCCATGCTGATCATCTGATAATTTTCCAATAAAACCTGCTTTCAGCCCTAATTTACTGCCGCCAATCGCGATATTAGCTGGAGATCCTCCTACATATTTTGAAAAAGTCATTGTTTCTTCCATTGGTCGGTTATACTCTACTGCATTTAAATCAATACAAGCTCTGCCAATTGCGATGATATCTAATTCCTTATTGTCGTTAAATAAGTAACTCATTTAAGGGCACCCCTTTTCTAATTAGCGATTAATAATCCATTCATGATCTTTATCATTATTAAATTTCCATATTCTCGTAGGTCCTGCCATTACATTTAAATAGTAGGAAGCATATCCATCTGGAACCCCTACTGGATGATAGCCTTTTGGAACGATGACAACATCTCCATTTTCCACTGCCATTGTTTCATCCAGCGAGCGATCATCTGTATATACTCTTTGAAAAACAAAGCCTTGTCTTGGATCAATTTCGTGATAATATGTTTCTTCTAAAAATGATTCCTCAGGGAGATTATCCACGTCATGTTTATGTGGAGGATAACTAGACCAATTGGCTGTTTCCGTAAATACTTCCACTACTAATAAGCTATTAGCCGTCGGATCCGAATCTGGCAATATATTATGAACAAGACGTTTATTATTAAATTTTCCGCGCTCTTCTACACCAATTTTTTCTGCTTTAATTAATCTTGTTGGTAGTGATTCCGTTGATGGAGAGTAGCAAAGGGCAATTACCGCTTTGTTTTTCGCTACAATTTCAAATCGCTTATCGTTTGAAACGTACACACTATCTGTTGGAATTCTTTCGAAAACGTTCTCTCTTGTTCCAATATTTTCAAAAATAGCCGTTTCATCCGTAACAGTCACTTTTCCAGTAACTACTACAATACAGCATTCTTTCTCTTGAAGACTTTCCGTGTATGTTGCACCAGGAGCAAACTCTAGTAATTTAAATTCTACATATTCAAGAGGTGAATTTTCTTTTAAAACTTCATGGATTGTCTTTACACCATCTACAGCTTCATTAGATTGGTATTTTCGTAATAGCTTACTCAATTTCTATAACCTCCTATTTTTCGCTTCTATTACAGGGCTTAAAAAAGCCCTGTACTATTAATCTACTATTATTCAAACGAAGGTTTTGCGTATCTAGCCGTAACAACTTTTTTACGAGTATAAAAGTCCACGGAGTCTTTTCCATTAGCATGTAAGGTTCCATAGAAAGAAGATTTCCAGCCAGAGAACGGGAAGAATGCCATTGGTGCTGGTACTCCAAGATTGATTCCAAGCATACCGGCATCAATATTTTCTCTAAAATAACGAATGGCAGATGCATTAGATGTAAATAGACATGCACCATTTGCAAATTCAGACTGATTCGCTATTGCAATCGCTTCTTTCAAATTTTTCACACGGATAACGGATAATACAGGAGCAAAAATCTCGTCCTTCCAAATCGTCATTTCGGTTGTCACATTATCAAAAATAGTTGGTCCAACAAAGTAGCCTTCCTCAGGTGCTGACTCTCTTCCATCACACACAAGATTCGCACCTTCTTCAATTCCTTTTTCGATATAGCTAAGTGTTCGTTGTTTATTTTCTTCTCTAATGACTGGTCCTAAGAACACGCCATCTTCTAAACCGTTACCTATCTTAATATTTCCAGCGCGTTCTTTCAAAGCTTCCATAAATTGATCTGCAATACCTTCTTCAACTGTTACAACAGCACAAGCCATGCAACGTTCGCCAGCTGATCCAAAAGCAGCTGAAACAACATTTGTAATGGTATCTTCTAAATTCGCATCATTTAATACAATCGTGTGGTTCTTTGCACCAGTTAGTGCTTGCACCCGTTTTAAATTTTCACTTCCTTTTTTATACACATACTCTCCAACGGGCTTGGAACCAACAAACGAAATCGCTTTAATTTCAGGATGCTCTAAAATGCCGTTAACTACATCATGTGCACCATAAACGACATTGAATACGCCTTTTGGTAGTCCTGCTTCTGTAAATAATTCTACTAATCTCTTCGTTAATAATGGTGTTCGCTCCGATGGTTTCAAAACAAATGAATTTCCTAAAGCAATGGCCATCGGGAACATCCAACATGGAACCATCATCGGAAAGTTAAACGGTGCAATTCCGCCAACTACTCCAATCGGATAGCGATAATTAGTCGCTTCTACATCTGTAGCGATAGATGCAAGAGAATCACCCATCATTAAGGATGGTGCTCCAGCTGCAAACTCCACATTCTCTATCCCACGTTGTACTTCACCAAGTGCTTCTGTTAAGTTCTTACCATTCTCGATTGTAATCAACTGTGCTAGTTCTTCTTTATGTTGAGTAAGTAGTTGTTGATAGTTAAATAGAATTCTAGCTCTTCGTGGAACCGCAATATTCTTCCATTTTTCAAATGCAGCTTTCGCCACTTCTGCTGCATAATCAATATCTTCTTTTGTAGAAATCGGAACTTGCGCAATAATTTCTTTGGTAGCTGGATTATAAACATCTTCGTATGTAGTCGTTTTGCTCTCTACCCATTCCCCGTTTATATAGTTTTTTAATTTTTCAACCGCCATTTACCTTTCCCTCCTAATATCACTGCTACAAATTTATACTCTTCCAAAACATAACCAAAATATATTTCCACAACATGATTAAGCCAATCATTTTTACTCATATTTTGGACTCAAGTATATTTTTAATTACTTTTTTATCACCTTTTGGTTAAGTTTTGATAACTTATGATTACATCATAATATGTATAACGCTTACAGTCAATAATTTTACATCACAATTTTTATTTTTTTCGGAAAATAAAATCACATATTAATAGGAATCTACTAGGAAAATACAAAAAAATAATCAAGATAATTTAATTATTGATGAACTTTTGATTATTTTTTGGTATAATCAATATATAATTCCAGTAATCTTTCTAAAACTATAAAGTCCCATTGTTTATAATCAAAGAAAATAGTTAAAAATTAGAAATAGTATCTATCGTTAACCCAAAATTAACCTTAATAGAGGATGAATTTTTATGCTAAAAACAAAAAGAATTAAACAAATACAAGATTATGTATTTGAACATCAAACCGTTTCATTAGATGAGTTAGTCACAGTGTTTAACGTTTCAAAAAACACAATAAGAAGAGATGTACAAGAGTTGGTTGATCGAGGGGAATTGAAGAAAGTGTACGGTGGAGTCGCAGTTAATAATAGTACACTCGTATCGTTTACCGAAAGACAGGTTCAAAACAAAAGTGAAAAAGAGTTAATTGGAAAAATAGCAGCTAGTTTTGTAGATAACGGAGACATCATTTTTATTGACAGCGGCACAACGACACTGGAAATGACCGAATATGTAAAACATAAACAATTAACCATTATTACGAATAATTTGGATTTTATCATTCGTGCACTCCCCTATGAGAATTTAAATATTATTACATTAGGTGGCCTTTTACAGCGCAACACGAAATCATTTGCAAGTGTTAAAAGCACCGACATAATTAAAGAATATAATATTAATAAAGCATTTATGGCGTCTACAGGCATTTCTATTTCCAATGGTGTCACAAATTCTTCTCCACTTGAAAGTGAAATTAAGAAAAACGTCGTAGATAGAAGTTCAAAAATATTTTTACTAACAGACCATAAGAAATTTGATAAATATGCCTTAATGACTTATTGCCGTTTAGAAGATGTGGATTATATCGTAACAGATCTACCCCCAAATAATGAATATAAAGAATTTGCGTTAGAAAACAATATCGAGATAGTGGATGCTAGTAAAGAAAACATAGCGAATTAAAGCTAACTCCTTATCAAGTATCGTTTGGTGATACTTGATAAGGAGGATTTAATCAGCTCCTTTTTTAATGCTGTAAAATTCCAAAAAATAGAAAGAGACACGCCCTTATGTTCTTCCGTACTCTTTCATCAACTTCATCTTATTCTATTCATCTATTCTAAAATAATCAAAATCAGCGAAGCCACCTATTTCCTTTGTAGCAAAATTAAATAACGCAAATCGATACCCCATAAAATGATCTAATTTATATTTCATCTCTAGTTCATTACCTATTCTAATCCAATCCCTTTCATTCAAACTGTAATAAAAATACGCCTTATCTGTTTTCTCTTTAAAGTCACAGTCAATCCTAAAATAGATTCTCTCATGGTCTAATGGAACAGTCTCTATTATCTCAGGTTTTCCAGAGCTGGAACTTACCATTGTAATTACTTTAGATTCTTCTGTTACTTGTACACCTACATATCCATAATCCTTTTGAAAAGCTGCAAAACCTGCAATATCCCCCTCATTCATACCACTAACATCCATTGCAATCCTACCAGAGCATTCAGGTCCAAAGGTTCTTTGAGTAAGTGTATTCTTCGCTTCTTCTAAATGACTGCAAATGCTGCCAGTGATTAAACGTAAATAGCCAGGACGAGCAGTTAAAGACCATTTTGTATTATCAGGATTATGGTTCCACTGCCATACTAAAGCAAGGGAATCGCTCACATCATGGAATTCATCTGATGAAACAATATAATTTTTACTTTTTTGTTGAGGTAAAGGTATAGGAATCTGTTTAGGAACTCTATTATTCTCACCAAATACTGGCCAGTCATCTTCCCATGTAATTGGTACTAAACAAGGCATTCTACCTGCAGCACCATGATCACAAAATAAAAATCCATACCAATCACCACTATGGGTATCAATAATTCCTCCCTGCGCAATTCCCATTGGATCATTCACTGCAATTTTCCCTTCATAATCTCCATCCAATACACGTGCTCGATGCACTAGCTGTGTGCGATTTCCATTTTTGGGCCAAGTAATGGTAAAGACATAATAAAATCTATTTATTTTTTGAATATGAGTTCCTTCCGCTAACAATCCTTCTCCTTCCGTCACACCTGCTACTATACTAGCATTTGGAATAATTATCTTATGCAATCCGCCTTCTTTAATCGCTGTTGCATCCTCCGTTAATTCTATTGCTCGGATATTTCCACTACTATAAACTAAATAAACACGGCTATCATCATCAAATAATAGAGACATGTCATGATAATACCCCTTTAAAGTAGAACGCTTCCATTTACCCTGTTCCAAATCGTCTGTTTGAAAAATATATGTTTCATCTGTCGCCAAAGACCCTACTACTAGATAATAAATTCCTTGATGATAGCGAAGAGAACTAGCCCAAGATCCTTTCCCATACTCGTTCTTCCCATTTCTTAGCGCTTGTTCATCGTTTGATGCTAGAACATCATAGACATAATTTACAATTTTCCAATGCAAAAGATCCGTTGATTTCATAATTGGCACCCCAGGATTCATATGCATCGTTGTACTAGACATATAATAAGATTCACCAACTCTAATAATATCAGAATCTGGGATATCCATTTGAAGAATGGGATTTTCATAGGTACAGAGTTCTTTTGGCTGAGAACGATTAAATCGGGAATGATAACTCATTTTTTCAATTCCTCTCCCTCACTTTTTGTCTACAGTATTTCTTCCTTTAAAATAAACGCATATGAATTAAAATATTCACTGCGTTTATAAATTATCTCTATAATCGAAACTATAAATATACTATTTTTTAAAGAATACAGGCTCACCTGTTTCAGCAGATTGATAAATTGCTTCTAAAATTTCTGTTACGACTAAAGACTCCTCTGGCTTCACAATCGGCTCTGTATCATTTAAGATTGCTTCAATCCATAGTCTAATTTCTAAATCTGCTGCACTCTCTTCTGTTCCACTGAAAAATGCTACACCGTCCGATTCTAATGCCACTTTTTCCGTATATAACTTACCATATCTTTCACCATTTATTCGTAAACCATCTTTCATATCAGCTCCACCCTCTGTCCCACAAAGGGTACATTTCGCCTCGTCCTCATCTAAAGTATTAAGCGCCCAGCTTGATTCAAGAACAATGGTCGATCCATCCTCCATTTTAATAAAACCAAATGCAGAATCCTCTACTTTAAACTCATCTGGATTCCAGGAACCCCAAGCGTTTGCAGCATTTTCTTTCTTGCCTAGCTTTTGAAATGTGGATCCCATCACTACTTGTGGCTTATAATTGTTCATCATCCATAAAGTTAAATCTAGTGCATGTGTTCCAATATCAATTAAGGGACCTCCCCCTTGTTTTTCTGCATCTAAGAACACACCCCAAGTTGGTACTGCACGTCGACGAATCGCATGTGCTTTTGCATAATATATTTCTCCGAGTTCACCATTAGAGCATCGTTTATGTAAATACTGACTGTCTGGGCGGAAACGATTTTGATAGCCAATCGTTAGTTTCTTTCCTGTTCGTTTTGCCGCCTCTACCATTAAACGACCTTCCGCTGCCGTTTTCGCCATTGGCTTTTCACACATTACATGCTTTCCAGCTTCTAGAGCAGCAATCGTCACATCATAGTGATAATTATTCGGCGTACATACATGGACGACATCTATGGAAGAATCTTTTAGTAATTCATGATAGTCAGCGTAAACCTTTACTCCCTTTCCTCCATATTCAGCAGCTAATTCTTCCGCTCTTTCCCTATAAAAATCGCAAAAGGCTACTACTTCCACCGTATCCAATTTAGCTAGACTCGGGAGATGCTTTCCTTTTGCGATTCCCCCACAACCGATAATGCCTACTTTTAATTTTTCTGCCATATTCCTATTCCCCTTACATTTTATGATTTCTTCAGGTTCATGAATAAAGTTTATTCAAACACTCTAGAAATATAATAGACTATCCTTTTTTACATTTATAATTTATAGAAAGGCTTAATTTTTTACCATCCCCATAACCTAAGAATGCTTCAAAAAGATTTTGAAACACCCATCCCCATTACATTGAGGCCCACATTACACATTTCCCCAATACTTCTATAAAAGCTGGATTCAATAAACCTTCCTTGTTATGAGTCGGAGTTAAGCAGCAAACTTTCCCCTTTCCATACGAATGATACCAACCAGCAATAGACTGCCCATCGACTGAACTAGATTCAAGGAAAATAGTAGTATTTTCAGTATCACAATGAACAAAATAATGTTCATCTAATAAATCAAAGGATACATCATTAGAAAGGATGGCATTATCTGTTTGATTGGGATTGGTATATTGGACCATCTGATGCTGATCTGGATGATATTCAAAATAGCCTTTAAGCATCTGTGTATATTTACTATCTATTCCATAGGAAGCTAATCCAGAATGCCATGCCAGCCATCCCCCACCCGATTCTACGTAGTGGATAATGGCATTCGCTATTTCTTCACTCATCCACATGTTGACTTTATCATCTGTAGGATTCACGCGATTTTCTGTGAAGAGTATAACTACATCCGGTTTTTCTGCAATCCTCTCTAACAAGTCTACATGTTCACAGGTTTCTAATTTTATTTCACCATTTGATAGATATGGAGATAATGCTTCTTCTAAAGATTGTAATGCTGCTTCCTTACGGTGATAATAATCACCAACTATTGCTAAAACGAATGTGCTCATCATGATTTCCTATCCTCTCTATTATTTTCAAATTACATACTATTATCTGGCATAGCAAGGAAGCGCTGTCAATCATTTTCCAATAGTTCTAGAATAATTTTTAAATCTTTAAATGTATCCATATAAGCATATCTCCCACCGGTATATTCTCCCTTTTGAAGAAGAGCCATTTGATTTCTTTCCATTATAGCAACCTTTTCTTTCATTCCTTTAATAACGAAAGCAATATGATGAGGACCTTCCCCATGTTCATCTAAATATTCACGCCATGTACTTGGATTATGATCTGGTTCAATTAATTCAAGCTGAAGAGAACCCATATCAAAGAAAGCAAGTTTGGCACGTGCTTGTGTTGGTTGTTTGCGATATTCTGTCTGTGCAACATCAGCTTTATCTGTTAATGACCACTTAGGTTTATCTATTCCAAAAAAGTCTGCATAAGCTTGGCTTGTTTTTTCAATATCGTGAACTAAAATACCTATTTGTGTAATAACGTTATTCCCTAGAATATTTTTATCCATGGTTCATTCTCCTTTTTATATAAACTATTCGGTTTTTAGTTTTTTTATTTCACCTTTCATCTATTATTCGTATATCCTTCTCCCCTTTTTATCAGCTTGAATAATAGAACATCCTATTATATGAAAACAATTAAGAGAATAGAATGAAAAAAACATTTGCTCAAAAATGCCTACTAATCTCGCTAATTTCCCCCTATTAAACTTGGTTACAAACGAAATATAACGTTTACATTTTTATTTGTCAATTTAGTTTTCTAAATATTTCTACATTTATAAACATATTTAACTTTCATTAAATAAATAGAAATAGGCACCAGATTATCACTTATCTGGTGCCTGCATATTAAATCAGAATCATTAGAACCGTCCCTCTGCTTCCCTTTACTTCTCAGTCGAAGCCTCAAAAATAGAAGTAACGGCTTCTTTTAAAGCGGCATTGAATTCTTCCTCTGATTGGTTAACGTTTAGCTCTTCGCTTAGTGCTCGAGAAAAGCTTGCGATGATGTTGTCATTTTCTTTTAATTTTTGATTGGCTTCTTCTCTGCTATATCCACCTGAAAGTGCTACTACACGAACAACTCTTGGATGAAGAGTTAACTCTTTGTAAGTATTTGCAACTGTTGGAATTGATAGCTTTAGCATAACATTTTCATCTTCTTTAAGGCCATTTAGATGTGTTAATAGTGTTTCTTTCAATATCTCTTCCGATTGCTCTTTATCAGGACTAGTAATATCCACTTCTGGTTCGATAATTGGCACTAATCCTGCAGCAATGATTTGTTTTCCTATTTCGAATTGTTGATCCACTACCGCTTTAATACTTTCGGAATTTGCCTCCTTAATAACAGAACGCATTTTCGTTCCAAAAATATGGCGCTCCTTTGCATGTTGGAGGATTTCCTCTAAATCAGTGATTGGCTTCATTAATTGAACTCCATTGGAGGGTTCCGCTAGCCCTTTATCAATTTTCAAAAAAGGGACAATCCCTTTTTTCTCTGCTAAATAATCAGCTGTATACGTTCCTTCTATCTTACTATCCATCGTTTGCTCAAACAAAATGGCACCAAGAATATATTTAGAATCAAAAGCTGGAGATGTAATAATTCTTGTCCGCATTTGGTGCACCTTATCAAACATTTCTGTTTCATTTGTATAGGCGCTTTCCGGTACTCCATAATTCAACAATGCTTTTGGTGTACTGCCTCCACTTTGGTCTAATGCCGCAATAAACCCTTTTGCATTTTTCATTCTTTCCAATTGGTCGTTCATATTCTCTCCTCCTTCTCATGATAAATGGTTCATTTGAAATTATTCACATAATTAGAAGAGTTAAAACATTCCCTTAGGAGTATAGAACAAATGGATAGGAGCTTACTTTCTTGTATTTTTATATTTTTCGTAAAATCGTTCTACTCGACCACCGCGATCGGAGAATTTTTGACGACCTGTATAAAAAGGATGGGTATCAGAGCTAATTTCCACTTTTATAAGTGGGTAGGTTTTTCCATCCTTCCAGATAATTTCTTCCTTTGAAGTTTTAGTTGATCCAGTTAAAAATTGATACCCACTATTAACGTCCATAAAAACAACTTCTTGATAAGTCGGATGTATTCCTTTTTTCATTATTTATTCCTCCTCTATTTTAATAGAATATACAAATCACCAGCTAGACTTTTTCACACCCGGTATTTGACCCTTATGAGCGTATTCTCTAAAGGCAATTCGAGACATTTTGAATTTTCTTAAATAGCCTCTTGGTCTTCCCGTTACTTCGCATCTATTTTTCAACCTTGTCGGAGAAGAATCTCTAGGTAGTTTTCTTAATGCTTCATAATCCCCCTTCTCTTTCAACTCTCTGCGAATTTCAGCATACTTCTCTACGATTTCTCTTCGTTTTCTCTCTTTGACTACTTTTGATTTTTTGGCCAATATTCTTTTCCTCCTTTATGTTAAATCGACATCATTTCGATTTAATAAAAATAATTATCCACTCTTTCGAACACTTATCTATAATAAAACGAAATGATTACGATTTACAACTTATATGCCTTCAAACTATATTAACTTGCAATTATTTTCCAATTAAACGGATCTTTTAACTGATGCCAATCGCCATAAAACTCCTCATCCGTTAGTAAGCATTCTTCCAATTCTTTTTTAATTAGCTCCACATTTAAATCCATGCCTATAAATACTAGCTTTGTATGTCTGTCACCAAATTCTGGATCCCAAGTTTCCTTCAATCCTGGATTGACACGAAGTATTTCCTTTTGTCTAGCTTCTGGCAGTGATGCAACCCAATAAGAGATAGGTTCAATACTTACAGATGGTCCTGCTTGTGATAAGAGTAAAGCTAAATTATTCCTTGTGGCACACCATGCTATTCCTTTTGCACGTACAATCGAAAGTGGCATCGAATTACACCAATCATTAAAGCGTTCCGAATGAAACGGTCTTTTACTAGCATAAACAAAAGAACTAATCCCATATTCCTCTGTTTCCGGTGTATGCATACTAGGACCAATATTCAATTCGCGCAACCACCCTGCTGACTCACTAGCCTTGTCAAAATCAAATAGATTTGTATCTAATATTTCTTGTGGATTAATCTCACTATTCACTGTTCGAATAATTCTGGCAACAGGCTGTAATGTTCTAATTACTTTCTCTAATTTATCTAAATCCTCTGCTGCAACTAAATCGCATTTATTAAGAATGAGTACATCGCAAAATTCAATTTGATCAATTAATAAATCAGCAACATTTCTGTCATCCTCTGCTCCAACTGCTTCTTTTCTATCTAAGAGTGAATCACCTGACTCATAATCATGCCAAAAGCGATTCGTATCCACTACCGTTACCATTGTATCCAGTTTACAAAATTTAGTTAAATCAATTCCCATTTCTTCATCAATATAAGAAAAAGTCTGTGCAACTGGAATTGGTTCACTAATACCAGATGATTCGATTAAGATATAATCAATATCCCCTTCCATCGCGAGCCTTTCCACTTCTACTAGCAAATCTTCTCTTAACGTACAGCAAATACACCCATTTGACATTTCGACTAGCTTCTCCTCAGTCCGGGAAAAACCGCTAACCGTTTGTACAAGTTCACTATCAATATTTACTTCACTCATGTCATTGACAATGACCGCAACCTTCAGCCCATCTCGATTATGTAAAATATGATTAAGCAAAGTCGTCTTCCCAGCACCTAAATAACCACTCAACACTGTAACCGGTATTTTTTTCATTTCCTCACTCTTTCATTTAAAATTTTAAATCGTAATAATTACGATTTATATAATAATCCCTTTTATCCAAAAATGCAAGTAGGGAATCAAGGGGACGGTTCTACCGTTTCCCTTTTGGAAAGCAAAAAGGGAAGCGGTAGAACCGTCCCTCTGCTTACTTTATAAACTATTATAATTCCTTCGATGACAAAGGTAAGAACAGCTTAACGCCTCGTTTATTAAATGGAAAAATTTTTAAATCGGCTATCAAATGACTAATGTATCCACCAATACAAGTATAGTACAATCCTTGTATACCAAGGGAAGTCTCTAAATCGGCAGCAATAATTCCAAAGAATACCACACCTAATATAGAATGAGTGTAGCTTCGATGAGAAGTAAAGGATGCAATCATAATAAAGATTCCTAGAAGAATTATCCATCGTTCCTCTATAGAAAGTCCTCCCATCAGCACGGCAACGCCTGTTATCGTTAGCATATGTTTTTGTTTAATTAAGGACGCGATAAACAAAATCAAAATACCTATCCCTACCCCCATCCACCTCTCTACTGCTGTTTTTTCGAAGAAACTATATAAAACCATAAGTATTCCGATTACTTGTGCAGACAGTTGGATCATTTGATGGGGTAAAGTAATTTTCCCACGAAGCTTCCCGTCAATATCCAAATCAGGCATTAATCCAGAAACAGCTCCTAAAGCAACACACACAAATGTCTCTGTTGGTGTGGATTGCACTGTATGGGCAACAATAAATCCTGTTGCTGATCCAATTACAGCATGTGATGTTCCATTCAAGTTGATTCCACCTCTAATAGTTAATAGTTTTAATGCAACATTAACTATTCTACACCAAAACATTTGTTCTGTTTAGAGGGAATTTCAAAAAGAAAATGATAAGAAAAGAAAGGAAAATACAACTCCTTTAATAGATTTCTCTCCCTCACTTATGTTACACTTCATTTCAAAGGTGGTCATAATGATGCAGCAATTACAATTTGAATCTTCCTGGGACAAGCAAATTGCCCCTCAGGATCGAGATAATATAGAAAAAATCTTTAATGAAACAAAACATTTAAATAGCTCGAGTGTTATCTTTTCTCCTATCCGAGAAGCAATCAATCATAAAGAAGCGCTACTTGTCTCCGTATTGGTTCATAATTTTACGGAACATCCCCTTACCTTTCAAAATGCACCAATACAATACAGTGTTAATGATAACGTGATTGCAGAAAAAGAATTCACACTACCAGACCTAGTCATTCCTTCCCAAGTGAGTATGCCTTGGACATTTATTTTTCCAAAGGATAGTTATAGAGTTCAACATTCTTTTAAAAATGGACGATTAGAACTCAAGTAGATTGGGTTTGAATAGAACAAAATAGTAACTAAATGAGGACTTAACTAGATAAAGTGATTTACAAAAAAGTTTTTCAGGCACTATAGAAGGATATTAGTCCATCCCTCGTGCCTGATAAGGTATACGGAATTTATTTAATTTTCTTTATAGGTTAAGTTCCTAAACCTTTATAAGTAGCTGTACAGAGGGCTGAATTTCTTTTCATTTTCATGAAAAAGACTCCTATCTTTATTATTACAATAACTGTAAATGCCCTGTAATTTCATCCACATTGTTTCTATATCCTAAAATAGCTAAACAAGTATCTGTCTTTTCTCCATGAAACATGGTCAAGCCACTGTCTGTTATTAATTTTACAGCTTCTCCCTTTTCAATAGCTATATTATTTATTTCATGTAGTTCGTCTAGGTTTTTAACATAAACACATATTTTAGTAGATGATTCATCGAACCATTTTTCCAGTATAGCTTGTGTATGCTCATCCTCACGCTTTTGCATATCCAATACTAATCCTAAACTGGCATGACTACCCTGTGCCACATATTTTCCCTTTGTCATACATAAGTCTTTTCGAACCACTATAACCATTTTCGTTTCTGTTGCCTTCCTCTCCAATTATCGTTCACCCTCTATTTATTATTCTTCAGAACTTTTTTTAATTTTCAAAATTCAAGCTCCGATTGCTATACTATTCCGCAATAAATTTTTTTGTTACTTTTTTAAGTAAAATCTTAACTAAGATGAAAAAAGCAATAAAAGTATAAAGCCCTTTACTTTTTTTGCTGAATATTTTTTCTTAGTCTTGATGTGTCCTTTGCTAATCTAATTTTACCCCTCACTATCAGTAGCAATAGGTGTTACCGCCTTAGACCGATCCACATAAATAAATCCATCATATCGCACAGAAATGTTAGACGGTACATAATTCCCGTAATGTTCATACGAGGCTTCATAAATTACCCCTATAGCACGATGACCGATTGTATGGTTAAAAAGGTGACGGTTATCTTCTGTGAACGTTAGATATTTGTTAAAGGAGCCTGCACGATGAAGTTGTTCTTCCCAGCTATTATGTTGGGCTTCTGGAATATCCATTATTTTGTATGGATCCCCCCATTTTTCTGCTGCAATTACTGTCCCAGCATATGTACCAAAACCGACTGCATACACATTGGGTTCTCCAAATTTTTCTCTTGTTATTTGTCCAACATTTACTAATCCTTCTTGTTCCATACCAGTTGCTCTTGCATCACCAATATGCGTATTATGTTCCCAAACAATCCCCTTTGCTTCCTTCCCATAAAATTGGCTGACAATTTCTAGAGCTTCTACCATATGATGATCACGAATATTCCATGATTCGGTATCGTCTGTAATCATTGCTTTATAGTAGGCTTCTGCATTTTTGGACACTAGTCCATTGATTTGTAAATTAAGATAGGACTCCCTATCCTCTTCCATGTATTGCTTTCTTTTCGATACAATCGAATTTAGAAGCTCTAATACTTCCTCTCTACAACTTTCTCCCAAAAAGGCTGCCGACATGCCATATTGCTCTGGTCTTTTGTTATAAGGGTGAAAACAAGTAATTGCTTGCATTGCCTTGTCCAAATCAGGGGAATTTATTTTTTTCAAATAAGTAACAATTGCCTCCATCGATTCCCATAAACCATAGACATCTATGCCATAGAAACCAACCTTTTCTTTTTCCTGTTTATCAAGGTTATATTCTTTCAACCATTCTATGAGCGGAATGATTTCTTCGTTCGCCCACATCCAAGTTGGCCATCTATCAAATTGGGAGAGTACCTCCCTAGCATGAGAATAGCTTGTGTTGCCTTTTACATATTGATTTACTTTATAACAAGATGCCCAGTCTCCCTCTACAGCAATAAAAGAAAAGTCATGATTTATTATTAATTTCTTGCTGATTTCTGCACGAATCGTATAAAATTCTGCTGTTCCATGGGTAGCCTCCCCAAGTAATATGTATTTTGCATTACTTGCCTTTTGGATTAACCCATTTAAATCCTCCATATCTTTAAATGGTAGACTATATTGCTGGATATTTTGAAATGACTTACTTGTTTTTGTAACCATATTTTTAGTGCACATCCTTTAATTTGCTATTCCTTTAAATGAATTCATTATATTTTGTTCATTAAATAGCAAGGTATACTCCTATAAATTCAGCAAAACAAGGTCTAAAGGTAAAAAAAGAAAGGGGAGACTCACGAGCACTCGCGAGTCTCCTCCTTTCTATCTGTTTTCTCCATTTGATTCAATTACTTCCTTATACCAATAGAAGCTTTTCTTTTTAATACGGCGAAGGTCATGCGTTCCTTCTTCATGCTGATTGATGTAAACAAAACCATATCGTTTTTGGAATCCGTTCAACCAGCTTAACAAATCGGTAAACGACCATACACAGTATCCCATTAAGTCTACACCATCTGTGATAGCTTCTTGCATTGCATTAATATGAGCACGGATAAAATCAATGCGGTAATCATCATTGACAATATCGCCTTCTTCTAGTTTATCAAATGCACCTAAGCCATTTTCACTGATGAGAATAGGGAGATGATAGCGATTGGTAATTCTGCGAAGCGCTATACGTAATCCTTGTGGATCAATATTCCAATCCCAATCCGTTCTTTCTAGATTTGGATTTTCGGCTGTTTTGAACACACCAGGTATTCCTGAATCCTGTGAAGTACCTTTCTTCCCTGAGGTGTTCATTTCAGCACTACCTACTCCTCCTTCTAATGGATTTTTCTCAAAGGTCGTTGTTTGATAATAGTTAAGTCCCATAAAATCAGGAGTACCTTCTCTTAATAATTCAAAATCCCCTTCTTCCACCTCTGGAGTTAATCCATTTGCCTCTAAATAGTTCCATGCAGCCTCCGGATATCTTCCCCAAGCATAAATATCCATCCACCAATGACTATTCAATTCCTCTGCATTCTCTGCCGCAATAATCTCTTCTGGCTTAGAAGTTAAAGCATATGCAGGAGAATAAGCAAAGCTAGGACCAATTTTTCCATTTGGAACGTATTTGCGGAATGCTTTAATAACACTAGCATTCGCTAAATTCGCATGGTGATTTACTTGATAGAATCGCTTTTCATCTGTTACTCCAGGTGGATGTATAGCCATTCGGTAGCCTAAACCAGTAAAAATATTTTGTTCATTTAAACTAACCCAATATTTCACTCGGTCTCCAAACTGTTTAAATAATTCGATACTATAATTCGTAAAATCCTCAATAATCTGACGAGATTCCCACCCTGCATATTCATCTTGAAGAACTTGTGGAAGATCCCAATGATAAAGAGTAAGAACTGGCTCAATTTTATACTTGATTAACTCATTAATTAAATTATTATAGAAATCAATTCCCGCTTGATTTACTTCTCCTCTTCCTTCTGGAAAAATACGAGTCCAAGCAACAGAAAAACGATACGCTTTCATTCCCATTTCAGCCATCAGCTGTACATCTTCTTTATAACGATGGTAATGATCTACCGCTACATCTCCATTTGTTCCTTTAAATGTTTTTCCCGGAATCCTAACAAACTTATCCCAATTAGATACTCCTTTCCCATCCTCGTTCCAAGCACCTTCTACTTGATACGCTGCAGATGCAGCACCCCAAAGAAAATTACTAGGGAACGCTTTCAATGATCCGTGAATCATTTCAATCAACTCCTTAAATTATTTGAAATAATGTCCATAACATAGTTATATATTCTTTGCTAACATGTTTCTTTTCATAACTATACAGCTACTCATAACAGTTTATAAAAGTATAGGTTATTATAAAATAAGTATATACATTTAGTTTCATTTTCGCAACACTTAGATAGTAGTAAGATGGAAACTCATTATTAATCTAGTTAAATTACTTTCGTATTTCAAATTTTGTTAAAGGATGGAAACAAGTCCTTACTCCTTATATAAGATTAAAAAACTATATATTTATCATTAGACATGTCTTAAAATCTATAGAATACAATATTAAAAAAGAGAAGGGTGTGTATGTATGGAGTTTCCTTTATTATGGGTAATAAACATTTTGATAACTATCTATTTGGTCATAGATTCAAAAAAAACAGGAAAAAATCCTGTCCTTTGGGGAATAATGGGCTTTCTGTTTGGAATCATAACGCTTTCTATTTACTGGATTAGAACAGGTAAGAAAATTCTTGGGTGGATTTTACTCATATTAGCAATTATTTTTACGATACTATTTATCCTATTTATTCTTGCTGTTTTGTTTATGTCGTTTTCTTATATTTAAGGGTTATTTTTTTAGAACCTAACAGCGTTCACTTTTTTATTCATTGTCTGATTATTTGTCTGAAAAAAATTTCAAACCTTTTTCTAATTCTTCTCCCAATAACATAATATCCTCCTTTTTTGAAATAATATGGATGAAGAATAGAGGAAGGAGTGACAATCATGAAGCAAAGTAAAGAGAATTTAAGCTCTATTATGAAACCAGATTTTGCAGGAACTGATTCACAAAAAGTAAAACAAGAAATTAAAAAAGATGTTAAAGCAGGAGATGGCGCAATGACTTCTCGGGAAGCAGGACATATGCGTGACTAAAAAAAACACCTTATTTTCCACTATGCATAAAGGAAAATAAGGTTTTTTTTAGGATTAGGATAGATAAACTAACATATTTAGTGAGATATTTCTTGTGATAAATCTAAGCTTGATTTCACGTTTTTCTTTGAATCTATTTTCATTAAATGCGAATAAAAACCAAGAAATGAGGTAAATGCTATCAATGATCCAATAAAAAAAGGAATTAAAAAGGTTAATATATTTATACTTAAATAGAGAATCAAACCACTGACACCAGCAATTCCCAAAGTAATCAACGGTCTTCCAATTGTGATAAAGAGTGCATGTTTTAGTGATGCCAAAATCTTTACCTCGAAATGGACATTAATCGAAAAATAGTTCATCGTAAAAGCATATAAAATTCCAATCGGAAGCAACATAAATAAAGATAAACCCTTATTTAAATACAACATATAACTATAAAAGACTACAACAAACCATATAAGAACGATCAACAGTCCACCAAACAGACTTCGGAAATAATTTTCCCGATAATAATTGACGAATGCTGGAATCATTTTCTTTGATTCATCCTTTATTATCCATTTTCTGACTACCGCAAACAAAGCGACAGTTGCTGGAAAAAATACAAATGGCAACAAAATCAGGATAGCTATATATGAAAAGGTAAGTTGATTCAAACTACTAGCGGAGAAGAGATTTAAAATTAGAATAACGATTGGAATATTAAACAGCACCCAAAGCAAATTTGCTCCTGAAAATTTCATAATCCATTCACAGACTATATAAAGCCCACCCCATTTTCCATTCATTCGCAATGTATTCTCCCTTCTACCAATGAATTAAATACTCTATTTTATTTTCTCATGTAATCACCTACAAAAAAATAGAACATATATAAGATTCAGATGTTCATTTTTAAGAATCTGAATCCTTCTATGTTCTTTCGACTAGTTCTTCTATAGATCATTTTTATTCGGCTGAATAATATAACGTTTTTCTTTCTCCGTATTAAATCCAATGATATTATTTTTTTTCGGAAAAGGAAATATAGTTTCTACACCTTCTTTTTTAATAGAAACCGGAATATCACATAGAAGGTAGCATGCCCCTCCAACTCCCGAATAAATCTCTGCTTGAATTAATTGGTAATCTTTCCAACCTAAATCTACTATAAAACCACCACGTGCTCTTATTCCTTTTATACTACCATTCGGCCAAGCTGCTGGCAGTGAAGGTAACAAACGGATAAAGCCTTCATGTGATTGTATAAGCAACTCTACTATAGCAGCGGTAACTCCAAAATTCCCATCAATTTGAAATGGAGGATGGGCATCAAATAAGTTGCGGTATACTCCCCCCTCATGCATTTTTTCTTCTTGATTTGTCACAAGATTTAAAAGTCTAGAAAGTATCCGATAAGCTCTGTTTCCATCACCTAAACGAGCCCATAATCCTACTTTCCAAGCTAAGCTCCATCCCGTCCCCTCATCTCCCCTTCGATCTAATGAAGTTTTTGCAGCTTGATAAAATTCTGGCGTTTCTTTCGTAATCTGTCTACCAGGATAAACACCAAACATATGAGCAATATGGCGATGGTGTTTATCCTGCTCCTCGAAGTCAAGAAACCACTCTTGAAGCTGTCCATATTTACCTACCTTCATTGGATATAAACGGCTTCTTGCAGACTCAAGTTCTTTTGCAAATGATTCATCCATGCCTAGAATTCGTGTACTCTCTATACAATTTGTGAATAAATCCCAGATAACAGCCATGTCCATCGTCGAAGCATATGAGATTGCAGCAGCACCACTATCCGTTTTAAATAAATTCTCAGGGGAAGTGGAAGGCGCAGTTACCAAATTACCTGCTTCATCCTCTATTAACCAATCTAAACAAAAAAGTGCAGCTGCTTTCATAACAGGGTAAGCTTTTTCCTGAAGAAATTTTTTATCTTGACTGAATGAATAATGTTCCCATAAATGTTGGGACATCCACGCACATCCAACAGGCCAAATCGCCCATACTGCCTCCCCATCACCATAACCTCCGCTTGGTGCAGTTTGACACCAAATATCTGTACAATGATGAACGGCCCATCCTCTTGCTCCATAAATCTCCGCTGTTCTTTTTCCACTTTCCGCCAACGAATGAATAAACTGAATAAATGGCTCATGACATTCTGGTAAAGAACTAGATTCTGTTAACCAATAATTCATCGGAGCATTAATGTTTAAAGTATAATTACTGCTCCATGGTGGACGAGTTTCTTTGTTCCAAATTCCTTGTAAGTTTGCAGGCTGGGAGCCAGGGCGAGAACTCGCTATCATTAAATATCTTCCATACTGAAACAACAGTTCAATGAGTCCTTTATCACTTACACCAAATCGTTGTAAACGTTCATCTGTCGGAATCAGAACATTATTTTTTTCTGATTCTAAATCTATCGTTACTCGTTTAAAAAGAGACTTATAGTCAGAGAGATGGTTATCTAGAAGTTCTTGATAGGATTTTCGAATTGCGTTTTCTAAATATCTGTTGGCTATTTCTGATTGATTTTTTCCTTCTGTGTTTGGAGAACGATTATATCCATTAAAGCTTGTTGCAGCACTAAAGTATAAAGTTACTTCCGTAGCGTTTATAATATGCAAACCATCATAATCAATAATTAATTTCCCATCCTCTAAAACAGTTCCTAATTGACCTTCAAATTGAATAGCTTCAGATTCACCTGGCTCCCCATAAACAAGTGGATTAGGAGAATTGAAGTGATTTGGAGCGGAATATTCCGGAGCAATCCCCTTGATTATTATCTTATCCCCATTAAAATCTGTTCGATGCCTTAACAAACTATCTAATTTCGCATGAAAAGTAAGCGTTCCCTGCTTACTAGATTTCAGACGCATACAGATTACTTGGTCTGGATAGGAAGCAAATATTTCCCTTGTATACACAACATCCCCTACAGAATACTCCACATTTGCTAATCCATTTTCCAAGTCTAGAGTGCGCCTATAGTTACTATATAGATTTCCATGTTCAAAAATTAACTTTATAGATCCTAATGGCATATAAGATTCTGTATATGGTCCCATAATACTCTTGCTGAGTAAATCAGCTTTTACATATTGTTTTTCCTTTACTAATTCGCGAATTTGGCCAAGAATTTCTTTTGCATCTGGACATTCCCAATCTTGTTTGCTCCCAGACCATAGAGTATCTTCGTTTAGTTGAAGAGTCTCCGTCTCAACTCCACCAAAAATCATTGCCCCTAGACTTCCATTACCAATAGGTAAAGCATCCGTCCATTCTTTTGATGGCTTGTTATACAGTAATTGCAAATTCTTCACTTCCTCTTAAAGGTTATTAAAAAAATTAGGTAAGACGTGGATGCCTTACCTAAATGGACTAAACAAATTATTTAACCTCGTTATATCTCTTAACTACTTCTTCGTAGCGCTTATTTGCATAATCCTCTAATTTTGATAAACCAATATCCTCTGCGGTTTTCATCATGCTTTCGTAAGCTTTCTTTGCTTCGGCTTCCGATTTTGCTAGATAAATTTTAGCTTGTTCATTCGTAATCATATTATCAATATTAGCTTTGATTACTTGAGCATCAGAACCAGCTGGTGGATTGACTGCACCCAACATAGGGTCTGAATTTACATATTGTTTTGCATCAATCATAGCCTGAGAAGTTGGCGAATCTGGAACATAACGTTGTACTTGCTCATAAATACCGTTATCTGCTAGTAACCCCCACCAAACAACTCCTAGTTTTTGTTGTTCAACCGCATCCTGGGAATCGAAAGTAAATACTGGATATCCCCCTTCTTCAAGTGACTTATCCATTGTCCAATGTTCCCCTTCAATACCCCATAAACCTAGTTTCTGACCTTCTTCACTATTCATGAATTGTAGGAATTTAATAGCTGCTTCTGGATTTTTAGAATTCTTTGTTATAAATGTACCAGACCATCCACTGCTATCTGCAAATAAACCAGGATTTTCACCAAAAAGCTTCGTTTGCTGAGCAATTTCAAAGTCGTTACCTGCAGCTTTAATTTCATTATTAATGGTTGGAACTGCATTTAAATTATTAATCGCAAAAGCCTGACCGTTGATAATTAGTTCTTTCGCTTTATTTGGTTCATTCCAAGTAAAGTTTTCGGCCGTAATGAGACCTTCACGATATAGTTTATTCATGAACATATAATAATCATATTGTTCCGGATGATTAATGTAATAATCTACCTTTCCACCAACTTCCATCCAACCCTGATAAGGAACGCCAAAATTGACACGGAAATACTGACCAATAGCGTTTGGATTCATAACAAGTGGAATCATATCTGGATATTTTTCTTTTACTTGTCTAAATACATCCACTAAGTCATCTAAAGATTCAATCTTTGGATCCCCTAATTCTTTAAGAATATCTGGTCGAAGTGCTAATGATGGGACATTTCCTAATGCAGCAGGTGTATTCTTAAATTCATCTGGGCTAGTGAAACCATTTTTTACAGAGTAAAGTTTCCCGTCTTCTCCTTCGTTCAGTACTCTTGCCATTGGATCAATCTCAAAATCTTTTATGTTATACTTTTCAATCAATTCATCCCATGTATAAGAAATTTCTGAATTTGACATGGTATGGAACTGAGAGGAAGTGAAAACCATGTCAGGTAAATCACCTGAAGATATCATTAATGGTAATTGCTGCCCATCAGTTGCAACTTGGACTTTAAGCTTAATACCCGTTCTTTTCGTAATTTCTTCTGGAATTTTACCTGACCACTCTTTTAATGGCCAGAACGTTTGATCAACAAACATCGTTAATTCAATTGGACCATCTGAATCCGAATTTGCTTTAGAATCATTCTCTCCATTGGTTTCAGAACTTTGGCATCCTGTTAAAAATGAAAGAGCTAGTAATAACAAAGTAAGAAATATACTACTTAACCTAAACCTCTTTTTCATTGTAAGCCTCCTAAATTCAATATGTATATTCACCATTCAGCTTTATTGAATGGTGAATATTACTTTCTTCCATTCCCAATCACCTATCATAAGAAAGCGCTTAAAAAAGTATGTTATATATACATAAAATTATTTTACTTCCTCATACCGTTGAGTTGCTTCTTCATAGCGTTTTTGTGCATAATCTTCTAACTTCGATAATCCAATACTTTCTGCAGTTTTCATCATATTATCAAATGCTTTTTCTGCTTCCTTTTCAGATTTTGCTAAGAAAATCTTTGCTTGTTCATTGGTAATCATATTATCAATATTTGCTTTAATAACTTGTTCATCAGATCCTGCAGGTGGATTGATAGCACCTAACAATGGATTTGAAACAACATACTGTTTTGCATCAACTTGTGCTTCTGTCTGTTCAGTTCCTGGTACATATCGTTGAACCTGCTCATAAATCCCATCATCTGCTAATAATCCCCACCATACTACTCCAATTTTTTGTTGTTCAGTAGCATCCTGTGAATCAAATGTAAATTCTGGATATCCCCCTTCTTCAATTGGCTTATCCATTGTCCAGTGTTTCCCTTCAATTCCCCATAGTCCTAGTTTCTGCCCTTCTTCACTTTGCATGAACTGAAGGAATTTTATAGCAGCTTCTGGATTTTTAGATTTTTTCGTAATAAAAGTTCCTGACCATCCTCCAGCCGCTGGATATAGTGCAGGCTCTTCTCCTATTAATTTTGTTGCTTGGGAAATCACAAAATCTTTACCAGCTGCTTTAATTTCAGAATTAATAGTAGGTGTTGCATTTACATTGTTAATGGAAAAAGCTTGCCCATTAATAATCATTTCTTTTGCTTTATTCGGTTCATTCCAAGTAAAGTTCTCAGCAGTAATTAAACCTTCACGATATAACTTATTCATAAACACATAGTATTCTTTTTGGTTTGGATGACTAATGTAATATTTTACTTGACCATCAAGATTCACCCATCCAAGATAAGGTGCACCAAAATTAACACGGAAGTATTGACCAATTGCATTCGGATTCATAACGAGTGGAGTCATATCAGGATATTTTTGTTTAACCTGTTTCAATACATCTACTAAATCATCTAAGGATTCCATTTTGGGATTACCTAGCTCTTCTAAAATATCAGGACGAAATGCGAAAGACGGTACGTTTCCTAACGCTGCTGGTGTATTTTGAAAATCTTCTGGGTTAGTAAAACCATTTTTTACTGAGTACAATTTTCCATTCGGAGCTTCATTAAGAACCCTTGCCATAGGATCAATATCAAAGTCTTTAATATTATACTTTTCAATTAATTCATCCCATGTATAGGATACGTTTGAATCGGACATTTGCTGGAACTGATTTGTCGTGAATACCATATCTGGTAAATCACCAGATGAAATCATTAAAGGTAATTGTTGACCATCAGTAGCTACTTGAACCTTAAGTTTAATACCAGTCTTTTTCATGATTTCTTCTGGAATTTCACCAGACCAATCTTTTAGTGGCCAGAATGATTGATCCACAAACATGGTAAGCTCAGTTATTCCATCTTTATCTTCTGCTGCTTTGTTTTCTTTGCTAGTATCAGAAGATGTGTCAGTACTCTGACAGCCAGCCAGTATAGAAATAGCTAATAGTAGAATTGCAAAATATTTAAAGCCCATTCCAAACGTCTTTTTCATGGTAAGCCTCCTAGAATATTTTATAGTAACACTTGACTTAATAAGCTAACCGTTATTAAGTTAAGTGTAAATACCATAATGATCATCCTTTCACAGCACCAATTGTTGCACCCTTAACAAAATACTTTTGCAAGAAAGGATAAACACATAAAATTGGAACAATCGCTATAACCATTGCTGTGATTTCTAATGAAAATGGAGTTGCTTGTGCTGCTTGTGTTGCTAATTCTACTGCAGGACCCTGTAAGTCTGTCGGAACACTTGACGTATTAATTAGCTCAATCATTCTGTATGTTAACGTTCTCAAATTTTCGTTTTGTACATAGTAAGCAGAATCTAACCAAGAATTCCATTGACCAACGCCGATAAATAAAGACATAGTTGCAAGAATCGGTTTAGAGATTGGCAGGATAATAGAATAGAATATTTTCAAGTCATTTGCACCATCAATTCTCGCTGATTCTTCCAATTCAGAAGGAATTTCCCGAAAAAAAGAAATGGCTATAAGTAATAGAAATAAATTAAGCATTGATGGTATGACATACACCCAAAATGTATTTAGTAGATGTAAATGTCTTAAAACTACATAGAATGGAATTAATCCACCCGATACATACATTCCAACGATAAAAATTGGATAATAAATATTTTTGAACAATAGATTCTTGTTGGCTAAACCATAGGCTACCATACAAGTAAATAATACACCTAACAGCGTCCCAACTAATGTTCTAGCGACACTGACAAAAAATGCCGCTATCCATTTAGGATCACTTAGAATTGTTGTATAGTTTACAAGTGAGAACTCTCTCGGCCAAAAATAAATTCCTCCTAATGATGCATCTAATCCTTCATTAAATGAAATGATAATTAAGTAGTAAAAAGGATAAAATGTGATGACAAAGATGATTGCTAACAGTGTATAGTTAACGCCATCTACGATTTTATCTTCTATTGTTCTTCTCATCATAGTCCTCCTTTCTTCATTAAAATAATCCTGTTTTTGTTGTTTTCTTTGCTAACCAGTTACTGCCAAAGATTAATATAACAGCAATTATTGACTGTAATAGGTCAATAGCTGTTGCATAAGAATAACGTCCTTGTGCCAATCCCATTTTAAACGCATAAGTTTGGAGGATTTCTGAACTTTCAGCGTTAACAGGATTACCTAACAAAAATGCTTGTTCGAAGTTGGATCCTACTAAACCACCACCAAGTAAACTACCAATTGCTAGAATTAATACTACAATGATCGTACCTCTAATTGCAGGAAGGGTAATATGCCAAATTCTTCTTAAGCGACCTGCACCATCCATCTCTGCAGCTTCATATTGAGAGGGATCAATGCCACTGATTGCTGCCAAAAATATAATCGTCCACCACCCTGCTTCTTTCCACATAGCTGTTATTACTGCTAAACTATAAAATTTATCTGGATCAGACATGAACGCAAGCGGTTCTTTTATTATTCCAAATTTCAATAATAAGTTATTTATTAGCCCACTATCAGTTGATAAAAAAACTGATACCAAACCAACAACAACTACCCAAGAGATAAAGTGGGGAAAATAACTTGTAGTTTGAACAATTCTTTTCACATATTTATTTCGAGCTTCATTTAGCATTAAAGCCAGTAAAATTGGTACCGGAAACGTAAAAATCAATTTTAAGAAACTAATAGAAAGGGTATTTTTTATAATTCTTTCAAATTGGTAATCATTAAAAAATTCCTTAAAATACTTAAGACCAACCCATTCACTTGTAAAAATCCCCTTAATTCCTTCATTAATAGAGTAATCTTTAAAAGCCATTAAAATTCCAAACATTGGTAGGTAGTGAAAAAGAAATAAAACAATAAGGCCCGACCAAACAAAAAGCTGTGGGAATTTCTGCGACTTTAAGCGCTTCCAAACCGGTCGTTTAGAGGTCTTAAATACTGGTATATTTTCACTAGACTTCTTAGTTTCACTCTTCAAATCCCTCTCTCCTTTCCTATCTGCTATACCATTTTTCTAAATTCTATCACCATGCTGTCTAACTGAGATATTGACGAAATTTAAGATTAAGGTACTTATTTATAAGATTTTCACCCAGAAAAATCAAAGCGTTTACATTTATTACAATCCTTATATATCAAACTCTTAATTAAATTTTATCTTTCCTTTAAACTAGTTAACAGTGCTTATTTTTAATTAAAAGTCTTAAAATTAAGTACCATTACATTTTATTTCTTTTCCTTAATAAAAAAAGCTGACCCCTTTTTACATAGGATCAACTTTCTAAGTGCTTTATTTAGATGGAAATATTATATTTACTTAATTCTTTGCGTAAAGCATCTGCCATTATATTATACCCTAGTACATGCGGATGAAGTCCATCCTCAGCTAAGCCAGGTTTTAACGTTTTACCGTCCTCAGCTACTAAATAAGAATGATAATTAACAAATGGAATAGAAAGATTTTCTGCTTCTTTTTTTAACTGTTGATTGATTGCATTAATTAACTCATTTCTTTGTTCAGTTTGTTTATTTGTATCAATACATGTGGGAAGAATCGAACAAACTATTGGTATAATTCCATCATCCATAGCAAGATTAACCATTTTCAAGATATCTCCCACAATCTCTTTTTGTAATTTCCCTGGTTTTGGAATATCACATGCTCTCCATGCATCTAACGCCCATGTATTATTAACACCAATGAGAATAATGGCATATCTCGGTTTTAATTGGACACAATCGGCTGGAAATCGGCGTAACAAATAGGGAGTCATATCCCCACCAATTCCTCTGTTCACAATCCGGTTTCCTTTCCCTCCAAAATAAGTTTCAACGTCCCACATATCTGTAATAGAATCTCCAATAAATAGGAAATCTATTTTTGTCTGATGAGAAATTAACACTTCATTATGATAGTCAAAAACATTTCTTCGTGTATCTGCAGAGATTACCCCACCAAAAAGTCCTGGTCTAATCACATCTGGTCTTGACATTGTCACCATGTCATTTTCCCTCCTCTAATTTATTCCATTTAAGGCTGTCTTTACATGCACAAGGCTAAGTATGTAGACCTTATTTGCCTCTGTTTTAAATTCAATTATTCCTTTACTATTTGGAGTATAGTCCGTACCATCTACTTGAATAGTCAAGCTACTCCTAATTTTACATAATCCTGAAAGTGTTGATTTTATTACCACTTCACTAAGAACTCCATTTTCCCATTTGATATCTACTTCATACCCTCCTCTTGCACGCACTCCTTTTATATAGCCTTTCTTCCACATTTCAGGAAGTGCAGGAAGAAAGGCTATTTCTCCATTATGGCTTTGCATTAACATCTCTACCATTCCTGCTGTAGCGCCGAAATTAGCTTCTATTGTCAATGGAAAATATTTCAACTTCGGATGACGGTGAGCATTAAATAGATTCGGGAATGGATTTACTAAGAGTTTCATTAAATATTCATAGGCTAATTCAGATTCTTCTAGCCTTGCGTACATGTTAACATTCCAAGCAAAACACCAACCTATCGTATCCGTTCCCTCATACACACGGCGACGCTCTAAGGTTACTCTAACCGCATTGGCAAGTTCTGGAGTTGATCTAGGGGTGATTTGACCTCCAGGATGCAGTGCATATAAATGGGCTGTATGACGATGCCCTGGCTCTGCTTCTTCAAAGTCTTGAAACCACTCCTGTAACTGACCGTGCTTACCAATTTGTAAAGGTAATAACCGATCTCGTGCCTTTTCTACCACTCTTCTAAACTCATGATCTTCCCCTAGAATATAAGCACTTTCCATACAATTAGTAAATAGTCCCCACATTAAAGCGATGTCCATCGTAGAACTCATACTTACAGAAGAAAGGGTTCCGTCTGGTGCAATAAATGTATTTTCCGGAGAAGTAGAAGGAACTGATACTAAATTACCGTTCTCATCTTCAACAAGGTAATCTAGACAAAATAGCGCCGCATCTTTCATAATTGGATATGCTGTAGTACGTAAAAACTCAATATCACCACTATATGCATAATGTTCCCATAAATGCTGACATAACCAAGGACCCGTCATTGGCCAATATGCCCAACTTGCAGGCCCCTTTGATGGTCCTCCTTGAGGAGTAACCGTTCTCCAAAGATCAATACCATGGTGAGCAGCCCAGCCTCGACAGTTATAATAAATTTTCGCCATTTTATTTCCAGCTATCCGTAAGTCTTCCATCATCTCAAATAATGGTGTATGAAACTCTGCTAAATTACATGGTTCTGCTAACCAATAATTCATTTCAGTATTGATATTCGTTGTATAATTTGAGGTCCATGGTGGACGTGTCATGTTATTCCATATTCCTTGTAAGTTAGCAGGTTGAGTTCCGGGTCGAGAACTGGCTATTAATAAATAGCGACCGAAATGAAAGAATAGTATAGCTAATTGATCATCCTTTTCACCGTCTCTTACAGCCATAATACGTTCATCTGTTGGGAGATAAGGATGACCTGGAACCTCAAGTTCAAAATCTACTCTATTAAAATACTTTTGATGGTCTTTAATATGTCGCTCCTTCAATTCTTTATAAGAATACCTGGAAGCAGACTCAAGCCATTGCTCACACAAACACTGAGGATCCTTACCTTCTATAAATGGGTCTTTATTAAATCCATTAAAGCTAGTAGCGGCAGTAAGCAAAAGAGTAACAGCGTTAGCTGCTTTTACAATAAGTCGAGACCCATGTACTTCAACGCGACCTCCCTCCGCAATAGCTCGTAGATGTATTTGAAATGTCATTCCTTTTCCATCATCATACTTCACAGGATCATCTGTTTGATCATGCATTGGGTCTACAATACTCGGAGCTTGACCTTTTAGAACAATATAATCTTTCTCAACTTTATAAGAGCTATAATTCAATGGACTAGTTAAACTAGCATCAAAATCAAGTTCTCCTTGCTTGTTGCTTTCTAAACGAATCGCCATTACTTGATCGACCGCAGACACAAATGTCTCTCGTGTAAAGTGGACTCCGTGATTCGTAAATTCTGTTTGAAATATAGCTGTACTTAGATCCAGTTGCCTCTCATAGCCATTCGCTTGAGAACTATGCTTGAACTCTAAATGTAAATCGCCCATTGCCTGATAGGAATGAGACCAAGGTCCAAGCATATGATTTTCAATGATAGTCTGAGCTTCTTGGTATTTTCCTTCAAAAATTAATTTTCGCGTTTCATCGAGGTATTGAAATGCTTTAATATTATCTGCTTCTCTCGGAGTGCCTGCCCACAGTGTATCTTCATTTAGGCTAATTCGTTCCTGCTTAATCCCACCATAAATCATTCCGCCAAGCCTACCATTTCCAATTGGGAGTGATTCCACCCATTCCTCAGCAGGTTTCTTGTACCAAAGCTTTTTATTTTTATTACTCAAATGTCTCACCCCTTTACACTGTCTATTCTTATTTACCTGTTGTAATTTTCTCATATTGATATTCAAGAATCTTAACACCCTTAGAGGGAATTACAATATCTCCGCTTACATCCATATTATTAAGTAAATCTTGGTAAAGCTCATTCCCAACATTTACAGTTACTGGGACTTCATTGTGATTCATAATAAAGAAGAACTGTTTCCCATCTTTGCTTCGACAACTAACTTCTACGTGTTCCGGAGTCTCTAATAAAGGTTTAATACCCTTTTGTTCGCTTATATATGATAATAACCCCTTTAAAAAATTAGGTTCAGGACTCGAAGCTACATACCAAGCTTCACCATTTCCAACCTTATTTTTTGTAATGACAGGCATACCTTTGTAAAATTCTCTTCCATACTCAGCTATAATATCTGCTCCCTCTGAATGCAACAAGTCACATAAAATGCCACACTCAAATGTACCTGATAATTGTTCGATATCCTCTTTCATGACAATACTATTTTTTTGTTCTGGGAATAGTGCATCAATTTCTTCTACCCAAATTCCAAGAAGCTCCCGAAGTTCACCTGGATAGCCACCTAATGTAACTAAGTCACTTTCATTTACAATACCACTGAAGAAAGTAGTGATAAATGTTCCACCATTTTTCACAAAATCGTTCAATTTTTCTGAATATCCTTCCTTTACCATGTATAAAACTGGGGCAACAACTACATCATACTTACTTAAATCAGTATCAACCCCAATCATATCTACTTGGATATTCTGTTGATAAAAAGCATCATAATATTTTTGTACTTCATTTATATACTTTAATTCCACGGTTGGACCACTAGAGTATTCAATTGCCCACCAATTCTCCCAATCAAAAAGAATGGCAACTTTCGAATCAACTCGTGAACCCAAGAAGGTATCTCCAAGTTCTTTCAATTCGTTTCCAAGTTCAGCACATTCACGAAATACTCTTGTATGCTCATGACCCGCATGATCAATAAGAGCACCATGAAATTTTTCAAATGCCCCAACAGATCTTCTAAGCTGGAAATACATAACACTGTCTGCACCACGTGAAATGACCTGATAGCTCCAAAGCTTATTTATCCCAGGGCGCTTTAATGCATTTTGTGGTTTCCAATTTAGCTGGGTTGGACATGACTCCATGAGAAGGTAAGGATCTCCATCCTTCAAGCCTCGCATTAAATCGTATCTCATCGCTGTATGGCTCATCGGCATATCATTTGTAGGATAACTATCAAGGGCAATAACATCTAGTTCCTTTGCCCATTTAAAATAATCAAGAGGTTTATACGTTCCATTGCTTTGAAAATTTGTTGTTACTACGGCATCGGGAATGATTTTTTTTATGGCATCTCTCTCTAGTTTATAGCAATCTAAAATACTATCAGACATAAATCTAGCATAATCCAGTGATATTCCTTGAAAGGAAGTCACATCCTGATTATTTAAGTTCAAATGCTCACTTAATACGTTGGGAAGTACCACTTCATCCCATGAGTAAAATGTGTGACCCCAAAATCGGGTATACCATGCACGGTTTAACTCCTCCAATGTTCCATAACGTTCCTTTAGCCATACACGAAAATCTTTTTCGCAATTTTCACAATAGCAATGCACTCCATACTCATTGTTAACATGCCATAATAACAATGCTGGGTTGTCCTTATATCTTTCTGCTAATTTTTGAGCCATAGCTTGAGAATATTTTCTAAAAGTAGGACTGTTAGGACAGGAATTATGTCTGCGCCCAAACTTTCTTTTTCGCCCTTCAAAATCTACTATAAGAACATCTGGATATTTTGTTGCCATCCAGGCAGGATGAGCTGCTGTACTTGTTCCTAAACAAACATGAATACCATTTTTATGGAGTAAACCCATTGCTTCATCCAGCCATTCAAAGTTATAAGTATTTTCATCAGGTTGATTTAATGCCCAAGAAAAAACATTAAGTGTTGCAATATCAATGCCAGCAAGATCAAATAGTCGCATGTCTTCATCCCAAATTTCCCTTGGCCATTGCTCCGGATTATAATCTCCTCCGTAAAGGAGTTTAGAAACCTTTTTATTAAACATTTATGGTCACTTCCTTCTCACTTTTCACCATTTTTCTCCTTAGGTTCATTGGTGATTCCAGCGTCAAAGATATTGGTCTCATTTTAAAGTTAAATATCCTTTCTTTTGTGTCCAACAAATACTGTGAAAGAGTAGAAGCATATCCACAGCTATGATTTCCAATTCCACTTTGCTCGTCATCTATGTTTACAATTGTTTCCTCTCTTTTAATTAGATCCACCACGTTTTTAGCTGCCGTTAAATCCTCTGTTGTATAATGATGAACACTTGTATTGATAAGCGGCACTCCACTAAACATTAATCCGATTCCCAATTTATTCGTTAAAGTTGCCCATCGAACCTCTGCCTTATTGCCATTTTCTTGTGGCTTTATATATGGAACAAATTGTTCTTCTACTGTTCCCTTATAAATCCCTAATTTCCCACTTTCTTTACGATCGGAATAGCACTCATGAGGTCCTAGACCAAACCAATCAAACTGGTTAAATTCATCTGTCATCTTCAAATAAACACCAAATCGAGGCAATGGTGGAAGCGTTCTATTTTCCACTGGTTTTAAAGAAGTTATCACATCTATTTCTCCATCTCCATAAATCGTGTAATGATTAGAAAGATAAAAGCAAATACCTTCTCCATTTGCACCTAGCGTATAGAATGAATCGATTCGAATGGTACTATCATTTACATAATTTGAAGAAAATGATAGTTGATTAGATTCCAACCGATTGTATCCAGCCTCTACCCAATCTTTCTTTAAGTTCACATCATTATCAAGTGGCGCTCTCCATAAATTAATCTTCGGTCCCTCTTTTAAAAGTGGAACTCCCAAATATTCCATTTCGCTAATTCTGCCATTTTCCTTTGAAAATTCTATTTTAAAATTTGTTCCAAGGATGGTAAGTGTATGATTATCTTCCTGCCTTCTTAGAGAAGGTAGATTAGTCCTCCTTAAATCCTCTAACTTTTCTAATACTGGAAGTGATAAATCTTCCCAAGCAACCTCATGTCCATGCTCAGCCCATAATTGGTTTTCACGAAGACTAAAATTTATATGTAACCAGTACTCTGAACCAGGCTTAATTAGGCTTGAATCAAAAGGTATATTTAAAATTGTTTTACTTCCAGGTGACACACTTAAAGGGGGCAGTTCTCCTTGCTGGATTACTTTTCCATCTTGATTCAACTTCCAGATTCCTCTTAAATGCTCTAATGTTAAATAATGATAATAATTAGATATACTTACTAAGCCTTTAGTTGAATCTATGATATCTATTTTTACAGGTTGAATGACCTTTTTATATTCTAGAATAGACGCTTTGAGTTTTCTATCAGGGAATAAGAGACCATCAATACAAAAATGACCGCTATTCGGATGATCATCAAAGTCTCCACCATAGGCATACCATTTTTCTCCTGAATCCTTTTGTTGGAGGATCCCCTGATCTGTCCACTCCCAAATAAACCCACCCAAAAGTCTTGGATATTTATAAATTGCCTCCCAATACTCCTTTAAATTACCGACAGAGTTTCCCATTGCGTGTCCAAATTCACACATAAGAAATGGTCTTTTTTCATCCATTTTTTCTCCTTCTTCGATAACAGTTTCAAGAGAAGGATACATAACACTAACAATATCGACAACTTCTGCCTCTCTTGCACGCTCATAATGAATCAGTCTTGTTGCATCATGGGTACGAACCCATTTTGCCATTGCCTCATGATTACAGCCATAACCAGATTCATTCCCAAGAGACCAGATAATAATAGAAGGATGGTTTTTATCTCTTTCCACCATTCTGACAACTCGATCAAGGTAAGCATGTTCCCACTCACGATTCTGAGATAGATGGCCTTCATTACCAATAAAATGAAAACCATGGGTTTCAAGATCTGCTTCATCTATTACATATAAGCCATACTGGTCACATAAATCTAACCACCGTGTATCATTTGGATAATGAGAACATCTTACAGCATTAATATTATGTTGTTTTATTAATTTTATATCCTTAATCATCGATTCCATTGTTACAACATATCCAAGTTCAGGGTCAAATTCGTTTCGGTTTACTCCCTTTAGAATGACGACCTTGCCATTTACGAAAAGCTGCCCCTTTTTGATATGAACACTCCGGAATCCAACATTAAACTTTACTACTTCTTCTATATTTCCAACTTCATCAACTATTGTTAACAAAAGCTTATATAAATAAGGATCCTCAGCAGTCCACTTACGAGGATTTTCAACATAGAGATTCAATTGTTCCTTCCGATGTTCTCCTGGATTTAAGATGACTTCTTTTTCTGTTTGATTAAGAATGATTCTATCCTTATGATCTAAAAGGGAAATCCTTAAATTCCTGGATGTACTTATAGTGTGAGTATTATTATTCCATTCAATATTTAGTTTCAATTCAGCATGCTGGTATTGGGCATCTAATTCAGTATTTATGTAAGCATCTCGAATTTGAACTTGTGGAGCTCCACTCAAGTACACATCTCGAAATATTCCACTTAATCGCCACTTATCCTGATCTTCAAGGTAACTTCCGTCTGAAAACTGGTAAACTTGAACAGCGACAACATTCTCCCCTGTTCTTAGTGCTTCTGTAATATTAAACTCAGAATGCAAGTGACTGCCTTGACTATATCCAATAAACTTGCCATTTATCCACAAGTGAAAAGCAGAGTCAACTCCCTCAAAGACCAAATGAGTGCGATTATTACTCCAGCCTTCTGGAAGATAGAATCTTTTAAGATAGCAACCAACTGGATTTTGTTTTGGTACGAATGGTGGATCGATTGGAAATGGATATTTACTACTACTATAAAGAGGACGTCCATAACCCTGCATTTGCCAATTCCCAGGTACTTGAATTGTATCCCACTGATCACAATTAAAATTTTCCTCATAAAACCCTTTTGGTATTTCGTTAGGTGTGTTTGCATATTGAAAATGCCATTGTCCACTTAGCAGCATGTAAAAAGGCGATAGCACCTTATCCTCAAGAAGGGCAGATTCCAAATTATGATAAGGGGTAAAGTGTGCCCGAGGAGGCTCAACATTTCGGCCAAGAATACTAAGGTTTTCCCAGTCCTGTATATCCCGATTATAATTCTGCATGTAAAGATTCTCCTAATAAACGTTTAATTTCACAAACCCCTCTAGTCGGACTGGATAATACAGGAATACCCGTGTGTTCATACAATGCTTTTTCCATTCTCGCCATTGATCCTTGAGCAAGGACAATTGCATCTACTTGTTTGGCTAAAGAAACTGCTGTTTCTAATATGATTTGATCATGAAGATCTGGTCTGCCATTAATTAGAGCATCATAGGCTCCTTTTGCAAGACCATTAATTATTTTTATTTTTTTACCACCTGTTTCAGCATGCTTGTGAATCAATCTAATTGTTGGCTCTAATGTTGATGGCAATGTAGCGATAACTCCAATTGTTCCATAATGCTCAATTGCTTCCTTTGCCATTGCTTCATCAATTTTAACAATTGGGATATCAATAAAGGGGAGAGCTATATCGACAACTTCCCCAACCGATGAACAAGTATTTAAAATCACATCTGCGCCCATATCTACTGCATTTTGATAATATTGAAACAATCTCTTTTTAACTGCTGCTGTGATTTTCCCTTCACTAACAACTTCCGTAATAATGCTGTCGTCGATAATATTAATCAACTTTGCATGAGGTAATTGTTTATCAAATACTTTCTTTAAAGGATCTGATAAGCCTTGGCCTGTATAAATTGCAACAACTTTTACCATCATAAACCCTCCTAAATTATGAATGAATAACATCATGAAGCAGTATTAAGTTAAATTTTTCACCTTTACGAAAAAATCAATACTGCCCATTTGACCACCTTTTAACGAAATTTCAAGATCATCATAAATTGGATTATTAGAATAGGTTAAACATAAAGGTGCCCCCGGTGTAATTGGTTTAATCATTTCCATTGCCACAATTTCTAGATTTTTTGTTATATATCCAGATGTATCTCCACCAGCAACAGCTATTCTTTTTATCTTTGTATTCTTAATTACTTCTTTGCTTATTTCCCCTAATTGTTCCCCTAGAATTTTACTAGTGTCCGTCGGTTGTCCTCCTGCCTCTACTAGCTGTTCCTTCGTTATTTCAATACTTGAATCCTCAGGACCAAGAGCAGTATAAATAACGACATCAATACCTTTTTCCAGTTTGTCTGAAGCTTCATAAATAATTTGAAGACAAGCTTCTGCTCTCGTGTTAGGATTAATAATGCTACTACTTTCCACCTTAATCCCATAAAAACCATGCTCTAATGCATAACCTATCTGCTTTTCAGTTACAGATGAACAGCTACCAGAAACAACTAAAAGAGGGTCAGCAGGTATTAAACTAGACCATTTCTGCTCCTTTAAGTCATATTGACTATTCTCCTTCCAAGCGGCAGTTAAAGCATATTCCACCCCTGATGACCCCACCGTAAAAATCGTATTCTTTTGTGTTTCATTTACTAACACGATACCGATTTTAGTTAGCATTTCTTTCGTTAGAACATCAAACAAGATTACTGGTGCTTCCTTGTTTTCCTGTATCTTCGATTCAAGTATTCTGTCAATCTCATACTGGGAACCATTTAGTTCTAACACATTCATTGATTCTATTTTCGCTAATGTCTGCCTACTAAGATGAATACTTAAATCGGCTTCGTCCATTGGTGTTATTGGATGCTTTGACATGATAGGATGACGATCTAAACGGTAAGTACCATCCTCTATTGTTGCAAAATGATTGCCAAAAACGGTATACCTCTTTAGGGCTGGAACCCCAACAATTAAAGGGCAAAACCTTTGATTCTGAAAAACCTGTAAACCAAGCTCAATCGCTTTTCCTATACTTCCTATATCAGGAGAAGAATCGAAAGTTGAGCAAGTTTTGTAATGACATATCGCCACATTCGCTTTCTTTAAACTCTCAAAAACAGGTAAAAGTTCGCTTTCCATTTCTCTTGGTGAAATTGCCCTACTAATTCCTGCTATTCCAATTGCCTTAAAGTCTTTAAATCTCTCACTTTGTAGCAGGGTTTCATTAGGGGGATTAAGAAATAGAACTGATTTTACTCCATTCATAGTAAGGGCTTCCAAAGCATCAGTGGAACCTGTAAAATCATCGCCGTAGAAACCTATCCACTTCCTTTTGCTATCCACCTTACTCCCTCCCATTAATTTTTCTCTAGTAGAATACGCTTTCAACATTGATGATGTATTCCATCTCGGTGTCATCTAATGAATAAGTTATCATCTGGCGTGCTCTATACTCTAAGAGGTGTTACTTTTATTTTTACATGTGATGATTTCCAAAAAAATAGAACATATCTAAGATTCATATGTTCATTTTAAAGGTCAATTTAATTAGTGTATTTTGTAGAGTTCACGGAACTTCCCAGGGGTTTCCCCACTATATTTTTTAAAGACATTAAAGAAATGGCGAACGTTTTCATATCCTACCATTTCCGAAATTTGTTGAAAGGATAGTTCTTTATCCTTAATCATTAATTCCTTCGCTTTCTTAATTCGATATAGATGAAGATAATGGATAAAAGTTAATCCGGTATCTTTTTTAAACAGAGAACTAATATAATTAGGATGTAAAAACACATGATCTGCTAATTGGTCTAAAGAAATATCCTGATTATAATGCTCTTCTATGTATTTAATAATCACCTTTACGTTTTTTGACATATTGCTATATTCTAAGTTTGGCATTGAAGAATCAGCAATTGAAACAGTTACAGATTCTTTTTTCCTGTTTTCTTCATGCAATAATTCAACAGATAAGTTATTTAGAACATCATACAATTCTGTTTTATTTATCGGTTTTAATAAATAGTCAATCACTTTTGAACGTATGGCTTGACGCAAATAGGCAGTATCATCATAACCTGTTAAGATAACAAAGCGATCACAAAATCCTTTTGCCTGCACATTTTTAATAAGCTCAAGTCCTGTCATTTCAGGCATCTCAATATCCGTAATGATTAGATTGGGTCTAAAATCCTCCAGTTTCTTCAGCGCGTCAAACCCATTACAAGCGCTTACAATTTTTGAACATGGAGTACTACTTTTTTCAATGATATTCATTAGTCCTTTTTGTATTATTGGTTCATCATCAACAATCATCAACTTTAACATCCATATTTCCTCCTTTTATTTTTAGTTTAAGCTTATATATTGTTCCTTCACCAAGAATACTATCAATTTCTAGTCTTGATTCTTCACCAAAAAATGCCTTAATTCTTTCACTTACATTATAGACCCCTAGACCTGAATCCTTGGTTTGAAGCAAAGCTCTATCAAGTTGATTTCTTAAAACCCCTCTTACAATTTCCAATCTTTCAGCCGAGATACCAGCACCATTATCTGAAATAGTAATGTGTAAATAAGGACCTTTCTGGTATATATGAACCTTTATAAAACCTTGATCTCGCTTTTTTGCAAGTCCATGCCCAATACTATTTTCCACAAGAGGCTGAAGAATAAAGCGTGGACAACGAATTTGATCAATATTACAATCTACTTGAATATCATATTGCAATCGATCCATCATTCGAATCTTATGTATTTTCAAGAAATAAAGTATATTTTCCACTTCTTCACTTAACCAAGTTTCATTTCCACCTGGAGATAAGCTATATCTAAGCAACTTTCCAAAAGTATATGTTGCCTCTACTACTTCTTGGTCATCATTAATTTCTGCCATCATCCGAATAGATTCTAACGTATTGTATAAGAAATGTGGTTTGATTTGTGCTTGCATGACTAAATAATCCGCTTCTTTCTTCATTAATTCCACTAGATTAATTTTGTTAATTAAGTCATGAATCCGTTGTATCATTGAATTATATGAAGTAGTTAAATAACCTATTTCATCTTCATAACCACCCACATCCATTGAGGTTAGATTATTTTGATCAACTTTTCTCATATGTGACGCTAATTTTAGAACCCTACTTGTTAGCATCGAAGCGGTAACATAGTAAATAACAGAAAGAACAAACAATAATACGAGCAAGAAAATACTCGATAGTAAGGACTTGTTAAGCATATCTGGAATTACTTCATTTCTTGGGCTAAGAAAATAAAAATCCAAGCCTAATTTTGGCAGATTTACAGAATTAACTAAAATCTTCTCGTCTTTCCAATAGAGATAACTTCTATTATTTTTTTTGATTACTTTAGATATCTCCAATACTTTATCACTATCTAATGTATCTCCTTTACTCTGATAGAAAATATTGTTTTCTTTTACAATAATGACCTCTGCTTTATTTTCACTATCCATTGTTTTAATAAAATTCTCTAATATCTGATCACTAACAATTACTTCCAATACAGCTAATTGTTGTGAATATTTCTCATTGTAGATTTTTGTATAATAAGATATATAAGGAATATTGGAAATTTCCTGTTTTAATGGAATCCAACTCCCTTTGTTCATCGGCATATTATCAATGACTTTATATATCTGTTTAGAGGGAAAAGAATCTATATTTTCTATTTCGCCAGATACCGGCATAATATTTTTGTTTTTTGCATATAATCGAACGGTTTTTACAGATTCATTTGCAGAATACGCAAATGAAAATACAGGACGGATATCTTTCAAAAAATGATAAACTTGATCACCCTCCGATTGATATAGCCCAGTTAAATAATCGATAACTAGTGGATTGTTTTGAAATAGAGGATAGGTAGATTCAACCTGTGTTAAACTGACCGTTAAGCTATTAGCAGCTTGGTTAAGAAGACTTTGTTGCCCTGATAAAATGTTAGCGATTACATTTTTGTGCGACATATAGAGAAACGTTGAACCAAAAAGTACCACTGGAAGGAAAACAAGCAAGATATATCCTAAAAACATTTTTTTTACAATGGTCATTTTTTTATGGATAGTCATTTTTTTTACTATCCAATTAATGAAGTTTTTCATCATTATCACTGCTTTTCATCTAAAATTTTAAATTCACAAGCTTATTATTATGTCTTGAAAAGTGTCAGATTTTTTTCTAACTCATCTCTGTTGATTGTTTTATAGGTTGATAACATTATCATATCGTATTTATTGTTTATTTTTCTACCTATAATTACATAAAGTGTCAAAATCGCTTATTTTCTTTAAAATCAGAGATAAAACGCTTTCTATTTCCTTTTTCATTATTTTATCCTATCACTCCTTCTATTGTTATTGTTCAAATTTAAGAAATAAATGTCCATTTTTCAGGTTTTAGTGAAAAATGGACATTTATTTTGTGCTTATTTAGAGAATTTATCGATTGCTTTTTTCAATACATCATGTTTATTTGCATAATTGTCTAAAGAATCTCCTTGAACAGCTGCTTCCCAAGCAAGGCGCATACTCTCAAATCCTGCTGCCGCACCATCTGGATGTGCAAGAATCCCTCCGCCAGCCAAGTGCATAACATCTACTGTTTCTGCTGCCTTATAAGTATCTATAGCTGTTCCTGCCCACTGTCCTGAAGAAACAACTGGCATGGAACTATAACCATCTAATATGGGTTCTAAGCAAGCTTTAATTGAACGAACAACAGATTCATTACTTTCATAGAACTTTCCATTTAAACCATTAACATGCATATGGTCAGCTCCGGCTAAACGACATAGCTTTTGGTATGCCGTAAATTCCATTCCAAGCATTGGACATCGAGTTAGCATTCCCCATTGATTTCGGTGTCCATGAATTGGCACTTCACTAAATTTATTTAAATAGGTAAGTCCTGTATAACCAACGCTATTGATACTGACCATTACACAATTTCCGCCAGCCTTTACAACTATATCATGATTACGTTTTAATTCCTCTATGTCTCCTGTAATATTAAAGGCATACATCACTTTTTTTCCAGTTTTATCAGCAACACGATTTATAGCTCTCATTACTACCTCTACTCTTTTTTCCAAGGGGGCAAAGGCGGGATTTGAGTTAAGTTCATCATCCTTAATAAAATCTAATCCTGCTAAACCTAGTTTTGTCACTAGTTTTTCTAATTGATCTAATGGAAGTCCAATACTCGGCTTCACGATTGTGCCAATAATTGGTCTTCCATAAACTCCGGTCAGCTTTCTTGTCCCTTCTATACCAAATTTAGGACCTTTGTAAGCTTTAGAAAATTCTTGAGGAATTTCGATATCCAACAACCTTAGTCCAGATAATTCCTGCAATTCTGATAGATTTCCTGCAACCGCTGACAAGAGATTTGGTATGGATGGTCCAAAATTTTCTATTGGAAAGGATAAAACAATTTCCCCCTGTTTGTACACTCCATCATGATTATTAGGAACTTTTCCCCCTGGCAAGGAAGGAGACATCACTTCACCTGTTTCTGTTATACTTACCACCATTGCGCCGAATCTTTCCTTTAAAGATGCAGTTTCTCCAGGTACAGATATGAACGTTCCTGTTGATTGTTCTCCCGCTATTACTTCTGCAGCATGCTCTAATGAGTAAGCAGTCTCTATTCGATATCTGGCTAATAGCCTATTTTGATTCACATCCTATTCCTCCTTCCCTATTTATACTGGAGTAATAATTAGAACTCCTTTTGGTTCAAGGATGGCTTCACCGTGGTATATTTTCTTCGTAAGAATATCTTTATAGGTATCATCGGAAAGACGTATTTGTTTTACTTCATCACTATGGTTAAGAAGAAACGTGAATGACTTTCCATCTTTTGTTCTCTTTGTTACTTCCACATCTGAAGGTGTTTTTAATATAGGTTTAATACTGTGTTTATTACAAAGATGAACTATAAAGTTCTCAATAAACTCAGGCTCCGGACTGGAAGCTATATACCAGGCTTCCCCTTTTCCAAATTTATTTCGTGTTAATGATGGCATGCCCTTATAAAAATCACTTCCATATTCGGCAACAATTTCTGCACCTTCTGTATGTAGTAAATCACATAAGATTCCACACTCATATGTTGCTTTGAAACCCTGTATATCATTATTCATTACGATTTGATTGGTTTTCCCTGGATATAAGGCATCAATTTCTTCTACCCAGATCCCTAAAAGATTTCTTAATTTTCCAGGATATCCACCAAGATGGACTAAATCATTCTCATTTACAATTCCACTAAAGAAAGTGGTTACAAATGTTCCTCCACTACTAGTAAATTGTTCAATCCTTTTATCAAGGTCATCTTTGACCATATATAGTACTGGTGCGATTACGATATCATACTTGCTTAAATCTGCTTCTGCATTAATGATGTCAACCGGTATATTTTTTGAGAAAAAGGCATTATAATACTTTTGGACTTCCTCCACATATTTTAAATGGTCACTTGGACCACTTGAGAACTCTACTGCCCACCAATTTTCCCAATCAAATAATAGTGCAATATTTGTATCTATTCGGGAATCCAATAACATTTCTCCAAGCTGCTGTAACTCAGCACCAAGTTCCGCAACTTCCTTAAATACTCTTGTATTCTCATGACCTACATGTTCAATTACAGCACCATGATACTTCTCACAAGCACCATATGATCTTCTCAATTGGAAGAACATGACCGTATCTGCGCCTCTCGCTATTGCTTGGTAACTCCATAATCTCATTACTCCTGGTCTTTTCAGAGAATTATATGGCTGCCAATTCTGCTGACTTGGGGTTTGTTCCATAATCATGAAAGGATCTCCGCCTTTAAAACCACGCATCATATCAAGTCTAAAAGCAGTTGTACTTTCTGGGGTATCAAAAGCTGGATAATTGTCCCAAGCAACAATATCAACATACTTACTCCATTTAAAATAATCTAACGGCTTGTATGTTGCATGACCATGATAGTTTGTTGTTATTGGAATATTCGGTGTCGTTTTCTTTAAAATCTCGTATTCATCTAAATATCGATCTAGAACACTATCAGAATTAAAGCGATAGTAATCCAATGAAATTCCTTGAAATACTGTTTTATTAGGATTACTTTCATCCAAATGTTCACTTAGCAGATTGGGAAGAACAATTTCTTCCCAACTGTAAAAAGTATGTCCCCAAAAACGAGTATTCCATGCCTTATTTAATTCTTCTAAGCTTCCATACTGTTTTTTTAGCCACACTCTAAATTCTTTTTCACAATTATCACAATAACATTGGCAGCCCATTTCATTGTTTACATGCCAAACAACTATGGCAGGATGATTTTTGTATCTACTTGCGAGCTTTTCTACTAACAATTTGGCATACTTTTTATAGGTAGGACTATTCGGACAACTATTATGACGAAATCCAAATTTCCTTTTGCTTCCGGCGAAATCAACAGATAAAACATCAGGGTAGCGATTTGCCATCCATGCTGGATGATTAGCAGTACCTGTTGCTAAACAAACATAAATCCCATTGCTGTAGAGTAAATCAATGATTTCGTCGAGCCATTCAAAGTGATAGGTTTCTTCAGCTGGTTGGTTTAATGCCCAAGTAAAAACATTTAAAGTAACAACATCAATGCCAGCAAGTTTAAACATTCTGATATCTTCTTCCCAAGTTTCTCTTGACCACTGTTCTGGATTGTAATCTCCGCCATAAAACATTTTAGGTAGTTTTGTGCTTAAAATAGTAACCACTCCTTTCTTTATGATTCATATAATCGAACAGGTCCATATAATCCACCAGAAGCAAAAAGGTTAGACCAATTTTCTTTAATATGTTTTTCTGCTTCATTCCAGTAGGATACCTTTGAGTCTAAATTACCACCAACATTACTTGATGGTCTTCCAACTTCATAATGTGTTCCTAAAGTATTAGTCACTCTTACCCTTAAATCATGTGGACCTTTGGTAAGATTATTAGAAAGATTATACCGGTATGGTCTCCACGCTCTAACTCCTAATGGTTTTCCGTCTAACCATACCTCTGCTGTTCCACGAATATGACCTAAATCAAGAACAGCTGTTTTTGTACCACTTAATTCAATTTTCCGTTCATATTCCACTACACCACTATGATGTGGTAACGCAAGCTTTGTTCTCCAATCCCCAAGTTCTCCAACTATCGGAGCAGTTTCAAATCGAATTGGCTCTAAAAGTGCATCAGCTTCAGAATATGGCCCTATAGGTACAATACGAATTGCCACTATCGTTCCTGCTAACTGAGGTGTAAATGAGATACTGTTGTTAGATACAGGGCTTTCCTTCCCATTTATCCACACACGATAGTCTCCATCACAAGATAACTTCATTTTAGTAGCACCAACTGGTAATGGAAAACGAATCCAAATTGGCTTTCCAATTTTAGAAGGTTCAAAATGAAATGGCAGCGGTTTTGGTTCTGGAACTGCATCTGGTAATAACCATCCAACATTAGGTAATGGATGGGGTCGATGTTTTATCCATAACGTTTCTGTTTCTGCAAATTGCAAGACCGCTTCATGTAAAATTTCAGGAGGGTTACCTTCTTCATCTTTCCAATCCTCTCCAGTACAAAATTCTATCTCCTCTCCAGAGAAAAACTCGATTACTCCATCGGCAAGTACTTCCCCCTCTCCTTCTGGAAGAAGAAACTTTATTTCATTCTCTCCGTCCTTCCAAAGTGCTGTTACATCAACCTCTTCTTGTCCTTGGCGAATATATGGATTAAAATCTCCATGCTCCGTTACTTTTGCTCCATTTACATACAACGCAACAAGGCCTCTAGCCGCAAAAATTAAACGAACCTTTTGAATAGGAGATTCTGAGCTAGTTGTAATATACTTTACAAACTGTGATTTAGAGTTTGGTTTGCTGGCATAAATCCACTTCGGTAAGCTAGGACGTGCTTCTACATTTACTTCTATTGCTGCTCGAATGAGTCCAGTTACAATTGCCTTTGCTCTAATAAGGATCTCGTTAGCTCCTTCTTTTAAATAAATCGAGGCTGTCTGTTCCTCTGGCCCTCCGTTCCAACTAATCTCTTTTCCGCTAATCCATCCCTTTATCTCCGCATTACTTTCCATTCGAATCCAATATTCACCTTCATGAGGCGCAATTACATTAGTTTTCGCACAAACATAGTCACCCTTATTCACTTCTCCTAGGTTTAAAAATCTTCGTGGAATTCTACCCATGCGCCCTGCCCATGTACGAAATTTTATATCTCCAAATGTATTACTATAAATAACCGGTCTTGCATTCTCTTCTTCAAAATCTAGTCCATTACTTACTAACCAATATGCCGATTCCGTCCATAGACGCTCATACCAGGAAGAATCATCATAGTTTGTTTGATGCCAGTTTCCATTTTCTCCAGAACATTCATCCAGTTCTTGTTTTATCTTAAACTGCCTACGATCAATGGAAAGAAAGTTTAGATTATCTCCATGTAAATCAAAATCACCATAGCGATTATCTAGTGTTGGAACAGCAAGCACCCGCCAATTATCATTTGGAATTTCTTTATATTTTTGCTCAAAAAAGGAGCCTATATCAGCTGGGAATGAACCATTAATTTGGTCATTAGGGATTGGTTTATTTTGTACATAAACAGCTGCTTGTTTGACAGGACAAACGATCAGTGCTGCCGGCCATGATTCAAATGGAACCGTTAGCTCTATCCACTCACCATCTCGCTTGTAGTCGAGGCGATCCATTTGTCCCGTTACCGGATCCCATAATTCTGGGTCACCCATTGTTCTTAACCGATACGTACCTTTAGCTTGTAGAGCGATACCAGAATTCGCCGGTTCATGCATTTTTAATAGATTTCCATTATCAGGTAAGAGCAAAAATACATCCGTGTCATTTATTCTCCGCTGTAATGTTAATCCATTGCCTTCCACTCGTCTCTCAATTTGTTTTTCAATCAGCTCCATTGCGTCTCCAGCAGTTTTCACAAGTGTTATCCCAGGAATTACAGGATCATTTTCTGGTATATCTACCCCTATTACCCATCCACCTTGTTTAATCCATGCTTCTATCTTTTTTTGAGCTTCATCATCCATAATTGATGTTCCACATAACAGGAGTACGCTAAATTTTTCTTCAGCAATTTTTAATTTCTTATCTTCAAAAGATGATTTTTGAAGTGCTGAATCATCGACAATATCAAAATCACGACCTGACTTACGAATGGCTCCAAGCTTTGTCTGATCCCTACGATTCCAGCTACCCGCAATGCTTTCATACGTTTCATGTATATGCTTCATAGCATCATTAGGCATTTTATTAGAAACAGACATTGGATGTTCATTCGCAGCCCCGTCACTTAAACTCATGAAACCACATGCAGCCTCAGATGGATAATGAACCGCAATATCGGCGATGTGCGTTCCCTCTGTTAGTAAGGAACACACTCTGCTGATTGTATTAGCAAACACGGAGTAATGTTCAAAATATGGTTGTCTCCAGCCCGTATCTGGCGGAGCCCACTCCCACCATCCCCCTCTAGTACTGTAATAAACGGAATGTGGACTATAAAGGGTTACCCCTGTTTGCAACCAAGGTATTAGCCAGTGCATCGTTTCTTCAAGTGTTCCTCCCCAACCACTTGTATGAAAGGATTCTAGAAAAACTCTTTTTCCGCCATGTAAATGTGCCATAGAAGAGTGAACTTTTGCATTCCCTTCCATATCCGAACCTGCAGCACTATACCAGCGATGTGTTCGAAAATAATCTAAATAAAGCCGCTGGGCACCATGTACATCTGCTCTCCTGGCAGGACCAGCTTGGTCACAGCATAAGAGAAGGTCATATTTTTTATGCCATTCCGATAACGGAATAAAAAAAGACTTTTCAGCTAAACCAGCTGCTAATTTATAGACTCGTCTTCGAACTTCTGCCGATTCTGGCAGTTCATCAAATAAAGATGGCAGTTGAGGAATCAAATTCTCTTTATACCTATTAAAATATAACTCTGGCATTTCTGGTGTCCATAATGGCAAAGGTGGCAATTCATCCTGAAAAGTTCCACCAATTGTTTTTCCAAGATCATTTGGAAAACGACGTTCAAACTCTCCATGGACACGATCAATTAGCATAGCAGTGGCGTCACGATTAAGCCAGTTAAAGCCTTGAACAACAGCAGCATATATATATTCATCATTTTCTAATAAAACCTTTGATTTTTCTGGAATTTCTTCTCCATGTAAAAAACGTCTTAAAACCCACCCTGAATATTCAGGATGCTCCGTAACAATTCTTGCTGGTAAATTGGATCCAGAGAATCCAATTTGATCATAAAAAAAGATTCTCATTCCTAATCTTTCCGCTTCTCTTATGGCTACTTCAAACATACTCCACCATTGTTCAGAAAAATATGCCGGGTTATCACTTACACTCCCATATTGCGGTCCCGTCGGTGCAATATTCATAATGCCTATATTCCGCAAGCCCCCACTATGAAACTTTTGCAATTGCCAACGAACCCTCTCAGCTGTTATTTCTTCAGCACTCCACCACCAAAAGGGTACGGGACCAAAACGATGATCAATCTTGATAAAGCTATTTCGAATATGCTCCAAGCTCATATATTTCACTCCTTTTATTATTAGGGTTCCCTAATTATTAACCGCTTACATAAAGAACTATTTATTTCTCCTTTTATTTTATTCCTTCAAATCATTGCAAGAATAGCGATGATTTTTAATCAAAACTCTTAATATTAAGCAAAGATAAAAGCAATTCCCGTTATCTTAAGAATGAATACTTTTTTCTTAAAATAAAGTATAATATTTTGCTTTTCACTCCTGTTATGATAATACAAAGTGCCTAATCTTTTTGGAAAGGGGTTATAGAGGTGCAAATACAGACAGTTTTAATTGAAAATCAATCTTGTCCATTAGGAATAGACTGTGAACAGCCTGCTTTCTCTTGGTCCTTTACAGAATCAAAGGACCGTGGAAACTTTCAAACCGCATACCGCATCATTGTTTCAGACAAAGAACAATCATTAGAAGAAGATTTGGGTACCATTTGGGACAGCGGTATCGTAAAAAGTAGAAGAAATATTAATGTACTGTTTCAAGGGGAAACACTTGAATCTCGCAAACGATATTTTTGTAAAATACAAGCCTGGGACCAAAACAAAAAAATGATGGAAAGCCAAATTACTTGGTGGGAGATGGGATTATTACAACAAAGCGATTGGTCAGCTGAATGGATTTCAAAACACATTACAGAGGACGGTAATGAGCTTCAGCCTATCCCTCTATTTAGGTACGAATTTAACATTGAAAAGCAAATAAAACAGGCAAGAATTTATATTTCTGGTCTCGGTCACTATGAATTGCGACTAAATGGCTCCAAAGTTGAAAATAGAGTTTTAGAGCCAGGCTGGACTAATTATAATAAAACATGCCTTTATTCTGTTTACGATGTAACTAACTATTTATCGGTTTCTACTAATGCTATTGGTGTTATTCTTGGTAACGGATTCTATAATGTTACTGGTGGAAGATATGTAAAATACAAAGGATCCTTCGGTGAGCCAACTTTTATTGCACAATTGGAGATTCAATATGAAGACGATACAAAATCCGTTATTACCAGTAATACCGATTGGCTATCTTCTCTCGGTCCTACTACTTTTTCCTGTATTTATGGAGGAGAAGACTATGATGCACGTTTAGAGCAGCTTGGTTGGGATACCGCTAATTTCTCTGTAAATAGTCTTTGGCAACCAGCTTTGAAGGCGATATCTCCAAAGGGGAAATTAAGAGCGCAGAAAACGCCGCCATTAAAAATAATGAAAACGTTTAGCCCAATTGAAATAAAAAAAATAAAATCAAGTGTTTATGTAGCTGACTTGGGACAAAATTTTTCTGGTTGGATAAGGTTAAAGGTTAAAGGCTTGCGGGGTATGACTGTAAAACTGACACCAGCTGAATTAGTAAACATACTAAGATTAGTGGGTAAGGTCATCGACGGATGACTTTGCCCACTATTTTTCTTTTTTAAGTTATAGTGAGAAGTGAAAGAAAGCTCGACCAGCCTCAGGGATCTCGAATCCGAATGATAAACGGAGCTTCTTCGCTTTCATTTTTGAATCAGCTTTAAGTATGTTGGGGCCAAAGAGCTCGTGTATAGGAAATTGGAATCGAAATGAATAAGTGAAGATCTTTCAAAATGATAAAGAAGAGAGAGGAAAAACATTGGAATTAATTATTGCTTTAGATATTTCTATGGGGAAAAGTTACAAAGTCTTATATGACGGTCAAACATGTCTTTCAGAAGGGGAAATACTTCACAATAAGTTTGGGTTTCAAGCATTACTGGAAGAGATTCATAGCCTTCCAGAAGAACCTAAAATTGTTTTCGAATCAACTGGTATATATTCGAAGCCAGTGGAGACCTTTTGTCAGAAAAACAATTTAACCTATTTCTTATTAAATCCTCTGGAAGCCAAGAAACAACTAGAACAGGGAACACTCAGAAGCTGGAAAACAGACAAACATGATGCCCATAAATTAGCACAAATTCATCCATTTGTGGATCGATCAGAAAAAGTACAACAACCTGAAATTTATACAGAACTTCGTGATCTTTCGCGCTTTTATCAAGAAATAGAAGGACAAATAAAACATACTCGGATGTACTTGCACCATGCACTTCAAGTAAGCTTTCCGGAGCTTGAACGATTCTTTTCCAGTAGAGTAACACCTTATGCTTTAACACTAATAGAGTTATTTCCACATCCTGAATTAGTATTACAGACAAGTAGAACCAAGATTAAAAATTTATTGATGAAAACTACGCATAAGAAGATATCAGAAAATCGAGCTATGGAGAAGGCGAAGTTAATCATTGAATACGCGCAAGAATCTTATCCAGCTGTTTCACCAGATAGTGTTCCAACTCAAAAAGTTCAATATTATGCACGACAACTTCTTCATCTATTAGAGGAGAAAAAAATGGTTTCCGAACAATTAATTGTGAAGGCCCGACAACTTTCGGAATTCCAGTTACTTACTAGCTTTCCTGGCATTGGGGAGATTAGCGCAGCACTCCTTATTGGTGAGATAGGCGATCTGTCACGCTTTTCTAATCATAAAAAAGTGAACGCCTTTATCGGCATAGATATTAGAAGGTATCAATCTGGTAAATATGCAGGTCAAGACCATATCAATAAACGTGGAAATCCAAAAGGAAGAAAAGTCTTATATCTTATCGTTAAGAACATGATACGCCAACAAAAAGCTGCCCCCAATCATATTGTGGATTATTATTATAAATTAAAAAAGCAACCTCAGGCCAAAAAGGACAGGGTTGCCACTGTAGCTTGCATGAACAAGCTATTGAAATGTATCTATTCCATGGTCAGGAACAATACAAAGTACGAATACTCGTACACGGTCTCTAAGGACCAATAACACATAAAAAGTATACCACACAATACCTCAGTTTGAAAAATTTAATAGAATAGCTGAGGTTATTTGTCATGCTCAAAAATAGTACTATCAAGTTCAAATATTTTTTAATAACTACTTGACTAATCGTAGGAAATGAGGATGGGACTCCTAATCAAACATGGACTGGTTCCCCCTATGAATTAAATTATACATTAAAGGGTGAAGATGAAGAAAATTGGAATCCTTGCTTTACTTACTCTGGATTCAGATATGTACAAATTGAAGGAGCCATTCCTATAGGCTTCCCTATTGAAAATAGTAATTTACCACAGCTACTCTCTTTAGAAGGCCAAATGATTTACCCGGACTTTGAGAAAAGTGGTAACTTTGAAAGCTCCGATAAATTATTAAATCGAACGCACGAATTAATTAACTGGGCTATATTAAGTAATACGAAAAGTGTCTTCACCGATTGTCCACATAGAGAAAAATTAGGATGGCTTGAACAAGTGCATTTAATGGGGCTCCCCCTTATTTATAATTACCCTGTGGAATCTTTACTCTCGAAAGTCCTTGATGACATTAAGGATGCTCAGCTTGAAAATGGTATGATTCCAACAACCGCCCCAGAATACGTAGTCTTTGAAAAACCTTGGGATATCTTTCGACATTCCGTCTCTTGGGGTGCAACGTATATATTAGCAGCTTGGATGATGTATCAAAAATATGGTAATAGTAAAGTTCTTCAGTATCACTATGAAAATATGAAAAAATACATTCATTTCATTGAAGACCGTTCTGAAAACTTTATCGTTAAAGATGGTCTTGGAGATTGGTATGATGTCGGGCCAAAAGGACCTGGTTTTGCTCAAAATACTCCAGTAGCCTTACCAGAAACTGCAATGTTTTACCATCTGGTTCAAGTATTTGAAAAAATTACTAGAATAATAAAGAAAAAAGAAGATACACAAGCTTATTTAGGCTTAAGAAAACAAATTAAGGCGGCTTATAATAAAGAATTTTTCAATCCTGTTACTAGTCAGTATGCTACTGGCAGTCAAGCTGCAAATGCCATGTCTCTTGCTCTAGGATTAGTAGATGATCCTTATCATTCAAAAGTTTTACAAAATCTTGTAGATGACATTGTAAAACGAGGTTTCCATACTACCTCTGGTGATATCGCCCATCGTTACGTTTTATTAGCATTAGCAGATAACCAGCGTTCCGATATTATTTTTAAAATGACTAGAAATACTGATTATCCGAGTTATGGTTATCAAATTGAGCATGGTGCTACTACTCTAACAGAGGCTTGGGACGGTCCAACAGTTGGGAAATCGCAAAATCACTTTATGTTGGGACATATTGAAGAATGGATTTATAGTGGATTAGCAGGTTTAAATTATATATTTGATCCGATTGAGGAAGCCTACCAATTTAAGATCAATCCTTACTATGAAAATACTTTACAATGGGTGAAGACAGAGCAAGTTTTATATACAGGCAAAATGTATACTCATTGGAAGCTTGTAGATAATAATCGACTCTCTTTAGAAGTTCAACTCCCAGCGAATTGCTCTGGTGAAGTTTATATCCCAGCTGTCTCCATTACGGATATTACCGAAAATGGAGTTTCAATCGATGAGGCAGAAGGTGTGAAGTTCCAACGTTTCGAAAACGGTTGTATCGTCTTAAAAATAGTTTCCGGCCACTATCATTTTGAAACCATTCCATTAAATAATGAAAAGGAGAAATCTAATGAATATCCAATCGTACCTAACACCCTATAAATATGGTAAGCCCGTTCTTTCAGGATCAGGGATTGAAGGCAACTTTGATTATCGCGCCGTTGACTGTCCCTTTGTCTTTCAACACCAAAATAAATTTTATATGATGTACGTTGGATTTGATGGGGAAGGTTACCAAACAGCTCTTGCTAAGAGTGAAGATTTACTTAATTGGGAACATCTTGCTATTATTTTACGAAGAAACGAGGGAACCAACTGGGATTCCAAAAACGTTGCAGGTACCTGGATTCTTAAGGAAAACCGAATCGATGCTCCCCCAACATTAAAAAAGTGGGATAATAAATATTGGCTTGTCTATCATGCCTACCCAGAATTCGGTTATGAGGAAGGTTCCGCAAAGATTGGTCTAGCATGGACAGAGGATGAAAATTTATTAGAATGGCATCGCCTCGAAGATCCTATCTTAGTTCCCGAAAATGGAGAGGATTGGGAAAAAGGTGGTCTTTATAAAGAATGTTTGGTGGAATATGAAGGAACATTTTATTTATTTTATAACGCAAAAAATACCAATACTGGGAGATGGATTGAACAAACAGGTGTTGCCACTTCTACTAATTTGAAAGACTGGAAAAGATACGAGAAAAATCCAGTATTAAAAGTTTCTCCTGAGCGATGGGATGCCGGATTTGTAAGTGACCCTTGTGTTTTACAGGACGGGGATCAATGGGTAATGTACTTCTTTGGCTATAACTACAAAAAAGCCCAGGAAGGAATTGCCCTTTCAAAGGATCTTTTCAATTGGGAAAAATATCCTGAACCCATTATTAAGGTTGGAGATGTGGGAGAACTAGACTCCATCTTTGCCCATAAACCTTCTGTCATTACCAATAATGGTGTGCTATATCATTTTTATTGTTCAAGCAGAGCATATCGACAAGGGGATCCGACTATTAACTGGGGAACAGAATATCGAACCATTACTGTTGCAGCTTCAAAGGATATTTTCTAAAGCTTCAAGTTTACTAAAAAAAGAGTTTTCCTTGAGTGGGAAACTCTTTTTTCTACTAGATATTCCTAATTCAAATAGAATTATCTTTTCCAGGTAAAATCCTTTGCACCTAAATTTTTTTTGATAGAAAAGATATGTCTCCGTATTGTTTAAATAATCCTCTTCTTCGGCCTCCAAAAATCTGTATATCCATTATCAATTGAAAAAGTATATAATTCCACAAGTTTTTTCTCTCGATACATTTTCATATCTTCTCTTATCAGGATTTTCTTTTCTTTCAAAAGTTCTTCATTTCGATCGATCAATAAAGATAAAAAATCTTGTTCAGCAAGTTTATCGTTTTTCGCTAAATTACAAGTTGAACAGGATATAACTAAATTCCATAATTGATCAGTTTGAACAAAGCTCCATGGAATAAAGTGATCTACATGAGCAAGCTGTTTTCTTTTAATTGATTTTCCACAATAAAAACAGCTCCCATTATAATAAGACGATAAAAGAAAGTAGAATTGATCCAATGAAGATCTTTTTGAGACATTTTCGACTTTCATTAGAAGATTAGTGGTGTTTCCTTTTTCATTAAATTTCTCTAAGAACACGGCGAGTTGATAATTTGTTAAATAGTTTAAAATCCTTTGAAATCTTTGCATAAAGGAGTAAAAAGTTTGATTATATCGAAGCATCTCTGTTTTATTATTAAAATCATAAATTGTTTGATCTGTGTCTCCATATAGTGCTCCCATCACATTGAGCTTACATTTCTTTTTCACTTTGTTTATTACTTCCACTTGAAGCTCAGGAGATAACTTATCAAAAACTAACGTGCTTGGAATATTGAATTGGGATTGAATATCCAATAGAATATTCTGTACTTCTGCTTTTTTTCCTGTCATATTAATTTGATTGAGTTGATGATGGATAACTAAATTCCAATAAATCTTTGCAAAACTACTGAATAAACGATCATAAGACAGTTCTAAGCTATCATTCACATTATATAAATTTTCCAACATAGATTTAATAAGGACATACTTATAAGTAGTTGAGTTCTTTGACTTACTGGAAAAAATATAATTAAAGTGGCCCCAAATCTCCTTATCTGTTAAATATTCTGTTCGCATTTCTCCTATTTGCAATTTAAAGCTCATATTTAATTCACCTGTTCTACTAAAGTTATCTTTAATTAAATCAATCTTCTACTTCTACTAAATATATTCTTTCTTTAAACTCACCACGGTCTTCTGCTTTTTGTTTTCTAATTTGGTCAATTTCTTTGAAGCTTGATTGATGATAGTTCGCTAAAGCATGTAAAATCTCTAAAACATCTGCTAATTCTTCTAAAGCACTTTCACGATTTGGTGCTTCTAAGTATTCCTTTAATTCTTCTAGGCTTTTCATTCTTAACTCATGTATGTATTCTGAATCAGACAAGATTTTCGTTGTATATTTTTTTCCTGTCGATGTGATGATTTGTGGTATTTTATCTCTTACTAGTTTGTTGTGGACTGGCATTTTTTATAATTCCTTTCGGATATAATTACTTTTTATTATATGATAAAATTCTTTCTCCTCCTACTATTTCAATGCTATGATGATAAAGAACATTAACTTATTCAGGAGGATCCACCAATTGAAAAAAACAGTAAATGTAGTAGCAGGAATTATCGAAAACGATCAAAATGAAGTATTATGTGCACTTCGATCACCTCAAATGACTATTCCAAATAGATGGGAATTTCCTGGTGGCAAGGTAGAAAAGGGAGAGGATATCTTTACAGCACTCGAAAGAGAAATTAAGGAAGAACTAGGATGTATGATAAAGGCAGAAGAGCTTTTCCATGAACATACACATGAATATGACACTTTTATCATTACTTTATTATGTATTAAAGCTAAAATTATCGACGGAACTCCAACGGCTAGTGAACATTCTAAACTAGTATGGCTAAAGAGAGAAAATTTAGATTCATTAAACTGGGCACCTGCAGATATTCCAGCAGTTACTGCATTAATAAATGAAAAGTAAAAAAATGCTAGGATTCACCCTAGCATTTTTTTACACCTTTACTACAAACTCATTATAAATTTTAGTTGGTAATGTATGCTCCAACTCCATAATAACAGTAATTGGTTTATCCCCTTCAAATTCTATCGTATTCCCTTTCCCTATATAAATATAAGGCTCAGTTTTCCCATCTATCTCTTTATATTTACGAATAAATAAATGTAAATGTATCCCTCTTTCTTTATTGTAAATAATATTCTTCCCTCTATCAGAACTTTGACTAGTACTATTTGGTGTTTGCCATTGGAAAGTACTCTCATCAATAATCTTATCTTTATAATTAATACTTTCTTTAATGTCTTCTTCCTTGTGAAGATCTATATAAAGAAAATACTCATTACCATTTGTTAAAAGTCCCGATCCTCTAAAGGAACTATGAATTTTGCGATAATTAGATAATAAAGCAGCATCAATCATTTGATATTGTTCATATAATTTAAAATGCGGGATACCATAATAAGTTTCTTTAAATTCCTTTTCATATCGAAAAATTCCATACATTATACAATCTTCTACATATATTCGAAGTCGTTCCTTTTCCAATATTCGCTTGAAAGGCTCCGTTTTAATCAATTTATTATTCTCATATGTACAAAGTTGAAGCTTTCCTCTCTTTTGCATACTATCATAATAAATTTGGTTTAAATTTTCAAAAGCATGTATAATACTGTCATCATCCACTCTTTCCACATACTTCAAAATTTCCTGTTTTGCATCTTGCTGAGTAATTTCATTTGTTTCTAGCAAAGTTTTTAATATAACAAACTCATATATCCTTTTAAGAGGAAGTTTACTGGATAACTCCTTTAATGCACTTTCAAAATCAGTATCCAATAGTAATTCTTTAAGCTTATTATCTTTTTCTACTTTCGCAACAAATTGAAGATAGCTTTTTTCTTTATCTATAAATTTAATGGGATCCGGTGCTCCATCATATTTTAAATAATCCACTAAAAAGAAGGGAATTTTCCCACTGTTAAGGTTTTTAAATTCAAAGTACTCTTCCTTTAAATACTTCATGGAATGAAAATTCTCTCTATCAATTTGTGCTAAAATTCTTTCTTGAGATATTCGATCCATTTGTATATGCGTACTACCTGGAATATTAGCGAAACCTGTTGCGATAGCAACCTTTAAGCTTTCTTTATCGTAATATCTACTTCCATTTAAAGCGATAGCAATTAAAAATGTTTTACTGTGATTTCCGATAAAATCTAAGACGGTCAGAAAGCTTTTTCCCTCATACTTCCTTAATCCTCTACCTAATTGTTGAATAAATACAATTGGTGAATTCGTAGGGCGTAACATTAGAACCGTATTTATAGTAGGAATATCTACTCCTTCATTAAAAATATCAACGGAAAAAATCACTTCCAAATCATCAGTATCATCTTCTAATTTATTGATATAATGAGCCCTTTGATCAACATTCATTTCTCCGGTCAAACAAGCACTTTTATAACCTTTTTTGTTGAATTCCTCCGTCATATATCTCGCATGCTCAATACTTGCACAGAATCCCAAACACTTTCTTTTTTTACCATCATGCTGATAAAAAAGCATTTTCTCAATGATAAAATCTACTCGTTCATTTACTTTTAGTCTTTTCGTAATTTCAGTAATATCATTAATATCCACATCACTTAAATCAACTTCATCTATATCCGTGATTCCAAAATAGTGAAAAGGAACAACTAATTCATCATCTAACGCCTCATGTAGACGTACTTCAATAGCAACATTATTATTGAAAAGATCAAATACATTTTGATTATCTGTTCTCTCTGGCGTGGCTGTCATTCCAAGTGTAAATTTAGGATCAAAATATTGAATGACCGATTGATAACTATTACTCGTTGCATGATGTGCCTCATCGAATATAATGTAATCAAAATAATCTTTATTAAACTCACTATAGCATTTGGATAAAGTCTGGATCGTTGTAAATATGTAATCAGCATTTTTCTCTTTATGATTTCCCGTTAATAAACCAAATCTAATATTCTCATTTGGTAATAGTTTTTCAAACGTTTCTTTAGCTTTCTTCAATATTTCTTCTCTATGTACAATAAACAGCATTCGTTTTGGCTGATATTGTTTTACATCGAAGGCGGACATATACGTTTTACCGGTACCAGTAGCAGCAATAACCAACGCCTTTTTTTCACCGAAAGTACGTAACCGGTTAAGATTTTCCATTGCTCTTTTTTGCATTCTATTAGGAATGATATACTCCCTTTTTTCATAAATAAGCTGATGGTTTTTACCGGTATAACTGATAATAGAATTTACAAACTCCTCATAGTCGTCAATAAATTGGTCATCTGCTTCTGTCGTAATATCCCATAAATGATCATATTCCTTTTTAACATCATGGATAAAAGGAGTATCTTCCTTAGAGACGATTTTCACATTCCATTCTACATTACTTTTTAATGCACTCTGTGTAATATTAGAGGAACCAATAATAACCTTATAGTTTTCTTTATTTTCGAAAATATATGCCTTAGTGTGAAATCCTATCTCTTTATCTGTAACATACACTTTTAAATCTATATTACTAAATTCATTAATTTTTCTTAATGCTTTGCCTTCCGTAAAATTCAAGTAGGTAGATGTAATAATCTTCCCTTTTATCCCATTCGTTTCTGCTTCTTTTAATGAATCTAATAGCAACTGTAGTCCACTAAAATTTACAAATGCTACACTAAAATAAAAACTTTCACACTCTCTAATAGCTTGAACTAGCTCATTTAATAAATTTCCACTACCTGAGTTTACGATCAATTCCTTTTCTGTCATCACCTAAAATCTCCCTATTCTTTATACGTTCCTAATTTTTTCTCTTTACTTATTTCCTATCTGAATTCATTTAAATGGATACTCCATCTTCTAACTCATCCTTTTGAAGAATTAATTATATATGTAAATATTATACAAGAAAAGATGCACCTAGGATGGTACATCTTTCATTATTTTTCTATATTAAATATGTATAGTCTTTATTTAAAAAATAAGTGCCAGGCACCAAAAAGGCACCAAAAAAATTTATTTGTTCAAAAGGTTAAATCTATGCCATAATATTATTAGTCTGATTATTCAAAATATGAAAGAGGGGTATTAAATGATAGAAAGACTTTACTGGTTACCAACTGGAAAGTTAACGCTTGATCATTCGTCTTTAAATCAAAAATTAAAGCCTGGAAAGCTTGTAACCTTGCAAATATGGTCCTATCTGCTAGAGACAAAGGATGGACCAATCATCATTGATACAGGTATGCCAGAATCATTTATTGAAAATCCAGGTTATTTTGATCATACGCCATATGAAGGTTTATTCTTACCTGATATGAGAAAGGAAGATCATATTCTTGCTGTTTTAAATAGAATTGGCTATAAACCTGATGACATTCAAGCAATCATTTCTTCCCATTTACACATGGACCACGCAGGTGGAAATTCACTGTTTCCCAAAACACCCATATTTGTTCAACATGCAGAGTTGGATGTTGCCATTGGAAATGATAGTTATGCTCCACCAGAATGCACTCAAGCTGATTTAAATTATAAGGCCATTCAAGGCGATTACGAACTTATGCCTGGAATTCAACTTCTATTTACTCCTGGCCATACACCAGGACATCAATCAATTCTAATTACAACGAAGCAATCCGGTCCTATTTTATTGACGGTTGATTTAGCCTATACAAAAGAAAATTATGAAGATGAAATTCCATTTGCTACATTCAATCAACAAATGGCTAATGAATCGATCAGAAAAATAAAAAGCCTTATGGCTGAGATACGTCCAACTCACATTTTTTATGGTCATGACTTGGGCCAAGCTACTACACAGAAAACTTACCCAGACTTTTCTTAGAGACAGACTTCAAATATAGTTTATAACGACTATCATGGCAGTGCTGTCCACTTCCATTTTGATAGATTATGAAAAAATCCAATCTAGAAAATAACAACAGTACTTGGCATCCAATAAGGTGCCAGGTACTGTTGTTTGCTATCAATTTCCATCACTCAAATAACGTCATCTGCTCCATCTCCCCAAGCCGATCAATCGTCTGAGGCTCATAATCCTGGAAAAACGCATGGTGCATCCATTTTTCCTTCGTCATAATCTTTTTACTAGCATCATTTAATGGTCTAAGGCTTTCTTCTGAAAATACAAGATGCCAAGCAACACCTTTACACTACTGCCTGACATCATCTATATACTTCCATATTTTGTACGATAAACGCAACTGATTGTTTCGTTGACTTCAAAAACATATAATTCATTTACTTCTCTTTTGCTAGCTTATTCCGGTTAAGTGCCATTGGTGGTTGTTCTAACCAGCCATTATCAATCATTATATTGGCTCCATCCTCAGCATAAGCAAGTATTTCTTGTGTAAGTTGAATATATTTCAGACCTATGTCTCTTCTAGGGCTCATTGCCATTGCTGTCCCATAATAACCAATACTAAGGGCAATTAATGCTGTTACATAAAACATCATTAATTTATCTGAATAAGTATATGAGGTAGAATCTGTCACCTCCGTTTCCAAGGTCATGGGCTCAGGAAGGTCTTCTTTGGCTAAGATAGAACCAAACACTTGACAGTGCTTTTTAGCTAATTCCTTTCCTCTAAGAAAAAATTGGGTGACCTCTTTTGATTGCGCAACTTGACTAAATCCAATCATAGTAGCTACACCTAATGCATTTCTTTGATAATTAGAATATAAATTGGTTATTTCAGGGCCAGATAACGGACGTTTATCTCCAAAAAAGCCTGTAAGAAAACTTTGTTTCTTGATAAAGTCTACTTCATCAGGTACCGGCAAATAAGGAGCTCTATTATATAGACCTTTCGATAACAAAGTCTCTTTTATTTCCCTCATTATTTCGGTTAACTGTGAAATACATTCATTAAAATAGCTATACATATCTGCCCTTACCACTAAAGTTAAATTCACGCTGTAACCTTGCAGAGCAATTTGGGCTGCTGAATGTAAATAGTGCAATACGTAAATATCTGAATAAAGTTTAGGAGAAGAAAGATCTACATCCATATCTATTTTAAATCCATAAGGAACTGGATATTCTTCCTTTTGAAAAATATCTTCCAAAGTTCTGAGATTTCCTTTTGTAAAATCCAAAGATTTCTGAAGTAATGACTTTACTTCCTCATCTTCTACTTTTTCTAAAAAGTGGTGAAATTTACAATTTATAGCCGCATCATTCATATATGCTTCCCAAATTGAAGTTATCTCTGTGGAAGTCAACTTTATATGCTTTTTATCCAAATATATTCACCTCTCATGAAAATAATCTATTTTATTATTTGCTAATTATAGAATTTAAATGCAATATAGAAAAAATATATAACAAGTGCCTATAACAAGTGCCAGGCACCATAAAAAGACATTTGTCCACGGCCGGTACCTGGCACTTTATTCAAAAATAGTGAAGGCTGCCCCAAAATTTGGGACAGCCCTTTTAATATCCTGCTCTATTTAAATTATGTTTCATTCCAAATCCCACAAATGATAATCCACGCTAGCATCCAATATATTAACTCCCCCATAAGAGACACTATCAGATATAGCTGCAAAATTGTAATCTGAATAAAGGGTAAGAACTGGCAAATCCGCTTCCCAGATCTCCTGTAGTTCATCGTAAATTACTTTTCTTTTTTCTGCGATTGGTTCTGCTTTGCCATCAGCCAATAATTGATCTACTTTTGGATTATTGTAGTTCATAAAGTTAAACGAGCCGTTGCTGGCATACATGGATGATACATCTGGATCTACCGTTAGAGCATTTCCTAATAAATACAGATCGTAGTCTCCTTCTTTTGCCATTTGGAGTGAAGACGGGAAATCATAGGTAGCTGTTTTGACCTTTATGCCGATATCCTCTAAATTCTGGACGATGATATTGGCTGATTGTTCCCGCACCTTATTTCCGAGTGGAACGACAAAATCTAATGTTTGGTTTATATCCCAACCAGATTCAGCAAGTAATTGTTTTGCTTTCTCTGGATCGTAGGTGTATTTGGTTAAGTTCTTATTTAAATAAGGATTTAAGGAGGTATACGGTCCATCAATTATTTCTCCTGTCCCTTTAAGAAGATCATCTACAATCGATTCACGGTTAATTGCATAGGCAATTGCTTGTCTTAGCTTTGCGTCTTTTATCGTCTCCATATTAAATACGATTAATTGAAAACCAATCGTTTGCTGCAATTCTGTTTTGACATTTTCAATTTTCTTAACTGTTTCATAATCCTGTACAGCTATCTTTCCTAAAGTATTATTCATATGAATTTCACCTGTTTGGAGCTGTGCGACTAAATTGGAAGCCGGCATTATCTTCACAAAGATTTTATCCAGCTTCGGTGTCCCTAGATAGTAATCAAGATTCTTTTCAAATTCTACATATTGGTCTTTTTTGTACTGAACAAATTTAAAAGGTCCATTTATAACGGTTGGATTTTGCATAAATGGATGCTTTGATAGTTCTTTAGGATCGACATCTTTTAAAATATGCTTAGGCAAAATCATTAATTTTACACCGAGTTGCTCTTTAATCATATTTGGATCAACTGGTTTTGTTGTTTTAAATTCCAAGGTTTTCTCGTCAATCACCTTTACGGAAGGGATTTCAGACACCCCTTCTGCCAGTTTCCCATTATCTAACCCGTCAAGTGGAGTCAGAAAATTACCTACATGTGTTTCCACATTTGGGTTGGCAATCAAATTCAAGGTGAAGGCAGCATCTTCCGCTGTAACAGGGGTCCCATCTGACCAATTGGCTTTTGCATTTATTTTAATAGTATAGGTTTGATTATCTGTTGTATCAAAGGATTCGGCTAATTTCGGAGTAAAGTTCAAGGATTCTGGCATATCTAATAATGAGTCAAACATGAATCCTTCTATGTACTGTGAGGCTACATCTGATGAATTAATGGTGTTAAATGCAATTGGTGGATTAACCATTCCAATAAATAAATTTTTCTCCTCGGAAGTATTGGCAGTACCATTTGTTGTACTATTACTACAAGCAACAAGTAATAGCAATACAGCAAGCATGAGCATTAAAGTGCTCCGATTATTAAACAACATGTTTTTCCCTCCAACATATTTCATGTACTACTTCATTTAAGGACATAAATCAAATAGGCTCATGGAGTGATATGACAAGACTTTTCCATTAAGTTGTCATAATAAACATGGTGTTTTTCATTAGAAAACAATAATTTAAAGCTCCTTATTCCCCTTTACTTTACCGCATTGTATGGGGATATAACTTCTAACGCATTTTCCACTAGATAATAATGAATGATGGAGAGCATTGCTTTTCCTGCATTTAACATTGCCCTTTCGTCAAAGTCAAATTTAGGATGGTGATGGGGATATACAGCTCCTAAAGCCTCATTTCCTGCTCCAGTAAAGAAAAGCATACCTGGCTTTTCCTCCAGATAATTGGCAAAATCCTCACTTACTAACAGTGCTGGCACTTCTTCCACATTCAATTCTGTCAGAGAATCTTTCACTGATTTGGCAAATATCTCTGTTTCATTTGGATGATTATAAACCCCAGCTACTCCATGGTAATAATCAAATTCATAATCAGCCTTTGAACTCAAGCAGATACCTTTAATTGCATCATTCATCGCTTCCTCTACTAATTGCTGCACTTCTTTTTCATAGGTTCGCACCGTTCCTTTTAATATTGCAGAGTCAGCTATTACATTGCTAGCATCCCCTGCATGAATGGAGCCGATAGTCACAACAGCTGTTTTTTGGGGATTCACTCTTCGACTTACTATGTATTGAAGCTGATTAATCAGCTGACCAGCTACAGCAATAGAATCAATGGTATCATGTGGAGAAGATCCATGACCACCTTTCCCTTTAATTTTAATCTGGAATCCATCTCCTGCTGCTGTTGTATATCCTTTCGTATAGGATATAGTACCAGTCGGAATTAAACTCCATAAGTGATTGGCAAATATGGCATCTACTCCTTCGAGACAATTATCTGCAATCATTTTTCTTGCTCCTCCACCACCTTCCTCCGCATGTTGAAAGAGAAGAACAACATTCCCTGCTAATTGCTCTCTGTTTTCCTGCAATACCTTACCAACTGCTAATAGAGTTGCAGTATGCCCATCATGTCCACATGCGTGCATGACTCCGGCTACTTTAGATTTATATGGTACTTCTTTTTCATCCTGAATAGGCAATGCATCAAAGTCAGCTCTTAACGCTATTGTTTTTCCTGGTTGCGCTCCCTTTATATAGCCGATTACTCCCATTCCCCCCACATTTATTTTCTTCTCAATCCCATATTCTGATAAAATAGATGCAATCAGCTTTGACGTTTTATATTCTTGATTTGATAATTCAGGATATTGATGCATAAACCTGCGCCATTCCACCATTTTGTTATACATTTCCTCTAACTCTAGATTCCAATTACTTAACATATTTCCTTCCTCCTTTGTTCTACCAAAATTAATACAAAGAATAATATTCTATATTTTCTGAATATTTAATCTATAGATAGTATATCGTGAAATGATCAAGAATACAATTTTATTTTACGAAATCCGAAGTATTTAATTGCAAGGTACCTGGCAACTATTTATGTGATTAATATATCCTAGAAAAAATACCCAACAAATTATTTCCAAATAATAAATATGAAATTTTAACTATTCATTTCTTTTATATCTGATACAATAGTACTAAAAATAAATTATATTGAAAGGAGAAATTCACTATAGCAAATTCATAAATTAAAAGAATTTTTATAAGAAAAGGCTCCAGAGAATCTATAAATCTAGTCCATAATCTTTTTTAGTAATGAAGCAATATTATCATTTATTTATCCTTTTTACAGACCCTTCTGTTATAAATATCGTACAGCTTCTCTCCACTATTAATGCACTTGATTCTCAACGATTCCATTAATCTTTTAATTGAATAGTAGCAAGCAAAATAATAAGTATTATCGTTAAATTAGAAAGGAATAAACAACTTATGAAAGATAGAAATAGAACAAATCAAAAAAAATCGATACGTGTTAAATTAATCGGAATAATTGGCCTAGCATTATTGGTTTCTATAATTGGATCATCCGCCTTATCCTATGCTTATTCTAAAAGTACGCTTAAGAATGTTTACCAAGAGGAAAATGCTGCATCATCCGTTAGTTCCGCTAATAGTATTCAAATATATTTAAGCAAGCATGAAAAATCATTAGAAGAACTATCCTTGCATATTGCAACTGTGTATGATGGTCATGCAGAAAACAAAAGAATTCATGAATTTTTAGAGAATACAAAGTCTCAGGATACATCACTAGTTGCTACCTATTTTATAGACGCTAAATCAGGAAGAATGGATATTGCTCCTTGGGTTGATTTTGGAAATGCGTTAGAAACTAGAGCATTTAAAGAAACCAAAGCAGCAGATAAAACACATTGGATGGAAGTTTATAAAGATAATGTAACAGGTGATATGATGACTTCTGTTATCACCCCCGTTAAAAAGGATGGTCAATTTATTGGTGTATTAGGATACGATATTTCACTAGATGCTATCGGTGATTTAAGAAATCAATTACAAAAAGGAAAAGAAAATAAATTACTAGTTTTAGATAATCAAGGAGTGGTTGTATCTTCCTTCTTAAAAGCAGATGGAATGAACCTTTCTACCGAGCATAGTGGTAAAAACGAAGAAGTAGAAAATTATATAAAGGACGAGAAGTCATTTAAAAAAGAATTTAAATGGGTAGATTCTTTATACGAAAAGGAGACAGTTAATACTACTGCAAACTTTGAAGGAACTTCTTATCATGTAAGCTCCTCAACCATTACAGAAACAGGCTGGAAAGTTATTTCTGTGACTGCAAACAGTGTTATTTCTAATAAGTTAAAAGGAATTACACTCATTGGGATAGGTACTAGTTTAGGTGGTCTAATCATCGGTGGTATTATTGCCTACCTTATTTCAAGAATGATACTTAATTATTTACGTAATTTTAATGAAGTAACGGAAAAAGCTTCTCAAGGAGACTTAACCGTATCTTTAAACGTTAATAGTAATGATGAAATCGGTGAATTTGCTACAAATTTCAATACGATGTTAGAAAATATCCGAAATATGACAAAGAAAATTCAAACTGATTTTTCTAGAGTAGATGAAACATCGCAAAGCTTAAATGAAATTGCTTCGCAAAATAGTTCGTCAATCGCTGAAGTTACAAGCTCTATTGAAGAAATCGCTACTGCAAATAATCAACAATCTTTAGAAGTAGAAAAAGGCTCCATGGCGATTCAAGACTTAAACAAAACAATTAATCACTTAGTTGAACAATCCAAGAGTATGGAAATTTCCCTACAGAAAGCAAATCAAGGGGTAGGCTCTGGAAGAAAAGATGTAACCAACCTGGAAGGTTCGTATCGTAACTTAGAAAGCTCTTTATCAAAAGTAGAAATGATTATGAATGATTTGAGTGATAAATCGAAGAATATTTCACAAGTTACCGAGGTCATTAAGCAAATATCAGAACAAACCAATTTGCTATCTTTAAACGCAAGCATAGAGGCTGCTCGTGCTGGTGAGCATGGTCGTGGTTTTGCAGTGGTAGCCAATGAAGTAAGAAATTTAGCAGAACAATCCAAAGCATCTGCTGAAAACATTCAAAACATCATTTATTCGGTTATTCAAGATACTGCTCAAGCAGTTACGATGATGAAGGAAACAAATAAGATTAGTGAACAGCAAAAAGATGCAGTAGAAAATGTTACTGTTTCCATTAATGAAATCACTAATTCATTAGAGAAAATTGTAGAAGATATTCAGTTATCTAATCATGCTATTCAAGAAATAGATAGCCAAAAAGATGTAGTAAGCAGCATGATTGATGAAATCTCCGCTTCCTCTGAAGAGACAACCGCTTCAACTGAAGTCATTTTATCTTCCATGGAAGAGCAATCTGCTTCTACCGATGAAGTGAAACAAAATGTGGATTCTTTAACAGAATTGATCAAAACAACGGAATCCGAGATAGCAAAATTCAAAACGGAATAATTAAGTTACTATCCTTAGGCTGTCGAGTTAATATCGACAGCCTTTTCTTTTCTGACCACTAGTTTAGGTAGGTTAACATTTTATCGGTTTTAATTATTCCTAGCTTATATAATCCCCTGCTCAATCATTGCATCTGCTACTTTAATAAAACCAGCAATATTCGCACCTGCAACCAAATTCCCTTTCGTTGCATAATCCTCTGCTGCTTTAATACTTTTGCTATAAATATTTTTCATGATGTCTTGTAATTTCTTATCAACCTCATCTTGTGTCCAAGCTATTCGTGCACTATTTTGCGCTATTTCTAAAGCAGAGACTGCTACTCCACCTGCATTTGCCGCTTTAGCAGGTGCGAATAAAACATGATGCTGGATAAAGCTATCAATGGCTTCTAAAGTAGAAGGCATATTCGCCCCTTCCCCTACTGCTTTTATCCCATTAGAGATTAACTTTTCTGCCGCTTCTTTGTTGAGCTCGTTTTGTGTGGCACATGGCAATGCAATATCGCATGGAATTTCCCAAATGCCAGTAAATCCTTCCTGGTAGATAGCATCTGGATGTTTTTTCACATATTCATAGATTCTCTTGTTTTCTACTTCTTTTAATTGTTTCACAGTATCTAAATCAATTCCATTTGGGTCATATACATAACCACTTGAATCACTACAAGCTATCACTTTTGCACCTAACTGCATCGCCTTCTCCATGGCATAAATAGACACATTTCCTGAGCCAGACACAACCACTGTACTATCGTTAAAGCTTAAGCCCTGACTTTTAAGCATTTCTTCCACAAAGTACACTAATCCGTATCCTGTCGCTTCTTTACGCCCTAAGCTTCCGCCATATCCGATGCCTTTTCCGGTTAACACGCCTGCTTCATGAGCACCTTTTAATCTTTTATATTGCCCAAACATATAACCGATTTCTCTTGCACCTACTCCAATATCTCCGGCAGGCACATCGATATCTGGTCCAATATATTTGCTAAGTTCTGTCATAAAGCTCTGACAAAATCGCATAATTTCTAGATCTGATTTTCCCTTGGGATCGAAATCGGAACCTCCTTTTCCTCCTCCTATAGGCTGGCCAGTTAATGAGTTCTTAAAGATTTGCTCAAAACCAAGAAATTTAATAATACTGGCATTAACAGAAGAATGAAATCTTAATCCCCCTTTATAAGGCCCAATGGCATTATTAAATTGGACACGATAGCCTCGGCTTACTTTTATATTGCCATTATCATCTACCCAAGGTACTTTGAAGCTAATTAATCGATCTGGTTCAAGCATTCTTTCTAATACAGCATGTTTAATATATGTTGGATTTTTTTCAAGTACAGGAACTAAAGAATCGAGGACCTCTTTAACTGCCTGCTGGAACTCCTTTTCGTGAGGATTGCGTTCTTGAACTTTACCAAATAAACGGTTCATGTACTCCTTCACGGTTTGTGTTTGAACTTCTTCTGATTTCTCCAGCACTTTCATCCTTTTCAGCCCCTATATTGTTTTAATGTTAGAATATTCTCTTTTCTAAAAGTTGTTTTTATTTTATACTTTAATAATTAATAGTTACAATATTAATTTCGGATTGGATTCATGCGTTAGACACATGAATGGAAAAGAGTGTGGAAATGGAAATAAGACAAATCCAATATTTTTTAGAGGCTGCAAAAAGAGAACATATTACAGAAGCTGCGGATTCTTTGCATGTAGCACAATCTTCTGTGAGTCGTCAGATTTTAAATTTAGAAACTGAATTAGGAGTGGAACTTTTTATACGTGAAGGAAGAAGCGTGAAATTAACGCCTCTAGGAAAAGTTTTTTACGAGCGAATGAAGCAAGTCTGGAGTTTAATGGAAGATGCAAAGAGAGAAGTAGAGGAATCACTTAATCCTCAAAAAGGAACCGTGAGAATTGCATTCCCTATTAGCATGGCTGCTCATACACTCCCATCTATCATTTATTCCTTTCGCAACCGCTATCCAGAAGCTAAATTTCATATGAGCAATGCTTTGTATCACGATCTTATCGATGGAGTAATTACTGGGGAGTTTAATTTGGCAATGATTGCACCAATGCCGAATCGAGAAAAAGAAACTAAAATTAAAGGTGCTACATTATTTACAGAAAATATTGTTGCGCTGCTTCCTCTTCACCATCCATTAAGTAGTCGTAAGAAAATCCAGTTAAGAGACCTAAAAGAGGATTCTTTCTGTGTTTTACCTGAAGGATTTGTCTTTCGTGATCAAGTAGTTACAGCTTGTCATGATGCAGGTTTTTCTCCACAGATTGCATTTGAGGGAAAAGATATTGATGCCCTAAAAGGATTAGTATCTGCAGGATTAGGCGTTGCCTTAATGCCTGAAATGACGTTGGTAGATAACACACCACGTTCCACTTGCGTCATTCCCCTTTCAGATAACAATCTCACTCGAACCGTGGGTGTCATTTATCCCACCCATCGAAAACTCCTTCCAACAGAATTATTATTTTACCAATTTTTGTTGGAAACATATGAAAGGTTAAATGAGTTTAAGAAGTAAACGGCAAAAAGAAAGTGTCTGGCTCTGTAAAAGACATTTTGTCTTGGTTAGGTGCCTGACACTCTTCATGAATTCTTTTCGTCAATTATTGGCTAATTGCTCCTCCATCTCCCTAATACACGAATAACAATAACCCAACTCCCGCTCATACTTATACCATTTTTCACATTTCAAACATCTTTTATGTAAAACTTCATTTATCAGTAAGTCGTAACCATAGTATGTCATTACTTTTTCAATCTTCTTTGCATCTACCCCTTTCTTTTCATCACACCCTGCTAAATTATGCAGCTGCAGGAAATTGGTGATGGTCCAAAAGTTTTTTTCGGCAGAATAGTTTTCAGAACGAAAAAAAGAAATGCACTTCTACAAACTACAGTAGAGTGCATTTCCTTTTTAATGTTGCTTATTCGGCAATTTTTCTTCTGGATGTCCTTTGCCATGCTTTTTGTTTTTTTCTTGCTTCTTTTGATCCTCTTTTAATTTTTGAACAAACTGATTCGTATCTTCCATTTGTAATCCCTCCTATAAATGTTCATGTTATTTTATCCCATTATCGCGCTTTACATTCCTCTCTAATCCTTTCGTTTCTATGGGGCATACATAGCAAAACAAAATAAAAAAAGTGCCTATCCTGAAGGATTAGCACCATTTTTTTAGTCTATTTCAATTGCTCTTGCTACTCGTTTACCACAATGTTTACAGGTTCCTTGTAAAGCAATGCCAAATTTTGTTTCTTCAATTATATATTTTTCTATTTGAACGACATCGATGCAAGAACTACACCATACATTTCTTACTAATTCACTACGTGTTTCTTTTGGAAGGGACAACCATTTTTTATTTGCATTAAAAGATAATAATTCTGCCTCGTTTTTCTTATCCACCCATCTTCCCCCCATTTTCACTAATTTCATTTGCACTTACAAGTATAATCTAATTAATTAGGAACTGAAACTAATTCATCTAGTCAGCCATCCATTATCGATTTATTCGATTATACTTATCTATATAATCTTCTTTATTAATAATCTGTTTCATATTAAGATAAAAAGAAAAAAATAGAAAGGGTGAAATATCATGAAAACTATCGCAGTCATTGATGGAGGTACTCGTCCTAATGGAAATACTGCCATATTAACTAACCAGGTAATAGAAGGTCTCTCTGTAGAAAAAATTCTTCTTAGAGATCATACCATCTATCCCATTATCGATATGCGACATGCATTGGAAGGATTTCAAAATAGAAATGATGACTATAACACAATTATTGATCAAGTACTTGCCCATGACATATTAATCTTCTCCACCCCAATTTATTGGTATAGTATGTCCGGTTTAATGAAGAATTTCGTTGATCGCTGGTCTCAATCTTTAAGGGATGCAAATTATCCAAATTTCAAAGCAAAAATGGCTGAAAAGAAAGCATATGTCATTGCAGTTGGCGGAGATACTCCATATGTGAAAGGCTTGCCTATGATTCAGCAGTTTCAGCATATTTTTGATTTTATGGGAGTTGAATTTGGAGGATATATTTTAGGGGGTGGTAATAAGCCAGGTGACATTCTACAAGATAAAAATGCCCTTTTTGCCGCCGCTCAACTGAAGAACGATTTAAAATAATAATACTAAGAGCACCATCAAAAGACTGTAGTCTAATAATGGTGCTCTCTTTATCAACTAATTCCTTCATATACTCTTAAAAGCTTGCTACTGTTTCATTTAGTTCCTCTGTTGATACTGCCATTTTGGATACAGCTTGATTGATTTCCTCCAATAATTGGATAAGCATTTGGAGATCTTTTTCTGTACTTTTGCTCATTTGGTTATTATCTCTACTGCTTCCTAAAATACTATCAAAAACGTCTGTTGTCATCTTAATCTCTTGATTACCTGTATCAACTACTTTATTAATCGTGTTAATTTGATTAATTACATTTGATATATGCGAAATGGTTTCTTGCACAAGCTCCGTAATACTAGAAGAGGAATCTTTCGTTTGTTCCGCCAATTTTCTTACTTCATCCGCCACAACGGCAAAGCCTTTCCCATGCTCTCCTGCTCTTGCTGCTTCAATCGCCGCATTAAGTGCAAGTAGATTCGTTTGATCAGCAATCCCTGTAATGACATTAACGATTCCACCGATTTTCTTCGAGTTATCTTCCAACTCATCAATGGCTTTCATAATTCGTTGAATATCTTCTTTTAACTCTTGCATGTTTTTTATTACTTTATCTAACTGAAGCTTTCCATTTTCTGATCGTTCTTCCATTTCAACTGAAGTGCCTAAGCTTTTCTTTGCATTTGTCGCAATATGTCCAGACTGTTCTACAATTTGTTCAACAGATGCACCTGTTTCTTCTGTCATAGCAGCTAAGTTCTCAACAAATCCACCGACGAAATTCTTTATTTCTAATTTTGCTTCTTGTTCCTTTTTCGCAACAATCGTATTCTGTGCACTTTGCATCGAGTCAATTACTAACTGGTTTTCAAGGTTGAAGATTTTTGAAACGGCCATAAATAATGTAGTATATTCATTTTCATTTAACTTCAATTCTTCTTTTACCTTTAAAACGATCTCCGTCATTAATAAATGATATACAGAAAGGAACCATCGAATTTCCACACCAATTTTCACATAAAGCTGTGCTAGCATGGTCCTTCTTTGTATGTATTCCTGATCGATTTTCCCATTAAAAAACGAAAGGAAATATTTCAAACTTTCTTCAGGTGATATACCAATATGTGATGTATCGATAATTTTCGAAACACCTTCATGTGAAAAATGAAATGATTCTTCTCTTATTGATGGAAGATGTTTGGCAACGATTGGTTGGATACTCTTTAATAAAGCTAAATCCTCGTTTCCTAAGCGAATGACCTTTAGTTGCATCTCAACATCAGATCCTTTATCAACATCAATTAAAACATTTTCTATTTCTTGGTTAATTAGGTTTTGAATCTTGCTTTCTTTCTCTTTGACACCCTTTTTAAAAAGCATGGTTCTTCCTCCTGTATAGTCCTTTTTCCTTATATCGGTTATGGTTAAATTTTTTCCATCAATTTTTTTAATATTTTGAAATAAACTGTAGCTAAGTTGACAAGGCTTTATATTTTGCGTAGATTTAAATGAAGTTAATTATTTACAACTTTCTTAAGATAGTTGTTAAGAAAAGGAGAATACCATGGAATTTAAACATATTACGGTTGCAGGAAGTGGCGTTTTAGGAAGTCAAATTGCTTTTCAAAGTGCTTTTAAAGGATATCAAGTTTCTATTTATGATATTAATAACGAAGTATTAGAGAAAGCCAAAAATCGTATACAGCAACTTGAAACCTTTTATCAAAGAGATTTAGGCGCTTCAAAGGAAGAGCTATTAGAAGCATATAATCGCCTAACTTTCTATTCTAATTTAGCAGAGGCTACAGAGAAAGCGGATCTTGTCATTGAAGCTATTCCCGAAGTAGTGCAAATAAAGCTAGACTTTTATCAGGAATTAGCAAAAGTAGCGCCTGCGCATACTATTTTTGCAACGAACTCCTCTACCCTTCTACCAAGTCAATTTGCAGAAGCAACTGGCCGACCAGAACAATTTCTAGCTCTACACTTCGCAAATGAAATATGGAAAAATAACACAGCAGAAATTATGAAGCATCAGACTACTGCAGACCATGTGTTTGAATCGATCATTTCCTTTGCGAAAACGATTGGAATGGTGGCATTACCAATCCAAAAAGAACAGCCTGGCTATGTGCTGAATTCTTTATTAGTTCCTCTTTTAGAAGCAGCTGAAATATTACTTGTAAATGATGTAGCAGAGGTAGAAACTATTGATAAGGCTTGGATGATTGGAACCGGTGCTCCTCTTGGTCCATTTGCAATGTTAGATGTAATTGGTATCACTACTGCCTACAATATTGTAAAAGGTAAAGCAGAAGCAACTGGCAAACCAGAATATATTAAGCTAGCTGATTTATTAAAAACACAATATATCGATCAAGGTAAATTAGGACGTAGTACAGGTGAAGGCTTCTATCAATATCCAAACCCTCGTTTCATACAGCCTGATTTCTTAAAAAACTGAACCAAATAAAAGGGACATATTTATAAAAATAGCACCCTCAAAAACCTTTTTTGAGGGTGCTTAACTTTATCCCTTCACCTTCGCTACCCCTAAGGCATAATGGCTAAATAATATATTCTCAACCATTTCCCCCTGTGACTCTTCACAATCAACAATGACAATTACTTCTGAATGAATTCCCTTTAGCAATCGCTTCCTCTTTTTTATGACGATTTCTGTAAAAAGACGAATTCCAAATCCAATTAGAAAACCGACCGCTGCTCCTATTAACCCCCAATAAATTGGCCCTAATTTAAGCTCAAAGCCTATACTTGCACCAATAACCGCAAAAGCAGTAGATAATGCTGCTCCAATATCAATAAGGGAGGTTCCATCCGAACGATGAATAGTATCAAATACTTTACGCTCTCCTATTTGATTATCTAATGGAAGGACAAATATATTCTCCTTCTTAATCCCTTTTTTCTCTAGCGTGCTAATAGCCATTTCAATAAAAATTGCATGTTCGAATGTTGAAAATAATTGCATCATGATTTCACCTTTTGCCCTTTTAATGCTTTAAATGTCGGGGATTGGTAATTTTCTTTAAAATAAAAGCGCTGTTCTTTATCATAAAGTTTATTGTTTTCCACCGTATTTATATAAGAATCATATACAGCAAATCCATAAATCGACGGAAAAAACAAAAGCCACTCAGGGTCTATTATCGAAGTAGCTTGTTTTATCTCCCCTAAAAATAAAAGAGAAATAGCTTCAAGGCCATGAGATAAATAAAAGAATACTACAGTCCAAATAATAACAAAAAACGCAGTTGTAATTCGATGTATGTATAGTTGTCCCAGTCCAGGTACAAACAAGGACCAAACTATAGCCATAATCGGGTTTCTTTTATCCAAATAATTGATTTCCATTGCACCGATACTAAAAGAATTAAATCGATGCTCTTCCCGTTCTGCCAATACAAATACTTTATTCAAATCTACTGTTGTTCGATAGCTATCCCAAATAGCGAAAATATACACTGGAATATAAATGAGCAACCATCTTGTATCGAGGACTTCTTTAGCCTTGTCAATCTCTCCTTGAAAGGAATAAATCATGGCTAAATTCAAGTGACAGTTTACATTTACTACTACTTCCCAAATAAATAAAACAAACCCACGTAAGTATTTTGATAAAAGGAGATGGCCAAATCCAGGAAAAGCAGCACTCCACCACCCAATAATATAAGGATTTCGCAGATGAATTTGTGTCGTTCCTAGGATACTAACATGAGCTCTATACCTTCTTGCTGTATTGTTATTGGTAAAATTATCCATAATCGTTTCACCTTTTTGCCTTCAATTAAATACACTGGAGGAATAACTTGGTGTTATTTTTAACAAAATTATGAAATTCAATCCACTCTTATCGCGTTTTAGTACAATGGGACTAAATCAAACTAGTTAAAAACACCATTGGAATTATATGCTAAAATATATCCTAGTAACAGAAAGCATTTCATAAGGGGAGAACAAAATGTCTCAAGCATTAATATTTGATATGGATGGCACGCTTTTTCAAACAGATAAAATTTTAGAAATATCCCTTGACGATACTTTTAATCACTTACGCTCCCTGGACCACTGGGAAGGGGTAACTCCGATTGATACATATCGTGAAATAATGGGGGTACCATTACCAATCGTCTGGGAAACCTTATTGCCTAATCATTCCATCGAGTTAAGAGAACAAACAGATTCTTATTTTCTGAAACGACTAGTTACAAATATAAAGAATGGGAAAGGTGCTTTATATCCAAATGTAAAAGAAGTTTTCTCCTGTCTGAAAAAAAATAACATTTCCATTTACATAGCTAGCAATGGTTTAACAGCATATTTAAAAGCTATTGTAGAATACTACGAATTGAATATATGGCTAACAGAAACATATAGTATCGAACAAATTGAATCACTAAATAAATCCGACCTTGTTCGTAGTATCATAGACAAGCATGGAATAACTAGTGGAGCTGTTGTCGGTGACCGCCTTTCTGATATTAAGGCTGCGAAAGAGAATGGTCTAGTTTCTATCGGTTGTAATTTTGATTTTGCTAGAAAAGACGAACTCAGCCAAGCAGCTGTCGTTATTGATGATTTATTGGAGATAGAATCGATTATTCCGACACTAACTACCTTTCCAGTTAACGAACTTCTACTAAATAACATAGGAGGAAAATAAGATGATTAATAATCCTACTGCAGAATCCTATAAACCTATTGAAAAACAACGAATTGAACACGCCCTAGTTAATAAGGATTTTATTGGGGCCATTACACTTTATAAGTACTCCTCCCTCTCTAAAGAAGAATTTATCGCAACAGTTGAACCAATTTTAACTAAAAATAAACCAAATACAATGAATCATTTACAGGATTTCGTCGATAAAGAGGTCGCTGCTTCTAAGAAAACAAATGCAGATATCCTAAAAGAGGATGAAATTTGGAAAGAGGTATTACATCTTATCAGCACACAAATATCTATGCCATCCTTTGAAACTTGGCTAAAAAATACTACTTGCAGTATAGAAAATAATCTAGTAACCGTATATTGCGAAAATGAATTTCAAAGAGATTGGCTAGAAGAAAGATATACCTCTCTAATGCTCGACTGTTTAAATCAAGTTTTACCGGGTGCTTCAGAATTGACTGTGACCATTAAAGTTAGTCCCTGAGTAAACAAAAACAGCTGCCAAAATTGGCAGCTATTCTATTAAATGGCATTCTCGCTTCCATTCTTAATAATTTCAGCAATACTCATAAAGCTGTTCGTACGGATTCCCCATAAATCAACGTTCCCAATAAACTCGTAATTTTGTTGGCATAACAATGTTTCTAAGCTTTCTTTCCGTTCTTTATAAGGCAATTTATATTCATCAATCAAATGCGCTTCCTCTCCCACAATTTCATAATAACTAAATAAAATGGAATAATCCACCAAACTCTCTCCCCTTTTTTTCCATCGTTCTGTGTTTTCCCTTAAATTTTTATTTATTTCCTAAAAAATATAGACTTTCTAATATATGTTTCTTAGTATAACGATGTAAAGTAAACTGAATATAAACTTCCGTAAATTTATTTTGAGTTTACATTATGCTTTTAAAATAGGGATAAATTATACATATGGAGGCATTTGATGTTTAAAATATTAGTGGTGGAAGATGATACAAATACAAGGAAGCTGATGTGTGCTGTATTAAAACAACATGGCTATCAAACCCTTGATGCACAGGATGGAATCGAAGCTCTTCTTATTATGGAAAAAGAACATGTTGATTTAGTAGTTCTAGATCTAATGATGCCGAAAATGGATGGCTATGAATTAACGCGACAACTCAGACAAACATGGGACACGCTCCCTATATTAATGGTTACTGCCAAACAAGAACCTGCAGATAAAAAGAAAGGATTCCTCGTCGGTACAGATGATTACATGACCAAACCCGTGGATGAAGAAGAAATGGTGCTTCGTATTAAAGCCCTATTACGCAGAGCTAAGATTGCTAATGAACATAAACTAACAGCAGGCAAAACAGTCCTTGATTATGACTCACTTACTGTATCGCGGGATGATCTCGTTATTACATTGCCACCTAAAGAATTTTTCTTATTGTTCAAACTACTATCCTATCCGAATATGATTTTTACACGTATTCAACTCATGGAAGAAATTTGGGGTATGGAATCTGAAACAGATGACCGCACACTTAATGTTCATATAAACCGATTAAGAGACCGGTTACGAGATATTCCAGAATTTGAAATTGTGACTGTTCGGGGACTAGGCTATAAGGCAGTGAAAAAAGGATGAAAGATTTTTTTACGAAACGATTAAGTCTTGCTATTACGTTAGTAATGTTTGTATTTGGAGTGATTGTGGCAACAGTCTTGGTAGCTTCCATGATTACTTTTGCCTTACAGCATTTAGGAATTATCTCCAATAATAGTCAGCTTCCAGTATTTCCGCTGATTACTTTTTTAGGCTTTTGCATTCTACTTGGTACCTCTCTTACTGCTTTTCTAAGTAAGAAAGCCTTAAACCCGATTCGAACCTTAATCGATGCTACTCATAAAGTTGCTGATGGAGATTTTTCTGTGCAAGTTAATATAAAAGGGATAGGTGAATTAGAAGAATTATCTCAAAGCTTTAATAAAATGACACAAGAGCTTTCTGGAATTGAAACACTACGAAGTGACTTCGTAAATAACTTTTCACATGAGTTTAAAACACCTATTGTATCCTTACGAGGATTTGCAAAATTACTCAAAGAAAACAACTTAACAGAACAGGAGCGACAAGAATATCTTGATATTATCATTACGGAGAGTGAACGGTTAGCCGCTCTATCAACAAATGTACTTGCCCTGTCAAAGTATGAAAATCTTGAGATTATTACCGATAAAGCTCCCTTTCGACTAGATGAACAAATCCGTAAAACAATCGTATTGATGGAACCGAAATGGGCTGCAAAGGAAATAGTTATTAACGTGGAACTTGATGAGGTATCTTATAGTGGGAATGAAGATTTAACCCAACAAATTTGGCTTAATCTTTTGGATAATGCTATTAAGTTTTCATATGTAAGTGGAATGATTCAAATAACCCTTACGAAAAGGAATGAAGACATTTATTTTACGATTCAAGATAATGGTCCTGGAATGGATGACCATACAAAAGCACATCTATTCGATAAGTTCTATCAAGGGGATACCTCTCATTCCAAATCAGGAAATGGGCTAGGATTGGCACTTGTAAAACGAATCGTGGAGCTATGTGATGGGGAGATTCATGTAGAGAGCAAGAAAGATTGTGGTAGTACCTTTGTCGTTCGATTATAAAACAAGGAGTTAGACTCGTTAAAAGTGCCTAACTCCATTGGGCATATGTCTTTTCTTTATTTATTAAGGTTTCTGCGTAAATTTTTTGGTTTGAAATAGCAAATGACATCATCTTCTGTCATTTACAGGGCTGTTTTGACTACCAATTTTATAGATTTTAATAAGCTTTCTGATTCCCACATCTGTTATTAAAAGGGTCCGCCACTGATTAGCTGGGAGATCACCTTAAGCGTCAGAGCTGATCGCTGATAATAGACGGAAAAATTCCGCTTAATTAGTAATTAATATTAAAAAAGGCTGAAATAGACGGAGAGATTCCGCCTATTGGCTCAAAATCTTCAGAAATGGGGGCTTTTGCTGTGTACAAGCGGAAAAACTCCCCTTATATACTCCAAAAAAAGCGCCATTCTGCATGTAACCGGAAAAACTCCGCTAATTTTACTTTCTCGGTTCTTCGGTAAAGGAGAAGATATCCAATTAAAAAATTACGATTAACCATATCACCTCTGAGTGATGTTCTATATTCCCAATTAAAAAACTCGCCAATTACTATGGCGAGTCCCCTTTTTATATGCCAATACAATAGTCATTTCAGTGCCTATTTAAAAATATGCACCTCAAACGGAATGGTTTTCCTTTATGTGTCTGTTTTCTACTCTCTTCTTATCCCCAAATCTCTTTTGAAATATCAACAATGTATTTCAGTTTATTCCATTGTTCCTCTTCTGTTAATATATTTCCATGATGAGTGGAAGCAAATCCACATTGTGGGCTGATGCAAAGCTGCTCAAGGGAAACATATTTAGATGCTTCTTCTACACGTGCTTTGATCGCTTCTTTATCTTCTAATTCTCCTGTCTTCGAAGTAAATACACCTAAAACTACTTGTGCTCCACCATTTGGTACAAACTCAAGCGGTTTGAATCCACCAGAGCGTTCATCATCAAACTCTAAGAAGAAACCATCTACCTTTTCTTTTGCAAAAAAGCTAGGAGCAATTTTGTCATACGGACCTTCAAATGCCCAAGTAGATTGATAGTTTCCACGGCAAAGATGCGTTGTCACTACTAAATCTTCTGGCTTTCCTTCTAGTACACCATTAACTACAGCTAAAGCTAAATCAATTAATTCCTGTCTCTCTAACTCACTTTTCGCAAATGGTAGTTCTGGAGCACAAAGTCCTGCAATATATACATCATCAAATTGCAAATAACGACAGCCCGCCTCATAAAATGCTTGAACGGCATCACGATAAGCTTGGATAATATCATTTGCATAATCTTCAATATTTGGATAGATTTCTTCATTACGAATACCTGCATTAAAAAGTTGATTTGGACTTGGGATTGTCATTTTTGCAACGGCACGATCTCCAACAATCTCGTAGAATTCTTTAAAATCTTTTAGATGAGGATGATTTAGATTAAAAGAAACCTTTCCAGTTACGCGTACATCATATGCCTCAGTTTCAACCCCATTAAATTTATATCCATGGTCAGGTACATAACCTTCTACCCCATTTAAATGCTCCATGAAATCGGTATGCCAGAATCTACGACGAAATTCTCCATCTGTTACTGCTTGCAGGCCAATTTCAATTTGCTTGTCGACAATTCGTTTAATTTCTTCTGTTTCAACAGCGCGTAGCTCTTCTGAAGTAATAACTCCATCAGCAAACTTCTTTCTTGCATCATGAATGGATTGTGGACGAAGTAAACTTCCTACATGGTCTGCTCTAAATGGTGCCTTAATAATCGTTTTTGTCATTTGAATCCTACCTCCGTAAATTTCTTCTCTCTTTTTATTTTGATTTTTCTAAAATAAATAATTATTAATATGTATAGAAAAATCTCCTTTTTGGCTTCCACAAGACTAAATTTCACTAGTTGCTTAATTAGTTATAAATAAATGTAACATGAAAATAAGCATTCGGAAATACACAAAATTTTAATTCTTGTGATTATTTAAAACTTTTCTAGTAATTCTACACTATTTCTAAAGAGAATACTAGAAGAAACCCAAAATAGACGTAAGCTGCTATTTAGTAATAATAGTAGCTTACGTCTATTTTTTCTTCTTCTTACTTTTTAATATTCAAATCATGATGCAAAGATTCAGATGGAATAGGATTAATTGGAACTTGTCCTTTCGGAACCGGCTCTTTCACATAAACGAAGTCACCAGTACCATCTTGTGCACTTCCTGTTGCCCATAAACCTTCTGAAGAAGCATCTCCTTCTGATAGATTCCAAAATTCATAAGCCTCTGGCTGCGATTCTTTTTCTGCTTCTGCTGGGAAGCTGGCTGGTACGACAACACCATTTTTTGCTTCTAGTTCCTCTATTGCTGCCATCCATTGATACTGATGGTAACGATCACGGGCTAACATTTTTCTAAATGTCGCCTTAACTCCCTCATCTGTTGTCATATGGTACAATCTTGCAACCTGCAAGCGCCCTTGGCTTTCTGCGTGAAGATTGGAACGCATATCTGCTAATAGATTTCCACTTGCTACAATATAAGAACCATTCCACGGTACCCCATTGGAGTTAGTAGGCATACCACCCAAACCACTTACAAGCAGATGCTGTGGATTAATTCCACCCATAATGGCTGCAACTGCTGGATCTTTTGCAGCTTCCGCTTGATCCTCAGGTGACGCTCCATCAAGAAGCTGACTTATCAGAGAGCAAAGCATTTCCACATGCCCAATCTCCTCTGTCCCAATATCCATTAGCATATCTTTATATTTTTCTTCTCCTCTACAGTTAAAACCTTGGAAAAGATATTGCATCATAACTGTCATTTCCCCGAATTGACCTCCAAGTACCTCTTGGATTTGACGTGCTAACATTGGATCTGGCTTGTCCACTTTCACTTCAAATTGTAATTCTTTTTGATGACGAAACATTTTGATATCTCCTCCTTATGACTTTTTCTATTTGCTGTTCGGTTAAGATGTACCCCAGATATCATAAGAATAAACAGTAGAAAAGATTTCCAAATAAATAGTTCCAGGTGCTATTTATATAAAATTGCTCCTGGAACTATTTCTATTCTAATAATATACTAATGTACTAACTACCCCTTAACTTCGTTTATAAAAAGACTTTCGCTTCCATAAAATCATTCCACCTGCAATCATTAAAACAAGCCCCATAAATAGTAAGTTATATATTCCTGTGTTAGTATTAGGCAATCGATACTCCTTTTGACTGTTATTTGAATCTTCTTTATTCACCTCAGAGTTAGCTTTTTCAGATATTTCTGTTCCTGGTGTATCAGTTTCTGGTATTTCTGTTCCTGGTTCCTCTGTTCCTGGTATTACTATTCCTGGTTCCACTGTTGCCGGTATCTCAGATTCTTCATAGTCTCTTACTTTGTACAGCACAAAGTCATCAATAGATCCCCAAGCTCCAGCATTTGCTTTTATGCTAGCTCCAATAGTGACAGTGCCATTTACAATCAAAATTTCGTCTATTGAAGGATTATTCCAATTCGCCCACCCAGAGACTGCAGTATCTTGTCGATATGTTTGTTCAGTTGTTACAGCATATACATTCATTTTAGAATCTTGTGCGTCTCCACCTTGAATAAACATAGAAAGCTTATAATACCCTGGCTCTAATCCCGTTAATGTTTGGCTTATCTCAAAATCTACTTTTTCATCAGAATAGAAGTGTAAGGAATAATTTCCTGTCTTACTGTCGGAAATGTTATTTTGAAAGTTTGTGTGCGGGGTCACACCTTCCGGATATACTATTTCCCACATACTTCGATCATCTTCTTCAAAACTACCATTTTCTATAAAATTATTTGGAGTAATATGTAAATATGCTAAAACCTTTGTTCCATCCTCAAGTTCACCAGGAATAGTATACGAACCACTTCCGCTAGTAATTGCCTTATTTAGTACCATTTCATCCCAGATTACAGAAGCAAACCCTTCTGATCCATCGTTATAAATTACGCTTACTCTTTCTGGCAGCATTATTTTCTCGTCTACTGAAAATCGCAAATTAACATTATTTACCAAATCAATTCCCAATGCAGTAATTGCTCCCGTGTTAACATATTTAAAAACATTTAATGAAGGTAGTGGGTGGCCATTAAAGTCAAATAATGCTTGGTTGTCTACTGCACTTCCTCCATACCACTCACCAGCATCTTCTGGGTCATATTCCGCAGCATAAGAGGATGCCCATCCAGAACCAAAAGTTTCCCAAATTTGTTTATTATTCTTTATACTATCAGGTGAACCAACTGGTAACCATGCAGGTTCCCAATAAAACACACCAATTCCAGACGATCCTACATTAGAGACTGCTTCGATCACATCCCTTACGGCTGTAGCTTGTCCTTGTACAGTAATCGGATAATTCAGAGCTTGTCCTGATTCCTTTGGCGCAGTATTTCCATGACCATCACCATCTTCCTTTGTATATGTGTAAGAAGTTTCAGCGACCATCACTTTTTTGCCATATGTATCAGCAACATTCTTTAAAACAGACGATAAATTTTCTAATGAACCATGCCAAAAAGGGTAATAAGAACTAGCAAAAACATCATAATCAACCTTATTCTGCTGTAAAGTTTTAGCTAATTGTTCATATCTTCCACTTGTCTCTGGATTTGTAAAGTGAACAGCAATTAAGATAGATGAATCCAATTCTCTTATTGCTTTACTCCCTTCGTTAAATAGACTAGTGATATTCGTCCAGTTGGTTTCACCAGCTAATCCCCCGTTTGTTTCATTCCCCACCTGTACCATACCAATATCTATTCCTTCATCTAGCATTTTTTGCAAACTACCTTTTGTATACTGATAGAATGCTTGCTTTTTCTCTTCAAAGGAAAAGTCTGCCCATGCTTTTGGAGCTTTCTGCTTTGCAGGGTCTGCCCAGAAATCAGAATAATGAAAATCAACTAAAAGCTTCATACCATTCGCATTTGCCCTTTTCCCAATTTTAATAGCTGTCTCTAAATCATTATTTCCTCCTCCATACCCTTTGCCATCTTTATTAAAAGGATCATTCCAAACCCTGACCCTTACATAATTAACACCCGAGTCATGCAATGTTTTAAAAATATCTTGCTCTTTACCGAATTCATTATAGAAGGTTACCCCACTATTTTCTAATGAGATGATACTAGATATGTCCACCCCTTTAATAAAATCTTTCTCTAGCCCGTCCACCTTTTCCACATAAATAGCTGCCTCAACAGGAGCAGAATCATTCTTTGTATCGCTAACATTGATAAGTTGAAAATTATCTAAATATCCCCAGCTGGAATTTTCTCCACTAATTAAGGCTCCAATAGTAAAATTGGCTGTGTCTTCTGCTAAAGAAAACTCAAGTGATACATCCTGCCAATTATTATAGCCTGACATTTTCGTGACCTCCGTTTTTTCTTCACCAGCAACTAGTTGTAGCTCTCCCCCTTCTGTATCGTTTCCACCCATCACTCTTCCCATTAATTTGTATTCTCCTGCTTTAAGGTCAGGGATATCTTGTAATAATTGAAATGTTTGTTTTTCTTTTACAGTGTCTTTAATCCAATACTTAAATGCAAACTCACCCTCTTCCGTATCAATCCATTGATCATCCGAATAAGCGAAATGCTGCAAGTCTAGGTAATCCCATTGACTTGTTTCTATTCTCCATGAATCATCTTGCCAAAAATCAGTTTCAAATCCACCATTTTTCAAATAATTATTCTCTTCACTTGCTGTAGCTATTGATATATTAGAAATAAAAGTAGTAAAAACTAGAAGTAATGTGAGTAATAAAAGACCAACCTTTTGCCAAAATATCTTTTTCATACGTCCTCCTTGGATTTTTAGAATATCGATTTCGGATAACGCTTACATTTTTAAATAAAATCTACATCACCACCTCACAAATTTAGTAATTTAGTAAATATTTTTACTAATAATATTTATATTACGATTTAATTTTATAATATAAAAAATTTGTGTCAAGATTATATTTTCAATAATTATAATAATACATAAAGTAAATTAATTTACTAAATTTATAATCAAGTGATTCAAGTAAATTTTCCTTGCTAAATTGAATCCTTTCACATTTTATATAGCTTACAAACGTTTTAGCATCAAAAATAAGCATTCCCAAATAAATAAAACGCTTACATTTAAGAACAAAGAACCATTGCCAATCTTCTTTAAAGTTTTTACACTATTGTTATATTGGAAAATCCTATTTTCAAAAGGGGGAAAGTGAATGAGTAATTTGGCCAAAGATGTAGATAAGCAATCTAAGCCTTACGAATTCGAACAAATTGCCAACAGTTCTAAGTTTAAGCAATTAATGTCCCAAAAGAAACGGTTTCTAATTCCTCTAACAATCTTCTTCTTACTTTTTTATTTTATGTTACCAATTTTGACTTCTTACACGACTATCTTAAATAAACCAGCAATAGGATCGATTACTTGGACATGGGTGTATGCATTCGCTCAATTTATCATGACTTGGGCTTTATGCATGATTTATGTCCGAAGAGCGATGAAATTTGATGAACTTGCTGCTGAAATAGTGGCAGAAAATAAGCAGGAAGGGGCTGAAAATGAATGAGTCCAATTGCGCTATTGTTATTTGTCATAATTGTAGTTACGACGCTTATCATTACATATTGGGCGGCAAAAAGAACCAATACAACGAGTGAATTTTACACAGCAGGTGGCGGTTTAACAGGCTGGCAAAATGGGTTAGCCATTGCAGGTGATTATTTATCTGCTGCCTCCTTTCTTGGGATAGCAGGTGCCATTGCATTAACTGGGTTTGATGGTTTCTTCTATTCTATTGGATATTTAGTTGCCTATTTGGTGGTTCTTTATATTGTTGCAGAACCACTAAGAAATTTAGGGAAATATACGATTGCCGATATGATAAATGCCCGATTCGAACAGAAAAAAGTGCGAGGCGTTGCTGCCTTAAGTACGATTACGATTGTCATTTTTTATATGATTGCCCAATTAGTCGGTGCTGGTGCTCTTATTCAGTTATTATTAGGGATTGATTATTGGCTAGCCGTGTTAATTGTAGGGGTAATGATGACCATATATGTATTATTTGGGGGCATGACTGCTACAAGCTGGGTTCAAATTATTAAGGCTGTCCTTTTAATGCTCGGAACAGTCGTTATCTCCTTCCTCGTCCTTGCTAAATTCCATTTTAATATCCTTACTATGTTTGATGAAATCAAAACACTCACACCATTAGGCGAAAAATATATTAATCCTGGGGTAAAGTATACGAATTCTCTTGACACTATTTCCATGATGGCTGCCCTTGTTCTAGGAACAGCTGGTCTTCCGCATATCCTTATGCGCTTTTTTACTGTAAAAGATGCGAAAACAGCTAGAAGCTCTGTTGTAACGGCAACGTGGGTTATTGGCATTTTCTATATCCTAACCATCTTTTTAGGCTTTGGAGCAGCCGCTTTTGTAGGGGCTTCTGACATCATGGATGCAAACGCTGCTGGAAATATGGCTGCACCATTATTGGCACATGCACTTGGTGGGGATTTTCTGATGAGCTTTGTCTCTGCTGTAGCATTTGCGACGATTTTAGCTGTTGTTGCTGGCCTTGTCTTATCTGGTGCTTCTGCATTTGCTCATGATATTTACGGACAAATTATAAAAAAAGGGAAGATTACAGAGAAGCAACAAATGAAGGCTGCACGCTATGCTTCCGTTGCAGTAGCAATACTTTCCATTATCCTTGCCCTCTTTGCTCAAAAAATGAATGTTGCCTTTCTTGTATCCCTTGCATTCTGTGTAGCAGCTAGTGCCAACTTACCGGTTATCATTTTTACAATTTACTGGAAAAGATTTAACACAACAGGTGCAGTAACAGGTGTAATCACTGGTTTAATCACTGCCCTAGTGTTAGTTGCAATTAGTCCTAGTGTACTCAATCCAGAGCCTGGTGTCGCCATTTTAACTGGAACTGCTATATTCCCGTTAACAAACCCGGCCATTGTTTCTATTCCAGCTGGTTTCTTAGGAGCATTCATCGGGACACTCCTATCCAATAAAAGAGATGAAAAGAAATACGCAGAAGTGATTGTTAAGGCGAATACGGGAATGAAATAAATGTATTGGACTGACTTTCTATAACTTGTTTATACAAGAACGTCAGTCCATTGCTTTCCCGGGAAATAATATGACAAAAACCGCCATTAATCGATTTTATCCTAAAGCATTGCTTTATCACTACTCCTATTAGCAGTCTTCCCTTATCTGCCTTCCACTATATCCCCAAACTCTTCTAGCGTAGTTGAATACTTAATATATTTACGAGGCAATAAATAGTTTTCATCCTTTATTCCCTTTTCTAAAAATAGTTCTGGAGTTGTTGTTAATCCATATAAATAATACTTCTTCACCTCGGATATTACTTTAGCATCTGTATTACCATATGGATAAGAAATCACCATAACTTCTTTTCCGGTAATCTTCTCGATTTTTTCTTTTGAGTCTTTGAGTTCATGATTAAAATCTGTTGTTTTTGTTAAATCAGGATGTGTGGCCGTATGGGATTGGATAGAGAATAAACCAGAATCGGACAGGCGTTTTAAATCTGTATAAGATAGTCGATTCCTACCTCCAATAAAATCTGATATAGCAAATATCGTTGCTGTAGGGACAAACTGATTATTCTTAACCCTTTGAAAAATATCATATACATTTAAATTATTTTTATAGCCATCATCCAAAGTAATAAAAATCGGCTTTATCACTTTATGAATATCCTTCCATCTGTCAAAGGTTAACAAGGTAAAGCCATTATCTCGTAAATACTTCATTTGTTTCTCAAAATTGTCCGGAGTAACAAATAATTCTTTTGAACCTTGTCCGTGAAATTCATCAATGGAATGGTAGACTAAGATTGGAACCTTTTGTTCAGCAAATACAGAGTAAGATGGGAAAAATAGAAAAAGAAAGAAGAATATGATTGCTATTTTTTTCATACAGAATAAACTCCCTTTTTTTACTTATACTGAAATAAAGTTGTCTCAAAAATCTGAGACAACTTTTTCTTAATAAAGCAATTAATGCATATTATTATTCATATTCATTTGCTCTTGCATCGGCATTCCTTGAGCAGGTGCAAACCCGTTTAAAATTTGTTGCATGTCTTGTGTAGCTAATTGTGGCACTTGATAATAATGATGCTTGTTTTGATATAAGGAGACTTCATATGCCATTTCAAGACAGTTTGGAATGGACGCAGCAATGACACGACGTACTACTGGATTTGTTGTCTCTGCTGCTGCCATCGTTTTCATAGAAGCAGATCCTTTTAGTGCATTTAGCATCGCTGCTGCGACATGCTGGTCACTAATTTCATTAACATTTTGTATCGGCTTAGATGGAGGCATAGGTGTCATGCCAAAGATGAAATCATTGTTTTCTTTCATCATATATGGCTCTGTTCTCTTAGCAGGAGGTTGTCCAGTTTGAAAACATTGTAAGGTTAAATTGTATTCTTCTTGGATAAATTGGTATTGTCTATTATGGATATCACGTAATTCAGTATCCTGAATATGCCCTCCTAATAGCTTATACAAATTCATCGTATTTATTGCACCAGCCAATACTTCATGAACATCGAACATTTCATGCCCACCATGATTCATTGCTTGGGGAACTTGTCCTGTTTGTAGATTTTGGTGTACTTGCTGTCCATTTTGTAACATATAATCTCCTCCTGTTCTGATAATAAACAACAGGATTAGTATGATATAACAACATTAAACTATACGTTTAAAAATGGAACAGAATATGGCAATAACAATGGAGTTTTTTGGATTAATTCTTATGTTCTGGATTCAGGAATACACGGATTATTTTCTTTTTTTAAACCATCCTAACAATAGGAGGTGTCATGATGCCCAGAGATCAAGTACATGTGAATGTGAATCCTAATAGGGATGGACCAAGAGAAGGCGTTATTGCTGATGCTGATGGAGACCAATTAGGAATAAGTAGAGACACGGACTCGGAAACAACTGCCTTTCATGTTAAGCAATTAAAAAAAGACCCTGGATTGGCAAAATTCGATCAAACATTTAAACAATAAAATTGCTAAAATGTGGCTTTTACCACAAAGTCTCATCAAATCTTAGTAATGGCATGGAGGTAGAAATGAGTAGCTATTTCGATAAAGTGGTCACAAAAGTAAAGGATTCAATTGCCCATGCTACTGATTCAGTACGCAAAGGTATCCTCACCCTAACAGGTGAAGCATCTGTCTCCGTGAATCAACTTGCAGAGTTTATAAAAGAGCATAAGGAAACAAAAACAGAATGCAAATATTTATTAGGGAATTATTATTACTTCAGCCATTTGCAAGAACATGGCATTCATTACTATTTAGAGACCAATGGCCATTATATTTTGCAGTTAGATGCTAGCACAAAGGATCAAGTCCTTATTGCCTATCGTTCTTATAAGGACAAACTGTCTTTAAATTCGCCCATTAAATTCCCCAAAGTATATTAAAAATAATAAAAAAGCAGGATAGCAATTTATCTCGCTTCCTGTTTTTTTATTATAAATTAGACTACTTCTCCTTCCCAACTTTGCATTCCACCAATCATATTTACTACATGAAATCCATTTTTTGATAATATTTGAGCGGCCTGACTACTTCTTCCACCAGCCTGACACACCAAATAATATTCATTCTGTTTATCAAGTTCATGCATTCGAAATTCAATAAGTCGTAAGGATATATTCATTGCACCAGGAATTTGTCCCGTAGCTACTTCAGCAGGTTCACGAACATCAATAATCGATAATTTCTCACCGCTTGATAATTTTCTATTAAGTTCATTAGGTGTTATTTCCTTCATAACATTATTCCTCCCTAGTATATGTTTGTCTTTCTTCAGATAAATAAATTCACATGCCCATCCTCTGCTTCTGCTAAATAGGCAGCAACACCAGCATATTCTATTCCGTTCAACAGCTCTTCTTCTTTTAATCCAAGTAAATCCATTGTCATTGTACAAGCAACGAGGTTTATATTCTGTTCCTGTGCTAAAGTGATTAATTGTGGAAGCGTCATCGCTTGATGTTTATTAATAATATGTTTTATTATTTTGGGACCAAATCCTGCAAAATTCATTTTCGATAATCCCATTCTTTCTGCTCCTCTTGGCATCATTTTGCTAAAAAGCTTTTCTAAAAATCCTTTATTTAATTTGATGTTCTCTTCCTTTCTTAGTGCATTCGGCCCCCAAAAGGTATGAAATATTGTTACTTCATGATCATAAGCAGCTGCTCCATTCGCAATAATATATGCTGCCATTGCTTTATCATAATCTCCACTAAATAGTACAATATTTGTTTTCTTTGTCATTTTCCCACTCCCAATTATTACCTTTACCCCTATAGGTATATAAATATTGAAAATAATAAGCTCTATTATTCTAGAGCCTATCCCTTTTTATCATCTACTTTTTACTAACAGGTTAACTGCTTCTTTAATAACCTCATCCATTCTTTCCCCGTTTTTTTCTGCTTCTACTACACAATCTACTAAATTCGTGCTCACAATTACTCCCATTGTTCGATCTACTGCTGAACGAACCGCTGATAGCTGTGTAATCACTTCCTTACAATCCTTATTCTCCTCCATCATTTTCAGAATGCCTCTTAGTTGCCCTTCCATTCGTTTCACTCTATTTTTTAATTGATCATTATATTCCAAAGAAAATGCTCCTTTCATTCGACAGGTATTTTTAATTAACCATTATTAATCGTTTCATTATACTTGATTAAATTATACTATATATAGTTTGTCAACGAACAGGACAGCTAATGAAAAGGAGACTCCTTACATTCTTCTATTTTTTCTTAATCCAAAATTTGATAACGGAACCTTCTTGTTCTGTTTTTAAAATTTGATGTCCTACTTTTTTTGCCCATGCTGGTATATCGGTTAATATTCCTTTGTCTGTTGCCAATAATTCTAATACTTGATTAGGCTCCAACTGATCTATCCCTTTTTTCAACTTAACAATTGGCATCGGACAAGTTAAACCAGCAACATCCAATATGACATCACTTTGAAAAGATTCTTCTTCTTTTCTTTTCTCTTTTTGTGAACTAGTCTCTTTCGTATTTTCTATGATTTCTGTCGTGTTAGTAACAGCAGAATACGTTTTCCAGCCACCATCTACATTTTTTACGTCAAAACCATTATTTTTCAATATTCTACTAGCTAAATAGCCCCTTAAACCAACTTGACAACTTACATAAATTGGCTGATTCTTTGGTAACTCTCCTAGCTTATCTCTTAATTGACCTAAGGAAATATTATGAGATCCTTTTATATAGCCGAATTCTCTTTCTACACTTTCTCTTACATCGAGTAAATAGCCACCATTTTGGACAATTTGCTCCACTTCATGCCATTGAATTTGCTCTAATTCCCCGTCTACAATATTAGTTGCAACATATCCTGCCATATTAACTGGATCCTTAGCAGATGAATAAGGCGGTGCATATGATAGCTCTAAATTCGTTAAGTCCTCTACTGTTAAATTCCCTTTTATTGCAGTCGCAATGACATCAATTCGTTTATCAACGCCATCTCTACCAATTGCTTGAGCACCATAAATACGTCCTGACTCTTTATCAAATATTAGCTTTAAAGCGATAGGAGTGCTTTCTGGATAATAACCAGCATGTGAATTAGGATGAATATGCACCACTTCATAGGGAATATCCCACTTTTGGAGCACTTTCTCATTATTACCTGTAGTTGCAACTGTAAGGTCAAATACTTTAACAATGGAAGTTCCCAATGTTCCTTCATACTTTTCTTTTTTCCCCATTATGTTATTCGCAGCAATTCTCCCTTGTCGATTTGCTGGTCCAGCCAATGGAATCATTGTCTTTTTTCGATTAATATAATCTCGAACCTCTATTGCATCTCCAACTGCATATATATCTTGATTGGAAGTTTGGAGCAAATGATTTACAACAATACCCCCTTGTTCCCCTAGTTCTAATCCAGCTGATTTTGCTAATTCATTTTCCGGTCTAACACCAATCGAAAGAATTGTCATCTCTGCTATTATCTCTGTATTATCTTCTAACACTACTCGGCTACCATTTTCTTTAAATTCCTTCACCCCATTGCCTATAATGAGCGTGACTCCATTTTGTTTAAGATGTGTTTGAACAGAGCTGGCCATTTCTACATCAAGGGGGGCCAATACTTGATTACCCTTTTCGATAACCGTAACCTTTATTCCACGAGCAACTAAGTTTTCTGCCATCTCTAAACCAATAAACCCGCCACCAATTATAACGGCACTTTTTAGCGCTTTTTGATCGACAAAATCTTTTATTCTATCTGTATCTGGTATATTTCTTAATGTAAACAAAGATTCATGGTTAGCTATTCCTGAGATAGGAGGAATAATTGGTTTTGCTCCAGGAGAAAGTAGCAATTTATCAAAAGTTTCTTCATAAACTTCTCCTGTTTTTACGTTTTTAATGGTCAATTTTTTATTTTTTCCATCAATAGATACTGCTTCACTCTGTACCCTTATATCTAATAGGAATCTTTCAGACATTCCTTCTACTGTCTGCACAAGTAATTTACTGCGGTCGCTTATCGTTTCTCCAATATAATACGGTAATCCACAGTTAGCAAAAGAAATATGTTCTCCTCTTTCAACTAAGATGATTTCAGCATCTTCACTTATCCTTCTTAATCTAGCAGCAGCTGTTGCACCTCCTGCCACACCACCAATTATAATTACTTTCCTTTTCATACAAAAACTCCTCTCTAATACCTATAGGGGTATATAAAATTCTATAAAAAAATACCCCAACGGGTTTATATGTATATAATATATGCAATTAAAATGAAAGTAAAGAAAAAGGTGCCTGGCACACAAAAGACATTCATCTAATGCATTACCTAACACCTTTTTTAAAACTAATTTACACAAGTCTTCTACGGATTCTACTACTAATAAAGTCAATAATCGAAACTACTACGATGATAATCATTAACATCATCCCAACTCGTTCCCAGCTACGCTGCATTGCTGCAATGATAAGTGGTGTACCGATTCCGCCTGCACCAACTACTCCAAGTACAGTAGAGGAACGAACATCAATTTCATAGCGATAAATAGCATAAGAAGCAAATTCAGGAATAATTTGTGGAATGACCCCATACCAAATCGTTTGCAGTCTTCCTGCACCATTGGCTTTAAAAGATTCAAGCACACTCATATCAATCGATTCAATAACTTCTGAATATAATTTTCCAAGCATTCCAATGGAGTTTATCCCAATCGCAAGTACCCCAGCAAATGGTCCCATTCCAACCGCAGCAACAAAGATAATAGCAAACATTACCTCTGGAAATGCACGAATAGCATTCAAAATCCACTTTCCAATATAGGAAAACTTCGAAATATTCGAAGCTGCTAAGAATCCAAATGGAATCGCTAAAATTGCTCCAATAACTGCTCCTGCATATGCAATTGCTAATGTTTCAACCATATAGGCTATGTATTCAGGTACCTTCTCTAAAACAGCATCATCAAAGAACGGATTCCAAAATAAACGTTGTAGTAAAGCACCTGGGCTTAAAGTTGACCCTCTATATGTTAAATCTGTAGTAGTCAAGGCAATATAGTAAAGAAAAACAAGAATGACAGCAGAAATAGTTGTTCTAATCCAAAACATCTTGTCTTTTCTTGGCTTTTGTATGATCGTATTTTTTGTCATTATAATAAACGCTCCCTTACACGACTACTTACAAAGTCAATGATAGTGACCGCAATAAATGTCATAAGAATAATTGTTGACACATTACCATAATTAAATAAACTTGTTTGTTGTTTTAAGATAATCCCAATTCCACCTGCTCCAACAAATCCTAGGATAACAGAAGCACGCACATTTATTTCTAACACATATAATGCGTAAGAAGTATATTGTGGCAAGATTTGCGGGATTACAGCATATCTAATTACTTGAATGGTGTTCGCACCAGTTGCCCGAATTGCCTCAAGAGGATTTGGATCAATTGCTTCAATCGTTTCACTAATAAGCTTTGCAAGAATCCCTAATGAAAAAATAAACAATGCTCCTATACCAGAGATAACACCAATTCCCATAAAGGCAACAAGAAGAACGGCCAAAATAAGTTCTGGTATTGTACGAATAATATTTAATAGAAAACGCACTACTTGATAAAACACTTTATTTTTATTGATATTCGCAGCAGCAAGAAAGCTTATCGGTAAAGCAAAAATAACCGATAGTGTTGTACTTAATAAAGCCATATTCCACGTTTCTATTAATGCTTTCAAAACAGTGGAAATATACTTTAAGTTAGGCGGAAAGAAATCATAAATAACAAAATCTATAACAACTGGCATTCCAGCAATAATCAGATTTGGATAAGCTTCCGTGTAAAATGCAGAAGCTATATATAAGCCTATTACAATGATAAGGATATAAGTTATTGTTACTTTCGTTTTCGAATGAAATACAGCAGTATTCCCATTATCCACTGACTCTTTATTCTTTTGCTTCGACATTATTATTCAGCTCCTATAATGTCATCTTCTTTAATTGGACGACCATAGATCTCTTCAAATGTTTTTTCGCTTACTTCACTAACCGGTCCATCAAACACTACTTCCCCTTCACGCATCCCAATAATACGGTCTGCATATTCCATTGCCATATCAATAAAGTGAAGGTTTATAATCGTTGTAATTCCGTCTTCTTTATTAATTTTCTTTAAATCCTTCATTACTGTATGAGAGGTCGGTGGATCTAAACTCGCAACTGGCTCATCTGCTAAGATGACGTTTGGTTTTTGTGTCAGTGCTCTAGCAATACTAACACGTTGTTGTTGTCCACCACTTAGTTGATCTGCTCTACGATATGCTTTATCATCGATTCCAACTCTTGCAAGACTACCCATAGCCAATTCCTTATCTTCATTCGAAAATAAACCGAATAAGCTTTTAAAGGTCCCTGTTCTGCCAAGACTTCCTGTTAACACATTTCGAAGGACAGACATTCTTTTTACTAGATTATAGTTCTGGAATATCATTCCAATGTTTCTACGAACTTCTTTTAATTGACGCTCATTACACTTTAACGTATCTTTCCCATTAATAATTAGTTCCCCTTCTGTAGGTTTCACTAATTGATTAATACTTCTAATTAAAGTGGACTTTCCAGCACCTGATAACCCTACAACAACGATAAACTCTCCATCATTAATCGTTAAATTAACATTCTTTAGTCCTTGATGACCATTTGGGTAAGTTAAAGATACATTTTTAAATTCAATCATCTAAAGAAACTCCTCTGCATTTACTTACTTGTAAAAAAGGAGGTAAAATCCCCCTCCTTTTTTTACATTAGTCTATATTATTCTGATAATTCATCTTCAAACTTGCCGTATACTTCTCTTACGATTTCATAATCTTCTGATTTAGCTTCAGCAATTCCATCCCATGTATATACATCATGCATGATTGTCATCATTTCTTCATCATCATTAAATGCTAAGAATGCATCTTTAATCTTTTGTTTCCACTCATCTGGCAGGTCACTGCGAACAGATAATGTATCGTTTGGAATTGGATCTGTATGACCGATAACCTTTAAGTCTTCTTTAACTGTAGGATAGTCACCCTCTACTGTATCACGTGCATCATCAAATGTAGTCGCAAAATCTGCTTGTCCATCAAGTAAGGAAAGAATTGCATTATCATGTCCGCCAACTACTGAATGTTGGAAATGTGTAGATAAATCTTTAACGCCTTTATCCATTAATTGAGAAGCAGGGAATAAATACCCAGAAGTAGATAATGTATCTGCGTAAGCCCAAACAAGACCTTCTGTATTTACTAAATCATCAATAGAATTAATTTTAGAATCTGCAGGAACTACATATTGCGCAACATAAGTATCGCCACCGTTACGAATCGCTTTTAATAGAACATCAACATTTGCACGATCTTCTGCTTGAACAAATCCAAATGGATTTAAGAAACCAATATCAATTTTTCCAGTTCTCATACCCTCTACTAATCCAACGAAGTCAATCATAACTTCTGCTTTAACGGGAATTCCAAGCTCCTCTGAAAGTTTTTTCTCTAAAGGTTCTACTGTATCAGCAATTTTATCTGCCTCTTGAGATGGAATAAACCCTAATGTTAATTCCTTAATTTCTCCGTCATTTCCATTGCTCTTGCTACTTTCGTTCTTTTCTCCCCCACCACATGCTGTTAGTGCTACAAGCATTAAAACCATAACTAGTGAAAATAATGTCTTTTTCAATTTCTTAGCCCTCTTTTCTTAATAAATAGTGTAATAAATAAAAGAAAACAACTGCAAAAAACCGATAAAAAAAGTAGCTTTTAGTATGATAGATACATACTAAAAGATTGTCCCCCCTTGTTCAAATTGTAGTAATGGATAAATTTATATAAAAATGGAAAAAACCATTTTTATTACAAAAGAGAAAAATTAATACTGTTATACAAGTGATAATAGTAATTAGGAAAAACTGTTGATGATCTAATGCTTCGTTTAGCTAAACGAAGCATCACATTATCTTTTCCGGAATATTCGCATCATATAGATACCTACGTTTTTTAAGTTAGATACTCAAGAATATGTTGATGAATTCCTGGTCTCGAAAATATAGTAGATGATTTCGTAGAAACATGTATCTCTTGATTTTCCAAAGTCGTCATTTCAGCACCAACTTCATTCAAAATGACGATACCTGCTGCAATATCCCATGGAGATAGTCGAAAATCCAATGAAGAATCTAATCTCCCACAAGCAACATATGCCATCTCTAATGCTGCAGAGCCAAGGTAACGAACGCCTCTTACATCACTTACTAAGCGCTGCATTTTTTCATAGCTTACTTTTTCATTTGGAACAAGCCACAAATGGTTGAAGCATATTACTGCCTCTTCTACTGTACAAGAAGCTAATGTAGATAATGGCTGATCATTTAAAAAAGCGCCCTGATTTTTTATTGCAGAGAACAATTCCTTTTTTATCGGATCATAAATATAACCAATGGTTGGTTCTCCTTCTATATATACAGCAACTGAAATAGCGTAATTTAGATGTTGATGAACAAAATTAGTGGTGCCATCTATTGGATCAATAATCCACACTACTCCATTTTCAGTATCTGTTGGCAATACATCTGATAAACCCTCTTCTCCTAAAACATAATGTCCTGGATAAGTCGACTTAATATTTCCGACAAAAAACTGTTCAATTTCTTTATCTTTTTGTGTCACAATGTCGGCGGCCGATGTTTTATATTCCACATTCAATTTTTCTTGGTGAGATAAATTTAGACGCGCTCCAGCCTCCAGCGTCCATTCCTTCGCTTTTTCAGCAATCTCAGGCACTCTTGAATCTACCATCTCTTCCTCCTCTGAAACTTACTGTAAAAAAATTTATATTTTATGTATTAATAAGCTCTAGAATACCATATTTTTGCCGTTTTTTATCGCTATGTGTTAGTTTATCTCACATTACATTTTCTTTCAATAGAATATTGAATTTTTTCATTCAAATTTTTATTTTGCAAAAATTTCTAAACATCATATTTCAAACCTCAAAAAGTACTTCTGCCAATACCAATTGGCGCTAAAAGCAAAGATAAAAGGAACTAAATGATTTCACGCCTACATTAAATCAATAATATCCGAGAATAATTTCTATTCAGTGAAACTTCCTTCAGTGGAGAGCCTTCATCATCCACTATTAACACCCTATTAAAAGTAGGTGCATATTTTTAATACTTATAAAAAAACTATACGTAAGTTATATAAGGAGGGAACATATTGGATTATCAAAAATTCGAACTAAAAAGAATAGGCTCCACGAGTGATGAGTATGAATTAATTATTTACATAGCGGATCATTTATCTGAATTTGCTGAGGAGTTCGGTAATATTCTGAAAGAGAAGAAAGATATAGTCAATATTGCTAAATCTATTATTAAAGAAAGATACCCAAACATTAAAGTAAACGTAGCTAAGGTGATAATCGGTGGCATCGCTGTAACAACTATTCCATTACTAGGAGAAATCACTTCGGCAAAAGCAGCATCTCCTTCCAATTATTCAACACAAAGTCATTCGATTTATTACACCGTCTCAAGTAATGACACCTTATGGAATTTATCTCAAAAATACAATACAACGGTCGAAAATATAAAGAGAGCAAACAAACTTTCATCAGAAGTTTTACAAGTTAACCAACAACTAATTATTCCTAAGGCCATTCATACAGTAGAAACTGGGGATTATCTTACCGTTCTCGCAAAAAATTATGACACCACCGTAGAAGGAATTAAGCAAGCAAACAATTTAACTAGTGACAGCACCCGCCTTGGACAAACACTAATTATTCCGATGATAATCGGTGAACAGTCCGCAGACCCTGTCCCTAGCCCGACAGTACCTGCTCAGCCAACGACTGCGAAGAATTATACAGTAGCTGCTGGAGATAGCTTATCTGTTATCGCAAGAAACTTCGGGGTTACCATTGATGCTTTAAAAAGTGCCAATAGCTTAACTTCTGATATTATTAGAGTTGGACAGGTTTTGGAAATTCCTGATGCTTCCACAACTACTCCCTCTCCTGCACAGCCTATATCACCTAAAACTAGTAGCTATACGGTTATTGCTGGGGATAGTTTATCCATTATTGCAAGAAACTTTGGCATTACTACTGAAGATTTGAAAAAAGAAAACAACTTAACATCCGATATTATTAGAGTTGGACAGGTTTTAGTAATTCCTGATTCTACAACAACAGCTCCTTCACCAGCTCAACCAATAACAACGACTTACACCGTTGTTTCTGGAGATTATTTATGGTCGATTGCACAGCGATTTGGAACTTCTGTTTCTGATTTAAAAAGTCTCAATAGCTTATCATCTGATGTGTTACAAATAGGTCAAACACTTCAGATACCAAGTACAGCTTCCGAATCTACCGATAAGATTAAGGAAGAACGAACAACTTTCACTTATCATGTAAAGTCTGGGGATACGCTCTCCTTACTTGCAAAACAATTTAGCGTGACGGTAGATTCTATTCGTTCAGCAAACCAGCTAAGATCAGATATATTACAAATTGGTCAGGCTCTGAAGATTCCCGATGGATTAAATGCTCCATCCCAAACAAGTGCCAAAACAATTACTTATACAACACATACTGTTGTAGCTGGAGATACAATATGGGATTTAAGTATAAAATATGGAATACCTCAATTGGAGCTTTTACGAGCAAATAATCTAACAACAAATAGCTCTTTATCAATAGGACAAAAATTAACGGTTCCTGTCCATCATATTCCTGTAAAAGAAGTTGTAAGCTCAAACCATGGAGAAAATTTAGATTGGTGGACAGAGGCACAGTATATTTTCACTATTGGAAAAAAAGCAAAAGTAACCGATTTAGTTACCGGAAAAAGCTTCTATATCCAACGAACGATTGGTGCAAACCATGCTGATAGTGAAACAGTATCAGCTTCTGATACAAATGTCGCAAAGTCTATTTGGGGTGGCTTTTCGTGGAATACGCGTGCTGTTATTCTTGAGGTGGATGGTAGAAAGCTTGCTGCTAGTATGAGCTTTATGCCCCATGAGAGAGAGTATATTGCAAATAACGGGATTACTGGTCATTTTGACGTTTACTTTGCCAATTCAACCCGACATGCAGACGGAAAACCAGATCCATTACACCAAGCTCAAGTAGAAAGAGCAGCTGGACTTACGAAATAAACAAACATAGAACTATGTCTATCGAGCCCTTCTATTGATATTAAAAGTAGAAAGTGAGTACCACTCTCTACTTTTAATGTCATTACTACTAACAACACAAAATCATTTCACCCTTAGTCCATTAGAAGAAAAGTTAGAGTTCTTTCGGCTTAGTATAAGGTATGTTTATAACTAGCCTCTAAATCATCTTCTATATCCTTTGTCTGAATTTCCGGCATTTGAATATGATCTTTCAAAATCTTTGCTGGCAGTGGTAGATTCTCTTTTTCCATCCAGGAATCAGGTTGCCATAATCCTGAGCGAATAAATGCCTTTGCACAATGAATGAAACACTCCTCCACCTCAATACCTATTCCAAGCACTGGTCTTTTCCCTTGTACTGTCATCGGTTCTAATAATTCCTCATCCTTTATGACACAAGCCTTTCCATTCACTCTAAGTGTTTCTCCGAGCCCTGGGATGAAAAACAAAACACCAACATATGGATGTGCTAATATATTGATTATCGAATCTAACCGCCGATTACCAGGTCTTTCTGGTATAATTAGACGTTTTTCATCGATTATATGGACAAATCCAGGTGTATCACCTCGAGGAGAAACATCTGTGGATCCCTCTCCATTTGTTGTCCCTATAGTTAAAAATGGTGATTTGCTAATAAACTCTCGACAATGATGGTCTATAGAGTGGATAACCTTCTTATTGACTACAGCCCCTGGTTTCCCACTAATTTCTCGAAGTTCCTCTAACGTTTTAACAACATTTTTAAAAATCGTATCCAAAAACCATCACTCCTTATACTTCAATCTTTTTTTCCATCTCAAATACACAATCACCTTTGAAATAAGTTGCCAATACCGAAATTTTATCGATATCCATAGAGTTGGCTGTAAGGATATCATCTTCAAGGACAATGAAATCTGCCCAATATCCTGTTTTCAGCTGGCCCACAAGAGGAATTCCTGTCATTTCTTGTGCATGGCGAGTATATAAATCGATTGCTTTTTGGACGGGAATGGCTTCCGATGGATTATACATTTCACCTGAATAAGCAGTTCTTGTAACAGCTGACTTTATCCCAATAAAAGGATTAGACGTATCTTCCCACGATGTGGCAGGTGCATCAGAGGATAAGCAAATGTTTGCCCCTGAATCAAGCATTGTTTTAATACGATATGTCTGATTTGTTTTTGAAGCTCCTAGATTATTCAAGTAGCTATCAATTTCTGCAAACAAGAAGATTGGCTGGGTCACAAAACCAATCCCTGCGTTAATCCCTTTTACCAATGTTTCCTGATCAATTAATGCAGCATGTTCAATTCGTACAGATGGAATATTGGAAAGCCATCCATCTACTTCTGCAAATGTGTCCACTACCTGACGAATAGCTTGATCTCCCATTCCATGGACAACAACTTGCAATTGATGCTCTTTGGCAACAGCAGCTGCCTCAAGCAATTCTTTTGGTGAAGTGACTGATATACCAGTATTTCCAGCATCATTTACATAGCCTTCACTAAACCATGCCGTTTTTCCAGATATGCTTCCATCCGCAAAAAGTTTAATGCCTCCGATTTGCAAATCTTCATTAGTGCCACTTTGATTCCGTTTTAAAAGGTTTTGTTTATGCTGGATATCATCCCATAGATAATACATAACCGTATGCTGCTTGTAGCCTTGCTCATACGCCTTTTCATAAATTTCATAGAAATCATAGGGGTGCAAGGTAGCCATAAGCTCTGTAATTGCTGTAATACCTTGGGAAAATAATTTCTTACTTAACGTGGCCAATAATTGTCCTTTTTCCTCTAATGTTTGCTCTGGTATCGCTTGATAGACTTGCTCCCTAGCCTTTTCTTTCAGAACTCCTGTCAACTCTCCTGTTTCATCTACTTCAATTTCGCCGCCATATGGAGCTTTCGTACTTGATGTAATATCCGCTAATTTTAACGCTGCACTATTTGCGACCACAATATGTCCACAAGCTCTTGTCAATACAATAGGAATACTAGATGTAACTTCATCCAGATCCTCTTTAGATGGAGATCGCCCTTCGACAAGCTTTGACTCATCATATCCCCAGCCAAGAACCCACTTTTCTTCCCCTTCATTCGCCCTAGCACTTAACTCCATTTGGATAGCATGTTGAATATCTTTAATAGAGTGAACTTGCGGTACTCCACAATAAATTTTTTGACCTACTTCAGCCAATAATAATGGGTGCATATGGGCATCAATAATTCCAGGTAAAACTCTTTTTCCTTGCAAATCGATGATTACATCAAACTCCGCTTGTCTTGCATCGTCCTCGTCTCCAATCCAGCTGATTTTCCCATCTTCCACAAGCATTGCTTCCGCAAAATATTGATCTGGATTCGCTGTATAAAAAGCCCCATTTTTATAAAAAGTTTTCATCCCATTTGCCCACCTTTTACGCTGTTTTTATTGATTCCTTTGCCGTTTCACAGAACCTATTGCGCTTCGTTACACTTGAGGAAGGGTCTGTTTTGTTATATAGGAAGAAACAAGAAGTCCACTCTCCACTTGAATACGTACAAGCTTTTGGATGGGAATAACAGAATAATCTAGTTCCTGCTCTAACTGTTCACAGGCTTTCTTTAATTCTTCTTCCCCTCGTTTTTTTGCCTCCTTTAATTGCTTTAATCCTCCTTCATCCTGGGTTTCAGCAGCAAGCAGTCTATTTATCTCAAAGTCTATCGCTCTGACCGTTAAACCTAATGATAAACCATTATAAAATTTAGCAGTTTGAAGATTATCAAATAGATGGGAAACCTTTGCCGGTTGCTCAAACTCCGGCTCACTTTCTGCCCATTTTTGTTTTGCATTCGTTCCTTCTTCCAAGCCATCTGCAATTTGCTTTACTAGCTTAATAAAGGAATTGTCTTCAGAAATTTTTGGAATCATTTCCATCAATTCCTTTATAAGTCCATAATAAGCCTTATTTATTTCGATATTTTGATAGATTGCTTCCTTCCTAGTTACTTCTGTTTCTGTCATATCTTCAATTCTTGCATCAAAGAAATAAGGAAGCTCAGTCAACAACGTAACACAATCTGGATTTTTAGCTAATGCATAGTCCGCACTGGAAGTACCTGAGTTAAAGCTCGGTGGCTCTCCAGTAAACTTCTCTAAATAATCATAATGCTGGGCTGCCCCCATTGTTTGAAAAACTGCTGGAGAAAATTCTTTGATAAAAGGAGCTTCTGGTTCTCCCAAGCTTAGGGATACCTGTTGCTTAATGGCTGATTGTCTCAAACCATCATAAAGCTTGGGAATATCATGAGAAATATACCAGTACGCTCCACCAAAGCCAGCATTATGCAAGGAATACATAAAATCCGGTGAGATTCGGTCAATGATGTCCATTAACGCTTTTGTTTCCGGTAACGGTTCATTAAAATGCATATTCTTATAGTCTATCGGAAACGTCCATTCCACTTGTTCGTAGCCGACTGGTCTATAGAAATTTTTCGTATATTGATAGATATTGAAAGGTCCTTTAAACCATGCTTCATTTAGGAGCGTTCCGTCAGGGTCAATACATTTAATGATATACCATGTATAATCTAACTCTTCGCGAAGCTCTTTATTTTCTGCTAATACACGAGAAAAATATTCCATTGTCATTGCACCTATTGGTTCATTAGGATGTGGTAATGCGAAACATAAAGCATTTCTAGAACCATTTCCGATTTTTAAACATTGAATCGGGTGATTATTTCTTGAATAGCCTGCTACAAAGATTTCCACTTCCTCTGGAAATTCATCTGCTAATTTAAATGCGCTTTCGTCCAACTCATCTACTGTTAAAAAACTTTGGTAATCCGGTACACTATCAACTATTTTTTGAATATTCATCACTACTCACTCCTTTTAAAAAATAAATAAGGGCTGTCTTGATATCGAAAGGATCTGGCAGCCCTTATTTTCTCATTATCCTTTATTTCTCAGGTTTATTTATCTATCCAAACATAGTTATACTCATTAAATCCGGTATACGGCAACGCTTCTTCTGTATTCGGCATTCCTTTTACAGATACATGGACTGGTGATACTGCAACCCACTCGGAAATTAAATAAATCGGTAAGTCTTCAGAAAGAATACGCTGTACTTCATTATAAATTGGTTTCCGATCCTCTTCTGTTACAAGACTTGCTCCTTTTTCAAGCAATTCATCCAATTCAGGATTACTGTATCCATTAAAGTTATTTGATCCTTCTGTGGAAATTCTCGCACTAATCGCTCCAATATCTGGACCTTGATAGCCACCAATCATACTTAGCTGATACTTTCGATTCGTATGAACCTGTTCTTGCCAAGTTGGATATTCAGAAACATTTAGTTTGATTTCTATCCCAACTTTTCTAAGTTGATCTTTAATTACAGTAGCCATATCAACTGTTCCAGGATCTTGAAATACATCTAGTGTTAAGGATAAATAGTTTCCATTTGCATCTGGCTTTAATCCAGCTTCTTCTAATAGACCTTTTGCTTTTTCTGGGTCATACTCTGGAACTGTATATTCATCTGATACTGCCCATTTAAAAACTGGAGAAACAAAGCTAGTAGCTACCTGTCCTTCCCCACGCAATGCTCTATTCACAATATCATCACTATCAAGGGCATAAGCAATTGCTTGACGGACTTCTAATTGATCAAGAGGCTTTTCTTCCATATTAAAGACCAAATATTGACGAGACGGCCATACTACTGGATTGGCAACATAGTTTTCATCATTTAGAACATTTTGAATCTCAGAGCTAGGAGGAGATGTTCCAAGTACATCTAGTTCCCCGTTATAAAAGGCCTGCATCATCGTATCTACATCAGACATGATGGAGAAAACTACCTTATCCATTTTTGCGACTTGACCAAAATAATCATCAAATCTTTCCAGTGTTACACTCACACCTGGTGTATGTTCTACAAATTTAAATGGTCCAGTTCCAACTGGATTTATATTCAGTCCTGAATCCCAATTATCCCCACTATAAATATGTTCTGGTACAATAAAAGTCGCATACCATGCTAAATATCCTAAGAAGCTTGCATCTGGCTTCTTTAAATGAATGACAACTGTATTTTCATCAGGCGTCGTTACTTCTTCCATACTGCTTAAATTTCCAACCGCATATCCAGACTTCTCCATTATCGAATCCAATGTGAATTTGACGTCGGCTGAAGAAAAGTCTTCGCCATCATGCCATTTCACATTTTCCTGTAAATGGAATGTTATTTCTGTTCCTTCCTCATTAAACTCCCATTCTTTTGCAAGATCAGGAATAATTTCTTGATTATTATTAATTTTGACTAGTCGACTAAAAATATTCTGTGCCATCGCATAATAATAATCATCTGCTCTTGCATCAGGATTAAATGTTTGTGGATCTCCAGTAGCTCCCACAATTAAGGTTCCACCTGTTGTTGTGGATTCATCATTCCCTTCTTGCCCACCCGTTTCATTTGATCCACTACATCCTGCTGTTATAACAATAAGCAAGACTAATAGAATACTAAGGATATTTCGCTTCTTTGCTTTCACCCTATTCTCAACTCCCCATTCTTTTTACTATGTCTAGCTTCACTAGCACAGCACTTTTATAAAAACTTCATCAGGATCGAAGACAGATTTACCGCTGATTTCTTTACCTGATGTCGGTATTACTATATCTGGTTATGCAAATAGAGATACTTTCAGTTGGCGTTTCTAATGCAGGGTGTTTCTACTTTTTCTCTATTTTTATCCATGAGGACAGCTAACAAGATGTCCGTCACCTAAATCAATCGTTTCAGGATAACCGTTCTGACAGGAACTTTTTCGTTTATAGCATCTTTGATAAAAATAACAGCCTGAATGATTATGATTTGGAGTTGGTGGTTCTCCGTTTAACTGGATGACTTCTTCTTCCTCTATGTAACTTGAATTCGAAATCAAAGCCTGTGTATACGGATGCTTGGGATTATGAAGAACTTCATCGGTTGCTCCAGTCTCCACAATTCTCCCAAGGTACATGACTGCAATTCGATCTGAAATATAACGAGTAGTAGTGATATCATGGCTAATAAAAACCATTGCTGTTTGGTGGTTGTCACATATCTTTTTCAACATATTGATAATATCAGCGCGAATCGATACATCTAGCATTGATACAGGCTCATCTGCAACAATAAAGGAGGGATTCAACAGCATCGAGCGAAGAATCGAGATACGCTGCAATTGCCCACCAGATAATTCATGGGGATAACGATGCAAAAAGTCTTCTGCCGGCTTTAAGCCAGCTTCTTCAAGCCTTTGTTTGCTTATCTCCATTCTTTCTTCCTCATTTGCACCAATCTTATGCAGTTTCATAACATTCGTTAAAATTTTCGCTATTGAATAGCGGGGATCAAAGGTATCAAAAGGATTTTGAAAAATCATTTGAACCGTACGACGAAACTGAAGCTCATTTTGTTTAAATAGTGCTTCAACGGATGTTCCATTAATTTGGATATCTCCCGATGTTGCATCCTCCAATTTCACAAGTACCTTTCCTAAAGTAGATTTACCGCATCCACTTTCTCCGATTATCCCAAGTATTTCCCCTTTATTTAAAGTAAAGCTTACACCATCCACTGATTTAATTTTCGTATGTTTAAATGCTTTTCGTTCTTTATAATGCTTGATAACATCAGAAACACGAAGAACCTCCTTCGCAACTTCAGCTTGCATAATCTGCACCTCCTATAAGGTGGCATGCGACACGATGATCGCTCTCCACATTAATCTCCCCTGGAACTATCTGTCCACAGATATCCATGGCAAATTCACAACGATCTTTAAAAATACAACCAGAAACCTCTTTACTTAAATCAGGTATCGATCCAGGAATTCCTCTTATATTTTCTTTTTCTCCTTTAAAAGAAGGAATTGATTTTAATAATCCTTTTGTATACGGATGCTGCGGGTTTGCAAGAACATTGGAGACCAGACCAAACTCTACAATCCTACCCGCATACATCACAGCAACCTTATTACATGAAGTCGCAACTACTGACATATCATGGGTAATCATCAATCGGGTTAGATTCATTTCTTTTTCAACACTTTTAATTTCTTCTAATATTTGTCTTTGTGTGACTTGATCAAGCGCGGTTGTTGCTTCATCTAAAATAAGAAGTTTTGGCTGATGCATCAAACTTAATGCTATCGATACTCTTTGCATCATACCGCCAGATAGTTCATGAGGATAGGAGTTAAAAACTTTAGGAGAGAGATTCACTTTATCCAGTAATGTAATTATGCGTTCTTTTGCTTCTTTTTTCTTCACCTTTGGTTGGTGAATGCGGTAAATGTCAACTAATTGATTCCCAATTTTATGAACAGGGCTAAGTGCGTTCATTGATTTCTGAAACACGACCGATAAATCCTTCCACCGCATCGGCTGCATTTTATCTTCAGATAATGCTAACAAGTTCTTTCCATTAAAATGTACTTCCCCTGTAACAGTGGTGATTTTCTTCGGCAATAATTGTAAAATAGCCATTGCCAATGTGGACTTTCCTGATCCTGATTCTCCAACAATGCCGAGAGAATCTTGTGCATTAATATGAAATGAAACACCTTTAACTGCTTCCACTTTCTTCCCCTTAGTTTCATAGGTGATAGTCAAATCTTTGACTGATACTACTTCTTCTTCTTTTGCATACTCTTTCAGCCAATCCTTTTGTTCTTCTAATGCCCCCATTCTTCCCCCTCCTTACTAGTTTGTATCATTTAATTTCGGACTCAACACTCTATTAAGTCCATCACCAACCAAATAAAATGCAAGCACTGTGATAACAACCATTAGACCTGAGAATGTAGAAACCCACCAACCAGTTGTTAAATCTGACTTTCCATTAAATATAATTTGTCCCCAACTAATCACGTTTGGATCTCCAAGTCCAAGAAAGCTTAAACTTGATTCAGTAAGAATTGCCCCAGAAATATTCATCGTCGTATTAGCGATAATAGGGAAAATTCCATTTGGTATGATATGCTTCCATAATATTTTCCACCGTTTTTCCCCAATTGCATAAGCACTTTTTATAAAGGTCCTCTCCCTTAATGACATTGCTTGAGCCCTCATCAGTCTGGCATTTCCAACCCAAGTAGTTAATCCAATAACAAGCATGACATTTACTAAACTGCTTCCAAACAGCGCAACAATAATTAAGATTAGAAAAAAAGTTGGCATCATCATAAATACATTATTTAATTCATTAAGTACACGATCTAGTTTTCCGCCATAGAAGCCACCTAGACCGCCAAGGACTACACCAATTATTGCGGATATAAGTGCCGCTACTACACCAATTAGCATGGAGGTACGTGCACCATATATAATCATGCTAAATACATCCCGTCCTAATCCATCCGTTCCTAGATAATTTTCCTTACTTGGAGGTGAAATTATCTCACTATCAAGGGCATACGGATTATGCGTCGCTATTAAAGGTGCAAAGACAGCAATCAAAATTAGTACGCCTAATAAAATTAACCCAACCTTCAATTGTTTAATTCCATTTATTTTTCCTAAAGCTCTATTTATCGGTTTACGAATGACCGTAGCAACTTCCACCTTATACACTCTCCTCTACTCATATCTTATTCTTGGATCAATGAAGGCATATAGAACATCAATAATTATCATGGTAGTTGCTACCGAAATGGATAGGATTAAATAGATTCCCATTAATAGCGGATAATCTCGTCGAGAAATAGCATTTAGCATAAAACTCCCCATTCCTGGCCATGAAAATACAATTTCAATAATGGCTACGCCCGTAATAATATAAGCAAGTGTAATACCGAACACTGTTATAGTCGGTAAAACTGAATTCTTAAAAACATATTTTCTAAAGATCTTGCTTTCTTTCATTCCCGTTGCTTTCAACGTTGTAATGAAATCCTCTGACATTGTTTGAATGACAGACGACCGTGCAATTCTGAAAAAATAAGGGGTCGTAATCAATGTTAATGTTATCGCTGGCAAAAACATATGCTTCAAAACATCCATTACATAGGCAATACCTGAATAATCTGCTCGCAAATCTGTCATTCCCGATGTAGGAAAGATACCAAATGTGGAGGCAAATATAAGAATGAACATCATTCCAAGCCAAAAACTAGGCATAGAATCAAAAATATAGGAAATTCCCGAAACCGTATTATCCAACTTTGACCCAACATGCCTAGCACAATAAATTCCTAATAAGGTCCCAATAATTAAGGAAAGAACGGCAGTTGTTAAAGCGAGCATTAATGTCGGTCCTATTCTTTCGCCAATCATTTCCATCACTGGTTTTCCAGTTAAAATGGATTCTCCCATATCCCCCTGAAATAATTTACTTACATACATAAAAAATTGGACGATTATCGGCTCATTTAACCCATATTTCTCCTTCAGCGTTTCCACCATTTCGGGTGAGGGGCTATCCTGCCCAGAAAGGATACTTATCGGGTCTCCTGGTGCCAATTGAATTAACGTGAAGTTTAGACAAATCGCTACTAAAATGACCAATACTCCAGTAATTGATCGCTTACCTACATAACGCCACATCTATTTCCCTCCTTTTCCGTATTACGGAAACTGTTTCCGCTATACGGACAAAAATTACACTCCTCTAACTGCGTTGGATAAAAGCTGTGCGTATTCTTTCACTTTTTCCAGTAAATATACTGCACGTTCTTCTGTCGTTTCATATGTAATCGTTCCTATACTCAAAGCCCCAACTAGTTCTCCTCCAAACCCTAATATAGGAGCTGCAAAGGAAGCTGTACCTTCTGTCATTTCTGCATAGCTAGCTGCATAACCCATTTCCCTAATTAATGGTAATTGCGATAAAATATTGTCTCTCTTTTTCTCTTCTTTCACTAATTCTGTCACAATTTCTATCGCCTTTTTCTCTTCCATGAAGGCAAGCATTACTTTATTAGGCGCGCCAATTGGCATAGGAATTCTCTCACCTAATTCTTCTACAACCCTTACCTTATGAGGACTATCTACTCGATCAATTCCTAATGAATAATAATGATTGGGAATACTTAAAAAAGAGGTTTCCTTTACTTCTTTGGTGAGTCTTTCTAAAATCGGTCTCGCTATCATTCTCAAGTCCATACTTTCCAGTTGCTTTAACCCAATTTCCATCCATTTCGGTCCTAGCATGTAGTTTTTTGTCAATTCAACTTGTGCAACTAACTCATACTTAACTAAAGAGCTAATTAATCGATGTGTTGTACTTAGTGGTAAGCCTACTTCATCCGCAATTTGCGAAATTGGCCAATTATCCTTTTTAGGGTTTTCGATAAATAAATGGATAATTTGCATTGCTCTATCAATTGATTGAACCATATATTCTACCTATCTCTTTCTAAATTTTCTGATTTATAAGAAAAATATAGCATAGCAATTTAACTAGCGTCAATAAACACTCCAAAAAAAAGAAGAAAACACTGTCACATTTTTTGACAAGTCTTCTTCTTTTTTATTATCCAAACCATCCCGTTGATAAAATCCAAAAAGCCCCACTAAACAAAAGTAGCCAAAATCCTAGCTGAAGAACAGTAAATAGAGCCTCCCGGCGATTTTTCAAATACTTCAATTCTATAATTGCACGTACAACTACTGATACAATAATGAAGAGAAGCAATACATAATAAGGCTGCAAATACCACAAATTATAGGAATAATTTATTATGAACGCTGCCATTAAGATAAACATAAAAGCAATTCTAATACTCCAATCGATTCGTACATGCACTTTATTTATATGATTATAAGAAAAAAATTTTCTTCTTTCTAATTTCAGTATTTTTGTAAGAACTAAATCAAATAATAAACTAGCTCCAAGAAAAACAATTAATATAATTAGTAATTTCAACCCCACATTATCTTCTACTCCCATTATGCTACCCCACCTTTCTTCCATTCTCTTTATAACGATATACGAATTAAAAACCAAAAAGTTCCAAACATTAATTCTTCTTCCCCCAATCTAGAGGATAAAATTGCTTATAATTACCATACTAAATTTAAATTAGAAACTTCTATGTTAACGTCAAGCATAGAATAATTGGAGGATATCTTTATTGAAGAATCATGAGAAAACACAGAAGAAAACCTTAAACGCTGCCGAGGTATCTGCGCTCTGGCTTCAATATCTAGGAGATAGCATGGCCGTATGTGTGTATAAATACTTTCTAAAAATAGTACAAAATCAAGATATCAAGTCTCTAGTAGCCTATTCGTTACGTTTAGCAGAAAGTCATCTTATGAAAATTACAGATATCTTTACAAAGGCAAACTTTAAACTTCCAAAAGGATTTACAGAGGAAGATGTTAATCTTAATGCCCCACGTCTATTTTCAGATTCCTTTATACTTTTTTACTCAAGAATGATGACAATGCATGGTATTTCTGCCTATACATTAGCTATTACAAATGCCGAACGCGAAGACATACAAAACTATTTTTTTGAATGTACGGTGACATCGAAGGAGCTATATCAAAGGACTCTTAAGTTAGCAAAGACACAGCCGGAGTTCTCTAGTGTTCCAACCATTCCTTCTCCACATGAAGTTGAATTTGTTGAAACAGCTGGCTTTATTTCTAGTTTAATCGGAGACAAAAGACCACTTAATATGTCTGAAATAAGCAATCTTCACTTCAATTCAAAGAAAACAGGCTTTGTTCGATCTTTAAGTCTTGCCTTTAGTCAAGTTGCGGAGAAAGAAGAAGTAAGAAACTTCATGAAAAAAAATGTGAAATTAGCTGGAAAAGACGCAGAGAGCTTTGATGAAATACTTCAAAAAGATAATTTACCGATTCCCAAAAGATGGGATGCAGAAATTACCGATTCCACAATTAGCCCTTTTTCCGATAAGTTAATGATGTTTCATGCAGCATTATTAGTAAATGCAGCCCTTTCGTATTATGGAGCAGCCATTGGTTCTAGTTTAAGAACAGATATTATTCTTAATTACAAAAGTGTATTTAACCACGCCATGCAGGCAGGGGCATTTTGCTATAAACTATTGGTCAAGTATGGGTGGATGGAGAAGCAGCCAGAAGCAATTGATCGAAAGGGATTAGCGGGGAAATAGTTATTTAGAGATGGCTTTCATCTATTTGGATTTTGGATCATATAATTGGGTTTTGGATCATATCTCTTTACTTTTGGAACATATAATTGGGTTTTGGATCATATCTAGTTGATTTTTGATCATATCTCTTTACTTTGCGATCATAAACTTCATTTTTCGTTTGGACAAACATATGGCATACCGGATTTCTCTTAACGGTATACCATATGTTAAACTAACTATTTAAACTTTTAACAAGCTTTATTTTAATTCCTTAATAAACGCATCCACTTCTTCTTCTTTTGTAGCCCAAGACGTAACAAGACGAATCGCAGAATGTTCGTTATCAATTTTTTCCCAAATATTGAATTGGTAATTCTTCTGTAACACTGAAATCTTCTCGTTAGAAACAATCGGAAATACTTGATTGGTGGAAGAATACGTTAAAAAAGAATAGCCTTTCTCTTCCAATGCAGCTTGTAATTTTTCTGCCATTTTATTAGCATGCTCCGCTAATTCGAAGAAAAGATTGTCTTTAAATAGTTCGTAAAATTGGATTCCTAGCACTCTTCCTTTTGCTAGCATTGCTCCCTTTTGCTTAATATGATAACGAAAATCTTCCTTCAAGGAATCATTCTTAATCACAAGGGCTTCTCCCATTAATGCTCCGTTTTTCGTTCCACCGATATAAAAAGCATCTAATAACTTCGGAAAATCACTTAAACTTAGATCATTGTCTTTTGCACATAGAGCAGACCCTAAACGTGCACCATCCATATAAAAAATCAAATTATTCTTTTGACAAAATGCACTTAATAACTCAAGTTCCTGTTTAGAATAAATAGTTCCTATTTCAGTTGAATTGGATATGTATACAAGCTTCGGCTTAACCATATGTTCATCTGTATGCTCATCCAGTACATTTTGCAACAAGTCGGGTGTTAGCTTGCCATCTTTTGTCTCAACCGTAAGTACTTTATGTCCAGTTGCTTCGATAGCCCCTGTTTCATGGGTAGAAATATGACCAGTGTCAGCTGCAATAGCTGCTTCATGTGGTCTTAAAAAGGCTGAGATTGCAATTAGATTTGTTTGCGTTCCTCCGACCAAGAGATGAATATCCACTTCTTCAGTATTCATTTTTTCTTTTAACACTTCTACCGCTTTTTTAGTAAAGGAATCTTGCCCATACCCTATTTCTTGCTGTAAATTGGATTCTACCAATGCTTTAAGAATTCTTGGATGTGCTCCTTCACTGTAATCATTATTAAAACTATACATGGACATAGCCTCCTTTTTTTAAATATTTTCTCATAAAGAGATTCTTCTTGTCACGAAATGTTTTCACTAAAAATATAAAAAGTGCCAAGCACCTCGGAGTAAATCCCCTTGATGTTTGGCACTTTTTATTAATTATTGAACTTCATCTAATAGAATAATCGCATCTGATTTGGAACCTACCTGAAGCAATTTTTCTCTATAACGCTCATCCATTAATTTACGTGATAGCATTTGCAAAATTTTCAAATGAGCGTCACCTGCGCTTTGTTCTGGAACAGCGATCATGAAGATTAATTTAGCCTCTGTACCATCCAAGCTATTCCAGTCTACACCTTTACGCTTAATACCAAAGGCAACTGCTGGGCGCTTTACTGCATTGGACTTACCATGAGGAAGAGCAATATTCATCCCTAATCCAGTAGAGCTTTGGGCTTCGCGCTCTAATATAGCCTTCTTATATTCTTCTTTAGAATATAAGATTCCTGCATCTTCAAATTTTTGAATTAGTTCATCGATTACTCCATCTTGTGTTTCTGCAACTAAATTTGTTGTTATTAAATCTTCACTTACGATATCAGTTAATTTGGTTATTTCCATCGGTTCTGCTGTTTCTTCTATTGTTGCCGCAACTTCTTTTTTCTCCATCCCTTTACTTACAGGAAGATCAACCGCTACTTCTTTTTTCAATGCATTAACCATAAAGGCAGTTACTAATACACCCACTAATGCCGCGATAAAGAACATGGCTACATTATCTACCGCCCCTAATACCGCTACAATTGGACCGCCATGCGCTACTTTATTCCCTACATTTCCAATCATGGCAATAACCGCACCGACCATCGAACCAGCCATAATACTTGGAATTACACGTAATGGATCTTGAGCCGCAAACGGAATTGCTCCTTCTGTTATACCGAATAAGCCCATTGTAAAAGAGGCCTTACCTGCTTCCCGTTCATTCGGAAGGTATTTCTTCTTATTAATAAACGTTGCAAGGCCCATTCCGATTGGCGGAATACAGATTGCTACTGCAATTGGCCCCATTATGTCATAATTTCCTTCTGCAATCATGGCAGAACCGAATAAGAAAGCAACTTTATTAAATGGACCACCCATATCTACTGCAATCATTGCCCCTAGAATAAGTGCTAATAAAATCGAGCTTGCTCCTTGCATTCCTGCAAGCATACTAGTTAAACCTTCAAAAACCTGTGCTACTGGAGCACCAATAACAAATATAAATAACAGCCCAACAATAACAGATGATACGATTGGTATAAAAATAATTGGCATAACTGGTAGAAGTGCTTTTGGCACTTTTATCTTTTTAATCCCTAATGCAATATAACCTGCTAAGAAACCAGCAATAATTCCACCAATAAATCCTGCACCTGCTTCACTACCGTAAAAACTACCATTTGCTGCAATATAGCCACCGATCATCCCTGGTACAAGTCCTGGACGGTCAGCAATACTAACCGCAATAAACCCTGCTAGAATCGGCACCATAAACATAAAGGCTGTGCTACCAAGACTTTCAATCTGTTTCCAAATGGAATCTTCTGGTATAACAATTCCACCAGGTGTCTGTTCCCCACCAAGTGTAAGAGCCAGCGCAATAAGTAGTCCTCCTACAACAATAAACGGAACCATGTAAGATACACCATTCATTAAATGTTTATATACCGGATTTTCTTTTTGTTTACGTTGTCCTTTAATCTCATCCGCTGATTTTAATTCCGCTCGATATACTGGTACATCACCATTTTGAATTTTCTTGATTAATTCATGCGGATTGCGAATTCCTTCTTTTACGCCAGTAATAATTACTTTTTTCCCAATAAAACGATCTTTAGAAACTTCTTTATCTGCAGCAATAATAATGCCATCCGCTTCTCTGATGTCTTGCTCTGTTAAAGCATTTTCTACCCCAATGGAGCCTTGGGTTTCTACTTTTATGTCAATGCCTAATTCTTCCCCAGCCTTTTGCAGATTTTCTGCAGCCATGTATGTATGAGCAATACCAACTGGACAAGCTGTAATCGCTAAAATTTTCATGATATTTCCCTCCTCCATCTTATTCACACGCCTCATGTAATTGCTTACATTTTGATTATAAACCCATGTCTCCTTTCCAATAATCTTAATTTTTACCAGACTTGTGGTAAAAATTGATTATTAGAAAATGATAGATATGCTAAACATTTAGCTTCTAAACGTTTATTTCTATTATTATGGATTACCAAGAGTATCGAATAGAAAAAAGAGGTACTTATACAAAACATGAAACATTTATTATTTGATAAAATCAAGCACACCTTTAATATCCTTAAGTACTGCTATCCCAGTTGAAAATTCACTATCTTCGCTATAGGCTGCAATTTGCCCTACTACCGCACGATTAAGATTTTGATCCTCTTTTGAAATAGCCAACAAAAATATGACAGAAGCATATTCACTTCCCCATCGTATCGGCTCTTTTAATATAGCAACTGCAATTGCAGACTGGATAACCATTTTGGGGTCCCCATGGGGAATTGCGATATTTCCACCAATTGCTGTAGCTGACTTTCGTTCTCTATTAAGAGCACTTTGAATGAACTCTTTCTGAATCAATCCCTTTTGATACAAAGTATTTCCTAACATTTCAATGACTTCATATGGGTGCTCCATTTCTATTCCCATATGCACCATGTCACCACGAATCAATTTAGACAGCTGTTTTCTATCTTCGCTACTGTTTTCTTTCCTTTCTTCAATTCTTTGAACAAATTGATTTAATTTTTCCTTATCCTTTCCTTCTAAGAGAGGAGAAATAACAATATATGGTATTGGAATCTCACGAAGAGAAACAGTTGAAATAATAAAATCAATCTTATTGTTTTTGAGGAATTCATCGATGGAGGCTTTTCCGATACAAGCCAAAATATGAATGTCTGAATAATGCTGTTTGATTTTCGCTTCTAATAAATGAGAAATCCCCACTCCTAAATGACACACGATTAAAGAATTTTTCTTTTTCCCTCTACTGCCTTCTATTCTCTCAATAGATGCTTGGAAATGAAGTACTAGAAAAGCAGCTTCCTCTTCAGGAACATCTAAATCATAAGCACGTTTAACCTCTTCTAACGCAAAAATCACCATATTAAACATATATGGATACATTTTCTTAATTTCTGACAGAAGAGGATTACAAATAAGGAATCCATATTTCAAGCGGTTAATGACTGAATACATATGAACAGCAAGTCCTTTAGTAAGAATGGAATCCTTTTCAAAAGGGTAGGCAGTTAATTCATCTAACCTTTTCGTTATATCATGAATGATGCTAAGCAATACTTTATTTTGAAAATAGAAGTGCTCTTCCCCATCATCTACCCTTTTTCCGCTAATTAAATGCCAAGTAAAATAGATACGTTCATTTTCTGGAAATTTCATAGAAAAGGACTCTTCCAATTGCTCAAAGAACAATGAAGCATATTCAAACTCTTTATAGGCTGCTATGTAAGCTTTTTCTTCCTCTATTATAGTAATTGGTGATTTTTGTCTTGTTCGCTTCACCATAATGAGCGCATGAACAACAAGACTATCAAAAGCTTCGTCCATGAATTTGATTTCAAATTGATCCTGCAATTTATGTAAAGCTCTTTTTACAGTACTAATTTCATAAGGTAAAAACAAATCAAGTACATAGTTTTTCTCAATGGAAACAGAAGATATCAACTGTGGTAAATGGGCTAAAGCATTCCTTCTTTGAAGTTCAGTACCTTGAAGCTGATTTCCTAGTCGTGGCTTGGATATTAGATCTAATTCATAATCAGCTAACCACTTTTCAATAAATTCCATCTCTTTTTTTATCGTAGATTTCGGAACATAATAACGATCCGCTATACTCTGTAACGTAACCGGATTCTCTGAACTAAGTAATAAATAGGCAATTTCAATCATTCTCTCTTCCATCGCTTTATGGTTATGGAAAAATTGTCGTTGAAGCAGAGCCGCCCTATCTTCCTTACTTATTTCAAGTGTAATACCAATACCAGGCTGTCTTTTTAGCTTTGCACTCGGGAATTTATTTAATAATTGCTCCATTTTATTCAAATCATTACGCACTGTTTTTTCCGAACAATCTAGCCGTTCGGAAAGCTCATGTATATTCCGGGTCTCTCCTTCATTTGAAAGTAAAAGTTGAAGTAGAGCTTTTTGTCTATCATTCATGTGAAACACCTACTTTTATTTATCATTAAAAAGTGTAGCGTATAAAGTAGACGAATTCAATTCTATTTTTACTTAGAACCCTTCTTCCAAATGGATGCATTCTATATTTGTAGAAAATGACTATTAAAAAGGATTTACAACTTAAAATATTTAAGGAGTAAATCCCTTCTTCCGTACTTATTTCGATATAAACATCTGTGTCCAATAGTTTCCGCTTTGGTAATAGCCTACACCTATTTGTGTAAAACTTTTGCTTAATATATTTGCTCGGTGACCGCTTGAGTTCATCCACGCCTGTACAACTGCTTGAGCACTCGTTTGTCCTTGCGCAATATTTTCTCCAGCTGATTTATAACTGATTCCGTATGCTTTCATCATATCAAATGGAGATCCATAAGTTGGACTTGTGTGGCTAAAATATTTCTTTTGTGCCATATCCATTGATTTATCTCTAGCTACTCGTGATAATTCCCAGTTTTCCGTTAAAGCCGGAAGTCCATTTTTTTGCCTTTCAATATTACAAAGTCTTATAACTTCACGTTCTACTGTTTTGATGGAATCAATATTGGGAATCGTCAATTTTTGATTAGGATAAATTAAGCTAGGATTTGAAATTTGCGGATTTGCAGCAATAATTTCCCGTAAGCCGATTTGATATTTCACAGCAATTTTCCACATTGAATCTCCGCTTTTTACCGTATATGTATCAGCGAAAACCATTGTTGGAAGTGTTACTAAACACATTAATAAACTAATCATTGCCATCATTTTTTTCATTTTCTTTCACCTCCTTCTGAATAATAAGTTGCGCACAAAAATTTGTTCTTATCCTTGCTTTCTATGATTTTTTGATTTTTTTCATATAAAAAAGCAGAAATCAGATTTTTATTAAAAATCCTGACTTCTGCTTCTATTTCACTTATTAGTGTATTTGTTTTTTTCTACGAAGGAAGAAAGTAAGACTTACTCCAGCTAGTAAAATAATGATTCCAATCAACAAATATGTTCCATTATTTGTCGCTGTATTTGGCAATGCATTTTCGGATTTCTTGTCACTGGTATCCTTCTTGTCATTATCCGCTTTCTCATCGTTCTCACCATTGACCTCTTTGTCAGAATGAACTGGGTCTTCGTCTTTACCAGACGGATTTTCTTTATCTGGATTCTCTGGTGTAGTTGATTCTGGAGATTCAGTTGGATTTTCAGGTGTAACCGGATCTGTTGACTCACCTGGCGTTTCCGGTGTAGTTGGGTCAGAAGTACCATTATCCGAATCTCCATCTGTTTCTTTCTCATTTTTTATGACAACAGTCGTTAAAGGATCAAGTGTTATTTTATCAGCAGCTAAAGTAAAACCGCTTTTCTCTGTAACAGATTCTTTGCCGGCTTCATCACTATCAACTAATACTTTGAAGACTGTTAAATCCTCATTTAATGTTAGCTCTCTTGATTTTGTATCGCCATTCATAAATACATAGTAGCTTCCTGTATTATCTGTTGACTCATTTTTATAAGCAATTACAAGATCTTCTTCCTGAATTTCTTTCGCTTCTATTAATGTCACATTAGAATCTACAAGACTCTTTTCCCCTAAACGAAATGCATTTGTTGATTTTCTTAATTCTATTAGCCCTTTTGTATATTCAACTGTTTCATTATTAACTGGATATTCTTCTTTATTCGTCGCTTTTGACCAATCAAACATATTGATTGCATCAGAAGAATCATACGAATCGTGGATAAAATAGCCAAAGGGATTACCATTCTCATCAATAAATTCATCATATTTTTGCTCTGGCATTCCTTCACCTAGCCATTGCTTTGTTCTTCCATATTCTTGTCCTGCATGTAAAAACGCTGTGCCTTGGGAGGTTAAAATTAACGAGTTACCAAGACGAATTCTTTTATGAATTTCCTCATCATTCTCAGGTATCGATGGATCCTTCTTCAATGCTTTCGCAATAATATCATATAATGGTAAATTATCATGAGCTTCAATATATTGCACCATATCGCCTGGGTCATCAGCTTTTGTATTAGATGGCTGTGCTTTTATATTGTTAAATATGGTTTGAATATCACGAGCTCCTCCCGTAATAAAGCGCGGCTCACCTTCTGATCCAAATCCTGATTTCAACTCATTTCTTATTTCATCAGAGAAAACACCAACATCATCTGTCTTATCCATCCAGTCCTGGTCAGCACCTTTTCCCTCTAATGATGGATCCGCCAATTGTCCAGAGAATGTTCTCCACCCTTCTCCGATAAATAGCGCATCAGGATTGATAGCTGCTGCTGCATCATAAGCATTTTGTACAGCTTCATAGGTTGCGTCCCCCATCATATCCCATCTCATACCATCAATTTTAAATTCACTGAACCAGTATTTCACTGAATCAATCATTAGCTTTTCTGCCATTTTGTGATTTGTTGCCAAGTTATTCCCAAAGCCGCCAACAAATTTACCATTGCTATCTTGGAAGAAGTAATAATCAGGCACAATATCATTTAATAGACTCGCGTTAGACATATGTGTATAAACCACATCTAACACTACTCCCATTCCAGCATCGTGAATGGCATTTATTAGTTCCTTTAATTCTTTAATACGTTGTTCAGGGTCTTTCGGGTTTTCAGAATAAGCACCATCTGGAGAGAAATAGTTATGTGGATCATAACCCCAATTGTATTCATTTGCAGCTGCAGAATACTCTAATTCTCTTTCATCCATTTGTGTCTCATCGCCCCAATACCATGCCATCACAGGCAAAAGCTGAATATGCGTAACTCCAAGGGATTTAATATAATCCAACTTGTCTATAAATGCTTTATACGTACCCCAACGTCCATTTAAATCCGTTTGAATCGTCGGATCTGAGGTAAAGTCACGGATGTGCGCTTCCCAAATTATCGCATCTTCTCGTTTTTCATAGTTAGCAATATTCGCACCATTAAAGTTACTAGGATTCGTTTGACTTAGATCAACAATAGCTGCTTTACCAACCGTATCGCCATCACTGCCAACCTCTCCCTCTGTATTAACCGTGAAAGCTGCCATTGACTTTGCATATGGATCCAATACTTTCGAGATTTTTCCATCATTAGTTACTTCATATTGGTAATAATATCCTCTTACATCGTCTATACCTAGCTTATTTGCTTCCGCTTCTACACTCCAAACCCCTTTATCTCCTTGCACTAAATCTAAGCTTCCAATTTGCTTAGCAGTATTCTCTTTATCATAAAAAACAGCTGTAACTTTGGTTGCTTTCGGCGCCCATAATTTTAACGTAGCATTTCCATTATGATAGGTAGCCCCTAAATCGTCTCCCTCATAGAAATAATTCTCATCTAACATTTTCCATCCAGATTTAGCTGTCACCGTTCTTCCTTGATAAGAAATTGTAAACGGTCCTTTTTCTGCATCAAAGACGCCAGTTACTTCCACTGTTGTTTCATTCGAAATTTTTGCTCCATCAAAAGCAATTACTTCTTGATTCTTGTCCACAATAGATAAGTCTTTCACTATCGCTTCTTCTGTAAGACCTTTTGTACTAGAAAAAGTTAATTGAATTGCTTTATCAGACAATAATTCGCCAGATACCAAATCTGTTGGCGTTTCCCAATATGGAGAAATATAAACATTATCATCTTCATTCTTTATCCATAAATGATCATATTCTTCAAGTAATGCAAAACCTTTATCCCCGCCAATTTTTTCTCCATTTTCTCGGTTCACAATAAGAAAACCAATCTTTTGTGAATCATCCTTCACCTTAACATCTACATAGCTTCCATATCGATCTGTATTTTCAAAGGCAAGCGCATCTGATGGCCAATTAGCAGATGGAGATTCCACATCTTCCCATAACCATAAACCTAACTTATCGAAGGTTTGATCATCTCGTTGATAGTGAATTCTTACTGTATTCTCAGGTAAGTTAACTGGTTCAAATAGATTTACCGTATCGGCTCCTTCCTTAACCCATATCTCATTCAACGCGGGGTTGCTTAAGTTAACCGCCTTATCTCCGCCCTCTTTCTCTCCATTTGAACGGTTTACGACTAGAAAACCAACTTTTTTGGCATCCTCTTTCAATGGAATATCAATATATGTACCATACTCATCTTGTTGCTCTTCTTCAAAAGCCACTGCGCCTTGTGGCCAATTAGCAGTAGGAGATGCTACATCATCCCATAGCCATAAACCCAAATTTTCATAATTTTTATCTTCTTTTTGATAATGAATTCTTAATGTGTGTTCTGGTATTTCTTTTGCTTCTGTATTCTCTGCCTTTACACTGATTTGGTCGAAAGTGAATCCTCGTGTAGTTAATACAAGGACCAATACAGTTAGAATAATGAGTGTTTTCCTTACAAATTGGTTCATTCCTTCTCCTCCTGTTCTAGATTTAAGCAACCCATTGTTTAGAAAATGCTCATTTCAGCATTCCTAAATAATAGTTACTACCAAATTAAGCATTCACTTATTGTCGAGTTCCACACTTTAAGTAAACGCTTTCTTTCTATGTGAGATTATAAATATAGTAGATTACGAGTGTCAACGCTCCTCTAGATTGTTCACGGTAACAGAATGACAAAATAGAGTAATTCAGGTCATCAGACTCATGATATATCCATATATATCCATCAAAAAAAATCCAAAAAGGTTTAGTGCTTTTTATAAACACTAAACCTTAAGTACTCACATTTTTTATCCATTTCATTCATCATTACTAATAAGTTATTTTTCTAAAGCTCTATCCATTTTAAAATAATTAAATAATAAATATGATAGCCACACACACTCTCGATGATATCGAATATTTTCAATTAGACCTTTGATTAACACATTATTTAATGTTCTTTCTTCCAACTGCTCTGTAAGTAACGATAAAGATTCTTTCACATAAACATCTTCCACTTCTTCTATTTTCCCATTTACTAGTTGTATTAGCTCTTCTTTTGTAGTTTCTTCTATTGTCAGAGACTGATGTAGCCTCTGATATAAATCCTCTGAAAAAAACGGGGATTTCGTGTGGGTAGCAAGAATATTGGTTTTCTCTACTAAAGATTTTGCAAGCAGATGTAAATCGAAATCAATCGATTCATTGTAACTTAACACAATATGCGTATAAGTATTAAGGAAACCTTTAATACTAAATACTAAATCAAACTTCAAATACTGTATGGATGGATCATATACTTTTTCAATCATACGCTCGATTGTTTTTTCAAATAAATGGTCGTAATAAGTAAATTTATTGATAAATTCTTCATTAAACGAAAGCGCTTGCTCTTTAATAAATAACATAGCAAAACTTGAATTTTCCTTAAAAGTAAAAAAGATTTCATAATAAAAATGGTAAAGTATATCCTCTTCATGATTGACTGTGTAGTCAAGTTTTGCGATGAATTCTTCCATAAAATAATCTACTAAGGCCATTACCAGTTCATCCTTTGACTTAAAGGATAAATAAAATGCACCTTTTGATATTCCACAATGCTCGGTTATTTGTTGAACGGAGGTAGCTGCAAATCCTTGTTTTGCAAATAACTCAATTGATTTTTCCATAATCAGCTGTTTTTTCGTCATGCTCATTCACTCCTATGAACTATCGTTTGACATATGACCACTTAGTCATTTATTATAGGTAAATGAGTTAGATTAGTCAATAAAGGGAAGGTGTATTATGAAAGGTTTAGTAAATTTTGTGTTAGGTAACAAGCTTGCGGTTTGGCTACTAACCATTATTATCACAGTATCAGGTATCTATTCTGGTACGAGAATGAATATGGAGACCATACCGAATATTTCGATTCCGTACTTAACCGTAATGGATGTTTATCCGGGAGCTACTCCTGAGAAGGTAATGGAAGAGGTTTCCATGCCGATAGAAAAAATAGTAGAAAATCTAGAAGATGTAAAAGCTGTTTATTCAAATTCTTATTCGAACATGGCAAATGTTCAATTGGAGTATGAATATGGGACAGATATGGATGAAGCAAAGCGTGCTTTGCAATCTGCTTTAGATAATATCACCTTACCTGACGATGCACAGGAACCTACAGTCACAGCAATCAGTATGAATATGATGCCGGTTGTAGCTTTAAGTGTCAGCAGTACAGAAGAAGATATTACTGAATTAACGTCAACGGTTGAAGAAATCATCCTTCCGAAAATTGAGAAGATTGACGGAGTAGCTTCTGCAACCATCACTGGACAACATATTGAAGAAGTAGATTTAACATACGATAAAGAAAAAATGGCACAATTGGATTTAACAGAAGATACAGTTAAAGAAATGATCCAAGCAAGTAACTTAGCTGTTTCCTTAGGACTTTATGAGTTTGAAGAAGGAGAACAGGCAGTTGCAATTGATGGGAAGTTCATGACAGAAAAAGAGCTAAAGGATATGCTTATTCCTGTAACTCCTTCAGAACAAAATCCATCCCCATTCGTCAAGCTTAGCGATATTGCTAAAATTGAAGTAGTTGGGAAAGTAGAATCTGTCTCTCGTACAAATGGTGAAGATGCAATTGCAATCCAAATTGTAAAAGGACAGCAAGCTAACACAGTTGATGTCGTTAACAGTGTTAAGGATTTAATTGAGGACGAACAAAAGAATATCGATGGCTTAGTAATTGATGTTTCTCTTGACCAAGGGGCTCCAATTGAAAAATCGGTATTTACGATGATTGAAAAAGCAGTATTTGGTTGTTTAATTGCTGTATTAATCATTTTGTTATTCTTACGCGATTTTAAATCAACGATTATCTCTATTATTTCTATCCCAGTTTCTATTTTCATGGCATTATTGCTACTAAACTGGATGGATATTACATTAAATATAATGACACTAGGTGCTATCACGGTTGCGATTGGTCGGGTAATTGATGACTCCATCGTTGTGGTAGAAAATATTTACAGACGTCTACACCTTAAAGAAGAGAAATTAACAGGTCGTGCGTTAATTAGAGAAGCAACGATTGAAATGTTTAAACCAATCCTTTCTTCCACATTAGTAACGGTAGCTGTATTTGCACCATTAATGTTTGTTGGTGGAATGGTTGGAGAATTATTCCGTCCTTTCGCTTTAACAATGGCATTCTCACTTGGCGCATCCTTACTTGTTGCGATAACAATTGTACCTGCACTTTCTCACTTCCTATTTAAGAAGAAATTATATGGAGAGAAAGTAGAAAGTAATCATAAAGAAGCCGGCAAATTGGCGAATTGGTATAGAGGCATTCTTGAGAAATCTCTAAATCATAAAATCATTACTTCTATTATTGCTATTGTTTTATTAGCTGGAAGTGTTGCGCTTACCCCACTAATCGGCTTTAGCTTCTTAGGAAGTGAAGAAGAAAAAACAATGTATATCACCTATACACCAGAAACTGGTGAATTAAAGGATGAAACATTAAAGAACGTTACAGAAGTAGAAGAAAAAATGCTTGATCGCAAAGATATTGATATTGTTCAATTATCTATCAATGATACAGCTGATGCACAAAGTGCCATGATGGGCATGGGAGCTGGCGGTGCACTTATGTACCTAATCTTTGATGAAGATATGAAAAACTTCCCAGAAGTTCGTGATGAAATTGAAGAATACATTACAAATATTGGTCAGTCTGGTGAATGGAAAACGCAAGACTTCTCATCAATGGGAATGTCAACAAATGAAGTAAGCTATACATTCTATAGTGAAGATTTAGATAAGCTTAATGAAGCTGTTAAAAAAGCAGAAGATATTTTAAAAGAGAACGACAAATTAGAAGATGTTTCAACCACTGCTGAAGATGCATATGTAGAATATACATTTAAAGTAGATCAAGATGAATTATTGCAGTATGGCTTAACAGCAGGTCAGCTTCTAATGATGCTAAGCCCAGATAATACAAAAGATGTTGTCACAACCATCGAAAAAGATGGTGAAGCTTTAGATGTCATCGTTCAGCAAGAAAAATCAGCACAGCCTAAGTCAATTGACGATATGCTAGACACAGAAATTCCAACTGCATTAGGAAATACAATGCCACTTTCAGAGCTTGTTGAAGTGGAAGAAGGAACTACTTTAAATACGCTTTCCCGCAGTAAAGGCGAGTATTATGCAACGGTATCTGGAAAAATTCTTGGTAGTGATGTTTCCAAAGTAACAAGTGAAGTGGATAAAGAAATTGATAAACTTGACTTACCAAAAGGTGTTACTATAGACGTTGCTGGTGTTGCAGCAGATATGAATGAAACATTTACGCAATTGGGTGTAGCAATGATTGCTGCTGTTGCGATTGTATACTTTATTCTTGTCGTAACATTCCGTGAAGGGGTTGCCCCATTCTCAATCCTATTTAGTTTACCGTTTGCTGTTATTGGTTCCTTTGTAGGCTTATATATTGCAGGTCTAACTATTTCCGTATCGGTTATGATGGGATTATTGATGTTAATCGGTATAGTTGTAACGAATGCGATTGTATTAGTAGACCGCATCATTCATATGGAACGTGATGGAATGAATATGCGTGAAGCGATTCTTGAAGCAGGATCTACCCGTCTTCGCCCTATTCTAATGACAGCAATTGCAACAATTGGTGCATTAATTCCATTAGCAATTGGATCAGGTGGTAGTGGATTAATCTCTAAAGACCTTGGTATTACGGTTATTGGTGGTTTAATCAGTTCTACTTTATTAACACTTGTTATTGTTCCAATTGTTTACGAAGTTCTTTCTAAACTATTTAAGAAAAATCGTAAGGATATCGATGAAAGCTAATCCATCCATTTACCTTAAGCCAGTGAAGCATGCTTCACTGGCTTATTCTTATTCTTGTGTTTGGGGTGATGATCACCACTTCTTCCTGATTTTCTCCTTCTTCTGGCGTTCATCCCACTCATAAACACCACCACCAACGCCTCCCCTTTCAAGTTTGCTATCATTCCCTCTTCAAACAAAACACACAAGTTCTTTCATAAAAAAACATAATCAGGAAAAACTAAATTCTATATTAAACTGGAAAGGATTTTGTCATGAAAGTACACTGTTCCAATGAATATGATCCATTGAAAGCTGTAGTTTTAGCACCACCAGAATATATGGCTATTAAAGTTCCTATAAACGATATACAAAAGAAACATGCAAAGAAAAATATTGATAGGCAACTTGCTGAAAAGCAACATCAAACATTTGTTGAAAAGCTGCAAGAACACGGAGTACAAACGATTCTTCTTCCTCCTGAGGAAAAATACCATGAACAAGTATTTACAAGGGATATTGGGTTCACATTAGGTAACCAAATTTTCGTAGCAGAAATGGCTCGAGATGTAAGACGTGGTGAAGAAAGGATTTTAATAGACTATTTAAAAGAACAGGAAATTACTTATACAGATATTAAAGGAAATATTATCGAAGGTGGAGATGTCATCATTGACGGAAAAACCATTTATGTTGGCATTAGCCAGCGTACAAATAAATTTGCTATCCGTCATTTACAGACATTACTACCATCCTATGATGTCATTTCTGTTCCCTTTACCGATACGTATCTTCATCTAGATTGTGTGTTTAATGTTCTGTCTCCTACGGAAGGGCTAATATTTCCGGGAGAATTCCATAAAGAAAAGGAACGAATGTTACGAGATCGTTATGATTTAATTCATGTGAGCGCAAAAGAGCAAGCCACATTAGGTACCAATGTATTATCCATTGGCCACAAAAAAGTATTTAGCTTGCCTATGAATGAAGGTGTCAATAAAGAACTACAAAAAAGAGGCTATGAGGTCATTGAGGTTGATTTTTCAGAAATAATTAAGTCTGGTGGTTCCTTTCGTTGTTGCTCCATGCCATTACTTAGAGAACAATAATATGACCATAGAAATTTAATATTCAAATAGCGGGGGACTTGCCCCCACTATACTATTTATTTATTCAGTCCATCTATCATTTCCCTTAAATTATTCAAACTAATTTCAATACTTTCAAATGGTGTTCTTCTAGTAGCATCCTGTTCAATGATCCACCATTGTATATCCGCTTCCTCCCCTTTTTTTAGAATAGCTTGAAAATCAATAGACCCCGTACCTACTTCAGCAAAGAAACGCTCTTCATCTGTTGTCATATCTTTTAAATGGACAAGCTTTGTTCTGTCTCTATATGTAGCCATCCATTTCGCTGGATCATACTCTCGCTTAGAAAGCCAGTATACATCTAACTCTGCAAAAACAAGGCTTGCATCTGTTTCTTCCATTATTGTAGCTAATGCCGTTCTGCCGTCCTGTAAGTTCTCTAATTCAAAATCATGATTGTGATAACAGAGGGAAATTCCTGCTTTTTGACACGCTGCTCCAGCCTTATTTAAGAAAGTAATCAGTGACTGATAATCGGCTTCTGTTCTTTTCTCTGGTAAAAGATAGGGGCATACTAAAAACTTACTCTCTAATACTAACTGTTCCTGTATTACGTTGGCTAAATTACTCTCCAAATCAGCTAAGGGAACATGACAACCAGCAACTTGAAGACCTAGTTCATCCAATAATTCCTTTAATTCTCCTACAGGAATCCCTCCATATCCAGCAAGCTCCACTCCTTGAAAACCTAAGCTTGCAACCTTTCGGAGAGTCCCACGAAAATCTTCTTCACATTCATTTCTTAACGTATACATTTGAATAGCAATTGGTATATTCTTCATTTATCCTTCCCCCTTTTAAGACAGATTATGGACATAGCTCAAAATATAAAAACAACCTATTTCACTATAAGCTTATATAAAAATACACTTATTATTATACAAGAAAACGTTATCATTTTACAGAAAAGAGAGAAAAATGCTACCATATACAATAACAAAAAATAACTAGGATGTGTACCTTAATGGAAAAGCATATCAAAGAAGTAATCGAACAAACGGAAAAGGAATTTAACATAAAAGTGCTTTATGCATGTGAATCCGGAAGTCGTGCATGGGGTTTTCCATCCAAGGATAGTGATTATGATGTTCGTTTTATCTATATTCATCAACCGAACTGGTACTTATCGATTGATCGCAAACGAGATGTAATCGAGATTCCTAGCCATGATTCATTATCAATCCCTGTTGATCCATTATTAGATATGAGCGGCTGGGAACTGACTAAAGCTCTTAAGCTTTTTCGAAAATCCAACCCACCTTTATTAGAATGGCTACGGTCCAGCATGGTATATTACCAGCGTTTTTCAACCATTGCCAAAATGAAAGAACTAGAAAAAGAAATATTCTCGCCTTCTTCCACTATCTATCATTATTTAAATATGGCGAAAGGAAATTTCCGAGAATATTTACAAGGAGATACTGTTAAAATCAAAAAATATTTTTATGTATTACGACCAATTTTAGCAGCCAAGTGGACTCAAATATACCAAACGATTCCACCAATGGAATTCGAAACTTTGGTACATAAACTTATCCCAGATGGCGACCTTCGTATGAGTATTGATACTTTATTAAAAAGGAAAAAATCTGGAGAAGAATTAACACTCGAACCACGAATCAACCTTATTAACATGTATTTAGAAAGAGAGATATACCAATTAGAAACTTTCGCAAAAAGTTTAGAAAAACATTCGCTAGATCCAACCGGACAACTAGATGAACTATTTCGTTTTACTTTAAAAGAAGTCTGGAACAATTAAAAAAAGGGCCCTGAAAAATTGTTCATATAAGAACATTATTTTTCATAACCTTTTTTTAGTTCTATTCTATTTAAAAAGTAGTAGCTACATCCTTTGCACGTGCAACCGCGTTTTCTTTTATTTCGTCTGCCTTTTCTGGCGCTAAATCATGCCCTTCCACAAATAAACCTTGGAAATCAGTAATGCCGAAAAATCCCATTAACGTCTTTAAATAACGATGTCCCATTTCTTTGTCGGCTGATGGTCCATGAGAATATATCCCGCCACTCGCTTGAATATGAAGAGCTTTTTTATCACCAAGAAGCCCCTTTGGTCCCTCCCCTGTATATTCAAATGCTTTTCCAGCTACAGCTACAGAATCCAAATAAGCTTTCATAACTGGTGGAAATAATAAATTCCATAATGGCGTAACAAAAATATATTTATCAGCTTGAACAAATTGTTCACTTAATTCCGCCAAACGACTAACCTTTGTTTTTTCTTCATCTGATAGCTGATCAAATCCATTTCCAGATTGCAGCTTTCCCCATCCTTGGAATACGTCTGCATCAATAGAAGGAATATATTCTTTATAAAGGTCAATGTGTATCACCTCATCCTCTGGATTGGATGCTTTATATTGTTCAATAAACGCTTTACCTACTGCCATTCCATATGATTTAGATGCATCAAATGGATTTGCTGTAATATATAATACTTTTTGCACTGTGTTCAGCTCCTTAAGAAAGACTTTATTATCTTCCCCTTTACTATAGTGCTGATAGTACCTATATTCAATGGAAGTAGGCATATGTTACTGATATTGTCACAATTCAATACTGTTAACTAATTAAAATCCTAACAAGCTTCTATTCTTTAAAATAAGGATTCAAATGAATAAGCACTTCGTTAATATTGTCATGCTTTGCCATAAGCTTCTTCTTTATTTTTCTCGATAAATCATGTCCTTCCTTAATCGATTTATCATAATCGATGGAAATACGCAAATCGACTAAAATATAATGTCCATGTTCTCTAGCACGTAAACGGTCAATCCTTTTTACTTCAGAGAAAGAAGCGATAATTTCGCGATATTCCCTTAAAATTTCTAAATCTATATTTCGTTCGAGTAATATATCGAAAGCTTCACTTACCATTTCCTTCGCAATTTTAAAAATTAAATACGCGACGATGATTGTTGCAACTTTATCTCCATAAAGTAGGATATTAATCATTAACTTTTCCCCAATGATAGACAATAAAACGCCTATTGCAGCTGCAATAGAGGCCACAATATCCGCCTTATGATCATAAGCAATTGCTTCAATCGCTTTACTATTTTGTTCTTCAGCAATCTTCTTACTATATCGATATAAAAGCACTTTTGAAATATAAGAAATCACGGCGACCCACATTGCGATTAAGCTTGGTGTAGTAATCGGATGAAAGAAACCTATGATTACTTCATAAACCAAATAGATAGAAACACAAAGAAGGATCATCCCGACTAGTCCTGATACAATTATTTCTGCCTTACCATGTCCATATGGATGTTCTTGATCAGCAGGTTTATTGGCAATTCTAATAACAACCAAAACAATAACAGAGGCAAAGACATCTGCAGCAGAGTGAATTCCATCTGCGAAAACAGCGTCACTATTCCCCATCCAACCAACTATTAGTTTCCCTATAGTTAATACAATATTACTAATTACACTAATCCACGCTACTCTTTTGGCTAGTACTTCTCTCGATCCCAATTTTCATCAACCTCTTTTTATTTTTCCAATAATTTCAATATGTACAAAAAGTCAACCTAACTATATTAGCAGAAAAGAAATCAGTGGGTCTAGAGAAAAAAAGTTTCCTCTTTGCAAATTAATAATTTACCATTCCTTGCGAATTTATTCGATTCTGCATGCAAATAATAGAGATGATGGAATAGCAATGAACATTATTCTTACAAACTTGAATCCTTCAAGCAGTAATTTCCCATCTCTCAAAACGGCCAACTGTCTAACAATCCATTGTTTTAAACAAAGGATTGTTAAGTAATGAAAAAAATTTCCCTATTAGGATGGTTACGATGACAACAATTTTTGAAGCATTAAAAGATTATTTACAATTGAATCTAGATACGGAGCCAAAAAACCCTCTCCATGTAGGCGAAGTAATGAGCTGCTGGATCTATCTTACTATTGTGGATGAGGCCAATATTTATATTCAGGTAGCATTAAATACAACAACTGATGATGATGTTATCAAATCTCTAAAAGACAGCTATAAACAATGTGATGCACAAGGGCAAAGATTTCGAGAATTTCTTAAAGCAGAAGGTATTCCATTGCCACCAACTACTGAACAACGACCACTTTCTAATTCACAGGCTGTCCCACTTGGTGTGAAGATGACGGATAACGAAATCATGAATGGATTAAGCATTAAAACCGCTGCATCCATTACTCACTGTGCAGCATCTGTATCCCAATGTGTACGAAATGACGTAGCTACTATGTTTACACAATGTATGTTAGAAAAAATGAAATTCGGTGCAAGTGTAAAGGATTTAATGAGAAAAAGGGGCTGGATTAAAGTTCCACCTTATTACTATCCACCTGGTGCACCTATTGAAAACTCATAAGAAGATTATTGCGATTGGCAAAATCACAGGCCCCGGCTCCTTTCTTTTTAGCAGGGGCACAATATCTTTTAGGCGTTAGCTTATGGACATTCTTTATTATATTTTTTGGAATGAAAACTATTTTTATTGGATATCTTTTTCCAATAGTAAAGCATCCATAATTTTATTTTTTCCCACTTATATACTTTTGCTTTAGTATGATGTAATTCCTCCCATGCAGAATCTAATTGGTTTGCCTCTAGTAATCTTTTGCTATAATCTAATTTTAATTTGGATAAATAGACATCTATATAAGGAAGATTTTCTTTATGAAGGAGTCTCTCTAAGTAGTCGATAATTGGATATCGATTTAAAATACTTAAATCCATACACACACTATTTTCTAAACCACGATAATAAATCGCAAAGCTTTCATTTTTATAAGCAATTGGATAATCTAATCCAATCCTCAACCACATATCTTGATCTTCCCCAAGTGGTTCTCCTTCTTTGAATAAGCCTATTTCTTTAAAAACTTCTTTTCGAACAGCAACTGCAGAGGAGATAATAGGCAAATCCTTTAGTGTTTTTTCCACATAGTTTGTAAACATGCCTTCCCACTTCTCTGGTGTTTCATAAATAGTAGGAATAATCTTTTTTTTGCTTGGCAACTTAATCTCATAACTTGTCGCATATGCACCACAGGAAGGATACTTATTTTTTAAATCAATGATAGTTTCTAGGAATCGCGGCTTCCATTCATCGTCTGCATCAATAAAAGTAATTAAATCTGCCGTTGCAGCAAGTATTCCTTCATTTCTCGCTGCTGAAGCACCCTTATGTTCCATTCTTCGAACTGTAATTCGATCATCTATCCACGCTTCAGCTTTTTCTACACTGCCATCTGTTGAACCATCGTCTACAATGATAATCTCAAAATCCTGAAATGTTTGGGATAAAATAGACATTATCGTTCTTTCAATATACTGTTCTTTATTATAAAGGGGGATTACTACTGAGACAGCGACCATCTTGCACCCTCCCAATTTTTCAGTGCTAATGATTGTGCTTTTTTTATTGGTAGCTCGGGATACTGATATTGACCAGCTGCCATTTCCTTAAGAGCGTGCCATATACTTTCTTCTGTAAAGGAATTGGAGGATATAATAAAATCATTGTCTGCCTGAATTTGTTTTGCCCAGCCATCGCATTTGGGATGGTAAGAGAAAATGGTAGTTGGTGTGTTGGTGATATAGCCAAAAACAGCACTATGCAATCGCATTCCGATCAACCCTTTTAAAGAGGCAATAGTACGAAGAACATTTAATGGGTTATTATCATAAGAAAGATGTCTAATTGGTATATTCGTGTGTAGCTGTTCGATAACCTCTCGATGAATGTCCTGATCTCCAAAAATAGGATGTCCATTAAAATCGATAAAAACTAATTCCTCGAATTCCTCTTCTTTTAACCCATTTAAAACATTTACTATTTTTTCAACTCTTGTTTTTTCTATACTTGTATCTCCTCCAATATATCTTTCATAATGGCATAAGGAAATTCCTAGCCCCTTTCTTTTGTGATTTCCTGAAAAATCTTCCCCAGATACTAGCGGTAATAGGACTGCTAAATCAAACGTTAATTCTGCATTAATAGTAGAAGTTAGAGAACGAATTAACTCATAGCTTTCTTCATCTCTGCAACCAATGTATTTAAATTTCTCAACAAGCTTTCTACATGTATCTTTTGCAGCTGAATCCCTAAACGGGCCAAAAGACGCCCCAAGCGCTACTGCTCCTTTTCCTCTATTTAAATCGATTAAATCCCCATCTCTTGTCATTTTATCTGTTGAATGAAAAACAGATCCCCCGCCAAATAAAATGATATCACTCTGGTAACACTGCCTGTACAATCGCAAAAGGTTTTCGCTGCGCTCTTGTTCTTCTGAAACAAAAAGCGCTTCAATATCAGCATCTAATGGAAGAACAGGTTTTTGTGTACATGTCCCATAGATTTTCTCTCCAAAAAGAAATTTCCGGCTACCCCAAGAGGATACTAGGAGTAATGCATCATCTCCGCTATTTAGTTCCCCGTAATAACCAGAAAGAAGAATCTTATTCATCTAAGTACGCCTCCTACCTCTCATGTCTCTTAATAGTATATGGACAATCCATTAAAAGGTGACCGCAAGCTAATAATTAGACAAATTGCTATGGTCCGATTTAAGGGGACAAGAATAGAATATATAGTAAACATTAGGGAAAGGACATGATGCTGATGACATTAAAGAAGAAAAGAAAGATACTTTTTATTACAAAAAACTGGGAAAATGGGATAGAAAGAAATACGTATTATTTATCAGAGGAATTAAAGAAATACGTTGATATAAGACTCTGGGAGGAAGACGGTAATATAAGTGAAATACTACAAATAATGAACTTTCAGCCTGACTTTATCCTAGTAAATGATTTACGTCCTACTCGATCACCAAAAGTAACAGGACTAAAGGACTGCAATATTCCATTCGGAATAATTATGCATGATTTAAACTACCAAATGGACCAAAGAAGAGCCTTTATCAAAGAAAATAACGTAAAATACATTTTCACCCATTATAGAGATACATTTTTGGAATGGTATCCGGAATTTAAAGAGAAAATGATATGGTTCCCTCATTATGTAAATATCGATGTATTTAAAGACTTTAATCAAAAGAAAACGATTGATTATTTAATGATGGGTGCTGTACATCCTACTGTATATCCATTACGTCAAAAAATTCTCGATGAAATGAAAAGTCTACCTAATTTCACCTATCATGCACATCCTGGCTATTTTCACGAACAGTACGACGAGAAATCGTTTAAGGTAGCTAGTAGTTTCGCAAAAGAGCTTAATAAAGCAAAAATGTTTTTTACCTGTGATTCTATTTATCATTATCCTGTAATGAAATATTACGAGACACTGGCTTGTAATACATTACTTTTAGCTTCATGCACGAAAGAAATTAAGGATTTAGGTTTCATCACTGGTGTCCATTTCATTGAAATAGATGAAGAGAACTTTAAGCGGAAAGCAAAATATCACCTAACACATTATGATACATTAGGGAGACGAATAGCTTTAAACGGTTATAAAATGGTAAGAAAAAAACATTCTGTACAAGTTCGTGCGAAACAGCTCCTCGATCATATCGAAGCGATTCTTTCTAAGGAAGGAGGAAACGAACTGTGAGAATTTTATATTTAGGTTATTTAGGAGTCAATAATATAGGAGACGAAGTTTGTTATGAAGCATTTGCTCAAGCATGCGAAAGATGGCTTGACGAAGATTACACTTTATTTTCTTATCCAATTAGCTCCTCTAAAACACTGAAAGAATTATATGCAGAAAAACCATTTGATCTTGTCATCTTAGGAGGTGGCTCTTTATTCCAAGGTAATTTCTTTATTGATTTAGCATTAGAAGCAATTGAAATGAAACTACCTCTTTATTGCTATGGAACAGGTATTGATTATATGACAGAAGAAACAATAGAAGCTTTTAAAAGAGGAGATTTCCAATTATCGTCTACTTCTTTTAATAACAAAGAGATAAATAGAGATAAAATAAAAAAAGTGATTGAATACTCCACATTTGCAGGTCTTAGAGGTCCACTTACACACAAATATATTAAAGCTTTAAATCCATCACAAACAAGTAATTATCAGATAATCGGTGATTCTGGAATGCTTTTCACCCCTAAAAAAGATGATTATATTCAAAGAAAATACTTGCATGACTCCAGCAAAAAAATTATTGCAGTTAATTGGGGAACCACTCAAAATATTCTATTTGGCTATGATGAATATAAACTTAAAAACCAAATGATTAAAGCTTGTACAAAATTATTACAAAAGGGATATCAAATTGTGATTTTCCCAATGTGGGATATGGATATCTCTCATTGCAAGGGTTTGTATGATAGCCTAAAAGAAAAAGGCGATGTCATTTTCATTCCAGAAGTATGCACAGCTTCACAAATTTATCACTTCTTATCTCTTTGCCATTTTTCTTTAAACCTAAAGCTTCATGCAAACGTGCTTTCAGCATCTAGCGGTACTCCATTTATTCAATTAGCCTATCGTTCTAAAGGAGTGGACTTCGCAGCCCCCATCCACCAATTACCTTATACACTATTAACAAATACAAATACTCTGTCTGAAACAATTGAAAAGAAAGAATTTTATTTAACAAGCAAAAAGAATCGGAAAAAAATACGTTTAGCAAAAGAAAGAATCGTAGCTAGACATAAAAACTTTATCGCTTCATTAAAAAAATAAGAAAACAGGATATTCCCATGCCGGAATATCCTTTTCAGTTTGTTGACAAAAAGATTTTTAATAATTTTAAAAAGACATAAAATAGAAGCTACCTAACCTTTCATTCATGTTTAGCTGATCGAATGAAAAGGATAGAGTAGCTTCTATTTGTCTGCTTATCTTATTTTTCATAATTACTTATCTGTTTTAAACAAAGCTCATATACATCTACTTCCTTATACAATTTATACCACTCTATTGTATAATATACGGTTTGGTCAATGTCCCATTTTGGATGCCAATCTAAATTATGCTTTGCTTTATTTATATCCAAGCTAAGAAGCTTTGCCTCATGCTCAGTAGAGTGTGACGTATCCACCTCCCATGTGCCAGCCTTCCACTGCATTACTATTTTTTCGACTAATTGTTGCACTGTTGTCACACTATCCGATTCCGGTCCAAAATTCCATCCTTGTGCATATTGTGTTTTTCCTTCATATAAATAAGCGCCTATTTTTAAATAACCAGAAAGCGGCTCTAAGACATGCTGCCATGGACGCACAGATTGAGGAGAACGCACTTTAATAGATTGACCAGATAATAAAGAGCGAACACAATCAGGAATAATTCGATTTTCAGACCAATCACCGCCTCCGATCACATTCCCTGCTCGTACAGAAGCAATGAGCTTCCCATGCTTATTATAGGAATCAATGGGAAAGAAAGAATGCTGATAAGAGGAAATCAATAATTCGCAGCATCCTTTACTTGAACTGTATGGATCATACCCTCCCATTGGATCTGTTTCCCGATACCCCCATACCCATTCTTTATTATCATAGCATTTATCACTTGTTACCATTATTCCAGCTTTAACAGATGGCGTTTTTCTTATCGCTTCTAACACATTCATTGTTCCCATTACATTCACTTCATACGTATATACTGGATCTCGATAAGACTGTTTAACTAATGGCTGTGCTGCTAAATGAAAGACAATCTCTGGTTGATATTGCTCAAAAACAACTTGAAGTTTACCCGCATCACGAATATCTCCTCTTATGTCCTTCATTTTGTTACTCAGCTCAGCCAATTCAAAAAGACACTCGTCACTAATTGGATCTAAAGAATAACCAATTACATCTGCTCCTAGCTTTGCTAACCAAATAGCTAGCCAAGAGCCTTTAAAACCTGTATGACCAGTTATAAGAACCTTTTTATTTTTGTATATTTTTTGCCAATCAGTTGTCATCGTTACACCTCCACTCCCTTATTGAAAATGATAATAACCTTTATACCAGGCTATTGTTTTCTTAATCCCCTCTTCTATGGAAACAGCAGGAGTCCACCCAAGAGTTGTTTGAATCTTAGTTATATCAGGTATTGGTGCGTCCCTTTCATTTTCCCTTTTCGGAATGGCACCATAAAGAGGAACTTGCTTCGTATCTAAATGCTGAAAAATTAAATCAACAAAATATCTTAAAGGACGTGCTTCACCAGAAGCAATATTTAAAATCATATTACCGCTGTTTTCATTTGTAGTTGCAAGGATTAAGCCATCTACAATATTTCCAACATAGCTATAATCTCGATATTGGTCACATGTCGTTAAATGTACATCTTCACCGCGAAGTACTTTTTCAATAATATGAGAGAATAATTTATGGTTATCCTCCGCTTCTCCAAAAATATTAAATGCCCGTAAGGTGACAATCGGAATCTTATATTCTTGTGCTAATTGATGGGAAATAATTGTAGCGGCTGCTTTTGTACTTCCATAAATATCAACTGGTTCTAATAGCATTTCTTCATGAATCTGTTCTTTTTTATCCCCATATTCTGAACTACTACCGAGGCAAATAATTTTTTGACAATTTGTATCTTTTGCCGCAAATAGAATATTCATTGTTCCTAATATATTTGTCTCAAAAGCAAGTAAATCATTTCTATTATTTGGATTCGTTCCATAAGCTGCTAGATGAAAAATATAGTCTGGTTGGAAGTCATGGATAATACGGCAAATTTCGGGGCGATTTTGAATATTTGCCTCATATATTTTTAATTGAGGCAAATATTCTTGTACTCTCCAGGGATTAGAATCTTTTCTAACAATTACAGCAATAGTCGTATTTTCCTTCACTAGCTTTTTAATAAGATGTGATCCAATAAAACCATAAGCACCTGTTACTAACACCTTTTTATTTTTTAATTTCATGGCATTCACTTTCTTATAAAGAAGCTATAGAATAAGGATTTTTCGCTGTATAATCAGCCGGTACATTTGCAAAGAATTCTGGGTTATTAGAGAGGCTATTTGAGAACTCTTTTAACTTCACTAAATAAGGATTATAGATATTTGATAATACAGCGGATGAAATTGTAACTTCTTCTAGCTTCCATAGATCAAATTCATTCTCATTAAGCATTAATAGGCTACCAAAATGGAAGAACATCAATGGATAATTGTCAATATATACGTTATTCTCCCTCATGGTTACTTCTTGTTCTGTATTATTTAAGATAAGATTCCATGGCGCAGCGTTAATTCCTGGGTTTTCGTTCACTTTTATATTTACAAATAACTCTGGGATACGATCTAAATACAATTGATCTCCCCATGATTTCCGTTCATCATTATATATTTCAGAGCATTCTTCTAAGCATCTCTTTTTCCACCAGTTTAGAATCTTTCTGCTGTTTTTTTCGTTTTTGAATCCGATAAATCCAGCCTGATACTGACCATGGAAATGTTCTAATAAGTCTGTTCCTCGTTGACGACATAGATAGACAGAATATCTAGCGAAGTCATCTAACACAGAGATTGGGTTAGAGAAGAAGTATAAATCACTATCACAATAAAAAAGATGATCTATATCGGAGTGAGTTGCTAATAAGTGCTCCAATAATGTCGCTTTTATTGTCCAACAATATTCTTGCAGTGTTCGTTGTTGTTTTAACTCTCTTAATTGCTGTGTCTCAATTGTTTCTACCGGAACTAATGTTACATTTTTTAAATTTAAATTAGATAGGACATCGTTGGTTTCTTGATCCATTGTACAAATCCATAAGTGAAAATTGTCCATCTGCTTACTTAATGAATCATACATCGCAAGTCCTTTAACCAAATATTCTTTACTAAAGATAGAGGTTAATAGTAAATAATTATTATACTTAATCATTTTTCTTTTCAATTTAGTGGAATGATACTTTGTCTTCGCCTGGATAAAGTCATTTGTCGAAAGCGTTGCTCGAATAATTCCAGGATAACTATCACGATACAACGTAATTAATGCTTCTAAATGATCAAGATATGGGACATAAATATAATTCATAATTTCCTTTTGAATATTTAATTGATGCATACTCCATAAATCATATTTATCACTATCATAAATAGTTATACAAGAAAAATGGTAAGCAACTAGCGGATCATTATTTATGAAAACTTTATCTCCTTGAAGAGAGATTTTAAAATCATTATTGTAAACAATATTCCAAGGTGCCGCATTAACCCCTAAATTAGTTGATATTCGAACATTATCATACATAATTGGAAGCTGATCTAGATACTTTTGGTCACCAAATCGGCCATTGCTTTCCACTACACTACACCATTCAAGACATCTATCCTTCCACCATTTAACAGCTGCCAATCCTGTCTCATCGTTTCTAAATCCAACAATACCAGCCTGATACTTCCCGTACTTCTGTTCTACCCATTCTAAATCTCTTTGTGGGGTCAAGTAGATGGAAGCAGTTCCCCATTCAGTAAAAATACTTTCAGGATTAGAGAAGAAATACATATCTCCATCACAATATAAAACTTGCTCAATATCATTATTTTTAAGAATATATTCAATTAAGAATGATTTTATTGTCCAACAATATTCATTTATCATTCTTTCTTGTTTAACAGCTCTTAATTGATCATTCTCTATTTCTTCCACTCTAATAAGATGCATATTTTTTAGATTTTTTTCATTTAAAAACTTGTACGTAATAGCATCCGTACAACAAACCCATAAATTGAAATCCTCACTATTTTTAACCAATGATTGATAAACCGCCATAATTTTAATACAATATTCTTTCCCTGCTATTACACAAAAATTTTGATTGGTGGATGAAATTGGCTCTGTTGGAGATATTTTTGTTACTTCATTTAGTTTAGCTGCTGCTTGCTTCGCTTTTTCCTGCGCTAATGCTGCTTGCTTTGCTTTTTCCTGCGCTAACGCTGCTTGCTTCGCTTTTTCCTGTACTAATGCTTCTTGCTTTGCTTTTTCCTGCGCTAATGCTGCTTGCTTCGCTTTTTCCTGCGCTAATGCTGCTTGCTTTGCTTTTTCCTGCGCTAATGCTGCTTGCTTCGCTTTTTCCTGCGCTAATGCTGCTTGCTTCGCTTTTTCCTGCGCTAATGCTGCTTGCTTCGCTTTTTCCTGCGCTAATGCTGCTTGCTTTGCTTTTTCCTGTGCTAATGCTTCCTGTCTTGCTTTTTCTTGTGCTAATGCTTCCTGTCTTGCTTTTTCTTGTGCTAATGCTTCTTGCTTTGCTTTTTCCTGCGCTAATGCTTCCTGTCTTGCTTTTTTCTGCGCAGCTGCTTCCTGTCTTGCTTTTTCTTGGGCAGCTGCTTCCTGTCTTGCTTTTTCTTGGGCTAATGCTTCCTGTCTTGCTTTTTCTTGGGCTAATGCTTCTTGTTTTGCTTTTTCTTGGGCTAATGCTTCATCATTGTTGGAAATACTGGTAATTGCGCTTGTTGGATTTTCATTAATCAATTGATTTTGTATAACAGCATTCGCTTGTGGTGGTATCTCTTCTTGTGGAGATGGTAAAGCTAGCATCTTATTATTTTTGTTTTTAACTCCATTTAAAACTTCAACAAAATTATCTACATGGAATTTTACCGAAACCTCTTTTGAAAATAGTTGAATATTTAAAGTTGCTGACTTACCTTTCTTTTCATTATTAGACAATGCTTCCAGAAAATCATTTATGATGTTTTTTCTTAGCCACTTCATGGCAATCCTCTCTCTCCCTTTTACCTTTATTTATGTTTCCATAACTTCCTAGCGTCTTCTAAATCCTTTGGCGTATCAATAGATATCCATGTTCCTTCATGTAAATAGACAGCCAGTTCTCTATCTTCAATTAGCTTTCTTAAAGGCTCTTCCTCTAGCACACAATCCGGCTGTGCCGATAAATAGTGAAAGAAATCTTTATTGCAAACAAAAAATCCCCCATTGATCCAATCATTTAACATTGGCTTTTCTGAAAAGCCATTTGCGATTCCATTTTCAATATCGAGTACTCCATATTGATTATTTTTTTTAATTCCAGTAAGTGTAACTGTTTTACCTTTCTCTTTATGGAAGGCAATTAGTTTATCTAAATCTATGTCAGACAAGCCATCTCCATATGTTAATAGAAAGATATCATCCTCAATAAATTCTTCTAACTGTTTAATTCTCGCTCCTGTCATCGTATCTTGCCCTGTATCAATACATGTAATATTCCAAGGCTCTGTTTTTTCGAGAATGTCATATTGGTTGTTTAATAAATCTATTTTGAGATTATTTTTTCTCCAAGCTAAATTTACAAAATAATCCTTTATTTGATCTCCCTTATATCCCAATGGCAGAATAAATTCCTGATGTCCATATTCACTATAATGCTTCATAATATGCCATAATATCGGTTTTCCATTAACATCAGCTAAGGCTTTTGGTATGTTCTCTGTTAAGCCTCTCATTCTCATTCCTTTGCCCCCACATAAAATAACAACTTTCATGCTTTCACCTCTTCTCTTAGTATTTTCATGCCATTATATGTACAGGCTACTAATTATGCATAGGTTGTTTCATTAAGTTTGACAAGATATAGGCAGAATTTTCGATATATTGAAGAAAAAAACTTTTCCCCCTTATGACTTTTTTCGTATAGATTATTATTTTTATCTTGAATAAACAGGTCGTTAGCCCCCATTGGAGTTTGGTATTCTTTCAAAAGTAGCAAGGGATATTTTTTGAAAATGTTGGAAGGGATTGGTGAAGATAACATATCCTTTTAAAATAGATTGATAGGGTTGGCGTTTTTTTTACGACTATCTATGAATGCTGACATGCTGCGCGATTAAGCAAATAATGGTGTTCATCTTGCCTTTGTAAACCACTTTGCTGCGCAATAAAGCAAATAGTGGCGTTCATCCAAGCTATCTTCACAAAAAAATGCCCTACAAGTAGGGCAAAGTCATAACGCAAAAACGATTAACTAATATGTTGTTCTGGCAATTGCGTTTTATATAGATTTGCGTAAAAACCTTTTTGTACCAGTAATTCGTCATGTGTGCCTTTTTCTACAATTTCGCCATCATTAATGACAAGAATGATATCAGCTTCTCTTATCGTGCTTAAGCGATGGGCAATAACAAAGCTCGTTCGTCCCTTCATTAGGTACTTCATCGCCTCTTGAATATGCAACTCGGTTCTTGTATCAACACTGCTAGTTGCTTCATCAAGGATAAGAATAGATGGATTCGCTAAAACGGCTCTAGCAATCGTTAACAGCTGCCTTTGTCCGTGACTTAGCTTGCTTCCATCACCACTTAAGTACGTATTATATCCATCTGGTAATTTTCGAATAAACAAATCAGCATGGGCAAGCCTAGCAGCTTCTTCGATTTCTTCATCCGTTGCATTTAATCGTCCATATCGAATATTATCACGAATGGTTCCTGAAAAAATATAAGGATCCTGTAAAACAAAGCCAATTTGCTCTCTTATTGTTCGTTTATCCATATGCTGAATCTCTTTACCATCAATTAATATTTTTCCTGAATCCACTTCGTAAAATCTTGTTAACAATTGAATAATCGTCGTTTTACCTGAACCTGTTGGACCGACCAATGCAATCATTTGACCAGGAGACACATGAAGGGAAACATTTTTTAGCACGGGAACATTTTCCTCATATGAAAAATGCACATTTTCAAAAACGACTTCTCCCTTCCATTTTTTCATTGGAGCTTGTTCAGAGTCTTTATCTAATTCCGAATCTATCTCCATGATTTCAAATACTCTTTCTGCTCCTGCAATGGCAGATTGCAACATATTATATTGATTCGCCAATTGATTGATTGGTTGACTAAACTGATTCGAATAATGAAGAAAACTTACAATAATACCAATTGTAATGACATCATGGTATGCAAATATACCTCCAAATACAGCGATAATAACAAAGCTTAAGTTACGCATGGAATTCATGATTGGTCCCATTGATCCTGATAGACTTTGTGCTTTCACACTAATAGAGCGGAGTTTTTCATTTTTTTCCTGAAATTCTTCTAACGTTTTTTCCTCTCTGCCAAATACCTTAATGACTTTCAGGCCAGCAATATTCTCTTGTACAAATCCATTTACTTCCCCAAGTAATTTTTGCTGTTCTGAAAAAAACTGGCGCGTGTACTTTGTTATTTTCTTCGTAATAAAAATAATTGTTGGAATTGTTAACATAGTTATCAATGTCATCCAAACACTTAGAGTTAACATCATTATTACACTACCAACCAACATAAAGACACTTGATATCAATTGAATAATAGTCTGATTGAGTGTATTAGAGACATTTGTAATATCATTTGTTGTACGACTCATTAATTCTCCATGTGTCCGCTGATCAAAAAACGGTATCGGTAAATGCTGAAATTTCTCAAATAAATCCTGCCGCATTGCTTGCACCGTTAATTGAGATAAACTAGAAGCTATATATTGCTGGATCCATGTAAAAACAGCTCCAAACACATAGACTGTTAGTAATAGAAGGACCATCTTAATAATTCCAGTTGATTTATGTACCAGAAGAAAACCATCAATGGTTTTCCCAATAAAAAATGGACCTAAAAGTGCGCAAATAGAAGTTAAAATGGTACTAATTACAACTATTATTAACGCCTTTCGTTGCTTTTTTAAGTAGTCCCATATTTTCAGAACAGTACCTTTTGCATTCTTTGATCTTACTTTTGGAACTTCTCCAGGTCTGGGGCCCCTTTGCTGAAAGCCCATTTGTGACATATTGACAGTGTTTTTATGAGAGTGTTTGCTGCTCATACGACAACTCCCTTTTCCCAAATTGCGATTGATAAATATCTTGATAAACCTCACAAGTTGCTAACAATTCCTTATGGGTTCCTTTGCCAACAATAGACCCATCTTCCATAACAAGAATCTTATCCGCATCAATAACAGAAGAAATTCGCTGTGCAACCATAAATGTGATGGTCTGTTTAGATAGAAATTCTATTGCTGCACGTAATTTTTTCTCTGTTGCTACATCTAATGCACTAGTACTATCATCCAATATTAAAATCGGGGCATGAATCAAAATTGCTCTAGCAATGGAAATCCTTTGTTTTTGCCCTCCAGATAAATTTACTCCTTTTTGACCGACTAATGTATCATATCCATTTGGTAATTTCGAAATAAATTCATGGGCCTGCGCTATTTTTGCTGCGTCTTCTATTTCTTCTTGTGTTACTTCAGCTTTACCAAAAGCAATATTTTCTTTAATTGTACCTGTAAACAAAATCGTTTCTTGCAAAATTATTCCTATTTTTTTACGCAACTCTAATAAAGGCAGATTTCTTATGTCTTTTCCATCTATTTCAATAGAGCCACCTGTAACTTCATATAACCTAGGAAGCAACTGAACAAGCGTTGTTTTCCCTGCACCAGTAGAACCAATTATAGCAACAGTTTCTCCACGTTTAGCCTTAAAATGAATATCCTTTAATACAACATCTTTTGCATTTGTTGAGTCATTATAGGAGAACAAAACATGATTAAATGCGACATTGGAAGCAGATATATCAGATTGAAGAACTTCCTGTTTATCATTCATCGCTTCTTTCATTGTTAATACTTCTTGAATTCTTTTAGCAGATACATTTGCTTGTGTAATATTCATAAGCACTCCACTTACCATAAGTAAGGAAGCAAGTACTTGAACCACATAGTTTATAAAAGCAACTAAATCCCCCACTGGAACAGTATTCATTAATACCATATTCCCTCCATATAAAAGGATGGTAACTAAACAAATATTCATGATTAATGTAACAATTGGTGAATTTATCGCTATAAAACGAGCGGCTTTTATGGAGATTTCTGTATAATCCCTATTAATCTTTCGAAACCTTTTTGTCTCATAATCAACCTAACAAATGCCTTTACCACCCGAATTCCTGCCAAATTCTCTTGAATGCTAGTATTTACAGCATCTAATTTTTCCTGAACCTTCGAAAATAGTGGAGAAGCAAATTTTATTAGAATAACAAGAACCATTATTAAAATTAGGAGTGTTCCAAATAAAATGAGACCGAGTTTTACATTTATTAACAAAGCCATTATTACACTACCAATCAATAAACTCGGTGCTCGAACCAGTCCCTGTAGCATAACTTGCATCAAGTTTTGTATTTGGATGACATCATTTGTCATTCGAGTAATCAACGAGCCTGACTGGAATTTATCCATGTTTTCAAACGAAAAGGTTTGAATTTTTTTTAAGAGCTCCTCCCTAATATCTGCACCAAAATTTTGAGAGACACGACTAGCAAAAAGGTTACAACTTACGCCAGTTACTAAGGAAAGAAATGCAACTAATACCATTACTAATCCTACATGCTCAATGACTTGAAAATTACGTTCTACAACTCCAAAATTGACAATATGCGCAGCTAGCTTTGGCTGAAGTAAATCAAAAAATACCTCTCCTATCATAAACAAGGGAGCAAGCAGCATAAATTTCCAGTAAGGCTTTATATATTTTTTTAATCCCCACATATTACTTTCCCCTTTAGTTATTGTCTTCCTTGAGATCTGATTGGTTTTGCCTATCTTCTTTGTTCCCATCACCTTCATGAAGTTCAAAGTGCTTAATAAACTCGTTAATAACCAGTTCAATTGCCTTTAATTCTCCTAGAATAACTTGATTTATTTCTTGAAATTCTGCTGTCACTAACTGTTGTTTTAAAGTGGTACGTTTAACTTGTAATCTTTCTAAAAAATCCATTGCCCGACCTCTTCGAAATGTTTTCGCTCCAGGTCCTCCTTTTCCTCGGTAGCCATCCCCTTTTCTAGGCCGCATTTGATGATCCTCAAAATGCTTCATAAGTTTGTCCTCCTTCCTCCATCGTATACAAATGAATACAATCATCTGATTTTAATGTATACATTTGTATACATTTTGCCAATACAATTAATTGAATAGTCTGTTTTATCCAAAGAAAAAATCTGCAATATTACCAGACGAAGGGTTCTCTCTTTTGCTTAAAATCCAAAAAAAATGCTATAAGGCGAAACAGCCTCATAGCATTTTACTTACCCTATTTTAATTTCGTTGCCTTCTATTACTACTTTTTCACTTTCTCCTAGGTTCGTAAATACCATTGGAGTAATAATAGAAGGTACCTTTGATTTAATTGCATCAAAGTCAATTTCCATTAATTTTTGCCCTTGTTTTACTTTATCTCCATCCTTTACAAAAGTAGTAAAACCTTCCCCTTTTAAAGTAACGGTATCTAATCCGACATGGATTAAGATTTCTTTACCATTATTGTCTGTCATACTTAATGCATGTTTTGTAGGGAATATATTCATAATTTGTCCATCTGCAGGAGCAACTAACACCCCATTCGAAGGGTCTATTGCAATACCATCGCCCATCATTTTTTGTGAAAATACAGGATCCGGCACTTCACTAATATTTAATAACTTTCCTTGTAAAGGCTGAATATAATTTTGACTTGTAGCCGTTTTTTCTTCTTTATTCTTTTTAAATAGATTTTTAAACAAGCTGATTCCCTCCAATTAAAGATTATCTAATTCTAGTTTAACGCAATAACAAAAATTTTCCCATAAATCTGATTAATAATATTTCCTGCGATATCTTTCATTCGCAGGAAATATCTCTTACTTCATATAATAAACAACGGACTCATATGGTCTTAACTTAATAGTCTCTCCATATGAAGCAGAATCTGGATAGTTAGAAAGAATAGTTGTACTTGCTAATCCTGTAGTATCAACATGCTTTGGTACAGTAAATACCGCTTCTTCCTCGTAAAAATTATTTATTACGAATAGCTTTTCTTTATCTGTACTGCGTAAGTAAGCAAATATTTTATCATCATCAGGAGCAAGTAACTCATAATCTCCATCTGTCACAATATCGTATTCTTTACGAAGGTTAATTAACTTTTGATAGTGATAGAAAACAGAATCTTTATCCTTTAAGGCATTTTCTGCATTCAGCTCTTTATAATTTTCCGCTGTTTCTATCCATGGAGTTCCCTCTGTAAATCCTGCATTTTTTTCTCCATTCCATTGTACTGGTGTACGAGAATTATCACGAGATTTTCTTCGTAGAACTTCTAAGATTTCATCTTCTGGCTTCCCGCTTGCTTGTAAAATATTATACATATTCAAGGATTCAACATCACGGTACTGATCAATGGAAGTAAATTTAGGATCGGTCATACCAAATTCCTCACCCTGGTAAATATAAGGCGTTCCTTGCATCATATGAATTGTCGTTGCAAGCATCTTAGCAGATTCCTTATGATACTCTCCATCATTTCCATAACGAGATACAATTCGAGGCTGATCATGGTTACACCAGAATAGTGCATTCCATCCTCCACCTTCATTCATACCAACTTGCCATTTAGATAAAATTTGTTTTAAAGCATGGAAATCCATTTCCCCAATTTTCCACTTTTCGCCGTTTGGGTAATCAACCTTTAAATGGTGGAAATTAAAAGTCATGCTTAATTCATTTCGTTCAGGCTTAGTATATTTAATACAATGCTCTAAAGTTGTGGAAGACATTTCTCCAACAGTCATACTATTATATTTTGAAAATACTTCTTGATTCATCTCATGAATAAATTCATGCACACGTGGGCCATCTGTATAAAACTTTCTTCCATCACCAGGAGCTACTGAACCATCATCATCTGGAAAGTTTTGATTTTTAGAAATCAAGTTTATTACGTCGAGACGGAAACCATCTACTCCTTTTTCAAACCAGAATTTCATCATTTTATAGACTTCATCACGAAGTTTCTCATTCTCCCAGTTTAAATCAGCTTGGGTTACATCAAATAGATGCAAATAATATTGACCGGTTTTTTCATCATATTGCCACGCATTCCCACCGAATTTAGACTGCCAATTTGTTGGCTCACTTCCGTCTTCTTTTCCATCTTTCCAAATGTAAAAATCACGATATGGATTATCTTTCGAAGATGCCGCCTGTTTAAACCATTCATGCTCCGTAGAGGTATGGTTAACTACAATATCCATAATAATTTTTATTCCTTTTTGATGAGCTTCATCTAATAGCTGATCAAAATCTTCCATTTTTCCATATTCATGATGAATAGAATAATAATCGCTAATATCATAGCCATTATCTTTTTGTGGGGAAGCGTAAATAGGCGTTAACCACAGTACATCTACCCCTAATTCCTTTAAATAGTCTAATCTTTTAATAATTCCTTGGATATCCCCTACTCCGTTTCCTGTTGTATCTTGAAAACTCTTCGGATAAATTTGATATACTACTGCCTTTTGCCACCATGCTTGTTCCATCTATCTACACCACCGATGTGAAAATTATGTCTTTTTCTTTTATGCTAAAAGCTCAATGGAATTAGTATTAGCGTTTTTATTTATTTCATTATTATTTGCAGAAAAAGTGCTAATTCCACTTGCTCACCTGCACACAAATTAGTCGACATCATCATGACCGTCAACTTTATTTGATTCAATTATTTTAGCAAAATCATTATGAACGAAAATATATTATTTTTCTTCCCTTTCATCATAACATGTATATACAAGTTGTCAACTAATTAAGTAATACGTTTTCAAAACTTCTTCTCTTGAAAAAGCTATGATTTAAAAACTTGTACGTATAATATGGATTAATTTCTATGAGTCATTTATATGCCCCATCAAAGCATCCAAAATTTCATTTACACTATTTTCTTTCATTCTCCCTAAATATCACTATTTTTTCCTCTTTCCACTAAGAAATCATTGGTCTTTTATGCCTTTTTTTGATACGATAACTCTATAATTTTTTATTGTACGTATAAGTTAGCATCGTTCACTACAATAGAAAGCGGTGAAGCAGTGGCACATACAACAAAATACAATATGGTGAAAGAAGAAATTACGGACTGGATTACTAACGGTAAAGTACAACCTGGAGAAAAAATATATTCAGAAAATGAATTAGGAAAAATGTTCGGTGTAAGTCGCCATACAGTTCGTCAAGCTATAGGCGATTTAGTTCATGAAGGTTGGCTATATAGAGAACAAGGTGCTGGCACATTTGTCTCTCATCAACACATTCATCCTTCTCAAGCAACAACACATTCCCATCAGCCAATAAAAAGAACAAAAAATATTGGCGTTATCATGACACATATATCAGACTATATTTTTCCATCCATCATCAAAGGAATGGAATCTTATTTAACCAATCAAGGCTATTCTCTCACATTCGCTTGTACGGACAATGATATAAAAAAAGAAAAACAATGTCTTCAGACAATGCTAAATAGAAATATAGATGGATTAATTATTGAGCCGACTAAAACCAATACCTTTAATCCAAACATAAAGCTTTATTTAGAGTTGGAGCAGAATAAAATTCCCTATTTAATGATTAATCAATTTTATTCACAACTCTCCCCCCCTCATCTAGTGGTGGATGATGAACAAGGTGGTTTTATTTCTACCGAACATTTAATTAAACTAGGGCATAAAAAAATCATCGGATTATTTAAATCAGATGATTTACAAGGAACGAATCGGATGAAGGGATTCATACAAGCTTTCAAAGCATACTCCATTCCATTTTTTCCAGAAATGCTGATTACTTATTCAGATGAAAACCAAGCAGATTATCCGCTAGATCGATTAGCGGAAGCATTCGAAACAGTTAATAGACCAACTGCTATTATTTGCTATAATGACCAACTTGCTATTCAAGTAATTCAGTTTCTTCGCACTTTACACATATCCATTCCAGAAGATATCTCTATTATTGGCTATGATGATTCCCTATTAACGGAAACATCGGAGGTCAAATTAACTTCTGTGTCCCATCCCAAAATGGAGATGGGCATTGAAGCAGCTAAATGGATTGTTAATGCAGTGGAAGAGAAAGGAACTTTACCTCCATCCTATGTATATAAACCAAAGCTGGTCTTAAGAAATTCTACAGCACCTTGTCCGAATACTTAATAGAAGAAAAGGGAGTGCGATACTGTGGGCAACACTCCTTTTCCATAGCCTAAAGATAACTATTTAGTACAGTTTTAGGGTTACGATATTAATTATTGAAAAAGTACATTTGCTCCACATATTAGGAAAGAACATGTATACTATTAGTAGATTTATACTTAGGAGTGATCCATTTTGAAGGATGAATTAGCTTATATAGGAAACAAAATCATAAAAAACAAGAACATCCTTGCTGAAAATACGAATACCTTGCTATCTCAATTTTTACAACAGCAAACAACTAATATATCCCTTCCTTATCCTGAAGAAGCTATGCTTGAATGGAATGCCAAACTTTTTTATATTTTAGCTGAAGCATTAAAGGATAATAAAGATGCAGATGGGATACAGAATTGGTCTAAGGAAACTGGAGAAGCGTTTGTAAGCAACCATATCCCTTTACAATCTGCACTTCGCTCCCTATCCATTTATCGAAATGTTATTTGGGACGTATTCACAGAAGAATTAGAACAAAAGTCTTTTGCACCAATTACCATGTTGGATGTAGGGAAGATTATTGATCCAATTCTCGATGAAATTAGTGCATATATTGGGCATATATATGAAGAACATAATACGAAGATAATGAAGCTAGCATATACCGCTTTAGAAGAATTATCTGTACCTGTTGTTCCCATTGCGAAAGAAACAGCGATTATCCCTCTTATCGGAGAAATTGATACACAGCGCTCTCAATTGATTTTAGAGGTGGCATTACAGGAATCCTCCAATTTAAAAATCGAGTATCTAATTTTAGACATCTCTGGCGTACCAATTGTCGATACAATGGTTGCAGATAATTTATTTAAAGTCGTTCACGCATTAGATTTGATTGGAGTTAAATCCATTGTCTCTGGTATTAGACCAGAAATTGCTCAAACGATTATTTCTTTAGGAATCGACTTTAGCAAGATTACCACATGTGCAAATTTACATACTGCTTTAGCTAGCATTGGATTGAAGAGAGTAGTAGAATGAGAAAAGGATGTCTTAAAGGGTTATTTCAAAAATAACGTCTTTAAGACATCCTTTATTATTTATGCAGTATAGCGCTCTTTTTCAATTTCTTTTAATGATTTGCCTCTTGTTTCAGGAGCCATTATGAACCCGACAATTGCTGCAATTAATAAGAAACCTATCATAATTAAGCCTGAAATCTTAAATCCTAATGTAGTAATCATTAATGGCACTACTAAGGAAATTAATCCCACGGAAACACGTGCTGTTGCAAATAAGAAGCCTTGTGCTTTCGCTCTATACTTCGTATGGAATAGTTCACTTGACCATAATCCGTAAAATGCCTGTGCACCAAAGCCAGCTGCAACACCCCATAGAATAACGAATGTGAATAATTCAAACATTCCCATTGAACCTAAAGATAATACTAACCAAGCAATAATTCCAAGGACAGCACCAATTGTATAAAGCAATTTCCGATTTACCTTATCACCTAGTTTAATAAAAACAAAGTAAGTAGATGCAACTGTTAATATCCATAAGAATGCTTGTAATAAATTAGCATGTGCTGCTGTTAAACCACCCACTGTTTCATAAATATATGGCATAAAGTAACCCATTACACCTGCAACTAAATTCCAGAACACATAGATTCCTATTAAAAGAACGATTGCTTGACGATTCGCTTTAATGGAGAAAAGTTCTTTAATTGGATTGGCAATTTTCTCCCCTTTTTGTATCTGATCCTTTTCCTTCTGTTTTTCTTCCTCCCAGATTGCTGATTCATTAATCTGTTGCTGCATAATCCAAGTTACTAAAGCGATTACAAATAATTGCGCAAATATGATTCTACTTCCTAATAACCCTAAAGGAGCTAATAAAACAGATAATAATAGCGAGATTGCTGGTCCTACAGACCAAGCTAATTGACCATAGCCTATTCTAGCCGCTCGCTCCTTATCAGGTGCTTCTTCTGCAATATATGTCCAAGCAGCCGGAATAGCTGCACCTACTGCAATCCCTGTAATAACATAACCAATTAGCAGCATTGGAAAATTGAAAGAGAAAGTAATTAATAAAACCCCAAGCATGTAAACGAGAAGATCATATTTATAGATGAATTTCCTTCCATATTTGTCCACTAAAATACCACCAATTAAAGCACCAATTGCGGATCCAAACCCATTTGCACTTAACGCGCCCAGTAAACCAAGCTTAAAATCATCTAAATGCAAATATTCCATCCAAAGAGTCAATCCACCTGCACCAGCAACAATAGAGCCTGCTTCTAGATAATTGGACATAGCTACTGTAATCGTAGCCTTTTTACTATTTTTTTTCACAGCAGTTGCCATAACGAATCTTCCTCTCTATTATTCTATTCAAGATAAAAAACACTTTGTAGCTGCTTAGAAACAGGACTGTTGTCTGGATTTGTCTCCATTAATGGCTCCATATAGTCCCACCACTTCTTACAAATTTCCGTTTCTGAAACCTTATCCCATGTTTCTACATCGTCTACTTCTAAATAAGCAAATAATTGTCCAGATTCTACATCTAAAAAAATGGAATAGCGATGCACGCCATGAGCCTTTAAAGTCTCCTTCATTTCTGGCCAAAGCTCATTATGCCTCTTCTCATATTCATCATATCGATCCTTATATACACGCATAACACTTGCCAATCTAGTATGTTTTTTCATTTTTCTTCCAACTCCCTTCTTATAAATTGAAAGCAATTACATTGTTGATATTTACATAATACCGCATGATAAAAACGCTTAATAGGAGACAAAACTAAGATTAGGGGGATAAAAAAACGTTTATTGGTAGGGTTTTCATTTTTTGTTCGCAGATGGGCTAGGGAGAGACAGGCTATAGAAGAAAGCATTTCCAGACGAGTATCTCTAAATAACAAAAAGCTATCAGAAGTCCATTTTTACTAGATTCCGATAGCTTTTAATTTACATAATTCTTCATCTTTGTTTACTTTCCTATTTATCTTTGTAGATGTGCATCTCTATATTGAGAAGGCGTGTACCCATACCACTGTCTAAATAATCGACTAAAATACTTTGTATCCTGATAGCCTAATTGAACAGCGATATCATATATTTTAAGATCCGTTGTTTCCAATAATTCGGTTGCTTTTTTCAATCTTGTTTTCGTTATATAGTCTAGAATTGTTTCCCCTGTCTGCTCCTTAAAATAAGCACTGAAATAAGTAGGACTCATATATACTTGTTGTGCAATTAATTTAATGGTAATTGATTCGCCCAAATGAGCTTGAATATAATCCTTTGCTTTTTGAATTGGATTTTTATTTGATCTTTTTGCTGCTTGAATCCTTTCCATTACAGAAAGGACCCAAAATTTTATCTTATCCTTTAATTGATAAAAATTGGAGGTGTTTTTTGTCAAAGAGATTACCTCACGGAACAATACTCTTTCTTCGCCAAATCCTTCTAATTCAACCCATCTGTTTACAATTCTCATTCCAAGTAATTGGACAGCTTCTTCTAAAATACTTGCAGATCTAATCAGCTTCAGCTTTTTAAAATATTCATCGAGCGAGGCAATAACTTCTTTCTTCTCCTCATTTTCAAGACTAAATAAAAGCTGTTGGATGCTTTTGATAATTTCCGCGCTATGATTTTTACTCTCTTCACTTGTTTCAGACAATTGCTCAAGCCAAAACACTTTGTTACAACCATAAATCATTCTATTCTGCATAATATTTTCTAATTTTTTTCGATTATCCAAGAACTCTTCTATCCTTGTAAACTCCGTCCCAACGGCAATTGTAACGGTATTCTTAGATACCCTTCTTACATTTTCTTTCCATAATTCTAGTAAAGCTTCCGTATCCGTATGAAATGGCTCCTGTTCTGGATGTTCTATTAAGACCCAGATTGAAAAAAGATCATCTCTCCATAGCCAATTTCTTCTATTCGTAGAAGAAGACCATTCTTCTAATACAATCTTTAAGGAAGAAAGAATATCTTCGTTTGCTTGTTTTAGCCAAGCTGGATACTCATCCGACAAGGTTTGTTTTATATTTTGATCAATGCTAAAATACAATAATTGAAATGAACCTTTTCCTAAAAGCTGTCGCCATTTCTTCTTATGTTCTATTGAATAATCTTCTACTTGCAATTGACTTAATAAATATACTTGCTTTGTATAATCCAGTTCTTTCGCCTTACGTTGCAATTGCTGCTTTTCATTTTCTTCTGCTCTTTTTATTTCAATTTTTTTCTGTATCTCTCGTAATACTTCTTTTAATTGTTCTCGATGAACTGGCTTTAATAAGTAATTAGAAACTCCTTCTTTTATAGCAGATTGCAAATAGACAAAATCATCAAACCCACTAATGATAATCGACTCAAATGACATTTTATCTTTTAATCGATTAATAAGCTGAAGCCCTGTTAATTCTGGCATTTGCACATCTGTTAATAGTAAATCAAAGGTAAGTGACTTTTCTTCTATGTTTTCAATCGCATCTTTGCCATCAGAAAAGGCTCCAATGATTTCCCACGCTTCTCCCTGTTCTTCTACCATCCGTTTCATCCGTTTTAAAATTCTTGGCTCATCATCTACAACAATCACTTTCATTTTCTCCATTTTTCCCCTCTCCCTCTGGCCATTTCTCGCACACAATACAAGGATCTGTAATCAAAGGTAAAAAGATTGTCACTGTTGTTCCCATTGATTCTACGCTTTCAATCGTTATGCCGTACTTATTTGTAAACAACATTTTAATTCGTGCATGGACATTCGTTAATCCCACTCCCGATTCTCTTGTAAAATAGTCTTGCTTATCTAAGTTTTTTTGAATGCTCTGCAGTTTTTCTTTATCTATTCCAGGTCCATTATCCTTAATAATAATCTTTAATTTTTCATCCTCCACCAAAATAGTTATGGATATTTTTAGTACCTTTCTTTGTTTCATTCCATATTTAAAAGTATTTTCAATAATTGGTTGAATAATAAATTTAGGAGAATAGTAGAGTGGAATCTGTTCTTCTCCATCCATTTCATAATGGACTCTATCCTCAAAACGAATTTTTTGTAGTCTTAAATAGTTTTTTATATGTATTAATTCTGTTTGTAAAGGTACTAAGCTTTCACTACTACTTAATGAATACCTCAACATTTGTCCAAGAATCCCCACCATATCGACTGCCGTTTCCGAATCCTCTTCCTCAATCACTGCTCCAATAGTTTCTAATGTGTTGTACATAAAGTGCGGATTTATTTGTGATTGCAGTGCATAGATTTGTGCATTTCGTTGTTGTAGTTCAATTTCATAGTTTTTCTGTATGAGTATTCTTAATTGTTCTAACATGGATTGAAAACTTTCAGCTAATTGTCCTACTTCATCCTTATTGATTGGAGTAATGTTGACATGTAAATTACCATCTTCCACTTCCTTCATTACTTTTCCAAGATGTTTAATCGGTTTAGTTACAGACCAAGCGATAAAAATCGATATAATGGTCGAAATAATCATTAAAATTAAAAAAATGGAAAGTGTATAATTCTTAACAATATCCGTTCTTTCTGTTAGATATTTCATTGGAATACTATGGGCTAGAATCCAGTGTTTGGTGGTTGACTGATTCATACTATATAGCACATTTTCCTTTGTTTGCTCCATAGTTCGAAAGCTACCATTGACAAGGGGATAGTCCACTAAACCGCCATCTATTTGTCCAATTAGTGATTTGTCAGGATGATAAATAATATAGCCGTTTTCATCCATTAACCACATAGTAGCTCTCTCTTCCTTATCAATATCATTAAGGATTTTTTCAATAAATTCCACATCTACTGCAATGATCAAAGAGCCTAAGCTTTCTCGATTTTCAAAATCTGTTAGTTCCTTAACAAGTAATATAAATGGAATATCTTTTTCAAAGGTCAAATTTGTTTTATTTGGCAAAATAATAGGGGTATCCCCGGCTAAATCATGTATCTCTCCAAAAGGGAGAATGGAATCATCAAAATTCATTCCTTTAAAAGGGGTTTTCGTGCTTATATAATTGCCATTATTCGTGATCAAAAACGCGGCAAGAATATCTGAGTGATTACTATTTAGATAGTTATTGGATAAAAAACTTTCTACTGTATACTTTTCCTGTAGAAAAGCTGATTTCTCCTTGTAAGGGGTACTTCTTAGAATAGACATGATTTCTTTTGAATTATAAATCGCATGAGGCAAATCATTTAATAGGTTTAATTCATTTTCAATATTTTTATTTGCTTGATTTAATAATCTAGGAATATATTCACCTACTTGTTCCTCTATGGCTTTTGTATTTTGTGTATATGTAATGTATCCTAATATCCCCATCGGAATGACGGTCATTATCATATAAGTAATGATTAACTTACGCTTTAAGGGGGCTCGACCTAACTTAAATAGATGTGTTCGTCTAAAAATCATATTGATCGATATTCTCCTTTGTAAAATCAATTGGCTGCCCCATAATAATCGTATCGTCTTTCACTCTAATAACACCGACATTTTCAAAAGACTTATTATCAGTCACTTCATTTCCCAAT